>DYEV01000038.1 GCA_020725545.1 Desulfobacca sp. | reverse complement strand
ACCGGTTCCTTACCTCCTTTACCTGAGGCGAAGTTCTCAGTTAACTGAAGTGTTACCAATATTGATCCGGTGGCCAAGACCGTTACCCCCAAGCTGCTATCTACCCACCTGCTCAGCAAAGGTCCGGCATATTCCGGACAAATCTTCACAGGCAACGCCACGGCTTTTGATGCCACCAACTCACCCGCTAGCCTGCGCTTTGATCCGGAGGCGGTCAGGGTAGGGCGGACCGGGACGATCTTTATTGCCGATGAGTATGGGCCTTTCCTCTATGAGTTCGATGCCTTTGGCAACCGCTTGCGCTCGCTGACAATACCCCCGAGATTCCTCATCACGCCGCCGGGTGTTCCCAGTGCCGATCCGGCCGTGGAGTTGACCAATCCCGGCGGTCGGCAGCCCAACCGGGGGATGGAAGGTCTGGCCATCAATCCCCAGGGTAGCAAACTTTATGGATTAATGCAAAACGCCCTGATCCAGGATAATGCCCTGGATAAGGACCTGAAACGTGTCGGCAAGAATAACCGCTTGTTAGAAATCGATATCAGTTCCGGCGCCACCCGGGAGTTCCTCTATCAGTTAGAGGACAAAGGTAATGGCGTCAATGAGATCCTGGCCATTAACGATCACGAAATTTTCGTGTTGGAGCGGGACGGTAAGGCCGGTAAGGATGCCAAATTTAAGAAAATCTTCAAGATTAATATCGCAGCCGCCACAGATATCAGCGCCATTGACAGTCTCCCCCGGACCGGCGTGCCTGCCGGCGTAACCCCGGTGGACAAGAAACTGTTCCTGGACCTTCTCGATGCACAATTCGGCTTAGCAGGCGCAGATTTCCCCGAGAAGATCGAAGGCTTGGCCTTTGGCCCCCTTTTGCCGGACGGACGTTTGCCGCTGTTGGTCACCAGTGACAATGATTTTTTGCCGGACAAGCCGTCGCTTTTCTATGCCTTTGCTCTTGATCCCAGCGACCTCAATTATGTGCCGCAGATCGTGGTGCCCTTGCCCGGCTCCCTACTCTTGCTGGCCTCCGGTCTGGTAGGGTTGACGGTCAGAAAACGGTACCGGCTCTAAGACCCTCCACGCCACAGTCACCAGGGCTGCGGCAGTCATAATGAACCTTAAACAGTGGGGGCGGCTGCAGGGCCGCCCTTTTTTTTGGCAAAAGAGCAGCAGGATGCGTGTGCCGGGGCAGAGCCGTTCTCAACAAATGGTTTCCCTGTCCGCCGGCAGCCACTGGCTCAGTGATGGAGGCACTGCCTCCGCCCCGCCAAGCAATTCTGCAGCAGCCAGCTAAAAGATTGGGGTTAACTTCGAGGGCGGTTTTACCAACGGCGCTTTGTCGCCGTGATAGGGTTTGCCGTCAAGGGTTTCGATGAAAATATGACGGGCTTTGACGTCAACGGGACTGACCCGTCCTTGAATCTTGACCTCACGCCGGCTTTGGGCAATCTCTTTGAGCACCTCATAGTTTTGATTCAAGATGATCTTGTTGCCAGCCTTCCCGCTCTGCAGAAAATAGCCGCCCAATTCCTGGGCATAGGCAATCCGGCCGGTCAGCGCCAGCCGCTGTTGGGCATCATTGATTTTGCCCTGGATATCTGGATCGGGGATATACTGGGCTTCGACGCTCCCTACCCAGACTGCCAGGACAATTATGAAAAACAAGGCCGTTCTTTTCTTCATACCTTCCTCCCAGGTTGTGGCAATCAGTGAGCTGAGGCGCTTGCCGCGCTGCGGAGATTTGTACCTGATTTATTGAAATTATACCAGGATCTTTCCAGCTTCAGACCAGATTTAGCTATGGTCAGTGGGAAAAAAAAGGGGCAAAACTCGTAAACCCCGAGACGCGGAACTCGCAAAAGGTGACAGAGCGTCTCCAGGGGTGGAAAACCATTGTCAGGGCCAACTGCCTGTGGTAACATCTGCACAGAATTTATTGGAAAATAATATCCTGGGCGTAATGCGTCACCCTCACCGAGCCGTCAGGAGGAAACATGGAAACAGTGCAATCCCTGGATGCGATCTTTCGTCCCAAAAGTGTGGCCGTCATCGGTGCCTCCACCGTGGCCGGCAAGCTTGGCCATGATATCTTATATAATCTGATCCATGCTGGCTTTCCGGGGCCCATTTATCCCATCAACCCCAAGGCCGACACCGTCTTGGGACTCCCGGCCTATAAACAGATCGGCGAGGTGCCCAGCCCGCCGGACCTGGCGGTGGTGGTCATCCCGGCCAAAGCGGTGGTGGGGGCCATAGAGCAGTGTGGCCAGACGGGGGTCAAAGCGGCTATCGTCATTACCGGTGGTTTTGCCGAAGCCGGGGCGGAGGGCGAAAAACTCCAGGAAGAGTTGGCCCAAACGGCGCGACATTATGGAGTGCGGCTCATCGGCCCCAACTGCCAAGGGGTGAACAACCCTCATCAGAAACTCTGCGCCTCCTGGCCGCTTCTTACCACCCAGGGTAGCATGGCCTTTATTTCGCAAAGCGGCACAGTCGGCGCCGCCCTGATGGATTGGGCCTCCCAGGATCATTTGGGCGTCAGCGTCTTCGTCAGCCTGGGCAACCGGGCCGACGTGGACGAGGCTGATGCCATTGAATATTTCAACCAGGACCCCCATACCAAAGTCATCGCCCTGTATATCGAGGGCGTCAAGCGGCCGACCTACTTTTTGGACGCTTTGGCCGCGGCCACCAAACCCATTATCATTCTCAAGGCCGGTCGCACCGAGCAGGGCCGTTTGGCGGCCGAATCCCATACCAAATCCATGGCCGGCAGTGACGCGGTCTATGATGCCATCTTCCGGCGCTATAAGGTCCATCGGGCGGAAACGGTGGCGGAACTGTATGATTTCGCCAAAATCCTGGCCTATTACCCCAAGCCTCGGGGAAAGAAGTTGCTAAATATCACCAGCTCCGGCGGCGCCGCCATTTTGGCCATCGATGCCGCCGAAAAACTGGGTTTTGAGGTGCCGCCGCCATCCCCGGAGCTTCAGAAGAAATTGCGGGAGATCGTCCCACCCCATTGTGCCGTAGGCAATCCCGTGGATTTAACCGGCGATGTCATGAGCGACCCCGGCCTCTATGTGCGCGTGATGGCCGCGGCCCGGCATGAGTATGATAATCTGGTGCTGATCTTCGGCGACCCCATCCCTGACGCCTCCCAGGTGGTCTCGCCGGGACACCCGGAGCTGGTCATTTTTATGGGTGGCGCCGACGTCGAGCGTCAGGAGGTACCCCGGATGCACCAGCGGGGGATGCCCGTCTTCCCCACACCGGAGCGCGGCCTGCAGGCCCTGTATCAGTTTTTCCGTTTTGAGGCGGAGCCGGCTCCAGCCGCGCCGGTGGCGGTGGCGCCCCCGGCCGCGCCCAATCTTACCCTCCTGCCGCCCGGCGAGGCCGCGGCTTTGCTGGCCAAACACGGGATCCCGGTGGCCGCCTGCCCCTTGGCCACCACGGCCGATGAGGCCGTGGCCCTGGCCGCGCAGTTCGGCGGACCGGTGGCCATCAAAATCGCTTCGCCCGATCTGCCCCACAAATCTGATATCGGCGGTGTGCGCCTCCATCTGACCACCGAGGAAGAGATTCGGGAAGAGGTGGCGGACCTGTTCAAGACCGCCCTTATGCATGCCCCCAACGCCCGCCTGGACGGCGTCACCGTCTCCCCCATGGCCAAACCCGGCGGTCTGGAGGTCATCCTGGGCGTCTTCACCGACCCCCAATACGGCGCCACCCTGATGTTCGGTCTGGGTGGCATCTTCACGGAAATTTTCCGGGATGTGCAGTTCTGTCTCCTGCCGGCCAAAGAAGAAGAATATTGGCAGATGATCCGGTCCATCAAGGGCTATCCCCTCCTGGCCGGAACCCGGGGCCAGCCGCGTCGGGACCAGGAAGCCTTGGTGGAGATCATGAAGGCCCTGGCCCGTCTGGCCACCGCCAACCCGCAGTTGGACCAGATCGAGCTCAACCCGCTGCTGGTCTACGAGCGGGGCGTTTTTGCCGTGGACGCCCGGATTTATAGTCGGGTGAGCGGCTGACACTTGTATAACTAAATGATACCCAGATCAGGTTCAAGGGGCTCGTTGGTTTTGAGGGCAATGACGTTCTTGGTTCCCATACTGCCGAGGGCAGAGCAACTGCCATGATGCAAAAAATAAGATTTGATCATTTTACGGCCTTCAAAGACCTGGAGATTAACTTTTCTCCGGGTATAAATATCTTTATCGGCAAGAACGCCACTGGCAAAACACATATTTTAAAGGCGATCTATGCAGCCTGTGATATTTCCAAGAGCCAGAAAAGTTTTGGCGAAAAAATTTATCGAGTCTTTCTGCCATCGAGTGAACAGATCGGACGTCTGGTCAAACGGGCCCCTAAAAGTACCCAAGGATCTGTGAAAGTTTATCGTCATCTGATCGATAAGAATACAACTATTTATATCGGCCTCACAATATCCAATCATACAAAATCACCGGATAATGCGATTACCCAGGGGAATGTGAAGACTTGGCTGGAAAATCCCTTGGAGTCCGTCTATATTCCAGTAAAAGATATGATGGCGAATGCTCCTAAATTTCGTTCCCTGTATAATTATCGGGAAATTCATTTTGCAGAAGTCTTTGCCGATATTATTGACCGTGCCTTTCTCGGACCACTGCGGGGTGCACCTGATGCAACCCGGAAAGGGCTCCTAGAGATCCTGCAAAGGTCCATGGAAGGGAAAGTGGTTAGCAAGAAAGAGGAGTTCTTTTAAAAAATAGACAGGGAGAACTGGAATTCACCCTTGTGGCCGAGGGGTTGCGAAAATTGGCCCTCCTTTGGCTCCTTATTCAGAATGGCGTGCTCTTTAAAGGTTCGGTTCTTTTTTGGGATGAACCCGAAGCTAATCTCAACCCCAGCTTCATGGAAACTGTTGTAGAGATCCTCATTGCTCTGCAGCAACTCGGCGTTCAAATTTTCTTGGCCACCCATGATTATATTATTCTGAAATGGTTCGATTTAAAAAGCGAAAATAAAGACGCTATACTCTATCATAGCCTTTATAAAAATAGAGATAGTGGAGAAATCGCTCTATTCTCTACCAATAAATATAGTGATATATCTCCCAATTCTATTGATGATGCATTCGGCAGAATTATTGATGTCGAAATCCAGCGATCTATTGGGAAAATTGCTTAATGATTATTGAGGTTAACAATTTCTCTTTTAATTTTCCAGAGGCCGTCGATGCTTTTATCTTTGATGAGAAAAATTCTCAGAAGTCCAACTATCATGGCCTTTCCCATGCTATGAAGGCCGTAGATTGCATTGTGGAATTGCCCAATCATTTTTTATTTATTGAAGTAAAGGACTTTTTTCCCCCCGATGACTACAAATTAGCTACTGACTGTCATAATGCTGGTAAAAAAGAAATAAATAAGTATCTCAATAGATTGCTTGAAACACTCAAATATAAATATCGTGACAGCTGGTTGTACCGTTGGGCCGAAAAGAAAATACATAAGCCCATCCATTACCTCTGCTTACTTACGTTAGAAAATGCTCAAATCAGTTTTTCACAGAAGCAGTTAAATCACCAACTACCCATTGGCATGCCCTCGCCGCGCTGGCACAGAGAAATTGCCCAGAAATGTTTGGTATTGAATCTGGAGCGGTGGCGGAAAAATTTCCCCCAGTGGCCCGTCCAGCATATCTAATGACAAAGAAAAGATGAAAAATAAGATATTGACCAAATATCTTTTTGATTAGTTGCCGGCCACCGGTATCTCAATAACTCTGCCAAAGCGGACCATTCTCGGCAAAAAGGAAAATTATTAGGAAAATTATTATCTTAAGGTCGGCTAAGAGCGCCAAGACTTCTATAAAATAGATTCTGATAATTATTACGCAAGATCACAGGAGTTGGCAGCACTATGGAGACGCGTTACCATCCCGCCGCCATCGAAGCCAAATGGCAGCAGATTTGGGAAGAGCAAAACATCTTTCGAGTCAGCGAGGACCCGGACCGGCCCAAATATTATGTCCTGGAGATGTTCCCGTATCCCTCCGGCCGGATCCACATGGGTCATGTGCGCAACTACACCATCGGCGATGTGGTGGCCCGCTATAAGCGTCTGCAGGGGTTTAACGTCCTCCATCCCATGGGCTGGGATGCCTTTGGCATGCCGGCGGAGAACGCCGCCCTGGCCCACGGCGTGCATCCGGCTACCTGGACTTATGAAAATATTGCCTATATGCGGCAGCAGCTCAAATCCTTGGGCTACAGCTATGACTGGCAGCGGGAATTGGCCACCTGCGACCCGGCCTATTACCGTTGGGAACAGCTCGTCTTCATCGAGATGTTCAAACGGGGTCTGGCTTATAAGAAGAAATCGCCGGTAAATTGGTGCGAACACTGCCAGACCGTCCTGGCCAATGAGCAGGTGGAGGACGGCGGCTGCTGGCGTTGTAAACAACCAGTGATCTTGCGGGAACTGGAGCAGTGGTTCTTTAAAATTACCGACTATGTGGAGGAGTTGCTGGATTTCTGCGATCGCCTACCGGGGTGGCCGGAGCGGGTTTTGACCATGCAGCGCAACTGGATCGGCCGCTCCGAGGGCGCCCAGATCTTCTTCCCGTTGGAGGGCCGCAACGACAAGATCACGGTCTTCACCACCCGGCCCGATACCCTTTTCGGCGCTACTTTCATGAGTTTGGCACCGGAACATCCCCTCGCTGTGGAGCTGGCCCAGGGCACCCCTCAGGCCGCGGCGGTCCAGGATTTCATTAGCACCTGGAAACAGCGGGATCGCAGTAAAGGGGTGGTGGAGGAGTTGGCCAAGGAGGGCGTTTTTACCGGCTGTTATTGCCTCAACCCGGTCACCGGTTGGCGCATGCCCATCTATGTGGCCAACTTTGTCCTCATGGAATACGGTACCGGCGCGGTCATGGCGGTGCCGGCCCATGACCAGCGGGATTTTGAGTTTGCCCAGAAATACGGCCTGCCCATCGTCGTGGTCATCCAGCCGCCGGACCGGACTCTGACGCCCGCAACCATGACCGCTGCCTATGAGGAACCAGGGATCCTCGTCAATTCTAAGAAATTTGACGGCATGGCCAGCGAGGCGGCCAAAGAGGCCATCACCGCGGCCCTGGAATCCCAGGGGCTGGGTAGCCGTACGGTGCATTACCGGCTCAAGGACTGGGGCATCTCCCGCCAGCGCTACTGGGGCGCCCCCATACCCATTCTTTATTGCGACACCTGCGGCATACAGACCGTGCCCGAGGCCGATCTGCCAGTCGTCCTGCCCCTGGATGTGGCCATTTCCGGCGAAGGCGGCTCGCCTCTGGCCAAAGTTGACGCCTTCGTGCACACCACCTGCCCCAGCTGCGGCGGTCCGGCCCGGCGGGAGATTGATACCATGGATACCTTTGTGGAATCCTCCTGGTATTTCCTGCGCTATGCCTGCCCTGGGTATCAAAAAGGCATCCTGGAACGGGAGAAGGTGGCATATTGGCTGCCGGTGGACCAGTACATCGGCGGTATCGAACATGCCGTCCTGCATCTGCTCTACGCCCGGTTCTTCACCAAAGTCCTGCGGGATTTGGGCTATATCAATCTCGACGAACCCTTCAGGCGCTTGCTGACCCAGGGCATGGTGCTCCTGGACGGCGCCAAGATGTCCAAATCCAAAGGCAACGTGGTGGACCCCGGCGAGCTGATCCAAACCTACGGCGCCGACACCACCCGCCTCTTCTGCCTCTTTGCGGCGCCGCCGGAAAAAGACCTGGACTGGTCTGAGAAAGGCGTCGCCGGCAGTTTCCGTTTCCTGAATCGGGTCTGGAGCCTGGTGGTGGAGTTGGGCGCACCCCTCGTTCAAGCCGAGCCGTATCGTGGCAATGGCCAGGATTTAACGCCGGAGCTCCGCCGCCTGCGACAACGGGTACATCAGACCATCCACCGGGTCAGCGCGGACATTGAAGCCCGCCTGCATTTTAACACCGCCATCGCCGCCCTCATGGAATTGGTCAACGATCTCTATAAAATCCGGGAGGAGGAGGGTGAGGCTGCTCTGGCCGAACCCTTGGCCGCGGCGGTCTGGCGGGAGGGCATCGAGGCCCTGATCCTCCTCCTCAGCCCCATGGTACCGCATCTGGCCGAGGAGGTCTGGCATCATCTCGGGCATACCACCTCCATTTATCTGGAATCCTGGCCTGAAGCCGATGCCGCGGCCATGGCCGCCGAGACCAAGTTGGTGGTCATTCAGGTCAACGGCAAGCTGCGGAGCAAAATCATGGTGGCCGCAGACGCCGGCGACGAGGAGATCAAAGAGCAGGCCCTCGCCGATGCCCGTATTCAGGAACTGCTCCAGGGCCAGAGCGTCAAAAAGGTGGTCGTAGCCCGGCAGAAGCTGGTGAATATTGTTGTCTGATCGCCAGGGGCAAGGGCCGGGACAGAAAGGGAAGGGATCGGTGGCGGCAAGCATTGGACGAGAGCAGTGGTCAGGGGTTCCGCCGGTCTGGAGACCGGCGCTACGGATGTTGCTTGGGGTTTTGCCGGTCTGGAGACCGGCGCTACGGATGTTGCTTGGGGTTCCGCGGGTCTGGAGACCGGCGTTACGGATGTTGCTTGGGGTTCCGCGGGTCTGGAGACCGGCGTTACGGATGTTGCTTGGGGTT
>DYEV01000037.1 GCA_020725545.1 Desulfobacca sp. | reverse complement strand
TGTGGAGATGGTCATGCCGGGCGACAACGTGGCCATCGAGGTCCACCTGATCACCCCGGTAGCCTTGGAAAAAGAACTACGTTTTGCCATCCGGGAAGGCGGCCGCACCGTGGGCGCCGGCGTCGTCACCGATATCATTGAGTAGGTGGCGGCCGGCCTGTGATGGGCCAACGGCTAAATATGCACTCTTAACCTTGACAAGATAATAACCTATGCGCGATATTATAATATTAGCCTGTACTGACTGTAAGCGTCGGAACTATACTACCACGAAGAATAAGCGCCGGACGCCGGACCGGTTGGAACTGAAAAAGTTCTGCCCGGCCTGTCGGGCGCATACAGCTCATCGCGAAACCAAGTAGATCAGGCACAGGCCAGTAGCTCCAACGGTTAGAGCACCGGTCTCCAAAACCGGGTGATGGGGGTTCGAATCCCTCCTGGCCTGCCATTTTTTTTTGTGGACCGAGCTGAGACGCTGTATAAGGTGATTCAAGCCCATCTCCTCCCCAACTGACGTATTCTAGTATTCTAGTCCAGGGTTGAGCTTCCCGGGAATTCTCCATTGGGGTGAGTTTGCAGAGTGTTGTCCATCCGGCTGACGGCAAAGGGGAGTTTTGGGACGGAAGACAGCGCCGCAAATTTTTTCGCCAAAATATTGCAAAAGTAACTAGTTGGACGCCCTGCCGTTCATTGCCGGAAACCAGCAGAGAGACAGCCCCGTGGCCATGAAGAAGACCAAAGTCAAAGAAAAGTCAGGCGACAAGCCCCAGGAAGCCGTCGCCAAGGACATGCCAAAAAAACCGGGCAAAAGTCAGATCGTCAAATTAAAGCCCAAAAAGAGCACGAAATTTGCCTGGCCGGCAGTGGCTGATTATTGGCAAAAGTCCGTGCAGTTCATCAAAGAAGCATGGATCGAACTGAAAAAAGTGACCTGGCCTGGCCAGAAAGAGACGGTGGGTGCCACTGGCGTGGTCTTGGCTTTAGTCATCCTGGTGGCTTTCTATCTCGGCCTGGTGGATATGGCCCTGTCCAGGTTAGTTAAATATCTCATGGGATAGGAGGACTGACGGCTGTGGCCCAAAAGTGGTATGTCGTGCACACCTATTCCGGGTTTGAAAAAAAAGTGAAAGCTGCCCTGGAAGAACGCGCCCGCAGCCGAGGCCTACAAGACCTTGTCACCGAAGTGTTGGTCCCCACCGAGCAGGTCGAGGAGATGGTCAAGGGGCAGAAGCGCATCTCCCACCGAAAATTTTATCCCGGCTATGTTCTGGTCCGGATGGAGCTCAATGACGACACCTGGCACCTGGTCAAGGATACCCCCAAGGTAACGGGATTTTTGGGAGGTCGCAACGAGCCGGTGGCTCTCCCCGACGCCGAAGCCGAAAAAGTCATTGCCCAGATCAAAGAAGGGGCGCTGAAACCCAAGCCCAAGATCATCTTTGAACTGGGGGATAAAGTCCGGGTGACGGAAGGGCCCTTCACCAATTTTAACGGGGTGGTGGATGAGGTCAAAGGGGAAAAGGGCCGGGTGCGGGTCATGATCAGCGTCTTTGGCCGGCCGACCCCGGTGGAGCTGGAGTTCTCCCAAGTGGAGAAGACCGAGTAAGGTGGGAATCTAAGACCTTACCAAGTGCAGGGCAGGAAATTATCGTCGTAAGGAGTGCAGCATCATGGCAAAAAAGGTGATTGCCCAGATTAAATTGCAGTTGCCCGCCGGTCAGGCCAATCCATCTCCCCCGGTTGGCCCCGCCTTGGGTCAACACGGGGTCAACATAATGGAATTTGTCAAGAGTTACAATGCTCGGACCCAGGGTCAGGAAGGGCTGATCATCCCCGTCCTGATCACCGTCTATGCAGACCGCTCCTTCACGTTCGTCACCAAGACGCCGCCGGCCTCGGTGCTGCTGAAAAAGGCAGCCCAATTGGCCTCAGGTTCCAAAGAGCCGGGGCGGCAGAAAGTGGGACAAGTGACCATGCAGCAGGTGGAGGAGATCGCCCGGCAGAAATTGCCCGATCTCAATACCGTCGATGTGGAAGCGGCCAAAAAGACCATCATGGGCACGGCCCGGAGTATGGGAATAGAGATCGTCTGAGTTTTTCTGAAGACAGGAAGGTGATGCGACATGCCGCACAGGGGTAAAAAATATCTGGCCATGCGGGAGAAGATAGATCGAACCCGCAAATACACCTTTACCGAAGCCGTGGCCGAAGCCTTGGAAACCAGTTACGCCAAATTTGACGAAACCTTGGATGTGGCCGTTCGGCTGGGCGTCAACCCGAGACACGCGGATCAGATGGTGCGGGGCGCGGTGGTGCTGCCCAACGGCATCGGCAAGACCGTGCGGGTGCTGGTCTTTGCCAAAGGGGAAAAAGAGAAGGAGGCCCTGGAAGCAGGGGCCGATTATGTCGGCGCCGACGACCTCATCGAAAAAATTAAAGGCGGCTGGATGGATTTCGATAAAGCCGTCGCTACCCCTGATCTGATGGGGGCGGTGGGCAAGATCGGCAAGATTTTGGGCCCCCGGGGTCTGATGCCCAACACCAAAGCCGGCTCAGTCACCTTTGACGTGGGGCGGGCGGTCCAGGAACTCAAGGCCGGCAAGATCGAGTTTCGGGTGGATAAAGCCGGGGTGGTGCACGCTCCCATGGGGAAGGTCTCCTTCGGCAGTGAGAAGCTGCTCCAGAATCTGGCGGCTTTCTTCGATACCCTGCTGCGGCTGAAGCCCACCACCAGCAAGGGAACCTATGTCCAGGGGATTGCCCTCTCCACCACCATGGGGCCTGGCATCCGGGTCGACCCCCTGGAAGTGAAAAACCTGATCCGCGCCGCCGCCTAAGGCAGAATGCTGAAAAAGGGACAAGCCGATGCTGAAAAGCAAGAAATCTGAAGTTGTTGCCAGTCTGCAGGAAAAGCTGGGGCGGGCCGAATGCCAGATCCTGACGGATTTTAAAGGATTGAAGGTAGCTGAGTTGACACAGCTGCGCCGGGAGCTGAAAGAAGCCGGGGGTGAATTGGCCGTGGTCAAAAACACCCTGCTGAAATTAGCCTCCGAAGAAACCGTGGCCCAGGGTTTGGCAAACTATCTGGTAGGCCCTACCGCCCTGGTGTTGGCTTACAAAGATCCGGTGGAGATTGCTAAAATCGTCTCCAAGTATGCCAAAGACAAGCCGGATAACTTTAAACTGAAAGCCGGAGTTTTAGGCCACTCGGTGCTGACGGATAAAGACCTGCTGGAGTTGGCCAGGCTCCCCAGCCGGGAAGTTCTCCTGGCCAAATTGTTGGGTGTCCTGCAGGCGGTGCCCACGGCTCTGGTGGCCGTCCTCGCCGGCGTCCCCCGGAAATTATTGTATACCCTGAAAGCCCTGGAAGAGAAACGGGCCAGCGAACCGAGCCAATAAGGTTGCGCACCATCCGGATGCGCCTCATTTTTTGAGCCAGTGAAGGTAAGGAGGAGATTTCGTCATGGCGATCACCAAAGCAGATGTCATTGAGTTTATTGCCAATATGTCAGTATTGGAATTGTCCGAGATGATCAAGGACTTGGAAGAGAAGTTCGGCGTCACCGCCGCAGCACCGGTGGCAGTGGCGGCCGGTCCGGTCGCGGCCGGTGCCGAAGCTGCCCCGGTAGCCGAAGAGAAAACCGAATTTGACGCGGTCCTGACCGTTATCGGGCCTAACAAGATTCAAGTGATCAAAGAAGTGCGGGCCATCACCGGTTTGGGTCTGAAAGAAGCCAAAGACGCGGTGGAAAACGTCCCCACCGTCTTAAAAGAAGCGGTTTCCAAAGCCGAAGCCGAAGAAATCAAAAAGAAACTGGAAGAGCAGGGCGCGACCGTCGAAATCAAGTAAAAAGGCTGCGTCCAGTCGACCGGTTTGAGGCAGCACTTTGGCGTTAACCGGACTTGCGGGTCCGGACTCAAGGAGAAAGAATGGCAGAGGTGTTCTCTCCTCACAAATTATATCGGAAGAATTTCGGCAAAATCGAGAGGATTATCGACATTTCGAACCTCATCGAAATGCAGAAGGAATCCTACGATAGGTTTTTACAAAAAGATACCCCTCCGGAACTCCGGGGTAATTACGGGTTACAGGGGGTTTTTAAGAGCGTCTTTCCGATTAAAGATTACAACCGTACTGCCTCCTTGGAATTCGTCAGCTACAGTTTTGCGCCTCCCAAGTACGATGAAGAAGAGTGCCTGCAGCGGGGCATGACCTTTGAAGCACCTATGAAGTTGACGGTGCAATTGGTCGTCTATGATGTGGATGCGGATACCGATCCCCCACCGATCCGCGACATTAAGGAGCAGGAGATCTATTTCGGCACCATGCCCTTGATGACGGCCAATGGTACTTTTATCATCAATGGCACCGAGCGGGTTATCGTCAGTCAATTGCACCGTTCCCCCGGATTGTTCATTGATCACGACCGCGGCAGGACCCACTCCAGCGGTAAACTCCTCTATTCCGCCCGTCTGATCCCGGTGCGGGGTTCTTGGATTGATTTTGAATTCGATCCCAAGGACATTCTCTATGCCCGCATTGATCGCCGGCGGAAATTTCCGGTGACTGTGCTGCTCAAAGCCTTGGGCTATACCACCGAGGAACTGCTGAATTTCTTTTATAGCACGGAAAAAGTCTATCTCGAGGGCGAGGTCATCGAAAAAAAGATCGTCCCCCAATTCTTGCTGCAACGCAAAGCTTCCGCCGATATCGTGGTCCCGGGGACCGGGGAAGTTTTGGTGAAAAAAAACAAGAAGATCACCGAACCGTTGTTGCGCAAGATTGAAGCCGCGGGGATTGACCGAGTGGCTTTGCAGCCCCAGGAACTTATCGGCCGGGTAGTGGCCCACGATATTGTGGATCCGGATAACGGTGAACTGCTGATCGCCTGCAATGAGTTGCTGACCGAAGAAAAACTCACCCTGCTCCGCCAGCACAACATCAAGGAATTGGATCTGCTCTATATTGACGGGGTGAACGTCAGTCCCTGTCTCCGCAACACCTTGGAAGTGGATAAGACCGAAAAGCCTCGGGATGCCATCCTCGAGATCTATCGCAAACTCAGACCCGGCAACCCGCCGACTCTGGAAGTGGCCACGACGTTTTTTGAAAACCTCTTTTTCAAACCCGAATACTATGATCTGTCGCCGGTGGGGCGTTTAAAGCTAAACCTCAAGCTGAACTTGGACACCCCGGTCACCCAAGGCACCCTGACCAAAGAAGACATCCTCTATGCGGTCCGGGAATTGATCAATCAGAAAGAAAAAGAAGGTCCCATCGACGACATTGACCATTTGGGGAACAGACGGGTGCGGGCTGTGGGTGAATTGCTGGAGAACCAATACCGCATCGGCTTGGTGCGGATGGAGCGGGCCATTAAAGAACGCATGAGCCTCTCGGAGATCGACACCCTCATGCCCCACGATCTCATTAATGCCAAGCCGGTGTCTGCGGTGGTCAAAGAGTTTTTCGGCACCAGCCAATTATCCCAGTTCATGGACCAGACCAATCCTCTGTCGGAGATCACCCATAAACGGCGACTCAGTGCCCTGGGCCCCGGTGGTTTGACCCGGGAGCGGGCCGGCTTTGAGGTGCGTGACGTCCATGCCACGCATTATGGCCGTATCTGCCCCATTGAAACGCCGGAAGGTCCCAACATCGGCCTGATCGTCTCGTTGTCTACCTATGCCCGGGTGAATGAATTCGGTTTCATCGAAACCCCTTATCGGGTGGTGAAGAAGCAGCAGGTGAACGGCCACTGGGATGTGGAAGTCTCCCGGGACATCGTTTTTCTGACGGCCTTGGAAGAGGGAGATCATGTCATCGCCCAGGCCAATGCCCCGTTGACCAAAGACAACCGCTTTACCTCCGATCTGATCTCCGCCCGCAAGGCCGGGGAGTTTGTCATGGTGCGGCCCGAAGAAGTGGATTATATGGACGTCTCCCCCAGCCAACTGGTGAGTGTGGCGGCCTCCTTGATCCCCTTCCTGGAAAACGACGACGCCAACCGGGCCTTGATGGGTTCGAACATGCAGCGTCAGGCCGTGCCGCTTCTGACCTGTACGCCGCCGTTGATCGGTACCGGCCTGGAAAACGTGGTGGCCCGGGATTCCGGGGTCACGGTCGTGGCCAAACGCAGCGGCATCGTGGAAGACGTGGACGGCACCCGTATTGTGGTGCGGGCGGACAATGGCGAAGGCCAGGAGGCCGCTTCCATTGTCGATATCTACAAACTGACGAAATTTCAGCGGACCAACCAGAACACCTGTTTTAATCAACGCCCCCTGGTGCGTCTGGGCGACCGGGTGGAAAAAGGGCAGATTATCGCCGATGGCCCGGCGACGGCCTTCGGGGAATTGGCCCTGGGCAAGAATGTCATGGTAGCCTTTATGCCCTGGGGCGGCTGCAACTTTGAAGATTCCATCCTGGTCAGCGAACGGATCGTTAAAGAAGACGTCTATACCTCGGTGCACATCGAGGAGTTTGAAGTTGTTGCCCGAGACACCAAACTGGGCAAAGAAGAGATTACCCGGGATATCCCCAATGTCAGCGAAGAGGCCCTGGCCGACCTGGACGAAAGCGGCATCATCCGCATCGGCGCCGAAGTCAAGCCGGGTGATATCCTCGTCGGCAAAGTGACGCCCAAGGGGGAAACCCAACTCTCTCCCGAAGAAAAGCTGCTGCGGGCCATCTTCGGGGAAAAGGCCGGAGATGTGCGAGATACGTCTTTACGAGTGCCGCCCGGCATCGAAGGCATTATCATTGACGTCCGGGTCTTTTCCCGCAAGGGTGTGGAAAAGGACGAGCGCAGTCTGCAGATTGAGGCCGAGGCCATTGCCAAGTTGCAGAAAGATCAAGGCGATGAGATCGATATCCTCTCTGCCAGTGTGAGCAAACGTCTCGCCGAAATCTTGACGGGGCACATCGTCGTGGACATCCCAGAGGAGAGTCCGGCGGCTAGTTATCCCTTGGAAAAAGGGCAAAAAATCACCGCCGAGATCGTGGCCCAGCTGCCTTTGGAACATTGGCGGAATGTGTCCTTTGCGGACCCGGAGGTGGAAGAGCGGGTGGACCGGCTGCTGGATAGCTACGAGACCCAGATCCAGCAGGTCCAGGATATGTTTGAGGACAAGATCGCCCGCCTGCGCAAAGTGGACGAACTGCCTCCCGGCGTCATCAAAATGGTCAAAGTCTTTATTGCCATGAAACGGAAACTGGCCGTAGGCGATAAGATGGCCGGCCGCCATGGCAATAAAGGTGTGGTCTCCAGGATCATGCCCGAAGAAGATATGCCCTATTTCCCCGACGGTACGCCAGTGGATATTGTCCTCAATCCTTTGGGGGTGCCCTCCCGGATGAACGTCGGTCAGGTTTTGGAAACCCATCTGGGCTGGGCTTCCCGGATGCTGGGCCAGCAGATCAGTCAATTGATTAATAATTTCTACGAGTTGGACGCCATCAAGAACCGCCTCCGGGCTGTGTATCAGGATCCTGCCATGGAGGCCTGGTTGGCGGACGCCAGCTACGAGGAGCTCAAACAATTCTGGGAAAAATATCATAAAGATGGCGTTTATATGGCTTCCCCGGTTTTTGACGGAGCGTTGGAAGCTGAGATTCGGGAATGCTTGAACATGGCCAACGTGTCGGAAATCGGCAAGGCAGTCCTTTATGATGGCCGCACCGGTGAACCTTTCGACCGGACCGTAACCGTCGGTGCCATGTACATGATGAAGCTGCACCACCTGGTGGATGACAAGATCCATGCCCGGTCCATCGGGCCCTACTCCCTGGTCACCCAGCAACCGTTGGGCGGCAAGGCCCAGTTCGGTGGCCAGCGGTTGGGCGAAATGGAAGTCTGGGCCATGGAGGCCTACGGTGCTGCTTATTCTCTCCAGGAGTTTCTCACCGTCAAATCGGATGACGTTGCCGGCCGCACCCGGATGTATGAAAAGATCGTCAAAGGACAATACGATCTGGAAGCCGGCCTGCCCGAATCTTTCAATGTGCTGATCCGCGAACTCCAAAGCCTGGCACTCAATGTGGAGCTTTTGGAGGACAAGGAACTTGAGGGGACAGAAAACCATGGATAAGGCGCGGGAAGTATATTTAGAAGACATTAACAGCATTTTTGCCAAACCCAAAGACCCCCTTCAGTTCAATGCCGTCAGGATCTCGCTGGCTTCACCGGAAATGATCCGCTCCTGGTCACACGGCGAGGTAAAAAAACCGGAAACCATCAACTACCGGACCTTCAAACCGGAACGGGACGGACTGTTTTGCGCCAAAATCTTCGGCCCCACCAAGGACTACGAGTGCAACTGCGGCAAGTATAAACGGATGAAACATCGCGGCGTTGTCTGCGAAAAATGCGGCGTCGAGGTCATTCAATCCAAGGTGCGCCGGGAACGGATGGGCCATATCGAATTGGCCTGTCCGGTGGTACATATCTGGTTTCTGAAGAGTCTGCCCAGCAAGATCGGCAACCTGTTGGATCTCACCCTGAAGGACTTGGAAAAGATCCTCTACTTTGAATCCTACGTCGTCATCGATCCTCAGAATACGCCGCTGCGCAAAGGCGAGCTGCTGTCCGAAGAAAAATATCGGCAACTGCGGGAAGAATATGGCGAAGAATTTCTGGCTGGCATGGGTGCCGAAGCCATCCGGACCATGCTCCGGGACCTGGACCTGGTAACCCTCTCCGAGCAGTTGCGCGATGAGATGCAGAAAACCAGTTCTGAGGCCAAACGCAAGAAGATCAGCAAGCGCTTGAAAGTCATTGATGCCTTCAAAGACTCGGGCATCAAACCGGAATGGATGGTCCTGGAAGTCATCCCCGTACTGCCGCCCGATCTGCGCCCTCTGGTACCGCTGGACGGCGGCCGGTTCGCCACCTCGGACCTCAACGATCTCTACCGGCGGGTCATCAACCGCAATAACCGGCTGAAAAGGCTGGTGGAACTGGACGCGCCGGAAATCATCATCCGCAACGAAAAACGGATGCTGCAGGAAGCGGTGGACGTCCTGTTCGACAACGGCCGCCGGGGCAAAACCATTACCGGCCCCAATAAACGGCCCCTGAAATCCCTGAGCGACATGCTCAAAGGCAAACAGGGCCGGTTCCGCCAGAACCTGTTGGGCAAACGGGTGGACTATTCGGGCCGCTCGGTGATTGTCATCGGCCCCAACCTGCGTCTGCACCAGTGCGGTTTGCCGAAAAAAATGGCCCTGGAGCTTTTCAAGCCGTTCATTTACAACCGCTTGGTTCAGAAAGGTTTTGTCAATACCATCAAAGCCGCCAAAAAAATGGTGGAGCGGGAAACCCCGGATGTTTGGGACACCCTGGATGAGGTGGTGCGGGAATACCCGGTTTTGCTCAACCGGGCTCCGACCCTGCACCGGCTGGGCATCCAGGCTTTTGAGCCTATCCTCATCGAAGGCAAGGCCATCCAATTGCATCCCCTGGTCTGCACGGCCTTCAACGCCGACTTTGACGGCGACCAGATGGCGGTGCACGTGCCTCTGTCCCTGGAAGCGCAGATCGAGGCCCGGTGCCTGATGATGTCCACCAACAACATCCTGTCACCGGCCAACGGCGACCCCATCATTGTCCCCTCCCAGGATATCGTTTTAGGACTGTACTATATGACCCGGGAGCGGCCGCTGGCCAAGGGCGAACGCATTCCGTTCAACGGCAATCGAGTTATCCCCTTTGCCTCTCCCGAGGAAGTGCGCATCGCGTATGATCAAAAAGCCGTTGATCTCCATGCCCGCATCCTGGTCCGGATGGACGGCGCCTTGCTGCCCTTGATAGACCTCCTGGATGAGGAAGGGCAACCCAAGATCGATCCGAACACCCGTTTGCAAGTGGTGACCCCCACGGAAACCTTTGAAACGGTGGGGGGACGTCTCCTGGAGATGCTAGCAGAAAAAGACATTGACCCGCAAGCAGACGTCAAAGTACGGCAGCTGGGTCAAGTGGTCAATACCACTGTTGGCCGGATCCTTTTGTGGGAAATCATGCCCGAAGGCATTTCCTTCGACACCATCAACCGGGCCATGACCAAGAAAGAGATCCGCAAATTGGTAAGCGAAGCCTATCGCAAGTGCGGGATCAAAAGTACGGTGGTCCTGGCCGACCGGTTAAAAGACCTGGGCTATGAATATGCTACCAAGGCCGGTATTTCCATTGCCATCAACGACATGGTTATTCCGCCACGGAAAAAGGAAATTCTGGCTTTGGCCCAGGCCGAGGTGGCGGAAGTCGAAAACCAGTGGCGGGAAGGCTTAATTACCGAAGGCGAAAAATATAACAAGGTCGTGGATATTTGGGCCCGGGCCACCGATGAAGTAGCCGCCGAAATGATGGAGGAGATGGCCCACGAAACCGTCAGCGGCTACCGGCTCGATAAAGATGGCAACAAAATCTATCTGCAGGAAGAAACCAGCAGTTTCAACCCGATCTTTATGATGGCCGACTCCGGCGCCCGGGGCAGCGACAAGCAGATGCGGCAATTGGCCGGTATGCGTGGTCTGATGGCTAAACCCTCCGGGGAAATCATCGCCACGCCCATTACCGCCAATTTCCGGGAAGGCCTCACCGTGCTGCAGTATTTTATCTCTACGCACGGCGCCCGCAAAGGTCTGGCCGACACCGCCCTGAAGACGGCCAACTCCGGGTATCTCACCCGCCGGCTGGTGGATGTGGCCCAAGACTGCGTCATTACCGAAATGGATTGCGGCACCATCGACGGCATCGACGTGACACCATTGATCGAAGGCGGCGAGATCATCCAACGGGTGGGCGAACGGGTGTTGGGACGGACAGCCCTGGAAGATATTGTCAATCCCAATACCGATGAGATTATCGTGGCGGCCAACGAGGAGATTGACGAAGACGCGGCCCAGAAGATCGAAGAAGCGGGGCTGGAACGCCTGCGCATCCGCTCCGTGCTCACCTGCCAGACCCGTCACGGCGTCTGTGCCAAATGTTATGGCCGGGATCTGGCCCACGGTCGGCCGGTGAATATCGGTGAGGCCATCGGGATCATTGCGGCCCAGTCCATCGGCGAACCGGGCACCCAGTTGACCATGCGGACCTTCCATATCGGCGGCACCGCCTCCCGCCGGGCTGAACAGAGTGTTCATGTGGCGCGCAATCGGGGTAAGGTTAAGTTCGAAAATCTCCGGACGGTGCGCGACAAGGAAGGTCATCTGGTGGCCCTCAGCCGTCAGGGAGAATTGGTGGTCGTCAGTGCCAAAGGCAAAGAACGTTATCCCATCACGTACGGCACCAGACTGCGGGTGGAGGAAGGCCAGGAAGTCCAACCAGACCAGATTCTGGCAGAATGGGACCCCTACACCAACCCCATTCTCACGGAAGTCTCGGGCACGGTGAAATTCGGCGATATCATCGAACAAAAAGACGCGGAAGATTTGCGTGACGTTACCATGCAGGAACGGTTTGATGCGGTAACCACGAAATCATCCAAGGTCATCATCGAATGTCAGAATCCGGAAAAACGCCCCCGCATCTCCATTAAAGACGATGCCGGACGCACCGCCCGCTTGCCCAATTCCCAGGCCGTGGCCCGGTATCCCATGCCAGTGGGCGCCATCCTCATGGTCAATGAGGGGGATAAGGTCAACCCTGGCGACGTCTTGGCCAAAATTCCCCGGGAAACCACCAAGACCAAAGACATCGTCGGCGGTCTGCCCCGGGTGGCAGAGCTCTTTGAAGTGCGCAAACCCAAAGAGCATGCGGTTATCAGCCAGATCAGCGGCGTCGTCAGCCACGGCAAACAGTCCAAAGGCAAACGGAAAGTCGTGGTTACTCCGGAAGTGGGAGAACCCATCGAATACTTGATCCCCAAAGGCAAACACATCGCCGTCCAGGAAGGGGAGCGGATCAAGGCCGGCGAACCCTTGATGGACGGTTCGGCCAACCCCCACGACATCCTGGCGGTGAGCGGCCTCAAGGAACTGGCCCGCTACCTGGTCAATGAAGTCCAGGAAGTCTACCGGCTCCAAGGCGTGAAGATTAACGACAAACACATCGAGGTCATCGTCCGGCAGATGCTGCGGCGGGTGCGGGTCACGGATCCAGGAGACACCAACTTCCTCATCGGCGAACAGGTGGAAAAATTTGTCTTCGAGGAAAAGAACGAGGAAATGGCGATGCAAGGCAAACGCCCGGCCATAGCGGAACCACTGCTGCTCGGGATCACCAAGGCGTCGCTGTCCACGGAGAGCTGGATTTCTGCGGCCTCTTTCCAGGAAACCACCAAAGTCCTGGCCGACGCCGCCGTGGCCGGGCGCATTGACTATCTGCGGGGTCTGAAAGAAAACGTCATCATGGGCCGTCCCATCCCAGCGGGTACCGGCTTGGCCCAATATCGCAATATAGATGTGCAGATGGTGGACGAAGGCCTGGTGGAAACCCCGAGTTCATAAATAACTTGACAATCATCGCATTTTTTATTATAAAATTAGTTTTTAGCAAAATGACGACCCCAGACTAAGGGAGTTACGGAGAACATGCCGACGATTAATCAATTAGTGCGCAAAGGGCGGGAAAAGTTGAAGAAGAAAACCTCGACGCCGGCCTTAAAAGCCTGTCCCCAAAAACGGGGGGTGTGCGTGCGGGTCTACACCACGACGCCCAAAAAGCCGAACTCGGCGTTGCGCAAGGTAGCCAGGGTGCGACTCACCAATGGTATTGAAGTGACGACCTACATTCCTGGCGTCGGCCACAACCTGCAGGAACACTCCGTGGTCCTGATCCGGGGCGGCCGGGTGAAAGACCTGCCGGGGGTGCGGTATCATGTGGTCCGGGGCACGCTGGATTCTGTGGGCGTGAAAGACCGGCGGCAGGGCCGCTCCAAGTACGGCGCCAAGAAACCGAAATAATCCGACCAGAAATTAGGAAAGAGGTCAGTAAGCATGCCGAGAAAGCGTGAGGTAATCAAACGGGAGGTCATCCCAGATCCCAAATATCATGATCCTCTGGTCGCCCGTTTCATTAACGGCCTGATGCGCCGCGGCAAGAAGACCGTGGCTGCGTCCATCCTTTATGATGCCTTGGACATCATCGGTCGGAAGCAGCAGGAAGAACCTCTCAAGGTCTTCCACAAAGCGGTGGACAACGTCCGGCCGCTCATCGAAGTCAAGTCCCGGCGGGTCGGCGGCGCCACGTATCAGGTCCCGGTGGAAGTGCCCCATAATCGGCGCACCTCCCTGGCCATCCGTTGGCTGATTGCCTATGCCAAAAGCCGGGGCGAAAAGAGTATGAAGGCCAAATTGGCTGCGGAGTTCATGGATGCCTTCCAGAACAAGGGCGCGGCCGTGAAAAAACGAGAAGATACCCATCGGATGGCCGAAGCCAACAAGGCTTTCGCCCACTACCGGTGGTAATCATAACTAAGAAGAAACAGGATAGATTAGTTTGGCGACACAAACCCCGATCTCACGTCTGCGTGATATCGGTATTATGGCACATATTGATGCGGGCAAAACCACGACCACGGAGCGCATCCTCTATTACACCGGCGTCACCCACAAAATCGGCGAGGTCCACGATGGCCAGGCCGTTATGGATTGGATGGCCCAGGAGCAGGAGCGGGGTATTACCATTACCTCGGCGGCGACCACGTGTTTTTGGAGAGACCACCGCATCAACATCATCGACACTCCGGGCCACGTGGATTTTACCATTGAAGTGGAGCGGTCCCTGCGGGTGTTGGACGGGGCCGTTGCGGTCTTTGATGCGGTGGCCGGCGTCGAACCCCAATCGGAGACAGTCTGGCGGCAAGCCGACCGCTATGGCGTGCCCCGCTTGGCCTTTGTCAACAAGATGGATCGGCTGGGTGCCGATCTTTTCCGCACCCAGCAAATGATTACTGATCGGTTGAAGGCCAATCCGGTGCTCATCCAACTCCCTCTGGGCAGCGAAGACAAATTTCAAGGGGTTATTGATCTCATCGAGATGCAGGCCATTGTTTACGATGACAGCACCCTGGGAGCCAACTTCCGGCTGGCGGCCATTCCGCCCGAGCTGGCGGACCAGGCCCAGGAGTATCGCAGCCGCCTGGTCGCCACCCTGGCCGAACTGGACGACGAGATCATGAATCTTTATTTGGAAGACCAGCCCGTGGACGCGGCCCTGTTGCGGCAAACGCTGCGCCGGGGCACCATTGCCTCCCAAGTAGTGCCGGTGTTGTGTGGCTCTGCCTTTAAGAACAAGGGAATTCAACCCCTTCTGGATGCCATTATCGATTACCTGCCGGCTCCCAACGAAGTGCCGCCGGTGCAGGGGTTGAATGCCAAAGGTGAAAAGGAAGAACGGCCGGCGGACGACAAGGCGCCGCTGACGGCCTTGGCCTTTAAACTCCTGTCCGATCCGTACGTGGGCCATTTAACCTTTATCCGCGTTTATGCCGGCACGCTGCGCAGCGGCGATACGGTCTTCAACTCCACCAAAGGGACCAAAGAGAAGATCGGTCGTCTGCTGAAGATGCACGCCAATAAACGGGAAGAGATCAAAGAAGCCAGCGCCGGCGACATTATCGCGGCGGTGGGTTTGCGGCAGACGGGCACCGGCGACACCCTCTGTGATGAAAGGGCGCCCATCGTCTTGGAAACCTTGGAAATTCCGGTGCCGGTGATCGATGTCGCCATCGAGCCCAAGACCAAGGCGGACCAGGAGAAGTTGGGCCAGGCATTGAGCAAGTTAATGGCCGAAGACCCGTCGTTTCGGGTGCACACCGATCCGCAGACCGGCCAGATCATCATCGCCGGAATGGGCGAACTGCACCTGGAGATCATTGTCGACCGCCTGATGCGGGAATTTAAAGTGGATGCCCAAGTGGGCCAGCCCCAGGTGTCCTATCGGGAGACCATCACCCAATCTGTCCGGGCCGAAGGCAAATTTGTCCGGCAGTCCGGCGGCCGGGGCCAGTATGGGCACGTCATTCTGGAGATGGCGCCTTTGACCGGCGACGGCGGCTTCGTCTTTGAGGATCGCACGGTGGGCGGGTCCATCCCCAAGGAGTACATTCCGTCGGTGGAACGGGGCATTAAAGAAGCCATGGAAAACGGCGTGCTGGCCGGCTTCCCCATGGTGGACATCCAGGTGGCCTTAGTGGACGGCTCTTACCACGAAGTTGATTCTTCTGAGCGGGCCTTTCACATCGCCGGTTCCCTGGGATTTAAGGAAGGGGCCAAAAAGGCCAAGCCCATCCTCTTGGAACCATTTATGAATTTGGAGATCGTGGTCCCGGAGGAATTTGTCGGCGACGCCATCGGCGACTTGAACAGCCGGCGGGGCCGGATTAAAAATCTGGAAAATCGCAAAGGCGTCCACGTTGTCCAGGCTGAGGTACCGTTGGCCACCATGTTCGGCTATGCCACCGAATTGCGGAGCGCCACTCAGGGACGGGCCACCTTTACCATGCAGTTCGATCATTACGAGCCAGTACCGCACAGTTTGGCGGAAGAAATCATCGGTCGGAATCGGTCAAAATAGCTTTGCGGCGGGAGCACCCTGTCGTTGCGGCTGACCAGGAGGAGTAAACATGGCCAAAAAGAAATTTGAGCGGAAGAAGCCCCACGTAAATATTGGCACGATCGGGCATATAGACCATGGCAAGACGACGTTGACGGCGGCGATCACCAAACACCTGTCGTTAAAGGGCATGGCCGAGTATGTGCC
>DYEV01000036.1 GCA_020725545.1 Desulfobacca sp. | reverse complement strand
TGGAAATCGCGCGGCTCCAGCAAAAGCTGGGGGAAGTGACCATGGAGAACGAGCTGCTCCAGAACAAAATTGAGAGATTGGAGAGCGGCTTGCCTTTACCACCACGGAGGTTGAGGAGATGAGCCGAACCACCTCGCCCTCCACGCAAAAATCCTATTCCCTGGTCCGGGTTTGCCGTGTTTGGCACTTGCAACGCTCCACCATATTGGCCGCGGCGAACCAAAGCAGGACCAGCCAGTCCTATCGTGCGACCAGGCCCCCAAGGGCCGTGTAGCGATGCTGAGCTGGTGCAGCATATCAAGGCCGTCCTGGCTGAAAGCCCTTTTCTTGGGGAAGGATATCTCCAGGTTTGGGCCCGGCGTCTTCGCAGCTCAGGCCGCCCAGGCTTGGCCCTGCGCCATGACCATGGCAGTCAGTATATTTCACATGATTTTCAGGAAGAAATTGCTTTTTTGGGCATCACCAGTTCCCCAGCCTTTGTCCGGGCTCCGGAAGGCAACGGCTGCGCCGAGCGCTTGGTCCGGATAATCAAGGAAAATTTGCTCTGGGTCAAGGACTTCTCCACCTTAGAGGAGTTACGTCTGGCTTTTCTAAACTTTAAGCGCCTTTACAACGACAACTGGATTCTCCAACGCCACGATTACAAAACCCCACCCCAGGTGCGGCAGGAACAACTTCAGCCGCTTCCCCAGGCCGCCTGATTTAACCCTTGACTTTGTCCAATTAATTGTGGACCTTTACACCTCTTTATAGGTAAGGTATCTGGATGAACCATAGGTAGTTATGGCTATTGGAGCAGCATGGGCTGGGTGCGGTCCCGGGTCTGGATGGCAGTCTTTTCAGCCACCGCCAAGAGCAGGGCGTTATCCGGCGGGTCCAGGTAAAGCGCCAGGATCGCAGCTTGTTTAGCCTCAAATTCCTGATCCGGACTGGTGCCGCACCAGCACTGCTCCTTGTGGGGTTGGAGCCGTCCTTCGTTCAGAATACGATAGACGGAGGGATTGCTGACCCCCACAACCTGGCTCAATTTGCGGCGGGTCCAGGCGTTGCTGCCGTCCGGCGGCTTTGTGCAAGCCAGGGCCAGCACTTTCAGGCGTACCGCCGGGCTGATGGCTAAAGGCCGGCCGCGCCGAGAGCGGTCCTGAAGCTCCGCCAATCTCTGAGCTTGACCGCCGGCCCGCCACTTGCCGCAATTTTTGGGGCTCAAACCGCTCATCCGGCTTATCTCTGCCATCCCCAACCCCTGGGCCGATCCCAGAATGACATTGGCCCGTTTCGTGAAACGCTGTTGCGTGGTACCGGCCTTGGTCCACAGGGCCAAGGTCTTTTCTTCTTCCGGCGTCAGCGTAATCTGAACTGATGGTCCTCTTCCCATAAGCCACCTCCTGGGAAGAGATTATATCGGAATAATTATGGAGCGCAGCACTGGGGGGAGTCCGTGGAAGGAGCTGCTGTCCGCCCTGAGGAATTTAATGCAACTGGCCAAACATACCGATAAGGATGACAATTCTCGAATGCGCCCCAACAGCGAACTGACGGCCATGGAGCTTAAGGACATTATTAAGACGCTGATGCTGAGCGAGCTATACTTCAGCCTCCCTCTCTGGGAACGGAAAGCGGTGGTCTGGCGTCTCTGGTCCCAATATGGCCAGGGGCCGGTGTCCTACAGCGCGCCGTGGCCCAAACCTCCCTCTCCCCCGCTCCAGAACGACGACAACGACTAAGCAGCTCAGCTGTTTGCCACCTCACTCTTTTCCCCAAGCATTGGTCTTTTACCCCTGTGGCCAACGTCCCACTCTTTCATGCCCCCATAGCCGCCTTGACGATTTCTTGGGCTTCGGCCACGATGGCGGCTAGGTGCTGCTGGTCCTTGAAGCTTTCCGCATATATTTTATAGATGTCCTCGGTGCCCGAGGGCCGGGCCGCGAACCAACCGTTGGCGGCCACCACTTTGAGACCGCCGATGTCGGCATTGTTGCCCGGGGCCTTGGTCAGTTTGGCAGTGATGGGCTCCCCGGCCAGGGTCCCGGTTTTGACCGCCTCGGGTGAGAGTTTTGCCAAACGGGCCTTTTCTGCAGGCGTGGCCGGGGCGTCGATGCGGGTATAATACGGCGTGCCACAGCGGGCCGTTAATTCCTGGTAATGCTCGCCCGGGTCTTTACCGGTCTTGGCAATGATTTCGGCGGCCAACAGATTCATAATAATGCCGTCTTTGTCGGTGGACCAGACCGTGCCGTCCCTTCTAAGGAAAGAAGCCCCGGCGCTCTCCTCGCCGCCGAAACCCAGGGAGCTGTCAAAGAGCTCTTTCACGAACCACTTAAAGCCCACCGGCACCTCCACCAGGGGGCGGTTGAGATGGGCCGCCAGCCGATCGATGATACTGCTGCTCACCAGGGTTTTGCCGATGCCGGCCTGGGCCGGCCATTGGGGCCGATTGGTAAAGAGGTAGGCGATGGCCACGGCCAGATAGTGATTGGGTTGGAGCAGCCCCTGGACAGGAGTGACAACACCAAAGCGGTCGGCATCCGCGTCATTGCCGCAGGCCACCCGGAAGCGGTCCTTGAGGCCGATGAGCCCGGCCATGGCATAGACCGAGGACGGATCCATGCGGATCTGACCGTCCCAGTCCAGGGTCAGGAAGCGGAAGGTGGGATCGACGGCCGGGTTGACCACCTCCAGGTTGAGACGATGCCGCTCGGCCATGGCCTGCCAGAAAGCGACGCTGGCGCCGCCCAGGGGGTCCACCCCCAGATGCACCCGGCTGGCGGCTATAGCCTGGATATCCACCACGGCCGGCAGGTCGTCCACATAGGCCTCCACGTAATGATGACGGTGGGTGGTGGAGGCTCTTTTGGCTTTTTCGTAAGGCAGCCGTGGGATTCCCGCCAGGTTATTGGCCAACAGGTTATTGGCCTCGATCTCGATCCATTTGGTCACCTCAGCTTCGGCCGGCCCGCCGTGGGGCGGGTTGTATTTGATCCCACCGGAGTTCGGCGGGTTATGAGAAGGAGTGATGACGATGCCGTCCGCCTGGCCACGCTGCCGCCCCCGGTTATACGTCAGGATGGCATGAGAGATCACTGGGGTCGGCGTATAGCCGTCCCGGGCATCCACCATAACCTCGACGCCGTGGGCCGCCAGCACCTCCAGGGCCGTGGCCTGGGCCGGCTCTGACAGGGCATGGGTATCGATACCCAGGAAAAGTGGGCCATTGATGCCCTTTTGCTGACGGTAACGGCAGATGGCCTCAGTCACCGCCAGAATGTGGGCTTCGTTAAAGGAATTATCCAAAGACGAACCCCGGTGTCCTGAGGTGCCGAAGGCCACCCGTTGGCTCTGGATAGACGGGTCAGGCCGGTTCGTGAAATAGGCGGTGATCAGCCGGGGGACATTGATCAGATCGGCCAGGGCCGGGAGTTGACCGGCCTGCGAATGGACGCCCATGCGATCTCCTCCTTGGGGGAGTGGTCGGTAGTCAGTTGTGAGTTATGAGTTGTTAGTTGCTAGTTGTTGGTTGTTGGTCGGGGCTTTTGCAAATCTTGGCTTTTTCCTTACTTAAATCCCTGATTTAGGGCTGGCCCCCTGTTCTTGCTGACGGTGGGCCACCCTAGGTTTCCGGGTGCAATACTCTTGCAACTCCTTCACTTTATTGGCGCCCTGCGCCGCCTCTTGCCAATTTGTTGTTATAATACTATCATTCCCCCAGGGGAGCAAGGATCATTCATCGACCGTCGCCCCCAGCTTCCTGTCCTTGGCCGAACCTGGCTGGCGAGGGCGGGCACGGAGGCCCGCCCCACGAATGGTATCTTCTGACCACTGACCACTATCTGCAAAGAGGTATGCCGTGGGGAAAGAACCTGAAAAAACAACGTGGCGTCCGGAAACCCTGGCCATTCATGCCGGTGGTCTGAAACAGTCGATTTTTGGCGAAGTCTCGCCGCCCATCTTTCAGACCTCTACTTTTACCTTTCCCGATGCCGAGGTGGGTGCGGCCCGCTTTACTGGTGAGCAGCCGGGCTATGTCTATACCCGCATGGGCAACCCCACGGTGCAGGCCCTGGAAGAGGCCGTGGCGGCCCTGGAGGGCGGGACCTGGGCTGTGGCCACGGCCAGCGGCATGGCCGCCATCCATGCGGTGCTTTTCGGCCTGCTGGCGGCCGGTGATGCGGTGGTGGCCGGTGAATGCCTGTATGGCCCCAGCTATACGGTCATCGCCCGGGAACTCCCCCGTTTCGGCATGCAGAGGAGGTTTGTGGATACTTCGGACCTGGCCGCCCTGGAGTCGGCCCTGGCGGCGCGGCCGAAATTGCTTTTTCTGGAGACGCCCACCAATCCGACGTTGCAAATTACCGATTTGGCTGCTGCGGCCCGTCTGGCCCATGACCATGGCAGTCTGTTGGTGGTGGATAATACCTTTGCCACACCCTACTGCCAGCGGCCGTTGGAGTTCCAGGCCGATATCGTCGTGCACAGTCTCACCAAGGCCTTGAACGGCCACAGCGACGCCATCGGCGGGATGATCGTCGGCCGGGAGCCGGCCTGGCACCGGCAGATCAAGCGCTTCGTAACCCTCACCGGCGGCGTTATGGATCCCCATCAGGCCTGGCTGATCCTCCGGGGCGTGCGCACCCTGGCGCTGCGCCTGGAGCGTTCCCAGGCCAACGCCCTGGCCTTGGCGGAGTTTTTGCGGCAGCACCCCAAAGTGGCCTGGGTCATCTATCCGGGATTGCCGGACCATCCCCAACACTGGATCGCTCGGCAGCAGATGGCTGCTTTCGGCTTTATGATCAGTTTCGGCCTTACCCGCGGCCGGCCGGCCGCCGTGACTTTCCTCAATCATCTCAAGCTTATCAGCCTAGCCGTCTCCCTGGGCGGCGTGGAATCACTCATCCAACACCCCGCCTCCATGACCCATGCCGGCGTCCCCCCGGAGGAACGGGAACGCCTCGGCATCACCGAGGACATGATCCGCTTTTCCGTGGGCTGCGAAGCCCTGGCCGATTTGCAGGCGGACCTGGACCAGGCCCTCAGGCAGGTGTAGGGCCAGCCGCAGGCAACCGCAGGGCCGTCGGACCTCGGCACTTTTCCCTTGTCATTGCCAACTTTTTTCGCGATAATAGCGCATCTTGTTGCTGCCTCAGAGCCCCTTCTAGCCGGACGAGGGCTGGCCAGGCTCTTCCCCGCTCCTGCCGTCGGCACCTGATGGCAAGGCTGCAGGCAGCCGCGTGCAGGAGGAGCCATGCCACGCTTGCGCCCGGTTATCAGCATCTTGATCCTAACCATAAGTTTTTTTGCCCTCCTGGCCAGTCCTCCGCCCCTCCATGCCGCTCCTCCGGCCGGGCAGCTCCTCAATGTTTTCGGTCAAGTAATGGTTCAGACGGCAGGCTCCGGCTCGGGGCAGCCAGCCCAGGTCAACCAGATGCTCGGCGTCGGCGACGTCATTACCACGGGCCCCGCTTCCGGCGCGGCCATCTTGTTTTTGGACGAAAGCCAGATCAAGCTCAATGAAAATACCGTTTTTGAGATCCGCCAGGTGGCAGCCTCGCCGCGTCTGCGCCTGGGGGAGGTGGTGCCCGCCGCCCTCCGCCAGACGGTGGAAAGTCTGTATGGCGTTTCCCAGGGTGAAGTCTGGCTGCGCAATAAAAATGACAAGTTTCGCTTCGAGTTGCAGACGCCGGCGGTGACTGCGGCTATCCGCGGCACCGAATTCAACCTCCGGGTCGGGGCGGCGGCAGACAGTGTCTTGACCATGGTGGAAGGGCAGGTGCAGTTTGCCAATCCCCAGGGCCAGGTGGTGTTGGGGCCGGGGGAGGAGGGGGTGGCCCGACCGGGCCAGCCGCCCACCAAACGATTGGTCCTGCGGCCGGCTGATGCAGTGCAATGGTCCCTGTATTTTCCCGGCATCTTCAGCTTCCGGGATATCCCCATCAACCTCCAAGGCCTGGCCGGTGCTAACCAAACCCTATTGGCCGCGGCCGATGATTATAATCAGGGGCGGTTAGGGGCAGCCCGGGAAACGGCCGCGGCGGCGCTCGAGCGTGATCCGGCCAACCACGCCGCCTTGACCCTCCTGGGCTGGCTCAACCTCCAGGACAACCGACCGGCGGCAGCCAGGAATCTGTTCGCCCGGGTCCAGCCGGGCAATGACGCCAGTCTGGTCGGCCTGGCCTTGGCACGCTACCGGCTGAACGATCTGGGCGGTGCCTATGCCACCATTCAGGAAGCAGCGCCGCTGGGCCGAGAGACCCCCTTGCTCCTGACCATGCAGGGTTATTTCCATATCCTAATGGGTCGGCCTCAGGAAGGGCAGCGTCTCTTGGAGCAGGCCGTGGACCGGCAATCGGCTTTTATCCTACCCCGTTCCTTACTGGTACAGCTCTTCTTGATCCAGAATCGCAAGGATGAGGCGCGCCGGCAAGCCCAGGAGACCCTGTCGCTGGCGCCCGACTCAGCCCAGGCCCTCCTGGCCGCGGGTTTGGTCAACATCGCCTGGTTCGATCTCCCCACGGCCATCCGGCAGTTCCAAGCGGCCTTGCAAAGTGATCCCCGCTTTTTGGAACCGTATCTCTATTTGGCCAAGATCTGGTTAGGCTCCGATTACCTGGATCGGGCCCGCCGGGCGGTGGAGAAGGCCATGGCATTGGCCCCCCACAACGGCGAGGTCCTGGCCATGGCCGGCTTTGTCCGCCTGGCCTTCCGCGATTTTCCTGGTGCCCTCGGGTTCTTCTCCCGGGCCAGCGAGGCCAGCCCCGGGCTGGGCGAGCCCCATCTCGGCCTGGGCATTTATCACTTCCGCTACCGCCGGATGGATGCCGGCCTGACCGAAATGCTCAAGGCCACTTTGCTCGAACCCCATGTGGCCCTCTATCAGGCAGAGTTGGGCAAAGCCCTCTATGAAGTCCGGGCCTTTGGCAAGGCGCTGGATGTTTATGATTATGCTAAAACCTTGGACCCCAACGACCCCACCCCGCATCTCTATAAAGGCATCGCCCTGGCCGACCTGAACCGCCCGGGGGAGGCCATTGCGGAGATCAACTGCTCCATCGCCCTCAACGACAACCGGGCCGTCTTCCGCACCCGCCTGGGCCTGAACCGGGACCTGGCGGTGCGCAACTACAACCTGGCCCGGTCGTATAATCAATTGGGCTTGCAGGAGTGGGCCACCAGTAAAGCGGTGACCGCGGTGGGTTTCAACCCTCTCAACAGTTCGGCCCACCTTTTCCTGTTGAACAGCTATGATACCTCGTCCATCAATGGCCAATCCGGCCAACTGCTGGCAGCCCAGAATGCTGAAGCGTTGTTGTTTCGGGTTTTGTCCCTGGCCAACCAGAATACCTTCAACAATATCCGTATCCGACCCTATACCATTCATACCCCGGACCTGGGGTTGGGCTTTGACTACACCCCTCTTTTTGAGATGCCTTATATCCGGCTGGTGACCCAGGCGGGGGGAGGCGCCTGGGAAGGCTCCCGTACCATCCAGGATTACACCGCCTTGGGCTACGGCGGCCTCCCCGGTCTGGCTTTTTATGTGCTGGGCAACCGCACCGATGAACGAGGTTATCGTCAGGTCAACGGCGGTTCCGTGGGTCAGAATGTGGAACTGGCCGTCAAATGGGAGCCGACGGTCAAGGGCACCTTCACGGGCTTTTTTCAATATGGTGATACCGAAGCGGGGGACCGCAATGAATTAAATAATCCCGCCTATATCCCTGACCCAAACCGGCGGACCTTCCTGCGCTTCAAGTCCGGGGAGTTCTCCTCTGTGCATCACTTCAACCCACAGGCCACCTTGATTGCCTATTATGCCCACAAACCCTTTGATCTGCGACTGGTCCGGGATTCCTCCCTCACCATTTTGCCCTTTGTAGCCAACCTTAACCTGGCCTTGAATCTTGACCGGGAGTTTGATAATGTCCAGGTCCAGCAACACCTGGTACTGGGCCAGCACACCTTGATCGCCGGATTGGATCTGTTCGAATCAAATTTTAACTATAAGCAATTACTCACCGTCACTATTCCCGGCCTGTTTTCTCAGGAGTTCCCGTTTGCCAACCAGCCGCCGGAGCGCTCTGCCACCATTTATCTGATAGATTATTGGCGTCTGAGTCAGAAGGTCCTCCTGGAACTGGGGCTGTTAAAAGAATATGCCAAAAGCCCCCGCCCCGGCTTTCATGACGCCATTTATGCATCTCTGTGGAGCCCGCGTCTGGGTCTCAGTGTCCAGCTCAATGGCCAACACACCCTGCGCCTGGCCTTGCAACGCCACCTGAACTGCCACTACCTCTGGCAACCCCTCCTGCTCTCCTCCCAGATTGCCGGCATTCCCTGGCTGATTGACAGCGACAACGGCAGCGAGGTCCGCCAGGCCGGGGCGGCCTGGGAAGCCCAATGGAACAGCCGCACCTTCACTGTGGCCCGCTTTGACGCCATCCGGGTTGCCACCCCCAACCTGGCCAATGACCCCAATAATCTGCCCTTCCGTCTCTCCACGCATTGGCAACGCTATCAAGCTTCCCTTACCCTGAACCGCATCCTGAGCCCGGCCTGGGGATTGACTTTCGGAGCCCTGGTCAAGCGGGTGGTGCCGGACCTTGCCCTCGCAGAGACGGTCAGCGCTTATTGGGAAGTGGACCCTTTTCTGCGGCTGGCCTATCTCCACAAAAATGGCTGGCTGGGCCGGGTTGGGACCTTTTGGGTCTATCAGAAGCTGAAAAATTGGGCCGACAGCTTCTACCCTCAGGTTAATCTGTTGCTGGGCAAAGAGTTATCCAAAAAACGTGGCCTGGTCTCCTTTGAACTGGACAACCTCCTAAACCGCCGGGCCTACTACGCCCTGGAACCCGGCCGCAACCCGGAATTCTACCCGGCTCGTCGTTTTCTGGTGCGGCTGGCCCTGTATTTTTTGTGATGAAGGCCTATTGCTGGTTATAATTTAATTTTTGGGCAGATCGATGACCAGAGCCCCTGGGGCGCACCTTGATCCACCCCCCTTCGCCGGCTTATACCCTTTTTGTGGAGCACTATGACCAGCTTTTGGCGTTGGTGCACCGCCGCCTGGCCGTGGTCTGGCAATACCGACCACAGCCTCCTGAGGCCGCGCTTGGGGAGGAGATCCAGGATTATGTCAATGAATTCGGACGGCTGCTGCGGGTGGTCTTGCGCTACCATCTCACCGCGGCCCTGCGGCAGGAGGCCTCCTGGTATGCCTCAATGTTGGCCTCCCGGGGGCCGGGGCAGGAGGCTTTGGCCCTGCTCGTGGACAGTTGGCTGGTAGCCCTGCAGGGCATCTTAAAACCACCGGAATGTAATATTTTAGCCCAGCCCTTGCAAGAGCTGCGGGCCGAGTTGGCGACCATCGTCGCCCAGGGGCAAGAACGGCTCCACACCCTGCCGACGCCGGCCGTGGCCCAATTGGTGGAGCTGCTGATTGCTGGCGACTGGCGGGGCGCTTTGGGGGAGATCCGGGCCGACCTGTCCCTGGGCCAGTTGGCTTATGATATTATCCTGGCTAAGCTGTTGCCGGCCATGGCGGAGATCGGTCGGCGCTGGGAGCGGAACGAGCTGGCCATCTATCAGGAACACCTGGCCACGGAGACGGTCCTGCGGCTGCTGGCTAGTCTGCCGGCCTGGTTTGCGGCGGCACCGCCCGTGGGCCGCTCGGCCCTGGTCACCTGCGTCCCCGGCGAAGAACATCAAGTGCTGCCTCTGGCCCTGGGCATGTATCTGGAGCTGCGGGGTTGGCGGGTCTGGTCCCTGGGGCGCAGCCTGCCGCGGGCGCAGATTGCCGCGGCCGTGACGGCCTTCAAACCCGATGTGGTCTTTCTTTCTTTGACCATGCTCTCTCGCCTGGAAGAAGCCCTGGCCGCGGCGGCGCAGGTGCAGAGCTGCCAACCTGCGCCGACCATCTTCATGGGCGGCCGTGGGACCATCGCCGCCCAGCAGGTCTTGGCCGCGGCCGGCATAGAGGTGGTTCAGGATTTTGCCCAGGCCCATAGCCGGGCTTTGGGGGGAACGCATGCGTAGCACCGTGGCCTGGCGCCTGCTCCGGCATGACCGCTCCGCTACCGCCGGGGCCTTATTGGGGGTGGTGGCCATCGTTTTTCTGGTGGGCCAACAGTTATCCATCCTCTTCGGCCTCCTCCAGTATATGTCTGTGCTGGTGGACCATAGCGGCGCCGATGTCTGGATTACCAGCGCCTCGGTCCGCAATGTGGATGCCGTCAACCTGATCCCCGGGCAGTATCTGGAGCGGGTCATGGGACTGCCGGAGGTCGCCTGGGCTGCACCGATCCTGTTTGGCAACGGCCTGATGCGCACCGCAGACGATAGTTTTGAGGCCGTCCGTCTGGTGGGGCTGCACCGCCCTCGCCTCCAGGGAGGACCATGGGCCTTGGCCCAGGGCCGGGTCCAAGCCTTGTTGGACCTGGAAAGCGCCGCGGTAGACCGCCTGGATCTAAAAAAGTTCGCGCACCCGGCTCTGGGCAGCCTCACCGAAATCAACGGCAAGCGGGTCCGCCTGACCGCCATCACCGAAGGAGCTCGGGCTTTCCAAGGGACGCTGGTCTTCCTGCCCCTGGACCAGGTCCGGGATATGGCCCAGACGCCGCCGGGCCGGTATTCCGCCATCCTGGTGGGCTTCCAACCGAGAGCAGACCAGCAGACCGCCTTAGCCCGGCTCCGGGCCCTGCTGCCGGAGTGCTCCGTGTTAACGACCGCCGAGTTATCCCGGCGGACCCAACTCTACTATCTCACCAATACCGGCATCGGCGGCAGCTTCGGCTTTTCCACCACCATTGCCGTGCTTATTGGCATTGTCATTATTACCTTGACCATGTACGCCAGCGTCCTCCAGCGTACCCGGGATTTTGCGGTAATGCGGGCTCTCGGCGGCCGGCGGCGGGATATTGCTGTCATCGTCCTCTGTCAGGCGGTCATCGTCGGCGGTATCGGTATCTTTCTGGGATTATTCCTCCTGGCGGCCTTGTTGAACGCAACGCGAGGGTCTGATATCCCCAGTTTTTTGCCGGCCGTTGTGCCACCGCTGCTGGCTGGCATTACTTTATTGGTGAGTCTCTTGGGGTCCCTGGTGGCCTTGCGCAAAGCCCTGCAGGCCGACCCGGCCTCGGTGTTTCATTAAGTCTGGCAAAGGGTATCTGTGGCTGATCTGCGTCTGGAAAACATTGCCCGGGATTTTTACGACGGCCGCCAACTGCGCCGGGTCTTGTTCCCCATCAATCTCACCTTCAAACCAGGAGAGCTGACGGTGTTGGCCGGCCCTTCCGGCAGCGGCAAGACCACCCTCCTCTCCATCATCGGCTTAGTGCTGCGGCCCTCGGAAGGCCGCATGTGGCTCTCCGGGCGGGAAGTCACCGGCCTGGCCGACGATGTCGCGTCCAAGATGCGTTTGGCCACCTATGGTTTCGTCTTCCAGCAACCCATGCTCATCGACGGCTTGAGCGTCCAGGATAACATCCTGCTGGCCCTGGGCATTCAAGGCGCCCACATCCCGGGAGTGGTACGGCAGCGGGTAGCCGAGCTTCTTACCAGCTTGGGTTTGGCCGATACGGCCCGCCTGCCACCGCAGATGATCTCCGGCGGCATGAAACAGCGGGTTTCCATCGCCCGGGCCTTGATCAAAGATCCCGCCATCATCCTCTGCGATGAACCGACCTCAGCCCTGGACGCCGAGAACGGCCAGGTGGTCATGGGCATCTTAAAGAAGATTGCCGTGGCAGAAAAGCGCCTGGTGGTAGTGGTCTCCCACGATGCCCGGGTCTTTCCCTTTGCCGACCGCTTGATAAAAATGGAGAATGGCACTGTGGTCGCAGATACTGCCGCGGGCAAACCCCAGGGTCTGGATGTGGCTTCATGAGACTTCGCACCGTTCTAGTCTTACTCCTGATGCTCCTGGCCGTTGTCGGGGCGTCTTATTATACCTACATCTCGCTGCGCCGCTCCTCCCAGCCACCGCTGCCGCCGCCACCGGTTTCTTTAGATGACGCACCTTTTAGGGTCTATGGCCTGGTGGAACCCTTTGAGCGGGAAGTATTCGTCGGTCCCTTGCTGGCCCGGCGGGTGGTGGCCATTTATGTGCGGGAGGGAGAACGGGTGGCCCAAGACCAACCTCTCTGCCGCCAGGATGATGATATTGAACAGCAGGCCCTGCGCCTGGCCACCTCCCGCCTGGAGGAAGCCAACCGGCGCCTGGACCTGACCCGGGATGATCTGCGCCGCAAAGAATTATTATTACAGAAAAAGGCCATCCCGGAATTCGACTATAGTCAGGTCCGGTTACAGGCCAAGCTCGAGGAACAACAGATCGCCTCGGCCCGGGCCGAAGTGGAATTGCGCCGGGTGGAATTGGCCAAACTCACCCTGCGGGCCCCCATTGCCGGGAAGGTCTATAAATTCGATGTCCGCCTGGGTGAGCAGCTCACCCCTGAAGATTTCCGCCGAATCGTCATCGGCCGCCTGGAACATCAGGTGCGGCTTTTCGTGGAAGCTTTTTGGTTCAACCGCCTGTACCTGGGAGACCGTTTTACCGTCAAGACCGTGGAAGGCCTCCAGGAAGTTGGCACCGGTGAGGTCATCGAGATCGCCCCTTACATGGGGCAGCGGGATTTCCGCACTGAAGACAGCCGGGAACGCCTGGATACCAAATTTCTGCAAGCGATCCTGCGGCTGGATACTACCAGCCCGTTGCCTCTAGGCCTACAGGTCCTGGCCGAACAACTGCCCCCGAAATAACCGCGGCTTTTCTGTTGACCCAAAGATTATCGCCCCATGACGTGGCGACCCACCCTTTTCCCAGTGCCCCGAACCTCTCGAAAACTTTTTCCGCCACCTGAGTCGCCGCAACCGCTCATCTTGCCGACTGCGGGCGTTCATGCATTTATTTTCACAAGACGGTTGACAAGAGCCTTTGAGAAACATAAAATCTTTTTTTACTTTCCCATGATGTAGAGGTTTACCCTGCTGTCGCGGCAGGGGTAAAATACGTTTGTTAAAGGAAAAAGAGGATTATGAAGAAGCATTATCTTTTGGCACCCGGGCCGACGCCCGTCCCCCCCGAAACGTTGCTGGCCATGGCCACCCCCATCATTCACCACCGTTCTCCGCAGTTTGCCGAAGTGGTGGCCGAATGTCGTGAAGGTCTCAAGTATCTGTTCCAGACCAAACAGGAAGTCCTGATCTTGGCCTCCACCGGAACGGGTGCCATGGAAGGTTCCATCACCAACACCATGAGCCCCGGCGATACGGCCCTGGTGGTCCGGGGTGGCAAGTTCGGCGAGCGTTGGGGGGAAATCTGCCAGGCCTATGGCGTCAATTTTGAAGCCATCGACGTGGAATGGGGCCGGGCGGTCAAGGTTGACGAGATTGCCGCCAGACTGAAGGCCAACCCCCATATCAAAGCGGTCTGCATCCAGGCCCATGAAACCTCCACCGGCGTCTGCCATCCGGTCAAAGAGATTGCCGCCCTCACCCGGAATCTGCCCGGCACGCTGCTCATCGTCGACGCCATCAGCGCCCTGGGAGCCTTTGAGCTGCCCATGGATGCATGGGGCATTGATATCATGGTGGCCGGCTCCCAGAAGGCCATGATGCTGCCGCCGGGTCTGGCCTTTGCCTGCCTCAGCGACAAGGCCTGGGAGTTCACCAAGACCGCCAAATGCAGCAGATTTTATTTTGATTTCTCCAAGGAATTAAAGAATATCCAGAAGAACACCGGTGCTTACACTTCGGCCGTCTCCCTGGTCATGGGTTTGCGGGACGTGCTGCGGTATTTCAAAGAGACCGGTCTGGAAAAGATTTTTGCCGAACATCAGCTCATGTCCAAGGCTACCAAGGCCGCGGTCCAGGCTTTGGGGTTGGAACTGTTCAGCAAAGAAGGTGCTTCCGACGCCCTGACCGCGGTGTTGGCGCCGGCCGGGGTCAATGGCCAGGATGTGGTCAAGCTGCTCCGGGAAAAATATGGCATTATGATCGCCGGCGGCCAGGCCGATGCCAAGGGCAAGATCTTCCGCATCGCCCACATGGGCTACATCGGCAACTTTGACATCATTATGATCATCGCCGCCCTGGAAGTGGTCCTGAATGAATTGGGCTATAAAGCCCCCTACGGCGCGGGTGTCAAGGCGGCCGAAGAAGTTCTGTTCGGGGGTGCCTAAGCCATGAAAGTCCTGATCAGCGACAATTTACATGCGAAAGGGGTAGCCATCTTCGAGGCCGCCCCCAACATCGAAGTCATTAACCGGCCGGGGATGCCCCCGGAAGAATTCCTGGAGGTAGTCCAGGATGTGGACGGCTTGGTCATCCGCAGCGCCACCAAGGTCACGGCGAAAGTCCTGGAAGTGGCCACCCGCTTGAAAGTGGTGGGTCGGGCTGGCACCGGACTGGACAATGTGGACATTGCCGAGGCCACCAAACGGGGTATCGTGGTCATGAACACCCCGGGCGGCAACACCATCACCACCGGGGAGCATGCCATCTCCATGATGTTGGCTTTGGCCCGCAACATTCCCCAAGCCGCCCACTCCATGCGGGAGGGCCGCTGGGAAAAGAAGCGGTTCCAAGGGCGGGAAGTCTACAACAAGACCTTGGGGATCATCGGTCTGGGCCGCATCGGCACGGTGGTGGCCAGCCGGGCTCAGGGTCTGAAGATGCGCATCCTGGGTTATGACCCCTTTGTGAAGAAAGAAATGGTAACCTCTTGTGGGGTCGAGGTGGTCTCTCTGGATGAGCTCTTTGCCCGGTCCGATTTCATTACCCTGCACACGCCAAAAACCAAGGACACCGCCCATCTCCTCAATCGTGAGGCCTTTAAAAAGATGAAGCGCGGGGTCATGATCATCAACTGCGCCCGGGGCGGCCTCATCGATGAAGATGCTTTGAAAGAAGCCATCGAAGAAGGTATTGTGGCCGGCGCCGCCCTGGACGTCTTTGAGAAAGAGCCGCCGGTGGGCTCACCCCTGCTGCTCATGGGCAATGTCATTTGTACGCCACATCTGGGCGCCTCCACCGAAGAGGCCCAAGAAAATGTCGCCGTGGCCGTGGCCGAACAGATGGTGGATTACCTTCTCAATGGCACCATCAAGAATGCGGTCAACGCCCCCTCGGTGAGTGGCGAATTGCTGAACCAATTGCGGCCTTACCTGACCTTGGCCGAGGCTTTGGGTTCCTTCCAGACCCAGATCGCCGAAGGCCCCCTTGACAGCGTCAACATCGAATATATCGGCGAGATCTCCAAACTGGACACCACGCCGTTATTCCATTCCATCATGAAGGGCCTGCTCTATCCCATCATGCGGGATGATGTGAACTATGTGAATGCCCCGGCCTTGGCCAAACAACGGGGTATCCATATCACCGAGACCAAGGTGGAGTCGGCCGAAGATTTCACCACTCAACTGCGCCTGACGGTGCGGGCCGGCAAAAAGGAAAACCTCCTGGCCGGTACGGTTTTCGGCCGCTATGAACCCCGGATCGTGCGCATCAATGCCTTCCGGCTCGAGGCCATTCCTCAGGGACACATGTTGTTTATCTACAATACCGACCGGCCGGGCGTCATCGGCGCCATCGGCACCACCATCGGCAAGCATGAAATCAATATAGCCAGGATGACGGTGGGCCAGGAAAAAGATCGGGGCCAGAACATCATCCTGCTCACCACCGACACGCCGGTGACCCCGGAATGTTTGGCCGATGTGCGGGCCCTGCCCCACGTCGCTTCGGCCCTGCCGTTGGAATTGTAAGGCCCACGGCCGAGAATACCAGGGGTTGTTTACCTTACCTCTTCCTCTCCCCTCCGGGGGAGAGGAAGTTTAAGGCATGTTCGCAGCCAGATCTCCCATTCGCAGGGCTTTCCCCTGCCAAGCAGACAGCCCATCTCCAGAGACCTGCAGGGAAGGGTGGACAGTGCCATGACCGAACCTGAGAATAAAGGCTTTACCGTTCACGACCGCCGTTTTTTCCAACAGTCAGAAGAGGAGCAAGAACGTCTGCGCCAGGAATCCCGGGAGCGTGAGGCGGCCAAAGAGGCTTATGAATCGGAAGCCACAAAGGCCGCGGCCAATGCCGGCCAGTCGGACGAAGGGCCCATGCCGGAAATTACCTTCGCCTCCTTCATCATGTCATTGGGCACGTCCGTGTTCTTCCATCTGGGCGACCTCCCCCATCCCGAGACCGGTGCGTCGGAAAAAAATCTGCCCCTGGCCAAGCAGACCATCGATCTCTTGGGTCTATTGCGGGAAAAGACCCGCAACAATCTGACCCCCGAAGAAGAAAATATCTTTGACCACTTGCTCTATGATCTGCGGATGCGGTATGTCAAAGAGGTGACCAAACCGACAACCTGATGGACTCCCTGCTCTTGCGTTGTCCGGCCAAGGTAAATCTTTATCTCAAAGTGGTGGGACGGCGGCCCGACGGCTATCATGACCTGATTACGGTCATGCAAGCGCTCACCTTGGCGGATGAGCTTACCATCACCCGGCAGGGAGGCGATATCCACCTGGAATGCGACCGTCTGGATCTGCCCCTGGATGAAGGCAACTTGGCGGTGCGGGCGGCCCGGGCTTTTCAGGAGGCCAGCGGCCAGCGGTTTGGCGTACACCTGCGGCTGGCCAAGCACATCCCGGTGGCAGCCGGGTTGGGGGGCGGCAGCAGTGACGCGGCCGGGGTCTTGCGGGGTCTGAACCGCCTCCTGAACGCGCCTCTGAGCTTCAGTCAATTGACCGCGGTGGCCCGCCGGTTGGGGGCGGACGTGCCCTTTTTTCTTTTGGACGGGCCTGCTCTGGGGCAGGGGATCGGCGACCTCTTGACGCCCATCACCTTGCCACCCTTGTGGTATGTCCTGCTGAATCCGGGTTTCGCCGTAGCCACGGCCGCGGTGTATGCGGGGTTACAGCCGCCTTTTGCGGCCCCTTCTCAGACTCAGGTGGAGGAGATGCTGCAGGCCCCGCCGGCCACCTGGCTGCACAACGATCTGGAAGTCGTCACTTTGCGGCAACACCCGGAACTGACGGCCTACAAAGAGGCGCTGCGGCAGCAGGGCGCCCAGGGAGTGCTCATGAGCGGCAGTGGGCCGACGCTTTTCGGGATCTTTGCGGATGAGGTGAGCGCGGTCCAGGCGGCATCCCGCCTCCGGGCAGATACTGGTTTGTGGACCGCAGCTGTACGAGGGTTACCATAATGGCCTACCGCTGCATGGAAAGTTTCCACATGAGGTCTGGGCAGATGAATCTGAAGGTTTTCTCCGGCAATGCTAACCGCCCCCTGGCGGAAAAAATCTGCGCCTATCTCAATATTCCCCTGGGCCAAGCCTCTGTGGGCCGCTTTTCTGACGGTGAAATCATTGTCGAAATCAAAGAAAACGTCCGCGGCCGGGACGTTTATGTGATCCAGCCAACCTGTCGGCCGGTGAATGAAAACCTCATGGAGCTGCTGGTGGTCATGGACGCCCTGAAACGGGCCTCAGCCGGTTGTATCACGGCGGTAATACCCTATTACGCCTATGCCCGGCAGGACAGTAAGATTGCCCCGCGCATGCCCATTGCCGCCAAACTGGTGGCTGACCTCCTGTCTACGGCGGGCGCCCAACGGGTCCTGACCATGGACCTGCATGCCGGTCAGATTCAAGGGTTTTTCGATATCCCGGTGGATCATCTCTATGCCAAACCGGTGCTGCTGGACTATATTAAAACCCATTTTGCCCCGGATCTGGCCATTGTCTCGCCGGACACCGGCGGGGTGGAGCGGGCTCGGGCCTTTGCCCGTCACTTGCAAGGCAGTCTGGCCATCATTGACAAGCGCCGGGAAGGGGCCATTGTTTCGGGGATGACCCTCATCGGCAATGTCTGGGGCAAAGAGGCCGTCATCATCGATGATCTGGTCAATACCGGCGCCACCTTGAGCATGGCCGCCGAAGTGCTGATGCGCCACGGCGCCCGGGCCGTCCATGCCTGTGTGACCCACCCGGTCCTGGCCGGAGATTCGGTGCAGACCATTAAAAATTCTCTCCTCCGCAGCTTGATCACCACTGATACTATTCCCCTCTCTCCGGAAGCCGCTGCGTGTGATAAGATCAAAGTGCTCTCGGTGGCGGCGCTCCTGGGAGAAGCCATCAGGCGCATTCATCAGCAGGATTCGGTCAGCTCCCTCTTTGTTTGAACAAGCGGATTTTTGTTGGCCGACAGTTCCCCACCGGGCAATTCTCTGATACAAATACCCTAGACCGGGAGCGAGCTGCCCCACGTTTGTAACGCCACTCTCATTTGCCGTTGCCAATGGTAGTTTTCTTGTTCTGTTCCTGGGTGGCAGAACAACTTGATTGTAACTAGCGGGATCGGCTGCCCCGCCCTGTGGTGGATTGACGCCGGAGAGCCTTAGTCTCCAGCCTGCCGCAGCCGCCACCACCTACCGCCGGGCGCAGGCCATCCTGATTGAGGATGAAGAACCGTGCATCTGTTTATTGGCCTGGGCAATCCAGGATTGAAATATAAAAACAATCGACATAACATCGGGTTTCAGGTGATAGAAGTGTTGTCCAGGCGCTGGGGCATCAGCCTCAACCAACAGAGTTGCTCGGCCCATTGGGGCCGCGGCAGCTTTGCTGGTCAAGCCGTGGTCCTGGCCCAACCCGATACCTTTATGAACTTGAGCGGCCGGGCCGTGTTCCGGCTCATGGCCTATTTTGAGGCCAGTAGCGCCGACCTCCTGATTATCCATGATGACCTGGACCTGCCCCTGGGACGGCTGAAGTTTGTTGCCCGGGGTGGGGCCGGTGGACATCGGGGCATCGCCTCCATCATTCAAACGTTGCATACCACCGAGTTTGTCCGCTTAAAGATCGGCATTGGCCGGCCCCAGTTTGGCGAGACGGTGGAACAATTCGTCCTGAGCCCTTTCTATGCCTGCGAAGAGGGGCTTGTCCAGGCCATCTTGGCCCGGGCCGCCTCAGCCGCCGAAGCGGTCTTATTGGCCGGTTTGAGCCGGGCCATGAGCCTGTTTCATGGGCCAGCCTCTTTGCCTGAGGAACAGCGGGCTTCCTGACAGGTTTCGGAAAAAGGCTGGGAGAGAGACGCTGGGACGCACCGCCCCCGCCCTCGACGGCGATGGGGAAATCAGACTTCGCCGCACTGCAAGAAGAGGAGATACCGCACATGGCCTCAGAAAGAAACGGTGACGAAGACCGGGAACGGTTGAGTTGGCGGGAGATCGACCGCCGCCGGGATGGCTCCCGACATGTCCGCCCGGAACCTAAACCCAGCGGCCGGCGACAGCAGGAGCAGGAAAAAGTCCGCCGGGAGGCCTTGAAACAGGCCGAAGCCTTGTTTGCCGGCAAGCAGCAGCGGCCAATCTACAAAAAGGCCTTGGCGGCTCTGGAGGAACAACGGGCCACGCCGGAGTTTCAGGACGCCGCCCAGAAGTTTCTGGCGGAATTTGATCTCCCTGAGGATTGGCGGGGTCTGATGCTGTTCCTGGATTATGCCGATCCGGCCGTGGTGACCTCTGCCCTGGCGCGCTTGCAGAAGCTGGCCCCCACCGCCAGCATGGTTGAACTGCAGGGTTTGAAAGGCAAATTACGGACCCTGTCATTGACCTCCCGATCCCGGGAAATCAAGGCTCAGGCGTCAGCCTTGTTGCAGAGCCTCTGATACACCAGCCACGCCTGGCCGGTTCTAGCGCGGCTCACCACTTTTTGCGCACAGCTCACATTTTTTATGAAAATACACCGATAACCACTCTTTTCCTTACGGATCAGCGGAGACCTGTCCATGATGCGCCTCTTTTCCCCCCTGCTGGCTTTGGCACTGCTGTGGCTGCCGGCTTGTGGCAATGTCCTGTATCCTCGCATTGAGTCCAAGATGTGGACCAGCTATTTTCACCTGCAGGAGGTTAAGCCCGGTATGACCAAACAGGAGGTCATCACGAAAATGGGGCCGCCGCGGGTCACGGAAGAGGGGGCTAAACCCGGTCTGACCGTGTTGATGTACCAGACCCACACCATGGACACGGAAGGCAGTGAAACCATCCGCGGCGGCCTGACACCCTTGGTGTTTCAAGATGACCGGTTGGTGGGCATCGGCCAGCGAGCCTATAATCGGGCCATGGCCTTTCCCAGCCGGGATGCCGTCAATCCTCCTTACGTCCTGCCGCGCTGACGCTTACTGCGTCTCGCCGGCCAATTGACCACAGGCGGCGCTGATATCGGCGCCCCGGCTTTCCCGGATTAAGGTAGTATAGTGGGCTTGCACCAGGATGTCCTGGAAGGCCAGGAGCGTTTCCCGGTCCGGAGCCTGGAAAGGCAGATCTGGATGGGGATTAAAGGCGATGAGGTTGATTTTTGCCTTGAGACCGCGCAGCAGACGGGCCAATTCCCGAGCGTGGGCCGGGCCATCGTTGATCCCTCGCAGGAGCACGTAGGAAAAGGTGATGCGCCGATGCGGCGGCAGGGGAAAGGCCCGGCAGGCGTCTAACACCTGCGCCAGGGAATACTGCCGGGCAATGGGCATGAGCGTCGCTCGCAGGGCATCATTGGGGGCGTTCAACGACACAGCCAGGTTCACCTGCACCGCTTGCCCCAATGCCGGGATCTGGGGCGCCAGGCCGACGGTGGAGACTGTCACCCGCCGGGAGGAAAAATTCAGGCCCCAAGGTGCCAGGAGAATGGTCAGAGCCTTGACCAGGTTGGCAAAATTGGCCAACGGCTCGCCCATCCCCATAAACACCAGATTGGTAATGGCCGGCTTGACCGGGATGAGGGACCGGACCGCCAAAATCTGATTGATGATTTCGGCCGGCCGGAGATTGCGGCGGAACCCCCTTTGGGCCGTGAGACAGAAACGGCAACCCTGGGCACAGCCCACCTGGGAAGAAACGCAGAGGGTGTGGTGGTCAGTCTCCGGGATGAGGACACTTTCAATGACCTCGCCGTCGGCCAACCGGAAGGAAAACTTTTCACAGCCGTCAGCGGCCCGCTGACGGGCCACCACGGTCAACTGACTAAGGGTCGTTTTTTCCCGCAGGAGGTCCCGGACCGCCTTACTGACGTCGGTCATGGCCTCGAAGTCGGTAATGCCCTTATAAAGCCACTTCTGCACCTGGCGAGCCCGGAACGGCGCCTGGCCCCAGGCGATCATGAGCTGCTCGAACTCGGTCTGGGTCAGATCTTTTAAATCTATGTTGCTGGTCATGCTGCTGGGAAGGAAAGAGGGTAAATAAAACTGTTGGCGGACAGACGCGCGCCCCCCTCGTCCGACGGCCGGCCGGCAGGTGAGGAGGTCAAGAACGGCGCATGCGCTCCTGCTGCTCTTGTTTGGCTTTGCATTTAATGCATAAGGTGGTCACCGGCCGAGCCAGCAGGCGTTTTTCGCCGATGGGTTCGCCGCAGGCCTCACAGTAGCCATAGGTCCCGTTTTCGATACGTTCCAATGCTTCTTTGATTTTCCCAATGAGTTTCCGTTCCCGGTCGCGTATGCGCAAGGTAAAATTACGATCGGTTTCCAGGGTGGCGCGATCAGTGGGATCGGGAAAGGTGTCCACGGCATCGGACATGCCGCTGACGGTTTTCTCGGCTTCGCCGAGAAGTTCCCGCAATCGCTCCTCCAGGGACATTTTAAACTGGATGAGTTGTTCCTCTTCCATGGCCCTGCCTGCCTCCCTTGCCAGTTAGTTATCATCATCCGGCGCGCCACCGCCATGATGATAATCGCCGCTTTTGCCGCCGCTTTTTTGTCGAAGATAAATCTGTTGAATGACCATCCCCCGATCCAGAGCCTTGCACATATCGTAGACCGTCAGAGCCGCCACCGCGGCGCCGGTCAAAGCCTCCATCTCCACCCCGGTTTGGGCCTGGGCCTTGACCAAAACCTCTATGGTGAGAGTGAGGTCGGAGGGATCGGGACTGAAATTAACTTGGACACTCGTGATGGGAATCGTGTGGCACAAGGGGATGAGCTGGGGAGTGTTTTTGACGGCCATGATGGCCGCCAGGCGGGCCGCGGCCAAGGCATCCCCTTTTTCTAAATGGCCCCCCAGCAACCGGTCAAATACCTTATCCCCCAGGAAGATGGTGCTCACGGCAATGGCCTGCCGTTGGGTAATCGGCTTTCCGCCCACATCCACCATGTGGGCCTGACCCTGGGCATCCAAATGCGTAAAACTATTCTGCTCGGCAGCAATCATCCGGACTACCCGTCAGATGCCAAGGGTGCGGGCTGGCCGACCTCGCGGCCTGGTTGGTGATCAGCCGCGCGGCTTTTGGCGTCATCCCGGACCTGAATGGTAATAATTAGATCACCGGACCGGCAAGTGCCGTTGGCCGGGACCCCCAAGCCGGGAAAAAGGAAGCTTTGCCCGGAACGACTGCCCCGGGGCAGTTCCACGAACTTTGGCCCCCAGGGGGTGGGAATCTCAATGGTATCCCCCCAAACCGCCTGGGCCAGGCTGACCACCAGCGTGCCATACAGATCATTGTTGTGGCGGGTATAAAAACTGTGAGGTTCCACGTGCACCACTACCACCAAATGTCCCCGGGGGCCGTGGGCAAAGCCTTCCCCGCCTTCCCCCATAATATGGATGCGGGTGCCGTCCTCAATGCCGGAGGGGATGCTGATGCGATACTTTTTCCACTCAACCCGGTATCCCAGACCGTGGCAAAGGGGACAGGGGTGGCTCATGATCTTGCCGTGTCCCTGGCAATCGCTGCACAAAGCCCCGATTTTGAGCTGCCCCGGCGTGGCCCCGCGCCGGCCCCGACCATCACAGGTTGGGCAGTCCTGATAACCGGTGCCCGGTTGCATGCCGGTGGCCTGACAGTGGCTGCAGGGAACCAGGCATTGAAAAGCGATTTCCTGTTCCGTCCCCCGCATGGCGGCCAAAAAGGGAATCTGCAGATCGTAGCGGTAATCCGGTCCGCCGAAACTGGAAAAGTCTGCCGGGCCCTCCTCCCACTCAAAAAATTCCGCGACATGCTGACGGGCAAAAGTACGGCAGTGGTAATTATCGGTGGCCTGCTGGCGCTGGTCTTCCGCAACCCGGCGCCGCCGCCGCTGGCCTTGACAAATGGCGGCATAGGCCTCGGCCACCTCGCGGAAACGAGCTGCTGCCTGAGGATTACGGGGATTCCGATCAGGATGAAATTTCAGGGCCAACAACCGATACCGGCGTTTGATTTCGGCCAGATCCGCGTGAGGCGAAACGCCCAGAATGCGATAATAATCAGGCATCGTGGGCATGGTGACTCCCGGCGGCTGGTCCGGCCGCGTCTGTAACGCCGGCCTGGCCGCGGCGTTCCTGGGCCCATTGGGCCAGGGTAAATTTCCCGGCAGCGGTGGCCGCCGCCGCCACCTGTTGCCATAATTCCGGGGCCTCCCGGCCTTGGGCCTGCAGGAGGCGCTCTAACAGGAAGGCATCACCGCTCTCCAAGGCTATGGTTTCGAGGCGGGCCAAGCCCTCGGCGTCATTGCCTTTGAGATAAAAATCCAAAGCATCAGCCAGCCACCCCGCCTCGACAAAGAGGTCGCCATAGGTGCGACAGGCGGCAGCCGGCAACTGGGGATCGTCCAATAATTTCTTTTTTTTCAGGAAACCTGGCAAGTTACTCTTTATCATATCGTTATGCGGGCCGCAGCCGGGGCCTTGGGCGCCAAAAATTGCTCCATATTCTAAAAAAATAAATATAACTAACTCTTGTAACCTTGTAAACCAAATTTCGCCATAATAGCGGTAACACCAAACCTGCGTCCGCACCTGACTTTGCCCGAAGAAGATAGTGCTCTCTGGCCGAGCTGTCAGCTTGCCCCGGTTACAATATGGCCTCCCCTGAAGCAATCAGCCTTTGCCTAACGTCACCCTGGCAGAGGTGTAAGCGCGTCAAGCAATCACACCTCACCCCCTGAGGCCTTTTTTATGGTGATCTGCTCCAGCCTCGGGCGGTCTTTGACCATAGCATGGTGCACAAACATGATGGCCCCCAAAGTCAGCAGGAGGCCGCAGAGAGCCAGCACCCGCTCCCAGGAGATGGTCAAGATGCCCTCAAGAATGACTTCCCGGAGCATGCTGACGATAGTCACTTCAACAATAGTACTTAAAAGAATGCGCTGCTCTTCCAGATAGTAGATCAGCAACCGAAAGAGTTCCACCAGCACAAAGATGTAGATCAGATGCCCGGCGATATCCCGGAAGTTCTTCCGGCCCAACGTCTCCAGGCTGGTCTGATATATCTGCACCAACATAATCCAAAAGATGAGTAGACAAAGACCCACGACAATAACATTCTGCATCTTTTGCAGCAGGCCCGAAATGCCGATGGAGGTCTGCGATCCCCAAAAATGTGGGAATTTTTTTGGCTGCATAAACATCCGTCCGAGTTGAACTACGGCCCAGAGGCCTGGTAAAAATGTTTGCTAAAGTGGATGGTCAGAACTTCAATCGGCCCGGCGACAAGGCGTCGGCCAGTTCTTGGACCCGTCCCTCCAAGGCCTTGACTTCGTCAAAACCCTGGGTGCGTAAAAAAGCATAGGCTAAAATGGCCCGCGCCCCATTGAAACAGAAGGTGATGAAAAACTTGTCTGCCGGCAATTCCTGGAGTCGGTCAGGCAGTTCCTGTAGGGGAATGTGCCGGGCAAAGGGGAAGGCCAGATGGGCCCGCTCCTCTGCGGTGCGGACGTCTAAAAAGACAAAATGTGGATGGCGGATGAATTTCACCGCCTCCTCCACGGTGATACTGTGGTCCCCGGCGGCAATAAAGGCCAGGTCCATCTCCCGCAAGACCTCGGCCAGAGGCATAGTTTCCCGAAGTGTTATCGGCACGGCAGACCTCCTTCCTGATGATAAAAACGGCTATATCTAGGCGACGTGCCCGCAGGCGGCAGAAAAACCCTGAATCATCTGCCAGCTATCATATATAGCAGGATTCCTTCGTCTTCCCAAGATTTTTTCACCACTTCGTTCCCTAAGCCCACACCAGCGCCGCTCCAACTGTTGGAGCGGCGCAACCAACGAATCTAAAATGCTTTTGTGAACAGAAAAGACATTGACAAAAAAAGGGAAAAAAGATACACTTATTTGACTATTTATTGAAAATAATTTGCCTTTTTGGTTGAAAGAGGCGAATCCCAAATTCCCTGCCCTGCTAGATTACATGCCATTGGAAAAGAAAAAAAGTTCCCGCCCGGCCAGAAGTGATGCCAAAGGGGCATCGCCCCCACAAGCCGGTAGTGAAGCAGTCCATGCTGAGCCGTCGCCGGCCTTGGCCAAAATGCTGATTAACGCCTCTGATCCCGAAGAATTCCGGGTGGCCATTGTGGAAGACGGCCGGTTGGAGGAATTTGCCATTGAGGTTGCCAGCAAAGAGCAACTGAAAGGCAATATCTATAAAGGGGTCATCTCCAATATCGAACCGAGCCTGCAGGCTGCCTTTGTGCATTATGGGGCCGAGCGCCAGGGGTTTTTGCCTATCTCGGAAGTGCATCCGGAGTATTTTCATCAGGAGGCAGCCAACCGGGGCCGGCCCAAGATCCAGGAAGTCCTGAAAAAAGGGCAGGAGTTGCTGGTCCAGGTCATCAAAGAGGAGATTGCCGCCAAAGGCGCGTATCTCACTACCTATATTTCCTTGCCGGGGCGGTTTCTGGTCTTGCTGCCCGGCCAGGAGCAGGTGGGCATCTCCCGCAAGATCGAAGATGAAGCCCGGCGGCAGGAATTAAAGGCCCTGACCAAGGAATTTAATCTTCCCCCCGGAGTCGGACTGATCGTGCGCACGGCCTGCGCAACCGCTAAAAAACGTGATCTGGTGAAAGATTATCAATATCTCTTCAATCTCTGGGAGGAGATCAAACGCAACGCCGGCACCTCCCCGGCACCCTCTTTGATTTATAAGGAACTGGACCTGGTCATTCGCACCATTCGGGATTATTACACTGCGGATATCAACGAAATTCTCATTGACGATCCAGAGACCTTCAACCAGATCAAGAAGTTTTTCAAGGCTTTTTCCCCGAAGCATACCAAAGCCTTAAAGCTCTACAAAGAAAAGCGACCCATCTTTTCCAAGTATCAGATCGAAGAGCAATTGGAGCGCCTCTTCGATAATCAGGTGCCGCTGAAGTCCGGCGGCAGTATTGTCATTAATCCCACCGAAGCCTTGGTGGCCATTGACGTCAACTCTGGTCGCTGTATTTCTCCCAAGGACATTGAGGTAACGGCTTTCCGGACGAATCTGGAGGCGGCCGAAGAGATCGCCCGGCAGCTGCGGCTCCGGGATCTGGGCGGCCTGATTGTCGTCGATTTCATTGACATGAAAGACCGAAAACACCGCAAAGAGGTGGAAAAGGCCCTGAAAACCGCCCTGAAAAAAGAAAAGGCCCGGGTGACCGTAGGCCAGATCTCCAAATTCGGCCTCCTGGAGTTGTCCCGGCAACGGCTCCGTTCCGCCATGGCCACCAGCCTCTACATCAGTTGTCCCCATTGCCGGGGGCGGGGGGTCATCCGTTCGCCCGAGGCCAGCGGTCTCAGCGTCTTGCGGAAGATCAGTCATGAGGCTGCCAAAAATGATATCCAGGAGGTGCGGGCTCATCTGCCCGTGGAGGTCAGCAATTATCTGCTGAATAAGAAACGCCATGAGTTGGTGGCCCTGGAAGAAAAGTTCAACCTGCGTCTGATCATTGAGCCCGACCCCACCCTGGTGGGGGCCGACAATCGGGTGGAGTTCATCAGACGGCAGATGGATACGGAAAAGACCAAAGCGGTTCTGCAGGGAGTCATTGAAGAACGTCTACAGGACCAGAAAGGATTGTTTCATGCGGAGTGATCGGATGAAAACCGGTCTGGAGAAAGCTCCCCACCGGTCGCTGTTAAAAGCCATGGGGTTGACGGATACCGAAATCAACCGCCCCCTCATCGGCATCGCCAATGCCAAAAATGAAATCATCCCCGGACACATTCACTTGGATAAGATCGGCGAAGCCGTCAAGGCGGGGGTCCGGTTGGCCGGCGGCACCCCCATTGAGTTCGGGGTCATTGGCGTCTGCGACGGTCTGGCCATGCACCACGAGGGCATGAAATATTCCTTGGCCTCCCGGGAATTGATCGCCGACTCCATCGAAGTCATGGCTATGGCCCATCCCTTTGACGGCCTGGTGCTCATTCCCAACTGCGACAAGATCATCCCCGGGATGCTCATGGCGGCCCTGCGCCTGAATATTCCGGCCATCGTCATCAGCGGCGGCCCCATGTTGGCCGGCACCTATCAGGGCCGGTCGGTGGATCTAATCACCGTCTTTGAAGGCGTGGGCGCGGTGAAGGCCGGCCGCCTGCCGGCAGCGGAGTTGGCGGAGTTGGAAGACGCCGCTTGTCCGGGCTGCGGTTCCTGCGCCGGCATGTTTACGGCCAACTCCATGAACTGTTTGAGCGAGGCCCTGGGGCTGGCCCTCCCCGGCAACGGCACCATACCGGCGGTCTCTGCGGCCCGCTATCGCCTGGCCAAACAGGCGGGTATGCAGATCATGGACCTGGTGCAGCGACAGATTCTGCCCCGGCAGATCGCCACCTTAACAGCCTTTGAGAACGCCATGGCCGTGGACATGGCCCTGGGTTGCTCCACCAACACAGTGCTCCATATCCCCGCCATAGCCCATGAGGCCGAAATCGAGGTGTCCTTGGACCTCTTTAACCGCATCAGCGAACAGACGCCGCATATCTGCTCTCTCAGTCCGGCCGGCAAACACCATCTGGAGGACCTGGACCGGGCCGGCGGCGTGCCGGCAGTCATGGCCCAATTATTGTCCGCCGGTCTCATTGCCGGTACTCCACTGACCGTTACCGGCCGCACTGTGGCCGACAATCTGGCCAAAGCCCGCGTCCTGGACCCGGCGGTCATCCGTGATCTCAAGAACCCATACCACACGCAAGGCGGCATCGCCATCCTGCGCGGCAATCTGGCCCCGGAAGGAGCGGTGGTCAAGCAATCCGCGGTCGACCCCGCCATGCTGCAGCGGGAAGGCCGGGCCCGGGTGTTCGATTCCGAAGAAGCGGCCTCTGAGGCTATCATGGGGAACACCATCAAGCCGGGAGACGTCATCGTCATCCGCTTCGAGGGTCCCAAAGGCGGGCCGGGCATGCGGGAAATGCTCTCTCCCACCGCGGCCATCGCCGGCATGGGCCTGGACAAAGACGTGGCCCTCCTGACTGACGGCCGTTTCAGCGGCGGCACCCGGGGGGCGGCCATCGGCCATATCTCACCGGAAGCCGCGGCCGGCGGTCCCATTGCCCTGGTCCAGGATGGCGACCTCATCGCCATCGACATTCCCAACAAAACCTTGACCCTAAAGGTACCGGAAGCTGAACTGGCCGCCCGTCGGCAACGGTGGCAGCCACCGGCCCCCAAGATCCGCCGGGGCTACGCCTACCGCTACAGCCAATTGGTGACCTCCGGCAGCAAGGGCGCGGTTTTGGAAGATTAAGGTCGGGGCCTCGGATTAGGCTAACCACCCGGGTTATGAACCAGAAACGTTCGCCTCATTGCCACTCTGCCTTCGTTATCAACCGCGCCACGGCCAAGCCGATCGTGGCCAGGTTGATAACTCGGCCCCAGGTTGACAAAGGCATATCAGTGGGTCGAAAAAAATCCTGGGGATTTCCAGGCCATAAAGTAGTTGTGAACATTATCGGCTCTATAACTAAAATTACAAAAAAGATATCTTAGTTAAAATTGAGGTAAAGATGAAGCTGGAAATTGACAAGGATACGTTGTTCCAGGGGATCGGACGGACTCAGGGAGTCATAGACCGTCGCAGTCATACTCCCATACTGGCCCATTGCCTCCTGGAAGCCACGGCAGACCAACTGAAAATTTCCGCTACCGATTACGAAATCAGCTTTCGGGGTTTCTATCCGGCTCAGGTCAGCGAAGAGGGAGGGATGACCGTTCCGGCCATGAATTTTTTCAGCCTTCTCAAAGAATTACCGGAAGGAACCATCTCTCTGGAAAGCACGGCCAACAACTCCCTGCAGGTCCTTATGGGCAGCATGCGCTATCAATTCATGGGATTGAGCCCGGATAATTTCCCCCCCCTGCCGCTGGCGGACGAGCAAATCCTCCAGCCCATGAAAAGCGCCGTGCTAAAGGAAATGTTGGAAAAAACCATTTTTTCGGTGTCCCTGGATGATCTGCAGCCCCAATTGACCGGCGTGTATGCCGAGAGATTGCCGGATCGCGGCCACCTCCGCTTCGTCTCCAGTGACGGCCACCGACTCTCCCTCATTGATCGGGAGGTGGCCATAGCCCAACAGCTAGACCCGGAGAAGGGCTTTATCATTCCTCGCAAAGGCGTGGTGGAGATGCTCCGCCTCCTGGAGGCGGAGGACTGCGCCCTGGGCCTGGAGGAAAAAAATCTAGTACTCAAACAAGGCGAGGATTACCTCTTTATCCGCCTGCTGGATAAAAAATTTCCCGATTACCGCCGGATCTTGCCGGAGACCGCCAAACTGCAGCTCACGGTGGCCCGGAAGCCTTTCTTGGAAATCCTCAAGCGTATGAGCCTGTTATCATCGGAAAGATTTAAGGGGGTAGTACTGACGGTGACAGATAATTTGCTGGACTTTCGCTACCATAATCCGGAGGTCGGCGGCGGCGAAGAGAGGCTGCCCATCGCCTTAAAAACTTTGGCCCCCAGTGATGAGGACGACGGCCTTACCTTGCCCCTCGAGATCAGCTATAACGCCAGATATCTCATAGAGCCTTTGTCTGTAATGCAAGGTGAAGAAATCCTTATGGAACTGAATGCCAAAAAGAAACCCCTCTGCCTGCGGGAGCCCGGTGACCCATCCTATCTGAGCATCGTCATGCCCATGGACCTTTAACAGTTTGCTGAAAAACGCTCCCCATGCTCTGCAGGTGGGAGGATAACTATTTTTAGGCCTTTTGGCACTGCCAAAAGGTAGCGCGGGGGTTGGCGGAGGGGTTGGGCCCCTCTGGCCCCCTCCCCAAAAGGATCGTCATAAGAAGTTGGTAGCAAGGAGGGTTGCCAGGTTTTGGTGAATCCAGACATGAATCAGCCAGAAGAGCAGCTGGACTACGGTGCCGAACATATCAAGGTGCTGAGCGGCCTCGAGGCCGTCCGGCAGCGCCCTGCCATGTACATCGGCAACACCGGGCCGGAAGGACTGCACCATCTGGTCTACGAAGTGGTGGACAACAGCATCGACGAGGCCCTGGCCGGCTATTGCAACCAGATCGCGGTCACTATCCATGCGGATAACAGTGTTACCGTGGAGGACAATGGCCGGGGCATCCCGGTGGACCTCCATAAAGAGGAAAATCTGCCGGCCGTGGAAGTGGTCATGACCAAACTCCATGCCGGCGGCAAATTCGACCACAAGACCTATCAGGTCTCCGGCGGCCTGCATGGCGTCGGCGTCTCCGTGGTCAATGCCCTGTCCGAGTATCTGGAAGTGGAAATCCGCCGGGACGGCAAGGTCTATCATCAGCGCTACGAGTTGGGCAATACAGTATCGCCCCTGACGATTACCGGCGAGACCCGGCGCCGGGGTACCAAAATTACCTTTAAACCGGATGCGGAAATTTTTTCGGAAACGGTTTTCAGCTATGATATTCTGGCCACCCGCCTGCGGGAGCTGTCCTTTCTGAACCGGGGCGTGCGCATTCTTTTGATTGATGAGCGCACCGGCAAGGAAAATGACTTCTATTATGAGGGGGGCATCCAGGAATTTGTCCTGTACCTTAACCGCAACAAGAACCCCGTCCATGAGACCCCCATCTATCTGGCCGGTACCCGCCAGAATGTCATCATGGAGATCGCCTTTCAGTACAACGACACGTACAACGAACAGATCTTCACCTATGCCAATAACATCAACACCCGGGAGGGGGGTTCCCATCTGAGCGGTTTCAAGGCCGGCTTGACCCGCTGCATCAACCAATACATGGCCACGGCCGATCTGCCCAAAAATATCAAGGATACCCATTTAGCCGGGGAAGACGTCCGGGAAGGCTTGACGTGTATCATCAGCATCAAGATCCCCGACCCCCAATTTGAGGGGCAGACCAAAACCAAGTTGGGCAACAGCGAAGTTAAGGGCCTGGTGGAGGCCTTGGTCTATGACAACCTCCTGACCTATCTGGGCGAAAATCCTCAGGTGGCCAAACAGATTCTGGCCAAAGTGGTGGATGCCGCCCGGGCCCGGGAAGCGGCCCGCCGCGCCAAGGAGTTGGCCCGGAAAAAAGGCAGTCTCAGCGAATTGGCCCTGCCCGGCAAACTGGCTGACTGCCAGGAACGGGATCCGGCCCGCCGGGAATTGTACATCGTCGAGGGCGATTCGGCCGGCGGCTCCGCCAAGCAGGCCCGGGACCGGCGCTTTCAGGCCATCCTGCCCCTGAAAGGCAAGATCCTCAACGTGGAAAAGGCCCGGTTTGACAAGATGCTGCAGAGCCAGGAGATCCGCACCCTGATCACCGCGCTCGGCACCGGCATCGGCCAGGAGGAGCAGGAGTTGGAGAAACTCCGCTATCACCGCGTCATCATCATGACTGATGCTGACGTCGACGGCTCCCATATCCGCACGCTGCTGTTGACTTTTTTCTATCGCCAGATGGCCGAACTCATCAACCGGGGGCACCTGTACATCGCCCAGCCGCCCCTCTACCGCCTCACCCGGGGCAATGAGAAGATATATCTGAAAGATGAGGGGCCATTTCAGGACTATCTCCTGACCCGGGGGTTGGACAAAAAGACCTTAACCCTGGGGAACGGCGAGACCATCGCCAATGCCGAGTTGGTCAACTATTTGAAAAAGGTTATTTCCCAGCAACAGGCCATGGAACGCTTTGAGAAGCGGGGGGTGGAGCGGAGCCTGCTCAAACAGGTCATTGACCAAGGTCTGACGGACAAAGAGATCCTCCGGGATCGGCCGCGGCTGGCCGCCTGGGCTGACAATCTGACCGCAACCGGCTACCACTTCCGCCTGGAACCCGATGAGGAACACCAGGCCTGGCAACTCCTGGTCTTCCAGCCCGGGGTCAACGAGGCTAAGCCGTGGGTCCTTGATTGGGAGCTCTTGAGCGGCAGCGATTTCCAGACGTTGGTCAGACTCCGCCAAGGCCTGGCCGCCCTGCGCCGACCGCCCTACCTCCTCGCCGACGGCAACAAACGCTGGGAGATTCCCACCCTCGAGGAATTGGTCCGGCTGGTCCTCGAGGAAGGTCAGAAAGGCCTGACCGTGCAGCGGTTCAAAGGCTTGGGCGAAATGAATCCTGAACAGCTTTGGGAGACCACCATGGACCCGGAGACCCGGACCCTCCTGCAGGTCAATATCGAAGACGCTGTGGCCGCCGACGAAATCTTCACCATCCTCATGGGCGACCGGGTGGAACCCCGCCGGGATTTCATCCAAAACAACGCTTTGGACATCAGCCAGTTGGATATCTGAGAGGGTGCAGGGGCCAGGGATATGGGATCGTTGCTCCAGCCAGAATGACAGGAGGACAGGAAAACCCAAGGTTTATCAGAATCTTAGAAGCTGTTGCAAAATCCTGCAAGCCGATTCCAGGTCATTCTGAGTATAGCGCAGACTCTCATCTTTCCAGCTAGAGAGAAATCCTGCACTTCGTTTAGGAGGACAAGAAAGTAGGTTTTGCAACAACCCGTAATAAACTCGAAACTATTCTCAGGAGGAAGCTATGAAAAGAAAGGCCAAGTACAGAATTTTTACCATCCGCCGGGAAATGATGCGGGTGGGCGATCAGATCGACCATACCATGATGCTCACCGAGATGGAGGGTGAGCCTCTGGAATATGAAAAGGGCGTGGCCGGGGAGTTCGTTTCCCGACACAGCGTTGGTTTTCATGACCGCATCAAAGGCTCCGGCCCCATGCAGGGCTATGCCGTCACCACCTTTGAGGATGGCCAGGTCTACAGCCGCTACGAGGGCCACCGGGACGCGGCCACCAAAATCACCAAAGGCACCTGGAAGGTCTATAAAGGCACCGGTAAACTGAAAAACCTCAGCGGTGAGGGGACCTTTACCGTCACTCCGGCAGCAAACCGGAAGAATATATCCTGGCGATCGAGGGGGATTACAGCCTCTAAGATAAGGCCGGGCGACGAGCCGCGGACACAAGAAGACCCGGTGCCATAATGGCGGCCGGGTCTTCCTTTGTGAGCCGAAGATTTCTTCTTGTCTGGCTTACCGCACAAAGCGCCGGCGTAAACCTATAAGCCCCAGGAGACCGGAACCCAGCAATACAAGGGTGCCGGGCAGAGGGGTAGCCACGGGTTGCACCAAAACTTGCAGATTGTCTATGGCCCAGGATTCGTCGCCGCCACCCTGCCAGCCGGCGCCCGCAAATGAAACATCATGTTCATTTTTCTAAACAAACAAGTTTTCTGCCCCTATTATTTTTTTTACAGAAAAAATTGCCAAAGGGACTAATTCTGACTATATTATGGCTAAGCCCGTGGTGGTGTCGTTCGGCCCATGGGGCTTCCCCCTCCCTGTCAGGGAGTTTTGCAGCAGCACACAATCTAACCACAGGAGGTTGGCTATGGCTCAGTGTCCCCGTTGTCAGGCACAGGTTGACGAGAGTGAACTCCGTCCCCTCATGGGAGAGAAGGTCTGTGAGGATTGTTACATCAAATTGGTGGATCTCACCAAGGAATGCGATCCCTGGGCTTCGTATGTGGCCAAACGAACCATGGATAAGCAGGGCGGTAAGCTCACTGCGGACCAGCAAAAGCTCTATGATCTGGTGAAAGTCAAACAAGAGGTGCCGTTAAAAATGGCGGCCAAAGAATTGGGCTGGGATGAGAGCAAAATTCACCAGGAGGTGATTACCCTGCGGCACCTGGAGCTGGTCAAGACCAAGGTCCTGGGGCCTGATACCATTATCAGCCTATAGTCCAGAACGTACTCTGCAACCTGCAGGGTCCAGAGAACGCCACGAAGCCCGAGGCTCCGGCCTTCGGGCTTTCGCTCGTTCTCGCAATTTCAGCAGATAATTCTCAGGTTCTGACGGAAACGTGCAGAAGGGGGCAAGGCGAGAGCAGTATCGCTCCAGGGTCTGGCTGCCCAGACCCTGGACAAGGACGGCGGCTAATCCATTTTTAATTGATACTCAATCTGCAGATTTTTCTGGGTGGCGGTTTTGCTCACTGCCACGGGCAGTTGGATGGCGGCGTCCCGCATAAAGCAGAGGCCCGCTTTTTCATCGCAGAAATTGATTTTAAAATCCGCGTGAATAATGGTTTTGCCTTCCTTGGCCGGCACCTTGAGGGTGACGGGGAAATCGCTGGCCTTAAGATTGCCGGGGTATTTTTTGGCCACCGCCACCACGGCCTGATCCTGAGCACTGATGATCAGGGTGGAGGGGGCTTCGGCATTTAATTTATGGCCTGGTGGCAGGGTCAGTTTGACGGTGAGGTGCACTTCCCCGGGGGCGACGGTTTGGGGCGGCAGGGTGATGGCGTCGCCTCCCCAAACCGGGCAGAGAGCGCCGGTGGCAGCCAGCAGAAACCCTGCCAGCAGGAGTTGCAGCAGGGTCCGCCCGGTTGTTGCCGAGATGACGGCCGATTTCATCATACGGTTCTCCTCTGAGCACATTTAGGCATTGCTCTCGTGAAAATTCAGTATTATGTTTAAAATTTGGAATAAAATATGGCTCGGGGCCCATTCTGTCAAGCGCTTGTGAAAATCTAAACTGATCCGACACGTACGAGGCCTTCTTTGAGTTCCCCGGAAAATCCTCTCAATCTCCAATCACTGCGGCTCGATCGGGGCGAAGCGGAGCTGCGCTACCTGCGCAGCCGGCGGCGACGCACGTTTCTCATCACGGCCATCATCCTGGTGGCGGCGGCCGTCACCCTGTGGCTGGTTTTCTCGGGCGTACTGTTTGGCCAAACGGTCCAGGTGGCACCGGTGATCAAGATGTATCCTTCCCAGGCGGTGACGCTGCTCAATGCCAGCGGCTATGTGGTGGCCCAACGCAAGGCCTCGGTCTCCTCCAAAAGCACCGGCCGGTTGGTTTTCCTGGGGGTCGAGGAAGGCAGTCGGGTGAAAAAAGGGGCGATCATCGCCCGCCTGGAGAACGATGACCTGGTGGCGGTCCGGGACCGGGCCGCGGCCAATGTGAACGCGGCCAAAGCCACCTTGGCCCAGGCCGAGGCCGAGCTGAAGGATGCCCGGCTGCAGTATGATCGCCTGAAAACCCTCTTGGCCCAAAATCTCATCTCTCGCCAGGACTTTGACGCAGCCACGGCTCGCTATCAGAAGGCGGTGGCGGGGGTGGCCAATGGCCGGGCCAATATCAGCGCCGCGACCGCGGCCTTGGATGAGGCCCGGACCGCGGTGGAATATTCCCTGATCCGGGCCCCCTTTGACGGCGTCGTGCTCACCAAAAATGCCGAAGTGGGGGAAGTGGTGGCGCCCTTCGGGGCCGCGGTCAATGCCCGGGCGGCGGTGGCCACCATGGCGGATATGGAGTCCCTGATGGTAGAGGCCGATGTCGCCGAAGCCAACATTCACCAGGTAAGATTGGCACAACCCTGTGAAATACTCCTGGACGCCCTCCCGGGGATACGCTTTCCGGGGAAAGTCCACATGATCGTCCCCACCGCCGACCGCAGTAAGGCCACCATTATGGTCAAGGTGGCCTTTGACAGCCTGGACCCCCGGGTTCTGCCGGAAATGAGCGCCAAAGTGGCTTTCCTGTCCCGGCCTTTGCGGGCCGATGAAGAGCAGCCCCGCCTGGTGGTCAATCCCAAGGCCCTGATCCAGAAAAACGGTGCATCGGTTGTTTTCGTGCTCCGGGGGCAACGGGTGGAAGCGGTGGCCTTGCAGGTCGGTCCACCGTTGGGGGACCTGGTGGAGGTCCTGTCCGGCCTCCAGGATGGCGACAGGGTGGTCCTGCAGCCTCCCAAAAGTCTTAAGAGCGGCGACCGGGTGAAGATCAAAGAAGGCTGATATGGCGACGGGAGAAGCGCCACCGATTCTGGTGGCCATAGATAACCTGACCAAATCCTATCGCCGGGGCTCACAGATCATCCCGGTCCTGCAGCACGTCTGTCTTAACATTCAGGCCGGCGAATTTCTGGCCCTGATGGGTCCGTCCGGCTCCGGCAAGACCACGCTCCTCAACCTCATCGCCGGCATCGACCACCCCGATGAAGGCACACTGCGCATTGCCGGCGTTGATATCTCCCGCCTGTCCGAATCAGAACTGGCCATCTGGCGGCACCGCAATGTGGGCTTCATCTTTCAGTTTTACAACCTGGTGCCCGTTCTCACCGCCCTGGAGAACGTGGAGCTGCCCCTCATGCTCTCGGAACTGCCGCGGCGGGAACGCCGCGCCCACGCCGAATTGGCCCTGCGACTCGTGGGCATTGCCGACCGCCAAGACCACTACCCCCGGCAGCTTTCCGGCGGTCAACAACAGCGGGTCGCCATTGCCCGGGCCATCGTCACCGATCCGGTCATCATCGCTGCGGACGAACCCACCGGCGATTTGGACAAAGTGTCAGCCCAAGAAGTTTTGGACCTGCTGACCCGCCTCAACCAGGAAATGGGCAAAACCATCATCATGGTCACCCACGACCCCCGGGCCGCAGAACGGGCCAGCCGGCTGCAACATCTGGATAAAGGGGTCCTGAATGCCTGCGCGGCCGGGGGCTAGCCATGTTCAAACTGATCCTGCGCAATAGTCTGCGCCACCGACTGCGCACCGCCCTGACCATCCTGGGGATGGCCATCGCCATCCTCTCGTTCGGTTTGCTGCGCACAGTCGTGGACGCCTGGTATGCCGGGGTGGAGGGCGCGGCCGCTGACCGCTTGGTCACCCGCAACGCCATCTCCTTGATCTTTCGGCTGCCGTTGGCCTACTTGAATAAAATCAAGGCTATCCCCGGGATCAAGCGGGTGGCCTATGGCTATTGGTTCGGCGGCGTCTATATTGATGAGAAAAATTTCTTTCCGCAGTTTGCCGTCGAGCTGCAGAATTATTTAGATATCTATTCTGAATTTGTTATTGCGCCGGAGCAGCGGCAGGCTCTCCTGAAAGAACGCAATGCCTGTGTGGCCGGCCGCAAACTGGCCCAACGCTTTGGTTGGCGTCTGGGGGACATCATCACCCTGCGGGGCACCGTCTTCCCCGGCAATTGGGAGCTGGTGCTGCGGGCCATCTATCAGGGGGCCGAAGAGACCACCGATGAAACCCGCTTTTTCTTCCATTGGGACTATGTCAATGAGACCCTGGTCAAGAACACCCCGGCCATCGCCAATCAGGTGGGGTGGTTCATCTCCCAGGTGGAAGATATTGATCGGGCCCCCCTCATCGCCGCCCAAATCGACGACACCTTCCGCAATTCTTTGGCCGAAACCCTGACGGAATCAGAGAAGGCCTTTCAGATGGGCTTTGTCTCCATGACCAAGGCCATTGTTGTGGCCATCCAGATCGTTTCGTACGTGGTCATCGCCATTATCCTCATCGTGCTGGCCAATACCATGGCGATGACGGCCCGGGAGCGCCAGGAGGAGCATGCCGTCCTCAAGACCCTGGGCTTTCAGGGGCGTCATCTGGTGGTCCTTATCGCCGGTGAATCTGTGGCCATTGCCCTCATGGGCGGCGTCGTGGGGCTCATCGCCCTCTTCCCCGCGGCCCATTACTTCCGCACGGCCCTGGGCAATTATTTCCGGGTCTTCAATGTCTCGGATCAGACCCTGCTTATCTGCCTGGTGATCGCTCTTATGGTGGGCCTGGTGTCGGCCATCTTTCCGGCCTGGCGGGCCGCCCGTCTCTCCATTGCCGAAGGTTTGCGGCGCATCGGCTGACCTCCCCTGCTTACCTGTTGGCGCAGCCCGCAGACCCGGTTGCCAGGGGTTGAGGGCAATGCTCTTGACTTGAGCAGCCCTTTAGTGGGGGGCATGCCGAGCGCAGCGAAGAATTTTCTGTAATGGCAGGCTCCACTTAATCCCAGCCCCCAGCGGCCCCAAATCCTTGGCGGCTTGCCGCCACCCCATGGCCTACGCTGCCTGGGTGATATCCACCACCGGTTGCCGCACCAGAGCCGAAAAACCGTGCCGAGAGGTCGGCTGATGATATCTTCCAGGTGCCTTAATTCCTCAGCGGTCACCGGCCCGGAGAACCGCTGCAAGCTACGGCTCGCCTTAAGAAGGTCGGTACGTTGCTCTTTATGCCAGGATGATCGCCACTCTGAGTTGCCTCGGGCGGAAAAAGGGGAATTCGCTTGACTTCACGGTGATGATATTCTAAATTTCTAACGTTATTGACACATCATGAAGAACTCAACTCCGGGACTCGAAGCCTCCGCGCCAAATCATCCTGTCCATAGCCTTGCTCAGGGTTGTTTCGGGTCGGTGCCCCTGGCGCTTTGCCGACAGGGGTGTCCCGGTGAGGAATGAGCATGCCAGACGAACCAACCATCATCCGGCAGCGCCGGGAAAAGATCCGGGCACTGCGGGCTGCGGGTATTGAACCATTTGCCAACACCTTTCGGCCCCAACACCGGGTGGCTGACCTGATTGCGGCCTATGGCCGGCTCGGCCAGGCGGAACTGGAAGGTTTGAACGAAACCTTTAGTCTGGCCGGCCGCCTCATGCTCATGCGGCAGTTCGGCAAGGCCACCTTTTTTCATTTTCAGGACGACAGCGGCCGGTTGCAGGGATATATCCAACGTCAGGAAGTAGGGCCCGAGGCCTATACCTTTTTTAAGCAGCTTGATCTGGGCGATATCATTGGCCTCAGCGGCCGGTTGTTTCGCACCAAAACCGATGAACTAACCTTGGCAGTGCAGAACTTTGTCCTGGTGACCAAGGCCATCCAGCCCCTGCCCGAGAAATACCATGGCCTTACCGACGTTGAACTGCGCTATCGCCGCCGTTACGTGGACCTGATGGTCAATCCCGAGGTCAGGGAGGTTTTTTTCCGTCGGTCCCACATCATCCGCTTCCTCCGGGATTTCATGGATCAGCGGGGCTTCCTGGAAGTGGAAACCCCCATGATGCAGCCCATTCCCGGCGGCGCCACGGCCCGGCCCTTTCAGACCTATCATAATGTCCTGGCCATGCCCCTGTATTTGCGCATTGCCCCGGAACTCTATCTCAAGCGGCTCCTGGTGGGCGGCTTTCAGCGGGTTTTTGAGATCAACCGCAATTTTCGCAATGAAGGCATCTCCACCCAACACAATCCCGAATTCACCATGATGGAGTTTTATCAGGCCTATGCTGAATACCAGGACCTGATGCACCTCATCGAGGAGATGTGCTCGGCTCTGGCTCTGGACCTCTATGGCACCGGCAAGATCCTCTATCAGGGGCAGGAGATTGATCTGACCCCCCCCTGGCGCCGGCTGGCCATGGCCGAATCCTTGACGGCAGTGGGAGAGATCCCCGCAGAGATCGTTCAGGATCGGGAGGCCCTGGTCAAACTGGCTCTGGATCAGGGCGTCACCCTGCGGCCGGGGGAAGGGTATGGCCGGGCCATGGCCAAACTCTTCGACCTGCGGGTGGAGCCGAAACTCATCCAGCCCACCTTTATTACCGGCTTTCCCATTGAAATTTCGCCCCTGTCCCGACGGAATCAGCATGATCCCGAGGTGGCCGACCGCTTTGAATTGTTCATCGCCGGCCGTGAGATTGCCAACGGCTTTTCCGAACTGAACGATCCGGAGGACCAACGCCAGCGGTTTTTAAAACAGGTGGCGGCCCGGGATGCGGGCAACGAAGAGGCCCATTTTATGGATGAAGATTTTGTCCTGGCCTTGGAGTATGGCATGCCGCCGGCGGCCGGGGCTGGCATTGGCATCGATCGCCTGGTGATGCTCCTGACCGACGCGCCGTCCATCCGCGACGTCATTTTATTCCCGCAACTGCGGCCGGAAGGGTAACCCCGATGCCCTTTGAGCACATGGTGGCGTTCCGCTATCTCCGGGCCAAACGCAAGGAAAAATTTATTTCCCTCATTTCTTTCATCTCCATCGCCGGCGTGGCCGTGGGGGTGATGGCCCTGTTGGTGGTCATCGGTGTCATGACCGGCTTTGATCAGGACCTGAAGAAAAAGATCCTGAGCGTCAACGCCCACGTCATCCTCATCAAACCGGGTTACAGCCTGGAAGACTACGAATCCCTGGTGCGGGAGGTGGAAACCGTGCCGGGGGTGGTGTCGGCCAAGCCCTTTATTTATACCCAGGTCATGGTCTCCGGTCCGGGCAGCATCTCTGGCGGCGTGATCCGGGGTCTGGACCTGCCGACCATTGACAAAGGCGGGCCGCCGGCCCTGGAACTGCAGGCCGGCACGTTTCAAAATCTGGCCCGCGAGGCCGAAGGCGAACTCCCGGAAGTGGCCTTGGGCAACGAACTGGCCAAGAATATCGGCGCCACCGTCGGCAGCCAGATCAAGATAATTTCCCCTTTAGGCACCCTGACGCCCATGGGCCGGATGCCCCGGATCAAAAATTTTCAGGTGGGGGCCATCTTTCACTCCGGCATGTTTGAATTTGATAATACGCTGGTCTATGCCAGCATTCCTCAGGTCCAGAATTATCTGGGACTGGAGGGCAAGGTTACCGGTCTGGAAATCCAGGTGAAAGATATCTACGCGGCCGACAAAGTCGCCGCGGCCATTAAAGCCAAACTGGGCCCCGCCTATGATACCCGGGACTGGATGCGTCTAAACCGCAGCCTCTTTGCCGCCCTAAAGCTGGAAAAGATCGCCATGTTCATCATCCTGACCCTGATTGTCCTGGTGGCGGCGTTCAATATCACCAGCTCGCTGATCATGTTGGTCATGGAAAAAACCAAAGATATCGCCATATTAAAATCAATGGGCGCCACCCGCCGGAGCATCATGCAGATCTTCATGCTGCAGGGGGTGATTATCGGTGCCATCGGCACGGCGATCGGTCTATGCCTCGGGTTTGTGCTGACCGCCATCCTGAAACGCTATGAATTCATCAAGCTGCCCAGCGATGTCTATTATATTTCGACGCTGCCCGTCAAAATCGAGGTTTTGGACGTGGCCCTCATCGCCGGTGCCACAATGTTGATCAGTTTCCTGGCCACGCTCTATCCCTCCTGGCAGGCTTCCCGCCTGGACCCGGTGGAAGCCATCCGCTATGGCTGATGACCCAGGTGGGAGGTGGCGCCCAGAGGCTGATCGCCCCTGAGCCATCGGCTCGGGGACAAATTTTGGTTTTCGGTTGCCAATTTCCGGTAAAAGAACTCGTCTCGGCCTCTAACTGCTGCGGGGCCAGGGACCAGAGGCCCGGGGTGAGCCGAGGGCTGGCCCTCGTCCCTGGCTCTATGGCGAATTAGACAAGTAATGGCAATTAGTTGGTGAGAATGTCAAAAAAAAATCTCCAGCCGGCAGCGAGCCCGCTCATTCAGGCCCGGAATATCGTGAAATTTTTTGTTTCCAACGGCAACCGGGTGGATGTTTTGGACGGCGTGGATCTGGAGATTCACGCCGGTGACAGCGTGGCCATTGTAGGCGCCTCGGGGGTGGGCAAGTCCACTCTCCTGCATATCCTGGGGACGCTGGAGCGGCCCGACGCCGGCAGCCTGTTGTGGCAGGGGACCGATGTTTTTGCCTTAAATGATGAGCAATTGGCGGCTTTTCGGAATCGCCGCATCGGTTTTGTCTTTCAGTTTCACCATCTCCTGCCGGAGTTTGATGCCCTGGAAAATGTCATGCTGCCGGCCCTCATTGCCCGCTTGCCCCGGGCTAAGGCCCAGGAGCGGGCGGAGGAATTATTAGTGCAGGTGGGGTTGCAAGATCGCCAACACCATCGGATCGGCGCCCTTTCCGGCGGCGAACAACAACGGGTGGCGGTGGCCCGGGCCTTGGTTATGGCGCCGGATGTCCTGTTGGCCGATGAGCCCACCGGCAACTTGGATCCCCGCAGCGGCCGCCAAGTGCATGATCTGCTGGCCCACCTTAACCAGGAAAAAGGCTTGACAACTGTGGTGGTGACCCATAATCTGGAACTGGCGGCGCTCTTGTCCTATCAGATAACCATCCGCGACGGCAAAGTTTTCAGACTGCCCAACGACCAGCGATGAGGTGGCAGACGTGAATAAGGTCATTTTGGCAACCCTTATCTGCTTGCTGGCAGCCATCCCGGCCGGTTCTCAGGATATCACGGTAAAACGGGTGGCAGTTTTACCCTTTGCCCTGCTCAGCAAAGAACCATTGCCCGGGGTGGCGGAGAAAGTCCAAACCACCATCATTGAGTATTTGGAAAAAGAAGGTTTTGGTGTTGCCAGTAAATCTGAATTGGAGCGGGAAATCGGCGCCGGCCCGCCCCCGACCGGCCCCGCGGCCGCCGATTTAGGGAAGAGATTGGGCGCTGATGTCATCCTCACCGGTTCCATTATTAAGATCGGCCCGACGGTGGCCATTGAAGGTCAACTTGTCGATTTAACGGGGAAACTGCCGCCGACCATTTTTAAGCAGGAAGGGGTGGGCCTTGCCGCCTTGACTCAGATGGCCAACCAGATCGCCAAGGATGCCGGATTCAAGATCCTGGGGCAGGAGAGGATCGCCAAGGTCGAATTCAAAGGGAACCGCAGGGTGGAGAAGGAAACCCTCATGGCCACGATCCAGACCCGTCCCGGGGAATTGACCAACACCGTCACCCTGCGGGACGACCTGAGAGCCCTTTATAATTTGGGCTCCTTTACGGATATCAAAATTGACGTAAGCGATACCAGCGCCGGCCGGGTCGTCACCTTTATCTTGCAGGAAAAGCCCTCCATCAGCAGCATTATCGTGCGCGGCAACAAGAAGATCAAGACCAAAAAAATCCAGGAAGTTCTTGAAATCAAGCCTTACAGCATTGCCTCGGAAGCTACCATCAAAGATGCCATCCACAAAGTCAAGGCCATGTATCGGGAGAAGGGCTTCTATGAAGCCGAGATCACCTATCACTTGGAACCCATTACTCCCACCGAAGTAAATCTCATCCTCGAGGTGGCCGAAAAGGGCAAGGTTTATGTCCGGCAGATAAATTTTGAAGGCAATGCCGCGTTCAGCAGCAAAGAACTCCGTAAGGTCATGGAACTCAAACCCAAGAATATTATCAGCGTCTTCACCGGCCGGGGGATCATTAAACAGGATGCCTTGGAACGGGATTTGGAGAAATTGTCGGCCTTTTATTTTAATCACGGCTATATTAAGGCCAAGATCGGGGAGCCCAAGGTTGAGGTGACGGCCAAGGGCATCTACATTACCATCCCCATAGAGGAAGGTCCCCAATACCGGGTGGGGAAAGTGGACTTTCACGGGGATCTCCTGGAGGAGCCGGCCGCCCTGCAGAAAAAGCTGGCTATCAGCCCTGGCAAGGTCTACAGTCGGGAAGCTATTCAAAAAGACTTGACCACCTTGGGCGACCTCTATGCCGACCAAGGCTACGCCAATGCGGATATTAATCCGATGCTGAAGGAACACGAAGCGGATCGGACCATAGACATCACCTTCGACATTATGAAAGGTGAGAAGGTTTATTTTGAGCGCATCGAAATCGTCGGCAATGTGAAGACCCGGGACAAGGTCATCCGCCGGGAGCTGCGCGTCTATGAGCAGGATCTCTTCTCCGCCAGCAAGATCAAAAAGAGCACCCAGAACCTGAGGCGCCTGGAATTTTTTGAAGATGTTAATTTCAGCACCAGCCCCGGTAGTGCCCCGGATAAGGTGAACCTGACGATCAACGTCAAAGAGCGTCCCACCGGGCAGTTCGGGATCGGGGCCGGCTATAGCACCCAAGATCGCATTATTGGTATGGTGGAGATTTCCCAATCCAATCTTTTCGGTCGCGGCCAGCAACTGCGGGCTCAGGCGGCGCTCGGCTCGCTATCCCGGCGTTACCGATTGAGTTTCACCGAACCATATCTCTTTGACCGCCCCCTCAGCTTTGGCGTCGATGCCTATAATTGGGAACGTCAGTTCCTGGAGTATACCCGGCGCAGCGCCGGCGGCAGCCTCCGCCTGGGCCATCCTTTGCGGTGGGAATATACCTATCTCCTGTGGATGTACCGGTATGAGAATACCGCGCTCAATGATCTGTCGCCCTACTCTTCCCAGATATTGCTGGACGCGGCCAAGATCAAAAACACTAGTGCCACGTCTCTGACCATTCGGCGGGATTCCCGGGATGCCATTTTCACCCCGACCAAAGGTTCGGACAATAGTCTGGCGGTGGAACTGGCCGGCCTGGGCGGCGACGCCGCCTTTACCCGCCTGGTCTTGGACAGCGGCTGGTATTTCCCCCTGTTCTGGGAGACGGTGGGCGTGCTCCACGGCCGCATCGGCTATATGAGCCGCAACTCCTGGGGCGCCCTGCCGGCCTACGAAAAGTTCTATCTGGGCGGCATCGATACCATCCGGGGATATAAATATGCGGAAATCAGTCCCAGGGATCCTGTCACCGGTGAGCGCATCGGCGGCGACAAATTCCAGTTTGTCAATGTGGAGTGGCGCTACCCCATTTATAAAAAAGCCGGCCTTACGGGGGTGATCTTCATGGACTCCGGTGATGTCTATGGCTCCGGTCGGTCGTATTTCAGCAGCATGCGGACCAGCGTCGGTACCGGCATCCGGTGGTTCTCACCCCTGGGTCCCTTACGCCTGGAATGGGGCTATAACCTCAATCCCAAATCCTACGACCGCAAGAGTGCCTTTGACTTCTCCATTGGTGGGCAATTCTAAGATCAGCAATGCGGAACAGAGCGGTGCCGGGCCGATGCCAGACAGACATCCCGTTAGATATCGGCAAGCGGATGTGCTCATAATATTATAAACTTTGAGGAGAAAGCAATGAAGTTCAACAAATGGTTGGTGTGCAGTGCCCTGATCGTCAGCCTGATGATGCCGGCCGTAGCCAAGGCCGAAGTCAAGATTGCCGTCGTGGACATGGGCGAGATCATTTTTAATTCGCCGGAAGGCAAAAAGGCCCAGGAGACCCTGAAGCGCAAAGGTCAGGAACTGGGCAAGGAATTGGAGCGCCAGCGGACAGAATTCGGCAAAGAGGTGGAAGCCTATCAGAAGCAGGCCGTGGTCATGAAGGAAGAGGCCCGCAAAAAGAAAGAGGAAGAGTTCAGCAAGAAGCAGATGGAGTTGCAGCAGAAGGTGGGGGCCTCCCAGCAGGAACTGGCCAAACTCGAGGAAAAGGAATTCAAGCCTCTCTACGATAAATTCGCCAAAGTGGTGAACGACATCGCCAAGGAAAACGGCTATACCGTTGTCCTGGACAAGCGGGTGGTGGTCGGCTTTGATCCCAGCATTGATATCACGGACAAAGTCAAGGCCGCTTTCAACAAATAACGTGGCAGAGACTAAGACCCTGTTAGAATTGGCCAGGCTGGTGGACGGTGTCTGTCAGGGGCCGGAAGATCTTGTCATTCGGGGGCTGGCGGCTATCCACGAGGCCGGGCCCGAGGAGATTACCTTTGTGGCCCGGCCCCAATATGCCAAGCTGATCGAGACCAGCCGGGCCGGAGCTTTTATCGTCTCGCCCGATCTGCAAGCCACCCCCCGTCCCCTGATCATTACTCCCAACCCTTATCTGGCCTATGCCAAGATTGCCGCGGTTTTTGCTCCGCCCCAGCGCCGTTGGCCGGGGGTCAGCAACCAAGCCATCCTGGGCCGCAACTGCCATTTGGGCGCCGACGTCAGCATTGCGCCTTTTGTCTGGCTCGGCGATGACGTCCGGCTGGCTGATCGGGTCACCCTGCTGCCGGGAGTGGTCCTTGGCCATGGCGTCGAGATCGGCGCCGATACGACCCTGCATGCCAATGTTACCGTCTATGACCGGTGCCGTTTGGGAGAACGGGTTATTGTCCATAGCGGCACGGTGATCGGCGCCGACGGTTTCGGCTTTGCCCCCAATGGGGCCACCTTTATCAAGATTCCCCAGTTGGGCACGGTGGTCATTGAAGACGACGTGGAGATCGGTGCCAATTGTACCATCGATCGGGGCGCTTTGGGGGAGACCCGCATCTGCCGTGGGGTGAAAATCGACAACTTGGTGATGATCGCCCACAACGTCGAGGTGGGGGAAAATTCCATCCTCGTGGCCCAGGTAGGTATCTCGGGGTCCACGCGGATCGGCCGCAATGTCATGTTGGCCGGTCAGGTGGGGATCGTGGGTCATATCGAGATCGGCGATGGCGTGCGCATCGGGGCCAAATCCGGCGTTTCCAACTCCGTGCCGGCCGGCAGTGTGGTCAGTGGCTCGCCGGTGCTGCCCCAGCGCGAATTTTTACGGGTCAGCGCCATTCAGAGAAAACTGCCGGAAATGTACGAACGCTTGAAAGCTTTAGAAAAGCAGGTAGCCGCCCTCAAGGCGGCCCTGGAGAAGGAGGCTGCAGGATGACGCTGCCCACGCACCTTTCCCTGGAAGAAATCATGCACTACCTGCCCCATCGCTATCCCTTTCTGCTGGTGGACCGGATCCTGGAGATTAAACCGGGGGAATTTATTAAAGGCCTGAAGAACGTCACCTTCAATGAGCCGTTTTTTGCCGGACACTTCCCCGGCCGGCCGGTGATGCCGGGCGTCCTCATCGTCGAGGCCATGGCGCAGGTGGGCGGAGTCCTGGCCTATATGACCACCAAAGGACATGAGGAAAAGAAATTATACCTCTTTCTTGGCATGGATAAGGTGCGGTTTCGGCGGCCGGTGGTCCCCGGCGACCAATTGATCATGGAGTTGACCATGCTGCGCAGCGGCAAAAAAGTCTGGAAAATGGCTGGCAAGGCCTTGGTGGATGGCAATATTGTGGCCGAAGGAGAATTTATGGCCGCCTTGACCCAGGAGGAGATTCCCAGTCATGCCTAAGATTCACCCTACCGCCATCGTTGACCCCAAAGCGGCCTTGGGCGCCGGTGTGTCGGTGGGACCCTACAGCATCATTGACGGCCCGGTGACCATCGATGACGATACCCAGGTGGGCCCGCATGTGGTAATCCGGCCTTTTACCACTATCGGCAAACGCTGCCGCATCTTTCAGTTTGCCGTGGTCGGGGAAGTGCCCCAGGATTTAAAATTCCAGGGGGAGGAAACCCGGCTGATTATCGGCGACGACAACATCATCCGGGAATTCGCCACCCTGCACCGGGGCACCGCTGGCGGTGGCGGCGTTACCCAGATCGGCCACGGCAATCTGTTCATGGCCTATACCCATGTGGCCCACGACTGCCGCCTGGGTAATCATATCATTATGTCCAACGCCGCGACCCTGGCCGGGCACATCACCGTGGATGATTACGCCATCCTGGGTGGGCTGTCGGCCATCCACCAGTTCTGCCGGATCGGGGCCCACGCCTTTATCGGCGGCGCCTCGGCGGTGGCCCGAGATGTGCCGCCCTTTTGCATGGCCGTGGGCAACCGGGCCAAGATCGTCGGCCTCAACCTGGTGGGTTTAAAACGTCATGGCTTTGGCACCGCCACCCTCGATACCCTGAAAACCGCTTTTGAAACCCTGTTTTTCTCCGAACTGACCCTCAAGGAAGCCATGGCACAGCTTCGGCAGCGCTTCCCGGCCGAACCGGCCGTTACGACGTTGCTGCAATTTTTGGAACATTCCGAGAGAGGTCTGGCCCCCATTGAAACCCGAGAAAATCGGCCTCATCGCGGGAAAGAGTAAGTTTCCCCTGATCTTTGCCCAAGCTGCCCGCGCCCAGGGTCTGGAAGTCGTGGCCGCGGCTCATCGGGGCGAAACGGACCCGGCTCTGGAACACCTGGTCACATCCCTGAAATGGGTCTATGTGGGCCAGTTGGGAAAGATCATCAGATTCTTTCAGCAGGCCGGCGTCAGCCAGGCGGTCATGGCCGGCGGCATCAGCAAGGGGCGCCTCTTTACCCATCTCCGGCCCGATCTGCGGGCCGTGCGCCTGCTCAGCCGGCTGAGCCATGTGGGCGACGACGGCATCCTCCGGGAAGTGGCCGCAGAACTGGAACAAGAGGGCATCACCATTGTCTCCCCGACTCTCTACCTGGCGGATCTGCTGGCGCCCCGCGGGGTGCTGGGCCGCCGCCAACCCACGGCCAAGGAGATGCAGGACGTCCTTTTTGGCTGGAAAATAGCTAAAGAAATCGGTAGGCTGGATATAGGCCAGTGCGTTGTCGTCCGGCGGCAGGCAGTGTTGGCGGTGGAGGCCATTGACGGCACCGATGCCACCATCCGACGGGGTGGTGCTTTGGCAGGGGAGCAGGCCGTGGTTGTCAAGGTCAGCAAACCCACCCAGGATTTACGGTTCGATGTGCCAGCGGTGGGGTTGGAGACCATTGCCGTCATGGCCGAGGTCAAGGCCAGCGTCCTGGCCCTGGAGGCGGGCAAGACCTTGATGTTTGACCGGCTGGCCATGCTGCAGGCGGCGGATCGGGCCAAGATTGCGGTCATTGGCCTGACCGATGGGGAGCAGTAATCCGATCGCTGGAGGCCGGTGCCTTGCTTTTTGTGGATTGCGCCCCTGGTAACGCCAAAGGGCGAGCCCCTGGCCCGCCCCTCGCAACATTATGCTTTTCTGGCTCTTACGCCCCCAGGAAAAATTCCTCTTTCAAGGCCGGTGGCTTGTATTCCAATACCCTGAACAACAGGACCGGCACCGTGGCATGGCTGAGGATCTTTTCCGCGGTGCTGCCGATGACCCAGGCGACCTCGCCCCGACCGTGGGTGGCCATGGCAATGAGGTCAAAATTCTGATCTTGGGCGAACTTGACGATTTCCCGGGCCGCCACCCCCTCCAAACAGGCCACATCAACCTTGAGGCCTTTGTTTTGCAGATCCTTGGCCGTGTTGCCCAAATACGTCTGACACGCCTGCTTTTCGTGAGCCGCCGCCTTGAGAAAAATTTCCGGACTGGGATCACCAGGTACATCAGTGGCTTCGGCAATGACCGATACCAAGGTGACCTGGGCGTCACAGAGTTTCGCCAGTTCTTCAACTTTTGGCAGGATTTTTGCCGCCAGCTCTGAGCCGTCCAATGGAACCAGAATCTTCTTAAACATGCTTCCTCCTGCAATTGTTAAAGTTATCGGTCAACATTGCTCAGGTGTAACGATCCGAAGGCGTCTCCGGGGAGCGCCGGTTGTTTGCGAAGAATCTGGTAGTACTACGCAAGTTAATTTTGCCACATGATGAAAACATGCCCTTTTCCATAACTTAATGGTAAAGCAGGCGACTGTCAATATAAATTATTCCGCAAAAAAAGCTTTCACTCCTCTAGAAATTTTTCCTCTTCCTCAGGGGGTTCGGTTTCCCGGCCGATTTTATACAATTCTCTCTGCAGCAGGCGATGGTAAGGGGTAAATTCCCGTTCCGAAGTATCCGCCTGCAGGTGCTGTTCCATAATTTTGAGTTTGGCATCCAGGTCATCGGCGTAGTAAACCAGCAGGGCTTCCCGGGTTTTGGGCAGGACCGGCGAGCCAAATTCCTGCTGGCCGTGGTGGGTCAGGACAATGTGCTCCAACTGCAGGAGTAATTTCTCATCGGGAAAGGTGAGGTTGGCGGCCTCCTGGCGGATCATCTCCCACCCCAAGACAATGTGGCCCAACAATTGCCCGGCCACCGTATAATCTGGAGCGTGGGGTTGGCCCAATTCCTTGATTTTGCCCACATCGTGCAAGATGGCGCCGGCTACTACCAATTCCTGGTGAATATCGGGGTAAACGGCGGCGATCTGTTGGGCCAGGCGGGCGACACACCAGGTATGCTCCAGCAGGCCGCCCACATAGGCATGATGATTCCGCCGGGCCGCTGGATGTGTCTGCCAGGCCGCCTCGTTGGCGTGCAGGAGATTGAGAACTAAATCGCGCAAAGGGGGCGTCAAGGCCTCGGTGGCCAGGGCGAGCAAATCCTGCCACAGCTGCTCCCGATCATACGGAGTGGTGGCATGGAGGAGGCTGATGTCAAAGTCTTTGGGTTCTTCGTTGACCAGTTCTTTTTTTTGCTTGATTTGGGCCAATGTCCAGATTTTTTGAATGGTAATCTCCGGCTCGCCCTGATAGGCGCGCACGAAGCCCACCACCCCGACGTAATCGCCGTTCCGAAAGGGGCCGGGATACTCCCGCAAGGCTTCGGACCAGAGTTTGGCCCGGATGATACCGGTGCGGTCGGCCAACTGCAGGTTGAGATAGGGCTTACCGTGTTGGGTAAGTCTTTCCTCCGCCTGCCGCACCACAAAATATTGCTGCACCTCCATGCCTTCCCTGAGCTGGCTCACAAATATATGGGGCATAAGAACTCTCCGAGCCGACCTGCTGGCCAGGCCAGCGTTGCACTGAAAATAGTGAGAAGGCGGTCGCCACAAGATTGTGGCGCCGCATGGCGGCGGGCTCGGCCCGCAACCCTCTCCGTCAGCGTGCTGCCGAGGCTCGCAGCATGCTTGACTTTTTGTTTTCTTAGAATTAATTTAGATCTATGGTTAGGCCGATAGAGAAAGAGAGAACCATGCCGAGAGTGCCTGGCTCTCTGACCTCCAGGCCCAGTGCCTTAACCTGACTTAATTATAAATGGCCCCCGGTTAAAATTTTTTTTGCTCTTTTGGGGCCGATATGATAGTATCAATTTTTAAATTTTCCTGCAGCCCAGTCTAACGGTTAGCCAGATTTTCCTATGGATAGAGATTATATCGACAAAATAATACATTTGGGAAAAGAAAAAGGGGGCTATCTGACCTACGATAACCTCAACGAACTGATCCCGGCCGACATCATCGATCCCTGTGAGATCAAGGAGGTCTTCGACTCCCTCCAAGAGGAGGAAATTGAGGTCGTGGACAGCCTCGAAGAAGTTTCTTACACCGGCGTGGAGTTGGCCGAAGAGCCGGGGGAGGTGGAGAGTGGCGAGGTTTTCGACACCGAGGAAGTTCCGGAACAAGAGGGGATCGTTGCAGCCTATTTTCGGGAAATGCTCCGCTATTCGGTCCTGACCCCTGAGGAAGAGAAGGAGTTGGGACGGATCATCAAAAATGGTCAGGAAACCATTTTAAAGATGGTCAGCGTCGTTGAATCCGATCTCGCGGAAATCCGCTATTTGAAAGAGAAAGTGCAGGAGTGGTTCCGCACCGAGGAAAAGACCGCCCAGGCCAAAGAAAAGCTCTTCCGCTTCATCAACCGGACGTTGCAGGAGGTGGCCCGCAACTACCCCCAGGCAGAAGAAATTAAAGACCTGCTAAAAAGAATCAAGATCAAAGAAAACGAGGTCATCAAGGCCCGGGACGAGATGATCAAAGCCAATCTGCGCCTGGTGGTGAGTATTGCCAAGAAATATCTCCATCGTGGCCTCAGTTTTTCCGACCTCATTCAAGAGGGCAACCTGGGGTTGATGAAGGCCGTCACGCGTTACGACTACACGACGGGCTATCGTTTAAGCACCTTTGCTTCCTGGTGGATTCGGCAGACCATTACCCGGGCCATTTATGATAAAACCCGGACAATTCGTATTCCGGTCCACCTGCAGGAAATTCGCAACCGTTGCTACCGGGCCTTTTACGATCTGTTGAAGGAGTTGGGCCGGGAACCGTTGCTCAAAGAAATTGCCGAGCGCTCCGGGGTCCCGGAAGACAAGATCCTGGTGGTTACCAACCTCTCTGATGAACCTATCTCTCTGGAGACGCCGGTGGGGGACGAGGGCGACCGTTTGGGAGATTTTATCCGCAATGATGCGGCCATTTCGCCTTTCGAGTCCATTATCAATTCGGAGTTGTCCGAAAAAACCGATGCCATCCTCTCCACCCTCACTCCCCGGGAAGAAAAGATTATGAAGATGCGCTTTGGCATCGGCGCTGAAGTGGAGCACACCCTGGAGGAGATCGGCCGGGAATTTAAAGTTTCCCGGGAGCGGATTCGACAGATTGAGAAGAAGGCCCTCAAACGACTGAAACATCCCACCCGCAAGGCAACCCTCGAGGATTTTTTAGAATAAACGTTGGTCTCTGATTGCGCCTCGCCTTGTGTGTATGGCATATTCTTGGGAGGGATTTACCCATGGCATTGATGGACGCTGAAAAAATCACCCAATTGCGGGAAAAATTATTGGAACGGAAACGCAAACTCTGGCGGGAAGTCAAAGGACAGATTAAAACCGGTTTGGGCGAGAGTTATCAGGACCTTTTAGAAACAGCCCGGGATGAAGAGGATCAGGCCCAGGTCAACCTTTTGGAAGAGACCCAGTTTTCTCTCATTGAACCCAAGCGCCAAGAGCTGGTGGCCATCGAAGAGGCCCTGCAACGCCTGGAAAATGGCACCTATGGCGAGTGCGAGGGCTGCGGCAAGCTCATCGAACCCCGGCGGCTGGAGATCATGCCCGAAACGGCCTTATGCCGTGACTGCCAATCTCAGAAAGAAAAAATCGCCAAAGCCAGTTCCCGCTAACCAGAGCACTTGCGGGGGCCGATGCTACCCCCATCCCTTTACCCCATTGTTCTCGCCATTCTGAGGGCAATGGGGTTTCAGGTTCAGGGGGCACTCCTGGGCCGGATGACGCTTCCCCCGGGAACTCAATCATTATAACGCTTACTCCTGGCAACGCCGCGGAGGGAACCTGCCATGCCAAAAAAGAAAACATCCCAGCAGACCGAAGCTGCACCTCGCCCTGAGGCGGTCGGTCCGGTGCGTTACAACGTCTCTTTGCTGAGTGCTGACGATCTGTTTTTGTTTAACGAAGGCAACCACTTCCGCCTCTATGAGAAGTTGGGTAGCCATTGCCTGGAGCACGAGGGCGTGGCTGGGGTCTACTTTGCGGTATGGGCGCCCGATGCAGAGCGGGTGTCGGTTATGGGCGATTTTAATAACTGGCAGAAAGAGTCCCATTTTCTGGGCTCCCGGGGTCAATCTGGTATTTGGGAGGGGTTCATTCCCGGCGTTGGCCGGGGGGCGAAATACAAATACCATATCTTTTCCCGGTACAATGGCTATCGCGTGGATAAAGCCGATCCCTTTGCCGCGTTTTTGGAAGGTCCGCCCCGGATGGCCTCCATTGTCTGGGAGCTGGACTATGCTTGGGGGGATCAGCAATGGCTGGCCGACCGGCGGCAACGCAACGCCCTGAACGCTCCCATGTCTATCTACGAGGTCCATCTCGGCTCCTGGCGGCGGGTGCCGGAAGAGGGCAACCGCCATCTGAGCTACCGGGAAGCGGCCCCTCTCCTGGCAGCCTATGTTAAGGACATGGGCTTCACCCACGTGGAGTTTCTGCCGATCATGGAGCATCCCTTTTACGGGTCCTGGGGGTACCAGACCACCGGCTATTTTGCCCCCACCAGCCGGTATGGGCCGCCCGAAGACTTCATGTATCTGGTGGACCACCTGCATCAACACGATATCGGCGTCATCTTGGATTGGGTCCCTTCCCATTTCCCGGCCGATGAGCATGGCCTGGCCTTCTTTGACGGCACGCACCTTTACGAGCACGCCGATATGCGCAAAGGCTTCCATCCGGATTGGAATAGCTACATCTTCAATTACGGCCGCAACGAGGTGCGCAGTTTCCTGTTAAGCAGCGCCCTGTATTGGCTGGACCGATTCCATGCCGACGGTCTGCGGGTGGATGCGGTGGCCTCCATGTTGTATCTGGATTACTCCCGCCAGGAGGGGGAGTGGATTCCCAACATCTATGGCGGCAAAGAGAACCTGGAGGCCATCTGGTTCTTGCGCAAGTTCAATGAAGAGGTCTATCGTCATTATCCCGATGTCCAGACCATCGCCGAAGAGTCCACCGACTGGCCCATGGTTTCCCGGCCCACTTATCTGGGCGGCCTGGGGTTCGGCCTCAAATGGGACATGGGCTGGATGCACGATACCCTGAAATACATGGCCAATGACCCCATCCACCGGCGCTACCACCACAATACCATCACCTTCCGGCTGCTCTATGCCTTTCACGAGAACTTTGTCCTGCCCCTTTCCCATGACGAGGTCGTCCATGGCAAAGGCTCTTTGATCAGAGCCATGCCCGGCGATCCGTGGCAAAAATTTGCCAATCTGCGCCTGTTGTTCGGCTATATGTTCGGCCAGCCAGGGAAAAAGCTCCTGTTTATGGGGTGTGAATTCGGCCAGTGGAATGAATGGTATCACGAGGTCAGTCTGGATTGGCATCTGTTAGACCAACCCAGCCACGCCGGGATACAGCTCTGGCTGGCAGACTTGAATCGGGTCTACCGCCAGCAGCCGGCCCTTTATGAGCTCGATTTCACCTGGACGGGCTTTGAGTGGATCGACTGCAACGATGTGGATGCCAGTGTGTTCACCTTCTTGCGTCGTGGTCGGCGCCCTGAAGACGTGGTGCTGGTGGCCTGCAACTTTACGCCGGTGCCCCGGCTGCCATATCGCGTGGGGGTGCCCCAGGGGGGCTTCTGGGAGGAGCTGCTGAACAGCGACGCCAGGGAGTATGGCGGCAGCGGTTTAGGCAATGCCGGGGGGGTGCAGGCGGAGGCCCTGCCGCACCATGGCCGACCATTTTCCCTCAATCTTACCTTGCCGCCCCTGGCCGTGGTGTTTCTCAAACCGAGACCAGAATAAATGCGGAAACACGTCTTCAGAATTTTTCGCCTCACCCTAGGACTCCTGTTCCTGGCCCTGGGGCTGATCGGCCTGGTGGTGCCGCTCCTGCAGGGCTGGCTCTTCTTGGCCCTGGCTGCCCTGGTGTTGTCCATTGATCTGCCTTTTATGGCCCGCTTCGTGGGCTGGGTCGAATCCCGCTGGCCGGGTCTGGCCCACCCCATCCAAAGGATGCGGCGCTTTTTAGGGAAACTTGGCGAGGGCTGATCAGCGGCACTTCCAACAGGTTGTGGCACCAGGTCTTTTAGGGTCGGGGCCGGGGGACAGAGCCCCTGCGCCAAGCTCCCCTGCCTGCCGAGGAAATCAGGGAGCCGGTTTTTAGAAGGGCGGCCCCAGGTGTCTGCCCCGAGATCCCTTGGATTTTCTGAGCCCCAGCGGGTCAGGGAGCCGGCGGCCCTAGTTGACAGAAACCCTGAGATTTGGTTAAATACAGCAACATGGAGGGATGGCCGAGTGGTTGAAGGCGGCGGTCTTGAAAACCGCAAACCGAAAGGTTCGTGGGTTCGAATCCTACTCCCTCCGCCACATGCTGTTAGTATTATCAATAGATTAGCTGCAAGATTGCCCCTTAAAAAGTGTCTCTGACATTTTTTTCCGGGGCAATTTTTAATTACAGCAAATATGGCAATAAAAAATGGAGGTGAAAAAGGCAGGTAGTTAACATTATCTCAGACTGAAATTCGATAGCAAGACAAAAATAGTTATGCGATAACAGCAGGTTAAACAGTACAAAAAAGTGTTTGGCACTACAAGGTTTACAGGATGGGCGAGGAGGCGATTACGCTGCTTTTCCCACAACCGCCCAAAGACCACAGCCGGCCCCCACTGCTTCGCGGTCCTGGCCGCCAATCCCGAAGTTCGGACCGCCTCCACCACTCCCAGGTTGTCGCTGAATTTGCCCAAAGAGCGGAGCAAACCGTAATTAGCTGAAAATAACTTGGCACCACACTTTTAAAATTGAAAAAATTGGAAGCAAGTATTTTCAAGCAGTTGATTCTCAAAAAGTGGCAAAATGAGCATCGTGCTGTCGAAAATGACTCAAAGAAAGTGGTAGTTAGGTCCCCGAACAGGTGTTATCCATGTCTCCGGTCTATCCTCTTGCAAGCGGGCCGAGGGAATTAGGGGCTTTGCGCATGGACACTTTTTAGTGGGGCGGGCCGCCGTGCCCGCCCAGGCGTATGGCTCACGGCCCACGAAAAAGTGGCCCCTGATTTGACTTGCCAACCAGAAGGCCGGCGTCGTATTATAGAACAAATGTTCACCTCAGGAGGTTGCGATGGCGAAATTTCTTTTTGTCCTCTCCCGGGGCCCGGAAGATCCCATCCGGGCGGTGCGCTGTTTCCAATTTGCCAAGATTGCGGCGGACAAAGGCCATGAGGTGACGGTCTTTCTCGTGGACGATGCCGTCTATTTTACTAATATGTCTCTGATGGAGCGGGTCAAGGCCCCGACGGGCGATGAAATGAACGGCTATTGGAAGTTTCTGGTGGAGAAACAGGCCAAGATTCTGGTCTGCAAACCTTGCGCCGAAACCCGCCTGATCGGCGCTGATGACCTGCCGCCCGGCTGCGAGATCGGCACGGGCGTCACCCTTATCGATCTGGCTGTAGACAGCAAAGTCTTTTCGTTCTAACCCGGCGGCGAGGCTTGGCTCTTGGCGGAGCCGCTATCCTGAGGGGAGGGCCGGCGGCCCCCCGCCCTCCCCTCAGACTCCCCTCCCAACCCCCGCAACCTTTTGGCATTGGGCGGAGCCAAAACCCGCCGTCGGGGGTGGGGGTGGGGTTTCAGGGCAGGGGGGACCCTCGGTCCCCGGCCCCCTCCCCTACAAAAACCCATAATCTTTCATCAAGAGCCAGGCGGCAGGTCTTTCCAGCCGCCGCCCAGGGCTTTATAGAGGGCGACGAGGTTGACGGCCAAGTTGCGGGTTGACTGTGCCAGGGCCTCCTCTGTGACGAAAAGGGAGCGCTGGGCGGTGAGGACGTTGAGGAAATCGCTGCGGCCGGCCAGGTAGAGCTTCATGGCCAGGTCCACGGCCTGGCGGTTATTGGCCACGGCCTGGATGAGGGATTGGCGGTGCTCCTGTTCTTTGGCATAGGCCACCAGGGCGGTCTCCACGTCTTTGAGGGCGGTGAGGACGGTTTGCTGGTAAGCCAGGAGGGCCTGTTCCTGGACGGCATCCTGGAGTTCGATGTTCCAGCGGATGCGGCCGCCGGCAAAAACCGGCCAGCTGAGGCTGGGGCCGAAGGACCAGAAGCGGCTTTTGTCACTGCCCAGGAGGGAGACGTCCCGGGCCGAGAAGCCGGCGCTGCCGGTGAGGAAGAAGCGGGGGAAGAGGTCGGCCACGGCGACGCCGATGCGGGCGGTAGCGGCATGCAACTGGGCTTCGGCCCGGCGGATGTCAGGCCGCCGGCGGACCAGGTCTGAAGGGAGGCCCACGGGAATCTGGGGGGGCGTGGTGGGGATGGGGTGGGGTCGGAGGAGGACCGACGCCAACATGCCCGGCGGCTGCCCCAGGAGGACGCTGAGGCTGTAGATGGCGGTCCGGATATTGGACTCGAGGAGGGGGATCTGGGCGGCGGTGGTATTGACCTGGGCCTCGGCGTTTTCCACGTCCAAACGGCTGGCGAAGCCGGCTTCATAGCGTTTGCGGATGATGCGGGCCGTCTTTTCCTGGGCTGCCAGGTTTTGCCGGGCGATGGCCAACTGCTGCTGCAAACCCCTGAGGCTGAGGTAAGTGGTCCCGACTTCGCCGGCCAGGGAGACCAGGACGGCCCGGCGGTCCTCGACGGCGGCCTGGAGGTCGGCAGTGGCCGCCTCGACAGTGCGGCGGGTGCCGCCGAAGATATCCAGTTCCCAGGAGGCATCGAGCCCCACTTGGAAGAGATCCCGGAAAGCCGGGCCGGTGGCGACGGCGGTGGTTCCCTGAGAACCGACCAGGGCGCTGGAACCGCTGCTCCGTTCAAACAGGGCCTGGGCGTCCACCTGGGGGTAGAGTCCGGCGCCGGCGATGCCCCGGGCGGCCCGGGCCTGACGGATGCGGGCCTGGGCTTGGCGCAGGTCCAGGTTGGTAGCAAGGGCCGTCTCCACCAAGGAAGTGAGGGTAGGGTCCTGAAAAGAGCGCCACCAGCCTGCCAGATCGGCCGGTGCCAAGGTGGTCTTGCTCTCCTGGGCCGGCCCCACCACCTCCTGGGCCTCCCAGGTCTCGGGCACCTGGGTGCGGGGTGGCACGAAGTTAGGTCCGACGGCGCAGCCCACCATAAAAAAACAGAAAAGTAACAATGTCGTCCAGGCCGACATAGTATTTCCCTTTACTCGATGCAGCTCGTTTCCCAGCCGGATCTTGGGAACCAGAATAATATCCATTGGCCTTTTGACCAAATTGGTGTTACCCCTTTCGGACTCCTCAGGATAGCGGGCGTGCCAAGATACTAAAGAATGGAGACCTGCTATTCATACCGCAGGGCCTGAATGGGATCAAGCCTTGACGCCTTCCAGGCCGGGTAGAAGCCGAAAATAATGCCCACGGCCACCGAGACGATAAACGAGACGGCGATGGCCCCGAGGGATAGTTCGGTGGGCCAGTTGAGGACCTGGCGGATGAGCACCGAGATGCCCCGGCCGATGGCGATGCCCAGGAGGCCGCCACAGAAGCAGAGGAGGACGGCCTCGGTGAGGAATTGCTGGAGGATGTCCCGGCGCCAGGCCCCCACGGCCAGACGCAGACCGATCTCCCGGGTGCGCTCCGTGACGGAGACCAGCATGATGTTCATGATGCCGACGCCGCCGACGATGAGGGAAATCAAAGCCACGGCCAGGAGCAGCTTGGTCATGAGGTTGGCAGTGGAGGTAAAGGCCGAGGTCATTTCGGTCATATTGCGGATCTGGAAATCTTCCGGCTCATCGGGTTTGATCCGGTGCCGCTCCCTAAGAAGCGCGGTGATCTGCTCAATGGCCTCAGGGATATCCTGGGGGGAGCGGGCTGCCACCATGATCTGATCGATGTTGGTGAAACGCACCGGCAGCGGATTGTTGGCAGCCTGAGAGGCCGACTGCTCCGGATAGAGTTTGAGTTTGTCGGTGGGATACAGTTTATTCAAGGTGTTCACCTGAGAGGTGGTGCTTGAGGTAGTGGCGCTCTGATTGACGTTGGTCAGAGCCGCACGGGTGACCCGGTAGCGCAAGGTGGTCCAAGGCGCCAGGAGGATGTCGTCCTGATCGACCCCGATCATATTGGCCCCCTTGGCGCTGAGGACACCGATGACCTTGAAAGGGATATTGTTCAGCCGCACCTCTTTATTAATGGGGTCTTCCCCGGCGAAAAGCTCTCGGACCAGACGCTGGCCCACCAGACAGACCTTGCTGGCGTTGCGCACATCCTGCTCGGTGAACATTTCTCCGGCGGTCAAGGGCCATTGGCGCACGTCGAGAAACTCCGGCGTGGTGCCATAGATATAGATGGGCACCCAGTTGCGGTTGCCATAAACAACCTGAATCCGAGCCCGGACCACCGGCGCCACGGCCCGGACGCCAGGAATATCTTTGAGGATAGCTTCGGCATCCTGGGGCGTCAGGGTGACGGCGGTGCCGATGCCGAAACTGATGCCGCCGCTGGCGGCCGTACCCGGCAAAATCAGCAGGTTGTCGGCCCCCATGCTGGCGATGGTGCGTTTAATGGCCGTGGCCGACCCCCGGCCGATTTCCATCATGGCGATGACGGCGGCGACGCCGATAATAATGCCCAGGGCCGTCAGGGCCGCCCGCAGGATATTGCGGCGCAGACCATGGAAACTGGTGCGCAACAACCATTTGAGCTGGGCCAAACCCCAGTATCTCCCTTGCAGGGGCGCGGCAGCCACCTCTTCGGACCGAGGCTCCGGGTTCGGCGTGGTGTCGTCGGCAGCAATCCGGCCGTCATGAATGCGGATGACCCGCTTGGCTACTTTGGCCACCGCCTCGTCGTGGGTCACCAGGATAATGGTTACCCCTTCCTCATTGAGACGACGGAAGATCTCCAGGACCTCTTCGGTGGTCTGGGCGTCCAGGTTGCCGGTGGGTTCATCGGCCAGCAGGACGGCGGGATTGTTGACGAGGGCCCGGGCGATGGCCACCCGCTGCTGCTGGCCGCCGGACAGTTGGGAGGGCTCATAGTCGAGCCGTTCTCCCAGTCCCACCCGCTGCAGTAAAGATCGGGCCTTGGCCAGGGCATCGTCCTCGGCCAGGTGCATGCCGTTGTAAGACAGCGGCATGAGGACATTTTCCAGGGCGCTGGTGCGGGGCAGGAGGTTAAAAGTTTGAAAGACAAATCCCAGCTTCTGATTGCGCAGTTGGGCCCGTTCATCCGCCGACAGGGTAGAGACTTCCTGGCCATCCAGCCAATATTGGCCAGAAGAAGGCCGATCCAGACATCCCAAGATGTTCATCAGGGTGGTCTTGCCAGAGCCGGAGGTGCCCATGAGGGCGACGAATTCCCCTTGGGCAACATCCAAGGAGATCCCTTTTAGGACCGGGACTTGGATCTCGCCCAATTGGTAGGTCTTATAAATATCACGTAATTCTAAGAGTTTCATGGGTATCCGACCGCAGCCTCAACTGCTGGCCCCCGCCTCTTAGTGTTGCGGCCGACGTTTGTCTTTGAAGAGTTTGGGCGTAAAAGGACTGGAAACCGAGGTAAACCCGCCCTCCCCTGGTTCGCTGGCTACAACTACTTGCAGGCCTTCAGAAATCTCCGTTCCTTTGATCTCGGTCAAATTGCCGTCACTGGCGCCGACCTGGACCGTCACCGGCCGCACCGAGCCCCCGGTCGGCACCCAGATGGTCCCTTGTTCCCGGGTTTTTTTCAGGTCTTTGGCGGCGGCCGAGCTATAGGTGCCGGCTACGGCACCATGGCCGCCACTCGGTTGGCTGCTTTTTGGCTGATTACGCCAGGCGGCGCCAATCTGTTCCGGCTGGGGCTTCCAACGCAAGGCGGCATTGGGCACCAGGAGCACATCCCGGTGGGTGTCCAGCAGGAACTTAACATTGGCCGTCAGGTAAGGGATCAGCCGGCCGTCAGAGTTGTCAAAGGTCACCTCCACCGTATAGGTGACCACATTCTGGGTCATGGTGGCGTTCAGGCGGATCTTGCCCACCTGGCCCACAAAGGTATCCTGTGGAAAAGCGTCCACGGTAAAGGAAACGGGCTGGCCCACCTGGATGTTGCCGATATCGGCTTCGTTCACCGGCACCCAAATCTGCAGGCGCTTCAGATCCTTGGCGATGAGGAAGAGGCTGGGGGCATTGAGGCTGGCCACCACCGTCTGGCCGATATTCACCCGGCGGTCAATGATGACGCCGTCCACCGGCGAGCGGATCGTCGTATAGTCCAGATTCTGTTTGGCCTTGCGCAGGGTGGCCTCGGCCTGGGCCACCGCTTCTTTGGCCTGGCGCAGGGCCGCCTCCCCGACGCTAAGATTGGCCCGGGCCACCTCATAGGCCGATTTGGCAGCGTCAAAATCACTCTGCGACAAAGCCTCGGAGGGACCCAATTGTTTGGCCCGGCCCCAATCGTTTTCGGCTTGGAAGAGTTTGGCCTTCAGCTGCCCCAGATCGGCCTGGGCCCGCTGCACATTGGCCCGGGCCTGGGCCAACTGCGCCGTGGCCTGGGAGACCTCGGCGCTGTAAATGGCGTCATCAATGCGGGCCAGGATCATGCCGGCCTTGACCACCGAACCATAATCCACCGACTTGCCGTCCACATCCAGGCCGAAGGCGACGATCTTGCCGGCTACCTGGGCACCCACATCCACTAATTCTTCGGGTTGGACGGTGCCGGTGGCGCTGACCGTCACCTCCAGATCGCCCCGGCTCACCGTGGCCAGACGGAAAGTGTCCGCGCCGTTGTCTCTGGCCCACCAGAACCAGAGCAGGCCACCTAACACCAATACGGCCACGACCGGCAGAATGATCCGCCAAACGAAAGTTTTTCGAGATAAAAGAGTTTTCATAATACCTTATCGAGATTAGGCTGCACCCTGCGGCTGAGCCGCGGCCAGGTTATTACCATCTTTTCCTTGAACAACCAAAAGGTAAGCATCCGGCGGTCCGAAGCAAATTATTTCGGTGGCCGTGGTGCTTTGCCCCATCTTGTCAGGGTATATATTTTATTATATCATGATGGCCATCGGTCAAAAAGCTAAGGCGTTTGGGCCGCCTCCTGGCTTGTTAGGTTGCATTACTGCTGCGGCTGCTTGCGGGCCCGGAACCTGGCGGGACCGGCCGGGCGCCCACTGCCTCTGGCGCCTGGCAGGCGGATCGTGCCGCGGTCGGCGTTTCATAGGGAGCAGCACCATGGCAATTCTGGAAGAGGCGACCTCATTAGCTGCCAAGGCGGCGGCTTCTGCTGAACAGACAGGCCGTCCTTATGTGACGCTCACGTATGCCCAGAGTCTGGACGGCGCCATCGCGGCGCGGCCCGGGCACCCTCTGGCCCTCAGCTGCCGGGAATCCCAGACCATGACCCATGCTCTGCGGGCCGCCCATGATGCCATTTTAGTGGGCATCGGCACGGTCCTGGCCGACGACCCCAGTCTGACGGTGCGTCTGGTAGAGGGCCCTAATCCCCAACCGTTGATCCTGGACAGCCGCCTGCGTTTTCCTCCTTTTGCCAAATTACTCCGCCATCCCTCTCATTCTCCCTGGATTATCACCGGCACCACGGCGGCGGCAACGCGGCAGCGGACTTTGGAGGAGGCTGGCGCCACGGTTTTTCGCCTGCCGGCGGCCCGCAACGGTGGCATTGATCTCCCGGCGCTGCTCACGATGCTGCGGGAGAAGGGCATCCACAGTCTCATGGTGGAGGGCGGCGCCCAAGTCATTACCAGTTTTCTTAGCAGTCGTGCGGTGGATCAGCTCATTGTCACCATCGCCCCGGTTTTGGTGGGCGGCGTCCGGGTGCTCGACGTCCAGCACTTGCCCCGCTCCAATGGCTTGCCTCGCCTGACCCAGGTTGTCTATCAACAGATCGGCGTTGACCTGGTGGTGCGGGGGCGACCGGATTGGCAGGATTAAATGCTGCGACAGGCCTTATACTTTGACGGTCCGGGACAGGCGGTGGTCCGAGAAGAACCCCTGCCGCTACCTGGCCCCGGGCAGGTCCTGGTGCAAACACTGGTTTCCGCCATCAGTCCGGGCACCGAGCTCTTGATCTATAATAACCTGTTTCCCACGGAGATACCCGTGGATGCCACCATCCTGGCCTTGGCCGGGACCTTTCGATATCCCCTGAAGTATGGCTATGCCGCAGTGGGGCAGGTGATAGCCGCCGGCCCTGAGGTGCCTCCTGCCTGGCAGGACCGCCTGGTCTTTGCCTTCCATCCCCACGAGAGTCATTTCGTGGCCGCTCTCGACGAGCTGCACCCGGTGCCGCCGGGAATCAGCCCGGAAGCGGCTGCCCTCCTGCCCAATATGGAGACGGCCGTAACTTTGGCGTTGGACGGTGCGCCGCTGTTGGGAGAGCAGGTAGTAGTCTTTGGCCAGGGGATCATCGGTCTGCTCTTGACCGCCGTCTTGGCGCGGCTACCCTTGGCGGCGCTTTTGACGTTAGACCTTTACCCCCGCCGCCGCCTGGCCTCGGAGACGCTGGGGGCCACCGCCAGCCTGGATCCCGGCGATCCCTCGTGTCTGACCAAGCTTCGGGCCCTGTTGCCCGCGGGCTGTTACTATCCCGGGGCTGACCTGTCTTATGAGGTCTCCGGCCACCCCACCGCCCTGGATCAAGCCATCGCCATCACCGGTTTCCACGGCCGCATCGTCGTCGGTTCCTGGTATGGCCGCAAGCCTGCCAGCCTGCATCTAGGCGGCGTCTTCCACCGCAGCCGCATCCGCCTCCTCAGCAGCCAGGTGAGCACCATCTCTCCGGCCCTGAGCGGCCGCTGGAACAAACCCCGGCTTCTGGCCCAAGCCTGGCAGCTGCTCCAAAACCTCACCCTGACGCCGCTGATTACCCACACTATCCCCTTCCTCCAGGCCGCCACGGCCTATGACCTTCTGGCCCGCAACCCCGGCGAAGCCATCCAAGTGCTGCTGGCCTATTAGGCATCTTCATTCTGTGAATTAATTTATTCACAAAGTTACCATTATTCTTGACATTAAAAATAATCTTGTGGTATTGAAGGCAAATTCATCGTTCTTTTCAAACATTCATAACACTCAATAAGTCACTATGAAGATCGGTGATAGGGGCAACCGGGGGAGAGGTTTGTTGATTGCCCCGAAAAGGAGAACTGTTACCATAAAAGGGGGGAATTCATGATGAATCCATGGCTTTTGGTCTTTTGGCTGATTTTTATCCTGACTTTCGGGGGTGGTGGCCCGGCCTTGGGAGCGGCCGAGAAGGCCCTACCGTTGCAACTGGATGTCACGGCTGGGTTTGGTTTTGACTCCAATGTTCCATCCCGACCTATGGATCTGGACGATGAAACCAACCGCCTCGGCTTTGGCAAAGGAGATTTTTTTTATGAACACAATCTCACGGCCGGCTACACCTACCAAGTAACCTCTGATCTCGGCATCTTGGCCCAGTACTCCTTAAATCAGAACTTCCATTTTCGCCTCGGCCAGTTTGACATGTTCAGCAATAATGTCACTCTCACGCCGACCCTGCGTTTCTTTAATAATTCCGGACAGTTGGCTGGGCTGCTCAACTACAACTACCTTGATATCGGATCAACCAAATACCGCGTTTTTTACACGGCCCGGCCGGTGTATTTTCAAATGGTCGCCGACAATATTATGAGACCGTTGCATAAAGGGGATTTTCAATTTGCCTTTAATTTCGGATCAAATTTTCAATCACAAAGGAACTAGGTCTTCATTTGCTATCTCATAACAACCATTTTATGTCTTTCTCGGT
>DYEV01000035.1 GCA_020725545.1 Desulfobacca sp. | reverse complement strand
GCGGGCCGGTGAGATTAAAATTGAATGGCTGGTCCGGTGTTGTTCCCACAGGACCAATTATACATATATTTCACAAAAGTACAAGTTCGCTTGTGAAATTTAACAATTTTTTTCATTTTCTCAGATGACTGAAGAGTTACATAACATTTATGGCGGTTATGGGGACTATTTTTTTAAGTATTATTCACCTTTTTTAAGTATTGTCTACCGGACAGCAGTGATTCAGGATATGATCCTGATGATCCAGACAAAAATAAAAAAGGCTATAGAAATGCCCAATGGAACACAGAATTATTGGCCATAGAAGCATCAGATATTTTATGGAAACTTTTGGATATCCGTTTTACCAGAACATGCTATTTTATAAGGCCGCCTGAAGTGCGAATAATTGAAAGTGAAAAATCATCAGTTGATAGGATTCCTCCAAAGAGAAAATCTTTACAGGCCCACTGACGGTATCATAACAATCCTTTTCCGACATAAGGACGAGAAGATAAAGCCATGACCACCTTCCCCAACTCACCCCGACTTTTTAAGGGCGGCATTGTCCTCGTAGACCCTGAGACCGCCCTGGTGCAACGGATCATTACGTTGCAATACAATCCAGATACTCTGAGCCGGACGCTGCAGGTCCAGGGCGTGGGGGGCGAGTCGGCGGACCGTTCCCAGGCCCTACGTCTCAAAGGCCCGCCGGTGGAAACCATCAAGCTGGATGCGGAGATCGACGCCACGGATCAACTGGAATTCCCGGATAATCATGCCGACGCGGTGCAGCACGGCATCGCCCCTCAATTGGCGGCCCTGGAAACATTGATTTATCCGGCCAGCAGTCGCTTGTTGAGCAACAATCGCCTGGCCCAGGCCGGAACCCTGGAAATCGCCCCCATGGAAGCGCCCTTGACCCTGTTCGTCTGGAGCAAAAATCGCATCGTGCCGGTGCGCCTGACAGATTTCAGCGTCACCGAGGAGGCCTTTGATTCCTATTTGAATCCCATCCGGGCCAAGGTGAGCCTGGGGATGCGGGTGCTCAGCGTCGACGATCTGGGCTTTAGCCATAAGGGCGGCAATATTTACCTCAGCTACCACCAGAATAAGGAAAATCTGGCGGCCTTGCTGAAGACGGGGACTTTCACCACCCTGGGGATCGGAGGGATTCCATGAAAAATCCCTTGCAATCGTTCTTGGAGGAGGCCGCGAAGGCCAATCTTTTTCCGCCCAACAGTCGCTATCATGGCATCGGCACGGCGGTGCTGACAACCCCGGCGGGACGCCCGGTTGTCTATCTGCAGCGCCGGTTGATTCCGCCGCCGGAGAGTTTCGCCCTGCTGCAGGAGCATACCGTCCGGGAGGGGGAGCGGGTGGACAATCTGGCGGCCCAATATCTGGGCGACCCGGAACTGTATTGGCGGCTCTGCGACGCCAACGTGGTTAGCCGCCCCGAGGATTTGACGGCCCAACCCGGTCGGCGGATCCGGATTACCCTGCCGGCCGGCATACCCGGGGTGGAAAATGCTTAAAGGGATCAACCTCACCCTGATGATCGGGCCGGCCGTCCCCATACCGGTGTCCCAGGATATTCTCGAGGCCCTCACCAGTATTGAGGTGACCTCTTATGCCGGCAGCGAGCAGAGCGGTTTTGAGCTGAATTTTACCCTGAGCAAACGCTCGCCCCTGCACACTCTTTTTCTCCTCTCCGGCGGGGCCTCCATCCCATTCGTGCGGGTGGTCATCATGGTCACCATGAACGGCACCCCGGAAGTTCTGATGGACGGGGTGATGACCCATCACCAGGTGCAGCCGGGCAGCGGCGGTGGGGAAGCCACCCTGACGGTGCAGGGCAAAGATTTAACCGCCCTGATGACCCTGTTTGATTTCAGCGGCTTTCCCTTCCCAGCCATGCCCTTCTTTGCCCGAGTTTTGTTCATCCTGGCCAAATATGCCGCTTTTGGCATTATTCCCAAAGTAATTCCCAGTATCATGGAAGACCTCCCCATCCCCATCGAACGCATCCCCCGCCAGCAGGGGACTGATCTGGATTATATTCACCTCCTGGCCCATGCCGCCGGCTATGTCTTTTTTCTGGAGCCAGGTCCGGTTCCGGGGGTCAACTTTGCCTATTGGGGGCCGGAGATCAAAGTGGGGGTCGCCCAGCCCGCTCTGAACATCGATATGGACGCCCATACCAACGTGGAGTCTCTGAGCTTTCGCTTTGACAAAGAAAGGAAGGAAACTCCCGTCATTTTTATTCACGAACGCTTTTCCAAAGCCATCATTCCCATTCCCATTCCGGATATTACGCCCTTGAATCCCCCCCTGGGTCTGCTGTCGCCGCTGCCCCCGAAGGTCACCTACTTGGAAGACACGGCCGGCATGCCGCCGCTGCGGGCCGCCCTGCGCGGCCTGGCTTATGCGTCCCAACACGCTGATGCCGTTTTTGGCAGTGGCAGCCTGGATGTCCTGCGCTATGGCAGAATCCTCAAATCCCGCCGGCTGGTGGGGGTCCGGGGGGCCGGACCAGCCTTTGATGGCCTCTATTATGTCACCAAGGTCACCCACTCCCTCAAACGGGGTGAGTACAAACAGAACTTTGAGCTCAGCCGCAATGGTCTGATTTCAACTGTGCCGGAGGTGCCGGTATAATGGAACCCCAAAGATTTTATGGCAAATATCGGGGGACGGTGGTCAATAATGTTGACCCGCTGCGTCAGGGACGTATTCAGGCTCTGGTCCCGGATGTTTCCAATGTCATGTTGACCAGTTGGGCCGAACCCTGTGTGCCGGTGGCCGGCATGCAGATGGGCCTCTTTGCGGTCCCCCCGATTGGAGCCGGTGTTTGGGTTGAGTTCGAACACGGCGACCCTGACCATCCCATCTGGACCGGCTGCATCGTGGGCAGCGCCGCCGACGTGCCGGCTGCGGCCCAACTGATTCCCCCGGCGGTTTCAGGCATAACTCTCCAAACGACACTACAAAACTCCCTGGTGGTGTGCGACCTGCCCCCTTCTCCCCTGACCGGCGGCATTGTCCTGAAAAGTACCACGGGAGCCATGATCGTCGTCAATGATTCCGGCATTTATATCCAAAACGGCCGGGGCGCCTCCATCATGCTGGTGGGACCGGCCGTAACCATTAATCAGGGCGCCCTCGTGATAACCTGAGCTCAGGGGCAGCCAACAAAGGAGTAATTCAGGTATGCCAGGACCATTGCTGCATGTCGGCGCCACCGTGCTGTGCAGTCACGCCGGCCAGGCCCAGCCCATGGTGGCCAATCCCAGGGTTCTGGTCAATGGCATGCCCACGGTCACCCTGACGTCTCCCTACGCCGTGGCCGGTTGCACTTTGCCACCGCCTCCGGCTGCCAATGGGCCTTGCCTGACCGGCCAGTTTATCACCGCGGCCACCCGTCTGCTGTCCAACGGCACGCCATTGTTGCTCTTTGACAGTCAATCCATCTGTGCCCCCACAGGAACCCCTCTGTTGGTAATCCTCACCCAGACGCGGGTGATGGGTATGTGAGGTTGACATGCACTTGGATTTCCCTTGCCATTTTGATCATCGGGGCCGTACGGCCGAGTGTTCCTATGAGAAGCACATCCGCAACCTGATTGAACAGGTTCTGTTCACCTCGCCGGGTGAGCGGGTGAACCGGCCCACCTTCGGCAGCGGCCTGTTGCAGCTGCTCTTTAAACCCAACAGCGATGAGTTGGCCGCCACCACCCAGTTCCTGGTGCAAAGCGCCCTCCAACAGTGGCTGGGAAATCTCATCCACCTGGAAGGGGTGCTGGTGGAACACCAGGACTCTACCCTGACGGTAACTGTCCACTACACCATCCTGCGCACCCAGCAGCAGCAGACCGCGCAGTTTAGCCGGGGAGGCTGACACCATGATCTATTTCTGTTGTGAAGAGCCCCGCCGGTTTGCCGTTAAATTGCATCCGACGTTAAACGGCATTGATTATCTTGAGGTGGAAGACTCGCCGGCCCTGCCCAACTCGGAACGGCAGCGGACCCTGAAAGTGTTTTTTGTCAAGCCTCTGGCGCCAGCGGCCCTGTCGGCCCAAAATATCCGGATTGCAGGCGGGGTGCGCCTCCGGGATATCCGCCTGGAAGGCGAACCCACCATCACCGGCAACCTCCTGAAGCTCAAGGTCGTTGCCCCGGGGGATTTTTCCCCCTATACCCTGCGGCTGCTCAGGGGTGCCAACGACACGCGACCTCCCGAGGGTATCGATCCCATGTTGGCCGCGGTTGATTTCTCCTTCAAGGTTAACTGCCCCAGCGATTTCGATTGCCAAAAACCGCGCCATTGCTTCAGAGAGGGAGAATCCGGCCCGGAAATAAATTATCTGGCCAAAGATTACAACAGCTTCCGCCAGGTTATGCTGGACCGCCTGGCCGTGCTGGCACCCCAATGGCGGGAGAGGAACCCCGCCGATCTGGGGGTGGCCCTGGTGGAACTGTTGGCGTATGTGGGCGACCACCTGAGCTATCAGCAGGATGCGGTGGCCACGGAAGCCTATCTGGGGACTGCCCGGCGCCGCGTCTCCGTGCGCCGCCACGCCAGATTGGTGGATTATCATCTGCACGAGGGCTGCAATGCCCGGGTCTGGGTCCAGGTGCAGGTGGAGGCGCCAACCCTGGCTCTTGCCCAGGGTGTGCCCCTGGCCACCACCCTGCCGGGAGAAGAGTCAGCCGTCATCACCAGGTCCGATTTTGACAGGCTCCTGCCGATCCAGCAGCCTGAAGTCTATGAGACCATGCACCCGGCCACCCTCCGCCAGGAGCATAATATCCTGCCCTTTTATACCTGGGGCGCCCGGGAGTGCTGCCTCCCCAAACATGCCACCACGGCCACCCTCCTGGGTCATTTCCCCAACCTGAAGGCCGGGGACGTCCTCATCCTGGCCGAAGTAATGGGACCCCGCACTGGCAAGCCTGAGGATGCGGACCCGGGCCGTCGGCACGCCGTCCGTTTAAACCATGTCTGGCTGAGCCAGGACCCCCTGGGGGGATATTTCCAGGAACCACCGAAAAACCAACCGGTGCCGCTTACCGAAATCTCCTGGGTGGCCGAGGATGCCCTGCCATGGCCGTTCTGCCTGTCCTCCCGCACCAATCCGGAACACGGCTCCCGTTATCTCCCTCAGGTCAGTCTGGCCTATGGCAACATTGTCCTGGCGGATCATGGTCTGACGGTAGTCGAGGATGATTGGCAGCCCGTGCCCCGGCCCGCGCTTTTTCTGCCGCCCGATCCCTCCCGCCAACACTGCGAGGAGCAGGACCTGGCGCCGCTGCCAGTGCGTTTTCGCCCTGCCCTGAAACAACAGCCCCTCACCAGGTGGACGCCTTATAAAGAAACGGCAATCCTTCGTCTGCCTGACAACGCCCTGCAGGAAGCCGACCTCAACGCTGGCCTATTGCCCGATCCCCTCAAACTGGCTTTCTGGCAGCAAGGTATAACTTTCCGCCAGTCTACCCTCAGCGTCCAAGGGAGCAATGGCAGCTGGTCCCTCAGCGACGGTGTTTCGGCGGCGCTGGTCAGACATACAGATGGCCATTTTACCGCCTATCAGCTGCTGACCCCTGCCAGGGAGAGCATAGTCAGGCCGGTGGGCGCCGCAGTCCCGGCCATTACCTTACAATGCCAGGATTCCCCCGCGATCATCTGGGAGCCAAAGCGGGATTTATTGGACAGCCAGGCTGGCGATCGGCATTTTGTGGTGGAAACCGAAAATGACGGCACCGCTTTTATCCGCTTCGGCGATGGTAAACATGGCTGGCAACCGGCCGCTGGGACAGCTTTTACCGCCATCTATCGGGTCGGCAACGGCAGAAAGGGCAATGTGGGGCGGCAGGCCATCCATCATCTGGTGAGTGATGAGCCGGGTCTGCTTACGGCGGTGAGTAAAGTCTGGAACCCACTGCCGGCAGCCGGAGGGCTGGAGCCGGAAGCTCTGGCCGAGGTGCGGCGGGATGCGCCCCAGGCCTTCCGGATCCAGGAGAGAGCCGTCACCCCCGAAGATTATGTCATGGTGGCCCAGCGCCACCCGGGAGTGCAAAAAGCCGCCGCCACCTTTCGTTGGACTGGTAGTTGGCATACGGTCTTCGTCACCATCGATCGCCAGGGCGGCAAGGTGGTGGACGCGGCCTTTAAAGATGACATGAGACGGCATCTGGAAAAATACCGTCTGGCCGGACATGCTGTGGAGGTCAACGGTCCCATCCTGGTGCCCTTGGAGATAGACCTGCTGGTATGCGTCAGACCCAATTATTTCCGGGCCGACGTCAAGGCCGCCCTCCTGGAGGTCTTCAGTAACCGGGTTCTACCCGATCAGCGGCTGGGAGTCTTCCATCCCGATAACTTTTCCTTCGGACAGCCGGTGTTTTTAAGCCCCTTGTATGCTGCGGCCCAAGCCATCCCGGGCGTGGCCTCGGTCCGGGTCACCAAGTTTCAACGTCAGGGTCAGGATAGCACTGCTGCCCTGGATGCCGGCAAGCTGGAACTGGGGCCCCTGGAAATCGCCTGTTTGGAAAATGTTCCCAATTTCCCCGAAAGGGGCGTGTTCCGCTTGGATATGCAGGGGGGAAAATGAAGCTGCTCAGAAATTCCGCCCAGGAAGCTTTGGACGACTGCGGCTGCTGTGAGGGTCTCACGACGGTTACCCCGGTGGCCATCAACAACCAGCCCGGCTTGCCGGCCATTGCCTACCGAATCGGGAAACATGCCGATTTCAAGAAAAGTCTGTTGGCCGCCCTGTCCACTTCGTCCCTGGCCAGCCTCCAACGTCTCACCAGCCGGGATGACGATGATTTTGCCATCTCCTTGTTGGATGCTTGGGCCGTCGTCGCCGATATTCTCACCTTCTACCAGGAAAGGCTGGCCAACGAATCCTATCTGCGTACTGCCACGGAAAACCTGTCGGTCTTTGAGCTGGCCCGCCTGGTGGGCTATCGCCCCAAGCCGGGCGTGGCAGCCAGCACTCTCCTGGCCTTCACCCTGGAAGAATCACCCGGCCTGGCACCGGCGACCATGCCCGCCGTCCAGGTTCAGACCGTGCCAACTGCGACCAACCTCGAGATCGGCACCCAGGTCCGCAGCGTCCCCGGCCCCAACGAGAAAAGCCAGACGTATGAAACCGTGGAAAAGATCGAGGCCCGAACCGAGTGGCATGCCATCAAGCCCAGACTGACCCAACCTCAGGTCATCGACGGCTTTGACACCCGGATTTTCTTCGCGGGCACCGCCACCCTGCTGAAACCGGGAGATGGCCTGCTCCTCTTCCCGGCAGGGGCCGCCATCCCCATGTTCCGGGAGGTGGCGGCGGTTATCCCCCGCCCGGAGGAAAAATATACCGAGGTGCTGTTGGAGCTTTTAACCATAGAGCAAATGGACGATATGAAAGAGAGGGCGTCTGCATATGCCGCCGCTTCAGTTGAAAATTCTAAGTATTCATCGACAATCTCCAAAGGTGGCGGGAACAACCCCAAACACAAAGCGGTAAAGCAAGACCAAGGGTCGGGCCAGAAAGGCGGGTACGTTAATACTTCTGCCATGAACGCTGGCAATCCCTCTTACGGGTCGGCGAGCGGTCCCCGGGTCCTGGCTTTGCGGAGGCGCGCCGCGATTTTCGGCCACAATGCCCCTGACTGGCACAACCTGCCCAATTTTCAAAAGTTCGGCGCTTGGACCTATATAAATGAAACAACATATAAATTCGAGTCCGGAATCTATGCCCCAAGGAAAGACAGTTGGGCCGAAACCACCCTGAATAAGTATCCGGGGGAGGCTGCGGGAACTAAAAATATTTTTCTGGACAACACCTACCCCAGCATCACTAAAGACAGCTGGATTGTCTTACAGGGAAAGACGGTCAGCCGGGCTTATCAGGTGGCTGACAGCAGCGAGCTCTCCAAGGCGGACTTTACCCTCAATGCCAAGGTGACCCGCCTGACCCTGAAATCAAGCGAGGATTTCGATAAATTTGATATCCGAACCACCACAGTGCTGGCCCAGAGCGAAGAGTTGCCTTTGGCGCGCCAGCCGGTGGAGACGCCGGTCTCGGGTAAAACCATAGATCTGAACGGTGCCGTGGCAGGTCTCTTCAAGGGCCAGAAAATCATTATCGGTGGCAAAGTTGCTGCGGCCAGCCCCGATATCATCTATGAAACCGGCGTCATCAATAAAGCCGAGGTTGTTCCCCCGGAAAACTATACCCGCATCACCTTGGATAAAGCCCTGCAGAATATTTACCTGCGGCAGACGGTGACCATCAATGCCAACGTCGCCTGGGCCACCCATGGGGAAAAGGTGAGCGAAATCCTGGGCAGTGGCGATGGCAGCCAGAGTTTCCAAAAATTTAGCCTGCGCCATACTCCCCTAACCTATGTGAGTGCCGCTAAACCTGGCGGCTCCCAATCCACCCTGGAAATTCGGGTCAACGACCTGTTGTGGGAAGAGGTGGCTACCCTCTCTGGGCGAGGTCCCACCGAACGGGTCTATTGCACCTGGAGCGATGCGGCCGGCAAGACCATCGTGCAGTTCGGCGACGGCCGAACCGGCGCCCGGCTGCCCACCGGCCGGGAGAATATCGTCGCCAGCTACCGCAAAGGGATCGGTCTGGAAGGGCTGGTGAAGGCCAAACAACTCAGTCTGCTTATGGAGCAGCCTTTAGGAGTCAAAGGGGTAACCAATCCCTTTGCCGCCTCCGGGGCTGACGACCCCGAGAAATTGGCAGACACCCGCCGGAATACCCCTCTCACCCTGCTGACCCTGGGCCGGGTCGTCTCACTGCAGGATTATGAGGATTATGCCCGGGCCTTCGGCGGCATCGGCAAAGCCTTGGCTACCTGGTTTTGGGACGGCCAACAGCGGGGTATTCTGCTGACCGTGGCCGGCCCCCAGGGAGCGCCGTTAAAGGAGGGGGATGCGGTGTACGATAATCTGCTCAAGTCCCTCAGGCTCGCCGGCGCCCCCTTTCTCCCCGTCTGGCTGGCCGCCTATCAGCCCTGCTACTTTAAGATTGTTGCCAAGGTCCGGGTCGACCCGAACCTCATCCGTGAGAAAGTCATCCAGCAGGTGGAGGCCGGCCTGAGAGCGGCCTATGCCTTTGAAGCCAGGCATTTCAGCCACCCCGTAACTCTTTCCGAAATCATGGCCACCATGCAGAATGTGACCGGTGTCCTGGCAGTGGATATCGACAGTTTGTCTTACAGTGACGCCAATGGCAGTAAATGCTGGGAAAACTCTCAAGAGTCTGGGTCTGCTGACCTCTCCAGCAAGCAACCCCTTCCTTACCTGACCGCCGCCCCCCCCCGGCTTGACGCCGATAACAACAAAATTGGCGCCGAACTGCTCACCCTCGAGCCAGCGCCGGTAGAACTAGGAGTAATGCCATGAGCCTGGACAAGAATAAACTCCTGGAACTGCTGCCCGTCATTTATCGCTTGCGAGACGCCGAAGCCGGGGCTCTGGAAGGCCTGTTAACGGTTATTGCCGAACAGGTGGATGTCCTCCAGGAAAACCTTGAGCAGCTCTATGACGACCTCTTCATTGAAACCTGCGCGGAGTGGGTGGTGCCCTACATCGGCGACCTCATCGGCTACCGGCAATTGCACCAGATCAGACCAGGACAGGTCAGCAGCCGGGCCGAGGTGGCCAACACCATCGCCTACCGCCGGCGCAAAGGGACTGCCGCCGTCCTGGAGGAATTGGCCCAGGACGTCACCGGCTGGCCGGCCCGGGTCGTGGAATTCTTTCAGCTCCTGAAAACCACCCAATACCTCAATCACCTGAGAAAGCACAATCTTGCCTCCCCCGATCTGAGGCAAGGGCAACCTCTGGAGGATCTGGATACCGCCTTTGACTGCGTGGCCCACAGCGTCGATGTGCGGCGCATCGCCAGTAATCGGGGGCGTCATAATATCCCCAATATCGGCATTTTTCTCTGGCGCCTGGGAGCCCACTCCTTGCACCGGGCCGCAGCTGCCCGCGTTGACGCCCGCCGTTTTCTGTTCAATCCTGTCGGCAGCAACCTGCCCCTTTTTACCAGACCGGAGGCGGAAGACGAGAGCACGCACCTGGCCGAACCCCTGAACGTGCCCTTGGCCATCAGCCGGCGCCGCCTGGACCAGAACCTGCCTTCCTATTACGGCCCCACGAAAAGCCTTTATATCGAAGGCTGGGACGATACCAGCCAGATTCAAATCTGCAATCTGGCCGACGCCGATGCCAGCGGCACGGCTTGGGCCCATACCCCGCCCGCCGGCTCGGTGGCCATTGACCCCGAGCTGGGCCGCATCGCCTTTGCGGCAAACCAGGACTCCCCGCCCCTGGTCACCTTTCATTACGGTTGCAGCGGCGCTCTGGGAGGGGGAGAATACAGCCGGGCCGCTACCTTCAGCGTTGGCCTGGAACCCGTCGCCCCAGTGCCAGCCCCCCATCCCACGATCCAGGCAGCCATAAATAATCTGCGGAGCGCCGGGGTAGTGGAAATTCAAAACAGCGCCACCTATCGGGAGAATCTCATTATAGAGGTGGCCCCCAACCAGGGCATGGAAATCCGGGCCCAGGAAGGTTGCCGGCCATTTCTCTTTCTAACCCAACCTTGCACCATTATTGGTCATAAGGATGCCACCCTGAGCCTGAACGGGCTGGTTATTGGCGGAAACACCCTCCAGTTTCTTGGCGACTTCCGCCTGATCCGCCTCATTCATTGCACCCTCGTGCCGGGTCTGGCTCGGCACGTGCACGGTACTGCCACAGACCCGACGGCTACGAGTCTCATTGTTGCCGCACCGCTGGCGCAGGTGGAAATCCAGGACAGTATCACCGGCGGCTTGAGGATTGCCGCCGGCGCCCAGGCACACATTCTCAACTGCATTATTGATGCCAGCACCCCAGCCAACATCGCCTATGCCGGAATCAACGCCGGGGCTTTTGGCTCCGATCCCGGCGCCGCTCTCACCCTGAAAAATTGCACATCTATCGGCAGAGTGCATACCATCCGGCTGGATCTGGTGTCAAACAGTATCCTCCTGGCGGAGGGGACCGGTGGCACCGAACCGGTAATCTCGGAACAGGTCCAGGATGGTTGTGTGCGGTTTTCCTATCTACCCTTTGACTCCAAGGTGCCCCGGCGCTATCACTGCCAACCCGCAAAGGCGGCAGACAGCTCCCGGGTCCGGCCGTTGTTCACCTCCTTACAATACGGTGACCCTGGCTATGGCCAGCTCAGCACCAGATGTGCCAGTGAAATCCGGCAAGGCGCCGAAGATGAAGCGGAAATGGGCGCCTGGCATGATTTGTATCAGCCGCAACGGGAAATCAACCTCCGGCTGCGTTTGACAGAATACCTCCGCTGTAGTCTGGAGGCCGGGATTTTCTATGCAAGTTAATTATCACCAGGAGGCGTGTCATGAAGGGTGATTTCAGTCGCCAGACCTTCGATCGGAAAAAACATTACCGCGGCGTTTTCATGCAACAGGGACGCGTCCAGGTTGACGCCGACTGGAATGAACAGGTTCACCTGGAAGATCACCTCAGAACCACCGCGGCCCAAGACGTCATCGGTTTTGTGGGCGCGCCAAAATATGCCCCCGGCTTCAAGATCGGTCTCACCCCCGATGATAAAGACTTGACCATTGGGCCCGGCCGGATGTATGTGGGTGGCGCACTCTGTGCCATTGAGCCCGAGGCCGTTGCCGTTACTAACCTGACCGCCGCTGGCATGCAGCTGACCGCCTTGAACCTCGACGGCGAAGACCTGCAAGCGGGTCAGTGGCTCAGTCTCAGCGCGCCGAACGCCACTCCGAAACTGGTAAAAATCCGGGATCTAGATCGCACTACTAGTTCCCTCAGCTTTACTAAGTCTCTGACCGCGGCAGAGCTAGCCGCCCTCACCACGCCCGGTCCTGCCACAGCCCGACGCTGCCTGACCTATGCCACCCAAACCCACTATCCCACGCCTACTCTCCCCCAAGATGGCTCGTACCTGGTCTATCTCGATGTCTGGCCGCGCCATGTCAGTGCCACCGAGGATCCGGCCATCCGGGAGATTGCCCTGGGCGGGCCCGATACTGCCACCCGGCTGCAGACCGTCTGGCAGGTCAAACTGCACAAGGTCGACGATAATCCTGATTGCAGCCACTTTCCACCGGGCTGGCGGCACCCCGATGATACCGCCACGGCAAAACTGCAGGCGCGCACTTTCCAGGACCCAGGCGAGGAGGGTCCCTGCCTCCTACCCCCTAGTTCGGGTTATCAGGGCTTGGAAAATCAGCTCTACCGGGTTGAAATTCATAAATCCGGCAAGATGGGTGAGGCCACCTTTAAATGGTCCCGGGATAATGGCTCGGTGGTGACCGGCGTGAAGCCCGTCAGCGGCCAGGTGCTGGAAGTCCAGGATCTGGGACGGGAAAAGAATCTGGGCTTTAATCGCCTCCAGTGGGTCGAGATCCTCGGGGATAGGCTCGAACTCCTCATGGCCGAACCCGACAACCTGGTCGACCCCGGCAATCTGTTCCTCATCGACAACATCGACCCTGCCACAGACCAGATTAGCTTTGCCAGCGGTGTTACTCTCCCTGACTTTGCTGACTTGGGGGCCCATCCGAGAATACGCCGCTGGGATATGAGCAAGGAGGCTCCTGAGGCCGGCATTACCATCATAAACGATTGGATCACCCTGGAAAATGGCGTGCAGGTCCACTTGCGCGGGGACTACTTCCGCAGCGGCGATTATTGGCTGATCCCCGCCCGGACAGCTACCCGAGAGACCCAGGGGCACATAGAATGGCCCTTTGACGATCTCACCGGTGAACCTTTGGCCCAGTCTCCCCTGGGAATACACCACGCCTATTGCCCCTTGGCCCTGGTAACAATTGCCAACCAGGTTTTTTCTCCGCCGCAGCCCACCGACTGCCGCAGGATTTTCCCCCCTCTCATTGAGGTGGCCGAAGAGGCCGGACCGGGCCAGATGTGCTGCACCATTATTGTCGGTAATGGCCAAGTCAGCTACGGCGACTTTGACGATCTGCAGGAGGCCCTAAATGCCATTCAAAGTCTGCCCATCGACTGGGGCTACCAGATCTGTCTCCTCCCCGGTGAGTATGAAGGGAATTTCATAATCTCCGGGCTAAAGAAGCTCACCATCAAGGGCTGTCGCTGGCAGACACTCATCTATCCCAAAGATCCTGCCGAACCGGTATTCCAGGTGATCGATTGCCAAAGGATTATCCTGCAAGATCTCGACATCGTGCAGCTGACCGGCATCGGCCTGGAGGCCCATCATACTGCCAATGGCAAGCTCTCTAACCTGGAAATTCGTGGCAGTAGATTTGTTGCCAAAACCCAGGCCATTAAAGTGACCGGCGGCGAAAAGATCACCATCCAGGATAACCAGATCGTCATGCTTGACTCGGAGACCAGCCGCGCCGCCATTTTTCTGGCCGGCGAGGAAGGTCTCATTAAAGACAATAATATCTCGGTGGAACCGGTCCAGAAAAATAAAGAAGTAATAATTATCGATGAAAATGAAACTTATCCCAACCCCGTGTACGAATGCACTGACCCGACAAGCCTTTACCGAGAAAAGAAACAGAGGAAATATTCAAATCATCTTTGGGAAAAGCATCGCGGCCTGGTTAATTGGATTCCCATTGCGGCGTATGCGGCCTCCGGCGGCATCCAGATCGGCGGCGGCTCGGAAGCCATCAGGATTATCGGCAACCGCATCCTGGGCGGCTCCTGGAATGGCATCACCCTCGGCGATTTTCCCAACGACTTGCTGGAGCGCTTTCCACAATACAGGAATTATCCCGCCTATAATAGATTGGACGCTCCAGCCATAGAAATCCTGGCCGGCCAGTTCAAGAGTTTCCTCTACGACATCTCTATCCAGGATAACCACATCCAGGGCATGGGCCTGAACGGCATCGGAGTGTTGGGGTTCTTTTCGCTGAAAAATATCGGCGAAATCGTGTGTGTCGAAGGCCTGACCATTACAAACAACCTGATCAAAGATTGCCTCAGACAATTGCCCGATTATCTCAAGCAGCTCAACTCAGGAGACAAAGCCGACCTACTGCCGGAAATGGGTTTTGGCGGTATCGCCCTGGCCGACTGCGAAAATGTGGTCATCCGAGAAAATACCATCCAAGACAACGGCGAGAGTCATCTGGTGCCGGTCTGTGGCATATTTATGCTACACGGCGAGAAAGTGGACATCTCAGATAACCGGATCCTGAATAATGGCAAACGGGATACCGCCTCCACCGGGGGCATCCAACCGGGCTGGCGAGGCGGGATTGTCATTGCCTTGAGCTTTCGAGAGATGATCCGGGAATATATTCAGGAAAGAGAGCTTTTTTATCACGATGGCATTCCGGCGGTAAAGATTCATAATAATATTGTGACGCAGCCCGTGGGGCGGACGATCTCTCTCATTGCCTTCGGCCCGGTCTCCATCGTGGGCAATCAATTGACCTCCCTGGGAGTGGACAACTCTAGCCTGCCCGCCTTGTTAGCCGGCTCAGTGTTTATCCTGAACCTGGGGGTTTCCAAAGATATGCTCCTGGCCATGATGTTGTCCTCCTTTGGCGCTATGGCCCGCACCGCCCCGGTGACCACACACGTTTCGGTTCAGGCCCAGGCGACCCCGGCTGCAGCTACTGCTTTGCTCTATCTCCCCAGCGGCAAAATCCTCTTTGACAATAATCAGGTCACTCTGGACATGCTGACCCCCGGCATCCAAGGTGCCATGAGTTCGCAACTCCTCGTCTCCCTTGATGACGTCTCTTATACCGGCAATCAGGCAGAATGCGCCTCATTTTTTGATATCCTTTATTTCGATGTGGGCCTGGTCGGCGCCACCGTGCGCACCTGCAACAACCGCTTCCAGGAGGGTTTTACCCTGACGCCCTGCTCCCTGTTCTCTTACGGTGTCATGAATACCGTTGTGGGGAATCAGGCCACCCATTGTTTAATTCCACTGGGCATACCGGCATTTGTCCAATATTCGGCCAATTCCATTCTCGTTAGCGTCAATTGCGCCCCCTTGTATGCAATCACAACTTCGCACTTCAAAGTGTCAAGCTTGGCCCTAAAATAGTTCTGCTCCCCCGAGAATGAGCCAATGAGGTGTTGCCATGGAAAAAAAACAGATCAGTGACGATGATTTTATCGGCAAACTTGATGCCTCTCTCAATATGCTCGATACCCTGCGGGCCGAGGAGCTCGAACGCAGCAAACTCTTCCAGACGGTGAAAAATAGAGCCCTGCGGCGGGAGCAGAGCCGTCTGACCGCCAAACTCGGCCAGGATCATCCCCGGGTACAGCAAATGGCCTCCCGACTGGCCTACCGCGAGAAAATGCTGGTCGATCTTCAGGAGGAAGCCGCCAAGGCCCAGATCCAGGTTCCCGCCTTTGCAGCCGACCAATGGCTGGTCCATGGCGTCGTGCTGGACAAGAACCGGCAAGGCAAAAGCGGCCTGACCGTTGCCATCTTTGATGCCAAAGGCAAGTGGCGCCAGGATTTCGGCTATGCCTGCACCGATGCCCGGGGCTACTTTGCCATTATTCATACCCCCAAAGCTGCCGCTCAGGCGGAAGCAAAGGCTCTGCCCCTATATTATCTCTATGTTCTGGATCAGGATCAAAGAATCCTCCTCAAAGATGCCACCCCCCTCCCCCTCGAGCCCGGCTACATATACTATCGCCGCCTCCTGCTGGCCGATGGCGCCGGCGTCTGTCAGGCACCGCCAACAGATTATGCCGAGGGGACGACCGCGCCCCCTGACCTCTGGATTGTGCGCGGCCGGGTGGTTGACGAAAGCGGCAATGGCCTCGATGGCCTCACCGTCACGATCTACGACGAAGACCTCTTCTTTGATGACCGCCTCGGCAGCGTCAAAACCATGAATGGCGGCTACTACGAACTCCGCTACCGGACTGAGGACTTCCGGGACCTCATCGAGGCCAGACCCGATCTCTACGTCCAAGTAATTGATAAAGAAGGCAGACAATTATGTCCGCAGCCGGCCAAGACCCGGTTTGAAGCCGGCCGGCGGGAAGTCATAAACCTAAAAGTGATGAGTTCGTAAAAACCTCATTATGGCATTAACCTAATATATTGAAAATCATGCTATTTTGAGCTTGACAAGCTTTTGGGGCAATATATTATAACTATATGATTTTACAATAAATAGATGCTATCGGAGATCAGCCTTTGTTCAGACCCCGAAGGAAGCAAAAGACGATTATGGATCATGACATTTACCTCCCGGAGGATCGGCAGAAGGCCTCGGAGAAATCCTGGCCGGTCCCTTTCGGAAGACGGTTGCGCCGATGATCCCGGAGGAGCCTGTCCGTCCTTTCTATTTCCCGGATAATGGCAGACCGAAGGTGCCGGCGGCCATCTTGACCGGTTTGTGTGAAGATTGTCATCGAAAATTGACCCCTCTGGTTAATGGAAAAGTTGCTGGCAACGAGGGCCAGCCTTGGCCGGGGTAGATTTATTGATGCAATGCGGGGCGGATTCGGCCTGCCCCGCCAACGCTTGGCGCCGGCCGGCCGAATCCGCTTTGGCCGGCCGGCGGCTGGCTTCTCCCAACCAGACTT
>DYEV01000034.1 GCA_020725545.1 Desulfobacca sp. | reverse complement strand
GCCAAGGGGAGGCCGATCTGGAGATCGGCGCTACAAATTGTCTTTCTAAAGGTAGCCGCGGGCTTTAGCCTGCGCTGACAATTCGCTTGCAAATGTTTGGGTAGGACTTGGCTTGGGAAAACAGGAAGAAGATTGTATAGTGATCTGGGAACCGAGGCAAAATGACAACCGTTGACAAGGCCTTGCCGGTAAAGAAGAAGATATGGTTGGCTGAGGCCGCTAGGTCGGGATCAAGGAGAAGGCGACAGAAGTCGGTGTCGAAAACAGGAGGGGAATCATGGCAGCTCTGAATGTTGAGACCATCATGGTCATAGGATGTGTGGTCGTTGTGGCGATCCTTTTGGTCTGTGTCCTCATAGTGGTGTTGCTTTCCTGGAAGCGCTTGCCGCCCCAAGACCTGGCCGCTGCCCTGACCCTCCAGGGCGAACAGCTGGAAAAGGGCCTGGCGCGGCTGGAGCAGGTGCTGCGGGACGAGATCGGCCGCAACCGGGAGGAGTTTCTGGCCAGCGCCCGCCGGGATCGGGAGGAACTAGTCGCCTCGTTAACCACCTTTTCCCAGCAGACGCAGACCCTGCTGCTCACTATGCGGGAGACCTTGGATCAAGCCGGCCGCACTCTGCAGGCTGAAAACAGCCGTAAACTCGAGCAGATCCGCGAGGAGGGCGCCGTGGCTGCCAAACAGCAGCGGCAGGAGTTGGGGCAGTCCCTGCAGAATTTCAATGATTCGGTGCTCAAGGGCATGACCGAGATGGGTCAGTTGTTAAAGGAGCAAATGGAGGCCTTTGCCCGGCAGATGCAGCAGTTGACCGCAGGCAACAACGAGCAGCAGGAGAAATTGCGGCAGGCGGTTGAGGCCAAACTGCGGGAGATTCAGACGGATAATGCCAAACAGTTGGACCAGATGCGGGCCACGGTGGATGAAAAGCTGCAAGGAACTCTAGAGCAGCGTTTGGGCGCCTCCTTTAAACAGGTATCGGAGCGCTTAGAACAGGTGCACAAAGGGCTGGGCGAGATGCAGAGCCTGGCCACCGGCGTCGGGGACCTGAAGCGCGTCCTGACCAATATCAAGAGTCGGGGCGATTGGGGCGAAATCCGCCTGGAAGCCCTGCTGGAGCACACCCTGGCCCCGGAGCAGTTTGCCCGGGAAGTCAAATTGGGGGATGTCGGCGGCGAAGTGGTGGAGTTTGCCCTGCGCCTGCCGGGGCGGGGCGATGGCGAGGAGGTCTGGCTGCCCATCGACGCCAAATTCCCCCTGGAGGTCTATGAACGCCTGGTGGCAGCCCAGGAGGCGGCCCAAAACGAGGCCGTGGCCCTGGCCAACAAACAGTTGGCTGCGGCAATCCGGGGCAACGCCAAGACCATCAGCGAGAAGTACCTGCGTCCGCCCCAAACCACCGATTTTGCCATCATGTTCCTGCCCACCGAAGGCCTGTATGCCGAGGTTTTGCGGCAGCCCGGTCTGGCCGAGTCAGTGCAGCGGGAATATCGGGTGGTCATCGCCGGGCCCACCACCTTTGCGGCCCTCCTCAACAGCCTGCAGATGGGCTTCCGCACCCTGGCCATCCAGCAGCGCTCCAGCGAAGTCTGGCGTCTGCTGGGCGCGGTCAAGACGGAATTCGGGAAATTTGGCGACATCCTGACCGGCGTCAAGAAAAAATTGGACCAGGCCTCCCATAGCATGGATGACGCGGCCCGGCGTTCCCGGGCCATTGAACGGCGCCTCCGAGAGGTGGAGGCCCTGCCCGAAGGCAGTGCTGCTTTAGAGATTGGCGAGTAATGGTCCGGGCCCGGTTGATTTGCTGGCGTGCCCCGATTCTTGCCATACGGCAAGGGCATCTTTCTCTTGACAGCATTTGTTCAAATAATTAAATTATTGGGGGTTCAAAAATCTGAACATTTTTAGACAAACATTTAATAAATCGGCCATGTTTGAAAAAGTGATCAAAATGTTCCAAAAGTTGAACAGGAAATTCTGCTCAGGGTCAGGAGATGCAGAACTTGTCTTATTATCCCTGCCGCAGATTGTTCCCTGAATTTGGCATTTAAATTGCACAAAATATATCGCAGAATTTGAGGATATCTGCAATTCCAGACTGGGGAAGGGTAGAAAGAGAGGAAATTATGAGAAAGATATTTTCTATGTTGGTCTTACTGGTGCTGTGGGGGGGGCTGGTAGTGCTTCCGGCCAGGGCTGCCGTGGTGCATTTGGATGGCATAGCCAATGCCGGTTGGTATGCTGATGATCTCTCCAAGGCCCATCTTTACATCGCCGATGTCGATGTCCCAGGGGCGTATTATTATAAGTGGACTTATAGCCCTGCGGCTCCCACGCCGCTGTGGGCTTCGCGGCAGGGACTCTCGGATGATCTGGCCGACGGTATCTTAGTGAACGGTACGGTTGTGGGAAATTGGCGGGTCGAATCGGCTGGAGACGTTTTTGGCAACCCGACAGCGCCCGTTTGGAAATCCCTGAACCTGGCCCCGGGGACGTATGTTTTGCGTCTGACCCCTGATTCTCGGGCCTATCAGCTCAATGCCTTTTTGTGGTCGAACGAGAGCCCGAGTGCGTCCCTCTGGAATGCCTATGTGCAGATGTATGCTGTCTATGCGGACAGCACCACCCAGTCTTTTGCCTTTGGAGATTGGTCCCTGCACCAAGGCGCAGAAAGTGACGTTTTGGATTATTACCGGCAGTTTGTGGATGGCATGACGATTACCCTGCCGCAAGCGGCCGAGGTGTACTTCTATATTAATGATTATAATGCGGTGGACAACGACGCCGGTGTCTCCCTGGAATTCAGCGCCGTACCGCTGCCAGCCAGCTTCCTGCTGCTGGCCGGCGGTTTAGTTCTGCTTGGCAGCAGACGACGTTGGTAGCGGCGCAGCAGCTTATCGGCGGGCATCCCTGGGGGTGCCCGCTTTTTTTGTGGCAAAAATATGGCGGTAGCTTTGAAACGCCTCCAGGGCCGGCGGCGAGGAGTTGAGCCGCCAATCACATTCTTTGTCAATCTGAAACCAGACCACCGCCTGAAATTTATCAAAATGAGAAGAAAGCAGACGGCAGGCCTCGTGCAGCCAAGCTGCTTTGCTCCCGCCCGCCTCGGCGCAGCCTAATTCTGCAATCATCAGAGGTTTTTCCGGCGCCAAAGCCAGGAGGCGGTGATAGGCCTCGCTGAAGATCTCCGGAAAGCTCTGCCAACGCGACCAAGCTTGGCAGGTGCCCCAGTTATAACCATCCAGGCCCAGCCAATCCACCTGATCATTGCCGGGAAAGTAATGCTCCAAATCATTATCCGGCGTGTTGGGAACCGATTGCACATAGGGACACCAGACCCAGGCGATGTTCTGAACCCCGGCCGCGGCGAACCGGGCCCGCAGGTGCCGCCATACCTGGATAAAGAGAGCGGCGCAGTTGCCGTTGACCGTCCCGCCCCAGGGGTACCAATTGCCGTTCATTTCGTGCAGAGGGCGCAGCCAGACAGGGGCCTGGCAGCCGGCCAAGGCCTGGGCCCACTCATCAATGTAGCGGTCGTAAACGCCGCTCAGGATGCGCTCCAGGGCAAAGGCGGGTTGATCGGCGGGATGTCTGTGGCTGCCGATATCAGCTGGCAATTGCCAGGGTTCCCACGTGATCAGGGGGATAAGGCCAAGGCGCTGGGCTTCCTGGATGAGCTCAGGGCGGGGCGCGGCCTGGCTGGAGCCCCAGGCCTGATACCAACTGATAATGGTGATGGGGGCCCCCAGTTCTTCCTCCCAAGCCGCGACGGGACCCAGGAGGGGCGGGCAGCCGGGGTCATAGAGGCCAAAGCGTAAGGAGGGAGACATAAGGGCCGTCAGAAAAAATCCCACCGCCGCCGGCGGTGGTAACTCAAATTAGGCGATTTGTAGCCGCAAGTATTAGATTGCGTTAAGGAACTGCTGCCAATCAGGTCGTTCTGAGCGCAGGCTAAAACCGGCGGCTGCCATGCGATTTCTTCAATAATCGCTCAATTTACGGGTAATTAATGCAGCCGGAGCACCAAAATGGCGCCCAGGGCAGCAATACAGATAAAGAGAATGAGTCCCAGGGTATTGTTGATGATATCCATGGGTGTAAACCGATCGGGTTCGGCTTCGGCCTCTGGCCATTTCACCGGACTGAGGGCGGCCACACAGATGCCAGAGAGGGTCCAGATGGCCCAGATACTCCAGGCGTAGTTGAGCAGCAAAAATTCGGCGAAATCCCGGCGGAAGAAAAAGCCGTAAATGATGGCCACAATATTGCCGAGAATAAAAAGTAATTGCGGCAGAATCGCCATGAGCGCCGGACGAGGCGGACGTTGGTTGTGTTCTTTAACCGTCACCCGGTAGGGCGGTTTGCGCCGCCGGTAGCGCAGGGCCTGGAAAGTGGAAACGATAAACACCGGGAATAAGCCCGTCCACATCTGATAGGCCTGGAGATAAGGGGTGGGGTAGTTAAGAATGCCATAGGCTATGGACATACAGAGAAAGGCTGGCAACCTGTGGAAAACATAATCACTGACGGGGGTCACAAGGACAAAGGTATTGGAAAAGATGGTCCAGACGGGGACCAGAAAAAAGATGGGCATGACAAAGGCCGACACCAGATAGACAAAACCGAGGTTGAAGTATTGCATTTTCTGTTTAAAGCTCAAGCCCTTACGAAAAAATGGACTGTCCCAGAAGAGTAGGCGCAAGGAGTCAACGGCCCATTGCCGCCGCTGCCGGTATACCCCCCAAATATCGGCCGGGGCTGTGCCAATGGTCAGCGAATAATTGTAATAGACCGATTTCCAGCCCCGTTGGTGGAGCAGCAAGGAGGTATGGACGTCCTCCACCAGGTTCCAGGTGCTGAAGCCGCCGATTTCAGCCAGGGCCGCCCGCCGATAGATGACCCCGGAGCCGCAGGAAAAAGCGGCGTTATCAGAATCCTTCCCCAACTGCATGACGTTGTAAAAAATCTTGTCGGTATTGCCGAACGGGTCTCCTTTGGGAACCAGAAAATTCTGTTTGCTCTGCACAAAGGCTATCTTGGGAATCTGGAAATAGCCCACCAACCGTTGCAGGATCACCGGGGACGGCACCTGATCGGCATCCAAGGTCAGGATCAGATCACCGTGGGAGTGTTGCAGGCCATAATTCAGATTACCGGCCTTGGCATCTTCATGGGTTTCCCGGGCCAAGTAGCGAAATCCCAGCTGCGCTGCCAAGGCCGCCAGGGCCGGGTTACCCTTGTCGTCCAGGAGATACAGGGTCTTGGGTTCATAGGCGATGGCTGCAGCCGCTCGCAGAGTTTTACCGACTATCTCGAGCGGCTCACCGCAGGTGGTAATAAATCGGTGCCAACATCATACAAAAAAGGACGAGGGCGAGGCCGCCAACCATGCCTGGACAAGGTTGGCGGCGGCTTGCTGCCAGGTTAGGGTTGATCCGAGTCCTTGTCATACTATTGTACCGGCGAGATATTCAGAATGGAGTTCTTGGAGCCCAGAGCATGGCAGTGGCGAGATTCCAGCGAAAGGCTGCCTTTTCCAGGCTTTTGGGCGCGTCACGGCGGCGCTGGCCGCAAAAGGAACAACCATGAGGGAACCTTTTGACCCTGGGGCACGTTAACCTTAGGTTGATAAAATATAATACAGAAGATAAGAAGGCATACTATTCAATAATTACATTAATGTCTATAACTTTTTTGCAGTCTGTAGAAAATTTATAGCCCCAGGCAGCAAAATTCTGCAATCATCGTTTCTGTATACTTTTCGGCAATTATTTTTTGGAACTGAAGACAGTCTGTTGGCAACCTTGGCGAGCCGGACCGAGAGCGAGAAAATGTGCCAATGGCGGGGGTAAGGGAGCCGACCAAGCGTCGGCCCGGAAAAAAAGGCGACGGGAGTGCTGTGGCTGCCTTCACTCCCGTCGCCTCGAGATTGCGAATCGGTCAGAAGTTAACTTTACGGTTCGCCCCGAGATTTTTTGTATTGGTCATAGAGGTAGCCGCCCACGAGACCGGCGCCACCCCCTATGGCCGCGCCCATGCCGGCATTGCCGGCAATGGCGCCGATAGTGGCACCACTGGCCGCGCCGATGGCCCCACCGCTCAGGGTGCGTTGGGCTGTATAGGACATACCTGAACAGCCCATCGCCAGGAAACACACTAGCACTGTAACTACCATGAGTTTTCGCATGTCATAACCTCGCTGCCTGCTTACTTGGTTTTTTCGGGAGGGCAGAGCTGGGAAGCCCGCCGAATCATGACTTCCAAGACTGGTTTTTTTAATTCTTTTGGATTTTCTTGGTAAAATTTATCAATTTCCTTAACTACCGAATCAATGGAGCAGTCTTTAAACTCCTGCACCAGCATATAAGCGATGCAGTAGCCCTGGCCTTTTTTGGGGCCGTCGGCCTGGACCTCAAAATCAGCCATGTTGCCGATACCCTTGATGTAGGTCACCTTGGCATCGTAGGAGATGTCCTGCCAATGCGTGCCGTCTAACATGAAGGGCTGTCCCCAACTCACTGGGGGTAGTGCCAGACTGCAACAGAACAAGCTGACCAGCAAGACACCGAACCGAAATTTGGGGTGCATCTGCAAGCTCCTTTAAAGTTTTTTTCATAATATAAAAGGGAATTGTTCCTGTCAATGAAGATCGTCAGGCAATCTGGCCGCCAGCCCGGCAATTTCTCGGCGCCGGTCGGGATGGGGGGCTGAATAAGCGAAGTGTCACGGGTGGTGGGGTGGTGTCAGTCCGGGCACAAGGTTGGGGTCGCTATCAGGCGCCCGGCAAGAAGACTGATGGCCTACTAAGATTTATCCCGCTGGACCATGAGGGTGTCCAGGTCCACCAGGACAAACTCTTCCAGGGGGAGGTGCGGGGGGTGGGGGAGTTTGGCCAAGACAATGGTCCGCAGGTAGCGGCCGCAGGCCTGGCAGAGGTCGGCCCGCCGGGCCGGGTCGTCCTCCAGGAAATAGTAACGGGTCTGGGTGGCTTCGCGACCACAAAAAACGCAGGCCTGCCGGGAAAACGCTGGCCAGGTGATGGCGCAGAGGCAGCAATGCAGGCGGCGCTGGCCGGTTTCCGGGGCGATGAGGGCCATGGTGGGCGGCCGGCCGCAACCTGGGCAGAAGGGCTGCTGCCAGTGTCTTTTCGGCCACAGGCTGGCATAGGGGGCCGCGGCTTGTTGATAAAAGGGGCTGAGGGCCTGTTGGCCGATGAAAAGCAACAAGCCCAAAGGTATATGGGAGGATTCAGCCAGTTGCGCCAGCGGTCCGTTTTCCTGCAGCCAGTCGTGGGGCGGCAGGTCCAAAAGCTGCTGCTGGAGGGCCGCGGGCAAGGGCGGCAGCAGGTCAAATTTCTCAAAAATCCCAAATAATCGGACTAAGAGCGCCTGAAACCGAGCTAGTGGCACGGGCGGCTCAGGCAGGAGGAGCTGGCCGGCGGTCAGACGGGCGGCGGTTGCCTGCAGATCCACCTGCGGTGCTTCCGGCAGGGTGGCAGTGGTGGCCTCCAACGCCGCCAGCACCGCTCCCGCCAGTTCCAGGAGTCGGGCCCGACGGGGGGCGGCGGCGGTATAGGCGGTAAGGGCGGCCTCAATCTGCTCAACTTGAAGGTTCGCCATGGCCAATAAGTTCTTCGTGGTAGACCGGCAGGTTTTTCGTGAGGAAATCAAAGAGGAGGATGCCGCCGGCCACCAGGCCGACGGTCAGGAAAATCTCAATGAGAGAGGGGAAATAACTGAACTCTCGGTAGCCGCCATAGGAGGTCAGGCTGACATTAAAGCGGTTCAGGGCGACGCCAAAGGCGGCTAGGCCGGCGCACCAGAGCAGACCCATGGGGCTCTCTCGGATCTCCCGGAAGGTCAGGAGCAGGGCGGGCAGGGCCACGGTGCCGAAGATTTCAATATAGAAGAGTAGATGCTGCCAGTCCAGGGCGAAGAAGGCGACTCGCCGAGCATAGAGGTCGGTGACCTTCATGGCAAAATAGACCAAGAGGGCCACGGCCAGCCCCTTGGCTAAGTCGGGAAGGATGTGCATTTCCGGTTGGCGGCCATAGACCCGGGCACTCACCAGACTCTCAATGGTCACGACGCTCAAACCGCCGATGACGGCACTGGCAAAGAACAGGATGCCTATGGCATTGGTGGCCCAGAGTTCCGACATCTTTTCGGGGAGCAACAAGTAGAGGGCGCCCAAAGAAGATTGATGCAACGTTGACAGGATAATCCCGGCCACGATGAAGATGACGTAGATACTGCGCAAAAAGCGGACGGGACCTTCGATTTGGAAGCGCTCCAGGGCCATGATGAGCACATCAATGCCCAGTACCGTGGTATAGAGCATGACGCACCAGGCCACTTCAAAGAGCACCGAATGGGTATTCCAATAGATCAGGGGATGCCAGATGCGCCAGGGCAGGCCCAGATCAAAGAAGAGGCCGAAGATGAACATCAGGTAGCCTAAAAAGGCGGAAATTTTGGCCGGCCGCAGCAGCGGCTCGAATTTCTTCAGATTAAAGACGTAGATGGTCGCGGCCATGGTAAAGCCGCCGCCGGCCAGGGCCACGCCGGCGAGCACGTCAAAACTGATCCACAAGCCCCAGGGATAGGCATCGCTCAGGTTGGTTATGGGTGATCCCAGGCCGAAAAAGAGGCGGATCAACCCCGAGAGAATCCCCAAGGTGGTCAAGGAATAAAGGATCATGCGGCCATAGCTGATTTTGCCACGGGGTTCGCCGGGATACCATTTTTCCACTTTCTCTGCCATGGCTTAGACCTCCTTCCCTTCGTGCTTGGCTGCAGCCTCGGCCGCGGCTAGTTCGGCCCGGCGCCGGTTGATGGCATACAAGCCCAGGGTCAGACCGCCCACGGCCAGGGCCACGAAAGGCACTTTGCCCATCCATTCCCGGCCGTAAACCCCTTGGGGGGTCTCCCCTAGGTCAGTGCGGAAGCCCTGGTGGTTGAGGCCCAGGGCCTCGAACGACTGGGCCGTCAGGTAGAGTTTGGCCGTGCCACCGGCAATCTTTTCGCCATACACCTCGGGATGATAGCGGCCGGGGTTCTGGTGGATCCGCCGCCAGGCTGCGGCAATGAGTTCCTGCCGGTCGCCGAACAGCAGGGCGCTCGTCGGGCAGGTGGTGGCACAGGCCGGCTCCAAGCCCACCGCTTGGCGGTCGGCACAGAAAGTACACTTGCGGATGAAGGGCACGGCGCTGTCCCACTGGAATTTAGGGATCTGGAAGGGGCAGGCCATCATGCAGTAGCGGCAGCCGATACAGCGGCTGTCGTCGTAGACCACGGGCCCGTTTGCCAGCTTCTGTAAGGCTGCCACCGGACAGGCGGAGACACAGGCCGGATCGTTGCAGTGCATGCACTGGCGCTTAATGAAATGCCAACCGACCGTGCCGTCGGCGTGGAGGTCTTCCCGAAAGATGATACGGGTAAAATCGGCGCTGCTCAAATACCGGGGATTGGACCAGGTGTCGCTGAAGGTGGTCTTGACTCCGGGGAGGTTGTTCCAGCTCTTGCAGGCGGTCTGGCAGGCCCGGCAGCCGATGCAGCGGGTGGTGTCGATCAACATACCTTTGCTCATGATTGCGCCCCCTTAGGCCTTTTCCAGATTGACCAGGAATACCTTGTATTCCGGGATCATGGTGTTGGCATCGCCTACCGCCGGTGACAATTGGTTCACGGCGTAGTTCTGGTTCTTATCGGGGCCGCCGGTGATTAGGCCGGCGAAGCCGAAATGCCAGGGCAGGGCCACCATTTCCACGGTGGTTTCCATGCCCGGCAGACCGCAGCGGAAGGCCTGGACCCGATTGGTCACCTGGGCCCGGGCCAACACCGAGCCCCGGGCGCTGGACACCTTGAGCCAATCGCCGGGCTTGATACCCTTGGCCTTAGCCAGATTGGGGCTGATCTCGATGAACATTTCGGGGAAGAGTTGCGCCTGCCAGGGGAGATTCCGGGTCATGGCGCCGGTCTGCCAATGTTCCGTCAGCCGGAAGGTGGTGGCGATATAGGGATAGAGAGGATCGCAGATCTGGGCGTATTGATCCAATTTGGACTTCCAAATCTTGACCACCGGGTTGGATTGCTGCTTGGGATAGACCGGATTGATAAAGGGGCACTCCAGGGCTTCGTAGTGGACCGGGTAGGGACCTTCCCGGGTGGCGCCTTTGGGGATGAAGAGGCGGGCCCGGCCTTCGGGCAGCATGAGATAGGCGGTGGCCAATGAAGCCTCGGGTGGCGCCTCCATTTTGGTGGCCGGATCGATCCACTTGAAGTCAGGGACGTCGTTCCTAATCCATTTATGGGCCGCGTCATCCCAGCGGACCAGGGCCTTGGCCGGATTCCAGGGCTGACCCTGGGCGTCCACGGAACAGCGGTTATAAATGATGCGCCGGTTCACCGGCCAGGAGAAGGCCCACCCGGGATAAAGGCCTAGACCGCTGGGGTCTTTCTTGTCTCGGGCCGCAGCCTTGTTATCGTTCTTGTCCAGACCGGGGTAAAACCCGGAATAGATCCAGCAGCCACAGGCGGTGGAGCCGTCGTCTTTCAGGGCCAGGAAATTGGCCACCTGTTTGCGGTCGGCGACGGTGAAGCCGTTGATCTCCTTGGCCACCAGATGGACATCGGGATTATCGCCATAGTTCCAATACAGGTGGCCGATGGGTTTCGGACAGACAGCCCTGAGGTCTTCCCGATACAGTTTCTTCAACTCCAGGGCTAGGCGGTTGACGTACCAGAGATCGCTCCTGGCGTCGCCTTGGGGCTTGGCCGCCGGATAGCGCCATTGGATCCAGCGGCCACTGTTGCTGATGGAGCCTTCTTTCTCCAAGGCATCGGCTACCGGGAAGAGGAAGACCTCGGTCTTGATCTCCTGGGGATTGGCGCCAGGGCGCTTCCAGAAAACGGCGGTCTCCGTTTCCCAGAGGTCAAAGGCGGCCAGCCACTCGAGGTTGGCCAGGGCTGCATAAGTATGGTTCAGATTGGCGGACCCCACCGCCGGATTCATGCCCCAGGCGATGAGACCTTTGATATCGCCGTTGTCCATGGCATGCATCATGGGCACCCAGGAATAGCCGCCGCCCTCATAACCCTTGCCGATCTTGGGGAGATAATCATAGGCGAAATTATTTTCAGGGGTTGCGGCATCCAGCCACCAGGCCTTGAGCAGGCTGATGAAAAATTTCGGTTTATTGACCCAAAAACTGGCCTTAGGGGTTTCCTTTTCCAGATAATCCTTCAGGGTTGGATGGTTGGCGGCATTGGGGATGGCCATATACCCCGGCACCACATGGAAGAGGAGGGCCATGTCCGTGGAGCCCTGGACGTTGCTCTCTCCCCGGAGGGCATTGATGCCGCCTCCCGGTATGCCCATATTGCCCAACAGGAGCTGCAGAATGGAGTAGCTGCGGATGATCTGTACACCGGTGGAATGTTGGGTGGCGCCCATGGCATACATGATGGTCCCGGCCTTGCCCGGCTGCCCGGTGCTGCTATACAGTTTGGCCATGGCCAGGACCTGCTCTTTGGGCACGCCGGTGACGGCTTCGGCCAATTCCGGCGTATAGCGGCTGAATTCCTGCTTGAGCAACTGGAAGACGCAGCGGGGATGCTGCAGGGTGGGATCGGTGAGCGGATTGTCTTGCCCATCCGTCTCATAATCCCACGTGGAGAAATCATAGGCCTTCTTGGCCGGATCAAAGCCAGAGAAGAGGCCTTCCTGAAAATCGAACCCTGATTTTATAATATAACTGGCGTTGGTGTAATTGACGACGTAGTCCTTATGAAAGAGATTATTTTGGATGACATAATTGCTTAAACAGTTGAACAAGGCGATGTCGCTGCCGGGCCGCAGGCGGATAAAGAGATCGGCTTTGGCCGCGGAGCGGGTAAAACGGGGGTCGACGACGATGAGTTTGGCCCCTTTCTCCAGGGCGGTGCCGATGTGTTTAAAGCTGATGGGATGATTTTCCGCCGGGTTGGCCCCGACAATGAGGATGCAATCGCTGTTGGCCAGGTCATTCCAATGGTTGGTCATGGCACCCCGGCCGAAGGTGGGCCCCAACGAGGCCACAGTGGAGGAGTGTCAGAGGCGGGCCTGGTGTTCCAGATAGACGATGCCCAAGGCCCGCATCAATTTGGAGATCAGATAGCATTCTTCATTATTGAGGGCGGCGCCGCCGATGGAGGCGATGGCCTCGGTGCGGTTGACGGTGACCCCTTCCGGCGACTTTTCGATAAAATGGGCGTCCCGGGTGGCCTTGATCCGCTCCGCTAAGATATGGAGGGCCCAATCCAGGGGCTTTTCTTCCCAGTCGTCGCTTCCCGGGGCCCGGTATTTCACCTTTTTTAACCGCAGGTCATTATTCACAATCTGGAAGACGGCCTGCCCCTTGCTACAGAGGGAACCTTGATTAATGGGATGGTCAGGATCGCCTTCGACGTTAAGGAGTCGGCCGTTGCTGCTGTGGACGATGAGGCCGCAGCCGACGCCGCAATACGGACAGATGGAGGTGGTGATGGCGGCGTTTTTTATCTTGGCGGCAGGTACCTGATAGGCCCAACTGGGCGATTGCCAGAGGGCCTCGGCCAGACCCATGGAGGCCAGGCCGCCGCCCAACCCTTTGAGAAAGCTTCGGCGGGTAATACTCATACTTACTCTCCCGATTGGATAAAATCAGGGATGGCGAACACGCGAAACAGAGCGATGTTCCTGGTTGTTCCCTCCTTTCTCCTTAGATTCCCTGAGGTTTTTCCTTGTCATGGGCAAGATGCCAGTCATGCTAAATTAAATTTAAAAACAGGAAGAGTAGAATGTAAAGAGAAAATTTGTGGCATTGTGAATTTAACTATAATATCAATAAAGTGAATTAATTCATAAGAATACCCGCATTTAAATAACCTGCCGGTGATCTCTGTCTGTGGTGTAAGGCAACAGGGCAATGCGATGGGAGGTATAATTTCCCCCTGCCAACGATCCCTGCCAGTCCGCCATTTTTAACCAATATTTAATCTTTTTTAATTTTTTCCAAACTTGGTCAAAACAGGGGGGGATTACAGTGTTGACCGGGTAGCTGGCCGGAGTCGGCTGTCCAATCCAACACGAAAGGAGGGATCGGCGGCGGTAGGGCAGGAATTTCGGCGTGGCGGCATATCAACAAGCCTTGGCCACGCCTGGGCAGCTTGTTAATTATAACAAACCCAACCTAATCCCTGAAAAGGAGTCAAGTGTATGTTGAATCTGAGAAAATATGGGCTGGCCAGCCTGGTGTTGGCCTTAGCTTTCTCGGTGGCGCTCCCTGCATGGGCCGGGGGCAAAAACGTCTTCATGATGATTTCGGACGGGGCCAGCCTCGGCGCCTGGGACGCGGCAGACCTGTATACCAAAGGCAGCACCACGGCTTCCCCCTATTTTGGGAAGGATTACAAGAAATACCTCATGACCACGTATCCCTTGAACATGGCCAACACACCCAAGGGTGGGAATGTGCAGGAAGTGAGCTACAATCCTGCCAAGGCCTGGGATGCCACCCCCAAGGCGGGCAGCTCTGGCGGCTATCCTTACTATTTCGAGGGTTATCACTATCTGCGGCAGAACGCCGTCGATTCAGCTGCGGCTGGCACGGCCCTGGCCACCGGTCAGAAGACCTATAACAATGCCATTAATTGGAGCAATGATCCCAAAGATGTGGGCGCGCCCCTCAAGCCCACCATCCCGGAATTGGCCAAGGAATGTGGCAAGGCGGTAGGTACCATCTCCTCTGTGCAATGGTCCCACGCTACCCCGGCTGCGTTCAGCAATGCCCACAATATCAGCCGGAACAACTATATAGCCATTGCCAATAATATGCTCAACGGCAAGGTTATGGACGTGATTATGGGGGCCGGGCACCCGCAATTCAACGATGACGGCATCCGGCAGATTGTCAATTACAACAATCCGGCGGTCACTGATTCGGTGGCCCGCTATGTGGGCGGTCGGGACACCTGGATTGCCCTGAACGAAGGGACCCATCCCGAGGGCTGGAAGCTGATCCAGACCAAGCCGGATTTCGAGAAACTGGCCAACGGCACCTCGCCTCTCTTAACCAATCCGACCAACCTGCGGCTGGTGGGCACCGCCGAAGTGGCCACCACTTTGCAGCAGTCCCGCAGCGGCTTTGCCCCCACGGATAAGGTGGACGAGGATCCCTTGAACAAAAACGTTCCCACCCTTCTGACCATGACCAAGGGTGCGGTCAACGCCCTCGCCGCCAAAAGCCAGGCCACCACTAACAAAGGCTTCTTCATCCAGATCGAGGGTGGTGCCGTGGACTGGGCCGCGCATGGTAACCAGACCGCCCGGCTCATCGAAGAGCAGCGGGATTTTAACCAGACGGTGGATTGGGTAATCAACTGGATTGAGGCCAACGGCGGTTGGGACAACAACCTCCTGATCATTACTACCGATCATGGCAATTCCATGCCCTTGGGCCCCAATTCCCATACCAAGTTCATGGATCGCCTGACCTTAGCGGATGTGGCCGGCGTGCCCCAGGTGAAATGGCATTCCAACAACCACACCAACGAACTGGTAGCCCTGTTTGCCCGGGGCGCCGGCGCCGAGTTGTTTGAGGCCCTGGTGGACGGCAAAGATGACTATTTCGCCAAATACTACCCTGACTGGCTGGCGGCGGGTTTTGACGGCCGCTATATCGACAATACTGATGTCTTTACCGTCCTCAAGGCCCAGGTCTGCCCCGTGCCCATCCCCGGTTCCATGGTTCTCATGGTCACCGGTGTTATGGGCATGATCATTGTCGGCCGACGCCGGGTACGGGCCTAACATGCTGACGATTTAAGATGATTTAAGCCTCTACCCTATTTGGCGACAGGGTTGGAGGAGTGCGAGCAGATGAGGCAGGACCAGGGACGGCCCTGTCTTTTTTATTGGGCTGGCAGCGGTGAGCAGTCAGCCGAACAAGGAGGAGGGGAGATGAGCGAAAAGATTGGCGGCGCCGCATAAGAGCCAGCGCCGCCATGGGGAGGGTTACAGGTAGGAGGGTGAATGCGGCTGCTGCCATTGCGGTGGTTGATAATAATCGGCCCAGACCAGGGCCTGGTGGGCCAAGGGCAGGCCGCGGCCTTGGATGTCCGGGGGCATGCCCAGATCTGCGCAAGAGCCATAGAGCAGGGCCTTGACGGCTTCGGGCTGTTGGGGATCGCCGCTGCGGATGGACGGGTAGGCCTCGAGGATCAGGGCGGCCAGGGCGCTGATCATGGGGCAGGCCATGGAGGTGCCGTCCCAGGCGGCATAGCCGGAGGGCGTGGTGGAGAGAATAGCCACGCCCGGGGCGCAGACGTCGATTTCCGGACCGAAGTTGGTGAAGCTGGCGGCAAAGAGGCCGCCCCGATAGTCCACGGTCTGGGATACTTTCAAGGCATGGGCGCTGTCTTCGGGAAAGGTGCCGAAGCGGCCGATGGCCGAGACGGCCAACACCGTGGGCAGGGCGGCGGGGTAGGCCACCCGGGTCTTTTCGTTGCCGGCGGCGGCCACACAGGTAATGCCCCGGTCGTAGGCATCCTGGAGAACCTGGGCCAAAACCTGGGAAGGGTTGGCGGCCCCCAGACTCATGTTGATGACGTCCATCTTATTGCGGATGCACCATTCCACGGCTTCCACCAGATCGCTGATGTAGCCGCCGGGGAAGACTTTGATAGAATAGATCTTGGCTTTGGGTGCGCCGCCGACGACGCCGATGGTATTGTTGACCGCGTTGATGATCCCGGCCACATGAGTGCCGTGGCCTTTTTCGTCGATATTCCAAGCGTTGTTATCCTGGCCGTCCAGGGTGTTGTAGCCGCCCACCGGCTTCAGATCGGGGTGTTTATCGGTGATGCCCGAGTCGATGACGCCGACCTTGATGTCGTTGCCGGTCCAACGCTGGTTGACGGTATGGAAACCCAGGAGCCGGTGGCCCCAATCATAGGCGCCGGTGGTGACCAGGGCCTGCAGGGAGATGGCCAACGTGGAGGTGTTGGCCAGATTGACCTTGTTAATGACCTTGGACCAATAAGTATCAGTCGGTGAGGCGATAAGCCGCTCCAGGGTCGGTTCAAAAACCTGCAGAACGGCCTTGCCGTCGGCGTCGGTGACGCCTTTATAGGCAACACCGGAGCCGAGGCCGTAGATTGTGACGTTGGCCAGGGGTTTGTTATCCGCGGCATCGGTAACTGCTACGGTCAACTCATAGGCGCCGGCGGTGGGTACCCGTTCGGGGATGCCGGGCATGCCAAAGAGCTGTAGCTCCTGATCTTCCTCAATGAGGAGCTGCGGATTTTTCTGGGCCAACTCCTGCATCTGGGCTTCGGTCATCTCCACGACCGTGCGGCCCACCAGGGTGGTCCGTTTGATGGCGGCTTCTTCGTGGGCCGCCACAAAATTTTGTAATTCCTGAACGGATTTGGGATCCAACTGAGGGCCGTGGCGGTGGGCCACGATGTAACGTTTTTTTTCCGGCATATGGTTCTCCCGTCTCTGGTGGCAGTGAGAAGATGATTGACACAGGGTCCCGGGGAGAGGCGATCTCCCCGGGATATCGGTGTCTACGGGTCCTGAGGCGTCCGTCAGACCGGAGGACGCATGCAGAATTTATTGCTGTGGCCCATTAAAAGGGCGGGGGATAATCCACCGGGCGCAGAGGCGGCCGGGCATACACCGGGGGCCGGAAATACACCGGCGGCCGGGCAAAGGCCGGAGGGCGGCAATAGGCCACGGGCCGCGGCAGTGGCTGATATGCCGTACCTTCCGGGGCATAGGGTTCATACTCCGCCCCGGTGGGTTCATAAGCACCGGCCCAGGGATCGGGCTCCGGCCCGAAAGAAAACTGCGGTCCCATGGGTGGCCGGGCATAAGCTGGCGGCCGGAAATAGGCTGGCGGCCGGAAATAGGCCGGCGGCCGGAAATAGGCCGGCGGGCGGGCGAACACCGGCGGCCGGGCAAAGGCCGGAGGGCGGCAATAGGCCACGGGCCGCGCCAGTGGCTGATATGCCGGAGCTTCCGGGGCGTAGGGTTCATACTCAGGCACAGCGGCTTCCGGGCCGGCAGCCCAGGGTTCGGGATGCGGGCCGAAATAATATTGCGGTCCCATGGGCGGCCGGGCATAGACCGGCGGGCGGAAGTAGGCCGGGGGGCGGAAATAGGCTGGCGGTCGGGCGAACAACGGCGGCCGGGCAAAAGCCGGGGGCTGGAAATAGGCCACGGGCCGCGGCAGTGGCTGATATGCCGGAGCTTCCGGGGCGTAGGGTTCGTACTCGGGCACAGCGGCTTCCGGGCCAGCAGTCCAGGGTTCGGGATGCGGACCGAAATAATACTGCGGCCCCATGGGCGGTCGGGCCAGCAGCGGCGGCCGGGCATAGACCGGGGGGCGGTGATAGGCCGGCGGCCGGTTGTAGAGTTGGGGGCGGAAGGCGGCCGGAGGCCGGAACTGTGCCGGCGGCCGGTAGAAGGCCGAAGGCAGCGGCATCTCCTCATAGGCTGGGGCGGCTCCGGCGGACGGGGCGTAGGGATCATAGCCGTAGCCGCCGGCGTAGGGATCGTAGCCCCCGGCATAGGGGTCGTACTCGCCCTGACAGCACTCGCCGGGGCCATGGCCGGACATCTCGCCATAGGGGTCATAACCACAATACTGGCACATCTAAGGATTCCTCCATATTGGGGGGTGAAGGGAGAGGGGCCGACAAGGCCGCACCATTGGTCAGGGACATCCCCCGGCCGGTTATCTGGTCCAAAACGCACCCCCCGCTTGGGCAGCCGGGGGTTCCAAAAGGATGAGGTTGAGGTACTTCTCGTCAAATTGCAGCAGGAGCCGCTTGGCCCGCTGCTCCGCCAGAAAGGACGATAGCCAGGCCTCCGAATAGGCAGCCGGTGGCCGCTGCGAGGCCAGGAACGTCTGGATCTGAGCGACGGTTTTTGGTTCATCGCAGTAGGTCAAAATCGCGGCCTCCCAGGGATTGAAGCGGTGGTAATCGCCGACGCGCCGGGGCCGGGTGTCCAGCACGGTCATCCCCTGGCTATCCCGGTGGCAGACCTCCAGGCGGATCTGCTCACTCTGGGCCTGCCAAAGTTCCACCGCAGCCTTGACCGGTTGGAACCAATACTCGGTCTTTTCCTTGCCGTCAAAGTCGAAATCAAAGAAATAGGCCAGATTCTGCCGGACGGCGGCGGCAAAGGGATACAGGTACTCGTAGGCGGCCAGCGGCCGGATATGCCGCAACTTAAACTTTTCCGGATCATGGAAGATGGGGCTGAAACGGTGCATACCGATCCAGCCGTAGGCCATGGGCGGGTGCAGATGACTGATGGCCTGAACAATCTCCAGAGTATCGCGATAATCCTGGGAATTTTCGCCGGGGAAGCCGTACAGCAGGTTCCAGGCTGCATCTACCTGATACTGACGGCACCATTTTAACAACTGGATATTCTGCCAGGGCGTGACGCCTTTATGCATGAGCTTCAGGACATTGGCACTGAAGGACTCGATCCCCGGCTGAATGCGGGTGACCCCGGCTTCCCGGAGGAGCTGCACCTGCTCCTTTTTGAGGTTGGCCTTGGTTTCATAAAACAGGCAGATGCCCGGCCGGCGGCGGCGCAGTTCAGGCAAGAGGGTCTTGAAATAGGCGAGGTTGAGGATATTATCCACGGGCATGATGTTGGGGAAACCGTAGCGGCCGGCCAGATGCAGGATTTCGGCCAGAGCCCGTTGGGGGGTTTTGGCGCGATAAGGGAGTTCATGGTCGTGGAGACCGCAGAAGCGGCAGTGATTCTTTTCGCCCCACCAACAGCCCCGGGAGGTTTCCAGGACCATCTGTACCTTGTGCCGGGGCGTCACCGGAGTGAACTGCAGATGGTGGACATAGTCATCGTAATTGGGGTAGGGGAGGGTGTCCAGATCCCGCAGGAGCGGGGCTGGACCGGTGTCCACCGATTCCTGGCCGCGGCGGTAAACAAAGCCCCTCAGGCCATTCTGCCACGATTCGCCGGCGAGCAGACGGCGGGCCAATTCGGGGAAGACCAGATCGGCTTCGCCGGTAAAGACGAAGTCCAGAAAGGGGAAGGCCTGATGCAGCTGCCGCCCCATGGGACCGGCGCAGTTGGCGCCGCCCATAACCATGATTTTGTCGGGATAACGCTCTTTCAGGCGCTTGGCCAGAGCCAGGCTGGCCAGATTCTGCTCGAACATGCTGGTGAAGCCGATGATCGTGTAGCGTTCCCATTCCACCTCCGCCAGGCAGAAGCTCAGGAATGGCTCGATGAGGTGGGTCCAGTCCAGAATCCGCTGGACCTTGCCAGCATCCAGGCCGCCGCCTTTCATGAGGATGTTGTCAATATAACCCTGGTGATCGAGGCTGTCAGGAAAGAGATTCTGGGCGAAAAGCCATTCGCCGATGAACAAGGTACCAGCATAGTTGATGATTTCCTGATAATTGTCCGGACCCAGGGCCGCGGCGAAGGGGAAGTTCAGGTAGGCGATGTCACAGGCCAGACCGTGCCTGATGAGTTGGGATTTCATGGTGCTGACCCCCACTTGGGGGGCTTCCAGGGCCCCAAAGGGCATGACGACGAACAGCACACCTCCCATAAGAGCTCCTAACCTGATAATACTTTTATTGATTTATCGTCAGTCTCGCAGTACCATCAGGAAGTTGATAACAGTGGATGTGAAATTATTAACACACATGCGATAGTTTTAAACCATTGATTAAAATATAGTTAACTATATAGAAATTAATATAATTTGTCATAAGGAATATTTACTATAGTAATTATCTACCTATAATTATTGTTTATTATTTTGTCAAAGGGTAGAAACAGAAAAAACAAATTCCTTTTACTTTTTGGAATTTTCTCCTGGGACTTGTTTGGCTACTGGCCGCAATGGGGGGTTAGACTGACAAGGGGTGACATCTGTCCCAGCCGTGCTGTCATTGTCGGCCGGGTTCGGGTAGGGTGGCGCCATGAGCCTGGAGGAGTATTGAGGGGGGCTGAACCGGCCGGCACCCCCATTCCCAGGGTCGCAGGAGGTGAGAATGGGGGGGCACAACAACTTAGGCCGGCAAGGCTTCCCAACGATCCCGGAGTTTGGCCATGACCACGGGCAGGGTCGTATATTCCATTTCGTCCAGGGGCAGGCGGTGGGGTTCAAAGGGGCCGTGGTGGCGCATGTGGTCGGCGATAATATTACACAGGCGCCGGGCTTCATTAAAGCTGGGATCATTAAAAAGGTCGCAGGGCCCCACTAGGTGGCCATGGGCCATTTGGAAGCCCAGGCAGATGACCCGGGGTGGGCCGTCGAAGCGGCTGGGGTTGGCCTGAAAGACCGGCACCGGCATGAGGGGGCCGTGGTGGGAGCCGCGCATCCAGCCGGCGACAATATGGGGCATGGTAAAGGGTTCCAGGATCTCGCCGACCGCGGGAAACTTGCCTTGGGAGCGGACGATGCAGACCGGATCATCTTTGCCCACATACTTGCCGGCGATGAGGGCCAGACGTTCGGTGGACGAGACCGCGGCGATGTCACCATCTTTGCTATAGACCGCTTTGACCACATAGCGGCCGGGGGCACCGATAAAGACCAGCAGGTCATAGAGTTCGGCCGGGGCGTCGAAAAAGACCCGTTTATGTTCCTTGACGTCCAGGACTTCGAACCGGAAGCCGTCGTGTAGGCTGGGAGCGATGACCAGGCCGGCGGTATTAAAGGGATCGGCGAATATTTTATACAACGGCAGATTCCAGGCGCCGGCGGAGGTTTTGTCGGCCATGAAGATAACGATGGGCTCGGCCTCCCGCTCCACAAACTCCATTTCGGCGACGCCGGGCCCCATGCCCCGGATATTGCCGGCAAAGGAGTGGCTCAGGAGGTCCTGGCCAACGCCATATAATTTCAAGCGCTTGGCCACATCGGTGCAGGCCATGAAAGTGTCAAAAGCCAGGCGATGGACTTCCTCGTTGTCCGGGCCGTGACGATGAGTCATGATGAGTTCCAGGTCATCGCCGCAGGCGGTGACATGGAAGTCCACCAGGAAGCCTTTGATGCGGCTCTCCTCCAGGCGATTGGTGGCCTCTTCGATGAGATCGCCGTGCATGGAGCAATGCCCCACATAGCCGCCCACATCGGCTTTAATAACGCTGAGGGTGATAGTGTGGGCCATAACGCTCTCCTTTTTGGTTAAGGCGGTTACTTAGAAACACCCCATCAGATGATGACAGTGCAATGCCTAGACCCGGGGAGGATCCGGGGTTCAGAGCGTACGGAGAGACGGACCACAGCCCGACTGGTGCCATGGGGGGAAAAGAAGCGTTCCTTTCCCGTGACATGATTCTCAGGTCTTGCTTGGTGGGCGCTGGACAACGCCCAGGGACGAACGTTGGCGGTCGGCGTCTCCTTTCATAATAGCACAAAGCAGGAAAGCAAGGGGCATTCTTTTAATCTTAATTTGTAAAGAAAATATTAATCCCGAAGTCCTGGTCGGCAATGATTTCCTTGGCATTTTTTGGGGGATTGCCAATTGGTCGCAAGAACCGGTGCTCTGCCAATCGGACCAGAGGTGCGCCGATCGGGCGCTGGTCATGATTCTACAGCAGTTACCTTGACTTGAAGGATCATTGCGTATACATTAGAAATAGATTCGGGTCAGAATCAGGCTGATTGACAAGAGCTCCCAGAGCCATTAAAGTTCTTTTAGCTGGCGAGAGTGGCGGAATCTGGCAGACGCACTGGACTTAGGATCCAGCGGGCGACCGTGGGGGTTCGAGTCCCCCCTCTCGCACCAGATATTTTTAAACAGGTCGGGAGCACCGCGGCTGACATCTGATCTGGCACAAAAATTCAATTTCGCATGGTGTTCCGCATGGAAGTTAAAGTTGAAGAGTTAAGCCCCGTTGAATGCAAGTTATCCGTGGCCGTGCCGCCTGAGAATGTGGCCGCCCAGATGGAGCAGGCTTATCGACAGTGGGGCAAGAAGGCTAAAATCAAAGGGTTTCGCCCGGGCAAGGTGCCCCGCACCATTCTGAAACGCTACTTCGGCAAAGAGATCGAAGAACAGGTTTCCCAGGAGTTATTCCGGCAGTCATTGAATGAGGCTTTGGACGAAGTCAAGCTGCAGCCGGTCACGGTAAAGATGCCCAACGCCCTACCGCCGCTGGTAGAGGGCGATGCCTTCAGTTATAGTGTGGAGGTGGAGGTTGCCCCGGAATTTACTGCCAAGGACTATCTCAATCTGACCGTGACCAGCACGCCGGTGGAAGTCACTGAGGCCATGGTGGACCAACGGCTGGAGGAGCTGCGACAGTACCGGGCCACGTTAGAGCCCATCGAGGTAGACCGCCTGGTCCAGGAAAAGGATTTTGTGGTCCTCAGGTATCAGGCTTTGGAAAACGGTGAGCCCATAGAAGGTGGCGGCAGTGACAATGCCTACGTGGAGGTAGGTTCTGGCAAACTGCCCGCAGATTTTGAACAGCGGCTGGTGGGGCTGGCCAAGGGAGCCACAACTTCGTTTGTGATGGATGTCCCGGCTGATTTTGTCAACCCGGCCATCGCTGGCAAGACCGTGGAATTCCAGGTTGAGATTCTGGATATCAAAGAGCTCCGGGTGCCAGAGCTGGATGATGCCCTGGCCCAATCCTTTTCGCCCGATTTTCAGACCTTGGCAGACTTGAGAGAGGCTGTGCGCCGGGATCTGGAGCAGCGCCAGGAAAAAGCCAACTATGAAAAAATGCGCCAGCAGGTCATAGATCAGATCGTGGAACATAATCCGGTGGAGGTGCCGCCTTCTCTGGTACGCCAGGAACAGGAGGCCATGGTGCGGCAGCAGTTGAATCTCCTGCAATCCCGGGGTCTGAATATTTCTGGGCTCAATCCCGAAAGTTTGTTGGAGAAGGTCAAGGATCAGGCTGAAAAACAGACCCGGGTCAATCTCATCTTGGAGCAGATTGCCGACCAGGAAGGCATAACCGTTAGCGAGGACGATGTGACCGCCGGCTACCAGCGCATCGCCGCGCAAGTGGGTGACACCCCGGAAATGGTGAAAAAAGTTTACGAGCAGCGCCAGATGGTAGCTGATTTTAAGAGTCAGATCCGAGCTGAAAAAACCTTGGAATTTCTCATTGAGAAAGCCACCAGCGTCCCGGCCGAGGCTGGGGAGAAACAGGCAGAGGATATCGCATCATGACCTTGATACCCATCGTGGTGGAACAGAGCAGTCGGGGAGAACGGGCTTATGACATCTTCTCCCGCCTCTTGAAAGATCGGATTATTTTTTTGGGTTCCGCCATTAATGACGATGTTGCCAATCTTGTCATTGCACAATTGTTATTCCTGGAGTCGGAAGACCCGGATAAAGATATTCATTTTTACATCAACTCGCCAGGCGGCTTGGTTACGGCCGGTATGGCCATCTACGATACCATGCAGTATATCAAGCCGCCGGTGTCCACCCTGTGCATGGGCCAGGGGGCCAGCATGGCGGCCCTGTTGTTGGCGGCGGGGGCCAAGGGCAAGCGGTTTGCCCTGCCGCACGCCCGCATCCTGATCCACCAGCCGTTGGGCGGTTTCCAAGGGCAGGCCACCGATGTGGAGATTCAGGCCCGGGAGATCCTGCGGCTGCGGGAGGAACTTAACGAAGTCCTGGCCCGGCATACCGGCCAACCCATAGACCGGATTAATCGGGACACGGAACGGGATTTTTACATGTCCGGGCTGCAGGCCAAGGAATACGGCTTAGTGGATGAAGTGATCAGCAGCCGGCCGCTGAAGCAGCGGGAAGGCCATCTGAGCGGCTTGGAGCCGCCGGGCGCCGAGGCCTAAGGCACACTGGCCTGTTATAGAGGCTACCTTTGAACAAGACTCAGGCTTATCAATACGTTTGCCCGGGAAACACCCGGCCAGGCGTATCTGGTCGGGGCAATAAAGATAATTGCAATTTGAGACGAAGTAAGAATTACGGGGGCATGCCCCTGGCAATACCTAAGCGACCAAACGCCCGTGGGCGGTTCCGCCTCCCGGCGTTTGGGGAGGATTTTTTATGAGCAAACGTGGCAGTGACAAGGGTTCAGACCTGCTCTGTTCTTTTTGCGGCAAGAGCCAAAGTGAAGTGAAGAAGCTGATTGCCGGTCCCAGTGTCTATATCTGCGATGAGTGCATCGAGCTTTGCAACGACATCATCGCCGAGGAGAACGAAAAAGAGGAGATCAAGAGCGCTCGTCTGTCCATTCCCGAGCCGGCGGAGATCAAAAGTAAGATCGACGAATACGTCATCGGCCAGGAACGTGCCAAAAAGATACTTTCCGTAGCAGTCTACAATCATTACAAACGCATCAATTCCCGGGTGGAAATGGATGGGGTCGAATTGCAGAAGAGCAATATCCTGTTGATCGGCCCCACGGGTTCCGGCAAAACCTTATTAGCCCAGACCTTAGCCAAAATCTTGAATGTACCCTTTACCATTGCCGACGCCACGACTCTGACCGAGGCCGGGTATGTGGGCGAAGACGTGGAGAACATCATCTTGAACCTCTTGCAGGTGGCCGACTATGACATTGAAAAGGCCAGCCGGGGCATTGTTTATATCGACGAGATCGATAAAATTGCCCGCAAGAGCGACAGTCCGTCCATTACTCGGGACGTGTCCGGTGAAGGGGTGCAGCAGGCCCTGCTCAAGATTATCGAAGGCACCATGGCCTCAGTGCCGCCCAAAGGGGGGCGCAAGCATCCCCAACAGGAATTCGTCAAGGTGGATACCACCAACATCCTCTTTATCTGCGGCGGCGCCTTCAACGGTCTGGATGATATTATTAATACCCGGATCGGTAGGAAGACCATGGGGTTTGTGGCCGACGTGCAGAGCCGAGTGCAGCGCCGCCAGGGCAAGACCCTCACCAAGGTCCAGCCTCAGGACCTTCTGAAGTTCGGTCTCATCCCCGAGTTCGTGGGGCGGCTGCCGGTGATCGCCACCCTGGAGGAATTGGATGAAGAGGCCCTGGTCCGCATCCTTAAAGAACCCCGGAACGCCTTGGTCAAACAATACCAGAAGCTCTTTGAGATGGAAGGGGTCCACCTCCACTTCAGCGAAGGCGCCCTGGGCGCCATTGCCAAAGAGGCCTTGAAACGCCGTTCGGGGGCCAGAGGTCTGCGGGCCATTCTGGAACAGGCCATGCTGGATATCATGTATGACATCCCCTCTTTGAAAAATGTCCGGGAATGTCTGGTCAATGAGGAAGTAATCCTCAAATTTGAGAAGCCCATATTGGTTTTTGAGCCCCAGGCCGAAAGCGCCTGAAGGGCCGTGAGGATATGAACTGCAGATGATATTTAAATTGAATCGCCCGAAATCGACGGGGGAAGGAGCCAGACGGGAGACGTATCCGGTGCCCCTCCTGCCGCTGCGGGATATCGTTGTTTTCCCGTATATGGTGGTGCCTCTGTTCATTGGCCGGGAGCGCTCCATCGCCGCGCTGGAGCATGCCATGAGTCAGAATAGTTTTATCCTGCTCTGCACTCAGAAGGATGCCAAAAAGGACGAACCGGGGGAACAGGACATCTACCGCTTCGGCACCCTGGGCAATATTCTGCAACTGCTGCGCCTGCCGGATGGCACCGTCAAGGCCCTCATCGAAGGCAAGCGCCGGGCGGAAATCCGGCATTACCTGACCAATCCCAATTTCTTCCTGGTGGAAGTGGAGGAAGTCATCGAGCCGTACGAGTCATCCACAGAAGTGGAAGCCCTGATGCGGACCAATATTTCCTCTTTTGAGCAGTACCTAAAGCTCAACAAAAAGATTCCCCAAGAAGTCTTTCAGGCCATCAGCACCATCTCCGATCCAGGACGCCTGGCCGACAATATCGCTTCCCATTTAGCCATCAAGATCGAAGAAAAACAGCCGCTGTTGGAAATCATCCATCCGGTCAAGCGTCTGGAAAAGGTCCTCTTCGTCATGCAGCGGGAAATTGAGGTGCTTCAGATCGAGGGGCGCATCAAAAACCGGGTCAAAAAGCAGATGGAGAAGACCCAGAAAGAGTATTACCTCAATGAACAGATGCGGGCCATCCAGAAGGAGATGGGCGAAAAGGATGACTTCCGCAGCGAAATTCAGGAGTTGGAACGCCGCATCAAAAAGAAGCGGCTGAGTGCCGAGGCCAACAGCAAGGTGCGGCATGAACTGAAAAAGCTCAAGCTCATGAGCCCCATGTCTGCGGAGGCCACCGTCGTCCGCAACTACATCGACTGGATCCTGTCGCTGCCCTGGTATGACAAGACCAGGGACAAGCTGGACATCGTCGAGGCCGAGCGCATCCTGGAAGAAGATCATTATGGTCTGGAAAAGCCCAAGGAGCGCATCCTGGAGTATCTGGCCGTCCAGAGCCTGGTGAAGAAGATGAAAGGCCCCATCCTCTGCCTGGTGGGACCACCGGGGGTGGGCAAGACCTCCCTGGCCCGGTCGGTGGCCCGGGCCCTGGGCCGCAACTTCGTCCGCCTCTCGTTGGGCGGGGTGCGGGATGAAGCGGAGATTCGCGGGCACCGCCGGACCTATATCGGCGCCCTGCCCGGCAAGATCATCCAGTCCCTGCGCAAGGCCAAGACCAACAACCCGGTCTTCTGCCTGGACGAAGTGGACAAGATGAGCACCGATTTCCGGGGTGATCCCTCGGCCGCCCTCCTGGAGGTGTTGGATCCGGAACAGAACTACGCCTTTAATGACCACTATCTGGACATGGACTATGACCTGTCCGAGGTTATGTTCATCACCACGGCCAATAACCTCTACTCTATCCCCTTGCCGCTCCAGGACCGGATGGAGATCATCCGCATCCCCGGCTATACGGAAGTGGAAAAGCTGCACATTGCCCAGCAGTTTCTCATTCCCAAGCAGCGGGAGGCCAATGGTCTCAGGCCGGAGAATATTGAATTTTCGGAAAACGCCATCCTGACGGTCATCCGGCAGTATACCCGGGAGGCGGGGGTCCGGAATCTGGAGCGGGAACTGGCAGCCATCTGCCGCAAGGTGGCCCGGGAAGTGGCCAAAGAAGGTCCGGAGCACAAGGTCCGGGTCAGCAGCCAGACGGTCCCCAAATATCTGGGCGTGCCCAAATATCGCTTCGGGCGCAGCGAAGAAAAGGATGAAATCGGTCTGACCACCGGCCTAGCCTGGACGGAATTCGGCGGCGAACTGCTCCTCACCGAAGTGGTCATCCTGCCCGGCCGGGGGAAACTGATCATCACCGGCAAATTGGGCGAAGTCATGCAGGAGTCGGCCCAGGCGGCCATGAGCTATGTGCGCTCCCGGGCTGCGGAGCTGGGGCTCCCTGTGGACTTTTATCGGCGGGTGGATATCCATATCCACATCCCCGAGGGCGCCATCCCCAAAGACGGGCCGTCTGCGGGTATCACCTTGGCCACCACCCTGGTCTCGGCCCTGCTGAAGATTCCGGTGCACCGGGATGTGGCCATGACCGGCGAGATTACCTTGCGGGGGCGGGTGTTGCCCATCGGCGGTCTGAAGGAGAAGATCATTGCAGCCCATCGGGGCCAGATCAAGACCGTCCTGATTCCCAAGGATAATGAGAAGGATCTGAAGGATATCCCGCCCCGCATCCTCAAAGCGGTGGAAGTGGTGCCGGTGGAGCATATGGATGAAGTGCTACTGAGGGCTTTGGTCTTGGACGAACCGGAAAACTTGTTCAAAGGCAAAGCCGCGGCAGCCGAGATGCCGTCTCCGGCTTTTTTGCCGCCGGTGCCCGAGGTGCCCGGGGAAGCGGAGATCCACGCCCATTGACTGGACCGCAGCGGGGAATTTTTCGGCTGCAAATATTGACAAGACCTAAAGGGGTTTGATATACCATAACAGCTTGCTTGGGCGTGGGCGGATAGCTCAGCTGGGAGAGCATCGGCCTTACAAGCCGGGGGTCACAGGTTCGAGCCCTGTTCCGCCTACCAGCCAAAACACGATAAACCCAAGCGGGGGCGTAGTTCAGTTGGTTAGAACGCCGGCCTGTCACGCCGGAGGTCGCGAGTTCGAGTCTCGTCGTCCCCGCCAGAAATATTAAGGGGTTAGCAAGATAAGCTAACCCCTAATTATTTTTCTAGGTAAGACTTGGGTGAAAATTTTCCCTGGGGATTTCTGCCAGGAGCGTTATGGCCTCACGTTGGTCATCACCAATACTATGGAGATAAATCTCCGTGGTCTTGCGGTTCTCCTGCCCCCAGATCCGTTGGAGATCACCGAGTCGGGGCCCCCGCTGGTCCAAAACTGAAGATCTACACTGAAAACTGGCCCCTGATCGCCATTGAGATTTGCCCTTTTGAGAACTAGCCCAAGTTTACCAAACCGCGCCTTTTTAATGAACAATTGTTCGTAGATGCCATTTTCACAAATATATTATATTGACAGCAGCCCATCGAGTCGGTGCGCCTCCCCCGGGGGCCGCGGCGGATCCTAATGAACCTGGGGACCTGGAGATCCCGGACAAGACCTGGGAATATCAAAAATACTCAAAGAGATAGGTGAAGATCGTCAACCCAAATTGACGTTTTTTGTCAGCGAAAATTGACCCCCCCTGATGCCGTTGGGAAAGGGTGTGGTAGCTTTTAGGGCCAGCCTTGGCCGGGGAGGTTGTTGGTTCCCCGACGGCGCCTTCGGCCTGCCTTGCAGACACTTGGTGCCGGCTGGCTGAAGCCCTTTGGCCCGGCCGGCGGCTGGCACAACCTCCTCGCCCGGCGTTGACGAATGTACCTTAGTCATTGGAAAAAACTATAGCCCTGTATGCCGAGCTCTACTTGCCGAGCTCGACTTACACAACTGAGAAAAGTACTTCACGTTACGCCAAACTTCTGGTAAATACTTTAAAAATGGTTTGGGGAGAGGATAATGAGTCCCTCATCCTTCCCCAGAAGGATGAGAACCAAAGATAACTAGTTAAGCTGAAAATGATTATGGAGGTGGCCGTGCGGGTTCAAATCCCACCTTCGGCACCATTACAACAAATAAGATAGCAAGAAGTCCAGTCAATCCCCAGCCTGCCACTGCCCATGCGGGTGCAGAATGGGGATTTGCTTTCTTTGCTCTGCTCCCCGGGACCATGGTCGGCTCCCACCCCGCATTGCCGCAGGCGCTTCCCAGGTTCCGGTCCAGAAGGCAGGAGGTTGGACCTGGGCAAAATTTCCAGGGCTGGGCCAGCCCCTCGAGATGCGTTTAGGGTCCCCGGTAGGGATCCCTCTGGCCGGAGCGGGGACCAGAACTGGATGGGGGCGGCTGGCTCTTGGGGGCGCTGCTTGGTTTGATTATGATGAGAATCTGGTCAGGGTGAGGATTGGCAAAGGTGCAGGCGGCATCCACCTGAATGAGTGTCTTGCCCCCTTGTCGCTGGACGTGCAGGCGCCCGGCGAGGGTCCAGTGGAGGACGGTGTCGGCCTCGATCTCCAGTATGTGGGCGATGGCTGTCAGGGTCAATTCCGGGTCAGCATGCTGGGGCGGTGGCATAAACCCTCCCGAAAATGGTGCCTACGGATTACCAAGAAGTTCTGGCCTAACAAACCTTGCCAACTGCGGCGATTGCAAAAGCCTTCAAGAAATTTGGACTGGAGGTATGATCGCGGGAAAAGGAGTATCAGGGTTCTTGAGCTTTTTGTTATAATACCAGAAATCTGCCTGGTGAACAAGAGCCTGACACCTAAGCTAAACATCTGACACAATTCTTACTGAAGGCACATCAAGAGAAGAGGGGATGCAGGTATGCAACCGAAAATCGGTTTTTTGGGTTTGGGGATCATGGGAGCGGCGATGGCCGGCAATCTGGTCAAAGCCGGTTTGCCGGTGACGGTTTACAACCGGACGCCGGAGAAAGCGGCGGCTTTGGTAGCGGCTGGGGCCAGACTGGCGGCCACTCCCTTAAGTCTGGCGGAGGAGACGGATATTCTCCTTGCCATGGTCACCGGCCCGGAGGCCCTGGATGCCCTGTTATGGGGGGAGCAGGGGGCGGCCGGCGGTTTCTCGGCCGCCAAAACTTTTATCAACATGAGTTCGGTGCCGCCCCGCTATACCCTGAACCTGGCCGAGGAGTTGGCCCCCTTAGAAGTGACCTTCATTGATGCCCCGGTCTCGGGGACCAAGAAACCGGCGGAAGAAGGGAAACTGGTCATCCTGGCCGGCGGGGATCGAGATAAAATCGCCGCCTTGGCGCCGATTTTCCAGGTGCTGGGCCAGAAGGTGGTCTATTGCGGGCCAGTGGGGCAGGGATCTATGATGAAGATGGCCATCAACCTGCTCCTGGGGGTGATGATGACGGGGCTGGCAGAATCTCTGAATTTTGCTCAAAAAAACGGCCTGGCGCCGGAGGCCCTGCTGGAGGTGATTGCCGCCGGCGCCATGAACTGCGGCCTTTTTCAGATGAAGAAAGAAATGCTGCTCACGGCCGACTATCCGCCCAATTTCCCCCTGAAGCACATGACCAAAGACCTGAAGTTCATCATTGACACGGCCTATGACAGCGGTGCGCCGGTGCCGGCGGCCCACGCCGTCCTGCAGCTTTTCCGGGCCGGGGTCGGCTTCCGCTTGGGCGATGAGGACTTTGCCGCGGTCTACAAGGTGTTGGAGCACATGAACAGCCGGGAGTAATTTCCCGGCGTGGCAAAGGTGCTTTGCAGGGAGGGGCCACGGGGTCCAGGCCCCAACTTCCCCTCCCCCCACCCGAACGGGGCGTTTGGACGGTGCCAAAAGGTCGAAAAAGTTTTTAGCGGCAGACCATGGGGTATTAGGCAACAGCCTGTTAGTCGATGGTGATTTCCGGAAAGGTTTGCCGTTCGGATGGTGGTTGCCGCTCCTGTTCCAGGCGTTCCAGGCGCGTGACGATCTCCTCCAGGAGGGACAGGCGTTCATTGATCTTCCAATACCAACAGTTGAACTCCCGCAAGAGGAGCCAGACCACGGCGGCGCCAATGGCCAGGAGAATATAATTGCAGGGCAGGCCAAGAAGTTGCATAGGCTCGCTTAAAGTTCCAGTTCGCAGATATCGGGCAGTTGCCGGTAATTTTCGGCGTAATCCAGGCCGTAGCCGACCAGAAACCCTTTGGGCACGTGAAACCCCACATAATCAATGGGGACGTCTAAAGTTCGTCGTTCCGGTTTATCGGTCAGGCAGCAGATTTTCAGGCTTTTGGGTTGCTGCTGCTGGAGATGGTTGAGTAGGTATCGCAGCGTCAGGCCGCTGTCGATGATATCTTCAATAATGAGGACGTGTTCACCGCTGATGGGTATTTCCAGGTCCTTGGTAATTTCCACCTTGCCGGAAGAAGTGTCACTGGCTCCATAACTTCGCAGCCGGACAAAGTCGACCCGGACCGGCATTTCCAAGAGGCGGATGAGGTCGGCTAGAAAGATGAAGACGCCTTTGAGGACGCCCACGATGATAAGGGGTTGTCCGGCATAATCCCGGTTGATGTCAGCGGCCAATTCCCGGATACGGGACTGAATCTGGTCATGGGTGATAATGGGCTTCAGGACCGGCTGCATGGCGCCCCTTCCTTCTCAAGAATCCTGAAGCAAGAATAAATAATCAGATGGTATTTGTCAAACCTTAATGTCCCGCCTTTATGGCAGGTTGCCTGGTCGGGGTTCGCAGGGCCAAACAGCGATGACACAATTACACTGGTGGGAAATTATCTTCGTCAGCGCCACGACTCTTGTCCTGACTGCCTATCACCTGTTTTGGCTGCTTCAGGTGAAACGCCAGCCGCTCCGGACTTACCTGGGCATTACCAAACACCTGCGGCGCATGTGGGTGGAGTCGATCATGAAAGAGCGCCGGGATATCCTGGCGGTGCAGACCCTGCGCAACTGGATCATGGCCTCCAGTTTCCTGGCCTCCACGGCCATCCTCATCGGCCTGGGGCTGCTCAGTCTCCTCTTCAAACCGGAGCATGTCACGGAATTGCCTTTTGATCTTACCCTGATCTTTTCCCGCCTGCAGGCCCTGTTTTTAGTGAAGGTTTTATTGTTGATTGTCCACTTCTTTTTTGCCTTTTTCAGCTTCACCCTGGCCATGCGTTACTTTAACCACGTCAATTTTATGATCAATGTCCCCCTAGAATGCGACCCCATGCTGAACACGGCGTATGTGGCCAACATCCTGAATCTGGGCAATATTCATTATACTCTGGGGATGCGGGCCTATTATCTGGCCGCCGTCGTGGCCCTGTGGCTGTTCGGACCGGAATGGATGTTTCTGGGGGCCGTGATCATGGTCATCATTTTATACCGACAGGATCACTGTTGTGCCGCGGATTATATGGGAGAGTGCCCGCTGCCGACGAATTGGGAGCCTTAAAAAAGGGGCAGCGTTGCCGGGTTTGGGAAGGGGCGTGGTTCTGGCGAACTGTGCCGGAGTTTTTCCTTGCCAAAAAAACATTTTTTTATTAATATTATCTTTTTAGTCAGAAAAGTCCGGCAGGTTGCGTGCAAGGGGCTCCAACCTCCCTGCCAGGGGGAACAATCTTCCTTGAAAAGGGTTGCTTTCATTTTGTCATTCTGAGCAAAGCGTAGGATCTAAGATTCTTCGGTCGCGTCGCTCCCTCAGCATGACAGCATGGGCCAACATGAGCTAAATTCGGGGTACTGCGGGTTGTGTGCAAAAACCTTATCGGACGCCACTGATTTTTCGTATTTTTAGGAGGCTAGAGTTATGGCACGAATCTGTGAAGTCTGCGGCAAAGGGCCGCAGGTGGGTAATAATGTCTCCCATGCCAATAATAAAACCAAGCGGCGCTGGCTGCCCAACCTTAGGCGGGTCCGGGCCCTGCAAAATGGCCAGGTGCGCTACATTATGGTCTGCACCCGCTGTCTGCGGTCCGGGCGGGTCGTCAAGACAGCCTGAACTCGCACTTTTCTGCCGGTGACCGCAAGTCTCGGCGTTAGTTCTGAACATTGCCCACAAATTGGATATGCAGAGGCGGGAGGAGCGTTCGGGAGGAAAATAACCGAGTTATTGACCTTCACACCCGCACCGTTTTGTCCAGGGCTTGTCCTTACCCATAACTAAGCAGCCAGAGAGAGAGTATGCGTCTCTGTGGTAAGTACGGACTTAAAGGTCTGTGCCTCTATAATGCCGACCTGGAGGTCGGCGCTCATTTTCCCATCAAGGGGGAGGGACTTATGGGTAAGGATTGGGCGTGGTGCGATGGGCCTGACCATAAAAAAGACCCAACGGTCGGGTCATTTCCCTCTAGATATGTGGCCGGGGAACGCCGCGGCGGGTTTGCTAGCCCATAAGCCGATGCACGTTGATGACGTTTTTCACCCGTTTGATATTGCTGAGCACTTTAGCCAAATGGGCGGTGTCGGTGACTTCGATGGTGAACCAGGCCACGCTTTTTTGATCCACCGTGGTTTCGGCATTGGCCTTGAATACGTTGGCCTCGGCCTGTTTCAGGGCGTTGGTGATGTCGGCCAGGAGTCCTGGTTTATCCACCGAAACCACTTGGATGCGGACCGGATGCCGGCCGCCGGCCACGCCATCCCAGGCGGCCGGGACATGGCGCAACGTTTCGGTGCGGGCCAGGATGGGGCAGGCGGTGCGGTGGATGGTGACCCCCTTGCCTTTGGTAATATAGCCGGTAATCTCATCTCCCGGGATGGGGTTGCAGCAGCGGGCCAGGTTGATAAGGATGTCATCCAGGCCTTTGACGCGGATGCCCCCCCGATCCGCGGCCGTGGCTTTGGTAATGGCCTTGGAGGGCACTTCTTCGGTGGTGGCCGGCGGCTCCTCTTTGGGCAGCAGTTTGCCGATGATCTGATTGGCGCTGATCTTGCCAAAGCCTACGCTGGCCAGCAGATCATCGATGCGGACAAAAGACATCTCCCTGGCCACCCTTTGTAATTCTTCCTCAGATTTCAAGAGTTTGCCCAGATTTAAGCCCGCCTTCCGAAAATCCCTCTCCAGGATCTCTTTCCCCAATGCAATACTCCGTTCCCGTTCTATGGTCTTGAGATATTGTTTGATGCGGCTGCGGGCGCGCGCCGTGCGGACAAACTGCAGCCAATCCCGGCTGGGGGTATGGGTGGGGGAGGTGATTATCTCAACGTTGTCGCCGTGCTGCAGTTCGTATTTCAGGGAGACCATACGGCCGTTGACCCGGGCGCCGGTGCAGCGGTGACCCACCTCACTGTGGATGGCGTAGGCAAAATCCACGGGGGTGGAGCCCCGGGGCAGTTCTTTCACTTCACCTTTGGGGGTGAAGACAAAGACCGCCTCGGGGTAGAGTTCCACCCGCACGGTATCCAGAAAATCCTGGGGGTTGGTCAGGTCTTTTTGCCATTCGATGATCTGGCGCAGCCAGGAAAAGCGCAGATTGTCGTCCTTCTGGACCTGGCGGCGTTCCTTATAGGCCCAATGGGCGGCAATCCCTTTTTCTGCCACCTCATCCATCTCTTTGGTCCGGATCTGAATCTCCATCCGTTCGCCATAGGGCCCGATCACCGTGGTATGCAGGGATTGGTAATCATTGGCCTTGGGCATGGCAATGTAGTCTTTAAAGCGGTTGGGTACCGGCCGCCAGAGGGCGTGGATGATCCCCAAGGTTTCGTAGCATTCGGGGATGGTATTGAGGATGATGCGGAAGGCGATGAGGTCGTAAACCTGCTCCAGGCTGATTTGCTGGGCCTGCATCTTGCGATAGATGCCGTAAAGGTGTTTGGGGCGGCCTTTGACTTCGCCATCCAGGTGATGTTCCGCCAATTTGGCATGAATAATTTCGGAGATTTCCTTAATATATTGTTGGCGTTCGCCCCTTTTCCGGGCCAGGCCGTCCTGGATGCGCTGGTAGATTTCGGGTTCCAGGTAATAAAAGGCCAGGTCTTCCAGTTCCACCTTGATGTGCCCCATACCGAGGCGGCCGGCCAGGGGGGCGAAGATGTCCAGGGTTTCCTGGGCAATGCGTTTCTGGCTCTCGGGTTTCATAAAGCCCAGGGTCCGCATATTATGGACCCGGTCGGCCAGTTTTACCAGGATGACCCGGATATCATGGGCCATGGCCAGGATCATCTTGCGGATGTATTCGGCCTGTTGATCGATCTTCTTGTCAAAGGAGATCTGGCTGATGCGGGTGACACCGTTGATGATATCGGCCACTTCCTCCCCAAAGAGTTCATCCAGATCATCCAGGCTGGCGTGGGTATCTTCCACGGTGTCATGGAGAAGACCACAGGCCACAGAGACCGGCCCCAGGCCCATCTGGGCCAAAAGGTAGGCAACTTCCAACGGATGGGAAAGATAGGGTTCGCCGCTTAGGCGCACCTGACCTTCATGGGATTGGGCCGAGAAGACATAGGCCCGTTGGATGAGAGAGATATCGGCCTCGGGGTGGTGGCTGAGAACCTCATCGATAATATCATTGATGCGGATGATGCGAGCTGCCATAAGGGCCTGATATTACGTCTGTATCCCCGCCTGAACCCGTTGGCGCAGCTCGTTGACCAGAGAGGCCAGGGGCAGCAACGCCATTGTGCGGCTGCGACGGTCGCGGACTTCAGCGGCGTTTTGGGCCAGGGTTTTGGGACCCAGGACGACCCGGAAGGGGATGCCCAAGAGATCGCCGTCTTTGAATTTTACTCCGGGTCGTTCATCCCGGTCATCAAAAAGGACCTCGAGACCGGCGGCGGTCAGGTCCTCGTAAAGAGTCTGGGCCGTGGTCATGGTCTGTTCATCCTGCAGGGCAATGGGGATCACCAGGACATGGAAGGGGGCCAAGGGCACGGGAAAGATGATGCCGTCGGCATCATGGTTCTGTTCAATGGCCGCGGCGACAATGCGGCTGACGCCGATGCCGTAACACCCCATGAACATGGGCCGCTCCTGACCGTTGGCGTCCAGAAAGGTGGCCTGCATGGCCTGGGAGTATTTGTAGCCCAGCTTAAAGACGTGCCCTACTTCAATGCCCCGGAGAAATTCTAAGGCCGCGCCGCAGCGGGGGCAGGGGTCGGTGGCGGTTATCTGGCGCAAATCGGCATACTGCCGGACGTCCACGTCCCGGTCCAGATTGACGCCGGTATAATGATGCTCATCTTCATTGGCTCCAGCCGCCAGGTTGGCCAACCCGCGCAGACTCTGGTCGGCATAGATGGGCACCTGCAAACCCAGAGGTCCGGCAAAGCCGACGTCGGCCCCGGTCTCCCGGCGCACGACGGCTTCGCCGGCCAGGGCCAACTCATTGACCCGCAACAGATTCTTCAGCTTGACGTCGTTGACTTCGTGATCCCCCCGGAGCAGGACCGCAACCACGCCCTGGTCGGTTTCATAGAGGAGCGTCTTTAGGATCCGGGCCGGCGAAATCTTCAGAAAATCCGCAATCTCGGCAACGGTGCGCACGGCCGGGGTGTGGACTTTGGTCAGGGGGGCCGGCGCCTCGTTGCCGGTCTCGGCAGCCGAGACTACCTCGGCCTTCTCCAGGTTGGCCGCATAGTCACAGGCGATGCAAGAGACCACGACGTCCTCGCCGGTTTCGGCCAATACCATGAATTCATGGGAAAAACTGCCGCCGATGGGACCGGAGTCGGCCTCGACGCTCTTGAAGCGCAGGCCGCAGCGCCGGAAGATACGGCTATAGGCGTCATACATGGCCTCATAGGTCTGATCCGCGGCGGTTTCATCAACGTCAAAACTATAGCCGTCTTTCATGATGAATTCCCGGCCGCGGATGAGGCCGAAGCGGGGCCGGATTTCGTCCCGGAATTTGGTCTGGATCTGGTAAAGGTTCAGGGGCAACTGGCGGTAGGAATGTACGTCCCGGCGCACCAGATCGGTGATCACTTCTTCATGGGTGGGGCCGAAACAATAATCCCGGTCGTGGCGGTCTCGGAAGCGCAGCAGTTCTTTGCCATAGACCTGCCAACGGCCGGATTCCTGCCACAGCTCCGCGGGCTGCACCGCCGGCAGCAAGACTTCCTGAGCTCCGGCCCGGTTCATCTCCTCCCGGACGATGGCTTCCACTTTCCGCAAGACTCGCAGCCCCAAGGGCAGATAATCATAAATGCCGGAGGCCAATTTCCTGATCATACCGGCGCGCAAGAGCAACTGGTGAGAAACCGTCTCAGCTTCCGAAGGCACTTCTTTCAAGGTGGGCAGCAACAGTTTGGAATAGCGCATGCAATGCTCCTTGCCGCAAATACTGGCCAGGCGGTCCGGCCGAGCCAATAAGGCCAAGCCCTCCACAGCCACAATATTTATTATACGCTATTCTGTCACTAAATTAAAGGGCGGTTTTCTTGGCTTGCAGGTGGGCCAGAGTGCGACGGGCAGCAAGGTGGTAGGCCTGCTCCATGAGGGTTTCCAGATTGATGACATCCTCCCGGTTGTAAGCCAACAGGGTGTCTAAAGCCGCGGCATCGCCCCGCTGAGCCCGCTGCCAGAGGAGAACCGCGTCATAGCCATCCAGACCTTCCAGGTCCGAGGGACGCTGCAGGCCGAAGCGGGGTTCGATCTTTTTCAGACCGCCTTTGTAGCCCAGGCGGGCCAGGACAAAGCGCAGGTCAATGTGGGCCTGGAAGAACGGCCGGCCGAAAACAGCCTGCAACACCGGCAGGTCAAACTGGGAACCATTGAAAGTTACGAGCATCTGATAAGCGTCGATGTGGTCCGAAAAATCCTGGAGATTCTGACCCAGAACGAATTGGTAAAATTCCCGGCCGTCGTAGAGGCCAATGACGGTAACGATCAGGTGCGGCCAACTGGCGCCGGTGGTTTCGATATCCAGATAGGCGGTATGGGGGCGATACTGCTGGAACAGGCGCCAGCGTTCCGCTGCGGGCAGCCGGCAGCTGAAATAAGTGGGCTGGTCCACATGGGCCAGGGACTCTTCCAGATGCCGTTGGTGTCCGGCCAAACGCCCCGGCTGCATACCGGGCACACGCCGGGCGGCCAGCAGGTCCTCCCAGGTCTCCAGCCCCTGGCGCCAGAGATGCAGCTCCGTGGCCGGCCCCAACCGGGGCAGATGGATAAAGGTGCGTTTGAGCATTGCGACGGCAGCACTACTTTCTGAAAACAATTGCAGAGGTAAAACACAGTTTAACAGAAATATCCCGCGAGGGAAAGTGCATATCTGGGCTGGCCGGCAAGATGGGTGATCAACATGAAGGGGCTTCTTTGGTGCTAGGGCAAAGTAGGTCTGCCGCTTTTCGGCTTTTGGGATAATTCTTGACATTCCAATAAATGATTAGTAATTAGGAATTGTTGATTAAGGAGAAAACCATATCCCCTAAAGCCAAAAAGGAACTGCAGCAACTCATTGCTGCCCTGCCTGATGGAGATACTCTGACGGCCAACAGGTTGTTGCCATAACTCTTGGGCAAGACCGACGATCCCTGGCTCCGGGTGTTCTTCTCTGCGCCGGACGATTATGCGTCCCTGGATAAGAAGGACCTAGTGCACCTCGCAGAAGCAGCAAGAGACCTGGCCGAGGGCAGGGTGGGCGCCTGGAAGGACGTGCAAAAGCAAAGGGCCCGGTGCAGCTCAGCTTCACCAAACCTGCGCAAGGGGACCGGATGCCCTACCGCTGGCAGCAACAGGGCGCATAGACTTCTGCGCGGGAAGCTGGAGCGTCACCACTTGTAAAGAGCCGAAGTTTGGCTTGGAGGCATGGCATGTATACCCTGGCAGTACGGCGGCAGTTGATTGCCCAACATTATCTGGTGGGTGGTGATTGGGGCGCGGAAAATCAGCGCCATTCCCACCATTATTTGATCGAAGTGCAGCTTCAGGGCCGGGAGTTGGATCAACACGGCTATCTGGTGGACATCGTCGAAGTGGAGGCCCGGCTGGAGGAGCAGATTAATTACTATCGGGACAAGACCTTGAATGACCTGCCGGAGTTTGCCGGCCTGAACCCCAGCATCGAGCATTTTGCCCGGATTCTCTGCCAGCAGTTGCGCCACCTGTTGGCTGCGCCCAACCTCATCGCCCTGCAGGTGACCATCTGGGAGAACGACATCGCCTGGACCGCCTACCGCGAGGAGTGTTGATGCGCCTGGGGCTGGTCATCTCTGGCGATCTGGACATGGTCACCGGCGGCTTCATCTATGATAAATTGGTAGTGGAGTATCTCCGTCGCCAGGGCGACACAGTGGAGGTTATCTCCCTCCCGTGGCAGCCATATGTCCAGGGACTTTTGCATAATTTCTCCCGCGCTCTGGCCCGGCGGCTGTGTCAGGCCCGCTTTGACGTCCTCATCCAGGATGAGCTGACCCACCCCTCCCTCTTTGGGCTGAACCAGAGACTGCGAACGCAGGTTTCCGCTCCCATCATCAGCTTGGTCCATCTGTTGCGCAGCTCCGAGGCTCGGCCCGCTTGGCTAAATGAGTTTTATCGCCTGATCGAACGGCGTTATCTGCAAACGGTGGACGGTTTTATCTGCATCAGCCGCCATACCCGCCAGATGGTGGAAGCCTTGGCGGGCATGGGCAAGCCGTGCACGATTGCTTATCCGGCCGGCGATCGGCTGGGGGGCCTGAGTCCGGAGGAAATTGCCGCGAAAGTGCAGACCCCGGGGCCACGGCAGATCCTCTATCTGGGGGCGGTTATCCCCCGGAAAGGCCTGGATGTTCTTCTGCAGGCTTTGGCGCCTCTCAAAGAGGCCGATTGGCAGTTGATCGTGGCTGGCAGTCTGACCACCGCGCCGGTATTTGCCAGGAAGATTTTTCGACTAATCAGCCGACTGGGGTTGAGCCAGAAAATCCGCCTGCTAGGGGTGTTAAAGGGACAGGACCTCATCAATTGCTTGCGCCAGAGCCATATCCTGGCGGTGCCGTCTCTGATGGAAGGCCTGGCGCTGGTCTACCTGGAGGGGATGTCTTATGGCCTGGTGCCCCTGGCCGCAGCCCAGGGGGCGGCCGGGGAGGTGATTACCCATGGGCAGGACGGTTTCTTGCTTGCTCCCCGGGAGGTGCAGACCCTGCAGACGGCCTTGGGGAGCCTCCTGGCAGACAACCAAAAGCTGCTGGCCATGAGCCTGGCCGCCCGGGAGCGTATCGGCCGGCACCCCACCTGGGCGGAGACCGGGGCCACGATCCGACAGTTCCTGCTCAATCTGACTGGAAAATCATGACGTTAACAGATTTCCGCCGCTATCTCAGCGCCAAGCAGACCGTGGATGACCGCAGCCTGAACCGCTGGGTATATCAGACTCTGCAGGCGACGCTGGCTGCCCGGCTCAATTCCCGGCCTCTGGCCATCCTCGAGATCGGCTGTGGCACCGGCACCATGATCGAGCGGCTGTGGGAGTGGGGTCTGACGCCCCGGGCCTGCTATACCGCCATCGATCGAGAGGTGGACTTGATTGCCGGCGCTCGGGAGCGGCTCCGAGACTTTGCCAGGCGACACCATCTCTGGGTCGAGGCAGGAGACGATGCCATTTTCTTGACCGGGCCGGGCCGGGAGTGGCAGATCTTTCTCAGGGCGGTGGATTTTTTTGTTTGCGCGGCAGAACCGCACCCCGGTTATGATCTGGTTCTCGCCCATGCGGTCCTGGACCTCCTGGACCTGGAGGAGAGCCTGCCCCGCCTGTTGCGTCTGCTACGGCCCGGCGGCCTCTATTATTTTACTTTAAATTTCGATGGGGTTACCATTTTCCAACCCGCCTTCGATCCGGAGTTTGAGGCCAAAATCCTTGACCGCTATCATCATAGTATGGCTGAGCGCCAAGGCGGCCGGGGCGGCCACAGCCAGACCGGTCGGCGCTTAATCCTGACCCTCTGCCAGGCTGGCAGTGAAGTTCTTGCGGCCGGGAGCTCCGATTGGCTGGTCTGGCCGACGCCGGCCAAAGTTTATCCTGCTGATGAAGCCTTCTTCCTCCAATGCCTGTTAGATTTCATTGCCGCGGCGTTGATCCATCGCCCGGACCTGGATCAGGAGCGCCTCAACGCCTGGCTCTGTCACCGCCGGGCCCAGATTGCCGCTGGGGAATTGGTTTTCCTGGTCCATCAGATAGATGTCTGCGGCCGCCCCTAAAAGATTTGGTGAAAAAGTGCTAGCAGGGGAGGGGGCCAGGAGGCCGGCCGCCAGCCTTCGAGCCGCTCCCCAACTCCAACCCGGTCGATTGGCCTTGCCAACAGGCAAGAAGAACAGAGAATATTTCTATGACCTTAACAACCGCAGATGAACACTATTTAGCCAGCCAACAGGCGAAGCTTCCCGACTCCCTGCCCCTTCGGTTTGCCCGCAACCAACGGCCGGAGAGCGCGGCCTTGGCTGAGTTTGTGGCCGCGTGGCAGCGGCTGGTGCCTCAGATCCCTATATGGACCGAAGATATTGCGGATACGGCGCTGCCCGGCCTTCTTGTCGGAGAGAAGTGGCGTTTCCATGCTGTGCCGGCGGGCTTCAAATTAGAGCTTTTCATGGAGATCCTGGCGGCCGTGGCCGGGCCAGAGCCGGCCTTAGCGCCGGACCTGTGGGAACGTTGGCAAAAGCTGACCCTGGCCCCGGAGCTGACCATTTTCGTGGCGCCTCAGTGTCCCTACTGCCCCCAGATGGTGCGGCAGCTCATCCCCCTGACGGTGGCCATGCCAGCTGCTACGGTTACCCTTATTGATGCCAGCCTCTTTCTTGACGTGGCCCGGGACCAGGAGATTAAGGCAGTGCCCACGGTCATTGTCAACGGCTTCTATCGGCTCACCGGGGCTTTTCAGCTGGGCGAATTGGTGGATCTGGCGGCCAAGACCGATCCCGCCCTGTTGCCGACATCGGTCCTGGAAAGGATGATGCAGGAAGGGCAGGCTGGCCTGGTGGGGGAGATGATGCTGGCCCAGGGCAAAATTTTTGCCAATTTCCTGCCGCTGCTCTGGCATCCAGAGATCAATATCCGCTTGGGAGCCATGGTGGCCCTGGAAACGGTGGGCGGCGAGCAGCCGGAGTTGGTGGCGGCCATCCTGCCAACTTTGTGGCAAGAAGTCAGTCGGAGTGACACGGCCGTGCAGGGCGACCTCATTTATCTCCTCGGGGAATGGGGTGAGGGCCAGTGGCTCCAGCCCTTGGAGGCAGCCTGGCGGGGGGCTGCCGATCCGGACGTGCGCGAAGCCCTGGAAGAGGCCCTGGAAAAGATTAGGGAGAGATCGCCATCATGAAGCCAACGCCTTTTCATGTCGGGCAGGATCTGCCGCCTCTGCCTTGGGAGCGGCGCCATTGTGAGGCGGCGGCCCACCTGAAAGCGGCCGGTCTGCCTTGGCGGCCGCATGTCGGCTGCTTTGTCTGGGATCGGGATGAACACCTTGCCGTACCGTCGCCTTTTCCGGAACGCATTTACTTTATTCTCAATCTTGGTCATTTTGTGCAGCTTTTGGGCTCTCCAGAAAATATTGCGGCCAAGCTCATCTGGCTACCCACCTGGCACCAGGCCCGCCTGCTGGCCCAGACCTTGGGTATCTCGAATCAAACTGTGGCTGCTTTATGGCAGCGGGGTGCAGAGATGGGACCGGGGGAAGAATTATTGGCCCTGTATGAGCTGCTCCAGCAGGCATTGGCGGCCAGGAGATGAAGCCGCAACCGGTGCGCCACCTCATCCTGGTCCTGGGTGATCAACTGGATCGCCAATCCCAGGCCTTGGCAGGTTTTGATCCTGTGGTGGATGCCGTTTGGATGGCGGAAGTGCAAGAAGAGGCCACGTATGTCTGGAGCCATAAGTTGCGGTTGGCCTATTTTTTCTCGGCCATGCGGCATTTCCGGGAGGAGCTGCGAGCCCAGGGAAAAACAGTGCATTATCATGCCCTGGATCCTGATCCGACGAGAGACCTGGGCAAGTTCTTCGGGGCTATCCTGGCCCGGGACCTGCAGCGGCTGCAGCCCCAGAAACTCATCTTAGTGCGGCCGGGAGATTATCGGGTGTTGAGGGTCTTGCAGGAGACTGCCACGGCCAGCGGCGTCCCCCTGGAGCTGCGGCCGGATGGCCATTTTTTCTGTTCGGTCCGAGAGTTTCAGGATTATGCCGCCGGCCGGGGTACACTGCGGCTGGAACATTTTTATCGGCGCCAGCGTTGGATCCACCAGATTCTTCTAGACCAGCAGCAGAAACCGCTGGGAGGCCGTTGGAATTTCGACCGCGAGAATCGCCGGACCTTCGGGCGTCAGGGTCCGCCGGCCATGCCGGCGCCCAAGAGTTTTCCTCCCGATGCGATCACTCAAAAGGTCATTGACTTGGTGCAACGGCGCTTCTCCCATCATCCCGGTAGTCTGGCGAATTTTACGCTGCCGGTCACCGCGGCCCAGGCCGATGCCTTTCTCATGGACTTTATTGAGAAGCGTCTCCCTCACTTCGGCACCTATGAGGATGCCATGTGGACGGACCAGCCATTTCTTTACCATTCCCGGCTGTCCGCGCCTTTAAACCTGAAGCTTCTCAATCCCCGACGCGGTGTGGCGGCGGCGCTTACAGCTTATGAGGAGCTGCAGGCGCCTTTGAACAGTGTCGAAGGTTTTATCCGGCAGATCTTAGGGTGGCGGGAATATATCCGGGGGATTTATTGGCTGCAGATGCCGGAGTATCAGGAGCTCAATTATTTTGACCATCAGGCCGAACTGCCGTCGTGCTTTTGGGATGGCAATACGGCCATGCGCTGTTTCCGGCAGAGTATGCAATTCGTTCTGGATCACGGTTACGCCCACCACATCCATCGCCTCATGGTCCTGGGCCTCTTTGCCCTTTTGTACGGCGTGCAGCCCCGCAAATTCCACGAATGGCATCTGGCCATGTATGTGGATGCGGTGGATTGGGTGTCCCTGCCCAATACCCTGGGCATGAGCCAGTTCGCCGACGGCGGCCTGGTGGGCAGCAAACCGTATTGCGCCAGCGGCAATTATATTCACCGGATGAGCAATTTCTGCGCGTCCTGTGATTTTAAGCCGGATCGGAGCGTCGGGGCTGACGCCTGCCCCTTTACCACTTTCTATTGGGAGTTTCTGGATCGCCATTACGATCGTTTAAAAACCAATGTCCGTTTGGCTTATCAGCTCCGGGCCCTGGCCGCCAAGCGGGCCCAACCCGGCGTAATGGCGGCCATCCGTGGTCAGGCTGACGCCTGGCGACGGTCGCTGCCTTAAGCAGGTTAAGTGCTTTGAGGGGATGTGGCCGGGGGTAAGACCCCTGCCTCCTCCCCTGAAACCCCTCCCCAACCCAAGCAGGGCTTTTGGCGGTGCCAAAGAGAAGAAAACGGTATGTTCCTTTATAAAGTCAGAGTCGGAAGACCTTACCCGCATCCTGTTGGTGAGGAAAGGCCGGTGTCGGCCGACGGCTCATATTTCTCGAGGTAACCATGGAAAATGCCTCACTTCGCAAAGAGTTGCTGTCGCTTTTGACTTCCCAGAAGCTGGCGGTATTGGCTTCTTATGGCGATAACCAACCGTATTGCAGCCTCATGGCCTTTGCCGTCAGCGATGATCTGCACTACCTGATCGTGGCCACCAAACGCCACACCAGGAAATTTGCCAATATGCAGCAGCATCCCCGGATCTCCCTGCTCGTCGACAATCGCCGCAATCAGGCCGACGATTTTCAGCAGGCCGTGGCGGTGACCGTGCTGGCCACCGCCGCGGAAGCCACGCCGGCCGAACGGGAGCAGTTTCTTAACCTCTATCTCTTTAAGCATCCTTATATGCGCAGTTTTTGCCAGGCACCAGACTGTGTCCTGCTGAAGCTCACTGTGGACCGCTACCTGGTGGTCTCGTCCTTTCGCAACTTCCTGGCCACCGAGGATAAATATCTGGAAGTGCAGGAATTCGTTCCTTAAAGGCCGGGAATCTCAAAAGAAGGAAAGCGAGAGGGACCGAGGTTGAGACGCCTACTAGACATCATGTGCCGGGGGGATTTGGCTTTCGGCTGCCTGTCTGATATGATATTGGCCAAAAGGCGGCCACCGTTGCCGTCAGCGGAAAGGATATGGGCCAATTATGCCGGAGCGGGTGGAGAGTCTGATCGTAGGGATTTCCGGGGCCAGCGGCGTCATTTATGGTCTGGAGATATTGCGGGTCTTACAGGGGCTGGGGATCCAGAGCCACCTGGTCATGACGCTGGCCGCCAGGGTGAATTTTCAGGTGGAAACCGATTATGTTCCGGCCCAGGTCGAGGCGTTGGCTGATTTTGTCTATGATGATGAGAACCTCACGGCGCCCATTGCCAGCGGCTCCTACAGAACCGGTGGCATGATAGTCATTCCCTGCAGCATTAAGACGCTCTCGGCCATTGCCCATTCCCACAGCGCCAATCTGCTGGTGCGGGCCGCAGACGTGACCTTGAAGGAGCGCCGGCCCCTGGTCCTGGTGGTGCGGGAGACGCCGCTGCATCAAGGGCACCTGGAGCTCATGCAGCGGGCCGCCGGCCTCGGGGCGGTGATCCTGCCACCGATGCCGGCTTTCTATCATCGGCCGCAGACCATTACTGATCTCATTCACCACACCATCGGCAAGGTGTTGGACTGCTTCGGCATTGCTCATAGCCTATACCGGCGCTGGGGAGAGGGGACCGCCGCAACCGGCCTGACCTCGGTCTGAGACGAGATGGTCATGATGGGGGGGACGGCCGGCCGGGCCCAATTTGGAAAGAACGCCGACGAAATGAGGGAAGATGAACCTGCGCCGCAGAATCCGCTACTGCTATGTGCAGCTGCGCCGCCTGCCCGGTGATCCGAGGAGGATTGCCGCTGGCATGGCTTTGGGCGTCTTCATCGGGGTGACGCCCACCATCCCTTTCCACATGATCTCGGCCCTGGCGATCGCCCAGTTATTGCGAATTTCCCGGCTGGCGGCGGTGATGGGCTGCTGGATCAGCAATCCCATCACCATACCGCCTTTTTATTATTTCAGCTTCAAGATCGGCAAATGGCTGCTCTACCCCGAGCATCCCTTATCCCTGCCGGAAACTTTTGATCTGCGGGAACTCCTGCGGTTGGGCTGGGAGGTCAACCTGGCCTTACAGCTCGGCGGGGTCATTTTGGCGGCGCCCTTTGGGGTGGCCGCCTATTTCATCACCCTCAAGGCCGTCCAACGGTATCGCCAACGCCGCACCAGCGGAGACAATCGTGCCCTTCCTCTCGCCCAAGATACTCTGCCGCCGTCACGGCTTGACGCCCCATAAAGCCTTAGGGCAGCATTTTCTCCTGCACCCCGATCAGGCCAAACGTCTGGTGGCGGCCCTATCGTTGGAGTCGGGGGATACGGTGGTGGAGATCGGCGCCGGCTTGGGGGGACTTACCGTATTCTTAGCCGCGGCGGCGCAGCAGGTGGTGGCTCTGGAGGTGGATCCCCGTCTTGCTGACCTTTTGAGCCGCGAGATTGTGGCTGATCTGCCGAACGTGCAGGTTGTGCGGCAGGATGTCTTAGGATTTGATTTTGTCGGTCTCAGCCGGCAAGTGGGCCGGCCTTTGGCCATCATCGGTAATCTGCCCTATCAGATCACGTCGCCTCTGCTCTTTAAGTTCCTGCAGGAGAAGGCCGCGGTCGGGGTTCTGGTCCTGATGATGCAACTGGAAGTGGGGCAGCGGTTGTTGGCCAAACCGGGTGGCAAAGAGTATGGCATCCTCTCAGTGCTCCTGCAGTATCATTTTCACCTGGAGCGCCTTTTTACCTTAGGGCCGCAAAACTTCTATCCCGCGCCCAAGGTTGACTCGGTGGTGCTGCGCGGCCGCCCCCGCCAGCCGGAGGTACCTGCCAGGAGCGCAGAAGGCCTGATCCAGCTAGTCAAGACCGCTTTTGCCACCCGGCGCAAGACCCTGAAAAACACCTTGGGGGGGCAGGCCGCGCGGTGGGGGCTGACCCCGGACTCTCTGGTGGCCATCCTCCAGAGCCTGGACATTGACCCCAACCGCCGGCCCGAGACCCTGAGCGTGGAGGAGTTTGTCCGCCTGAGCAATGCCTTGGGTGAGCACCCGACTGCGTAACCAGGGATGGGGCGGTCGGGAAGCCGATCCGGCCGTTTTGTTTCTGCCTGCCGGGAAAACAGGCTTTGCCATTGACTTCCCGGCGCGCCCGGCATATAAGAATCATCTAATGAGTAGTCCACGTTGCCAAGGCCAGAATTCAATCCCGCACCGTTACCCTCTTAAGGTCTTGCATCTATTCGTCAGCCTGCCGGTGGGCGGGGCCGAAGATCTGTTGGCCAGCATCATGACCGGTCTGGATCCGGCGCGCTTTTCGCCGGTGGCGGCCTGCATCGGGACCCTCGGACCGGTGGGCGAAGAACTGCGACGGCAGGGATTTGCGGTCGTGGAGCTGGGGCTGGATAGCAAACGGACCTCCTTTTGGAGAATCGTTCTGACCATACGGCGGCTCCTGCGCGACCAGGCACCGGCTATCCTTCATACGCACCTCTACCATCCTAATCTCTATGGTCGGCTGGCCAGCCTCGGTCTGGGGCTGCCGGGGGTAGTGGCTTCGGTGCACAATGCCTACAGCCGGGTAAAGGTCCACCGCTGTGTCTGGAACTACCTGCTGGCCTACGTGACCGATCGGCTTCTGGTGAGCTCCCGTCAGGTATACCAGGACGTGCGCCGCTATGACCGGGTGCCCCCGGCAAAAATTCTGATGATGCCTTATGGCATCCGCCTGGAGGAAGTGGACTGCCCGTTGACCAAGGCCGCGGCCAAGGCGGCGTTGGGGGTGTCCGGCTTCTGCCTGGGCACCATCGGCCGCCTGGAAGAGCAGAAAGGGCACCAGGATCTGTTGGCGGCGGTGCCGATGATGCTGGCGGGGATTCCCGATCTGCAGGTGCTCTTGGTGGGCGAGGGCCGCCGCCGGGCCGAGCTGGAGCAGCAGGTCCGGGAATTGGGGATCGACCGGGTGGTCCATTTCCTGGGCACCCGGCGGGATCTGCCCCAGCTTTATCGGGCCATGGATATTTTCATCCTGCCGTCGCTCTGGGAAGGCCTGCCCTTGGTGTTGTTAAAGGCCATGGCGGCCGGCCTGCCGGTCATTGCCAGCCGGGTGAGCGGCGCAGAGGATGTGATCGTGGACGGCGTCAACGGCCGCCTGGTGCCGGCCGGGCAGGCCGCGGCCTTGGCGCAGGCCGTCTTGGAGCTGCAGGCCCAACCAGAACTCTGGCCGCAATGGGGCCAGGCGGCGCGGCAGACCATCGCCACCACCTACTCCATCGAGGTCATGATAACGAAATTACAGGAGTTGTATATCGACTTAGTGACGGCAGCCTCATGACGGCACCAGGCGTTTCCAGAACCTACAATATCCTGCACACCGAGGCTTCCCTGGGTTGGGGCGGTCAGGAACATCGGATCGTCGCCGAAGCCCAGATCATGGGGCGTCGGGGCCACCGGGTCCTGATTGCGGCGGATCCCCAGGGGGAACTGGCGGTGCGGGCCCGGAAGGCGGGTCTGTGGGTGGTGCCGGTGCGTTTTGGCGGCCGGCATAATGTCACGGCCTTACTCACCCTGCGGCGTCTGCTTCAGGAGCATGGCGTGGATATTCTCAATACCCACAGCTCCCTGGACAGTTGGGTGGGGACGCTGGCGGTGTGGGGCCGGCCTCGGACCAAACTCGTGCGCACCCGCCATTTGAGTACACCCATCCGGACTAATCTGCCGACCCGGTGGCTCTATCAGCGGGCCGACGCCATCATCACCACCGGCACCGCCATCAAAACCCTGATTCAGGAACGGGCCCGAGTGCCGGCGGCCAGGGTTTTCTCTATCCCTACCGGCGTAGCCCTGGAGCGGTTCTCGCCCCGCAACCCCGTCGACCGCACCAGACTGCCGACGACGTGGCCGGCCGCGGCGCCCATTATCGGCTCGGTGGCGGTTCTGCGTTCCTGGAAAGGCCATCTCTATCTCCTGGAGGCCATGCACCTGATCTGCCAAAGCGGCACCGGCGCCCGCCTGGTGTTGGTGGGCGAAGGGCCCTATCGAGAGGTCATAGAGCCCAAAATCGTCGAACTGAATTTGCAGGATCAGGTCTATGTGGCCGGCTACCAGGAGGATGTGCCGGCCTGGCTGGCCCTCATGGATATCGTCGTCCTGGCCTCCTATGCCAATGAGGGCGTGCCCCAGTCCCTTTTGCAGGCCATGGCCATGGCTAAACCGGTGGTAGGAACTTACTGCGGCGGCATTCCCGAAGTTGTCCTGCCGGGAGTAAACGGCCTGTTGGTCCCACCCCGGGACAGCGGCGCTTTGGCGGCGGCGCTGCGGCAACTCCTGCAGGATGCCCCAACCCGGGCGCGTTTCGGCGTCCAAGGCCGGGAGATTGTGGGCTCTCGCTATTCTATAGAAAAGATGGCCCAGGATGTGGAAGCGGTGTATGGTCGCGTGGTAAGTTGAGAGCGCCCAGGGGCTAGTGGTCAGATGTCAGTAGTCAGAAAATCCAAAAGTGGGGCGGGTCTCCGGGCCTGCCTACGGTGAATTTTGCAGCATGGAGGCGCGGGCCCGGGTGCCCGCCCGTGGGCTCTTTTCTCACGCTTGATCCTGCAATAGGGTGTGAAAGTCGATTATACCAAGAAGAAGATGAACGTCAGTAAATTTCTGGGCAGAATCTGGTACACCCTGGACCGGCGGCACCGGCTGATTACGCTGCGCAATCTGGAATTTGCCCTGGGGCCGACCCTGACGCCGGCGGCGCGGGAGGAGTTGGCCCAGCGGGTTTTTGAGCATTTTGTCAGATTTTTCTTTGAAGCCGTGGGCATGCTCTTCTTGCCCCTGGCGACCCTCCGGCGGCGGGTGGTGGTCATCGGCAATGAACATGCCGAGGCGGCCCTCCGGCAGGGTAAAGGCGTTCTGGCCATCGTGGCCCACGCTGGCAATTGGGAACTCACCGGCATGATCTACGGTCTGGCCTATCATCCCCTGGCCATTGTGGCCCGCCGGCATGACCAGCCGCTCATGGACCGCCTCATCCGGGCCTTGCGGGAGCGGGGCGGCAATACCATGATTCCCAAGCAGGGCGGCCTCAAGGCCATTCTGACGCGGCTCAAGCAGAATCAAATTGTCGGCATGGCCATTGACCAGAACACCACGACCAAAGGCGGCATCCTGGTGGATTTCTTCGGGCACCGGGCTCGGACCACCCCCATTGCCGCGATTCTGGCCAGACGGTTCGGCACCCCGGTCCTGCCAGTCTTGTCCCGGCGTCTCCCGGACGGCCGCCATCTCATGGAGATCAAACCACCTCTGCCCATAGCCGTCACGGCTGATCCGGAAGAGGATATTCGCCAACAGGTGCAATTACAGAGTGACATCATCGAAGCCTGGATCCGCCAGAGCCCGGACCAATGGCTGTGGCTCCACAAACGCTGGAAGAATCAATATCCTGAATTATATCAAAATCTTTGAGAGTTGAGGGAGAGGGGCTTATGAAAACCCAGACCGAAGAGGTCTTGACGGCCTTACGGCGGCGGGTGGCAGAGCAATCTTTGGCCGCACAATTGGGCCTCACCCTGGTGGCGTTGGAGCCGGGCCGAGCAGTGGTAAAATTGGCCACGGGCGAGCATCTGACCAATATTTTGGGCGGCATCCACGGCACCGCCATCTTTGCCCTCATTGATGAAGCCTTTCAGGCCTCCTGCAATGCCCATGGGACGGTAGCCGTGGCCTTGAATATGAACCTCACCTTTCATCGGGCCCCAGAGGTGGGGGAGGAATTGACCGCTGAATCCCAGGAGTTGCATTGCGGTCGCCGAACGGGCACCTACCAGATCACGGTGACCGATTCCCGGGGGCGGCGCATCGCCACTTGCCAGGCCTTGGCCTATCGCAAAGGTGAGCGCCTGCCCTTTGTGCCGCCGGTGGCCGAGCAGGCGTGAAGTAAAGCGGTTCAATGGTGAAAACCCGGTTTTTTCTGCAATTTTATGATATCATAATATTTTAACTCCCAAGCAGCCTAATTGACGCCTTCAAACCTCAAAGGTGACAGACCAGTTGACCAAGTCTATTTCTTCTCTGGAGCTTTTGGCCCCGGCGGGAAGCATCGAGACGTTTTTCGCCGCCTTGGACAATGGCGCTGATGCCGTCTATGTGGGCCTCAAGGCCTTTAGCGCCCGGGCCTATGCGGCCAATTTCAGCCTGGCCGAGGTCTCCTCGTTGGTTCAGGTCTGCCGCCAACGCGGCCGCAGGTTATATGTTGCCCTGAACGCCTTGGTCAAGGAAGAAGAGCGCCGGGAGCTGTTGGAGACCATGCAGGCTTTGTCCCAGATCGGCCCCGATGCCCTTATTATCCAGGATCTGGGGGTCTACCATCTGGCCCGCCGCCATTTCCCCGAGCTGCCTTTGCATGCCAGCACCCTGATGACTATTCATAACTCGGCCGGCGTGGCCCAGGCCGCGGCCATGGGTTTTAAACGGGTGGTGCTGGCCCGGGAGTTGACCTTGACCGAGTTGGCTGCCATCTGTCGGCAGGCCACGGTGGAGCTGGAGGTCTTTGTGCATGGCGCTCTGTGCTTCTGTTTTTCCGGGCTCTGCTTGTTCAGCAGCTTTTTGGGCGGCCGGGCCGCGACCCGGGGGCGCTGCACGCAACCCTGTCGGCGGCTCTATACCTATGGGCAAGAGTCTGGTCATATCCTTTCTCCCAGCGATCTCAGTGCGCTGGACCTCATCCCACAGCTGGCGGCCCTAGGTATCACTGCGGTCAAACTGGAAGGCCGGATGAAGAGCGGCGAATATGTAGCCCGGGTAGTACAGGCCTACCGACAGATCCTGGATACCCCGCCCGCGGACCTACCCCAGGCCATGGCTGCCGCCCAGGAGCTGCTGGCCCAGACCTACAGCCGGCGTACCACCAGCGGTTTTTTCCGGGGGGTCCAGCCCACCGATCTTTTGGCGCCAGAGGAAACCGGCAATATCGGCCTCCTACTCGGGGAATTGACTCACGTAACCGAGGCACGCGGGGTTGTGCGCCTACGGGCACCTCTGGCCGTGGGTGACCGCCTGCGCCTGCATAGCACGGCCACCGGCGACCGCCAGTCCTTTACTCTGAAAGAACTCTCCTGGCAGGGGCAAACCCTGGCCACGGCCGAGGCTGGAGAGCTGGTGGCGGTGGCGCTGCCAGAGGGCGCGGCCGCGGGTGATCTGTTGTATAAAGTGGGGGAAACCACGGCCAGCAGCAGCCGCTCCGGGAAAAAATGGCGAGAGATCCTTTTTGGCCAGGCCAGCCCCATGAAGCTTACCCCCCTGGCGCCGGGGCGGGGAGCTGATTTGCTAAAACCTTTGGGGCCCGCCCCAGCGGGGCGCCGGCGACCAGCGCCGCCGCTGGTGTTCGTGCGGCTCCGCTCGCTCAGCGAGGCCTTGGAAATTCACCGTCAGGGGCTGCGCCACCAGATCTTGGAACTCCAGGAAGAGAATTTTACGGAGTACCTCCGGCAGGTGCGGCCGGCCAAGAAATTAACGGGCCTGATCTGGCAGTTGCCAACAATCATTGTGGAAAGCAGCCTGTCGTTTTATCGTCAGGCCTTGGCCACCCTGTTGGACGGCGGCTGGCGGGCCTTCATGGTGGGCAACCTCGGTCACCTGCAGCTCCTCCAGGAGGCGATCGCCAAAGTGGGGCAGCCGCTGGCCAAAAGGGCTGCTGCACGCCAGGTGACCGGTGGGGACAGCGAGCGGGTCAAGACGGATGACAGTCCCCAGCCCCCGATCCTGACTCTTTATGGCGATTACCCGCTGCACTGTCTGAATGCCTGGGCCTGGCAGGCCTGTCAGGAACTGAACGTGGTTTACCCCACCATTTCGGTGGAAGCCGACGCCAAAACGGTGCGCGTCCTGTTGGCGAACGTGCCGGCGGACAGGATTATGGCCTATCTGTATGGCCACGTGCCCTTGATGATCTCCCGGGTGCCCCTGCCGGAGGGGAAGAAGGCTTTACGTCTGACCAGCCCCAAAGGGGAACAGTTCCGGCTGCTCAGCCGGGGCAACCTGACCTATCTGGTTGCCAAATTCCCCTTCTTATTTCAAAAACCCTACCGGGAATTGCTTCCCCGGGGGCTGCGCCGTCTGTTGGTCGATGTCAACTTCAGCGGTCTGCCGATCTCGGCAACGAGAACTTTGGTCCACCGTCTGCTGTCCGAGGGCCAAATGACCGGCGGCCTGCCGTTTAACTATTACCGTGGTCTGGAGTGACGCCGGACCTCGCTTCTCAGAGAAAAGAGATTATATGCCCACGACAGGACGGAGTTATAAAATTCGCTTTGATTACGATAGAAATCTGGGATTATTCAGTGCCACCATCCCTGCCCTGGGAGGCCTGACGGTCAGCGGTGAAACCTTCGCCGAAGTGGAGGCCGGCATTAAAGCCGCCGCCCTGCAATATCTACAAAAGTTGCACCTGAATAATAAACCTCTGCCCGTGGATGAACGGGATCTCAAAGAAGGGATCTACCTGCGGCTGCCCCAGGAATGAGAGGCTGGTTCATGGCCACGGCACTGTGAGTTGACCAGGGCCCGGCGATCTGCTGCCCGTCAACAACCTGCTCCGGGGGACTCCGGAGAGCCAGGAACATACTCAGAACTGGGAACGCCAAACTCATAAATTCCCCTCATGTTAACGGAACTGCGGATAAAAAATCTGGCCATTCTGGACCAGGTGGAGTTGCTCTTGGAACCGGGTTTGAATGTCTTTAGCGGCGAGACCGGGGCCGGCAAGTCCATGATTATCCAGGCTGTCCATCTGTTGCAGGGTGCCAGGGCCAGCGAAGATTTGGTACGCACCGGCGCCGCTGCGGCGGAGGTGGAGGCCCGCTTTGAGCATCTTGCCTCCGAGGTCGCCGCCCTCCTGGCCGGCCACGATATTCCCCATGAGGGAGAATTGGTGGTCCGCCGGGTTGTCTCTCGGGAAGGCCGCAGCCGCAGCTATATCAATGACCAAGCCGTGACCCTGAAATTGTTGGGAACCATCGTCCAGGAACTTCTGCATCTCTCCGGCCAGCACGAATACCAGACATTTCTGGCCCCGGAAAATCACTTACGGATCCTGGACGGTTTTGCCGGCCTGACCGATGCGGTGCAGGAGTATCGGGCCGATTACCAGCGCTGGCGGCAGGTGCAGCGCCAGTGGCAGGATCTGCAGCAGCGTCGGGCCGATCTGGAAAATACCCGAGATTTTCTCAAGTTCCAGATCCAGGAGATCGACAAAGCCCGCCTCCGTCCGGATGAAGAAGAGGAGTTGCAGCGGGAGCAGGAACGGCTGCGCCACGCCGGCAAGCTCTGGGAGGCTACCCGTCAGGGTTACGATCTCTTATACGGCGACAAGCAGGCCGTCCTGACCCGGTTGGTCGAAGTCAAGAAATCTCTGGAGCTGCTGGCCCGTTTTGATGCGGATTGGGTCGGCCGTGGCGAGGCCTTGCAGAACCTCACCCTGGAATTGGAGGACCTGGCTTTTTCCCTCCGGGATTATCTGACCCACGTAGAGCCGAACCCGGCCCGGCTGGAAGAGATCGAACAACGCCTGCACCAGTTGCAGCGGTTAAAAAAGAAATACGGTCCCACCGTCCAGGATATCCTGGTGGCGGCAGCCAGAGCCCAGCAGGAGTTGGCTGATCTGGACAGTCTGGATGACCAAGAAGCCGACCTGCGACAACGTCTTGTCCATTTGGAGCAGCAGGTTCGGGGCCAGGCCGAGGCCCTCTCACGGCGTCGGCAGGCCGTAGCGCCGCAATTGGCTGCGGCCGTGGAGGCTGAAATCCACAGCCTGGCCATGCCCCAGGCCCGGTTCCTCATAGAGTTTATGGAGAGTGCGCCGCAGCCGGCCGAGGGCACCGACAGAGAAAAAATGCCGGGTCCCCAGGGTTTTGACCGGATGGAATTTTTCCTGGCCCCCAATCCGGGCGAAGACCCCAAACCGCTGAGTCGTATCGCCTCCGGTGGCGAGCTGTCCCGGCTGGTCTTGAGCCTCAAAACGATCCTGGCCGCCGGCGCCGGGATCAATACCAACATCTTTGATGAGGTGGATGCCGGTATCGGCGGCCGCACGGCCACGGTGGTGGGGCAGAAATTGCAGGGCCTGGCCCGGCATGCCCAGATCATCTGCATTACTCATCTCCCCCAGATCGCCTGTTTTGCCCAGGCCCATTTTCGGGTGGAAAAACAGGTGGTGGCGGCGCGGACGGTGACGAGAGTACAGAAATTGAGCGAAGCCGATCGTCTGCAGGAGTTGGCCAGGATGTTGGGCGGCGCACATATCAGCGAGACCACTTTGGCCCACGCCCGGGAGCTGCTGGAGGCTGCTCGTCAGGGCGGCCAGGGTCCAAGCCTCCCAACTTGCGCCGCACCGGAATCGGCCAGGGACTTGCAAATCTCAAAATAATTCTTATAATATGAACATATGGGGGCGAAACGGGTTCGACGTGGGTATGGACCCATAAGTCGCATGCCGAGGTCCTGTCTGCTCGTAAAACGGATGGGATTCCTACAAGTGCCGACAACTACGGCTACGCTCTAGCCGCTTAAGGCTAGCGTCCACCTGACCTGACCGGAAGGGTCACCGTGGGCGCCGATTATTCCGGTTAGGAAGGCGAGTTGGCCGACGACTCGCTGACCGAATTCCCAGTCGGCTGGCCCGATCGGTATTCTGCCGGCGGAAGACCGAGAAGGCGAGAAACAATACACCGGCTAAGCATGTAGAAGCTTATGGGAAGTATTTGCGGACGCGGGTTCGACTCCCGCCGCCTCCACCAAGTTTAACCAGAAAAAAAGCCTTTCCCGTCATGGAAAGGCTTTTTTGATTTTCGAGGGCTCCGAAAACGGCCAGAAGCTGGAGATTACCACCAAAAACAAAAACACATACGATATCAGCCCGTTGACTTTTTTTGTCGTCACTGCGTTATGGGGTCTTACAGATTTTGATGATGAAGTGGAGGGGCTCCCAAGGCTTTAGAGAGATCAAGCTGTTCCGGTGGGGTTGGCATGGGGCCATCGAACTTTTTGCCATCGATTTCCGCCTTTACTCTCCGGTGTCAAGTGAGTTTTTCTAACCCCCTTTCCGGGGAGGGGAAGATTTTGCCCTGATGTAAGCGGCTCCGCATCAGGGTGACGGCCGTACGGCTTCCTCCACCGGCAGATAGCCAACAGGAGGATGAAAGCCCTTTCACCGTATAAAAAATAGGACAATAATCCAGATATGTTTCATCCAGAGGAGGCGTCGGGAGGCAGTGAAAAAATCCTTGGCATTGTGAAAATTTTTTGAGAAAATTTTTTCAGAAAAAGCCAACCCAAAGGGACGTGGGACGGAAAGCCACGGGTCTTGAGGAGGGAAACCAAGACAGCCGGGTTGCCTGGAAGGGGCCAATCCGGTTTTTCATTACTTCCTTTAGGAGGGTTAGGAAAATGATTCGACCAAAGGCCGTCATGATTGTTTGGCTGGTTATGGCGCTGTCTGTCACGGCGCCGGTCGCCGCCAGCCAATTGAGCTTCGTCGCTACCCACAATTTCCTCACCAGCTTGACCCATCTGGACACCAATGAACCCATATCACTAAGAAATGGGTTGATAGAGGTGAATCTGCGGGGCATCGGCCGGTATCATCCCGAAGAAGTATGGATTGACTGGGGCACCAGAGATATTGTCTATGGCATGCCGGCCTCCGCTACCGCCAGCATTCCTCCCCTGACCTGGCTGCAGACCACCCAGTCCACCATCAGCTATAACGGCGCTGCCGGTTTTACCCTGAGCCATGCCTTTATCGGCCATGGTCCCAGCCCGTCACCTCCTGAACCTGGCTATCTTGAGCAGTGGCATTTCTATCCCTGGCATTTCAGTTTTTATGCCACCTACCTGGCACCCGAGGGCGGCAGCTACCGGGCTGACCTGCAGGATACCTACAATCTGGCCTTCTCATTGGTGCAGGGGGCCGGGTCCAAATATCCATTCTATAAGGTATCAGGATGGTCTTACGCCTGGCTGGGTTTATATGAACCAGAAAACCAACTCTTTGCCTATGCCGAAGTCATTGATCTGGATTTAAACGCCCCCTGGCCGGGAACGCTGCCCGATTTTAAGCTGCTCAAAGAAAATCAGGTGATCAACCTGAGCCTCACCCTCGACAACATCCCGGCAGGTGCTGAGCTCAAACTCGTCGGCGGCATCTGGGCTGGCCAGAGTGGCAATACGCTGGTGCCGCTGCCGGCCTCGCTGTTCCTGGCAGGACCTGGGCTGTTGTGGTTGTTGGCCAGACGGCGTGGCTAGCGGGATTTGCTGGCAGGTAGGTGCCAAGCCTTGCCAGGCAACTAAGGTGGGGAAGCATAACTATAAGGAAATAATTGACTTATTTTCCCCGCACCCTCTCCCCGCGTGGCGGGGAGAGGGAATTATGTTAAAATTCAGTATGATAAAAACTTATGAGCAAAGGTTGGCCCCGGCCCGCTGTATTTTCTCACTGATGCCGCCTGCTGGCGCCTTCAGGCGAAGGGATTCACTACCTTGAGAAAAGGGGCAACGGCTGAAATCCCGGTCACTGGTGGTGAGTTCGTCAACGCCGTGTTCCAGACACAGGGCGGCGCTATGGTCGTCATGGAATAAATTACCCGTTACACCTGCCGCAGTCAGAACCTCCAGGAACACTCTCGGGTGCTGGGGCGTCTCCGGCAGGAGGGGGAGGGTGGGGGAGGCCAGCAGCTGGCTTAGATCCCGCAAGGCCAATGGCATGGATGGAGGTTAGACACGGGATGGGTGACCACTCGGAGGAACTCATAAATACAGGGCCAGGGAATGGCCCAGGGTCTGGAGCCCTCGGCAAGTTCCGTCAGCAATCGTCTGGACACCTCATGCCAGGGAGAGGTGCGAATTCCGGCGTAGACGAGGATAGTCGAATCCACGGCCTGCATGGTTAACGGCCATTCATCAGGTCCAAGAGTTTGTCTGGTCGAGGATGTCAACTCCGGGCAGCGGGTCCGCCTCCCAGCCTTCCAACTCCAGCCTGTAGGCCGGTTGCCGGGAACGAACCGCCAGGGCCTGCCGCAAAAGATCTATGTCATCATCAATGGCAAGGGTAGTTCTCAAGCATCAGAATGCAATAACAAGCATCAGAATGCAATAATTTGTCATCTGGATGTCAAGGTAGTCCTCTGATGTGATGGCTGCCTGGCGGCGGCAATCTGAAAAATCTCCTGGTCTATGGAAATAACTACCGAAATTGAGCGATTGTTGAAGAAATCGCTTGGTAGTCGCAGGCTTTAGCTCGCGTTCAGGACGACCTCATTGGTAGCAGTAATTTAGCGCAATCTAAAGATTGCGGCTACAAATCGCCTCATTTGGGTATTAAATTTTACTTCTCGGCGGGTTCGACTCCCGACTCCTCCATGAAGGTTAGCCGGAAAATAGCCTTTCCCGAATCAGGAAGGGCTATTTTGGTCTTAAAGGGCTCCCAAGAGGACCATCAGGGTCAGACACGTTAGGCCCCTCAGCCGGAATCTGCCGATTCCCCAAAATAAGCAGATGACAAATTCTTGACAGCTTTTCGAACTCGGATTATGGTATTAATACCCGCCTGATAATCTTGCCAAAGGATTCATGTTTATGGCCCGGGGCAGCATCCTGGTGGTGGATGATTCCAATGCCGTGCGCGAGAACCTCAGTGAGCTCTTGACCGCTGAGGGCTATGAAGTGGACAGTTGTGCCGACGGCAAGGAGGCTCTGCAGGTCCTCCAGGACCACATCTATGATGTGGTGCTCACCGACCTGTCCATGCCGGAAGTGGACGGCATGGCCGTCTTATCCTATCTTGTCCGGCATTTTCCCGAGACCAGCTGCATTATTATCACCGGCTATGGGACCATCAAAACCGCGGTGGATGCCATGCGCCTGGGGGCTTACGATTATCTCTGCAAGCCGGTGGAGACCCAGGAAATCCTCTTGGTGATCGAGCGGGCCTTTGAGCATCAACGCCTCTGGCGGGAGAATATCCGCCTCAAAAAACAATTGCGGGAAAAATTCGGGTTTGACAATATTATCGGGACCAGCGAGCCGATGCTGCAGGTCTTTGACCTGATCCGGAAAGTCGCGGATACTGACAGCACCGTCCTGATCTTGGGCGAATCCGGGACCGGCAAGGAATTGGTAGCCCGGGCCATTCACTACCACGGGCAGCGCCAGGCCAATCCCCTGATACCAGTTAACTGTGCCGCCATTCCTGCGGATCTGTTGGAGAGTGAACTCTTCGGCCATGAAAAGGGGGCTTTTACTCACGCCATCCGCACCCGCATCGGCCGCTTTGAACAGGCCCACGGCGGCACCATCTTTTTGGACGAAATCGGCGACATGAATCCCTCCCTGCAGGTGAAAATCCTGCGAGTCTTGCAGGACCGCCAGTTCGAACGGATCGGCGGCAACCGGACCATCAAGGTGAATATCCGGGTGATTGCGGCCACCAACCAGGATCTGCAACAATTGGTCCAAGCCGGCAAATTCCGGGAAGATCTTTATTACCGGCTCAATGTCATTCCCATCCGGATGCCGCCGCTGCGGGAGCGCCGCAGCGATATCCCCATTCTGGTGAATCATTTTATCCAGGAATTCAGTCGGAAGAAGAAAAAAAACCTGCGGCGGGTGACGCCAGAGGCCATGCGTCGTCTCACTGACTATGATTGGCCGGGAAATGTCCGGGAACTGGAAAACCTGATGGAACGCCTGGTGATTCTCTCCGAAGAGGAGGTTTTGGACGTCAAAGATCTACCGGAACACTTCCAGCACCAGCCAGCAGGCACAATCTGGTGGCCGGCAGAGATCCCATCCGGCGGCCTGCCCTTGCAGAAGATGCTCTCTGACCTGGAGCGCCAATTGATTATCAAGGCCTTGGATCAGTCTGGTTGGGTTAAAAATCAGGCGGCCCAGCTGCTGCAGCTTAACCGCACTACTTTAGTGGAAAAAATCAAAAAACAAAAGATTACCCGCTTCTCCAAAGAGGACCGGTAAAAAAGTGAGCGGTGAGGGGAACCATGTCGCGAGAAGAAGCCCGTATGGCAGCAGTACAGTCCCTGAGCCAGGGATTGCTGCAGGAGTTGGCGCCCGACCAGCTGGCCAGGTTTGACCAGGACTTCGCCCTGTGGCTGGCCACACCGTGGCATGTGGCGGCCAGAGAACAAGTACCGGGCGAAGATCTGCTTCTCCCCATGGGCGGCTGGACCAGCAAAGGTCAATCCGGCCAGAAGCCCGCCAGCCTGGCGCAGGGGTTGGACGCCACTCTCGTGGCGGGCATGTTCCTCCAGGTGATCCTCGAGGCCGAACACTTGCCAGGCACGCCCCTGGAACGTACCTGTTTTGTCAAACAGGCAGTGAAAAATTTCCTTGTGCAACGCTTGGCCGGCCAGATCACGTTGTCCCAATTCTTCCGGTTGGTGCAGCTCATTGAGCAGGAGGTGGGCTATTACTTCCAACGCCTCCAGGGGCAGTGGCTTAGTGCCGTTGACCTGCCCGAGGCGCCACGGCAACCGCTGGCAGCAGGGCAACCTACGACCCAAGCACAGATTCTGGTGACAGATTTGCAGGCAGCCTTAAGCGGCCTGCCCCTGCCCCAGCAGGCTAACCGCAAGCTTTCGCCCGAGGGTTTGCTGGCCTTTCTGGTGGATACCCAGGGGCGTTGGTTCCGCCTCCTGGATTTTGAGGCCCACTTTCATTTGAATAAGAAAACGGCTTGGTCTTACCTGACCCTCCTGTTGCAGCACCACATTGTGCGCCACAATGAGCAGCGCGCCAACAAAGTGCGGTATGCTGTGGCCGAGAATTTTTTGGCGCCCCAGTCCGGCCAAGTTGATTAAATCTGGATGAGCCGCGTCACGCCGGCATGGCGGCCAAGCTTTTCTCCGGCAAACGATGTCAAGCAAAGAATGGGGAGCATCATGCCTTTTGAATTCAAGCTGCCTGATGTGGGCGAAGGCCTGACCGAAGGGGAACTGCTGGCTTGGCTGGTGCAAGAGGGCGACCTGGTAAAAGAGGGGCAGCCGTTGGCTCGGATCGAAACGGATAAAGCCGTCGTGGATATCCCGGCACCGCGGGAGGGGCTGGTGCTGCAGTTAAAGTTTGCCCCTGGGGATATCATTAAGGTGGGCGAGGTCTTTGTCATTTTAGGAGAGCCGGGCGCAGAGTCGGTGCCTGCCCCGCAGGTGGGTGTCGGCGTGGTGGGAGTGCTGGAGGAGGCCCCGCCGGAGCCGGCTCCGGCCCCGGCCAGGCAGGTTTTGGCCACCCCGGTAGTCCGCAAACTGGCCAAAGACTTGGGGGTAGACTTGACCAGCGTGGCCGGCAGTGGCCCGGCAGGCCGGATTCTGGAAGAGGATGTCCGCCAGGCCGCAGCCCAGATCACTGCGGCGGCCCCCTCCGTCGGCGAAGCCGCGGCGCCCACCACCGCCGCGACGCCCAAGCCGGCTGCCCGTAAAGTCAAGAAATACGACTTTTACGGCTACATTGAACATGTGCCGTTCCGGGGGCTGCGCCGGACCATGGCCCGCAATGTCAGCCGCTCCCACCAGAGTGCAGTAACAGTGACGGCCACGGATGAGGCTGACATCACCGAACTCATGGCCTTGAAAGAAAAGATCAAGGCCCTGCCCCAAGCCCAAGGGGTGCACCTGACCATACTCCCTTTCCTGATACGCGCCGCGGTGGCGGCTTTGCAGAAACACCCTTATTTAAACGCGGTCCTGGACGAAGAAGCCGAAGAGATTATCCTGAAAAAATATTACAACATCGGCATTGCCACCGATACGCCCGAGGGCCTCATGGTGCCAGTCATCAAGAATGCTGGGGACAAGAGCATCCTGGAGTTGGCTCAGGAGATCCAGGCCCTGGCTGCCAAGGCTCGGGACCGCAGCATCGATCTGGCCGACCTCCAGGGCGGCTCGTTTACCATCACCAATTACGGCGCCATCCGAGGCATCTTTGGTACCCCGATCATGAATTATCCGGAGGTGGCCATCCTGGGCATCGGTCGGAGCCAGGCTTTGCCCCGGGTCCATGATGGCCAGATGGTCAGCCGCCAGATCCTGCCCCTTTCCCTGAGCTTTGATCATCGGGTGGTGGACGGCGGCCAAGCAGCCCGCTTTCTCCAGGAGTTTATCGGGTATGTGGAGGAGCCGGGGCTGTTGCTGGCAGGGTAAGGGCGGAGAGGGAGCCCCTTTTCTCGCGCCCCCCAGCCGTGCGCGTGCTTTTTAATAAGTGACTGTCATGACCTCATAAGGGCACGGCTAGACGTGCCCTTATGAATTCTCAAGCCGTAATCGAACATTCTATGACTGCACAACATATTCTCATCAGAGGGGCCCGGGAGCATAACCTTAAAAACATTGACCTCACCCTACCCCGGAACAGTCTGATCGTCATCACCGGGGTGAGTGGTTCCGGCAAATCCACGCTGGCCTTTGACACCATCTATGCCGAGGGCCAGCGTCGTTACGTGGAGTCCCTGTCGGCCTATGCCCGGCAGTTTCTCGAGTTGATGGACAAGCCGGATGTGGATGTCATCGAGGGTTTATCGCCGGCCATTGCCATCGAACAGCGCAAGGCCAGTCAGAATCCCCGCTCCACGGTGGCCACTTCCACGGAAATTTATGACTATCTGCGTCTGCTCTTCGCCCGCTTGGGCACACCCTACTGCTACCAATGCGGCCGAGCCATCGCCTCCCAAAGCGTGCCCCAGATGGTGGAGCAGATCATGGCCCGCCCGGAGGGGAGCCGCTTTACCGTCCTGGCGCCGGTGATTGTCAACAAAAAGGGGGAACATCATAGGCTCCTGCAGCGTCTGCGCCAGGAGGGCTACAGCCGCATCCGCATCAACGGCGAACTCTTTGATTTGGATGAACCCATCGTCCTGGACAAAAACAAACGTCATACCTTGGAAGTAGTGGTGGACCGGTTGGTGGTCAAACCTGGTTTGGAGACCCGCCTCACTGACTCCCTGGAATTGGCGGTGGGTCTGGGGGATGGAGTTGTGAAGGTGGCCCTGGTCGAGGGCGAGGAGTTGCTTTTCAGCGAACGGTTTGCCTGCGAGGCCTGCGGGATCAGTTATCCGGAGCTGACGCCCCAGATGTTTTCCTTTAACAGCCCCCAGGGGGCCTGTGTCACCTGCAGCGGGTTGGGCACGCAACTTGTCCTGGACCCGGAGCTCATCGTGCCCGATCCTGAACTCAGCCTGCGGGAGGGGGCCATCCTGCCCTGGGCCCACCGCCAGTCCATGTCACACCAACAGATGCTGGAGGCCTTGGAGCAGCATTACAATTTTTCCATCCGGACGCCGTTTCGGGAACTGCCCGATAAAGTGCGGCAGGTACTCCTCTATGGGTCGGGGGCTGAGACCATCCGATTCCTCTATGAACGGAACGGCCGCCGGCTCGTGGAGGAGCGGGTTTTTGAAGGGGTCATCCCCAACCTGCAGCGGCGTTATCGGGAGACGGATTCCAGCCTTATCCGAGAGGAAATCGAACGTTTCATGAGTCGGCAGCCCTGCCCGGAGTGCCAGGGCGGTCGGTTGCGGCGGGAGGCCCTGGCTGTGAGGCTGGACGGCCTCAACATCAGTGAAGTCACGCAGCTGACGGTGGGGCAGTGCCACCAATGGTTCGCCAAACTAACCCTGACGGACCAACAACTGGCCATCGGCCGCCGCATTCTCAAGGAAATTAAGGAGCGTCTGGGATTCTTGCTGGACGTTGGGCTGGATTACCTGACCCTGAACCGGACCACGGCTACTCTCTCCGGCGGGGAGGGCCAGCGCATCCGGTTGGCCACCCAGATCGGTTCCAAACTTACGGGGGTGCTCTATGTCCTGGACGAACCCAGTATCGGTCTGCACCAACGGGACAACCTGCAGCTCTTGCGCACCCTGAAAACTTTGCGAGATCTGGGCAATACGGTGATCGTGGTGGAACACGACCTGGAGACCATCCGGGCTGCCGATTTTGTGGTGGACATGGGGCCCGGTGCCGGCAACTGCGGCGGCAGCGTGGTCTTCAGCGGCAGTCCGCAAGCTTTGGCAGAGGAGTCCCGGTCTTTAACGGGAATGTATCTCTCCGGGGCCCGACAGATAGCCGTCCCCCTGCCGCGGCGGCTCCCCCGGGATTTCCTGGTTCTGGAGGGTGCCAGAGGCCACAATCTGCGCAATGTGACCCTGCGGTTGCCTTTAGGAATCATGACTTGTGTCACCGGCGTCTCGGGCTCCGGCAAGAGCACCCTGATCATGGATACCCTTTACAAGTGTCTGTGTCAGAAATTCTATCGGGCCAAGGACCGGCCGGAACCCTATGACCATTTGCGAGGCTTGGAGAAGATCGACAAGGTCATTCATATTGATCAGAGCCCCATCGGTCGCACCCCTCGCTCCAATCCGGCCACCTACACCGGCCTCTTTACCCTGGTCCGGGACCTGTTCGCCAAAGTGCCGGAGGCCCGGGCCCGGGGGTATAAGCCGGGGCGCTTCAGTTTCAACGTCAAAGGCGGGCGCTGTCAACATTGCGAAGGCGACGGCATCATCAAGATCGCCATGCACTTTCTCCCGGATGTTTATGTCAAATGCGAGGTCTGCCAGGGCAAACGATTCAATCCCAGCACCTTGGAAATTCGCTATAAAGGGAAAAATATCTCCGAGGTCTTGGCAATGACGGTGGACCAGGCCCGGGACTTTTTTCAGGATATCCCGCCCCTCAAAGCAAAACTGGAGACCCTGGTGGAAGTAGGCTTAGGCTACCTGCAGCTGGGCCAGCCGGCCACCACCCTCTCCGGCGGGGAGGCCCAGCGGATCAAACTCTCCCGGGAACTGAGCAAGCGGGCCACCGGCCGCACTCTGTATATTTTGGACGAACCGACCACCGGCCTGCACTTGGCCGATATCGAGAAACTCCTGCAGGTCCTCAATACCCTGGTAACAGCCGGCAATAGCGTGGTGGTCATCGAACACAATCTGGAGGTTATCAAGACCGCCGATTTTATTATTGACTTGGGTCCCGAAGGGGGCGAACGGGGAGGGAGGATCATTGCGGCTGGCACCCCCGAAGAGGTGGCCCAGGTGGCCGGATCGTATACGGGGCAGTTTTTGCAGGAGGTGTTGACCTAAACGGCTTCCATAGTCAGATGATAGGCCAGATTGTCAAGTTTCACGGTAAAATCCACATTTTCCACAATATAGCCTTCGGGCATTTGAATCTGCACGGGGGCAAAATTAAGGATGGCCTTGATGCCCGCCTCAATGAGCAGACGAGCAGTGGCTTGGGCCTGGGAGGCCGGCGTGGCAATCACGCCGATGTCGATTTTCTTGTCCTTTACTACGGTCGGCAACTCATCCATATGATAAATCGTCTGGCCGCTGGGCAGACGCCGTCCCACTTTTTTGGGATCCACATCAAAGACTGCGACAAATTCATAGCCCTGCTTGACAAAATTATCGTGGGCCACCAGCGCCAAGCCCAGGTTGCCGATACCTACCAGGGCCATGCGCCAGCGGCGGTTGAGGCCGAGGATTTTTTTGATTTCAAAGAGTAATTCTTTGACAAAATAGCCAACCCCACGAACGCCGAATTCTCCAAAATAAGCCAGGTCCTTGCGCACTTGCGCCGGATTGACGCCGCATTTTTGGGCCAGCTTGTCGGAAGCAATAATATTAACATGTTCCTGCAGCAATTCTTCCAAGGCGCGGGAATAGAGGGACAGACGCGTAATCGTAGCCGAAGGAATCTTGGAGAATTTCATGGTACTTTTGGGATTAGGGAAGTTGCAATCTTTTATTATGTGATTGTTTGCACAAGGGTTTTAAAAAAGGAGGGGCCATCAGGCCCCTCCGCGGACAGGATGAAACAACTACATTTTCAGGCCAAGGGCGCCAGCAATGGGTTTGGCCATCGGGTAAGCGTAGAGGATGATCAGGGCGACGACCAGGGCGTAAATACACAGAGATTCGATCAACGCCAGACCGATCAGCATGGTCACGGTGATTTTACCGGAAGCTTCAGGGTTGCGGGCAATACCTTCCACGGCGCTGCGGATGGCCAAGCCCTGGCCGATGCCAGTACCGAAAGCGGCAATGCCGATGCCAAAACCCGCGGCGGTTACGGACGCGGCAAAGAAGCCGCCCAAGCCGGGGGCGCCGCCGGCAGCTTCAGCAGCCAGCGCCAGGGTAGCAAGTCCCAGGGTGAACAACAGGGTCATTCCGGCAATCATCAGTTTCTTCATTCCAACAAACCTCCTGATAATAAGTATATAGTGAAGTGGCCTTCTTCCGAGTGTTAGTGGGCTTCTTCCATGGAGCCGGTGAAATACATAATGGACAGTAGGCAGAAGATAAACGCCTGCACCGTGCAGGTGAAAATGGCCAGGAACATCATGGGCAGGGGAGCCAGGAAGGCGCCGGCCAGCATGAGCAGGATGGCCAGAACCAGGTCTTCACCCATAATATTCCCGAAAAGACGTAAAGTCAGGGACATAACCCGGGCCAGGTGGCCGACGATCTCGATGGGCAGGAACAACGGCGCCAGAGCCGGGACGGGTCCCAAGAAATGTTTGATATATTTGGCCCCATGAAACTTGATGCCCAGATAATGGGTGTAGATAAAAGTACACAGAGCCATGGATAACGTGGTATTAATATTGGCCGTGGGTGAAAAGAAGCCGGGGATCAGGCCGATGAGGTTGCAGACCCAGATGTAAAGGAACAGGGTGCCGATATACGGGAAAAAGGCCCGACCTTCCTCACCGGTGATGTCCACCATGAATTCTTCCAATCCGCCGATCACCAGTTCGAAAAAGCTCTGCCCGCCGGCGGGTACCAGGGCCCGGGGTTTGGCCGCCAGATAACCCAACCCCACCAATAGGGCCATGATGAGCCAGGCATAGGTCACGTGCGGGGGAATGTGCAGTCCCAGCATGCCGGTCAGGACATCGAGAAAAAGAATTGGATGTTCCATGAACTGCTAGCGCCTCCTTATAAGAATTCTTCCGAAACTTTAGAAAAAAAAATCTTGCGCGACTCTAAGATTCCCAAAATCAGCAACGTAATGACAATGGTAGACAGGCCCATAATGAGGCCGAAGATGTGCACCCAACCACTTCTAATCAGCAAGAAAATAATGGCCACCAAGGCAACAAAACGCAGGATGTAACGGAGCGTCATAAAAGAAACGGCCTGACGCCCGGCGGTCTGCCACTCCTCCTGGGAGCGGCCTGGCCGATTTAACACCGAAATCAGGATATGGGCCATGAGATGAAAATTCATAACCGCCAAAAGGCCACCCACCAGGATACCGCCAGCCACGTGCCGGCCAAAGGCCAACCAGCCGGCCACGGTGAGGATAGCCAGAACCAGCCAACTGGTGATCTTCATGGAGCGAGGCGTCAATAAATCTCTTGTCATAACTACATCTTGGTACGTTTGCCCATAACGTAGAGGTTGCGAAAACCAGCGATGATGCCAATAATGAGGCCTAAATAAAAAAAGAGCATATTATTGAAATACTGGGAGAGCCAATAACCGATGCCACCGCCGATGGCGATGGCGAAGACCAGAGCAAAGCCAATGGCGCTGGCCTTATAGCCGCCGGAAAACAGCTCCTTGAGAAATTGTTTCGTATCTTCCTTCAAATACCTTTCCCCGCCAGCGAGGCTTCTTATTCGTGCAAAAACTCACAAAAGGGAATATCACACCGTTCCCTTGAAGTCAATCTTTTTTTCAGGAAATTTCCGGACCCCAAGCAGTCTGCCGGCCTCGACCGGGGAGATTGGTAACATACTTAAAAAATGAGGAAAATGACAAAAGTTTGATTGATTGGGGGTAATTTCCCGGAATATTCTGGCCCCCTGCCGAGGCAGACAGTTACAAGCTGTTGCAAAACCCCTCACCTCAATCCTCTCCTCCTCAGGGGGAGAGGAAATTAAAGGATGAATAGACATTTTTCTACCAGCCAGCGCTTCACTTCATGCAAAAGGAGGTTTTGAAATAAGTTTTAGACTCTCAAGACTTGGCGGCCGGTAGTTCGATAACAAAGGTGGCCCCGATGGGGACTTTGGTATCGATATAGATACGGCCCCGATGTTGTTTAATAATGCCATAACTGACTGACAGCCCTAAACCGACCCCCCGTCCCACTGCTTTGGTAGTGAAAAATGGATCAAAGAGGCGGGGCAGATGATCAGGGTGAATGCCCGGGCCGGTATCGCTGACTCGAATCTCCACGGCTCCCACGGGATTGCGGCGGGTGCTGACTGTCAGGGTGCCGTGCCCGGCCATCGCTTCGCCGGCGTTCATAAAAAGATTCAGGAAGACTTGTTCCAATTTACTCTTACCCCCCTGCACCAAGGGCAGGTCCGGGGCCAACTGCGTCTGAATATCGACGTTCTGAAAATCCAAATGGTTTTCGATCAGAGACAAGAGATCCAGCAGGACGGCATTGATATCCACGGTTTCCACGCCAGCAGGGACCTGCCGGGAGAAGTCCAAAAGGCCTTTGATGATCTCTTTACAGCGGGTGGCCTCCCGGATGATCTTTTCCACTTGGCTGCGCTCCGGTTGGCTGGGGGGCAGATCCTCCAGGAGCAAATAACTGTAGACCAGAATGCCGCCCAAGGGATTATTGATTTCATGGGCCACGCCGGCCGCCAATTGGCCCACGGCTGCCAGTTTTTCAGAGCGGGCTAATTGTTCCTCTAACCGTTTTTTATCGGTAATATCCCGAACATGGGTCTGAAAAACCAGGTTGCCTTCGTAGCGCGTCGGCAACGATCCCACTTCAATGTCGAATTCCGTGCCATCCTTTTTCAGTCCCTTGATTTCAAAGATGCGAGCCCGGTGGAAGCGCCGGGAGATTTCCCGCAGATGGCGCAGCAACGGGCCATGATAAACGGGGCTGATGAGCCGCAGGAGGGGGACGCCGGCCAACTCCGTGGGTTTCCTGTAGCCGAACATATGCAAAAAGGCGGTATTAGCAAAGAGCACCCGATCGCGGGTATGTAAGGCGATGCCATCCAGGGAAGTTTCCACCAACTGCCGGTATTTTTCTTCTGACTCCTGCAGATCCCGGGCTAGACGCTCCCGTTCGGAAATATCCATCATGGCCTGCACCGCACCGATAATCTGCCCCTGGTCACTAAAGATCGGGGAGGCCACCACAAACAGGTGTTGCGTCCCCCCGGCAGGCTGTGGTAGACGCAGGGTGGCCTCAAACGCCCCAGGCAGATGAGGGGAGGGACGCAATTTTTGCCCCTGATAAAAGTATTCCAGAGCCTTAATATTCTGATCTGCCACCAGATCGGCCAGAGTGGGGCGTTCTTCCGTAAAAAAAGGTAGCCAGGTTCTGGTGCTGCCGATCATCTGCTGCCGGGGGTAGCCGGTTAACTCTTCACAGGCCCGATTCCAGTGGGTAATACGGTGCTGCCGGTCAATAACAAAAACCGGCACCGGTAGACCCTCGAGGATACCTTCCGTGGTCTTCTTCTCTTGCAAAATGGTCCTCTCAATGCGGGTCCTTTCCGTAATATTCTTGGCAATCACGTCCAAACCCACCAATTGGCCGGACCGACTGCGCCGGGAGATGACGCTGAGGATGACCTGGACCGTACCTCGATCCCGTTTCTGGAAGGTTACTTCCCAATCATGAATATTCCCCTGGGTCTGGAGGTGTTGCCAACAGCGTTGCCAATCTCGGGGGGAGTAGAAACATTCCGGGAGCCTCAGGGAAGCGAGGGCCTGAGCCTTGTTCCCAAAACCCAACATCGCCACCCCGGCCGGATTAATATCCTGCAAGCGGCCATCGGGGTCGGCCACCAGGATCATATCATTGGAACCTTCAAAAATGCGGCGGTAGCGCCGTTCCGACAGCCGCAATTCCTGGTTCAACCGGGCATTCTGAATGGCCATGCCGATCTGGTTACCCAGAATGGCAAAAAAACTCTGGCGTTCCCGGGGGAATGGCGCCGGCGAGGTATGGGCCAGATTCAAAAAGCCGATCAATTGGCGGCGGTGGCGGAGCGGTATGCTCACCAGGGAACGAAAAGGCGAAGTCTCCCGGATAAGTTCTGAAAACGTGGAGGTGGCTAGGCGATGATCGGTGGTGGCATCCTCAATGATCAGTGGCGTATTGGCGTTCATGAGATACGGGCCGGCCGCTTCGGCCAGATGGACGGCATCGATTTTGGCTAAATAATCCTTAGGAAACCCTTGGGCTGCCGCATAGGACAGACGACCGCTCTTGGCATCCCAAAGGAGCAGCATCCCCGCGGCCACCCGTAAAAAGCGCATGATCTGCTGGAGCAAGAGTTCCAAGACTTCGGCAATCTCCAGGTTGCGGCTGCTCAACGTGGCGATTTCGTTAAATAACAGCAATTCCCGCAGGGAGGGCCCGGTGGCGTCGGCTTGGGGTTGGCCGTCCAGGGGTTTGCCGTTTGCCCAAAGGACATGACTTTCAGACATAGTGGTTGCCGCTTTCCATTTTATGATCAGGGAATGCCGTTGCTGTTCTACCCAAATTAGGGGACTTGTAGGCGCAATCTTTAAGATGGCGCGAAGTTACTGCTACCCATCAGGTCGTTCTGAGCGCAGGCTAAAGCCTGCGGCTATCAGGCGATTTCTTCAGCAATAACTCAGTTTAGGTCTGAGAAATGTTGTAAAGACACCTTGCTGCGGGTGTTCCTCGGAAACCTACCTCGCTGTTTTTCGATTCCCATTCTCTTTCCGGGGGGGCGAGCCGCCGTGGCCGGCTAAGAAAACCTTCGACAACCGGCACGAATGGTCATGTTGCGCCGGCCACCTTAAATCTCGGCAGAGGCGAGGTCGGCAACGACGGCCTCGGCGGCCAAGCGGCCGGATACCATGGCCCACTGCAAGCCGGAAAGACTGCCATATTCACCACACAAAAAAATACCCGGTCGCACCCGCACCCGGGGAGCGAAGGGGTTCGGGGTGGGAGGCAGTTGACTGGGCAAGGCCTCGGCGATCCTATAGGTCCGAAGATGCCGCCAGGTTCGGACTTGGGGTCCGAACCAGTGGCTGAGCTGCTGCCTGACCGCTTTTTCCAGTTGTTGCTCATCTTCTCTGGGAATGCCGATAATGGTGGCCGAGATGAGCGCCTGGCCTGGTGGGGCGTAAGATGGCGAGACTTGACTGGGAACCAACAGATTGGTCACAGGTCCCTGATTCTCCCCATCCAAGACCAGCGTCGGCTCTCGTACGGGAGGTGCAGCGGCAGCAAAATACATATTCGTGGTGGCCGTAGTCGCAAATTGCCGATCCTCCTGCAACAGTGCGGCCGCCTGGCGTCCATTGGTGGCAATGACTATGGCTCGGGCAGCTTGCCCACTGCCATCGGCCAGTGTCACCCGGCCATCATCCACAGCCACTACCCGACTGTGCAGGCGGATAGCCTCCGGGGGCAAGGGGGCAGCTAATTGGTGGGCAATGGCACCGATGCCTCCCTCCGGCAGGGCCGCCTCGCCTTCAGACAACATCCGGAAAACAAAGGCGAACATACGGCTGGAAGAAGCCAGCTCTTTTTCAAAAAAGACGCCGCTGTAGAACGGCCGGAAGAAACGTTCGATGATATTGTCGGAAAATCCCTGGGCTTTTAGGTATGCCAGGGTGCTGCTCTCTGGCTGCTGGAACAGCTCGGCCAGAGATGGTTGACTAACCCGGTACCGCAACCTGGCCACTCGCAGTTTGTCCCCCAACGTGCCGATAGGCGAAAAGATTGTGGCCCAAAGATGCTGGGGCTGTCGGAAGGGATCGGCGACGCGGTGCAACCGGCCCTGATAATAAATCAGCGCGCCGGGATGAAAGGGATGCAACTTCAGAGTGCTGTAATCCAATTCTCTCTGGGCCTCCGGATAAGCGGTCTGCAAGACCTGGAAGCCTCGGTCCAAAAGGAAGCCGTCCACACGGTCGGTGCGGACCCGGCCGCCGATGCCATCGCTGGCCTCCAGAATGACCCAAGGAACCTTCAGTTGTTGTAACCGCCGGGCACAACAGAGGCCAGCTACCCCGGCCCCGATAATGACAACTGGATGAGTGGAAATATTCATGGTCAGTTCTCAATTCCTCTTCTCTGGCCACTTGTGGGCCAGTCATGCAACCGTTTTGGCAGGATCCTGACCGGCGGCGCCGGCTTGACTGGGAGTGGTTTCCGGCAGATGGAAAACCAGGGTGACCCTAGTCCCCTGGCCAAGCTGGCTCTGCAACTGGATTTCACCGGCATGGGCCGCCATGATCTGCTGGCAGATGGCCAACCCCAGGCCAGAGCCGCGAGGTTTGGTGGAAAAAAAGGGGCGAAAAATCTTCCTCAGAAGTTCTGGGGGTATCCCAGGGCCGGTATCAGCCATGACCACCTGGATGGCATTATCCTTGACCTGGCTTGAAACCGTCAAGTTGCCCCCCGATTCCATGGCTTCAATGCCGTTTTTCAGGAGATTCAGAAAAACCTGACGGATATGATCGGCATCAAAGGGAAAAGAGGGGAGATCAGGCGCCAATGCCAGGGACAGACTGATGCCTTTTTCCGTTAAGACCGGTTCCAGGAACCGGCAGGTGTCCTGTAAAAGGGCGTTCAAGTCTCCCACTTGCAGGCGGGGATCAGAGAATTTGGTAAAGCGGCCCACTTCCACCAGGAAGTCCTCGAGGCGTCTGATTTCATCAATAATAATATTCAATTTATCAATAATTTTCTCTTGCTGACCGGCGAGGCTGTCCCGGACCTGGCGGGCGAAGCCGCCGATGACCATGAGGGGGTTTTTGATTTCATGGCTGATATGGGCGGCCATCCGCCCTAAGACAGCCAGACGCTCGTTTTGCAGAGCCTTTTCCTGGAGAATCAGGCGCTCTCGCAGGTCGCGGAAGAAGCCCACAACGGCCATGATGGTATGATCTTCCATAATGAAGGTTGCGGATAATTCCACCGGGATGAGGCTGCCGTTTTTGCCTCGCACCAGCGTTTCGTAATTGACCAGGCGGCCGCGGCCGCCTGACTGGAGCGAGAATAACATCTTGAGAATTTTGTTGGCCTGATTGGGGGGATAGAGGTCCTGGACCTTCATTTTGCCGACCACTTCCTCGTGTCGGTAGCCCAAGATTTTTTCCGCTCCCGCATTGAAAATCAGAATGTTGCCTTGCCGGTCGCTGGCAATGATGCCGTCATTTGAGGTCTGGATGAGTTTGGCTTGAAACTGATGCATCCGTTCGATTTCGTGGGCCATGGCCTGTTGGGAGCGCTGCCGGCGCAGATGCTGCCACATGCCTTGAAGGAGAAGGGTCAACTGACGTTGGTCCCGCGCATCATAGGGTTCCCGTTTGTTGGCCACGGCGGCCAGCGCCACCACCCGCTGCTCCTCCACGACCGGTACCACCAGCAAGCGCTGTAAGCCGATATGACCCGGGGGAACCCCTTTTTTCGCTTCTGTCGTCGTGGCATAGTCATTAATGACAAGAGCCTGGCGGCGTCGCACCGCTTCCCCCCACAGTCCGGCCGTGGCCAAAGGATAAGTAAGAGGCCGCTCATGGACCCCACACTCTGACATCACCTTGTCCGACCAGGACAGGATCTGCAGATTAACTTCAGCGGGATCGATGAGCCCCACAAACCCCACGTCGCTTCTGGTCAATTCAACCCCGGCCTGCAGGGTATACTGGGTAACCTCCTGTAAAGACGCCGAGGCCATCTGACTCAGTTCCCAGACCGCGGCCAGGCGAGCTTCGTTCAGGCGCAGGGATTCCTGGGCACCCTGGATGGCACGGAACGTGGGATCGATGCCGGCGATGCCGACGGCCAAGAGAAAGGACACCGCCAGACCCACCAGTTCAGTGGATGCTTCCAGGGGGCTGGTTCCGAAATAAAGCACATCGTAAAGGGTCAGCGACCGTCGCAGAATCATCAGCACCAAAGCCAGGGCAATGAGAAACCAGGCCCAGGTCCGACCGGTCAGGCGGATAAGGCGCAACGCCATGGCCGCCGCCCATATTTGACAGGCTAAGGATAAGATTAAAAGGATTACGGGATTCATGCCACTCTCGGTTGTCGCTCCAATACCCAGGAAAGGCGATGGCCGGTTGGTAATATTCGCCGGAAAGCCTGGTATTGTCTCTCTATGAAAACTTAGGGCCAACAGGCCAGCGGTCTGGCTGGTGAGGCGGAGAACCGCGCCAGAGTTAGCCGGGCCTCAAGGCCGGGAGTTTGATGGTAACTGTCGTGCCCACCTGTTCTTGACTATCGATGGTAATCTGCCCCCGGTGTTGGGTGACGATGCGGTGCACGATGGGCAGACCCAAACCCGGGCCGGCCGGCTTGGTGGAAAAAAATGTATCAAAAATGTGGGGCAAAATGGCGGCGGGAATGCCCCTGCCGTCGTCAGTGATACGGATGACCACATGGTTATTCTCATGGGCCGTAGTGATCTCCAAGGTCCCGCCCGTGGCCATGGCCTCCAAGGCATTGGCCATGACTTGCAGGAGGGCCCGTTTCAGGTTGCCTACATCCATAATCAAGGGCGGCAGGTCCGGGGCCAGATGCACCTTCAGCCTGATCTTTTTTTCGGCAAAGGTCTCCTTCAGGATTCCCAGGGCGCCCCGCACCACCTGATTGGGATCCTGCTCCTCCTCCCGGGGGATCGCCACCACGGTGGTCTCGACAATATCCCGCACCATCTGCTCCAGGCGTTCGGCCTCTTTGATGATGATTTCGGCGTACTGTTGGGTGACCGACCCCTGGGGCAGCTTTTTGTAAAGACGATGGGCAAAACCGCCAATGGCGACCAAGGGATTGCGGATATGATGGGCTACCAACTGGGCACTGCGCACCGCCAAGCCCAATTGTCCGGCCAGAGATTGGAAAAACTCCACGTGTTCTTTGGCAAAATACCCTTTCTGGCTGCTGGCTGCACTTAAGACCCCCAAGGACATGGTTTCCGTGGCAATGGGGGCCAGAACAAGGGAGGCCATGGTCTCGGATTCGTGCAGGCCCTGCAATCTATCCCAGACAATGGAGCTGTCGGCCACCGAAATCACCTGAGGGGTAAGCAGACACTGCCCCAGTAGCGGCCGCATGTCCGGTTTGATGGCCACTTCCTGCACGGCCGGGGGCAGATTGCGATAGCTTTTGATCCGCAGATAGCCGTCGTCGTCCAACAACCGAATGGCACAGCGTTCCACCCCCAGGCGGTCCACCAAGAGGTCCAGCACTCCCTCCATTAACTCCGGCATGTATAAAGAAGAAGTCAATTTGCGGGCGGCTTCATAGAGGACGGAGAGTTCAGCCACTCGGCGTTTCAACTGCTCCTGACTCTCTTCCAAAGAGCTGGTCACGCGGCCGAAAAGATCGAAAACCTCCTCCATCCGCGAACCCACCGAGGAAAGATAGCCGTCCATAATGATGCGGGCCGCGGCCGGGCCAATGGAGCCGGCAATGGTGCGCTCCACAAATTCGGCCAATTGCCTTTTTTCCCGATCCCCCCAATCATCTTCGGCGATTTTGATCTCCTCCAGAAAGGTCTGGCGGGCTTCCTCAGCCCGGTCGGCGCCGATAAATTTTGCCATAAAATTAGTCAACTGCTCGGAGGAGGGCAGGTAGGTGAAACGCATCTCCCGGGTGGGAATCGTTTCGGCCGATAAGGCTTGGACGAATCTGACGGCCTGTTCTTCTTCCAGAGGAGTCGGCTCGGTCAATAAGGAAACGCAAACAAAAAGGGTAATATTCACACACAATGACCAGAAAAAAGCGTGGGACAGGTGGTCTAAGCCGCTGAGGCCAAATAAAGCTGTGGGTTTCAGCCAAGCCAGCCCCCAGGGGCCCTGCGCCAGGAGGGTTTCCGGCAGCCAACCGGCGGCCACGGTGGGCGGCACCACTAATGTGTAAAACCACACAGCCAAACCACCACTCAAGCCGGCCAGGGCCCCCTTCTGATTGGCCTCCCGCCAATACATCGCCCCCAAAACCACCGGAGCCAACTGCATGACTCCCAGAAAGGCAATGTGCCCCATATCAACGAGCATCAGAGTGATGCCGATCACTCGATAGCTCAGGTAACCCAAAAGAATGACGACAACGATCCCCAAACGCTTTACCTGGAGGAGATGGGTTGAAAATCTGTCGGCCAAGCGCAGGCGCAGGGCGAGCGGCATGATTAGATTGTTTAAGAGCATGGTACTGACAGCGACGGAGGCCACTACCACCATGGCTGTGGCGGCTGACAGACCGCCGAGAAAGACTACGAGGGCCAGGATGGGATAGCCGTGTTGGAGGGGGAGGCGCAGGACAAAAGTATCTGCCTGGGAGACTGGCAGATCCAACAAAAGACCGGCAAAAGCAATGGGCAACACAAATAAATTGATGAGCAACAAATAAAGGGGCAAGAGCCACATGGCGGTCAATAGATGCCGCTCCCGGACGTTTTCCACCACCGCCATGTGAAATTGCCGGGGCAGCAGCAGGATGGCTCCCATGGCCAGAATCGTTTTGACAAAAAAGACTTGAAAATTATTTTCAGGACCGCCATCAAAGCGGAGCAGATTGCAGAGATCAGCACGCCGGCAGACGGCTCCGAACAGACTCCCCCAGCCGGGGAATAACACCAGCGAGACCACCAGACCTACGGCCAGGAAGGCCACCAGTTTGACCACGGATTCGAAGGCGATGGCTGCCACCATGCCCTCATGCCGCTCGGTGGGGTCGAGATGCCGGGCACCGAATAAGATGCCGAAGACCGCCAAGATCAGGGCCACATAAAACCCTGTGTGGTATGGCGCAGAGGGCGCCTCAGTACTGGTGCCATGGCTGACCAGAATGGTAAAGGTGTCGGCCACGGCTTTGAGCTGTAAACCGATATACGGCACCACCGCCAGGAGGATGCCGAGGGTAGCCACCATCCCTAACACTGAGCTCTTGCCATACCGCAGGACGAGGAAATCAGGCAAGGTGGTCAGATTATTTGCTTTGCAAAGACGCAGGAGTTTGCGCAGAATAAACCACCAGGTAGTGGCTGCCAAGGTCGGCCCCAGATAGGTGGCCAAAAAAATTAGCCCGCTGGTAGCGGCCTTGCCCACACTGCCATAGAACGTCCAGGATGTACAATAGACTGCCAGAGAAAGGGTATAGATATAGGGATTATCGATCAGACTGCGGCCTTGGGCGCGCCGCTGGTCGCCGTAAAAGGCCAAAGCAAAGAGGGCCAGCATATAACTAAGGGCCACAAGGGCCACGAACAGGGGGGAGAGCATGACAACCCCTCAGCACGCCTCGGAACCGTTGCAGATGGGCGGTGCCGGCCGGCGACTCTTGAGCTCGACACGCCCACACTCCTCTCCTTTGATCATATTACGGCCACAGCAGTAAAACAAGGGGGAAGCGGCGCCGAGGCAAGTTCGGGTTGCCAACCGAGGAAAATATTCGTCCAGGCTGAAAGGAGGACTGCGCTTTGACTCAATATACCCACGCCGGCGGCATTGTCTACCGGGTGCAGCAGGACAAGATCTACTATTTATTGGTGCAGGCGAAGCCGACTCCGGAACATTGGGTGCTCCCCAAAGGCCATATCGAACCAGGGGAAGACCCGGAGGAAGCCGCCCGGCGAGAAATCCGGGAAGAAACCGGGGTAGAAGCCGAGATTATCGCATCCTTGGGAACTCTTCGGTTTGTCTATCGGGGCGAGCCGGTTGCTGCCATCATCTACCTGTTGGCTTACCGGGGGGAGAGCCAGCCCCTGGAAATTCGGCAGTGCCGCTGGGAACCCTTTGAGACCGCCGGTGCCCTGTTGACCTTCCCCGATACCCGGGCGCTCCTTGCCCAGGCGCAGCAAATTTTGCAACAAGGCGGCGCCGGCCAGGGTAGACCCTAACCTCCCCAGGGGGTTTGTCCTTAGCCACAATATGGCCGCCGACCTGGAGGTCGACGTTGCGGGGGGCCCTGGAAGTGGGCGCGACCTATCTTGTCAGCCAAAACGAAGTGAAGGCTCTCAATTTAGGCTGCAAGACAAGGTTCTTCGCTGCGCTCAGGATGAATTGGAATCGGCTTTCGGGGTCTTACAAGTGGTTCTCATAAGCGGCTACAAGTTATGGGAAGGTTTGGTTTTTTTCCGAGGAGATAGACCTCTTCAGCACGCCCCGGAGATGCCAGCAGGCAGCCGGCCTGCCCTGCGGCCGGCAGCAATTGGCTTCAGGACATAGTTCTCCCTTGTCCAAATCCAGCAGGGATTGGATTGAGAACAGACCTCCCCCTCGGCCGAATTCCGAGGGATAAGTATCTGGACAGACCTCTCCCCTGGCCAGATCCGGCAGGGATTGGATTTAGGACATACTTCCCCCTTTGCCGAATCCTGTCTGATCGGTTTTCGGGGCGAACGTTACCCAGGGCCGCCTGGCTTTAGTCTGGCCGGTGGCCGCAATGTTTCCTGACAGGGTGTCTTCTTACGTCATTGACCTCCTTTGGTTCGAGGTTGCCAGAAATTTTGTCCCGAAGCCGAGCGGCGGCCTCTGACCTCCCAAGAAGATGTCAGGACCGACGTCTTGCCATCAGGGCCGCTTGGCGCCGACCAGGAGTGTGACCTGCGGGCAGGGGGGAAGGGATAGATGGGATGAGGAACTATCCCAGGTTGAAGGTGGTGGGATGATAATTGGGAAGGAGATGCCGCACCAGTGCGGACTCCGAGATGCTGGATACTGCCTGACCCGCCCGTGGTCATGAGAAAAATCCCTTCTGGTCGCAACAAACGGTCCTTTTTGGGAGCTTCAGGGAAAAATAGTTGCTCTTTGCTGTTCGTATAACTACTGCTGTAAACTCTCAAAATTTGGGTCAACGGGGCCGTACCGGTGGCGCCGTCGCCTTGGAAGAGAATTGGCGAAAAGTACCTCCTTTCCTGAACACTCCTGCGGCGGCTCCCTGAAGGGTTTGCCAAGCAGGAAACTACGAGAGTGTGGTTTCGGCAATGTTCATCCGGCAAAAGGTTATAATAAAAACATTTGGTTAAATATACAGAGTTTTAATAAAATGTAAATATAAAAATATATATAATTACGTAATTACTAGGCATATTGGTAAGCCAGATCCAGCGGTTTGGTAGCCAACGGAGCCCCCGCCAGGGCCTCTTCCAGCTGCGGGGTGATCATCTTGCCGAATTTCTTCCATTGATACCATTGGGTGGGCAGCGCCCAACACATTTCTTCCAGGATCTCCAGGCATTTTTCGCCGACGCGCTGGGTCGGAGTGATTTGGGCCGTCACCGGTTTCAGGTGGAGAGCATAGCCGCGGTTTTGACGGCTCACTAAGGCGGAGACCACGGGCGCGCCCGACCGTTTGCGCAGGATATCCAGGGCCCGATCATAATCCAGTCTGGCCCCCAAAAACGTGATCTCATGGTCGTCTTTGGCCTTCCACTCGTCAAACTCATCCGCCTCGGTGATAATAATCCGGCCCTGTTTTAATGCTTTGAGGGCTGCCAGGAGACAATTGCCCTTATCGGAGTCGATCACTTCCAGATCCACCTGTTGGGCCCGGGCCACCAGCGAGTCCCGCAGCCGACTGGTCTGAAACCGACAGATAATGGCCACTTTATAGCCTTTAAAAGCCAGGGCGGCCGGCAAAAACTCCACTGCGCCGAAATGTCCCGTGGCCAAAATGGCCCCTTTGCCCAAAGCCAGGGCTTCCTGCAGAGCCTCCTCACCTTCAAAACGCATTTTTTTGGCAAAAAATTTTCTTAGACGCTTGAAGGGGGTATAGGCTAAATAAAGTTTTTCATGATAGTGGTCGAATATACCATGAAAGGTTTGCCGTTTGACGCGGCGCAGCTTTCGGCCCTGAAGTTTTTTCCCCAAGACGAATTGAATAGTATTTTCAATAAGTTTTTTCTCTTTGCGGTTGAAGCAATAGTACAGCCGGCCCAAAAACATGAGGTATAGGCGTGACAGCCAAAAGGGCAAAAACCGGATGAGCCAACTGTTCAGCCTCATCTGAAGGAACTTGCTCAGATTCAGGTTTCGACGCAAGAACGCAAATTGTTGTGACATCATGGCGGCCTCCCATTAACTAGCTAAATAAATTGATAGAATATTAAAAATTAAACTTTACCTTTTCGGGGAACACTCCACCACTCTTTGCCCCGGGGAGGTTTTTTAGGCACCTCCCTTGGAACAGACGTGGATGATCACATCCAGGCAAACCTGACTCTGCTGGGATGTGTCTAATATACCGCGTTTGCTTTTTTTTGGGAATTATTTTTTACAATTTTTATCGGTAAAAAAGGAAAAAAAATTAATTTCCCGGAGGGGCCGGGGAAATCATTAAAAATCAATTATTTTAAGAAGATATAAACAATGTCCAAGTTCATTTCACGACCGCTTATTTTTCTAGTTAGATTCTGCCAGCTGCCAATCTGGCCGCCGCCCAAAAAAGTGCATCAGCAGCAGAATATCTTAAAAATTGCTAAAATATTATTTGCCAGATGATTAAAAATATGGTAAGGAACATGATTAATTTCCCAGCCTGCAGAAACCCCGGAGTCAAGAGGAGTCGAATCGTGTCCAGAGATGTTGGTATCCTTGCCCTCGTCTTGGGTTTAGTTGTGTGTCTGGCCGGCTCCGGCTGGGCGGCAGGGTTTGCCATCCTCCAGCAAGGAACGGCAGCCATGGCCCAGGGCAATGCCTTTGTGGCCCAAGCTGATGATCCCTCCGCCATTTTCTACAATCCCGCCGGGTTGACCCAACTGCGGCGTCCCCAGATTTATGCCCTAACCGTCTTCAGTTCCACCAACCGCGCTTACATCTCACCTCTGGGCAGCTATACCACTGGGAAACATAAAATCTTCGCCATACCCGCCACCTATGGCGTCCTGCCAGTAACCGATCGCCTCGTTTTTGGTCTGGGAGTCTTTTCGCCTTTTGGTCTGGGCACAACCTGGCCACCCAGTTGGGCTGGGCGGTATCTGACCACCCTGTCCCATCTGCAAACCTTTAACGTCAATCCGGTGGCGGCGTTCAAGGTCATGGACAATTTTTCCATTGCCGTTGGTTTTAATGTCATGTGGTCCAAGGTGAATATCCAACGGCGCACCTTTTTGGGACCGTTTACCGAGCTGAAAAGCGACTTCGAGGGCGACGGCGTCGGCCTGGGATATAACTTTGGTCTGCTGTATGAGCCGATGTCAGGGGTGAAGCTGGGGCTGGCGTATCGCAGCGAGATTCGGGTAAACCATGGGGGAGATCTCAAATTGGCCTGGCTGGCCCCGGTGGGGGGCGATGCCGTGGTCGTTTATCCTCCCTCTCTCACCTGGGGGGTGGCGGTGAGCTACTGGCAGCCCCTGGTCATGGAATTTGACGTCACCTGGACCGGGTGGTCCTCCTATGACTACCTGCGACTGGATCTGACGCAACCTCTCCCGGGGCCCACCACCACCATCTTACAGGAAAAGCGCTGGCGGGATGCCTGGGCCTTCCGGTTGGGCGGCAACTACCAGGTCCGCCCGGGGATGAAAATCCGGGCCGGGTATATTTATGATCTGACGCCGGTGCCCAGCGGCACTTTCGATCCCACAGTGCCGGATGCCAATCGCCACATTTTCACTTTGGGCGGAGACCTGGAGATTCAGCGTTTTGTTCTCGGTTTTGCTTATAACTATATCCTCTCTGAAAATCGGTCCAAGGCCAATGTGCTGACCATCAATGGGGTGCCGCTGCCGCCGGGCCTCCAGGCCAATGGCAAATACAAGAGTGATAATCATTCGCTGGGGTTTTCCTTAGCCTATAAGTTTTAGCGGGTTGTTGTAAAAGGGCTCTTAGGGGGCAGCGTGGCATAGGCGCAGGTTTTATTATCCACCCAGCCGATCCCTCACTCCCAAAGGCGGAGAGGGGATTTCAAGGCTTGCCGGGTGGCTAGCGAGTAAAATTGTCTGCTGTCGCCGCAGGCTTCAGCCTGCGAACAATAACACCCAGCCGGTGGGTTACTGTGACGCAGCCTCCAGGCTGCGACTACCGACGCAACTTTTTTCCGGCGCCACCCGGGGAAGGATTCCAGACCTGCCGGATGGACCTGCAAGAGAGGGCGGCCTCTGGCTGCCGGCAACGGCGTGCACGGCACGCCCTATGATGCCATGCCAAAAATCTTCAACCCTGGAGTCCCCAGCACCACTTAACCCTTGACAAGGTAAGACAGTCGCTCTCCCCGCCAGGCGGGGAGAGGCAACGAAGGGCTTTTCGGATGGACCCCCATGAGTGGTAAACTTATGGGTAATGTTTAGAAAAGAGCATGAGGTATTTTTCCATAACTTATTAGATATGGGCGTTCCTCCTCCGGCGTGATAATCGTCAGCCGGCTGCCAATTCTTTACCGGCCGACCGTTGCCGCCGTTCCCGGGGCATTTTGGGCCGGGTGTAACTATAAAATCCCTGCCCTGATTTCTGCCCCAAGTGCCCCTGGTCGAGCTTCGGCTGCAGCCAGGCCAGAGCCCGGGGGTAAAGGGGATTGTCAGATTCCACTGCCAAGCCGACGCGGAGGATATTGGCCACGGTATCCAACCCGACGCTGTCCATGATGCCGAAGGGGCCCTGGGAGGTCTGCATGACGGTCATCCAGGCCCGGTCAATATCCTCAATCCCGGCCACATCTGCCACGGCCAATTCCAGAGCAGCGGCCAGAAACCTGACCAGCATGGCGTTGAAGACATAGCCCCGGTGTTCTTTCCGCAAGACAATGGGGTGGAGCTGCAGGGCCCGCGAGAATTCCACTACGGCCGCCACGCAGGCCGGATCCGTCCCCTTGTGGGGCATCACATCCACCACATTTTTGATGTAACAGAGCTGATGGAAGTGCCAGCCCAGGAACCGTTCCGGTCGGCCGCTGGCCTCGGCCATCTCTGAAGGGAAGATGACCGAAGAGTTGGTGGTGAGGATCGCCGGCGGGGGCAGGAGAGGGCCGAACTGACGCCACACCTGCCGTTTTACGGCCAGATCCTCGCTGACCGATTCACTCACCAGGTCCGCCCCGTCGGCTGCGGCCACCGGATCGAGGGTCAGGGTGATCCTGGCCAAGGCCCTGGCGGCCCAATCGGTCGTGATATAGTCACCCTGAACCAAGTACTGGGCATAGCGTTGCAGATGCCGGCGGGCTCTGGCCAAGGAGATTTCCGACCGGCCATAGATGGCGACGTCCACATCAAACAGGGCGCATTGCATGGCAATCTGGCGTCCCATGAGCCCGGCCCCGAGCACCAAAACTTTTTTCATCTCAGACGTCTGCATTGTCGCCTCCTTCTTATTCTGCTTCGACCCCGTGGTCATACTGATATTGTTTGAACACCAGAGCTGCATTCGTGCCGCCGAAACCGAAAGAATTGGACAGGGCGGCGCGGATGGGGCGCTGGACTGGCTGCCTTGCTGGCACCGCCAGATGGGCGCATTCCGGGTCTATCTGTTCCAGATTGAGCGTAGCCGGGATGATTCCCTGCCGCAGGGACATGACGGTGAAGATGGCCTCCAGGGCCCCGGCGGCGCCCAGGAGGTGGCCGGTCTGGGATTTGGTGGCACTGACCAGAGGCCGGTGCGGAAAGAGTTGGCCGATGGCCCGGGCCTCATTGCGGTCTCCCACCGGTGTGGAAGTGGCGTGGGGGTTGATATAATCGATCTCCTGGGGTTGGAGGCCGGCATCGGCCAGGGCCCGGCTCATACAACGGATGGCGCCATACAGATCAGGATCGGTGATATGGTGGCCGTCGCCGCACATGCCGAAACCGGCCAGTTCCGCCAAGATGGGCGCCCCGCGGTTCAGGGCATGGGTCAACTCCTCCAGGACCAGGATGCCGGCGCCCTCGGCAATGACAAAACCGGCATGCTCCCGATCAAAGGGCCGGCTGGCCGCCTCGGGATGATCGTTGTAGCCGGTGGCCAAGGCACCCATGCGATAGAAGCCGGCGATGGTCAGCGGCGTGATGGCGGCTTCGGCGCCGCCGGCCAGCATAACGTCTGCTTCGCCCAACTGGATGGACCGGAAGGCGGCGCCGATGGCCTGGCCACCAGCGGCACAGGCACTGGACAAGGCCGTGTTCGGCCCCTGGGCGCCGATGCTGATGGCCACATTGCCAGCCGCCAGGTTGGGGAGCAAGCGGGGCACCATGAAGGGCGAAACTTTTTTCACGCCACCTTCTTCCAAGCGGCGGTAAGCCTCCTCCCAACTGGCAACCCCGCCCATCCCTGTGGCGATGATGGTCCCCAACCGCTCCGGATCCACGGCCCTGGGTTGCAACCTGGCCTGCTGCAGGGCTTCGTAACTGGCACACAAGGCATATTGGGTAAAAGCATCGGTATACTTGACCAGCTTCAGATCTTCTTTGGTCAGATCGGGTTTGCTGGCCGCCAGTAATTCCTTGAAATCAAAATCCTTCACTTCGCCGGCAATCAGGGGAAAATCCTCCGGGGCCTTGTAATGTTCCCGAAAGGCGGCCGTGGTGGCGGCGAATTTGCTGATCCGGTTAATGCCTGACCGGCCGGCTACCAAATTCTGCCAGGAGGCGGCAACGGTGTTGCCCAACGGCGATATCAAGCCCAGACCCGTAATCACCACCCGCCTCAGATTGATGATTTTGCCGCTCAACATTTTTGGTCTCTCCTCTCGTTTTGCTCTGCTGCACTACCGGTGTTAGGCATGGACCAACTGGGCCACCTGTGTTTGCGGCAAGGTCTCCAGCATCTTGGGTTCGGGCCGCTCCCGGACCGGCAGGGTGGAGAGCAGTTTGCCGAATTCCTTCCACTGGTACCATTGTTCGGGGGCCGACCAGATGGCTTGTGCCAAGCGCCGGAGGCATTGGCTGCCGATCCCTTGCCCCGGTGGCGGCGCCGCGGTCGGCTGCAGGTCCACCGTGTAACGCCGCTGCGGTTGGCGATGAACCAGGGCCGTGAACAGCGGCGCCTGGGACCGTTTGTGCAAGACATCCAGGGTACGATCCCCGGGCAGGGAGAATCCCAAGAAATTGACGGTATAATCCCCCTGTCCCCGCCACATTTCGAATTCGTCCATCTCGGTGATGAGGATCCGTCCCTCCCGCAAGGCCCGCAGCGCCGCTGGCAGCACCTTGCCATTTTCTGGAAAGATGAGGGTGAGGTTGACCAAAGCCGCCCGTTTGGCCATGGATTCGGCCAAAGCCTGGGTCTGGGGGCGGACAATCACGGCGGCCGGGTAGCCCTGGAGTCCCAGGGCAGCCGGCAAGAATTCCACGGCGCCATAGTGGCCGGTAACCATGATCACTCCTCGCCCCTGGCCCAGGGCGGCCAGAAGCTCCACACCGCCCCGCAGGTCCAGGCGTTTGTGCAAATAATTTTGGACCGTGGTCTCACGGGCGTAGGCCAGGAACAACTTCTCCTGATAATGGCGATAAATGCCTTGAAAAGTGCGGCGGTGGAGCAAACGGCGCCGGTGCTGCGGCCAGCCGTGAAACACCCGGTCGATGGTGCGGCAGATCAACTCCCGCTCCGACGGATGCCGCCAGTAATAGAGGTGGCCCAAAAAGCTGACAAAACTTTGGGAAACCCCGAAGGGTAAACGCTGGCTCAGATGCCGACTCAATGGCATCTGGCAGAACTTGCTGAGGTTGCGCGCTGACTTGGCAGGTCTCTCCATGGCTATCCTCCGTGGCCGGTAAGTCCGGGTGAGTTGTTAGCCAGGATTCTATTGTTATCTCAGCAAGTTAGACAGAACAGATGGGACAGTTGTCACAAACCTGCCTGGCAGAGGCAGGAGCCGGCCGGAGACGGCTGCCGGTGCCACAGACGGGCACCTCGAGGTTTCTTGGCGAGGGAGAGCAAACTTCGGGAGGAGATGTTAAATTATAGAAACCTTCATGTTGATATTTCTTGACAAATTAAATTTTAGCAGTACTCTAAGAACAGAAAAGTTAATCTAAGTGAACATTGTTCAGCAGCAATGTTCAAATTTCTGAAACCTTGTGCCTTTGTCTGCGGGCAACTCCACGTCGCAAGGTCTGCACGGCTCTCGTGCCCATGCCAACGTTGATTGATAGCCAGATAGTTCCAAAGAGGCAAGGATGGCCTCTGCCCTTGCACAGTTTTTCTCACCAGGATGGCGATGAACATGGAAAAGCACCATGGCTGTGTCAATACCAAAGTGGTCATCGATTATTTCCAGGAATATTTTCCAGACCTGGTGCCGGCCCTCCTCCACGATCTGCATCCAGAAATTGACCGCCTGGACAATCCTCAGGAATTTCTTTCGGACAGCCACAACTGGGTGTCCAGCGAAGTGGTCATGGCCCTCTTCAAAAATGCCCGGAGGCTCTCGCAAGATGAGCAGATCGCCCGGAAAATCGGCAGTTATGCTGCGACCCACCAAAAATTCGGCTATATTCAGAGGATTTTGGTCCATTTCTTCGGCACGCCGCGGCATGCCTTGCGCCGGATCCAGAGCATCAGCGATAAATTTAACCGCAATAAGACCGTCGAGGTTTTTTTCACCGGCAGACGTCAGGCCACCATCCGATTCCGATATTTTCGGCATATCCCCGCCGACATAGATTTCTGTCTGTATAATCAAGGCATTCTGGAGGCCATGCCCACTATCTGGCACCTGCCGCCCGGCAGCGTGGCGGAGACCCGCTGCTATTTTCACGGGGATGACTACTGTGAATACCAGTGCACCTGGGAAGAGCGGGCGGTTTTGAAAAAATGGCTGCGCAGACTCTTTCTCCCCTGGCGCCTCCTGCGGGATACCATCCAAGAATTAGAACGGGACAAGGACCTGCTGAAAAAGAAATATGACGAAGTGCATCATCTGAATTTGCAGTTAAAGGAGAAGATCGACCAGCTCATGACCCTCCCCGAGACCTGCATGGCGGCCCTGACTGCCGTGGATGTTCGGGGATTGTTGCATGTCACCCTGAGCTTTCTGGTCCGCTTTGTGAAACTGGACCGGGCCGGCGTCTTTTTGCTCAATGAAGAGACCAATCATCTGGAGATCCATTGCGGCGTCGGCATTGATCCGCAGCTCTATGAAAAAGTGAAAGATTACAAAATCCCGGTTACCAAAGTGGATAATGTGGTGGCTCGGGTGGCCATCAATGGCATCCCCCTGGTGATTAATGATGTGGCCCATAGCCGCATCAATAAGGACAATCCCCTCATCCGCCTGTTTCAGCCCAAGGCCTTTATCCTGGCCCCCATCGCCGTCCGGGGCAAAGTGATCGGCGTGATCCTGGCCGATCGCGTTTATCAGGATCCAAAAATCACCGAGATTGACAAAGAAATGGTCATGAACTTTGCTCATCAGATCGCCATGGCCTTGGATAGTGCATTCCTGCACCGCAAGCTGGAGGTATCTGAGCGGCGCTATCAGGAATTGGTGGAGAATGCCTATGAGGGCATCTGGATTATCGATGAAGAGGGGACGATTAAATTTGCCAATCAGCGCCTCAGGGAGATCATTGGTGAGGCTCACCCTGAAGGCCGGGAGATTTTTGCCTTTTTCGAACGAGAGAACCGCAAAATCCTGGCCAATATGCTGGCCCAGAATAAAAAAGGCCAGGTGGCCCAACAAGAACTGGAACTTCTGACCCCGCAGCGGGAGCCCGTCGCCGTGATCATGAGTTCGGTGCCCATCATCGAGGAAGGTCGTTCTGTGGGGGCCTTCGCCATGTTGCATGATATCACCGCCATGAAAAAGATGGAGCGCCAACTCATGCAACAGCAGCAACTGGAGGCCATGGCGACCCTGGCCGAGGGTTGGGGGCGCAATTTTAATGATATTTTGGTAAATATCATGATTATCACCGGCTTACTGTTGGCCGAGACCAAAGAAGGGGAGCCGGCCCATGCCGATTTAAAGCAGATCGAGCAGGAAGTGAGCCGAGGAGCCGACCTCATCGATCAATTGCTGTCTCTGGGCCGACGCCGGTTCAGCCCCAAACCCCTGGATCTCAACCTGCTCATCGATAAGGTGGTCAAACTTTTCCGTTTCTCCCATAAAAATCTGCGTATCCAGCGCCAGTTAGCCCCGGCCTTGCCACCGGCCGAAGTTGATTCCAGCCATATTGAGCAGGTATTGGTCAACCTCTTGCTCATGGTCCGGCCCCAGGGGGGCAAGGCCCGGGAAGTGATCATTACGACCGAGCAGACGGTCTTGACGGAGGAATTCTGTCAGCCATACGGCCGGCTGCCGGGTCCCTACCTTTATATCTCCCTGCATGTGCCAACGTTAGTCTTGGACGAAGGCCTAAAGAGCAAAATATTTGAGCCTTTTGTGCTCACGGATGACATCGGCCTGGAAGTCCGTCCCAGCCTGGCCTCGGTCTACTCCATCATGAAGAATCATCAAGGAATTATCGAACTGGATTCCGAGGCCTCTTTTGGCACCACGTTCCATCTTTACCTGCCCGTTTCAAAAAGGGCCATCGCGCCGTCGGAAACCCAGCCCTTGCGGTTTGTGCGTGGTTCTGGGACAATCCTCCTGGTGGATGATGAAGATCACGTGCGTGTCATCGGCGCCCGAATTTTAGAGCGCCTGGGGTATAAAGTGATCCAAGCGGCCAGCGGCCCCCAGGCCTATGAGATCATCAAGGCCGGCGCACCCGTTGATCTGGTCGTCCTTGATATGGTCCTGCCGGGTTGGAGCGGCCGGGAAACTTTCCAACGGCTGCAGGAACTGCAGCCCCAGATCAAAGTCTTGCTCTACAGCGCTCACAGCATCGACGAAGATGTGCATCTCATGCTGGAAAAAGGAGCCCTGGGCTTCCTGCAGAAACCCTCGCGCATTGCTGCCCTGTCTCAGAAGATCGCCGAGATACTGGGGAATCGTCCTGTAGAGGCGGAAGCCGGCAGTCCCCTCAACCCCAATGGCGAGGGCAGGGTCCAGCTGACGGGGGTAGTACCATGAGCGGCATTTTGAAAGGCAGGCGGAGAGAATCGCCTTATTTGCTGGAACGGTAGCCAAGCCCTTGTATCCGGATAGTCCCTGGTTGCTGCAGGTCGCCCTTAACCTCGATGGATACGTCCAGGAATTGGCGAATGACCCAGATATTGGTCAACAGGTGCAGGGTGATGGCTTCGGTGCTCAGGGTTGTCGGGCCGGCAGCCAAAGCCGCATACAGCAGGATCTGATCGGCCAGATGACGGTCTACGCCGGCTGCGGTACGGCGGAAGCCCTGGAAAGCCTGGACAGCCTCCAACGCCACCTGTTCAGCCGGTTTGCCCTTGGCTCCCAGGGAAGAAAACCCGGCCTGCGGTCCCCACAGGAAGACAAAGCTTCCCGGCCCCGGACTCGGGGCTTTCTCTTCCCGGATGGTCAGGGGCCAGGGCAGGTGCTCTCGCAGGGATTGGCTCTGGCGCCGGATCACGTGCTCGGGGAGGTTGGCGGCGGCCGACAGCCCTTGAAAAGCCGTGGGCGCCGGCGGTGTGGTCCAATCCACGCCTTGCAGCTGGGACACCGGCGTCAGGCGCAGGTGGATCTCGCCCCCACCCCGGGGATAAAAACCCCAGCGCCGGATCTCGGCGGTCCCCGCCAGACCCATCTGCTGCACAGCCGGCAGAAAGACCCAGGCCAAATAATGAAACGGCGGACTCCAGGGGACATGGGTGCCGCCGAGCAGGACCAGGGAAGATGGCTGCGAGGCCAAGGCCAACAAAGGCAGGAGGGTTTGGGCCAAGAGGGTAACGGCGCCGGCACTGCCGGTCTGTTGGGCCACATCAAAACGGTAGGTGCCGGGAAAGATGCCTTGGGGCGAAAAGGTGAGGGTGGAGGAGCCGAGGTCCGCGCCGCTTATGGTGGCGCCGGTGATCTCGGCCAACGCCCGGACCGCGGTGAGGTGCTGGGGACGGAGGCCGGGTTTGGGACGACCGGCCCTGATGTTCTCAAGACGTACCGTTCTCCTGGTGAGGGCAGCCAGAGCCAAGGCGCTGCGGACAATCTGACCGCCCCCTTCGCCATACGACCCGTCGAGAACCAGCATGGGGAAAATCAATCATCCAGGATGAAGATAACTTCCAACCGGACCCGATACGTGTCGATTTTGCCGTCCTTGACGGAGACCCGATGCTCCACGACCCGCATGCCGGTGATGCCCCGCAGCGTCTTGGAGGCCCGGGCAAAGCCGACGTTGACGGCTTCCCGGAAGCCGACGGGTGACTCAGCGATGATTTCCGTCACCCGTGCTACCTGTTCTTTTCCCATGATGCTTCCTCCTTTTGGTCTGGCCGTCAACTACCCGGCCGAAAATGTAATGATAGCATAAATTTTTTTTGAAAAATTTGCAAGTTTTCCCATTGGCTTGTTCTGCCGGCGCCCTTGGCAGAAAATCGCAGTCCCAGAAAAGAAATATTTTATGAAACAAAGCCCCCAAGACATCCGGGCCGTGATCTATGATCTGGACGGCGTGCTGGTTGATTCTTTAGAGGCCAACGTGGCCTATTACAACCGTTTGCTGCAGCACTTCGGCATGGGGCCGGTCCGGGCCGAACACCTGGAGATCATCCAGACCCGCACCTCCCGGGAGGTCATCGAGCATCTCTTTCCTGATGCCGCCTTGGCCGCGGCGGCCCGGACCTATGAGAAACAATTGGATAACGAGGGCATCATCCCCCTAATCCGTCTGGAGCCGCATGTCCGTCAGATCCTGGTGGCTTTGCGCCGCCGCTACCGCACCGCCATTGCCACCAATCGGGGCAAGAGCCTGCCCCTGGTCTTGGCGCACCACCGGTTGGAATCATTATTTGACCTTACGGTCAGCAGCGCCCAGGTGCAGTCTCCCAAACCCCATCCCGGCTACCTGCAGATTATTCTGACCACCTTTGACTTGGCGCCCCACCAGGCCCTCTATGTGGGGGATGCCGACGTCGATGCCCAATTGGCCGCGACCGTTGGGGTCCCTTTTGTGGCCTATAAAAACCCCCAGCTGCCGGCCCTGGCCCATATCGATGATCATCGACAGATTTTCGCCCTGCTGCCGCCAGGCTCTCTCTAACGGCCAGAGAGCACAGCAAGAATAAGGGACCTCCCTGGCAGGTTCTTGAAAAAGGGCTTTTAAGGGCTGCTGCCAGGGAGCACAGCCCCCGGCCTCCTCCCCCTCAAACCTCCCCCCAACCACAGGCATGCCTTGAGGTTGTGCCAAAAGCAAAAAATTGATCACCCGAACCGCTTCCCTGGCCTATTTTGACGATACTCAAATTACTATTATGATATAGTCCAAGTTTCTTTGCAATAGTTTATACTTGACCGGCTTATGTGCATATCGATAGAATAATACCTACATAAAAAGACGCCGACAGGGACGTAGAGCGGAACACTACGGGTCTGACAGGGATGGGAAGAAAGCCGGGTTGCCTGAAATGGGCGATTCGGTTTTTTGTTTTTAAGGCGGGATGGATAATGATAGGCCAGCATTTTTTTGATTTATATCATTAATTTTTATCAGTGTTATGATGCTATCGATCTTATTAAGTAAGGGTGATACAATGAAATAAATTTAATTATTTTTATTCTTAATCATATTGTTAAGTTACGGGGATAGTTGGTCATTTCTAGCCAATATTCCAAAGGTAAATATGATCGGCATTAAAGGGGGGGCAGAGCGGCAAAGTATAAGTGAAAGCACTTTGCGACGCTGGATACGGGAGGCTAAGTTGCCTTATTATCGCATCGCTGGCCGGATTAAGTTTGACGAGCAAAACCAGGAAAAATATTTGCAGAGCAGGCGGGTTGCCGCGGTAGCAAATCAAGCGTAATTTCTGACCGTTTTTTCATTCAAGGGAAAATTATGAGTTTCGGGTGCAGGTTAATTTTTAGCATGACCGTTTCCAGCCTATCAGCGGGAATCATCTTTTCAATCATCTATATCACCATGACATTATGGCAATGGATAACGGCAGTTAAATGGCAAAGAGGGCGGCGGCCCCCAAAGCAAGCGGGAGTCAACAGGTCCTGCCTGTTAACTCCCGCTAATTACTTGCCTTTTTTGGTGGAGATGAGGGGATTCGAACCCCTGGCCTCTAGCATGCGAGGCTAGCGCTCTCCCAGCTGAGCTACATCCCCTTTGTCAGTTCATTGTTTATCTATTTTTTCGGTGGCTGTCAAGTCTTGGGAGGAAGTAGGAGAAAAGACGACTGGATTAGGGTTGGCCGTGCAAGGGCAAACCTCTCCCTTTTCCTTGCCAAGGAGCGTGTTAAGGAAGGGCATATGCAGTAAGGAAAGGTCTAAGCGGTGGCTTTCAACCCCCGGCCACGGGAGGTCTGCCGCAGGACCTGATACAGATCCCGCAGGCGGATGAAGGTCTGCCGGGTGTCGTCGGTGAGGATGATGTGTCCGTTGGCGAGGCAGGCTGAGGCCAAATCCTCAGAAATTCCTAATAGTTTCGCCACATCGGTCTTGTCGGCGGGATAAACAACTTTTCGTTCCATGGTTATGCCTCCAGGTTTCTGCGTGTCTTCTTTCGAAATATATTAAGCAGATATCGTTAAATCCAGGCTTCTTAATTGTTAGAATTTGATGAGATTATGTGAAATTGTGATAGAACGCAAAAGGGCATTGACAAAAGCGCTCTGCCGTCGATAGTATATGCGCAATGGGTACCCAGAAGGTTTAAAAGGGAAGACGGTTGAGCCGTCGCGGACCCCCCGCTGTGACCGGGGACGAAATCTGCCAGGAGCCACTGCCCCTCGCGGGGCGGGAAGGCGCAGAGAGTAGGTTGAGCCGGGAGCCAGAAGACCTGCCCAACAACTTTGTCGGCCAGAGGCACGCGGTCAAGCCGAGCCGGCCAGCTGCTTAAGGATAAAAGCGGGTTTTCCTTAAGTCTCTTCGGGGGCTTAAGGATTTTTTTTGACCAACCGCATCTCACAGCGCCATGAAAATAGTTCAAATACGCATTGCCGTGAGGTTAGAGTGACCAAGTCTTGCCGGGGTCTGGTCATCGCCGGGGTGCACAGCGGCGTGGGCAAAACCACCGTGGCCCTCGGACTGCTGGCCGCGTTCAAACGGCGGGGTCTGGTGGTGCAGCCCTTCAAGGTGGGGCCTGACTTCATCGATCCGGGGCATCTCGCCCAAGCTGCGGGCCGTGCTGCAGTCAACTTGGATGGTTGGCTGCTGAGCCGGGAGACCAACCAGGATCTGTGCAGCCGTCATTGCCGGGATGCGGACCTGGCTTTGGTGGAAGGGGTCATGGGCCTCTTCGACGGCTATGACGGGGCCAGCGAAGCCGGGTCCACGGCTCAGATGGCCAAGTGGCTGGGTCTGCCCGTGCTCCTGGTGGTGGCGGCCCGGTCCCTGGCCCGCAGTGTGGCGGCTCTGGTCCACGGCTTTGCCACCTTTGATCCTGATCTGCCTTTGGCTGGCGTTATCTTGAATCAAGTGGGCAGCCCCCGACACCTGGAGTATCTGCAGCAGGCTTTGGCGCAATTACCGGGCATGCCCTGCTTCGGAGGCCTGCCCCGCCAGGAGGCTCTGGCCATCCCGGAACGCCATCTGGGGCTGGTGACGGCCCAGGAGCATCCCTTAACCCCGGCGTATCTGGAGGAATTAGCCGACCTGGTGGAGCGCCATCTTGATCTGGAGGCATTGTGGGAAGTCCTTCCCATCATACCAGCAAGGGCTGAGCGAGACCACGAGGACAGGTCGGCGCCGGTCCGGATGCGCCTCGGAGTGGCCCAGGATGAGGCCTTTTGTTTCTATTACCCGGAAAACTTCCGACTGCTCCGGCAGGCCGGCGCCCAACTGGTGCCCTTCTCGCCCTTGCGGGAGAGCGCCCTCCCGGAAAACCTGGACGGCCTCTACTTCGGCGGCGGCTATCCCGAGGTCTTTGCCCAGGAATTGGCGGGCAACACGACCCTGCTGGACGCCGTCCGGGAGCGCGCCGCGGCGGGACTGCCCATTTACGCCGAATGCGGCGGCCTCATGTATTTGAGCCAAGGACTGACGACGCTGACCGGCCAGCGCCTGGCCCTGGCCGGGGTGCTGCCCTTGGAGGTGCGGATGCTGCCGCGGCTCAAGGCATTGGGCTATCGGGAGATCATCGTCACAGCCCCTGGCCTCCTGGGGCCGGTCGGCACCCGGGCCCGGGGGCATGAGTTCCACTATTCGGAAATTGTCAGCGGCACCGAGGTATTGGCGACTTCGTACGAATTGGCGGGACGTGGCGGCAGCGGCGCCGGTCGGGAGGGATACTGCCGCTACCGCACTCTGGCCAGTTACGTGCACCTGCATTTTGGCAGCAATCCCCTGCTGGCCCGCCATTTTGTTGATTATTGTTGTAGATATAAGGAGAATCCATGACTGCCGTCCTGTTACCCCAGGAGATTGAACAGGAGAGTTTTCGGCGCATTGAGGCGGCTGTCCGGGAGCACGGCTTGCCGCCGTCCCAATGGGCCGTGGTGCGCCGCATGATCCATGCGGTGGCTGATCTGGAACTGGCCGGGCTCGTGCGTTTTCATCCGGAGGCCCTCGCGGCCGGCGTCACGGCCTTAAAACAACGGCGGCCGGTTTTTACCGATACCCGCATGGTGTTGGCCGGGGTGAGCGGCCGCCTGCAGCGTTTGGCCGTTCCCGTCACCTGTCTCCTGGATAATCCGGGAGCAGCTGCACTGGCCCGGGAGAGGGGTCTAACCCGTTCAGCCGCGGCGGTGTTGCAGGCTGCGGCCCACCTGCCAGGGAGTATCGTGGCCATCGGCAACGCGCCCACGGCCCTGCGCCAGCTCCTGGCTCTTTTGGAAGAGGGCATGGCCCCGCCGGCTCTGATCATCGGCCTGCCGGTGGGGTTTGTCGATGCCGCCGAGGCCAAAGAGGCCCTGAGCGCAGTCGCCTGTCCCTACATTACCATGGTTGGTCCCAAGGGGGGCTCGGCCCTGGCTGCCAGTGCCCTCAATGCCCTGGCCATTCTGGCCGAGGAGGAACTATCCCGATGACTGCCACCCGAGGCATCCTCTATGGCATCGGCGTGGGGCCGGGGGATCCGGAGTTGCTCACCCTGAAGGCCCTCCGGGTCCTGGAACAGGTGCCCTACGTCTATGCCGCCGCCTCCACCAAAAACGATTACAGTCTGGCCCTCAACATCGTCCGTCACCATATAAAAAAGGCTGAGGTGCAGCCCCTCTTTTTTCCCATGACGAACGATCCGCAGGTTTTGGCGGCATCGTGGGATAACAATGCGCGCACCGTCCTGGCGGTCCTGGAGACGGGGCAGGATGCCGCCTTCATCACCATCGGCGATCCTTTAACCTATTCCACCTATGGCTATCTCCTCAAGACCATCAAGAAGCTCAACCCGGACATTGAGGCCAGGACGATCCCCGGCATTACCTCGTATAATGCAGCCGCGGCGTTGGCCAACATCCCCTTGACGGAAGGGGAGGAGTCCTTCTATCTGGTCTCCGGGGCCCGGGGCGGCGACCGCCTCAAAGAGGCCCTGGCTGCCAGCGACAACATCGTCATGCTGAAAACCTATCGGTATTTTGATAAGATCTATGAGACCTTGGAAAATCTGGAGCTGCTGGATTGCACCACCTGCATCGTCCGCTGCGGTCTGCCCGAAGAAACGGTGGTCCACGATCTCAGGTCCTTGAAAGATCAGAAGATGCCATACTTGTCGCTGCTCATCATCAAAAAGCAGGGGCGAAGGTCGTAGTGTCCGGAAAGCCGGTCAGAAACTAGGTCTCTTGTCCGGCGCCGCAGGTCAGATTGCCGCCATGCACCAAAGGGGTAAACAAAAAAGTCTGCGCACCGGATTTTCCACCGGCAGCGCTGCGGCCGGTGCGGTCAGCGCCGCACTCCTGGCTTTGGCCGAAAGGCCGGCGCCGCCATGTCTTGAGGTGCCACTGCCGGGCGGGGGCGTCATCGCCGTACCGCTGGCCTACCAGGGCCTTTGGGGACCGCAGGCTGAAGCCCGAGTCATTAAAGATGCCGGTGATGATCCAGACGTCACCCACGGTGCCGTCATCGGTGCCCAAGTGCAGATCCTGAACGGGTCGGCGCCGTCAGGCCAAATTATCTTGCGTGGGGGGCCTGGCGTCGGTTTGGTGACTAAACCGGGCCTGCCGGTGCCGGTCGGGGAGCCGGCCATCAATCCGGTGCCCCGAAAAATTCTCCACCAGGTCATCAACCGTTGGTGGCCCGAGTTGTTTCCAGGGCGGCCCCTGCGCCTGGCGGTGACCATCTTTGTGCCTGACGGCGAGGAACTGGCTCGCCAGACCCTGAACCCCCGTCTGGGCATCCTGGGCGGCATTTCCATCCTTGGGACCACGGGGCTGGTAAAACCTTTTTCCCACCAAGCCTATCGGGCCACCATTGCCCTGGCCCTGAAGGTGGCCCGAGCCGCCGGGCTGCGGCAGGTGATCCTGAGCACCGGCGGCAAGAGCGAGGCATTCGCCCAGGCCCTGAACCCGTCTCTGCCGGCCGCAGGCTTGGTGCAGATGGGTGATTTTGTCCGTTTCGCCGTCCGTTTGGCCGGACGTCTGGGGTTCGGCCACCTGACCATAGCCGCCTTTTTCGGCAAGGCCCTGAAGATGGCCCAAGGCTTGGGGCAGACCCACGCCGCCCACGGGGACGTGGACCTGCGGCTCTTGGCCCGCTGGACCCAGGAATTGACCGGCAGTTCGGCCCTGGCCGCCGCCGTCGGCCAGGCCAATACCGCCCGGGAGGCATTGGCACTCCTCTTGGCAGCCAAGGCCGACAAGGTGGTCGCCCACGTGGGAGAACAGATGCTCCGAACTCTTGGCACCTTTCCAGACCGGCCGTTGCGCCTCGAAGCGCTCATCTTTGCCACGGACGGCCCGCTCCTCTGGCGGGGTCTGAGCGAGGTGGGCCGCTTGCAGGTTAAAGGGTAAGGCTGATGCACCCGGTGCACATTATTGGCTTGGGCATGTCGCCGGCTGATCTGACCACCACCATGCAGGAACTCATCGACGGCGCTCAGGTCTTGGCTGGCGGCCGGCGCCATCTGGCCTATTTTCCCAATCATCCCGGTGACAGGATTGTCATCGGCCGCGATTTGCCTCAGTTCCTGGCGGCTGTTCAAGAGGCGGCAGCCCATAAGCAGGTGGTGGTGTTGGCCTCTGGCGATCCCAATTTTTTTGGCATCGGTCCGAAGCTGACGGAGTTTCTGGGGCCGGAGAACGTCGTCCTCCATCCCAACATTACTGCGGTCCAGAGCGTCTGCGCTCTGCTGCGCCTCTCCTGGGATGATGCCACGGTGGTCAGCCTGCATGGCCGGGGCTTGGCAGCCTTGACCGCGGTCCTGGGGCGGGCTGAGAAGATCATCGTCTATACGGCCGGGGCCGAAACGCCCCATGAAATAGCCCGGCTCCTGTTAACTCCCGGACTGCCCGAGTATCGCCTGGCCGTGGCGGAGAACTTGGGGCAAGCCGATCAGCAGGTTGCTTGGCTGCAACCGGCCGAGGCGGTGGCCAGAACCTTTGCCCCTCTGAATTTGGTGGTCCTCCTCAAAAAGCCAAATGCGGCCAAGGCCCCCTTATATCTGGGCCTGCCCGAGGCGGTCCTGGACCATGAAGCCGGTCTGATCACTAAAACCGAGATCCGGGCTGTGGTCCTGGCCAAGCTGCAATTGCGGCCGGGGCAGGTTCTTTGGGATGTGGGGGCCGGCTGCGGCTCGGTGGGGTTGGAAGCCAGCCTGTTGCTGCCGGGTGGGCGCGTCCTAGCCATTGAACAGCAGCCGGAGCGGGTACGCCAGATCAGGGCCAATCAGCAGCGGTTTGGGGTAGGCAATCTGGAAGTGATCTGTGGCGTCGCCCCAGACTGTCTCAACACTCTCCCGGCCCCGGACCGAGTCTTTGTGGGCGGCGGCGGCCGCCGCCTCAGCGATATTCTGGCCGCGGTGCTGCCCCGACTCAAGCCGCATGGGCGGTTGGTCCTGACAGCCACTCTGCTGGCCAGCCTGCAGGCGGCCAGCGATGATCTGCAAGCCGCCGGCTGGGAAGTGGAGGTCTGTCAGGTGCAGGTCAGCCGCTCCCGGCCTTTGGCCGCCAGCCTCTATTTCCAGGCCCTGAACCCCGTCTGGATTATCACTGCCACACCACCAGGAGCAGATATATGCAAGAGCGCTTCCCCATCCTCTTTGTCGGCGCCGGCCCCGGCGATCCGGAGCTGATTACCGTCAAAGGGCAAAGGGCTCTGGCCCAGGCCGATCTCATCCTCTACACCGGCTCCCTGATCCCGGAGGCCCTCCTGGTCCACGCCCAACCGGCGGCCGCGCGGGTGGATACCGCCGGCCTGGATCTGGAAGATATTGTCCGGCGCCTTATTGTCGGCCACGAGACCGGCCAGCGGGTGGTGCGGCTGCATACCGGCGACCCCAGCCTTTATAGTGCCATCCAGGAACAGATTGCCTTACTCCGTCAGGCCCAGGTGCCCTATCAGGTCATCCCTGGCGTTACGGCCGGCGCCGCGGCCGCAGCCACCCTGGGACAGGAGTTGACCGTGCCCGGCATCACCCAAACCGTCATCTACACCAGGGCGGCAGGGCGCACGCCCGTACCCGAAGCCGAGTCGCTGGAGCGTCTGGCCAGTCACAGGGCCACCTTGGTTATTTACCTGAGCAGCCACCTCCTGGAAAAGCTGGTGGCCAGCCTCGTGCCCCACTATGGACTAGAGACGCCGGTGGTAGTGGTGTACCGGGCCAGTTGGCCGGATGAACAGGTCATTCGAGGCACCTTGGCCACCATTGCCGACCAGGTGCAAGCGGCTGGGATCAGACGCCAGGCCCTTATTTTGGTCGGTCGAGCCCTGGCCCCTGAGGACGGCCCGGCGGTTCGCTCCAAACTCTATGACCCAACCTTTAGCCACGGCTATCGCCAGTCCAGTAAACCATGAGCACCGCGGCGCCCATCCAGATCATCGCCCTGACCCCGGCCGGCGCGGCCTTAGGGGAGCGCCTCTGCCAACATCTCCCGGGCGCGCAGCTGCACCTGCCGACCAAGCTGCAGTGCCATTCTCGGCAGGGCCAGGGCTTTGCTTCCCTCGGGGCCGTTTTGGCCCTGGCGTTTCAACAGCGTCTGCCCGTGGTGGCCATCATGGCCACGGGTATCGTCGTCCGGCACCTGGCACCCCTGCTCCAGGGGAAAGACGTGGACCCGGCCGTGGTGGTCATGGATGAGCGGGGCCGCTTTGCCATCAGCCTGGTGTCCGGCCATCTGGGCGGCGCCAACGCCTTGGCCGCCAGAGTGGCTGCGGTAGTGGGGGCGACGCCGGTCATTACCACGGCCTCCGATGTCCAGGGGCTGCCAGCCCTGGATACCCTGGCCACCGGTCTGGACCTGTTTATAGAAAATCTGCCCCAGATCAAAGTCATCCAGATGGCCTGGCTCACCGGTGAGAAGGTGCGCCTGGTGGATCCCCAGGGCTACCTCAGCCCAGTCCTGACCGGCTGGCCCGATCTCATCAGTCTGGAGCCGGAGGAGCCCCAGAGTTTGCGCCAACCCGGCCCGGCGGTATACGTGGGCTGCCGGGAATATTCCTGGCCCGCCGACTGGCTGCGCCTGCGCCCCAAAAATCTGGTGGCCGGCGTGGGCTGCAACAAAGGCACGCCAGTTGGTGAAATTCTGGCGTTGCTTGAGCAAACCTTGTCCCGGCAGCGCCTCTCTCGGCACTGTCTGAGCAGCTTGGCTACCATCACCCTCAAACAAGACGAGGCGGGCCTCATTGCCGCGGCCCGCAGGTTAGGAGTACCGTTACAATGCTTCCCTCCCGAGGAACTGGCTCTCATCGAGGTTCCCAATCCGTCGCCAGTGGTACAGCGCCATATGGGGGTGGCCAGTGTCTGCGAAGCCGCGGCCCTGAGGGCGGCGGGCAGCAACATCCTGCTGGTCCCCAAACAGAAGACTGCCAACGTTACCCTGGCCATCGCCCAGGTTGGCTCCGGCTCGTCAGCTTAGGTCCGGGCGCGCCGGCGCACCTGACCCCGCAGGCCCGGACAGCCTTGGCCACGTCCCGGGTAGTGGTGGGCTACAAAACCTATGTGGAGCTCATTGCTCCTCTGCTGGTTGGTCAGGAAGTGCTGGCCACCGGTATGCTGGGGGAGGTGCAGCGCTGCCAGCTGGCCATCGACCGGGCTTTGGCCGGCGACGCCGTAGCCTTGATCTCCAGCGGCGATGTGGGCATTTACGGCATGGCCGGGCTAGTCCTGGAAATCTGCCGGGAGCGCCGGCTCCGGCCGGGACCCATTGCCGGCGGTCCGGAGGTGGATCTTCCCCTCGAGATTATTCCCGGCGTTCCCGCCCTGGCGGCCGGCGCAGCCCTCCTGGGGGCTCCCCTGATGCATGATTTCGCCGTCATTTCCCTGAGCGATCTTCTGACGCCCTGGGAAGTTATCGAACAGCGGGTCGGTGCCGCGGCCGCGGCCGATTTCGTCCTGGTTCTCTACAACCCTAAGAGCAAAAAACGACACTGGCAATTAGGGGCGGTGCGCGATCTTGTCCTGCGACACCGCCCACCGGAAACCCCCGTGGGCATCGTCAGCCGGGCTATGCGGCCGGGCCAGACCGTAACCATCACCACCCTGGCCGACATGCTCCAATCTGCTGTGGATATGCAGACCATCGTACTTATCGGCAACTCTCAGACCTATGCCTATGGCGATTATCTGGTGACTCCCCGGGGCTATCTGGCCAAATACGAGATGGGGGGACACGGCGGGTAAAAAAGAGGCCGCTAGGACGTAGTCAGTGGCCAGTGGCCAGTTGTAAGAGGTTAGTGCAGGAGTGTCCGGTAAAGTTTTTGCAGGCAGCCCGGAGCGCTCCAAATTTTTCTCAAGCTGGCCCATTTTGTCATTCGGAGGGAGCACCGCGACCGAAGAATCTTTGATCCGGCGTGGCGCGCAGGATGACAAGATGAGATGCACCCTTCATTGGAAAAGATTTTCCCCCTTTCGGGGAAGGTTATAACCCCCTGCAAGAAGTCTACCGGACACGCATGAGGTTAGCGGTGAATTATCAAGAAGGAGAAAAAAGAGCAGCAGAATTATGATAATCTTCTCTCCTTAATCTTGATATGTGGCCCCGTACCTTTAAATCGACTGCCAGCTCCCGACTTGAAGAACGCTGACCGGGAAACCAGAGACGAAAAGCAGAAACTCCCATGAGATACCGTCCCCTCATGATCCTGGGCGCCGGCTCCGACGTCGGCAAAAGCATCCTGGTGGCGGCCCTCTGCCGCATCTTCCGCCAGGAGGGCATCCGGGTGGCGCCTTTCAAGGCCCAGAATATGGCTTTAAACAGTTTCATTACCCCCGAGGGTGGGGAGATGGGGCGGGCCCAGGTGGTGCAGGCCCAGGCAGCCGGTCTCACCCCGCACGTGGACATGAACCCTATCCTCCTGAAACCCAGCAGCGAGGTGGGCTGCCAGGTCATCGTCCATGGCAAGGTCTACGGCAACTTGAAGGCTCGGGATTATTATGAGCATAAACCCAAACTGGTGCGCCAGGTCATGGCCTCGTATCGGCGCCTGGCCGCGGCCCATGAGCTGCTTATTTTAGAGGGGGCCGGCAGTGCCGTTGAACTGAATCTGAAGCCCAACGATCTGGTCAACTTCAGCATGGCCAGACGGGCCAACGCCGCAGTCCTCTTGGTGGCCGACATCGATCGGGGCGGCGTCTTTGCGGCCACCATCGGCACCTATCACCTCCTGAGCCGCCGGGAACGGCAACTCCTGCAGGGCTTCATCATCAATAAATTCCGGGGCGATATCTCCCTGTTCGACAATGGCGTGGCGATTATCGAGCAACGCACCGGGAAACGGGTCCTGGGGGTTGTGCCGTTTATCAAGGATCTGCTCCTGCCCCAGGAGGACAGCGTTGCTTTGGAACGGAAGATGGCTCAGGCTGCCGGCTCGGCGATTGGCAACCTCCAGATCGGTGTCATCCGTCTGCCCCATATCTCCAATTACACCGACTTTGATCCCTTGGAACAGGAACCTGGGGTGAGCCTGCACTACTTGGACCACCACGATTCTGTGGACGACTTGGACCTGATCATCCTGCCCGGCACGAAGAACACGATCGCCGATCTCAGGTATCTGCACCAGACCGGCCTTGCCCACAGAGTCAAAGCCTTTGCCCAAGCCGGGGGGCGGGTCATCGGCATCTGCGGCGGCTTCCAGATCCTCGGGCTGGAGGTGCGGGACCCCCTGGGGGTGGAAGGGCCGGAGCCGCTGGCGGCCGGCCTGGGACTCCTGCCGGTGATCACCACCATGGCCGCAGAGAAAACCACCACGCAGGTGACCGGCCGCTTCCTGGGGCTGCCGTCCCAACCATCTGTCCAAGGCTACGAAATCCACATGGGGGTGACAGAGCCAAAAGGGGAGGGGAGGGCGGTCTGCCAACTTGACCAAGGTCTGGAGGGGGCGGGGGCTTTTCTGGACGGCTGGGCGACGCCGGACTTCCGCGTCTGGGGAACCTATGTCCACGGCCTCTTCGACAGCGATGCTTGCCGTCGGGCCTGGCTGGCGGCATTGCGGCAGGAAAAGGGGTTGGCGGCCGACACACTCAATGATTATACCTTCGCCCAATTCCAGGAAGAACAGTTTGACCGTTTGGCCGCGGTGGTGCGCCGCCATCTTGATCTGGATTTTCTCAGGAAAATCATCGAGCCGCCATCCTGACCCCTGGCCACCAGCGGCAATCCAGAACTGACTCAATTATGATAAGGATGGCCGGCCCGGATCGTCGCGGCCCGGTAGAGCTGCTCCAGCAGGATAAGGCGGCTCATCTCGTGGGTAAAGGTGAGGCGGGACAGGGAGAGATGATAGTGGGCGGCCTGGCTCACGCCGGCAGCCAAGCCGAGGTGGCCGCCGATGACAAAGATTAAGGGAGTTGAGGCGGCCTGGGCCAAGTGTTCCAGCCATTGCGCCAAGCCCTCGGAAGTAAACTCTTGACCTGTTGGCTCCAGGGCAATGACCCGGCCGGGTTTAGGCAGGCGGGCCAGGATTCTGGCGCCCTCCCGTTCTTTGATCTGCTCCGGTGTTAGTCCACCCTCGGGCTTTTCCTCCCGCACCGTCACTAACTCCAAGGGATGGTAAGGTTGGAGGCGCTTGGCATAAAAGGCCACCCCCGCCTGCACGAAGGCGCTGCGGGTCTTGCCCACCATCAGAAGGATAACCGCTAAACCTGCCATGCAATGCCGTCCGCCGAGCCGGTCAGGCCCCGTTCTGCAACAGGAAGCGCCCCTGGGCGTTGGCGATGAGGCGATTGTCGGCCAGCCGGATGATCTCGCCTTGGCCCTTGAGGCGGCGGCCTTTGGTCTCAGTAAGTCGGCCGCGGACCAGGATAGGGTCACCGGGTGCCAAGGGCTGGCGGAACTGGACATCCAACCCCAGGGTCACCACCGGCCCGGCAAAGTGCCAGATGGCGTGGGTCATGATCTCATCCAACAGGGTGACCAGGATGCCGCCGTGGATGATCTCCTGCCAGCCGACAAATTCCGGTGCTAAGGTCAGACGGCTTTCCGCAGTTGGGTCTTCTTCCCGATAGGTGACCTGCATGTGCAGGCCGATGGGATTCCTCTTGCCGCAGGCAAAACAGTAATCATCAAAAGTAGGTATAGGCATCGGTAGTGAGTATGGCCAAGACGCCGCCGTCTTCTGAGCGTTTGGCCGGTTATTTTGATTGTCTTGGGAGTTTTTTTGCTATAAAGATTATCTATTACCTAAATTTAGCGCTTGTTGAAGAAATCGCCTGATAGCCGCAGGCCTTAGCCGGCGCCCAGAACGACCTGATTGGTAGCAGTAACTTCGCGCAATCTAAAGGATGCGCCTACAAATCGCCCAATTCGGGTATTATAGTCAGGTCCGTTGGCGGATGCAACCTGCCCCCGTCGAGTTTATTGCTCAGCCATTGAGGGTTAGGAAAGGTTTTTTTGTGTTTTGAGGAGGTTGACGACCATGCGATTGACCGACATCTGGAAGAAAAAACGCCCCACGGTCTCTTTTGAACTCTTCCCGGCCCGCACCCCGGAAGCCGCGACAACCCTGGAGCGGGTCATCGATCAGTTATGTTTCTTGGAGCCCGATTTTCTCGGCATCACCTTCGGGGCCGGCGGCTCCACCCGGGAAGGCTCCCGCCTCCTGGTGGACAAGCTCCTCAATGACAGAGGCATGGAGGTGGTCGCCTATTTTGCCGGATACGGTCTGCCTCCGGATTACATCCACCTGATCTTGGAGGATTATCAGGGATTGGGGGTGGAAAACGTCCTGGTGGTCCGAGGAGACCCGCCGCACGGCCAGCCTGATTTCAAGCCTCATCCCCAGAGTTTTGCCCATGCCTCCGACCTCATGGCCTTTATCCGGCCGGAATTTCCCTTCTGCCTGGGGGTGGCCGGCTATCCGGAAGGCCACATTGACGCGGCAAGCCGGGAGCAAGACCTGGCCTATCTCAAACTCAAGGTGGATCAGGGCGCGGAGTTCATTATCACCAATTATTTCTATGATAACCGCTTTTTCTTTGATTTTGTCCAAAACTGCCGGACCCTGGGGATCACGTTGCCCATCTTGCCCGGCATCATGCCCATCTTCAGCCTGAAGATGATGCGGCAGTTGGCCAAACTCTGCGGCGCCAGCATTCCTGCGACTCTGGAGGAACGGCTGGCTGCTTTGCCTGCAGGGGATCAAAAAGGACTGCTCCAATTCGGCATCGACTTTGCCACGGACCAGTGCCGGGAGCTCCTCCAGGCCGGCGTGGTGGGACTGCATTTTTATACCATGGACCGGAGCCAGGCCACCTCCGCCATTGTCTCCCGTCTGCGCCACGAAGGGCTGCTGGAAATGTGAGCGCCAGCCACCACCCGCTTGACAAGCCTGAGAGAGGGGCATACAATAAGATTCACGAAAACCTATGGAAATAGTTAACTTTTTAAGTCTGGTGGACCAAGCCTGGGCCGCTACGCCCCCCGGCGTCGCCGTATCTGATCTGGACATCATTCCGCTGATTCTCAATGCCGGTCCGGTGGTCAAGGCGGTTATGCTGGTCTTGCTCCTTTTTTCCGTTGCCTGCTGGGGCATCATCTTTGCCAAGCTCATCCAGTTGTCCCGGGCCCGGCAGCAGACTGCGGAATTTTTGGATATTTTCTGGTCAGCCCGCAACCTCTCCACCGCCTACCACGAGACCCGGCATCTGGAGGCCTCGCCGGTGGCGGCCATCTTCCGCCTGGGCTACCAGGAGCTGGGCAAACTGATGCAGACCCAAAGTCATGGCGACAGCGGTGACCGGGACCCCCTCGGCACCATTGCCGTGCGGGGCGCAGGTCTGGAAAACGTCCATCGCTCCCTGCGCCGGGCCATGAATTCCGAAAGCGCCCGGCTCTCCCGGGCCATCACCTTTTTGGCGACCACTGGCAATACCGCCCCTTTCATCGGCCTTTTCGGCACGGTCTGGGGCATCATGACCTCGTTCCGGGGCATCGGCCTGAAGGGCAGTGCCAGTCTGGCGGTAGTGGCTCCGGGTATTTCCGAAGCCCTGGTGGCCACGGCCGTGGGGCTGGCCGCAGCCATCCCGGCGGTGGTTGCCTATAACTATTTTCTAAGTAAAGTCAAGGTCTTGGAAACGGAAATGGGCAATTTCAGCCATGATTTTCTCAATATCATCGAACGGGACCTGTTGCGGCGGGCCCAAGGCGGGGAGCGTTAAGCCATGGCCATGGGCGGCGGTTCCGGCAACGGCCCCATGTCAGAAATCAACGTCACGCCGCTGGTGGACGTCATGTTGGTGCTCCTGGTCATCTTCATGGTGACGGCCCCGATGATGACCACCGGTCTGGACGTAAACCTGCCCCAGAGCAAAGGGGGGGCTTTGGATGAAAGCACGCCTCCCATTATTGTCTCCATCACCGGTCAGAGTGATATCTATGTCAACGAGCAGCGGATCTCGCTGGACCGTTTAGCCGTAGCCGTGCAGGCTGAACACCACGGCCAGACGAAACCCCAGGTTTTTTTAAAGGCGGATAAAACCGTGCCCTACGGCGTCGTAATACAGGTTATGGGGGCGCTCAAGGCAGCCGGCGTGGAAAAATTAGGCATGGTCACGGAGCCGCCGGCGCCCACCGAAGGCTAGGGAGGCGCATGCCCAACGGTGATCTTCCCGAACCGGCCCCTGGCGATCATCTGGGCCGGATGCTGCTCATTTCCATGGTTTTTCATCTGGCGGTTTTCGGCGCCTTAGTGTGGTATAATGCCAAAACCGTGCCGCCCAAACCGGTGGTGCCTACCTACACGGTGGATCTGGTCAATCTGCCCGTGCCGCCGCCAGGTCCGAAGACTGAGACTACCCCCGCACCCGGGCCGCCGGCCCCGGCCATCACCCCCAAGGGTGAGGTCCAGCCCCCGTCTGGGCCGGCCGCAGCGCCGATGCCCAAACCGCCCAAGGCGGCGGTGCCGAAACCGACGATAGTGGAAAAGGCCCCGGTGCCGCCGGCCAAAGCAATGGCCCCGGAAAAACCGGTCCCGCCGGCAAAACCGGCGGCTCCCGTAAAACCGGTAGCGCCACCGCCGGCGGCGGCCAAGGCGCCGGCGCCCAAACCGGCTCCCAAGGTAGTGGCACCGCCGCCGGCTGAACCGCCGCTGCCGGTCCCCGGCCCCAAACCAGCGCCGGCGGTAAAAAAGGTGGAAGCCCCCAAACCCGCCGCTGACAACAAAGCCGCCGCAGACCATGCCAAGCAGGCGGCTGCGGAAGCGGCCGCCAAGGCTCAAAGAGCCGAGGCTCAGAAAGCCGAGGCCGCCAAGCAGGCCGCAGAGGCCAAGGCTGCGGCCGACAAGGCCCGGGCCGCGCAGCTGGCCAAGGAGCTCCAGGCCGCCCAGGAAAAGGCCGCAGCCGCAGCCCGGGAACGGCAGATTCAGGAGTCCGTCCGGGGGGTGGAGAAAGGCCTGGCCGCCAAGGCCCGGGATCAGGCCTATAAAGAGGCGGTGGGCCAAGCGGCCGCCCGGATCAGCGCCGGCAAGGTGAGCGCCAAAGCTGCCAAAGGCAGCGGCAGCGGGGGGGGCGGCGGCAGCATGGGACCGGCCCAGACCGCGGCTTACGGCGCCCAGATCTCCACGGTGGTCCGGCGCCACTGGCAGCCCAACTGCCTGCAGCGCAGTAACCTGCAGAACTTAAAAGCAGTTATCGTAGTCCGCATTCAAGCCGACGGCACCATCGCGGCGTCCTGGTTTGAAAAAGAATCGGGCGACCGCCTCTTTGACCAGTCGGCCATGAACGCCGTCACCCGTTCCAGCCCCTTGCCCCCCTTGCCGCCGGGCCAGGAGAAGATCGAAATCGGCATTACCTTTACTCCCGAATGGAAGGCAAGTTCATAATGAGAAGCAACAGGTTGCGCAAGTTCAACGTAAGCAGTCCAACGGTCGTTCTCTCCCTGCTGATCCTCAGCATACTCCTGCGGCCCGCCTTGCTGCCGGCCCAGGGCCGGGAATATGTGGACGTCAAAGCGCCCCTGGCCCAGAAATACGTCATTGCCGTCCCCACTCTACAGGGGCCGGGCGGGGCCGGGCCGGAATTGGGCACCGCCCTGGCGGCCCAGGCCAACCGCGACCTCAAAGTGTCCGGCCACTTTACCGTGCTGGACCCCGCTGCCTTTGACGCCAGTCCCATTGGGCCGTCGCCCAGCACTGCCAAATTGAGCGCCTTGGCAGCCTTAGGCAGCAATCTGGTCATCGCCGGGGCTTGGCAGCAGGAAGGCCAGCAGCTGATCCTGGATTTACGATTGCTGGAACCCGGCTCCGGCAAAATGCTCCTGGGCAAACGCTACCGGGGCGGCATGAACGACGGCCCCCGCATGATGTCCCAATTCGTCAATGAAATCGTCCTCTATCTGACCGGCGAACGGGGCCTCCCCCAAGGACGTCTGGCCTTTGTCAGCGGCGGTACCGATAGAAAAGAGATTTACCTTATGGACCTGGGCGGCCAACCCAAGCAACTGACCCGCCTGGGTACCCTGACCCTTACCCCGGCCTGGGCCCGGGATGGCAGTGAAATCTTCTTCTGTTCCTACCGGGGCGGTTTTCCGGCCCTGTATGCCATCAACCCCGGCTCCGGCAGCATCCGGAAGCTGGCCAGTCATGGCACCCTGAATATAACGCCGGCGGCGGGACCGGGGGGCCTTTTGGCAGCCACGCTGAACCAGGACAAAGACCAGGAGATTTATCTTCTGGACAAACAGGGCAACATCAGACAACGCCTCACGAACAGCCCGGGGATTGATGTCTCGCCCACCTTCTCGCCGGACGGCAGCCAGATCGCCTTTGTCTCCAACCGGGCCGGCAGTCCCCAGATCTTTATCATGTCCAGCAGCGGCGGCCAAGCCCGGCGCCTAACCATGAACGGGTCTTACAATGTCTCCCCCTGCTGGTCGCCCAAAGGCGATCTCATCGCCTATGCCGGTCGAACGGCTGGTGGCTTCCAGATCTTTGTCATCTCCCCCCAGGGTGGCAGCCCCCGGCAGATCACCCAGGAAGGGAGCAACGAAAGTCCCTCCTTTTCGCCAGATGGTGCTTTTCTTGCCTGCAGCTCCACCCGGGATGGCAAACCGGCCATTTATGTGATCAACGTCAAGACCGGCGCTGCCACCCGGGCGACAAACCTGCCCGGCGCGCAGACTCAGCCGGCCTGGGCCCCCAATTAAGAGGAACGGGGGATGGGGGCATAAAGCTTTTTTCGTCAGGTGGGCCGTGGGCCCCGGCCGTTCCCAGGATTCGCCTCGACCGGCAACCTTAAAGCAAAAAGACTGAGCCTTTTGCAAAATGGTTGTTATGGTCATCCTGAACGAAGTGAGGGCTCTTGATTACCGATAAACATTAGATTCTTCGCTGCGCTCAGAATGACAAAGAATAGAACAAATGGACTTTGCAAAAACCTCGACTATTATCTCAATTAGGCGATTTGTAGCCGCAATCTTTAGATGGCGCTAAGTGACTGCTGTCAATCAGGTCGTTCTGAACGCAGGGTAAAGCCTGCGGCAACCAAGCGACTTCTTCAGCAAGAGCTCAATTTAGCTATTAGTCAACCACTTACCAGAAACGAGAAACCAGAAACCTTTTCATGCTCCAGATTCGCAATCTCTATGCCTACTATGGCAAGATTGAAGCCCTTTCCGGGGTCTCCTGTCACGTCAATCAGGGGGAGATTGTGGCCCTGATCGGCGCCAACGGCGCTGGCAAGACCACTCTCCTGAACGCCCTCTGCGGTCTGGTCCAGGCCAGGGGCAAGGTAACCTTTCACGGCGAATCACTGCTGTCGGTGCCGCCGGAGGGGATTGTGGCCCGGGGTATCTCCCAGGTACCCGAAGGCCGGCAGATATTTGCCCCGTTAACCGTGGCGGAGAATCTGGCATTGGGGGCCTATCTGCGCCAGCGCCGCGGTCAGCGGCACGAGATCGCCGCTGACCTGGAAAAGGTCTACGCCCTTTTTCCACGGTTGTACGAGCGCCGGCAGCAGGCGGCCGGTACTCTCAGCGGCGGCGAACAACAGATGTTGGCCATCGGCCGGGCCCTCATGGCCAGACCGCGTCTGCTCCTGTTGGATGAACCCTCCCTGGGTCTGGCCCCTGTCATTGTCGACAGTATTATCGAGACCATCGTCAATCTGCGCCGACAAGGCGTCACCATCCTGATGGTGGAACAGAATGCCCGCACGGCTTTGAGCATTGCCGATCGGGGTTATGTCCTGGAAACCGGCCGCATTCTGCTGAGCGGCCCGGCCGCGGAATTGCTGCACGACCGGCAGGTGACGCGCGCTTATTTGGGCAAAGATTATAAGGAGTTTACCGAAGGGAGATAAGGCCATGCCAGACTGGCGCCAGGAAATCCCCTCCCGGGAAGAGTTGGAACTGTTGCAGTTGGAACGGCTGCAAAGCACCCTGAATCGGGCTTACCGGCAGGTGAAGTTTTATCGGCGACAATTTGACGAACAGCAGATTAGGCCCAATGACATTCAGGAGCTGACCCAGGTGGCCAGACTGCCGTTTACCACCCGGACTGATCTGTCCCACAATTATCCCTATGGCCTCTTTGCCGTGCCTTTGCGGGAAGTGGTGCGGATCCAGTCGTCGCCCGGGACCACGGCCAATCCCGTGGTCGTGGGCTATACCGTCAGCGACCTGCGGTTTTGGCGGGAGTTGACGGCCCGCCTGTACCGCAGCGCCGATGTGGGCAAAGACGATATCGTCCAGATCATCCTGGCCGCCGGGCTGAATAACTGGGCCCGGGACCTAAAGGACGGCGCCGAACATCTGGGGGCCTCGGTCATCCCGTTTGCCAATCTCAATTTTGCCAAGCAGCTCATGGTTATGCGGGATTACAAGACTTCTATCCTGGTGACGACCCCTTCGTATGCCCGACACCTCATCGACGTCATGGAAACCATGGGGCTGGTAGCCGCGGATTTCAGCCTGAAACGGGCCATTCTGGTGGCAGAGCCCTTAACCCCGGCGGTCCGCAGGGAAATAGCCGCAGGTTTGCAGGTGAGCATCAGTACGGCCTATGGTATCACCGAGGTTTTGGGACCCGGCCTGGCCTTCAGTTGTCCTCACGATGACGGCCTGCATTTTTCCGAAGATCATTTTCTCCCCGAAATCGTTGATCCTGAAAGCGGCGCACCCTGTGCTCGGGGGCTGCCTGGGGAATTGGTGATTACCACCCTGTCCACCACCGCCTTCCCGCTGGTGCGGTTTCGCACCGGCGATGTCACCTCGCTGCAACCAGGTGCCTGTCCCTGCGGCTGCCCTCTCATCCGTCTGGGGGACATCGTCGGCCGCTGCGACCGGATCTTCTCCGTGGGCGGCATCAAGATCCATCCGGATCAGGTCGGCAGCGCCATTCAGGAAATCCTCTCTGGCCATACCCCCCGGTATCGGCTCCGTCTGGGCCAGGATGCCGGTCTGACCTATCTGGATATCGAGATTCAGATGGATGAAATCCTGTTTTCCGATGAGGTGAAATGTCTGGAGGCCATCAGCCGCCGTCTGCGCCGTTATCTGCGGGAAAACCTGGGTATTGACTCGCGGGTCGGCTTGGTGGAAAAAATTTCCCCCGGTTCTTCATAATTCTGTTGCATTTTTTCGGCACCTTTGTAACCATAGCACCATCACACGCAAGGAGGATGGCAATGTCGTTGAAAAAGCTCAGTATTTTAGTGATTTCCATAGGTTTGCTGGGCAGCCTGGTTCTGTCGCCACAGGTAGGTCAGGCGGCTGCTCCCATTAAAATCGGTTCGGTCCTGCGGCTCTCCGCGGGGGCGGAAGACGGCCTGCCGGCCAAACGGGGCGTTGAGTTGGCGGTGGCCGCCATCAACAAGGCCGGCGGCATCAATGGTCAGAAGCTGGAGGTGATCTTCGAGGATGAAAAAGATTCCCCCACCAGTGCCGTGAATGCCGTCCAGAAATTAATCAACGTGGATAAAGTCGTCGCCATCATCGGCCCCATGACCTCCGGCGCCGCCCTGGCCGCGGCACCCTCGGCCAACGAAGCCAAGATCCCCATGATTACCCCAACTGCTACCTCTCCTAAGGTCAGCGGCGCCGGGGCTTACATCTATCGGGGCTGTTCCCGCATCGACAAGCAAGCCGAGGCCCTGACGACGTATATCGCCCAAACCTATAACCCCAAGACCGTGGGGATTCTTTACTCCAATGAGCCCTACGGTAAAGGCTGCAACGATCTGTTTAGTAAATACTTCGAACAATTGGGCATCAAGGTGGTGGCCACCGAATCATTCATGCGGGGTGCCAAGGATTTTAAGGCTCAGTTGACCAATATTAAGGCCGCCAACCCGGATATCCTCTTCATCCCCGGTTATTATCAGGAGACCGCCCCGGCCGCGGCCCAGGCCCGGCAGTTGGGCCTCAACCAACGGATTGTCGGGGTTTACGGCGACATTGCCCCCATTTATATTGAATTGGCCGGCAAGGCCGCCGAGGGGCACCTGGTGGCCAGCGAATATCATGAAGAGTATGACACGCCCAGGAACAAGGAGTTCAAAGAGGCCTACTATGCCCTGGTGAAAGCCATTCCCAATGAACCGGTAAACATCATGTTCGCCGCCCTCACCTATGACATGACCAACCTGGTGGCCGAGGGCATGAAGAAGTATGGCCCCACACCGGACGGCATCAAGAAATTCCTGGATGAAGTGAAAGATTACGACGGCGTCACGGGCCGGCTGTCGTTCAACCCGGATCATGACGTGGTCAAGGGCGACGTGGCTTTGTTTGAAGTGAAGGATGGCAAATACGTGAAGGTGAAATAGCTGAGGGCAAGCCGGTCGCTCTCTAAGTGGCAAAATTGAGGCGGCTCGCTAGCCGCCTCAATGCTTTTCAGCCCTTGTTTCCGGATCTCCGGCGGTTGACCGGTCTGTTTGACTCTCTGACTGGAGCAGCTCAAAAAAACTGCGGGACGGCACGGTGGGCGGCTGCCGGTGCCCCCCCCTCCAGGCAGCCTGGCGCCCCGGCGGCAGCCGTCGCCAGAGCCAGCGTCCCAGGGGCGTGAGGCCTCGATAGAGGGAGGGGTGTTGGAGGATAAAACCAGCACCTTGCATGGCAGTCCGTAGCCAGGGATGGCTGCGGCTGCGACGCCGCAACCGGGCAATGTGCGCGGCCAGATCAATGCCGACGGGGCAGATCCGGGTACAGGCACCGCATTGGGTGCACAGGTCGGTGCGATCGGCATGGCCGCCCAGATAAGCAGCCAAGATGATGCCGATGGCGCCTGGATAAACCTGGCCGTAGAGATGGCCGCCGCCTATTTGGAAAATGGGACAGATGTTCAGACAGGCGCCACAGCGCAGACAATATAAGGCTTCCCGCAGGAGCGGGTCCGCGGCCAGGCGCCGGCGGCCGTTGTCCAAGAGCACCAGATAAAAGGCCTGCTGGCCCTGGGGCTGCGGCTTCAGACCGGCGATGAAATTGACGTAGGCGGTGAGACGTTGGCCGGTGGCACTGGCGGGCAGCAGGCGTAAAAAGACCGCCAAATCGTCCAGGCTGGGAATAATCTTCTCCAGCCCCATCAAGGCCACATGTACCGGCGGGGCCGAAGCCGAGAGGCGCAGGTTGCCCTCATTTTCCAACATCACCAAGTGGCCGCTGGCCGCGGCGGCAAAGTTGACCCCCGTGATGCCTATTTGGGCCTGCCAAAAGCGGCCGCGAAGATAGCCGGCACCCTGGCGGGAGAGGGCCTCGGGTTCCGTCTGCCGGGGCAGGTGCAGGCGCTCGGCAAACAGCCGGGCGATATCCCGGCGGTTCAGATGCATGGCCGGGGCGGTAAGGTGCGACGGCGTGTCGCCGGCCACCTGGACGATGAATTCCCCTAAATCAGTCTCCACCACCTCCATCCCCGCCGCGGTCAAGGCGGCGGTAAGGCCGATCTCTTCGCTGGTCATGGACTTGGCCTTGACCACCAGCCGGCTCCCATGGCGGCGGGCCAGAGCCGTAAGGCATTCGTTGGCCTGTCTGGCATCAGCAGCGTCCAGCACCCGCCCACCCCAACCCTGCACCTTGGTCTGAAGTTCGGCCAGATATGCATCCAGATGAGTGATGACTTCCCTCTTGATGGCATGGGCCTGCTGCCGCCAGGTATCCCAGTCCGGAGCGGCGGTAACTATCTTCTCCCGGGCCGCCAGAGCCCGTTGGGCGGCGGCTCGGATGGCAGGGATTTCAAAGGAAAAGCTCGGTGGTTGCATGGTGAGGACCGATTCGCCGGACGTCTCGGCGTCGTTATCTTAAAAAAATATTGGCCCGCAGGGCAGGCTAAGGACTTGCAGCAGGTTTGCTGGCCTTTTGGCCTCGCCAAAAGGCCACGTCGGGGTTGAGGGAGGGGTTTGCGGGGAGAGGGGAGGGGGCAGCGCCCCCCGGCCCCTTCCCTTCAAAGAATTTTTGCAATAACCTCCTAGTGATCCTCCGGCGGCTCCGGTCCCGACAAGTCGGTCAGTTTCTTCGGATCGGTCATGGCCAGATGCAGGAAATCATCCACCTTTTCCTGGAGCCAGGCATGTTCGGCAAACTGTTTTAGGGTTTGGGCGATGGCTTTCTTCAGTTCCGCGGGCAGCAGGGTGGATTGGGCCAGGCGGGCCGCTAGGAAGGTCAGCAGGGTCTGGTGGGTCACTACTTCTGCGGCCACGCCCTGCTTAGCCAATGCAAGTTTGATGTCCAAGGGGATCTGATAATTCATGATTCCCTGCAGAAAGGTACCGGGTGAGTGACCGCTGAAGAGCGCTTCGAGAAAAAAGCGGGTCCGCAGATACCTTCGGCCAGCACTCCACACCTTCTCCAGCAGGGCCTTATTCGTGGCCTCCCGGCTGTAGGCCTCCAAAGCCTGCCGATATCGTTCTTCGAAGCTCCCCAGGATCAGATTGAAGATCATGCTCAGGTTGATCAAGAACATGCCGAAAACACTGGCGGCCCGGAGCGACGAGGGAATCTCGCTGGCCCAGTTCCAGGCAAAATAGAGGAAGAGCACCAGCAGGATAATGGTCCGCAGCCAGCTCAGGCTCGTGCTGACCAGGGTCGCACGGCGGCGGTATTGCAGGAAGAACAGGCCGATGAGGAGGAAAAATAAGACTGCCTGCACATAAGGGGTAAGCAGGTAGTTGTTAAAGAAATTGATCATCTGGACGCTCCTTGATAAAAGTCAGCCGTGAATCGGGTGTTGTGGGCCGGAAAATCGGCAATACTTAGGATGGCAGGTCGTATACTTTGATCTTGGCCCGTTGGCGTTCCTCGGCCAACCATTGGGTGAAGACCATCTGCCGTTTCATCTCCAGCAAGGCTTGCTGAAGCTGTTCCTTGTCCTGGGCAAATTGCTCGGCACTGGGCTGGCGTCGGTCTTTCAACACCAGAATCACATGGTCGCCGTTCACGCTGATGGGCTCTGGGGGCCGCGGCTGCTGGGTCGACAGGGTGAAAGCCGTGGTAACCAAGTCTTGATTCTGAGGATATCCTGGGAACCCTTGGGGCCGGGTGAACCAACCGCTGTCTTTTACGGGCAGATCCGCCTGGGCCGCCACTTTGGCCAACGGCTCGCCTTTCTGCAAGCGGGCCAGTAAGTTCTTGGCTTCCTGAGCGGCCGCGCTCTTAGCTTTTTCCAGACGCACGGCCTCCGCCACCCGGTCTTTGATCTGTTCCAAGGGAGGGATAACGCTCTCTCGCCGTTCCACCAGCTGCACCAAGGCAATGCCATCCCGGAGGGCAATGGGTTTGCTGACCTCCTGCGGTTTCAGGGCCAAAGCAGCCTGGGAAACGGCAGGCTGCAGTCCCAACCCCGGAAGAGGCTCCTGGGGGGCGAGAAAAGGGGTCTGCTGATAAGGCAAGTTATGCTGTCTCGCAACCTCAGCCAATGAGGTACTCACCATCTGCTGGCGCAGTGCGGCCGCACGCTCTTGGGCCAGATGCACGGCCTCAGCTTCCCGCCAGGCCTTCTCCACCTGGGGCTGCACCGCCGCCAGGGTTGGAGCCTTGGTTTCCACAATGTCCACCACCTGGACCAGATGCAGGCCCGCGGGGGTGGTGACCAACCCCACCTCGCCTTTTTTCAGGCCAAAAACGACGGCTTCCCATTCCGCCGGCTTCTGTCCTCTTTGCACCACTCCCAAATCTTCCACCTGTGGCCGCAGCCCCGGTGGCAGAGCTGCACGCCGCAGGAGTTGGTCCAAGGGCAGGCTGCGGCGGGCCCCCTGCAGAATAGTGGCAGCCACTTCCTGTAGACGTTGGCGATCAGCCGGCGTGGCTTGGGCCGGGATGGCCAGCTTCACTTCCTGGACCCGCACGGCCTGGGGTCGGGAAAATTGCTCCAGATGGTCGTAAAAGAAACTTTCCAATTTTTGGGGGTCAGGTTGCAGATTTTTGGCAAAATCAGCAAAGGGCAGAAAGAGAATAGCGGCCCGAAACTTCTCAGGCTCCCGGAAACGCTCTGCCTGGCTTTTATACAATTCCTCCACTTCGGCCGGGGTTACCTGCTGCTGTTTCATGAACCGCGTCGGTGGCAGCACCAGGTAATCTACCCGCACCGCCTCATGTTCCAACCGGTAGGCCTCCTCCAGATCGGTTTCGGTGACTTTGGCAAAAGAGGTGATAAAGCCGATGACCTTTTGGAGGGCTAAGCGTTGCCGTTCATAGGCCTCATAATCAGACGCCGGCAGCCGCTGGCGGGCCAGGATCTGATAGTAGCGTTTTTCGCTGAAACCCCGTTCATCGGCAAAGACGGGATTCCGCTGGATGTATTGGCGGAGTTCCGCATCGGTGACGGTCAACCCCAAACGCTCGCCGGCCTGGCGAATGAGCAGCTCATCGATGAGCTGATTCAAGGTCTGGGCCGGCAGATTGAGGGCTTTGGCCACCTCTTCGTTAAAATCGCCCCCCAGCCGCTCTTGATAGGTGCGCAGCAGATTCTGATAGGCTCGCATATACTCAGGCATATAGATGCTGGTGCCATTGATTTTGGCCACCACCTGAAACTGGGCCGACCGGAAGGTGCCGATGCCCCAGAGGACGAAGACAACGATAATGGCACCGATAATCAGGCCCACCAGCCAGGAATTGGCGTGTTTGCGCATGAATTTTAACACAGCGGTTTCCTTTTTTCTTTCTTAAGGGCGATTGCCCAGCAATTTCCTGGCATGGGCGGCCTCGGGACTTTTGGGATAATCGGCCACGAGCTTCTCCAACACCAGGTTGGCGACTTTGGTCTTGCCCTGGGCCTTGAAGGCCTGGGATTGTTTCAAGAGGGCCGCCGGGGCCAAGGCGCTTTTGGGATGGCCTTCCACAATTTTGTTGAATTCCACAACGGCTTCATCATATCTTTTTTCCTGGAGGAGACAATCCGCCAGATAATAGCGGGCTTCGATGGCCTTGTCGCCCCTGGGGTGCTCTTTTAAAAATTGCTGCAGCTGCTCCCGGGCTGCGGGGTAGGATTTCTTCTTATAGAGGGTCATGCCTTCCCCAAAGGGGTCGCTGCTAGGTTTGGCGGCGGCCGGCGGCGGTACTTCGCGAATGGTGGGAGCCTCGAGAGGAGATTCCACCCGGGGCGCCGGGGCCGCCCGTTGGCCTTCCAACCGGGCCAATCGTTCCTGGACCGCAGCCAGATCCCGCTCCAGCCCCACGAGGCGCTCCCGGGTCTGGGACTGTTGCGGGCCGCCGGTCTGACTCCACTGTTGCAGTTGATGTTCCTGCTCCGCCAGTTTGCCCTCCACCGCCTGCAGGCGGACTCGCAAGGCCTCAACCTGACTCGCTAAATCAGCGAGACGGCTGTCAAGGACAGGGGCACCCCCTGAAATTGCGCCTGATGACGGGTTGGCCCGCAGCGGCGGCAGCGGTTCCAGCGGCGCCGGCGGCGGTTCAAAGACCGGTTCCGCGTTTGGCGGCGGGGACTTTTTGGCAAAGGGTAGATCGCCGCAGCCCGGCAGGACGAGGATCAGGGCGAGCAACAGGACCGTTGCCGACCGCAGCCACTTTACCCCCGTCCGGTTCGGCTTTCTTGTCCGAGGGGCGAAGATTTTTGCCATATCCTGAGGGTGCAAGTTTTTCTGCGTAAACATTGCCAGTGTTTTTGGGAAGGGATAGCCACCCCTTATTTTCTAACAGAACTAATCTAAAATTGAGCGATTGTTGAAGAAAGCGCTTGGTAGCCGCAGGCTTTAGCCTGCGCTCAGAACTAAAGGTTGTGGCTGCAAATCGCCTGATTTGGGTTAATCAGTTAAGCCGCCGATGGCCAGATGGGCCCGGCGGTTGCGGGCAAAGGCGGCTTCAGTCATCTCCGGATCCAGGGGCTGTTCCTTGCCGTAGCTGACCGTGGCCATGCGATTGCCGGCGATCCCTAAATCTTCCAGGTAATTTTTGACGGCGTCAGCCCGGCGCTGCCCCAGGGCCAGGTTATAATCACTGCTGCCCCGTTGGTCGCAGTGTCCTTCAATGGTGATCTGCACTTCCGGATGTTTCTGCATGAAGGCGGCTTTTTTCTGGAGAATCTGCCGCGATGCCGGCGTCAGGGTGGCCTGGTCAAACTCAAAATGCACGTCTTCGCTCTCAAAGGCGATGCCCTCGGGACCATAGGCCTGGGCCCGGGCCGAAACTCCCCGGCGGGCGCGGCCCAGTCGTTCCCCAGGCAAGCCGCCACCCAAAGTTTCCTCTTGAATCTGCCCAGGTTGGGCCTCGGCGCCTTCCGGCCCAGTGGTGGCCACGACTTTTTTCTTGGCACAACCGCAGATGAAGAGGAGAAGCACAACGGCACAAGCAAACAGCAGCAGTTTTGTTTTACTCATAATGTTCAACTCCCTTGGAGAGATGAAACAGTTTTATCTTTGGTGGCGCAGAGGATATTGGGGGAAAGGCCATGGTTAAGCCGCGGTCTCGCCGCACCCAGATAATGGAAAAATAATAGCATATTTATTCATGGGAAAAAAATGCTTTTCTGAAAAGGGGCGGTGCCGGGACGCCGGAGTATTGGCGCACCAAGCTCGGTCAGCGGTGATAAAACCGGCCAAGCCCGCTACTTCTCCCAATCCCGGCCCAAATAAGCGGCAATGACGGCAGGATGGCGCTGGATCTCCCGGGGTGGGCCTTCGGCCAGGAGCTCGCCGTGATCCAGGACCACGATTTCGTCAGCCACTTCCATGGTCAGGCTCATATCATGCTCCACCAACAGGACGCTGATCTCCTTTTCACGAATGGCGAAAATGAGATCCTTCAGGCGTTCCGTTTCGGTCATATCCAACCCGGCTGCGGGTTCGTCCAACAGGAGAAGTTTGGGGTCGGTGGCCAGGGCCCGGGCTATCTCCAGGAGGCGCTGATGACCCAGGGGCAGGTTGGCGGCATAGTCGTCGGCCCGGGCCTGTAAGCCGACGAAAGCCAGCCACTCCAGGCTTTGCGCCCGGATGGCCGCCTCTTCCCGCCGGCTCCAGGGCAGCCGCAGGGCTGCGGCCAAGAGCCCCGCTCGGGTGCGAATATGTCGCCCCACCATGACGTTTTCCACTACCGTCATATGACCGAAAAGTTGGACGATCTGGAAGGTCCGGGAGATGCCCCGCGCCGCAATCTGGAAGGGCGGCAGTCCCTGGATGGCCTGACGGTGGAAAAGGATCTCGCCCTGATCCGGCGTCAGCATGCCGGTAATAAGATTGAACAGGGTGGTCTTGCCGGCGCCGTTCGGGCCGATGAGGGCCTTGATCTGCCCCTCCTGGACCTGAAACGAGACCTGTTTCACGGCTTGGAGGCCACCGAAAGAGATGCCGACGTCCTTGAGAGTGAGCAGAGCCGGTGGATCCATAATTCCCTCAACGACCTTGCTGTTTGCGCTGCCGGAACTCCCAGAGGTCCAACAGACCGCGCACTAACCCCCGGGGCAGAAAAATCATCACCACCATGAGGATGAGGCCAAAAATCACCACTTCCAGGTCATGGAAGACAGCCAACAGCTCCGGCAAGATTGTTAAGACCGCAGCGCCCAGGAGTGACCCCCAGATGCTGGCCATGCCACCCACCACCACCATGGTGACCAGCTTTATGGAGAACATGAAGCCGAAGGAGGAAGGGGCGATGAAGTTGGTGGTGTGGGCCAGGAGGCTGCCGGCCAGTGAGGCGTAGAGGGCGCTCACCACAAAGATCAGGAGTTTGAGGCGCTGGGCGTCCACCCCCATGGCCAGAGCCGCGGTTTCGCTGTCGTGAATGGCCCGCAAAGCCCGGCCGATCCGGGAGTCAACTATGTTCAGGCTTAAAAAGAGGATGAGGCCAACCACCGTCCAGACAAAGAAAAAGCCGGTTGTAGGAGTCTTGAAGGACCAACCCAAGAGGCGGAAGGGCGGTATGCCCATAAACCCCGAAGGGCCGCCGGTCAGCCAGTCCATCTGTTGAAAGGCAATGGCAACGATAATACCAAAACCGAGAGTCGCCATGGCCAGATAATACCCTTTCAGTTTCAGGGCTGGAATGCCGACGACCACTGCCACCAAGCCGCTCAGCAACAGGCCGGCCAACAGGCCCAGAACCGGGTCCACTTTATAAGTCGTGGTGAGGATGGCCGAAGTATAGGCCCCCAGCCCAAAAAAGGCGGCATGCCCTAAAGAAATCTGACCGGCGTAGCCCATCAGCAGATTCAACCCCAAAACAATGATAATATGGAGGCCGATGAGGTTGAGGAGGGTGACGTAGTACGTGCCTGGCAGCAGGCTGCCAGTGATGGCCACCAGAAAGTAAAAAGCGCCTGCTTGCAGCCAACGCTGATAGCGTACCATCAAGACGATCTCGAGGGACGGCGGCCGATGAGGCCTTGGGGCCGGAAAAAGAGGACCAACAGGAGGATGAGAAAGGCCACCGCGTCCCGGTAGCCCGACGAAATCAAGCCGCTGGCCAGGGCTTCGGCCACGCCCAAAAGCAGACCACCCAGGACCACGCCGAAGATGCTGCCCAAGCCGCCAATGACCGCGGCACAGAAACCCTTCAGGCCCAACATGGTGCCCATGTCGTAGACCCCCAAGGTGATGGGGGCAATCAAGACGCCGGCGGCCGCGCCCAAAGCGGCGCTCAGGGCGAAAGAGAACTGCACCATCTGACTCACCCGGATGCCCACCAGGCGGGCCGCCACCGGGTTGAATGAGGCAGCTCGCATGGCCTTGCCCAGGATGGTAAAGTGGAGGAAGGCCTCCAAGCCCACCACCAGCAGGATGGTCAGGGCCATGATCCAGAGACTCTGGGGCAGAATGGTGGCCCCTGCGAACACCAGGGGTTCCTGACCGCTGAAAGGGGGTAGGGTGTAGGCGTCCTTCCCCCAGATAAGCATGGCCAATCCTTTGATCAAGACGCCGCCGCCCACCGTGATGATAATGAGACTAATGGCAGTGGCTTCCCGGGCCGAGCGGATGGCTAGCCGCTCGAAAACCAGACCTATGAGGGTGACGGCGCTGACGGCCAACCCAAAGGCCAAGGGTAGAGAGAGACCCAGGGAATGCAGGGCGATTGCCACCAGGGCTCCCAGCATGACAAACTCGCCCTGGGCAAAGTTGATAATCGCCGTGGCGTTGAAAATAATGCTGAAACCGATGCCAATGAGGGCGTAAATGGCCCCATTGGTGAGACCGGAAAAGAGATATTGTAAAAGTTCGGCCAGTTTTTCCAAGGGAATGCCAGAAATCAGCGGCGAGCCCGGCCCGCCGGCACACTGTTGTTCTGTCCAGAAAAAAGCGGGGCAGGGCGGCGCCACCGACCCACCCCGCTCAATTGGGGACGATGTAACCGGGAAGGAATTGCTGGAGTGTTATTCCACCAATTTCCACTCACCTTTGTCGATTTTCACCATAACAAAGGCATCGGGTCCCAAGCCGTTGTGGTCTTCGGGGCTCATATTGAAGATGCCGCTGACTCCTGGGAAATTCTTGATATTCTGCAATTCCTGGGCAATCTTGGTGCCGTCGGTGCCAGCCTTGCTGACGGCCTGGGCCAAGAGGTTAAAGGCGTCATAGGCATAGCCACCGAAGCCGGAGACCGGGGTCTTGAACTGGGCTTCGTATTTTTCCACGTAATTCTTGATAACGGCCTTTTGAGGATCGCTGTCAGGAAGATCCTTATACACAGCTATTTTGCCGGCCGGCAGGATGATGCCTTCGGCCGCCTCCCCGGCATATTCAATGAATTTCTTCGAGGCCGCGCCATGGCTCTGGATCAACGGAATGGTCAGCCCCAATTGTTTCATGTTTTTGGCCACGATAGCCGGAGCTGGACCGGTACCCCAACAGATCACCGCCTGGGCTGGGGTCGTCCGAATATTGGTCAACTGGGGTGTCATATCAGTGTCTTTTTCCCCAAAGACTTCCTGGGCCACGATTTCCAAACCGGCTGGCGGGGCCTGGGCGATCAGTTGATCTTTCCCCGAAACCCCAAAACTGCTGGAAACGGTAATGATGGCTATCTTATTAATTTTCTGTTTCTGCAAATATTGATAAATCCGGGCCACGGCCATCTGATCAGTCTGGGCCGTTTTAAAGACAAAGGGCCGCTCCTGTACCGGCGACGTAATGTTCACCCCGGCGGCGCAAGAGATCAGGGGCACTTTGGCCGGCTGGGTAATGTCGATGATAGCCATGGAGGTGGGCGTCAGGCTGGGGCCGATGATGGCAATGACCTTATCTTTATCAATGAGTTTACTGGCATTGAGTCGGGCTTTATTGGCATCTCCTTCATCATCGTAGATGACGGCCTTGACATTCTTGCCATTAATGCCCCCCTTGGCGTTGATCTCGGCCACCACCATTTCCAAGGTATTGCGTTCCGGTTCCCCTAAATACGATTGGGGGCCGGTGATGGAAAACAGCCCGCCGATGACGATGTCTTCGGCCTGAGCAGGGCTGGTTAACATGGCGCCGGTCAACAGGACGACCGCCGCCAACCAACCGAGGGCACGGCTCCAAGAACCCGGGGATTTCAGCAGATGCATAACCTTCCTCCTTCAATAGTAGGGAACAGGGAATAAGGAAAATACCTTAATCTTTTGCCTTACACTTTACAGCCGATAGACCTCTTCGCCGGTGTAGATGCGGACGCCCTGCTTTTGCAGGAGCTCGATGGCCTTTTCCAGGTTGTCAAAGCGGAAGATGATCACCGCATTCTTACCGCTGTGTTGCACAAAGGCGTACATATATTCCACATTGATGTCAGATTCGGAGAGGATCTGCAGGACCCAGGCCAGACCGCCGGGCCGATCGGGGACTTCGATGGCCACGACCTCGGTTTTGCCCACCGTAAAGCCGTGCTGCTTCAAGACCTCCCGGGCCTTGTCATACTGATCGACAATGAGCCGGAGGATACCGAAATCGGTGGTGTCGGCCAAGGACAGGGCCCGGATATTAATTTTGGCCTCCCCCAGGACCTTGGTGACCTCGGCCAAACGGCCAGCTTTGTTTTCCAGAAAGACAGATATCTGTTCAACTTTCATAATTTCTTCCCAATCATGCCGGATCCCGCCGCCGGCCTGGAGGGGCCGGAGCCGCACCGGCTTATTTTTTCCGGTTATCAATCACCCGCTGCGCCTTGCCTTCGCTGCGGGGGATGGAGCGTGGTTCCACTAACCGCACCTTGGCGGAGACCCCCAAATAATCCTTAATATTATGTTCGATCTTCTTTTCCAGGTGCTGGAGCTGGCGCACCTCATCGGAAAAGGCGGCTTCATCCACTTCCACCCGCACTTCCAGGGTGTCCATCTGTCCCACCCGGTCAACGACGATCTGGTAGTGGGGTTCCACCCCCTGCACTTCCATGAGGACCGCCTCGATCTGGGATGGGAAGACGTTGACCCCGCGAATGATGAGCATGTCATCGCTGCGGCCCTGGATGCGGCCCATGCGCACCAAGGTGCGGCCGCATTTGCACGGTTCCGGATTTAACATGGAAATATCCCGGGTGCGGTAGCGCAGCACCGGGAAGGCTTCTTTGGTAAGGGTGGTGATGACCAGCTCGCCGAGCTGACCCGGCGGCAACGGCTCCAGGGTGTCGGGGTCGATGATCTCCGGCAGGAAGTGGTCTTCGAACATGTGCAGACCGTTTTTGGCCTCCAGACATTCGACGCTGACGCCCGGCCCCATGACCTCGGACAGGCCATAGATATCCAGGGCATCGATGCCGAGCTTTCTTTCAATCTCCTGGCGCATGGCCTCGGACCAGGGTTCGGCGCCACAGATGCCCACCCGCAGCCGCAGCTTGGCAAAGTCTACCCCCATATCCTTGGCCACATCATAAAGATGCAGGGAGAAGGAGGGCGTACAGGTGATGACCGTGGGCCCGAAATCCTGCAGCAACATGATCTGCCGTCTGGTATTGCCGCCGGAGACCGGGATGACCGAGGCCCCCAGATATTCAATGCCGTAATGGAAGCCTAAACCGCCGGTAAACAGGCCGTAGCCATAGGCATTGTGGACAATATCCCCCCGTTGCACGCCGGCCGCCGCCAACGTTCGAGCTATGAGCTCCGACCAGGTCTTGATATCCCGTTGAGTATAGCCCACCACCGTGGGTTTGCCGGTCGTACCTGAAGAGGCGTGGATCCGCACTACCTGTTCCATGGGCACGGCAAAAAGACCGAAAGGATAATTGTCCCGCAGATCCTGCTTGGTGGTAAAAGGCAGGCGGGGGAGATCTTTGAGACTCCGGATATCACCAGGCTTCAAGCCGGCTTCGTCAAATTTCCGCCGATAAAAAGGGACCAGGGCATAGAGCCGTTCACACAAGGCCTTGAGGCGCCGCAATTGGATGGCCTCCAGGGCCTCACGGGGGAGTGTTTCAAATTCTTCATTGAAAATCATAGGTTAAGCAGCCTCTTTCTTCAACAGTATCCCAAAAATTAGCATATAGGCGCTCGAGCGTCAAGGGAAAACACCGGAGAGGGCCGCTCATTTCAGGGGGGCCCAGCTCTAAAGGGCTGTGGCAAAACTCCGAACCACCCTTCCATCTGTTGGAAAATATTAGATGATCTCTTGCCCTTGGCCAAGCCCATTCTCAGCCTTGGCACTACCTGCCAGTGAGAGAGAAGCAAAGGCAATCGCACAACTTGTTGATAAGAGAAAAAATTCTGTGACACTTGCCCCACAGGAAAAAGCAAACACCTGGCAGCGCCGAACTCCAGGTCGGCATCCGAGAGGCACAGAGATGGATATTATCTCTGTGGCTGCTAAGTTTATGGGTAAGGACAAAAATTCTCAGCCGAGGGAGCGGGGGAGAGGGCAGGGGTCCACGGCCTCCCTGTCACCTTCCTCAAAAGCCCCTGGGCAAGCTCCTGCCAATCCTGAGACCTAACTTTCCAGGGCCGGGTAAGGGAAAAGGCGGTTCACTTCCTCGGTTAGACTGGCCGAGGGCCTCAGATGCAACTCCCGGGGCAGGGCCAGGATTTCCTCCTGATCCGGCGGTGCCAAAAAATGCAGAAAGGCCGGGACGGGACCCCGGTGCCGCTCCAGGACCTCCCGGAGGCGCCGCAGCCCTGCCTCGGCCAGGCCTTCCAGGTGCAGGTGCAGGTGCACCTCGGTGGGAAGCTTTTCGCTCTCACTGACCAGAGACCGGATATCCTGGGCAATGAGTTTGGTGCCCTTTTCCTCCTGGGAGACCGAACCCCGGACTAGGATAGGCTGACCGGGGGCCAACAACCCGCCGCCCCGTTGATAGGTTTCGTTAAAAACCACGACTTCGATGGAACCCAACTGGTCTTCCAGGGTGACGAAGGCCATGCGCTCGCCTTTCTTGGTCATGGTCTCCTTCACCGCCAGGACCAGGCCGGCGATGGTCACCGGTCCATTGTCCGTATACTCCTCCAGATCCGGAATGGCATGATCGGTGAGGATTTGAAGGTGCTGCCGGAATTTTTCCAAAGGATGGCCGGAGAGATAGATGCCCAGTGCCTCTTTTTCCCGGGCCAATTTCTCCTGTTCGTCCCAATCCGGCACCTGCGGCAGCCAGTCATCGCCGTCCTGGTCGTTGGCCAGCCCCAGGCCGCCGAAGATATCCATCTGTTTGGCCTGTCGTTGTTTGATCCTGGTCTGGGTCCGCTCCAAGGCCATTTCCAAACCCTGCCAGAGCCGGGCCCGGGCAATCCCCAGGCTGTCAAAGGCCCCGGCCTGAATCAGGGCCTCGATAACCTTTTTATTTACCCGGGTCTGGTGCAGTCTTTCCAAAAAATCACTGAAGGACGTGAACGGCCCTTTTTTCCGGGCATCGATGATGGCCCGGATGGCCGTCTCCCCCACATTTTTCACCCCGGCCAGGCCAAAGCGGAGCTGATTGCCTTCCACCGTAAAGACCCGTTCACTGGCATTGATGCTGGGGGGCAGCAGGGCTACGCCGTCTTCCCGGGCCTCCTGGATATGTTTGCTCAGGGTGGTAGGGTTGTTGATTTCACTGGTAAACAGGGCCGCCAGAAACTCCAGCGGGTAGTGGGCCTTCACATAGGCGGTCTGATAAGTGATATAGGCATAGGCGGCGCTGTGGGATTTATTAAAACCGTAGCCGGCAAACTTCTCAATGAGATGAAAGAGGACCTCGGCCTTAGCCGCCGGCGTGCCCCGCTGCACGGCGCCGGTGACGAAGCGCTCCTTCTGGGCCGCCATCACCGCCGGTTCCTTCTTCCCCATGGCCCGGCGCAGGATGTCCGCTTCCCCCATGGAATAGCCGGAGATAACGCCGGCGATCTGCATGACCTGTTCCTGGTAAAGGATAATGCCGTAGGTCTCCTTGAGGATGGGCTCCAGCTCCGGCAGATCATAGGTTACCCGCAACTCCCCGTGTTTGCGCTTGATGAAATCGTCCACCATGCCGCTCTCCAGCGGGCCGGGGCGGTAGAGGGCCACCAGAGCGATGAGGTCTTCAAAACAGTTGGGTCGGAGCTGCACCAGTTTTTCCCGCATGCCGCTGCTCTCCAACTGGAAGACTCCGGCCGTATTGCCGGTGCAGAGCAGATCAAAGGTCGGCTGATCGTCCAAGGGTAATTGCCGATAGTCAAACTTCTCGTCTTTCGTCTGGCGGATGAGCTGCGCGGCATTTTCCAGAACCGTCAGGGTGCGCAGGCCCAGGAAGTCGAATTTCACCAACCCCACCTGCTCCACACCCTTCATATCAAACTGGGTCACCACTTCATCTTTGTTGCCTTTGTATAAAGGTAAATAGTCCCAGAGAGGCCGATCGGCGATGACTACGCCGGCCGCGTGGGTGGAGGCATGCCGGGGCAGGCCCTCCAAGGCCGCGGCAATGTTCAGGACATCCCGCACCGTCTCGTCTTTATCCCGCCACTCCCGGAGCCGGGGCTCTTTTTCCAGGGCGGTGGTCAGGTCGATTTTCAGGACATCGGGCACCAGTTTGGCGATCTTGTCCACCTCCGGGTAGGGCAGGTCCAAAGCCCGGCCCACATCCCGGATGACCTGCCGGGTCTTGAGGCTGCCAAAGGTAGTAATCTGAGCGACGTGGTCCTTGCCGTATTTCCTGGCCACATAATCCAGCATCTCCCCGCGCCGCTCAAAACAGAAGTCCACGTCGATATCCGGCATGCTCTTGCGTTCTGGGTTGAGGAAGCGCTCGAAGAGGAGATTATAACGAATGGGGTCCAGATCGGTGATCTCCAGGGCATAGGCCACCAGACTACCGGCCGCCGAACCCCGGCCGGGCCCCACCGGAATGCCATGCTTCCTGGCGTAATGAATAAAGTCGGCCACCACCAGGAAATAGCCGGCAAAGCCCATCTGGCAGAGGAGGTCCAATTCTTCCGCCAGACGCTGCCGGTAGGCCTCCAGCCGCTCCACGGCCTGAGGCCGGCTCTGCACCATCTGCTCCAGCCGGCGTTCTAAACCTTTCCGGGCCTGGCGGCGGAGTTCCTCTTCCATGGTCTGCCCTGCTTTTAAAGGGAAGACCGGAAAATGGAATTCCCCCAGAGGCAGTTCCACCTGACAGCGCGCTGCGATCTCCAGGCTCCGGGCCAGGAGGTCAGGTCGCCCAGGAAAGGCCGCGGCCATCTCCGCCGGGCTTTTGAAATAGAGCTGATCGGTCTGGAAGCGCAGGCGTTTGGCCGCATGGATGGTCTTGCCCGTCTGAATGCAGAGGAGCACGTCGTGGGCCCGAGCATCCTCGGGCCGCAGGTAATGACAGTCGTTGGTGGCCACCAGGGGCAGGCCCCATTTCGGCCCCAACTCCAGCAGGGCGGCATTGACCTTGTGCTGCTCCGCCAGATCGTTGGCCTGAACCTCCAGATAGAAACTCTGGGGGAACAGCTCCGCATACTCCCGGGCCGCGGCCTCGGCACCCTTGACGTCGTCTGCCAGGATATGGCTGGCCACCGCCCCGTGTAAACAGGCACTCAAGGCAATGAGACCCTCCCGGTGGTCGGCCAAGAGCTCCTTGTCAATACGGGGCTTATAATAAAAACCTTCCAGATGGCCTTTGGATACCAGGCGCAGCAGGTTCCGATAACCGGCATAATTTTCCGCCAGCAGGACCAGATGGTGATTCTCGCCCTTGGCCTTGGCACTTTTGTCCAAGCGGCTGCCCGGCGCCACATAGACCTCGCAGCCCAGCAAAGGCTTCAACCCGGCCTTGCGGGCCTTGGTATATAGATCCATCACCCCGAACATGGTGCCATGGTCAGTGATGGCCACGGCCGGCATCTCCAGAGCGGCAGCCGTGGCAACGAGATCCGGCAGGCGGATGGCCCCATCCAACAGGCTGTAAGCAGTGTGGACATGTAAATGGACAAAGTCGGCAGGCGGCATAGGGTTCCCCTGAAAGGTTGGGCGTTTCTGATCTCCGGTTTCTGGACAAGTTCCCTTTCATAAAGCTGGCTTGTCGTGGGACGGGTCTCCGGGCCCGTCCGAGCTTGACCTGAGCGGCAGAAGCGGATTATTATGGCTCACCGCGGCAAGGCGCCAATATGACACCATATTTTTCGGATTGCGGGTGTTCCTCGGGGGGTGGCGCTGGCCGGAATGCTCTAACCACCATCATACCCTAAAGAGCCTGCCGGGGGCAAGGCCGTTTTTGGGCGGGGCGGCGGGGAGAAGCTGTTGCCAAACCTTGAAAGCCGATTCCAGGTCACTCTGAGCGCAGCGGAGCATCTTGTCTTTCCAGCTAGTATAGAGACCCGGCACTTTGTTCAGGATGACAAGCACGGCGGTTTGGCAACCACCTGCATGGAAGGGCAAGGGAAAAAATCTAAGAACCTATGTTAATAAAAAGGAAATTTTTGCGCGCCCGCAAAAAATAAATATTAAGTAAATTATAATAATAATTATTGTATATTAGCTGAAAGGCCAGAGACAGAAAAAATCCTTGTTCAGGGGAGGGCTAACCGCTTTTTTTGCTTGACACTCTGGGGGGTGACGGAGTAATCTTTCTTTTGAAAAATATTTCACAATAGCGTGGCGGAAGTTTGCAGGTTTTAGATAAGACCTTGAAATAAGGAGGATGTTGCCTTGGGTTTTGAAATTCCGACCATTAAGTACGGCGGTGCCATCAAACAAGAAACCATTGGCGCCAAAAATCCCCTCACCCTTGGCGGTGAGACCGCCTACCCCTTTTACACCTTCGAAGGGGCGATGCCCAACAAACCCCGCATCGCCATGGAAGTCTGGGATATGGATCCCAGCGAAGAGTGGCCGGCCCCTGCCCTGGAGCCCTTTAAAGATGTCCTGACTGACCCGGTAGCCTGGGCCCAGAAGTGCGTCAAAGAGTATGGCGCCGATGCCATTGCCCTCATCCTGAAGAGCACCGACCCCAATGGCAACGACGCTCCGGCCGAAGCCGCCGCCGCCATCGCCAAAAAAGTGGCCGAGGCCATCGACGTGCCCCTCATTGTTTACGGCACTTCCGCAGTGGACAAAGACGCGGATGTCTTGGCCGCGGTGGCTGAAGCCTGCGCCGACAAGAAGATCGTCCTCGGACCGCTGCAGGACAAGAATTTCAAGAAAATCGGCGCCCAGGCGCTGGCCTATGGCCACAGTGTGGCGGCCAATAGCCCCATCGACGTCAACTTGGCCAAACAATTGAATATTCTCCTTGGAAACCTGGGCGTACCCGACAACCGCATCCTCATTGACCCCACCACCGGCGGTTTGGGCTACGGCATGGAATACAGCTACTCGGTCATGGAGCGTATCCGCATGGCCGCCTTGACCCAGGATGACGACAAGCTGATGCTGCCCATTATTAATTATATCGGTCAGGAAGTCTGGAAGGTAAAGGAATGCCGCCTGACCAACGACGAGGCGCCGGAATTGGGCGACCAGGCCAAAAGAAGCATCATGATGGAGGCGGTAACTGCTGCCTCTCTGTTGCTGGCCGGCTCTGACCTGGTTATTCTCCGGCATCCAGAAACGGTCAAAATGGTTAAGACCCTGATTGACGAGTTATCCTAGTTCCTCAGAGAGGCCGCTTGCCAACGGCCTCTTGTCATGAGGAGAAACACGAGGTTCTAGCCCCGAAAGTTAAGCCGGAGGAGTTTCCAAGGAGGGAAATATCACCGCCGACTTTCAGGCCAAAAGGGTCCATGAAGGAAACCCATTACGTTTGGAGGATGTTACATGGCCGAGGAGAAAAAGGAGAAGAAACTGGATCCAAAAGCGTGTTCGGTGGATCCGGTAACCGTAGAAATGATCGAAAAGGCCCAGGCTGAGGGTATTGAAACCATTTGGGACCGGGCCGAGAAGATGAAACCCTGTC
>DYEV01000033.1 GCA_020725545.1 Desulfobacca sp. | reverse complement strand
GGTCTGGAGACCGGCGTTACGGATGTTGCTTGGGGTTCCGCGGGTCTGGAGACCGGCGTTACGGATGTTGCTTGGGGTTTTGCCGGTCTGGAGACCGGCGCTACGAATTTTGGGTATTTGTTTTCTCATCGGCAACCTCTTCCTGGCCCCGGCCTGCGGCTATCGGGTGGTGGGCGCCGAACCGGCTCACCCTGATAAACCACGGGTGACCCTGGCCATCCCGCCCTTTGCCAATCGTTCCATGGAACCCGGCCTGGAGACTATCTTTGCCAACGATATGATCCGGGCCTTTCAGGAAAGCCACACCGTCCAGGTCAAAGCCGGCGACGACAAGGCCGATTACGTGCTCCTGGGCACCATCAAAAAACTGGAGCATTCCTCCACCGCCTATCTGGACATCGAACGCTCCTTGATCCGTCGGGCCACCTTAACAGTGGAGTTCAACCTCAAGGATAGCCGCAGCGGCAAGATTGTGTGGAAGAGTAACGAAATCGTCCGCCATGACTACGTGGCCGACAGATATTACGGCATCGGCGAGGCCACCCGGGATCAGGGCCTGCGCCAGATGTCCGTCCGCCTGGCCCAACGGGTCCACGACAAGATCAGCCTGCTATTTTAGCCTACCCGCTACCCGACCTGTGAGGGTTGACTGGTTATGACTTTGGTCTGTGTCCAGCGGCTTGGGGCCGGTGATAGCGGTTAACCCCCGGCGTCATGGCCGCCGCCGCCCCTCCTCATTCCTCCTCCTTTTTCCCTGTCTCACCGGCTCATGGTCAGCGGCCGCACAAAGGTCGCCACCAACAAAAAGGCGTTGGCCAGGGCTACACTAATCAGCATGGGGATGAAGCAGGCCTTGATGTAGCCCAGAAAGCTGATGTGGTAGCCGGCCTTTTCCGCCAGACCCACCGTGACCACGTTGGCCGAAGCGCCGATCATGGTGCCGTTGCCGCCTAGACAGGCTCCCAGGGCCAGGGACCACCAAAGGATGCCGCTTTCGGCGCCGGGGATGGAGGTATTCAGAAAAGCCACGATGGGCAACATGGTGGCAGTGAAGGGAATATTGTCGATAAAGGCGCTGGCAATGGCGCTCACCCAGAGGACCATGATCACCGCCACCGTCAGGTTGCCGCCGGAGACGTCCCGCACCCATTCGGCGATGATCTGGATGAGGCCGGTTTCTTCCGCGCCGGCAATGACCATGAAAAGGGCGATGAAAAAGATCAGCGTCGGCCACTCCACCTCATGTTCCAGCATTTCTACAATGTCCACCCGGGAGATGGCCAGCAGGAACATGGCCCCGCTCAGCGCGGCGATGGCCGGCTCCATATGGAGCACCCCATGGATAATAAACAAAAAGATGGTAAAAGCCAGAAACGCCAGTCCCAGATTCGCCAGCCGCTTATCCTTGATGCGGTATTGGACGGACATGAAGGCGATGGTCCGCTCCACGTCCTTGACTTCGGCCTGTTGATAGGCCTTTTTGTACCAGAAAAGATAATAGATCACCGTCATGACCATACAGACAACCACGATGACGGTCAAATTGGTAACAAAATCCATGAACGTGAGGTTGGCATAGGAGCCGATGAGGATGTTGGGCGGATCGCCGATAAGGGTGGCGGTGCCGCCGACGTTGGAGGCAAAAACCTCAGGGATCAAGAGGCTAATGGGATTGACCTTCAGGGTGATGGCGATCTCGATGGTCACCGGGATCATCAGGAGCATGGTGGTAACATTGTCCAAAAAGGCCGAACACACTGCGGTCACCACCATGAGGATAGCCGAGAGAATAAAGATATTGCCCCGGGCCAAGGCATAAGATTGATAGGCCAGCCACTGAAACATTCCCGTCTTTTTTAGGACGCCGACGATGATCATCATGCCCATGAGCAGAAAAATGACGTTCATGTCAATGGCGTGGATGGCGTCATCAAAAGAAAGGATGAAATATTCCTTATTAAAGGTACCCGCCGTATAGCTGATGAACAAGAGGAGGACCGCGCCCAGCATGGCGGCCAGGGTGCGGTGCATGAGTTCCGCGGCAATGAGCAGATAGACCAGCAATAAGACGGCCGTGGCAATCCAAAAGGCTGGGGTGATTGCCCGCTTCATGGGGAACTCTGCCTGGGCCTGAAACAGCCTGATCCCGGTTTTATCAAAGCCGGCCGTCAGAACCGTAACCGGCGTCGGCTCCAGGGGGCGCCAGGAAGGCTTACTCGCCGTCACCTCCACCCGCGCCCCCGGCAGGGTCCCGGCCGGCAGCAGGAACTCGGCCAAGAAGCTCCCGGACTTATCTGTAATAATTTCTTCGCCGTTGGCCGGCTTGACCGGCTGACCGTTGACCAGGACCGTAACCGCCACCTCTTTGACTCCCTGGCCTTGAGGGTTTTTCAGGATGCCGGCGAGGCTCAGCCGCTCGCCGTCGTTTGTGGCAGCACTTGCCGCATATGGCCCGAGCAGGAGAAGCAACATTAGGGTCAGCAACAGGGCCACAGCCAAATATCGGGTTCTAGTCATAATAACTCTCCTATGAAGAAAATGTGGTTTCTGGCTTCCGGTTCCTGGCAAATTTTTTTCCAAGGGGGGCGGGCCATGCCCGCCAAGTCCGGTGGCCACAGGCCGCCTTAGCAGCCAAGGTAGCCGGCCTGCACATAATAATATAAGTAATAACAACAAGATATCGATTCAACAGTAATGACGAAGGCCTCCCGGGTGACAGTCTCCACCGGGAGGCCTTCATGTTTGGCCGATTTTTTCACTTAGGCTCGAAGATTAATTCTTCGGGATGATACCTCTAGCCTGTTCTTTTTATCCTCCTGATATCCGGCCACTAAACACTGGCCACTGACCCCGGCCCACTCTCCTAGCGACTCATGGCCAGCGGCCGCACAAAGGTCACCAGCAGCAGATAAGCATTACACAGGGCCACGGTGATGAGCATGGGGATGAAGCAGGCCTTGATATAGCCTATGAAGCTGATATGATAGCCGGCCTTTTCCGCCAGGCCCACGGTGACCACGTTGGCCGAGGCGCCGATCATGGTGCCGTTGCCGCCCAAACAGGCCCCCAGGGCCAGAGCCCACCAGAGGATGCCGTTTTCCGCGCCCGGGATGGTGGTATTCAGGAAGGCGACGATGGGCAGCATAGTGGCAGTAAAGGGGATATTGTCGATGAAGGCGCTGGCGATGGCGCTCACCCAGAGGACCATGATGACGGCCATGGTGAGATTGCCCCGGGAAACGTCCCGGACCCATTCGGCGATGATCTGGATGAGGCCGGTCTCTTCCGCCCCGGCAATGACCATGAACAGGGCAATGAAGAAGATCAGCGTCGGCCATTCCACCTCATGCTCCAGCATCTCCACGATATCCACCCGGGAGATGACTAACAGGAACATGGCGCCGGTCAGGGCGGCGATGGACGGCTCCATGTGCAGCACCCCATGGATGATAAACAAAAAGATGGTGAAGCTCAAGAGGGCCAGACCCATCACCGTCAGTTTGACGTTGGTAATCCGATACTCCTCTTTCAAATAAGCAATGGTCCGGTCCACATCCTTGACATCGGCCTGCAGGTAAGCCTTCTTATACCAATACACATAATAGACCCCAGTAAAGGCCATGATGACGACGATGACCGGGGTCAGATTCACGACAAAATCGGCAAAGGTCAGGTTGGCATAGGAGCCGATGAGGATGTTGGGGGGGTCGCCAATGAGGGTGGCGGTGCCGCCGACATTGGAGGCAAAGACCTCCGGGATCAGGAAACTCATGGGGTTGACCTTCAGGGTCACCGCAATCTCGATAGTCACCGGGATCATCAACAGCATGGTGGTGACATTATCCAGGAAGGCCGAGCAAACCGCGGTCACCCACATGAGAATGATTGAGAGAATATAAATATTGCCCCGGGCCAGGGCGTAGGATTTATAGGCCAGCCACTGGAACATGCCCGTCTTTTTTAGGACGCCGACGATGATCATCATACCCATGAGCAGGAAGATGACGTTCATATCAATGGCGCCGATGGCGTCTTCAAAGGAGAGGATGAAATATCCCTTGTTAAAAGTCCCCGCTGTGTAGCTGATAAACAGGATGAGAGCGGCGCCCAGTAGGGCCGCCAGGGTCCGATGCATCAACTCCGCGGCAATAATGATATAGACCAACAGCAGAATAATGGTGGCGATCCAGAAAGCCGGGGTAATGATCCGATTGATGGTAAAATTCCCTTGGCCCTGAAAGACCTTATTGCCGTCTTTATCCATCCCGGTCTCATATACCGGCAACGGCGTCGGCGCTAGCGGCCGCCAGGATGGTTTGCTGGCCACGACCTCCACCTTGGCCTCCGGCAGGGTCCCGGCTGGCAGGATAAATTCCGCCAGAAAACTTCCAGACTTGCCGGTGACGATCTCCTCCCCCTTCACGGTCTTGACGTGGTGGCCGTTGACCAGGACCTCCACTTCCACTTCTTTGACGCCTCGCCCTTGGGGATTGTTGATCACCCCGGCCACACTCAAGCGGTCCCCGACCTGGGGGGCCGGGGCCGCCAGGGCTCTGGCCGCACCTAAGTAACCGGACAGGGCGATCACAGAGATAAAAAGAGCTGATAAGAATAGCTTGGCTCGCATAGGCGTAATTCCCTTATGAATTGGTCGTGGAAGGGCAGGGATACTCCTAATGTTTTGACTTAAGCAAAAGGTTCCATAATTGTCATTCTGAGCGTAGCGCAGAATCTATGCTATCATGATAGGTTAGATTCTTCGCCGCCGGCGGCGGCTCAGGATGACAAGGGGGGAACCCCTTAATTCAAAGACCTTGAGGTCCCATCTCCCCCACGGTTCGCTTGATTATTTCATCAACACCGACATGCCTTGCAGCGGCCAGATGAGATAGATAAAAACGGCCAACACCACCATGAGAACCACATTGCCAATCCAACCGTAGGTAAAAAATTCGCCGGTGGTGAATTGCTTGGACTCATAGGCAATGGCGTTGGGCGCCGCGCCGATGAGCAGAATAAACGGCATGCCAGCGGTCACTAGGGAGGCAAAGAGGATGACATGGGGCGCCACATGAAGATAGGGCGCAATGACCAGCGACACCGGCAGGGAAATGGCAATGGCGGCCACGTTCATGATGAAATTGGTCATCATGAGGACAAAGAAGGCGATGCCCAGGACGAAGACCAGCCAATGGGCGTTGACAAACATGGACAGCCAATGGATGGCGATCCATTCGGCCGCCTTGGTCTGCCACAGGCAGAAGCCGATGGACATGGCACCGCCGAAAAGCAGGATAATATTCCAAGGGATGGTCTCCAGGTCCTCCACCGTCAGGGTCCTGGACAGGAAGAAGAGCAGGGTGCCCACCAGCATGATGCCAGCCCGGTCCAGGTCCGCAAACGCCTGGGAAGGCGGAAAGGCCTTGAGGACAAAGAGCAGGACAATGGCAATAACCGTCGCCACCACGAACTTTTCCTTGTTGCTCATGGGCCCCAGCTCTTTGGTCAGCTCCGCCGCTTTCTGGCGCAGACCGGGGATGGTATCCCGTTCCGGTTTGAAGCAGAGGATGATGATGAGCCAGATTAGGAAGATCATCAACAGACCGATGGGGGCCATGTAATAGATCAATTCAAAAAAGCCCACATCCTGGCCGGTGAATTTCTTGAACATACCGGCCGCGGCCACACCCCGGGCTGCGCCCAGATAGGTGATGATGGAGCCAGCGCCAGCCGACCAGGCCATGCCGATGAACAAACCCTTGCCGAACCGGGTCGGCTTGCCGGAGTCGTCATAAAGGGCATGGATGGCCATGAGGAGCGGAAAGGTGGCGGCGGCCACCGCGGTATGGGCCATGATCAGGGTCATGGCGCCCACCACCAGGAAGGAGCCCAAAAGGATGAACTTGGTCTGTTCGCCCACGATGCCCAGCATTTTATAGGCCATGCGCTTAGTCAGGCCGGTGGCAGTGAAAGCCGTGCCAATGATCACCGAGCCGAAAATAAACCAGACCGAGGGATCGAAAAAATCCCGCAGAGCGTCGTTGGCCGAACGGATCTGAAACAACACCTGGAAGAGCCCGATACCGATGGCAGTGGCGCCGATGGGCATGACCTCAAAGACCCACCAGATGCCAGCCATGAGAAAGAGGCCGATGGACATCTTGCCTTCCCAGGTAAGATGGAAAACCTTGCCGGCCGGATCCTTGGCATCCGGCAAGCTGGGGATAAAGTAAAAAATTGTAAAGAATACTAAACCTAAGGCGATAAAAAAGATGCGGCGCCAGTCGATAACTTTTTTCCGGGGTGCCAGTTTAATTTCTTCGGGCATTTCTGGCAGCCCGACGCTTAAGGGCATTTTTTTGGTTTCTTCAGCCATGTCTGTCAACTCCTCGGGATAGCGTGTTCCAGGGCCGTGTGGCTCAGTCGCCCAAAACGACGTCGGAAATCTCTTTAAAGAGTTCGTTCATGCGCACCATGCCCACGACTTTGTTGTCCTGGAGCACCGGCATCATACCGACGTTCTCCTTAATCATCAGGAACAAAGCCTTGGTGATGGGATCATCGCCGTTCACCGTCACCTTGATGGGGCTCATGACTTCGCTCACCGGCCTCTGAGAGGCCTCCTTCATGCCGGGGCCGAACATATCCCCCAAAAGGACGGCCAACGAGGGATCGGATTTGATCAGCCCCTTATCCTCGGCAAAGCGCGGCTCCAGTCCCCGGACCACATCCCGCAGGGTCAACATACCCATGAGCTGATATTTTTCGTCGAACACCAACACGGCCCGGGGCTCGAAGCTCCCTTCAAATTTAATGGCCGCCTCCCTGACAATGGCCATGGCCTGCCGCAGGGTGAACCAATAGGGGATGTGAGGGTAATCCTCCAACGGGATCATTAGATCCTTCACTTTTTTGGTGTATGGCATACTGACCTCCTTTTGTGGGGCACGATTTTTTGCTGGATGTGGAATATTAGTTCCGCATTGTTCATTCTGGCTTTCAGCCAAGGAAGGACTTAGGTAGCGGCCCAAGGACATCATCTGCTGCAAGGCGTTCACCAACTCTTCGTGGGCCAGATACTTCAGGATATAGCCATCGGCGCCAGCCTTAATAGTTTCCCGGACAAAGCGTTTGTCGGAATGGATGGCCAGGGCCACGATCTTGACGGCCGGGAGGGCGGCCCTGACCTGTCGCAGGATTTCCAGGCCGGAACCGCCGGGCATCTCCATATCCACCAACAACAGATCCGGATCGGTCTGTCCGGCTGCGGCCATGATGCCGGCCGCGTCAGCGGCCTCGGCGACAATCCGCAGACCAGGTTGCCCGGCCAGGATGGACCGCAAACTCTGGCGCAAGGGCTCATGAGGCCCGGCCAAGAGAATATCGATGGGTCTGGTGGCGGAATCGGTTGGCATACTCGTTTCCTGTCTTTTGGTCTCCAAGAACCTTTGCTCTGCTTGCCGATCATCCTAACGCCGAGTCAGGGTGCTGTCTATTCACCAATCCCTAATATGTAGCTGCGCAAATCCTAGTTTTTTCTTTCGCGTCTGGAAGGGGGAAACAGGAAGGGGGAAACAGGTGGAGCGGACCTCCAGGTCCGCTGGTGGGACAGTTCAGGGAAGCCCGCTATTTCTCTATGGAAGTCAAGCCTTCCCGAATGGCGTATTTCACCAGATCGGCCAGGCTGGTCAGCCCCAATTTATCCATGAGCTGTTTGCGGTGGACTTCGATGGTCTTGACGCTGACGTGCAGGGTATCGGCGATCTGCCGGGTGGAGTGGCCTTCGGCCAGGAGTTGCAGGACTTCCCGCTCTCGGGGGGTGAGGGTTTGGAAGGCGGAGGCATCACTGTCCGCGAGCTTCTGGACGTAATCTTCCACGACGATGCCGGTGATGTCATGGCTCAGATACACCCGGTTGGCCATGACCATAAGAACGGCATTCACCAATTCTTCGGAGGCGCAATATTTCAGGAGATAGCCGGAGGCCCCGGCCTTGAGCATGCCTTTGACAAAGCGTTTATCGGAATGCATGGACAGGGCGATGACCTTGGTGCCCGGCACCTCGGCGACGATCTGGCGGGTGGCTTCAATACCGTTCAGTTCGGGCATGCCGATGTCAATGACCACTACCTGCGGCCGCAAGGCCGCGGCCAACTGGACGGCCTGGCGGCCGTTGGCGGCTTCGCCCACCACCTGCATCTGCGGATGTTGGCAGAGCAGGGCGATGAGGCCTTCCCGGACAATCTGGTGGTCATCGGCGATAAGGATGGTGATGGCCATGGGAAACCTACTCCAGTCGTAAAGGAGCTCTGAGGGTGACGGTGGTGCCGTCAAAACTGGACCTAATATCCATGACGCCGCCAAAGGCTCGGAGGCGCTCCCGGATGCTGAACAGGCCAAAGCCGAAATCCTTGCGGCCCCAGCGGGAGCGCATGGCCGCAACATCAAAACCCACGCCATCGTCGTGGACGCTGATGCTGATCAGGCCGTTGTCCCGGCGGATGGCCACCTGCACATTCCGAGCTTTGGCATGTTTGACCACATTCATGAGCAGTTCGCTCACCGCCTGGAACAGCAAAACCCGCACTTCTTCGGCCAATGGTTTCGGGCGGTTGTCGTCCTCAAAAAAGGTGATCAGACCGTGTTGGTTCTGCAGTTCCTCCGTCAGCCATTCCAAGGCCGCTTCCAGACCCAATTCATAGAGGATGGGCGAACTGATTTTAAAGGTCAGGGACTTGGTATCCTGAATAATCTGTTTGAGGAGTTGCCGCACCTCATCCACAGCCGCCGAGAGGGTAATCTGAGCGGCTGCGGCGTCTTGCAACTGTCCCAATTTGATGGCGGCGATGGCCAGCTTTTGGCTGATGTTGTCGTGCAAATAGACGGCGATGCGGCGCCGCTCCCGCTCTTCCGCCAGGCAGAGTTGGGAGGTCAAAGAGCGCAGGCGCTCCTGGGCTTCGGTCAATTGGGTTTCCATAGTGCTGCGTTTGGCCACCTCCTGACAGAGAAAGGTCAGGAGCAGGCCCAGGACCAGGAGATGCAGCAAGAGGAGGCCGCCTAGGACGAGCCAGCCCCAGATTTTGCCTGGAAATTCTCCAGAGCGACTCACTCCTGCCAACCACAGGAAGCCCGCCAGGGAAGCCAGGACCAGCCCCAGACCGGCGGCCAGGGCTGCTAGGATTTTGCGCTCTGTCAATTGTTGCCAACACGGCCAGCTCATCGCTATTCCGACTTTCTTGTGCCCCCAGTTGTTGTTAACTCTCAAATGGGACATTGTAGCATAGTTCTGAAAAAAGCATAGAGGCAAGGTGGCATTGGGGTCAGTTCTAATTCCTGATATACTTATAAAAGGTATTCTTAAAACTTTGCTTTTGAAGACAGTTCTGCTATATCAAGGCAATACAAGGTAGAGCCGGTCACCAGACCGTCGGGCAGAGCCGGTCACCCGACTGGCAGGTAGAGCCGGTCTCCGGACCGGCGGGTAGAGCCTGTCACCAGACCGTCGGGCAGAGCCGGTCTCCGGACCGGCGGGTAGAGCCGGTCTCC
>DYEV01000032.1 GCA_020725545.1 Desulfobacca sp. | reverse complement strand
GGCCCCGATGGAGTAAAATTCAAAGGGTGTACCTGGCCGCAGGAAATCCGCGGCGGTATAGGCCCCGCCGCCACCGGGAGCGAAATTAATGCCGGCGGTAAAGCTATCATCGATGAGGCCGCCGCTGTTGCTGACGCCCACCTGCAGGTAGTTGCCAGACAAGACGAACGAGGCGGCTTGGGCGGCACCGGTGAGGGCCAGGCTCAAGGCTAAGGCAAATAGAAAAATTCTCTTCATGTTTTCTCCTTTTTCCTGTAGTGATCATATTGCTCAATGGTTCGGTCAGGATTCCGGCTTGCCGTCGTTGCCGGCAACTCGGAAACTCGCGCCGCCTCTGCCTTGGAGCAGACCTTGATGCAATACTAACCTGTTAATTCCCTTAATAATTCCGCCTATCTCTTTTGTTCTTCCCGATAATCACCTCCCCCAGGTGCAAATTTTTATCTCTTGTATTATTATATGCAATACTAATGCCATTTTTTTATAACATTAAATTCATTGGATTTTTTAGCTATCGGTCCGTGACTTGGCCTGCAGTCATGTTCGACATTTTAAACAAAAAATGCCGGAAACGGCAAATAATAAATATATTCAGATAGATACAATGTTCAGAAATCTGAACCTAAAGGTAATAATTTTTATCGCAAGCATATTTTTTTGGACTCTGCTCTGGCTCCCCAGCCGACCAACAAAATTGGCCCAGCGCGGCTCCTTGTTCTCCTGCCCCGGCATCCTGTCATCAGGCTCGTTTTTGACTTTTTCCGGCTGAGTTGGTATGAATTAAACAATTCCTCCAGCGGAGAAAGAGAATGGATGTTATTGCGCAGATACGACAGGGCGATATCCGGGCCACGGCCCGGTTGATGCGGGATCTGGACGAAGGGGAACCCCAGGCCCGGGAGGTCCTCAAAGGGCTGTATCCTTACACCGGTCGGGCCCATGTGGTGGGGATCACCGGCTCACCCGGGGTGGGCAAAAGCACCCTCACCGATAAAATGATTCACTATCTCCGGGAACAAGGACTCACTGTGGGCGTGGTGGCGGTGGACCCCACCAGCCCCTTTTCCGGCGGCGCCATCCTGGGGGATCGCATCCGCATGCAGCGCCATGCCACCGATGAAGGCGTCTTTATCCGCTCCCTGGCCACCCGGGGACATTTCGGCGGCCTGACCGCTTCGGCTCGGGCCGTCATTAATGTCCTGGACGCCATGGGCAAGGATTTTATTTTGGTGGAAACGGTGGGGGTGGGGCAGGATGAGGTGGATATCGTCCATGCGGCCCATACCACCATCGTGGTCACCGTCCCCGGCATGGGCGACGATATCCAAGCCATCAAGGCGGGCATCCTGGAGATCGGCGATCTGTTTGTGGTCAACAAAGCGGACCGGGAGGGCGCCGACCGGACCTATCAGGACCTGCTGACCATGATCGACCTGCGCCAGTCCGAGGCCGGCGACGGCTGGCGGCCCCAGGTCTTCAAGACCGAAGCCCCGAAAAATATCGGCGTGCCCGAACTGATGGCCGCCATCTTTGCCCATCGGGATTTTCTGCACCGGGACGGCGGCCGCTACCTGGCCCAGATCATGGCCCCCCGCCTGCGCCAGGAACTCCTGGACCTCATCCTCCAGGGTATCAAAGACATCATTCTGCCCCGGCTCTTGGCCGATATCTCCCTGGACCAGGTCCTCACGGACATCGCCGGCCGGAAGACCGATCCTTATACGGTGAGTGATGCAATTGTGCAGAAGTTGGCGGGGAGGATGAGGGAGCCGTAAGCCGTAAGCCGGAAAAGAGGGGGAATGCTGCTGAAAACGGGGGTGGGCCCATGCAGAGGCGCGCGGTTTTTCCTGACCTCAACCGCAAGTCGGCTGCTCATCAGGAAAGTTGGCGTTGGTCAGAGTTGGCCGGCTTGGGCGGGCTTTAAGGCCCGGTCCCCTCAAGGACATTTCCTCGGGACCAGTATCTAATTTCGGCGGCCTAGTCTTTTCAGGTTGTCAGGGATTATTTTCCTGGCACTGGCCTCTGGCCCCTGCCCCCTGCTCACGCCGCCCGCCAAAGTTCCCGGCTTACCACATTCAACAGGGCCCAAATGCCATCCAGGGCCCAGAAGCGCTCCAAAGCGGCCGGCAGGGTAAAGACCACCTGGGGCGGGAATTCCTCGTCGCCCAGCCAGAGGATGACCTCCACGGTCAGCTGCGGAAACGGGGTCAGGGCCAGGCCGGCATCTCCCTGGGCAATCTCGGCGCCTCCCAACCGCCGGCCGGCAGTCAGAAAAAGCTGCCGGTCGGCCCCGAAGCGCTCCTCCAGACGGGCCGTGGGCAGGGCATGGGGCCCCTGGAAAAAGGTGACGCCGCCTTTATACTCTTTGGGACTGACCTGGCGGGAGGGCAACCGGGCCGCGTCTATCTGCAGCAGATATAAGAGCGTGGTTAAGCAGAGCTGAAATTCCGCCTCCAGGTCTGGCCGGCCGCTGATGAGGATGGTTTGGGTTTGCGGCTGAATCACCAATTCCCGGTTGAAAAACGGCAGGAGGTAAGCATGCTCCTGCCAGCGGGCGTCGGTGCGCCGGCAGACTTCGTGCAGGTCGGCGGTTGCCAGGCGCTGCCAGAGGACCGGGTCCACGTCCCGGCACTTCTGATAGAGGACGTTGGCCTCCGGATCAAGGGTGATATCGTATTCTCGGGACATACCAAACTCATTTGCCCAACAGCAGTTTTTCGTACCGGGCCGGATGGAAATTCAGCCCGCTGGCCAGGTTCATGAGGACCTGGACAAACTCCCGCATCTCAGCCTGACGCCGTTTGCCCGGATGGGCCAGGCTACCGCCGTGCTCGGCCATCAGATAAAAAAAGAGGTTTTGGGACTCCATGAGGTCCACCACCACGGGCAGCTGTTGGCACAGAGTCAGCGTCGCCAGAGCGGCTTTGGCCTGGGCCAAGGTGAAATCCGTGTCCAGGGCCTGCAAGCGGCGCTCCACCAGAGCGGCCAGGGTCAGGCCGATGGGGTCGTCCTGCAGATGAAGGTTTAAGGTCTTGGCAATTTCCTGGACTTCGGCCAGCTCCCGTTTCAGTTGGCGGTCCGGATCCTGGCCCTGCCAGGCCGCCACGATCTCCCGGATGGTACGGCGCAGCGTCGTAAAGGCCGCCAGATTGAAGACCCGGGGGATGACAAAGCCTTCCCGGGCCATGGTGTAGAGCACCGGTTGGACTTCCCGGAAGCCCCGCCCCAATTCCAGTTCCGTATCCTCCTGGACTTTCTGCAGAGATTGGCGCAGGATCTCCCGTTTTTCCTTTTTGAACATATCGTGCACGGAATAATAGGCACCCTGGAAATATTCGGCCATAACCGTGGCGATATTTTCCGGGGAATTCGTCAGCGTCCGGAAAAGCAGGTCCACCATGGCCGCGAAGTCGGCTTCGCTCTGCCCCTCTTGCACCTGAGTGCGATACAGATAACTCCCTAAAAACAGGGTGGCATAGCCGAGGATATGAGTTTCCTGGGTAATGCCGCTGGTCAGCCGCACCCGGCCGCAGGCCAGCTCCAGGCCGCCCTGGCTTTTTTCCTCATACTGCAGCAGTTCCGGCCGGTAATGAAAGATGGCCGCGGCCGGCCGGCGCTCTGGATCATTCAGGAGAGTAATGCTGAAATGGTTCACCAACTTGGGGTAGGTGATGACGGCCGGTTTTACCTTCTTAAGGTAGAGGTCCCGGCCGTTACCCATCTCCGGGATATTGCTTCTGGCCTCGGCCAGGATGGCCAGAAACGGTTCTTCCAGATCTTCCTGGATAAACCGCTGTCCCAATTGCAGGGCGCGAGCCGCGTACTTCATGACCTGGAGGGTCTCCAGGCCGGCAAGGTCGGCAAAGAACCAGCCGCAGCTGGTATACATCAGCAGGACGTGGCGCTGCATCTCCAGGAGTTGCAGGGCCTGTACCTGATCGGCCGGCGTCAGTCCAGGTGTGCCGTGGCGCTGGAAAAAAGCCGCCTGGGAGGCCGGGCTGCGATTTAAAATCACCTCGATATAGTCGTCCCGGGCCGCCCAGGGGTCCGTTAGGTAACGGCTGCCCTCCTGGGTAAAGATTTGCGCCAGCTTGTCGTTGAGGAAATCAAAGGCCTGTCGCAAAGGCCTGCGCCACTTCTGCTGCCAGCCCGGCCCGCCGCCGGTCTGGCAGCCGCAGTCCTTCTCCCAGCGGCCAACGCCATGGCTGCAGCTCCAGGAGCTGCCTTTGCCTTCGGGCCCCAAAGAAATTTCCACCTCATACCGGGGCGGCTGCAATTCCAGAAAGGCCCGGTAATTAGTCACCACCCAGCCACGCTGGGGGCAAAGGGTGGAAAGGGCATAGGCCAGCCCCATTTCGCCGAAGGCCTTGTGGTGGCCGAAGGTCTCGCCGTCGGTGGCCACCGACAGCAGCTGCGGGCCCGGCCGCTCGGGCCGCAGTTTGCCTCCCAGATGATTCAAAAAACGGTTACTGTCACTTAAGAGATCGCCGAAACTGAGTTCTGCGGCAGTCTGGCCGTCATAAAAGAAGATATCTATGAAGGGATGCCGGCCGGCGGCTGTCCCCGGACCCACAAAACAACGATAGGCCTGGGTGGTATCGATGCTGCCGTTGCTGACATCCTGCCACGGGCCGCCCCTGAGGGGACGGACCCGACGGGCCTGCCAGGGTGACAGAATGACATATTTCAGGCCCTGGGCTGCCAGATCCCGGAGGACTTCCAGATTGACCGCAGTCTCGGGCAGCCACATGGCCTCAGCCGGCCGGCCGAACCGCTGGCGGAAGTCCTGCAGCCCCCAGAGGATCTCTGTCTGCCGATCCCGGGCATTGGCCAGCGGCAGGATGATATGATTATATGCCTGGGCAATGGCATTGCCGAACCCCAAGCGGAAAAAGCTCTGGGCATCCGCAGCCACCAGCCGCTCATAGGTCACCGGCGCCTGGGCGGCCAGCCAGGAAATGAGGGTAGGACCGACATTAAAATTCAGATACTCGAAATTATTGACAATATCTAAAATGCGCAGCTGGTCGTCCCGGATGCGGGCACAGGTGTTGGGTATATAACACTCCCGGGTAATGCGGGCGTTCCAGTTGGGGAAAGGATAAGCGCTCTCCTCCAATTCAATCTCTTCAATCCAGGGGTTCTCCCGGGGCGGTTGATAGAAATGCCCGTGGACGACCACATAAACCTGAGCGCCGGCTGGAGTGGGCATAGAGCCTTCCTTAGCAAAAATGGTTTAAGCTGAGTGCTAGACCGTGAGCCGAAAGCCGAAACCGGCTAATTTTTTCCCTTTCCCCTATTCCCGAAAAATGAGGTTGGCCAGATCCTGCCAACTATAAACAATGGGAAAGCCATGGGGCCGGCGATTCCAGGGTTGGTCAAAGACCAGGGGTTGAATGCCGGACTGGGCCAGGTGAAAACAGGTTTCCAAACGGTCTTCCACAAAATATCGGATGTTATGCTCCTGGAGATAAATCAACTTGGCTTCGGGATCGCCGGTGGCAATGACCTTCAGGTCCTGAGGGGGCACGGCCGGCAGCTGTTGGGCCAGCCAGGCGGCGATGGGTTCGGCCCGGTCCCGGGCGGTGACGAAGAGCAGCGGCTGTTCCTGGGCCAGTCTGGTCAGGGTCGGCACCGCCTCCGGCAGGGGGGCGATCTCCAGGGTTTCCGGCCGGTATAACAGCAACTCCAAAATCTCCCAGATGATGGCTTCGTCCATCTTCAGGCAGCGGGCCAGATCGAAGTCCACGATATCTTCGTAGTCCAGGTGGTGTAAACCATAGCGCTCCTTGGCCAGTTGAATAAAGGTGGACATGATATCGGCCACCACGCCGTCGATATCAAAGGCCAAACGGCGGGGATCAATCCTGGTAAGTATGGTGTTGTTAGACATCGGCTGGCGGTCCTTCCTGGCGGCCGAACTCCTTGAGGATCTGCATTACTTCGGCATCGGCAACATCATACCACCGGCGGTAGGCTGCGGCAACGGCAAAAGGACGCCGGGTGCAGACATTCAGGCAGACCACCGTGGCGCCGGTGGCCGCCATGACCGCCTTGATGGTGTCCAGCAGGCCGGTGGGCACGGCCACGACCACATCCTTGGGTTGTTGGCGGATCAGAAACTTGAGGGCCGCCAACATGGTATAACCGGAGGCCAGGCCGTCGTCCGCCACGATCAGGGTCCGGCCGGTAACCTTGGGGTACGGCCGACCGCCCCGGAAAAGTTCTTCCCGTTGGATCAGATTCCGGCGGGTGGCCGCCACCTGGGCCTCGATCTGGGTCGGCGTTAAACCCAGCGCTTGCACCAGCGGTTCATTGAGCAGGACCTGGCCATCCGGTGCCAGGGCCCCGAAACCGGCCTCGGTGTTCCAGGGTATCTGCACCTTGCGGACGATGAGCGGCTCCAGAGGCAGGCGCAGGGTCCGGGCGATTTCCGCGGCTACCGGCACGCCGCCGGCGGGGATGGCCAGGACCAAGCCGTCCCCCCCCTGGAAATCCAATAATTTCTGGGCCAAGAGGCGCCCGGCCGCCGCCCTGTCGGCAAAAAGCCGGGATTGGTCCCGCCAGCCAGATTCTTCTCGCAGTTCGGGCTTCACAAGTACTTTCTCCCTTTGGTGACGCGATTGTGCAAGACAGTTTTTTTTCCTTTTGGTATAGTGTATGCTAAATTTCTTCTGATTAAAATCCTGCTGCTGGCCGATATTTTGCATGACGACGGGAAAGAGCCCGGGGGGGTTATGCTGCCCTGTCCCCGGAGAGCAGCAATTACCGAAATTGTGCGATTGTTGAAGAAATCGCTCGGCAGCCGCAGGCTTTAGCGGGCACTCAGAGCAACCTGATTGGTAGCAGTAACTGAGCGCCATCTAAAGATTGGGGCTACAAATCGTTTCATTTGGAATATTAATAACCTTATTGCCTTCAGGATAGCGCTATGACAGATTCCTTGCCCGAGGTGGCCGCCGTCGTCCTGGCGGCCGGCAAAAGCACCCGCATGAAATCAGCAACAGCCAAGGTTTTGCACCCCATCATGGGGAAACCCATGCTGGCCTATGTCTTGGACACTTTGCAGTCTCTGGGATTGGGGAAAATTCTCGTGGTGGTCGGTCACCAGGCCGAGGCGGTGCAGGCCAGATTCGCCGGTTATGCGGTGGACTTTGTGGTCCAGGAGCCGCAATTGGGCACCGGCCATGCCGTCCAGATCGCCGCCGGAGCCCTCAAAAGCGGCTTTGGAACCATCATAGTCCTCTGCGGCGATGTCCCCCTGCTCCAGGGCGAGACCATCCGCCAGCTATATCAGCACCATGTGGCCAGCGGCGCGGTGGCCACCGTGTTAACGGTGGAGTTGCCTGAGCCGGGCAGCTATGGCCGCATCGTCAAAGATGAGCAGGGGCGGGTTCTCAAAATTGTGGAAGCCCGGGATGCCTCGCCCGCGGAATTATCAATTAGAGAAATCAACACCGGTATTTATTGCTTTCAGTTTGCTTTCCTCCAGGCAGCCTTGCAGACCTTGCGGCCCGACAATGACCAGGGAGAGCTCTATCTCACCGACGTCATTGGGGCGGCCCGGGCCCGGCACCTGCCGGTGGCCAGCCTGCTGACCACGGATCAGGCCAGTTTTCAGGGCATCAACACCCGGGTGGAGTTGGCGGCCGTCGCCGCCCGGGTCCGGCAGCAGATCAATGAACGCCACCTGTTGGCCGGCGTCACCCTCATTGACCCTCAGACGACCTATATTGAAGCGGGGGTGGCCATCGGGGCTGACACGGTGATCTTTCCCAACTGCTACCTTCAGGGCCAGACCGTTATCGGCGAGGCTTGCCTGCTGGAGCCCAACGTCAAGATCAGCGACAGCCGCATCGGCAACCGGGTTACCATCAAAATGGGCACGGTCATCACCGACAGCCGGGTGGCCGATGAAGTGCAGTTGGGCCCCTACGCCCACCTGCGGCCCTTGAGCGATATCCGGGAAAGGGCCAAAGTCGGCAACTTCGTGGAGACCAAAAAGACGGTGCTCCATGCCGGGGCCAAGGCCAATCACCTGACTTATCTGGGCGATGCCGAGGTGGGGGAAAACGTTAATGTGGGCGCCGGCACCATTACCTGCAACTACGACGGCAAACACAAATACAAGACCACCATCGCGCCGGGGGCCTTCATCGGCAGCAACAGCGCCCTGGTGGCGCCAGTCACCATCGGCGCCGGCGCCTACGTGGGCGCCGGCTCGGTCATCACTGAGGATGTGCCCCCCGAAAAATTGGCCATTGCCCGGGGCCGCCAGGTCATCAAGGACATCAGAAAAAAATAGGAGTTACACGTATGTGCGGGATTGTCGGTTATCTCGGCGGCAAGGAAGCCATGCCCATTCTTTTGGACGGGCTGAAACGTTTGGAATATCGGGGGTATGACTCGGCCGGCATGGCGGTTATGGGGAACAACGGCCTGGACATCCGCCGCAGCGTCGGCAAATTAAAGGAGTTGGAGCAGCAGCTCCAGACTGCACCCCTGCACGGCACCGTCGGTATCGGCCACACCCGCTGGGCCACCCACGGCCGGCCCACCGAAGTCAATGCCCATCCCCACCAGGTCGGCCACATTGCCGTGGTCCACAACGGCATCATCGAAAATTACCTGGAATTGAAAAAACAACTCATGGGAGAAGGCCATACCTTCACCTCCGAGACCGACACGGAAATCATAGCCCAGCTGATTTATAAATACAGTTCCCAGGGAGCCGGTTTTTTAGAGTCCGTGCGCCAGGCCCTCCGCCAGGTGCGGGGCTCTTACGCCATCGTGGTCATCAACGCCAAAGAACCCCGCACCCTCATCGGCAGCCGCAAGGAGAGCCCGCTGATCCTGGGTCTGGGCGACGGCGAAAACTTCCTGGCCTCCGACGTCCCGGCCATCCTCTCCCACACCCGGCGCATGGTCTTTTTGGAGGACAACGACATCGTCACCATGACCGATGCCGGCGTGGAGATTCAGGACCTGAACGGCAACTCGGTCACGCGGCCGGTGACCACCATTACCTGGAGTCCGGCCATGGCCGAAAAGGCCGGGTATAAGCATTTTATGCTCAAGGAGATCTTTGAGCAGCCCCGGGCCCTGATCGACACCTTCCGGCACCGGGTCAATCCTGATAACGGCAAAATTTTTCTTGAAGAATTCCATTTAACTGCCGCAGAGGTCAAGAACCTGAAAAAAATCACCATGGTGGCCTGCGGCACCTCCTTCCATGCCGCCCTGGTGGGCAAATTCCTCCTGGAAAGCATGTGCCGGCTGCCGGTGGATGTGGACCTGGGCTCGGAATTCCGCTATCGGGACCCCTTCGTGGACCCCCAGACCCTGTTCATTTCCATCTCCCAATCGGGAGAAACCGCGGACACTCTGGCCGGCCTGCGGGAGGCCAAGTCCAAAGGGGCCCGCACCCTGGCCATCTGCAACGCGGTGGGCTCCTCCATCGCCCGGGAATCGGAGAGCGTCTTATACACCCACGCCGGTCCGGAAATCGGCGTGGCTTCCACCAAGGCCTTTACCACCCAGCTGGTTTCCCTCTACCTCATCGGCCTGCACCTGGCCAAAGAGTTAGGCTATCGCCCACCCGAGCAGATCCGGCAGGACCTCCAGGCCCTTTTCCGCCTGCCGACGCTCCTCCAGGAAATCCTGGACCATGATGCCACCATTCGGGAGATCGGCCAGAAATATATGAAGGCGGAAAACTTCCTCTATCTGGGCCGGAGCATCCACTACCCCATTGCCCTGGAGGGAGCCCTGAAACTCAAGGAAATCTCCTACATCCACGCCGAAGGCTATCCGGCCGGGGAAATGAAGCACGGCCCCATCGCCCTCATCGACGAACATCTGCCGGTGGTGGTGTTGGCCACCCGCAGCCCCGTCTTTGAGAAGATGATGTCCAACATCGAAGAAGTCGTCGCCCGTCGGGGCCGGGTCATCGCGGTGAGTGAAGCCGATAACTACACCGTCATGGAAAAGGTGGAGACGACCATTGCCGTGCCGGAAACTACCTTGGAACTTTCGCCCATTTTATTGGTGCTGCCATTGCAGCTCCTGGCCTACCACATCGCCGATCTCCGGGGCACCGACGTAGATCAGCCCCGGAATTTGGCCAAGAGCGTCACGGTGGAGTAAAAAGGCAAGGGGTTAGGGACCAGGGACCAGGAATCAAAAACTCGAAACTTCAAAACCAATAGTTTTGGGGGCAGAGGGAGGGAAGCATGGACCTCGCCCCCTATCTCTGGCCCCCCAGCTCTGACTTCTGACTTACAATAACGGCGTGATCATCTTGAGAAATTCCTCTTTTTTCCGGGGGCCAACAATCTTGTCGGCGACCTTCCCTTCTTTATTGAGGATAAAGGTGGTGGGCACCGCGACGATATCGCCGTAATCCTTGCTCACCTTATCCGTGCCCAAGAGGACCGGGTAATCCAGCTGCAACTGCTTCACCAATACCTGCAACTGTTTGGGATCGGCATTCAGGCAGATGCCCAGCATTACCAAGCCTTTCTCCCGATTCTCCTTATAGATGGCGTTTAGATCAGGCATTTCGTGGCGACAGGGTTGACACCAGACCGTGAAAAAATTGACAACTACTACTTTCCCCCGGAGTTGACTCAGGGTGGTGTTGTTACCGGCCAGGTCCGAGAGGGAAAAATCAGGGGCCTGATCGCCTTTTTCCACGGCCGCAACCGGACCGGCTGCACCGCAGACCAATAATCCGACCAGAACCCAGAAGGCCAATCGGCGTGTCAGGTCGCACTTCCGTTGTTGCATGTCTTTCTCCTTGTAGAAAATCTGCCGGCCGCTGAGGTCTAAGGTTGTTGAGAAAGTGTTTTTCGGGGAGGTGGCCAAGGGGCACAGCCCCTTGCCCCCTCCCCCCACCCCAACTCTGCCTTTTGGCTTTGCCAAGAGGCAAGAATAAGGGTTTTCTCTGCCATCAAAAGGACATGAGGATTTTTTTCAACAGCCTCCTAGCCGTTGGTGGCGGCTCTGTTGGCAGTAAAGCTTATGTATCACAAGATAGCTATTCCTGAAAGGGAATTCATCAGGCAAAAGGGGTCCCGGCCTTAGGTTGTTTAGGGCTCCGCCCGGTTTGGAGCGCCCTCCTGCTGCCGTTTGGCCAACCGCTGGGCCACCGCCTTTACCAGGATGGGCCAGGCGATGGTGGCGTCGCAGTAGACTTCGGCGAAGCGGCCGCCCTCGGTTTCCGGGACAAATTTTCCCCAGGAGATGCCCTCCCGGTAGGTGCAGCCGCTCAAGCCCCCCCAATGCGCCGGTTCCGGACAGATACGCACGCCGTACTGGAAGCGGATAAAGGGCAAAGTCACCCCCAGGCGGTTCTGCAGAATATCGAAAAACGGCCCCACCTGTTGGGCCCAGTTCCGGGGGACGCCGCCGCCGATGGTGAAAATACCCAATTTTTTGGCGTCCATGACCTTCTGGGCATAGAGGCCCAGGTCCAGGAAGGGATTAAAATTGAGGTTCACGGTGGCCAGGGCCTGGCGGACGGTCAGGCCTTTTTTGAGGGAGCGTTCGATCATCCAGTTGGCCAGATCCAGGCCCAGTTCCGAATCGGTGAAGGCAGGAATAAAGACCGGCACCCCTTTGAGATAGGCATTGCGCAGGATCCCCGGCTGGTCGGTATGCTCGGCCAGGTAACGGCCCAATTCCCGGCAGAGGGTGGCCGAAGAGAAGGTCTGTTGTGGGTCTAACCCATCAAGGACATTTTTAAAAACCGCTTCGGCGTAGTCCAGGTTGCTCTCCATCTCCAGGGTATCGTAGACCCGGTTATAACCCATGCGGTAGAGCTCTTCATCGGACCGCCGGGGGTCGTATTTATAGTGTACCTGGCCAACCGCTTCGATGAGGCCGTGGGCCATGAGGGCGCCGGTGCTGATGATGATCTGCAGCCAACCCCGGTCGATCATCTCGCAGATGAGCAGCCCCATTTTGGCCACCGTCATGGCCCCAGAAAAGGTCCCCACCCGGGTGCAATCCGGGTCCAGGAGCATGGTTTCCAGTACTTCGGCAGCCTCCCCCAGGGAGCGGCCGCCAAAGGCGGTGCGGCTGTAGCCGGCCAACAGTTCGTCGAAATCCTGGATTTGATTGATATCCAAAGGCGCCAGGGGCATCAGGCCGTCCTGGGCCCCGTCGTGAAATTCTTCGGGTTTGCGTCGCACGCTTTCCTCCTTAAGCTTTCTGGCCCTCCTGGCCAAGAGCGCGGTTCTGCTGGAGATAGCCGAGAAATTTATAAATGAGGCGGGCCGCCGTGAACTCACTCACCCGGTGACCAGGGAGCGGCGCCAATTCAACGAGGTCGAAACCGACCACCGGTCCCCGAGCTACAATGGCCTTGAGGAATTCCAAAGTCTGGTAATATTCCAGCCCCCCGGGTTCCGGCGTGCCCGTCCCCGGCATGATGGCCGGATCCAACACGTCCACATCAAAGGAGATATAAACCGGGCCGCGGATCCGCCCCAGATGTTCCAGGGCCAATTGCCGATAGGCGGGATCTTGGAGATTCCTGGCCTTCAAGAGGGTCAGACGGGGCGCTACTTTCATAAAATCGTATTCCCCGGCGGAATAGCTGCGCACGCCAATGATGGTGAGGGGACGCCCCAACTCCCACACCCGCCGCAAGACGCAGGCATGGGAAAGGGGGGTGTTCTCGTATTTTTCCCGCAGATCGGCGTGGGCGTCGAAGGCCACGATGGTCAGGTCCGGATATTTGGTCAGATAGGACTCCACCAGGGCCTGGGTGATGGTATGTTCGCCTCCCAATGTTACTAAAAATTTGCCGTCGGCAATCCACGGCCGCACCCGTTTTTTGATCTTCTCGAGCATGGCCGCGGGTCCCCCGGCATCGGGGCTGATTTCCCCGGCCGTGGCGATTTGCAGACGTTGGCTGGGATTGTCATCATTCTCTTCATCCCACAGTTCCACCTGATGACTGGCCGCCACGATCGCCGCCGGGCCGTAGCGGGTGCCGGCGCCGTAGGTCGTGGTGGCTTCATAGGGAATAGGGAGGATAATTACTTCAGCCTCCCGCAGATTCAGGGGCTCCAGATCCAGAAAGGTGCCTCGACTCATACCTTACTCCTCTTTGCCTGCGGCCTGGGGGGAAACGGGATCTTTTCCTTCCATCTCTTTGAGACGGCGATACAGGGTAGCCAGACCAATGCCCAGGATACGGGCCGTCACTTCTTTATCACCCCCGGTCTTCCTTAAGGTCTGGCGGATGGCCAACCGTTCAATCTCTTCTAAAGAGGCCCCCACCGGGATAACGATGTTGTCCTCGACCTTGGAATGCTGGCGCAGTTCCTCGGGCAGATCGTCCAAGCCCACGGATGAACCGCTGCATAAGGCCACGGCCCGCTCCACCACATTTTCCAGCTCGCGCACATTGCCCGGCCAGAGGTATTGCTTCAGGGCCTGCATGGCCTCTGGGGTGAATCCCATAGGGGGCCGATTATTTTCCAGGCAGAATTTGTCCAGAAAATATTGGGCCAAAAGCGGGATATCCTCACGGCGAGCCCGCAGCGGTGGGATCTCCAAGTGGATAACATTGAGGCGATAAAACAGATCCTTGCGGAACCTGCCGGCCGCCACCATCTCCTCCAGGTTCTGGTTGGTGGCGGCCACCACCCGCACATCCACCTTCAGGGTCTTGCTGCCACCCACCCGCTCAAACTCCCCTTCCTGGAGCACCCGCAGGAGTTTCACCTGGGTGTTCAGGGGCATCTCCGAGACTTCATCTAAGAAGATCGTGCCGGTGTCGGCCAGTTCAAAGCGGCCTTTGCGTTGTTGATGGGCGCCGGTGAAGGCACCTTTTTCATGGCCGAAGAGTTCCGATTCGATCAGGCCCTCGGGCAAGGCCCCGCAGTTGACCTTGACCAAAGGCTTTTCCCGTCGGGGGCTGCCATTGTGGATGGCTTCGGCAATGAGTTCCTTGCCCACGCCGCTCTCGCCGGTGATGAGGACCGTGCTGCGGACCGGAGCGATCTGCAGAACCTGATGGATTACCTTCAAGAAGGCCGGACTGCGCCCGAGAATGCGCCCGCCGGCCAAGCGTTCCTCTAAGGCCTGGCGCAGCCGTTGATTTTCCTGCAAAAGTTGCTGGGTTTCCAAGGCCTTATTCACCACCTTGCGCAGTTCCTGGAGGCGGAAGTCCTTGGTGATAAAGTCGTAAATCCCTAATTTGAGTGCAGAGATGGCCTCATCCACGGTGGCCCGGGCTGAAATCATGATGGCAATGGTATACGGGCTGATGATGCGCAGCGCTTCAAAGAGATCGGTTCCCTCCATGTCCGGCAGCTTCAAGTCGATAATGGCCAGTGCCGCCGGGTGTTGGCGGACCAGCTCCAGGGCCTCGGTGCCCGTGGCCGCCAGGTAGACCTGGTGGCCGGTTTTTCTCAAGCTGACGGCCAACGCCTCCCGGGTGTTGGCATCATCATCCACAACCAGAATTTCGCTCATTCCTATTCCTTATGTTGTTCGCCAGCCGGGGGACGTACCCATCTGCCAGGACCAGTCGCCGGGGCTGCCGCGGGGCCAGAAAATCGGCCATGGTCAAGTACTGGCCGGTATAGACCAGATGTTCCCAACCGCCCAGATGCACTACTCTCAGCCAGCGCCGGGCCAGGCGGGCCACCCGGCCGGCCAAGACCTTCTCCCGCATGGTCGCCTGGGGGTTCACCTCCTGCGGCCGGAGCGGCCAGCAGGGGGGCTGAGCATTTATCAGTCGCTGGGCTCGCTCATATTCCTGGCGGATAGCTGCCCGGAAATCCCCATTCGGCATCGTCAGCAGCTGCCGCAGATTGGCCGGCTGCAAAAGTTCCCGGCTATAGAGGGGTAAATGCTCCCGGGCTACAGCCGCAATATCCACCGCCTGCCATGGCCGGCCGTATCGTCGTCCAAAGGCCTTGGCCGCCCGCACTTCAAAAGGCAGAGCAATCTGGGCTGCCAGGCGCTGCAGGGCCAGGTGCTGACGGGGCGCCACTGCCAAGGCGGCCAGCCCGGCCTGGAACTGCTGCTGCCAACGGCCCATTTGGCGCCGCCGATACTGCCAGGAATAGTCGCTGATCTCGACGCTGACCACCTGGGGCTGGCACCGTTCCAGGAGAGCCAGGGCTTTGGCATACCCCTGCGGGTCGCCGTGCACCACCCCCACCAAGATAATCTCTGGTCGGACTTCACTGACCGTTCTTTCCGGCGCCATTGTCTTCAGCTTCTCGGCCGGCGTCCAGGCCATAGGTACGCATCTTTTTATAAAGATGGGACCGCTCCAAGCCGATGGCCTCGGCCGTCAGACTGACGTTTCCCTGATATTCCGCTAATTTGCGGCGCAAGAATTCTCGTTCGAATTGACTGCGGGCCTCTTTCAGGGAAGTGATCTGGAAAAAAGACTGGTCCACATCACCGGCAGACTGCTCTGCGCCGCCGATGTCGGGCAGGTGGGTCAGGTCAATCACCCGCCCTGGCGTCAGGATGGCCAGACGCTGCACAAAATTCTTTAATTCCCGGACGTTGCCGGGCCAGGGCTGGCGCCGCAGCACCGCCACAGCCTCCGGCGTCATGATCTTGGCCGGGCAGTTGTTCTCCCGGGCAAATTCTTGCAAAAAATATTCAATCAACAGCGGGATGTCCTCCGGCCGCTCCCGCAGGGGCGGCACCTGGATGGGAATGACATTGATGCGATAGTACAGGTCTTCCCGAAATTGGCCCCGAGCAATGAGCTCTTCCAGATTTTTGTTGGTCGCCGCCACCACCCGGACATCCACCTGAATGGGACGGCTACCGCCCACCCTTTCAAAGCGCTGCTCCTGCAGGATGCGCAAGACCTTGGCCTGGGTCTTGAGACTCATATCGGCAATTTCGTCCAAAAAGAGCGTCCCTTCATGGGCTTGGTCGAACTTGCCCCGGCGTTTACTGGTGGCGCCCGTAAAGGCCCCTTTTTCATGGCCGAACAATTCGCTCTCAATGAGCTCCTCGGGAATGGCGGCGCAATTCACCTCCACGAAGGGTTTATGAGACCGTTTGCTGAAGCGGTGGATGGCCCGGGCCACCAATTCCTTGCCGGTGCCATTTTCCCCGGTAATCAGCACCCAGGCGTTGGTGGGCGCGACGATGCGCACCTGTTCCCGCAGCTGCTGCATAACCGGAGACTGGCCAATAATCTCTTCCGGAGGACCGGTGCGCCGCCGCAATTGCAGGTTTTCTTCGGTCAGACGGCTGAGTTCCAGGGCGTTGCGCACCGTTAGGATGATCTTATCGGCATGCGGCGGCTTCTCGATGAAGTCATAAGCACCCAGACGGGTGGCCTTAACGGCGTTTTCCACATTGCCATAGGCCGAAACCATAATGACCGGCAGCAGCGGCAGCTGTTCCTTGAGCTGCTGCAACACCTCCAGTCCATCCAGACCCGGGAGGGCGATATCTAAAAAGACCAGATCCGGCCCCTCCTCCTCCACAAGCCGGAGGGCCGTTTCGCCGTCTGCGGCCGTCAGGACGTCAAACCCCTCATCCTGCAAAATGCCGGAGAGGGTCTGCACGATGGCAGGTTCGTCATCAACAATGAGAATGGTTCTGGCCATGGTCTTACGGTTTCTGGCTTCTAGGTTCCGGGCCGCCAACGTTCTGAATTGGCTGGATTACTGGTGCCCCTTGGCAATATGGCCCGCTGGTTTACGGTTCGGGTCCCTTTTAGTAAAGTCCTCTTTGAGTGGGGCGGGCCGCCGTGCTCACCCAACCAAGGCTTTGATGGCAGCAGTGATTTTTTATGGTTTGTTTCAAGAGAACCCCTGCACTACGACTTCTTTTTATAATTTCGATGGTTCCCTTGAAACATGCCTGGCTGGTTGCCGGCAAAAAACCCAAACCCGGGGATATGGGGCGTCTGGCTGGCGAGCAGCGCGGGCAACATTATCCTCAGCTCGCCCCCGTCTTGCCGCTGCCGTTCGCCAAGGCATCTTGATCCTGCCGGTCCAGGGGCAGGGCAATGAGAAAGCGGCTCCCCTGCGGCTGGTTATCCTCCACCCAGATGCGCCCCTGATGCTCCTCAATAACCGCCCGGGCAATGGCCAGGCCCAGGCCGGTGCCCCCCCGTTTAGTGGAAAAATACGGCTCGAAGATCCGCTCCTGGTCCCGAGCCGGGATACCCTGACCGGTATCGGCCACCGTAATGGTTATCCAGCGGCCTTCGTCAGCCAGGGTTGTGCTGATGGCCACCTCGCCCCGATGGTTGCTGGCGGCAATGGCATTATCCAAAAGATTTACCAGCACCCGTTTCACCTGGTCCCGATCCAAGGTAATTGGCGGCAGCGCGGCTGCCAAGTCCAGGGTAAAGGTAACCTGAGGTTCGCTCTCCTGATAAAGCACCAGGGTTTCCCGAATGAGGGCATTGACATCCTGTTGGGTCAGGTTGAGGTGGGGCAAACGGGCAAAACGGGAGAACTCGTTCACCAGATTTTTCAGGTCTTCCACCTGGGTCACGATCATCTGGGTGCATTCCCGCAAAACTTGACTGTCCTCCCCCAGCTTCTCGCCATACCGCCGCCACAACCGTTGGGCCGACAATTGGATGGGGGTCAGAGGATTCTTCACTTCATGGGCGATGCGGCGGGCCACCTCCCGCCAGGCCGCCGCCTGTTGGGCCCGATAGAGCTCGGTCATGTCCTCAAAGACCAATACCATCCCCACATAGCGGCCCTGCTCATCCTTCAGGACGCTGGGCTTGACCAGAAGGGTCAGGGTGGCGGTAGCGCGCTGCACATGGAGCGGTTTTTCCAACACCCCCTTGCTGGTTTGGCGGCTGGCGGCCATGATTTCCACTAGCTTCGGGGCATCCTGTTCAGAAAAGAGCTGCCGGATGTTTTTTCCCAGGACCTCAGCGGCCTCTACCCCAAAAATCATCTCCGCGGAATGGTTGATGGTCGTGATGTTGTCCCGGGCATCCACCGAAATGACGCCGGCGGCGACGTTGCGCAGAATGATCTCCATATCCCGGCGGCGGGCTTCCAACTCCTTGTTCTTCTGGGACAATTGTTGATTGACCGCGTCTAGTTGGCGCCGGCTGAGCTGCAAATCCTGGGTCATTTTGTTGAACGACTGCACCAAAAAGCCGATCTCATCCCGGCCTTCCTGATCTATGTGGATGGAATAATCGCCGTCCGCCACCTTGAGGGTGCCCTCCGCCAGCTGGCGGATGGGTGTGGTGATCTCCCGGGCCATATACATCCCCAGCCAGACGGCGGACATGAGCACCAACAGGGTCACCGCCCCCAGGGCCACATAACGGCTGACCCGCACCGGCCGCAAAATATACTGCAGACGCCGCAGTTCGGTGACGCCGGCCCGCACATCCGCGACCTGCTGCAGCACCGGCTTGGGGATTAATTGGCTCACCACCAGGAAAGCCGTGGGCGTGGGGGACAGCTCCGGCCAGGGAATGGGAAAGATCCCCCGCAGGATCTCACCGTCTGCCTCCGGCTGCCGAGCCACGGCTCCGGCCGGCAACTGGCGCAAGTGGCTGAACATCACCCCATCGGTGTTGGCAATGGCAGGGCCGCCGCTGACGGCGCTGGCCAAGCGTTGGCCCTCGGGAGAGAATATCTCTAAATTTTCCAGGGCATAGGCCTGTTGTTTCTGTTTCAAAAATTCATCCAAGGCTGGGCCGCCCTGGCCCAGCAGATTCTGTTCCTGCACCAAACGGCTCAACAGCTGGCCGCAGACCACCACCTTGCGTTCGATACCCCGAAAATACGATTGCACCAAGACCACGGCATTGTTTAGGGATTTCTCTACCTGGGCGTTGAGTTGATACTCTGTTCGGCCGGAAATAAACTCAAAGGCCACAAACGACATGAGCAACGTCGGCAGCAGCGACAGAAAGACAAAGGTGAGGACCAACCGGATGCGCAAGCGCGAGCCGAAGATCTTCTGGCGCCGCTCCAGGATCAATTTCACCACATTGCGAAAGATCAGAAAGGTCAGAAACAGCAGGAGAATGGTGTTGAGGTTGACCAGTCCGAAAGCTAATAAGCTGTCGGTGATGGATTCTCCCCGCTGCCGGACCAGGCGAACTTCTACCAGGGTGATGGAGACCACCAAGAGAATGATGATCCCGATCAGGATTTTTTCCCGACGGCGGCGCTGGCTTTCGCTGGAGGGTGCCTGGCTGAGGGTTTGCTCAGGAGTGGAAATCAGCATGGTAGGCAGATTATTGCCGATACGGCAACGCTACGGTAAACGTCGTCCCTTGTTCTTTGGAGCTGGTTACCGTAATGCTGCCATGATGATCCTCGATGATTTTGTTGATGACCGCCAACCCCAAACCGGTGCCCGTCTTCTTGGTGGTAAAGAACGGATTGAAAATATTGGGCAAAACCTCCGGTGGAATACCTTTGCCAGTATCATGGACGGAGATGGCTACCTGGTCTCCCAAGTCCTTGGTGGTCACCGTGATAGTGCCCCCATCGTCCATGGCTTCCATGGCATTCTTAATGAGATTAATGAGCACCTGCTTCATCTGGTTCATATCAAAAGGCACCCTGGGTAGGTTGTCGGCCAGTCGGGTGACCATGTGAATGCCCATATCCTTGGCGGCATCCTGCATCATGGTGGTAACCTGTCTGACCAGATCGTTCAGATCGGCCTCTTTTTTGGCCGGCGGCGCCGGTCGGGTAAAATCCCGCAACTCCCCCAAAAAATTCTCTAACCGTTTGACCTCTTCGCTGATTAACTGCAGCTTGGTAACGGCGCTGGGCGGCAACTCCGGATTTCTTTTTAATTGCTGGGCAAAGCCGCCGATGACCATGAGGGGATTTTTGATTTCATGGCTGACATAGGCGGCCGCTTCCCCTACCGCGGCAAAGCGCTCCGAGCGCAGCAGGCGTTCATGGCTGCGGCGTAATTCCTCAGCCTTCTCAGTCACCTCATGGCTCAAAACCCGATTCCAGCTATACGCCGCGCCGATCAACAGACAACTGATCCCCATCAGGAAGAGCAGGAATGAGCCGATAATGAGACCCTGATCCCACTGGAGCCTTTCCACCAAGCCGGCTACCTCATCCACAGGCGCGGCCACGCCGACGCCCCAGATATTCTGCCCCGGATTCTCTACCTGGACAATGCCTCGTTTTTGACTGCGTTGGAAGGTGATGGGGGTATAAGCCAGCAATTTTTTGATCTGGCCGATCTTGTCCCGATGCCAACCGGATAAATAATAATCAACACCTTCGTGCCCCTTCAGCAAGCGTTGATTGACGATCTCATCAATCCTCTCGAAGGATATATTCGGATTACGCTGCCGGCGGACCGCGATATGGTCCCGGCCGATAAAACTATCTTCGTAATGGGCCAGGAAAATCCCGTGGTAATCAATAATCCAGGCATAGCCGGTTTGTCCGGAACGGACCTCTTTGGTCGCCATACCGGCGATAAAGTAGGGATCAACGATAATCTGCAGGACTCCACTGAACGTGCCGCCGGTCGGAGTTTGCGGCGTGCTGCCATCTTGGTACACGGGGGCCAACACCCCCATCACCCGGCGTTCGGAGCCATCATTATAGCCCAGGGAAAAGATCTGTTGCAGTAAGACGGCGTGTCTATTGGCCTTCTCCTGGGCCCAGGCCAGATAGTCGGCCGCCAACGGCGCGGCATTGGGCTGCACCGGCGTCTTGCCGGAAGTATACATGGCAACCTCTTTCCCGTGGACATCATAGTACTTGATGGCCAGGATGCCGAAGGCCTGGACGTATTCTAATTGCAGCTTAAAAAACATATCGAGATGCTCCGGGAAAACCGCTTCCACGAGATATTCATGGGTGTAGGTAACCGCCAGGAACTCCAGGAAATCCACATAGGTTTCGACGTTTTCGGCGATCTTGCGGGCCAGCATCAATTGTTGATTATTGAATTGCTCAGTGATCACATTGTCGATTTTTTTCCCAGACCACAACCAGAGAGAGAATAAACCCACGCTGAGCAAAAAGGTCACCAGGAGGATGGTCACTACCACGGTTTTCGTATGCAGTTGGCTGAGGCGATGGAAAAAATTATTCATCGAAATAACCGTAAAAAATGGATTAGATTTTATAGTTTACCATTGACGGGGGGCTAGTGCAAGTCTGGCCAGAGCGGGAGCGCCGGTTTTCTTCTCCGAACCTAAATGTCGTTGTTTCCCCTGACAGAATCTGGTAAGGTAAGGACGAATCCACCAGTCAGGTTGCTGCTTCCATGTCTTTGGCCAACATTATTACTCTCAGCAGATTACCTTTACTTCTCATTTACTTGGGGTTTTTATTTTCAGACAGTCTGGTCTGGCGCCTCGGCGGTTTTTTTCTCCTCATCATTCTCTTTCTTCTGGACTGGTTCGACGGCTACGTGGCTCGGCGGCGTCAGGAAGTCAGCGATTTAGGCGCAGTTTTGGACGTCGCTTTGGACCGGGCTGTGGAAAATATCCTCTGGGTGGTCTTTTTATCCATACATTTGGTGCCGTTATGGGTGCCCATCCTCTTCCTCAGCCGTTCTTTCCTGGTGGACGGCCTGCGGGGCGTGGCCCTGCGGCAAGGCCAATCGGTCTTTGGCATGATGCATTCCAAGCTGGGCCGCTTTCTGGTGGCCTCCCGGTTTATGCGGGCCCTCTACGGCTTTGCCAAGGCCTGGATTTTTTGCCAACTAACCTTAACTTATGCCTTGGCCCTGTGGTCTCCCGATAACGTGCCGATACTCCTCTGGCTGAACCAGATCGTCATCGCCTTTGTGGCCGGCCTCTGCGTAGCTCGAGGAATCCCCGTTTTGCTGGATAGTCGGATCTATTTCTCCCAATCCTCCACCTGAGTGCGGCAGAGCCGTTAAAGTCGCCCCCATGAGAACTACCGCTGCCATTTTTGACGTGGACCGCACCCTGATCCGCTTTCCCAGCGAGCGCCTTTTCTTCCTCTACCTGTTGGGGCGGCGCGTCCTGACGCCCAAGCGGGCCGTTCGTTTCCTGACCGAATTGTTCTGCCAAAGTCAGGGGCGCTACACCAACAAGTCCTACCTCCAGGGTCTGGAAAAGGCCCAGATCCAGCGGCTGGCCCAGGATTGTTACGGCCGCCTCATCCGTCCCCGACTCAGTATTACCGGCCTGGCCTGCCTGCGGGAACATCAACGGCGAGGCCATCAGACCGTCATTCTGACCGGTTCCCTGGAATTCCTGATGCAGCCGCTGCAGGTGGACCTGCAAACCGACTGGCTCATCGCCACCACCTTGGAAATAACCGCCGGACGCTGTACCGGCCGGATCCAAGGCCGCCACCCCCGCGGCCTGAATAAGCTACTGTTATTGCAAGAATTATCTCGGACGGCCGGCTTCTCCCTGGCTCAGTCCTATGCCTATGCCGACCACGTTTCTGATCTGCCACTCTTAGAACAGGTCGGCCATCCCATCGCGGTCAACCCCGCACCGGCTCTGAAAGCCATCGCCCGCCAACGGGCCTGGCCGATTTACCGGTTTTGACTCTCTCCTCGGGCAGCATTCCATTGACAAATCCTGGTTTTTTCGTTATGAACAGCAATTGGTCAAGAATTTCTGATCCCGTTGCCAGCCAGGGGATCAAGAAAATCTTTTCCGGGCAACCGAGTGGCGCCGCCGGCCCGGCCACCGGAGCCGAAAACCTTTATTTCTTACAACGAGGATGAGCCATGCAATGCCCCCATTGTGGTGGAGACCTGGAGGAAACGATCTGTCCGGCTTGCGGCGCTGCCAATCTCCCCATGGCCCTTTATTGCAGCCAGTGTGGCGAGAGGCTGCCGGAAGAGCCCTCCCCTGATCTGGCCGAACGCATCCTCTGCCCCGATGGCGCCTGCATCGGGATTCTCAATGCCCAGGGTGAATGCAGCCAGTGCGGCTTTGCCTATAAAAACGTGGCCGCTTCGGAGGAAAGCCATGGATGAAGCCATCGTCAAACAGCTGAAACAGAAAGTGGAGGCTGAACTCCGGCAGCGGGAGATGGAATTTGTCACCTTCTATCTGGAAGAGCTGCTTAAGATCGAGGCCAAACGCCACAAAGAATTGGCCGCCCTGCACAATGACTTGAAACAGTTAATCAATCGGGTCCAGAACCGCTTAAAAACCCTGAAAACCCCCAAAATCGGATAAAGCGCATGTACGAATTGAAGGTCGTCACCCAATTTGCGGCCGCACACCGGCTTAACAATTTCTACGGCAAATGCGAGGCCCTGCACGGCCATAACTGGAAAGTGGAAATCTTTGTCACCGCCGACTCCCTGGACGAGGCCGGCCTGGTGTTAGACTTCGGTAAGATCAAAAGCCACGCCAAGGAACTGTTGGACGAAATCGACCATACCTTTCTCAATGAACTCCCGGCTTTTCAGCATCAAAACCCCTCTTCCGAAAACCTGGCCCGCTACCTTTTTGAGCGCCTGAGCAGCGCCATCAATGACCAGCGGGTAAAAGTCACCCGCGTGGCGGTGTGGGAATCGGACCATACCAGCGCCGCCTATTTCTTGGCATGAAGGACGGCCACGCTCAGCTAGCGTATTGCACCGGAAACACCCGAGGTTAAGATTCCCGAACCCTCAGAGAGAAAGGAAACCCGGCTTATGCAGAGCAGCGGTTGCCTTTGGCTCCTGGCCATGATCTGGAGCCTCAGCGCTTGCAGTATTCTCCTGGTCGGCGACATAGCCCAACCGTCCGCCACCCTCCTGGAGACCTATTGGCGGGTGCTGGAGATTGACGGCAAGCCGGTAAAAGTCATTCCGCCGGGCCGAGAGCCCCATCTGATCCTCAAGGCCGAGGGCCAGCGGGTTCAGGGCGCCACGGGCTGCAACCGTTTCTCCGGCTCTTTTCAAAAGACCGATGCCGGCTTGCGCTTTCAACCTCTGGCCGCCACCCAAATGGCCTGCCCACCGCCAGCCGATGCCTTGGAACAGTCTTTCCTGCAAGCCATTGCTGCGGTCCGAGGCTACCGCCTGGCCGGTAACTGTTTAGAACTGCTAGATGAGCAGGGCAACACTCGTATGCGTTTAGAAGCCCAATATTTGCCCTGATCCGGTTGGCAGCCGCGCCCCCCCAAGCAGTAAGCCGGAAGCGGGGCACAACACTCGTTAAAAAATTAGCCGGCTGTCTTATCGCAGGTTTTTGCAAAGGTAATGGGGGGCCAAGGGGCGCAGCCCTCTGCTCCCCCTCAACCAAGACCTCGATGCTGTTGAAAGAAGAACTTGCCTCCCCTCTGCCATCCTGAGCCGCTGCAGGCGGCGGAGGATCTAAACTGCCATAATAGTTTAGATTCTTCGCTGCGCTCCGCACGATATCCAAAAATGACCTGCTTAATTCAACGGCCTTGTCCTCAAAACTCTCACCGCGTGGCGGAGAGAGGGAATTTCAAGGCCTGCCGGGGGTCTAGCTATTAAAATTATGTACTGCAGCTGTAGGCTTCAGCCTGCGCAAAAAACATCAAGCCGGTGGGATAAGGTGGCGCAGCCTAAAGGCTGCGACTACCGACTTAACTCTTTGCCGGCGCCACCAAGGGGAGGATGCAAGACTTGCCCGCTGGACACGCAAGAGAGGGCGGCCCGTGGCCGTCGCTCATGGAGGGCATGGGATACCCTCTGAGAAGAGGGCGAACAATCTTATATCTTGGGACCCCAGCACCACTTAACCCTTGACAAGATAAGACCGTCGCTCTCCCCCAATCCCCCTGCCCTACTTGATTTTACCCTGCCGCTGTCTTATAGCTAGACAATCGTCTGCTGATCGCCACCACACCGATGGCCTGGCCAGAAAGGGAACGCCATGACCAAAGCCTATGACAAGACCTATTATGTGACCAAACTTGCCGCCCTCTCACCCACTGTGGACAATATCCGCCTTATCTTGGCGGCCCTGCGGCGGGCCTTCAACCGCTCTGATCTGGGCGAGTTGGCGGCACTCCCGAAAATCCAGGACACTATCACCCTGGATCTGGATGAGTTCTTTGAGGATGTGGAGAACGCCCAAGCTGAGCCGGGGCAACAAGCCAATCCCTACCTCAGCAAACTGCACGGCATCCTGGGTCACCTAGAACATATCGCCAACGAGTTCAAGCTTATGACCGAACCCATTGAGCGCAAGATCAAAGGGAGCATCATCATCCCCGACAAGGATTTTTTCCATATCAACGATCTGTTTATCCATGTCAAGGGCCTGCTCCGCGGCCTGGCGGACCTGTTCCATGCCGTCAACCCACCCCTGCGGCGCTATTTGCTGGGCCAAGCGGAGCACATCCGAGAACATTGCTTCCAGGCAGCTACTGAACATGAGACCACCATGACCCACAGCTTCGGGCACCCCCAATCTTTCGCTGTATATTTTGAGATCATGGACCGGTTCAAAAAGGTCTTGCATCACCTTACTGAGCTGGTCAAAATCATGGTCAAGAAAGATTGAGAACCGAGTTGGCCATTTGCCGACCATGCCGCAGGCTGTGCCAGCCCAAGAGGGCCCCGACCAGGAACAAGTTGTCATGCCGCCTCCCCAGCCCCAGCCGGCCCTGAGCGCATCTCCTGATGCCGTCGTTTGGATGGCGGCGCGGCGTTTCTCGCCCGCCGCCGGCCCCCTGACGATAGTTCCCCATGGATCCGGCAACGTCAACACCACGTTTCTGGTGACCCCGGTCGCAGCGCCGACTACCCCTTTTATCCTACAACGCCTGCATCCCGCGGTCTTTCCTGACCCCCGGCTCATCATGCACAACTTCCGGGTTCTGACCACCCACCTGGAAGGGTGCCAGCCCCGGGATCCCCTGGCGCCGAAACGCCGCTGGGAGCTCCCCCGGATCATCCCCGCCGTGGACGGCGCCGACTTTTGGCTCGATGGCACCGGCTCCTGTTGGCGGGCCCTCAGTTTTATCCCGGCGGCCCACACCTTGGACACCATTCAGGATGAGGGCCACGCCTGGGAGGTGGGCTTTGCCCTGGGCCGGTTCCACCTCCTGGTCAGCGATTTGCCCCCCCAGACTTTGGCTGACACCCTGCCGGGATTTCATATCACCCCCTCTTATTTGGACGCTTATGACGCCATCCGGGAGCAGACCGCCATACCTGCTGAACCCGAAGCTGCCTATGCCCAGGAGTTTATCAGCCGCCGGCGAGGTTGGGTGGGTATTCTGGAGGAGGCCAAACAGAGGGGCATCTTGACCGTGCGCATTATCCACGGCGACCCCAAGGTGAACAACATCATGCTGGACAATGCCACCGGCCAGGCCGTCGGCCTCATCGATCTGGACACGGTCAAACCCGGCCTCATCCACTACGACCTGGGCGACTGCCTGCGCTCTGGCGCCAACCCTCTGGGAGAGGAGACCACCGCCTGGGACCGGATTCACTTTGACGACCGGCTGGCCAAGGCCATTCTCCAGGGCTATCTTGCCCAGGCGCGCCTCTTTCTTGCCGCCGCAGATTACGATTACCTTTATGATAGCATCCGTCTCATTGCCTTTGAGCTGGGGCTGCGGTTTTTTACTGATTACCTGGCCGGCAATGTCTATTTCCGCAGCAGCCATCCCCGCCACAACCTGTGGCGGGCGGTGGTCCAGTTTCGGCTGACTGCGAGTATCGAAGCCCAGGAAACGGCACTCCGCCGACTCATAAAAGAATTGCGATGATCAAACGGGAATTTGCCCTGCAACCCTTTCCTGTGGGCCCGGTGCTGCCGGCCGTGGCCATCCGCGGCCATCTCTGCCGCCAAGGCACCCTCTTGGCCATTACCTATGTTATCTCTGGCCGCCTGGCGGACGTGGTCATCCCGCCCCCGGCGCCGGTCCCGGCCCGGCGTTGGCTGCTCTGGGAAGCCACCTGTTGCGAGTTTTTTCTGGCCATCCCGGAGGCAGAAGAATACTGGGAATGCAATCTTTCTCCGGCCGGAGACTGGAACGTCTTCCACCTCAGCGGCTACCGCCAGGGCATCCGGGAAGAGACCGCCATCCCCCACCTGCCCCTCGTGGTCCAATCCCAGCCCGACACCTTAACCCTCAGCCTGGAGGTGGACCTGGCAGCCATCCTACCCCCGGACCAGCCCTGGGAGGCGGCGGTGAGCGCGGTCCTCCAGCATCCCAATGGCCAATTCACCTTTTGGGCCCTGCGCCATCCAGCTCCCCAACCGGATTTTCACCACCGCGCCGGTTTTGTCATCACCATCTGAGGTGCATGCCGGCAATCTGGAGGTGTTATCGCCCGACTCGGTTCTTGACATGGATGAGTATGCCCTCATTTCGCGTGGCTGCGAATCGCTCTGGCATTCTGAGTGTCCAAAGCGACCGCAGCACTCGAACGCGGCGCTGAGCACCGGCTACGACGATAAAACAACCTTCCTTCTTGGGCCACTTTATTGACTCTGAGAGAACGATTCTATGGAGCTTTTGGCAAAATAGTTATTATATGTGTAGAGTAGGGCACTGATGAGAAACAACCCATGACTACGAGCGCCTCGTTGCCCGCCACGAATACAGTCCATGCCAGGTGAGGCGCTCATCAGCGCCCCCTCGTCAAACCGGACATGCAGTTTGCCAGCATCCGGCCTCCGATGAGCCATCAGCCAGAGGCATTCGCAAGGAGTTGATTGCGTTGATTTCACAGGTAGATAAGCCCCTTGGCCTTCAGTGCCTGTTACAGCGAAGGACCCTCAAGTTGCCTCCAGTGGCGATGGCTCTGCGCCAGCAGAAAGCGATGCCACCGTTTCTGCACATACCAGTTGATCTGCCGGCAGGCCATGCTTGGATAACCGAGGCTAAAGTAATTCCGCCAGCCACCGCCACTCACAGACCATTTTGGATACCGTCCCGCACGGCCGCCAGGGCATCAGGCGCACTCCGGCCCGGACGGCAACCATACGAACAATCTGCAAAGTCAGCCGCAAAAATCGGTTCTATCACCAGCAGCACGGCCATCTGGACCACCCGGCCCTTCGCAGCAGTGCATTTTGCAAAGCCTCTATGGTCTCGCGAAAATCCTGGCGGCCCTTTGTGGAACAATTCTTGATCTTTGAACCTTGACCATTGAACATTTTGTGGTCGTCGATGAGGAGAACGATGACGCGCACCCCGATGATAGATGAAACAGCCTGTATCGGTTGCAATGCCTGTGTGGAGGTCTGCCCGGAGGTATTTGTCCTGAATGAATCCCTGGGGTGGGCCATGGTGATGTTTCCGGACGGCGCGCCGGAGGAACAGATCCAGGCGGCCATGGATATCTGTCCGGTGCATTGCATTACCTGGGTAGAGTAGCAGCGCCGGCTATAGTCGAGCTGTTTTTCCTTGCCTTTCATTGCTTCGCACCATACATTAATGTCCAGGAGATCCGGACCATGGCTGCCTGTCCCTATGAAAAGTTGTATATCTATGAAATTCATGGGGAGTTGTCCCTGCCGACCTCGCTGACGGCGGGGGATTTTTTGGGCTGCTGGCGGGAAGGAGACTGCTCCTATCTCTTTTTTACCACGAAAAAGGAAGCAATTTTGAAAGAACTATTGGGAGATCGTGAAGCCTGGCGCTATGTCTCGGAGACGGAGATCAACTATGAGGAGTGGGAGGCTGGTCACCCCCTGGTTCCCTTCCGCATTGCTGATTTCTATCTCTGTCCGCTATGGGAACAGCCACAGCCCCGGCCTGGGGATCATCTTATCCGCCTTGATCCGGGCGTTGCCTTCGGCTCGGGGTTTCATCCCACCACCAAACTCTGCCTGCGCTTCATTCATGACCTCTATGCCACCGAAGCGTTACCCCGGGTTCTGGACCTGGGCACCGGCACCGGCATTCTGTCCCTGGCTTGTTTGGCCAAAGGGGCGGAGAGCGTGGTGGCTGTGGATCATAATAATCTGGCCATAGACACGGCCTGGCGCAACGCCCGACACAACCAGGTGGCTGACCGCATGACCCTGATCTGCGGTGATGTTCGGGAACACTTGGCCACACCCGCGGATCTGGTGTTGGCCAATATTTACTGCGCCCTTTTACAGGAAATTCTGGAGCAGGCGGAATTCCTGAATAAAGCCTGGTACATCTTTTCCGGTCTGGTGGGCGCCGAAGTGGATAAAATTCTCACCCAGCTGCGGGGGGTGCCGCTGGAGGTGGTGCAGGTCTTGGATGAAAATCTCTGGTTTGCCATTCTGGCCCGCCATTGCCCCAGGGCTTAGGTAATTGAGGAAGGTGGCAGGATGCCTAGCGTCAAGCGGCCCAAATCAGCAAGGACCATAATCTGGGAGGAGATGCTCCCCACCCCCCTCGGCCCGTTGTGGCTGTCCTTTTCGGAGCGGGGACTGAGGGCGGTCAATTTTGATGCCCCTGGGGAAGCCAAAGGACCGGTCTGGCCGGTGGGTCACCTGAATGCCGACCTGACGACGCGGCTCCGGCATTGGCGCCAGGAAGTGGGCACGACCTTCATGGCCTATTTTGCCGGCAGACCCGAGAAATTTGCCCATCTCACCTTGGATCTCCGGGGAACTCCCTTTCAGCTCTTGGTCTGGGAAGCCCTGCGCCGGGTGCCGTTTGGCTGTGTCACCACCTATCAGGAGATCGCCCGCGCTTTGGGCTTGCCCCGGGGGGCCCGGGCGGTGGGCTCCGCCTTGCGGGCCAATCCTTTGCCCATCATCATTCCTTGCCATCGGGTGGTGGCCAGCGACGGGTCTTTGGGCGGTTATAGTGGGGGTTTGCAGCATAAACGAGAGCTCCTGGCGTTGGAACGGCAGGCCACTGGACAAAGCCCCCTACCGTGGCATGGACCGGTGATCGAGGCGTAGGTCGAAAAGATTCATTGGCTTGGGTGCAATTATGGTTCTGAGGTTAAAGCTCGCTAGGCCTAAGAGTTTTGTCAAGGCCGTTGGCCAATGGGGCTGGCGCTTGCTGGTGCTGGCCAGTTTGGGATTCAGCCTGACCACCGCCTTGGCCTGGGGGCAGGAGCAGACTTCCCCGACGATGCCGAAGTTTAGTGTCGATCAGATAGGTCGGGTGGAACGGCGGGCCGGCAAGATCTACATAACTGTGGAACCAGCCCTGGCGGCAGGATTGGAGGGCATCGAGAGCTTTTCCCACCTCTGGGTGATCTATTGGTTCCATGGCAATGACACCCCCGAGAAGCGCCGCACCCTGAAGGTCCATCCCCGGGGTAACCCGGCCAATCCCCTTACCGGGGTCTTCGCCACCCGCGCGCCGGTGCGCCCCAACCTCTTGGGAATGCAGGTCTGCCGTTTGGTGCAACGCCAGGGTAACCGCCTGGAAGTAATCGGACTGGACGCCTGGGACGGTTCGCCGGTGGTGGATCTGAAACCTTATGTGCCCCAGATCGATGCGGTGCCGCAAGCTGCTATCCCGCCCTGGGCCGCAGGGCCGCCGCCGGAGTAGGCCAGGGTGTGTGAATTCTGCCTCAAACATGGCGAAGGCAAGAAATGGTATTTGCAGGCCAAAAACTATGCCGATGACCTGCTTAGCGACCTGAAACGCCGCACCTTTATCCGAGATTTTTTAGCCGACCCCGCCAGCTTGGCCGAAAGTGTCAAACGATTGGAAAAGTTAGACCGTTTGCCGGTTTTTATCAGGGGGCTGGTGAGCGGCGCCATCACTCGGCACCAGAAAAAAATCCATTTCGGTCAAATCGCCCCCCTGGAGGACATCCAGGAAATCTTTAGTTTTGTCAAGACTATCGTGCGGGTAACTTGTATCTGCCGTCAGGCCTCCCTGGGACAGGAAAAACGCTACTGCTACGGCGTCAGCCTGGCCCCGGACGGCGGCCGGTTCGCCGAAATTCTGGCGGGGCTGGATCCCAGTTTTACCGCCGGACCGGACAGTCAGGGGTTGGAGGTCCTCACTCCCGAGGAGGCCCTGGACGCGTTCCAGGCCCACGAGCAGGAAGGCTTGTGCCACAGTGTCTGGACCTTCCATACCCCTTTTATTGGCGGTATCTGCAACTGCGACCGCTCCGGCTGTCTGGCCCTGCGCTGCACCGTCTCCCACGGCGTGGCGGTCATGTTCCGGGGTGAGTATGTGGCCCGGGTGGATCCGGACCTCTGCGTGGGCTGCCGGGAATGTCTCCAGCTCTGCCAGTTCGGGGCCCTGACCTATAGCGCCTCGTTGCAGAAAATCGTTGTAGATGAGCGTTTCTGTTACGGCTGCGGCGTCTGCCGGGCCGCCTGTCCCCAGGACGCCATCCGGCTGCTGGACCGCCGGGAAGTGCCGGCCGCTGCCCATCTCTGGTAGGGAATAGTTCACGATTCGCCCCCCCCGCTTGCCTCTGTGGTTGCCGACGGGCTGAGATTCTGGCCTTGAAAACCCCCCGCTTGCCCTTTTTTTCCCTGGAGATTGTCCGCCGATTTTGCAGGTTGTAAAAATTCCTGACAGGGACAGAGCGACGTTTCCCATCCTAAACAGTAATTTTTCTTTAATATCGAAGGATTGTCTAATATGAATATGCGGCCCGGTTTTTGCGAAAAAAAATTTTTCCCTCTTGCCCTTTTAAAATTGATTAGGTTAAGATAATGCGACTGTGAAATTTTTCATTTAGTCACGGTCGGCCTGTGGGCCCCTGTGGCCGGCGGGAGACAAGGCAGGGAGCACTTATTATTTTTGAAGTCATAAAAGGAGGTTATGAATCGTATGGGTAAAGGCCGCAGCATTTATACCATGATGAAGATGGCGGCGGAACATCAGGCCCGTTGGGAAATTGAGATGTCCAACAATATTGTCCGCAACCGCAAAAAATTACTGCTTTTATTGATTCTCTGTCTACCCATTTTGGGGTTTTATGGCCTCACCTGGGCGGCCGGCGACATTTTGGGTGGCAAGACCGCCTTTGCCCCGGCTTTTTATACCCCCACGGTCTTTTTCGCCACGATCTTTATCGGCATGGCGGCGGGGTTGGTGACCGGTTGTATCGGTGCCGGCGGTGGCTTTATCATTACGCCGGCCCTGATGAGCGCGGGTGTGAAAGGCATCCTGGCAGTGGGCACCGACCTGTTCCACATTTTTGCCAAGGCTATTATGGGCACCGCGGTTCACAAGAAAATGGGCAACGTCTCGGTGCCCTTGGCCATCGCCTTTCTGGCGGGTTCCATTTTGGGAGCCACCGGCGGCGGTTTTCTCAACCGGATGATTTATGATTACAATCCAGTCTTGAGCGACTTGTTCATTTCCTTAGTCTACGTCTTTCTGTTGGGCTTTTTGGGCTTCTATGCCATGGCCGATTTCTTGAAGCTGCGCAAGGCCGGGGCGGATACCAAGATCCAGGACCCCCATGCCCATGGCGGCGGTAAGACGGCGGCGCCTTCCGGCACCACCGGCATTGCCCAGAAGCTGCAAGCCGTGAACCTGCCGCCCATGATCACCTTTGACGAAGACGTGGTGCCGGGTGGCAACCGCATTTCCGGCGTCTTTGTGGCCATCTGTGGTTTTATCGTCGGCGTGGTGGCCGCCATCATGGGTGTGGGCGGCGGCTTCCTGGCGTTCCCCATGTTCGTCTACCTGTTGGGGGTCTCGTCCTTTACCACGGTGGGTACCGATATCCTGCAGATTATCTTTACGGCCGGTTATGCCTCCATCACCCAGTATGCCATCTACGGCTTTATCTTCTATACCCTGGCTATGGGCATGCTCCTGGGTTCCCTAATGGGCATTCAGGTAGGAGCCCTGACCACCAAAGTCGTCAAGGGAATTTATATCCGGGGTTTTTATGCCATTACCATCCTGGCTGGCTTTGTCAACCGGTTTTTTGCCCTGCCGAAAAAGCTTAATGACATGAAGATTATTAGCGTCTCCCCGGCCTTGGTCAGTGTCATCGACACCATCGGGCTCATCGTCTTTTTTGCCATTGCCGCCACCTTTGCCTTCTGGGTGTATTACATGTTCTTCACTAACATCAAAAAGCTCCGGGGGGAGGTCTAACTCATGAAAAAGAATAAATTAATCACCGGCATTATTCTCCTGGTCACCTTTTTCATAGTCTTAATTATCATCTTTATGCCTTGGTTCGGCAAAGGCCGCAACGGCTTGGAATATTCCGACGACTTTTTTAACTCTCTGGCCAAAGGCTCCAGTAACTTTATGGCTGATATGCGCAATCTGGCCACGCCTTTCAAAGGCCAGACCATGAGCATTGAGATCACGTTGAAAGATGCCGAGACGGCCAAACGGGCCGAAGCCCTCTTCACCAAGGCCGGTGCCACGGTGGAGGTAACCGGCACCACCCTGAAGATCAATGGTGATCTGGGGCAGGTCATGCTCGCCGCCGTTGACGACTCGGAGGCCATGTTCAATAATCAGGATGCCCAAGTCAAGGCCAGGTATGATTTTGACCCCAAAAAGGTCCTGCGGACGTGGTGGACCTCCTTCAGGGAATTGGATACCGCGTTGAAACTGCAACACAAATTCCGGGAGGCCAGGGTCGTTAACGAGATCGTTTTTCGGGCCATTGAGCCGGGCTATAATTTCTTTGGCATCTCGGCAGAGCTGGTCCGGGACAATATCCCCCTGCTGACCTTCCTGCTGGTGTTTTACGTGATCTATACCCTGTGGTATGGCTACGGCGTCTTTGAACTTTTTGAGGGCTTAGGATTGGGCGCCGAGAAAGGTCACAAAGAAGAGGTGTAAGGCTTTTCCCTGCCCCGGGGTTGCCGTACCTGCCGGGATCGCCATATAATAAGGCGATCCCGGTTTTTCTTTGGCGCCAGGTTAAGACTGGAAGTTGTGGCAAAACCCTGAAAGCCGGCTCCAGGTCATTCTGAGGGCCGCGCAGAATTTTGTCTTGCCAGGTAGATAGAAACCCTTCACTTCGTTCAGATGACAAAAAAAGAGGTTTTGCGACAACCTAGAGATCTTCAGGAAACAATGCACAAGGAGTCGCCGCATGGCCTTCTGGAAAAGATTGTTCGGCAAGAAGAGTGACCGCGCCGTCGCGGAGCCGGCGGCGCAGGGGGCCGCGGCCCAGTATGGTGACAAATATGCCAAATATCAGGAGCTGGTCACTGAGAGCGAGGTCATGCGGGAGCTTCTCGGCCGTTTGCAGGAGGCCTTGACGGCCTCGGGGGCCGGTGCAGCAACGCTCGTCCCGCAGCTCTGCCAAGATCTGCTCCAGCACCTGGACCGGACCATGGTGGTGCTCCAGAGCTTCTGTCGACAGACACCAGCTGAGATCATCCAGGCCTACCAGGAGCTGTTGGAACCGTTGCGCCAGGTGGCCTTGGGGGGCAACGGCCCTCTGGCCCCCGCAACTGCCGGCCAGCTCTGGGATAATCTAAAGCAGGTGGTGGGCCCGGCCCGGTCCACCATGCCTCAAGCCGAACCCAGCTCAGAACCGGCCTGTCGTTCCCTCCCGGCCCTCTTGGAGGCTATCAACGAAGCACGTCTGGCGGAGATGTTCTGCCTGAGTCTCAAAGCGCAATTGAGCAGGAAACAGGCGGTCAGTCTGGTCACCGGTCGGCTGGTGCCCATTTTGGTGGTGGATGTGGACGGGGGGCTGTCCCGGTCCGCTCCCACCGTCGGCTTGGAAGATATCGCCTCCGTGCCTTTCCGGGCCTTCCTGACCGGCATGCTCTCCATCCCTTGGCCCAAGGCTCGGCCGGTGGATATGAAGGGGTTTATCTCCGTGGTCGGCATCACCTCGACGACGCCCCGGTCCGATGACCAATTGAAAAAGATCAGTCTGGCTATCCTGGCCCGGGATTATATGAATTTCAGCCTCTGTTTGGGCTATCATGCCTCCACCATGGAAGCCTACGTCAGCGAACGGCCGCGGAGCAACTTTCTGCGCTTTCATTACCAGGGCGGCGCCGCCTCGGTGGAGCGCCGGGTGCGGCGGCTGCGGCTGATCAGCGGCATCCTGACCCGCCTGGGGTTCGAGGTGAGCATTACCGGTGATCTCTTGGACGGCCGCAAACAGGGCGACGACCTGGAGGCTTGCCTGAGACTCCTGGAAATCTTGGGCCGCCTGGAGGTCTTTACCAAGCAGATGGATATGGTCATGTCCAGCGATGAGGTGATTTTCGGCTATATTGAAGATTTTCTGGCCAAACACTGCTGAGCAGGTTAGGACGGCTACGAGGAGGTTGTGGAAAATGTATCTTGAGGGGAGGGGGCCAGGGGACGCGGCCCCCTCCCTTAAAAATCCTCCCGCAACCCCAATGCGGCAGGCTGCGCCTCCTTGTGTTTCTGCCGGTTGTAGCATACAATGACAGTTAATGGGCCATGCCAGCTAAAGCCACCTTAACCTTGAACCAGCCACCCTTGACCCTTTAACCCGCAGACTATGGCCAAACAGCCTATGCCAGCTTCGAAGAAAACGGTTTCGGCCAGAAGACCGCAGCCGACCATTTCTGGGCCCGCTGGGAGGGATGATTTCCCCAGCCAGTTCGCCCGCACCTTCTTTGGGGTGCTGACCCTTATTATTCTGTATTATTCTTATCTTATCATTAAGCCCTTTTTGGTTGAGATCTTCCTGGGTCTGGTCTTCTTTCTCGTCAGCAAGCCTTTGTATAATCTCGTCCTGCGCCTGTGCTTTGGCTATCGCACCCCTGCTTCGGCTATCACCTGTCTGCTGTTGGCCTTTTTTATCATCATGCCCATCCTGACCTTGGCGGGCATCATCGCGGGACAGGCCCTGGAAATCTATAACCTGATTAACCAGGGATTGCACAGCGGCATGTTATGGCAGAACCTGACCGAGAAGTTGGCCTTTGTGCAGGAGTATGCCAAGAACCTGAATCTGCCGATGAACCTGGATAATCTACGCCTGGAGCAGATAATCCAAACGGCTCTGATCACGGCCAGCCAGTTTATCTATGACAACGCCATTGGCTTGGTGAAGGGGTTCACCACGGTGATCCTCAGTCTTATCCTCGTCCTCTTTGTCGCCTTTTTCCTGTTCCTGGAGGGTGATGATTTTATCCAGGCCATCAAAGAGCTGTCGCCGTTGGAGGCGGCCCACAATGAAGAGATCTTGGGGGACGTGGAAAATACCATTAAAGCGACGTTGCGGGGGACGGTCATTGTGGCGCTTTTGCAGGGTATCCTGGGGGGCGTGGGGTTTTGGTTGTTTGGGGTGCCCAAGGCGGCTTTTTGGGGAACGGTGATGGTCCCGGCCTCAGTCATTCCGGTAGTGGGGGCGGCCCTGATCTGGCTGCCGGGGGCCCTCTTTCTGTTTTTTCAGGGCCACAGCGGCGTGGCGTTGGGGCTAATCCTGTGGAGTGCTGTTGTGATCGGGTCCGTGGACAATATCCTCAAACCTTATCTCATGAAAGGGGCCCGTTACACCCCGACGGTCTTTACGCTCTTTGCTATTATGGGAGGGATATCTTACTTCGGTACGGTGGGCTTTATTATGGGTCCGCTGATCCTGTCCTTTCTCCTCTCCGTGCTGTCTATTTATCGTCATACCATCCTGCTGACCAACCGTCCCGCCGCAGGAGGTGGCCAGGCACCTCCTGTCCCAGGACCGGAGTTGGGCCAAGAGAAAGCCCTAGGCCAATGAAAAAGCCGGGGCAGCTGGCCCCGGCCGGGAAGTCTTGGCAGTCATTTTCAGTGGGCGAATCAGGCGGTCTGCCCCAGGAATTGCTTTTTGAGTTCGGCAAAGGTCGGCTGATCCTTGAGGAAAGCGGCCCGGGTTTCCAATTGTTCGATTTCCTGCTGGACCAGAGCCCGATCCACATGGCGGTCTTCATGGATGAGCTGGCAGTATTCTTCGAATAACTCTTGCCGTAACTCATCGGAGAAGAGATCGGTCTGGCCGACTTCTTCTTCCAGGCCGTAGAGGTTGTCCAATAAATAGAAATAGGTGGCCCGAGCTTCGGAAAGGCGGCCCATCTGGGCCAGACGGTCGGCTTTGTCCTGGGCCTGTCGGAGTTTTTCTTCCAGTTCCTCGGCATCCAGGGTGCCGCCGGCCCCAACGCTGGCAAAGATCTGATCGACGCTCTCCAGGAGGGTGTCCAAGTCCGGGCTCTCTTCTTTGAGCAGGTCCCTGGTTTCCATGACTTTATCAGCCAACTCCAGGATTATCTTGATGAGTTCGCTTTTGGAATATTGCTTCAGCTGTTCCCGCAAGAGGGTGCGGTCCAGGAAACTGTTGGGGTTCTCCAGCCAGGCCGCCAAGACTGCCAACCCACAGGTGCACCAGCCGCCCTCTCCTGCGGGACAGGTGCAGGCACACTCCAAAGAATCATCGGCAAGGGTAACGGCGCAGGAATACCAGTGGTCATTATCTTGAACTGCCGCTTCCAAACGATCAGGGGTCCGGTAGCGGAAATGCACCTGGCCCGACTGGACCAGGTTTTGCGCGGCCAGCCATTTTTCTTCGGTCCCCAGTTGCTGGACGGTTTCGGCATTTAAGTCTTCAAAACGCATACTTTAGTTCCTTATTTGTCACGATTACTTTTTAAGTTTATATTCCCTGTGGCAAAAAGGCAAATGCAATATCCCTTTCCGAGGTTTTTTTTTAAATAATTTTTATGGTCGCCCCATGAGCAAGACAGAAGGGACTATCTGCCAGCTGATGAGAAGGCAAAGTGCTGATCAACAGCGTGTTAGGGGAAAGGATAATGCTGGCAGAAATGAAAGAGATCCTGCAGACGTTTTTCCAGAACACGACGATATTCGGCCAGGGCGGTAAGATTACTATCCGGCGGTACGAAAAAAGGTTCGCCAAAGACCAGGGCCACCCGGCTGAAAGGGAGGATGATCTCGAAGCGGTCCCAGGTGTTGAGGACCAGCTTCCGGTCGGCGGCAACCGCTACCGGCAGGACGGGGGCGCCGGATTCCCGGGCCAGAAAGACTACCCCTTTCTTCAGGCGGTGGCAGGGCCCCCGGGAGCCGTCGGCGATAATGCCGCCGTGCCGGCCCTGCCGCATGTATGAGGCAATCTTGTAGAGGGCGGCCAGGCCACCTTTGTTCCGGGAGCCGGAAAAGACCTGGGCGCCGTAGCGTTCGGCCACCCGACTGATGAGATCGCCGTCCCGGCTGGGGGAGGCGAGCAAAACGATGGGCCGAGACAAGGAAGGAAATTTATAAAAGGTGTAAGCGAGTTGGCCGTGCCAACAGGTCAGGAGGACCGAGCGGCCCTGGGCCGTGAGGTTCTGTTCGGCTGTCTGGTTGACGACCGTCTGGCGACAGGTGGCAAAGACAGCGTCCATCCAGATTTTGGCCAGGGGCGGCAATAGACGCAGCAGAGTGGGGTGACGGAGTTTCATGGACGCAAAACGAAAATAGAAATATATAAATATTATAACAATTCAGCCAAAGGGGGGAGGAAGAAAAAATCATCCTTCCTACCCTTGCCGCACACGAGGCAGCCGCCAGAAATTTCCGGCCTGGCGCCGAGCTCAGGTTTGGGCGGACACGGAGGCCCGCCACTAACGAATGAGTTTGCAGCGGCCAGTCCATCCTAAGATAAATCTCGTCCCGGGGCAACTATCCGCCTCCCGAAGTAAAAAGCTCTTCTTGGCCATGATCTTCCCTTTGCCAGGCCGGCAAGCCGGCAGACCCCAATGGTTTGGCCGGCCATTGGCTGAGTTGACCAGCAGATAAATCTTTTCGGCAAGTGACCGAGACTAGGGGAAGGGATAGTGTTGACTGGCCTCGAAGAGGTCCCGGAGGCGGCTTTCCAGGGCAAGGCGGCAGGCTTCCAGGTCCTTGACGTTGCCAGTAAGCGGGACAACGAATGGTTCGCCGATGACCAGGGCCACCTGACTGAATGGCAGGATGATCTCGAAGCGGTCCCAGGCGTTGAGGACCAGCTTCCGGCTGCTGGCCACGGCCATGGGCAGGACCGGGGCGCCGGACTCCCGGGCCAGGAAGATGAGGCCTTTTTGCAGGCGGTGATAGGGACCGCGGGAGCCATCGGCAATTATGCCGCCATGCTTGCCCTGCCGCATCAAGGCGGTCATCTCCTTGAGGGCCACCAGGCCGCCTTTCTGCCGGGAACCGGTTAAGACTTGGGCCCCATAGCGTTCGGCCACTCGGCTGATGAGTTCGCCGTCAGCGCTGGGGGAGGCCAAGAGAACGATGGATTGGCCCGAAGCTCGGAATTTATAAATAAAATAAGCCAATTGCCCATGCCAACAGGTAAATAAAATGGGCTGGCCGGCGGCCAATAATTTCTGCTTGGCCTCCGGATTGACCTCGGTCTGGCGGCAGGTTCGGAAAATGGCGGACATGCCGGCCGTGATGTAGCGGGGCAGCAGACGTGCGATGCTGGGGTGACGGAATTTCATGGGCGCTTAAGGGCAAGGGAACTCTTGCCGCTATCTCCTTCTGGTTGAAGCAACGCCGGGGAGCAGGCGGTTAGGGCCAGGGTGCAGTGTCAGACCTTCACGACCGGTGGCAGTCCTCGCAGCGGATGGGGCCGGCCCGGCGCCCCTGCTGCCGGGTTTTCAGGTGGCAGCCCTTGCACTGGCGATGAAAGGCATTTTTCAGGTCCAACATCTTGGGCCTGGGTTGGACCTGATGGCATTCTTCACAGGCGGCCACCGGCTGCCCCTCCCGCCAGATATTGCGGCCCCGGACGTAGTTATGGTGGCAGGCGGTGCAGGTGATGCCAGCTGCTTCGTGAGGCTGATGGCGAAACAGCACCGGTCCTTTTTCTCGGGGCTGGAAACTGCGGCTGTCCAGGGGGCTGACCGGCTTCGGGGTGGTGGGCCCCGGGGCTTTGGCGCCCAGCAGGAGGAAGACGCTCACAGCAACCAGGAGATAAACGGCCGTTTGGCATTTCTGGCGCGCTGGCCGCCGCTTAGCAGCATGCTGAACCGGAGGTTGAACACCCATGGTAGCGATCGCAGAGCTCCGGGGACTGCCGCCACCGGCAAGCTACACAGCCTTTCTCAGACTGGAGCTATTTTCTTTCCCCTTTTTCCTGTTCCCTGATTTCTTTTGCCTCTGCCGGAGCCAGCGCCGACGGATAAAAGATCCCGTTGAGGAGCCGGACCACGGCCAGGTCCGGATAATAGTCGATGATGTTCAAGCCGGCGTAGGCCTGGTCCAGACGGAAGATGTCTTGCAGGTCCAGATTCAGGGCCTGGGAGAGGATCACCCGGTTGATGCCGGCATGGGCGACGACGAGAAAGTTCTGCCCGGTATGGCGCTGACGGAGCTCGGCCAAGGCGGGGATTACCCGGGCCTGCAAATCTTTTAAGCTCTCGCCGCCGGGGATGCGATAATTGGCCAGATCATTGAAGCGTTGGCGCAACTCCTCGGGGTAGCGGTCCATGATTTCCTGAAAGGTGAGGCCTTCCCAGATGCCGAAGTTGATCTCCCGGAAGGCGGGGACGGCCTGAACCGGCAGACCCCGCCCCTGACCGATGATTTCGGCGCCGCGGCGAGTCCTGGTCAGATCGGAGGAATAGATGGCGTCAAAGTGAACGTCCCGGAGGTAGGCGGCCAGTGCTTGGCATTGCCGGATGCCGGTGGGGCTCAGGTCCACGTCGTTATGGCCGTGATAGCGGTCGGTATGGCCATCGGCCACCTGGCCGTGGCGGACCAGATAGAGGCGGGTGGCGGTGAGCAAGCCCTGGGCGGCCAAGGCGCGCAGACGCATCAGTCTACCTGCAGGTCAATATTGTTGGGGACGATGACCACGCCGCCGTCGCTGATGGGGAAGCGATGGGAATCCAGTTCCCGATCATAGCCGATGGTATAGCCGGCCGGCACCTTGACGCCTTCTTCGATGATGGCCCGTCTGACTCTGGCCCGGGGGCCGATGTGGACGTCGTCAAAGAGGATAGCATCGGACACTTCGCCATAGTAATCCACCCGGACGTTGGGGGAGAGGATGGACCGCTGCACCGTGGCGCCGCTGATGATGCAGCCGTTGGAGATTAGGGAGTCTTCCACCACCGCCGAGCGGATATGTCCGGGGTCGCCGCCGAAGATGGTCTTGGCCGGCGGGCATTGGCGTTGATAGGTCCGGATGGGCCAGGCCGGGTCATACAGATTGAAGATAGGTTCGATGGCCACCAGGTCCATGTTTGCCTCAAAGAAGGCGTCGATGCGGCCGATATCCCGCCAATAGGGGACTTCTTTCTTGTTTTCGTCACGGAAACTGTAGGAATAGACACGCATGGCCCGCTGCACCATGGAGGGAATGATGTTTTTGCCGAAATCATGGTCGCTGTCGGGCAGGCGAGCGTCCCGAATCACTTCCTGGACCAGCACTTCGGTGTTGAAGATGTAAATCCCCATGTTGACCAGGGAAAACTCCGGATGGCCGGGGATGCCCGGGGGATCTTTGGGTTTCTCCAGAAAGTTGATGATGCGATGGTCCGCATCCACGTGCAGGACGCCGAAACCGGTGGACTCGAGGCGGGGGAATTCCACGCAGGCAGCAGTCATATCGGCCCGTTTGTCGATATGATAGTTCAGCATCTCCAGGTAATTCATCTTATAGACATGGTCACCGGAGAGGATGAGGACATGGTCCGGGCGCTCGTTCTGGAGGATGCTGATATTCTGGTAGATGGAGTCGGCTGTGCCCCGATACCAGCGGTTGACCGTCACTTGCTGGGGCGGGATGCTGTAAATATATTCGCCCATTTCGGGGTTGACCACCTCCCAGGCCATGCGCAGGTGCTGGTCCAGGGAGAAACTGCCGTATTGGGTCAGGACATAGATCTGCCGGATGCCGGAATTAATGCAGTTGGACAGGGTGAAGTCAATGATTTTGTAAATGCCCCCAAACGTTACGGCGGGTTTGGCTTTGTCGCGGGTCAGGGGGAAGAGGCGTTCGCCTCGGCCGCCAGCCATAATGAGGGTCGTCAATTTGCGAGTTTTTCCCATGTCAGCCCCATCCTTAGGTTGTCTGCGGCTCTAGGGCACTGTTGCTGTTAAGGTTGTGCCGGTTGGACTGCAGCCGTTTGTTCTTTGAGCAATTCCTGAATTTTTTCTTTCAACTCGGTCAGGTCAAAGGATTTGACCACATAGGCGTTGGCGGCCCAGGCCATAAAATCATCTTTATATTGGGAATACGCGGTATTCAGGATGATCGGCAGGTTTTCCTTCAACCCCAGAATCCGGGGCAAGGCCTCGATGCCGGTCATGCCGGGCATGCGGATGTCCAAGACGACCAGGTCTATAGGTTCTTTTTCAATGATTTTCAACGCTTCTGGAGCGCTGCTGGCCGTTAGGACCTCATAGCCCATTTCCACCAATTCCTCCTCCAGATAAATCCGCAGTGAGGTATCGTCATCGACCACCAGGATTCTCTTCATAGCGCTTCTCCCTTGCCAACGGCGGGGCCAGCGCTGCGGTGAGCCGCGCGAGCCCCGGCATCTGGATTGACCGGCACGTCAGGCTGGGGGCTGGACGTGCGGCCGGCGGACGGTTCGACTTGAATTGCTGGTGCAATTTCTGGCTGACGGTAAGATGTGAGGTTAATGGCCCAGGGGCGGCTGCCAGTATTCCCCGAAAAACAGGGGCAACTCCAGGGCACAGATCGGGCCGACGTTTACTTCCCAACCGGTGGCGGCCGCAATGGGCTCCTGGAGTGCTGTGGCCAAGCCGGGAATGACCAGGGTGCGATGGCTGACCTTGGCTGCCACCGTGGCGGCCTCAAGAGCTGTCGCAATCTTGGCCGGCGTAAAGCGTTCATAAATCAGGGCCATGTCCAGAGTGTCTCCCAGTGTATCCACGAGGAGGAGATAAAATGGACTCACCGTGGTAGCCAAGACCGCAGTGAGAACCGTCAAGGTGATCTCGCTATTGCCGCTGACCAGCACTGGGGAGGTGGCCGTCGGCTCATTGATGTCGTATAATCCCGGCCGGGTGGGCTGGGGGAGCGCCAAGGCCTCCACCGGCGGCACCAGGTCTGTGCCCTGGAGGGCCACCTGCAGGGCATGGCGTTTCCGGGGGGAGAGACCCGGCGCCTCAGCCAACGACAGGGTGCGATTCTGCAAGCGGGCCAGGAAATCTTCGCAATTCTCCGCCCCGGCAGCCCGACATTCTGCCAGGGTCAGGTAAGGCAGCCATTGGATGCGTTGGACATATATATCGGCTGCTGGCATGACAAACCCCCCTACGGACATGGCTGGCATGGGATTGCCGCTCCCCGGACTCGGTTGCCTACGCCTTCCTGATCTTTTACTGTATCAGAAATTACCTGCCGTGGCAAATCGCCGGAAGAAAAATAATGTCATGGATCCTTAGTGGCAAGGGCTTGCCTGCCGATTTGGAGGTCGGGCCAATTTTTCCCGTGTGGCCGAAGCAGTAGAGAAGATTTCTCCGTATTAACAAAGTGTGTGATGCCAGGTGTTGTTCCCTGGCTTGTGGGTAATGGCAAGTTCTCACTCCCCTAGATAAGCGCTCCTGACCTTGGGGTGATGGAGGAGATCGTGGCTCGGCCCTTCAAAGCTGAGGCGGCCGGTCTCCAGGACATAGCCGTAGTGGGCCAATTTCAGGGCGGCGGCGGCATTCTGTTCCACCAGGAGAATGGTGGTGCCCCGGCGGTTGATGCGGGCCAAAGTTTTGAAGACTTCCTGGACCAGGAGCGGGGCAAGACCCAGGGAAGGTTCGTCCAACAGGAGCATGTGGGGCCGGGACATCAAGGCTCGGCCGAGGGCCAGCATCTGCTGTTCGCCGCCGCTTAAGGTGCCGGCGCGTTGCTGCTGGCGTTCGGCCAGGCGGGGAAAGAGCTGATAGATCTCCGCCAAGTCCCGGCGGAGGCGTCGATCCGGACTGTAATACCCCCCCAGGATGAGGTTTTCCTGCACCGTCAGGTTGGGGAAGATGCGGCGGCCTTCCGGGCAGAGGGCCAGCCCCCGGCGCATAATCTCGGGGGTGGCCAGGTGTTGGATCTCCCGGTTGCGGAAAATGATTTTCCCGGTCTGGGGTGACTGCAGGCCGGTGATAGTGCGCATCAGCGTGGTTTTGCCGGCGCCGTTGGCGCCGATGAGGGCCACGATCTGCCCGGCGGGCACGTGTAGAGAGACATCCTGCAGGGCCGGGATGGAGCCATAGGCGGCACTGAGATTGATAATTTTAAGCACTGCCGTCTGCCCCCAGATAGGCCCGGATGACCCGAGGATCGGTCCGGACTGCCGCCGGCGCGTCCTGGGCGATGATCAGGCCGTGATCCAACACGGTCAGGCGTTCACAGAGGTGCATGACAAATTTCATATTATGCTCAATGAGCAGGATAGTCAGGCTGTATTCCTGCTGCAAAGCCGACAGCAGAGACATCAAGGCGGCGCTCTCCTGAGGATTCAGACCGGCGGCCGGCTCATCCAAGAGCAGCAGCTGCGGCCGGGCAGCCAAAGCCCGGGCGATCTCCAGGCGCCGCTGCAGTCCATAGGGCAGGCGGCCGGCCGGTTCTCTGGCATAGGGCTGCAGAGCTAATCGGGCCAGGAGCTCCCAGGCCTGATCCCGAGCCCGCCGTTCTTCCCGCCAAAAGCCGGGAGTGCGCAGCACTGCCTGCCAGACCGGCAGACGAGAGCGGCCGTGGAGAGGCACCAAGACGTTCTCCAGGACTGACAATTCCTCAAATAAGCGGATATTCTGGAATGTCCGGGCGATCCCCAACCGGCTGATGGCCGGGGGCGACAGGCCGTTGAGGCGGATCCCGTTCAAGAGCATCTCCCCCTCGGTGGGTTGGTAAAACCCCGTGAGCACATTAAAGACCGTGGTCTTGCCGGCGCCATTGGGCCCGATGAGGCCGTGGAGTTCCCCGGGAGCCAAGGCCAGGGAAAAATTATTCAGGGCCATCAGACCGCCGAAGCTCATCTGGAGACCCGTTATCGAAAGTAAAGGTGGCGGCATGGCGAGGTATTGAGTTTCACGTTCTACGTGGTTGAGGGTCGGAAAGGTTTTTTTGACCCCTAATTACCTATGCGTTTTACTTTTTCCAGGAGCCAATTCCAGGAAAACTCCCAGCGCCCCAAAAGACCCCGGCGGTAAAAGATGATCATGATCAGGAGCAGCAGGGCGAAGATGACCGTCCGCAGGCCGGGGACGCCAGGCAAGCGCAAAGAGCCGAGGACCAGCGGTTCTTCCACCAGGCGGAGCCATTCGTTACCCCAGGTGATGATGATGGTGGCCAAAACGGCGCCGGTGATGCTCCCCAAGCCACCCAGCACAATGATGATCAAGAGGTTGAAGGTCAGGAAAAAAGTGAAAAGGGTTGGTGAAATCGTGGTAATCAGGTGGGCCAGCAAGCCGCCGGCCACGCCCAGGAAAAAGGCGCTTACCAAGAAAGCGAGGAGGAGATGGCGAAACGGCTCGATGCCCATGGCCCGGGCCGCGGTCTCATCGGTCCGGATGGCCTGCATGGCCCGCCCGAAGCCCGAGTTTTTGAGGCCCATAATGGTGGCTACCGTGAGCACCGCCACCCCCATGGACCACCAGACCGTGGTATAGGGCGCCAGACCTTTCAGACCCATGGGGCCGTTGGTGACGGCCTGTAGATTGTTGGCCAGGACCCGGATGACCTCCCCAAAACCCAAGGTGACAATGGCCAGATAATCACCCCGCACCCGCAGGACCGGGAAGCCGGTGAGATAGGCAAAGAAAGTGGCCACCAGGCCGCCGGCCAGCAAGGCCAGGGGAAATGGCAGGGAAAGATCGCTGAGGGGCCAGATGAGAGGGGCAATGAGAAACGAGGCCTGCTTTTCCGCTGGCGTCAGGGTCAGGAGGGCGGCAGTGTAGGCTCCCAGGCTGACAAAGGCGTTGGGCCCCAGATGCAATTGGCCACAGATGCCGTTGATAAGATTATAACTCACCGCCATGGTAATAAAGACGGCGGTGGTGTTGAGGAGGCGCAACTGGTAGTCGTCGGCCCAGTGCTGGGCCACCAGGAGCAGGAGGGACAAGAGGCCCAGCGCCAGGAGAGTGAGCAGGCGGTTGCGCCAGGAAAACTCAAACATTTAGAGTTTGTCCTCCATGATGCTCTCCCCCAACAAGCCGGTGGGGCTGGCCAAAAGCACGATGATGAGCAGGACAAAGGCAAAGGCGTCCCGATAGCCGGACCAGGCTGGGAACCAGGCCACCAGCAGGACCTCCAGTATCCCCAGCACCAGGCCGCCGACGACCGCGCCGGCCAGGTTGCCGATGCCGCCCAGGACCGCAGCAATAAAGGCCTTGAGGCCGGGCAGGACCCCCAAAAAGGGATTGACCTGGGGGTATTTCATGGCCCAGAGGAGGCCCCCGACGCCGGCCAGAATCGAACCCAGGATAAAGGTCAAAGAGATGAGCCGGTTGACGTTGATCCCCAACAAAGCCGTGGCCTCCCAGTCATGGGCCAAGGCTCGCAGGGCCATACCGGTGCGGGTGTGCGAGACCAGCACAAAGAGAGCGGCCAGCAGGATGAGGGTGATGCCGGGGATCAAGAGGCTGAGCCGGGGAATATAGAGGCCGGCCACTTGGAAGGACCCGGCAAAAACGGCCGGGGTGGGAAACGGCAGCGGCCGCCCGCCCAGAAAGACCAGAGCCAAGTTTTCCAATAGAAAGGAAGCACCGATGGCGGAAATGAGCAGAGACAGGCGGGGAGCCCGGCGCAAGGGGCGATAGGCCCCCCGCTCCAGGAGGGCCCCCAGGAGGCCGGTGATGGCCAGGGCTGCCAGGAAAGCCACCGGCCAGGGGAGAGAAAACATGGCCAGGCCAAAGATCCCCAGGTAGGCGGCCACCATGAGAAAATCACCATGGGCAAAGTTAATCAGGCGCAAAATGCCATAGACCATGGTGTAGCCGATGGCCACCAGGGCATAGAGGCTGCCCAGAGAGATACCATTGATGAGCTGCTGCGCGAACCCGGCCCAGGTCATTTCTGCCCTCCGAACCCGGCATCAACCGGTCTTTTGATTTCCGCGTCGGCTGGCCGGAGGTAAAAGGGGGTCAGACGGTCCAGGTCCGGCACCTGGCCGGCCGCCAGGCGGATCTGCCCCAGGCGGGCCAGGACGCTGGCCCTGACCAGGCGCAGTTCCGGGGGCGGCAAAACCGCCTTGGACCCGAAAAGCTCCTGAAACATGGCCCCATAGCGCTCCAACCCCGGGCCGGTCAGAATGGTGGCAGCCTGAATATAGCCCGTCAGGGCCACCGGGTGCAGCAGCAGATACTCACTCTGGCGGACGGCGGCGCCATGCTGGCAGTGATACAGGGCCGCATAGACCTCCTGCTTCTTGGCGTCCAGAATGGCACAGATGGGCAGGGAACTCCAGGGAAAGTTGGCGGCCAGGGCGTCGAGGGTATTGATGGCCACCACCGGGCAGCCCAAGGCCAGGGCCAGGCCCTTGGCCGTGGCCAGCCCGAGGCGCAAGCCGGTCAAATTGCCGGGGCCGGCACTGACGACAATCAGGCCCACTTCCTGGCGGCTCCGGCCGGTATCGGTAAAAAGTTGTTCAATCCCAACCAGCAGGCGGTTCAGGTAGGAGGCCGGGCTCTCCAAGGTATATTCCGCCAGGATGCGGTCGTCGGCCAGCAAGGCCAGACTGCCCCGGCTGGTGGAGGTATCAAAAGCTAAGACCAACATTGTCAGAGAGAGCCCCTGCGACGGTATTCATTGAGGCCGCTGTCCGGGCGGGACGACGAGATCCCCTCCAGTAGCGTCTACAAATGAATTCAAAATTTTTTATAATATACCATGGCAGGGCTCTCGTAAAGGGGAGAAACCCCGGCCACGGCTGCCAGGGGGCCGAGCGCCGCCTGGCCCGGCCCCGACTTCCCTTTGCTTGACACCCTTGCCAGGGTTGAATATAACTTACCAAATCCCATTCGCCAATTACTGCCTTGCATCAAGTGTTGGCCGCATCCACAGGAGGATGTCCGCCTTGAAAGTCGATTTCTATCGCCATCAGTTGGGTGAGAAAAATCTGCAGCGCGTCGCCCGGGTCCTGGATTCCATCTTTTTGACTACGGGCCAAGAAACGGCCCTGTTTGAAGAAAAGTTTGCCGCCTATTTAGGCCAGAAGCATGCCCTGGGACTGATGAGCGGCACCGCGGCCCTGCATTTGGCCCTCCTGGCCCTGGACGTCGGGCCGGGGGATGAAGTCATCACCACCCCCATGACCTTTGTGGCCACGGCCCTGGCCATCATGCACACCGGCGCCCGACCCATATTTGTGGATGTGGAGCCGGACACCGGCAATCTGGACGTGACCCGGGTGGCCGCCGCAGTGACGCCCCGGACCAAAGCGATCCTGCCAGTGCACCTCTATGGCCAGATGGTGGATATGCGGGCCCTGAAGGCCCTGGCTCAGGAGGCGAACCTCTTCCTCATCGAGGACGCGGCCCATTGTCTGGAGGGCGAGCGGGACGGCGTCCGGGTGGGGGAACTGGCGGACGCGGCCTGCTTCAGCTTTTATGCCACCAAAAGCATCACCTGCGGCGAAGGCGGGGCGTTGACCACCAACCTCGATGTTCTCGTGGAACCGTTGAAGAAGCTGCGGACTCACGGCATGTCCACCCACGCCGAGGACCGCTATACCGGGCGCTATCGCCATTACGATGTGGACGTGGAGGGCTGGAAATACAATATGCCGAACCTGGCCGCGGCTCTCTTGATCGATCAAATTGACGAGATCGAATCCCGCCGGCGGGAGCGGGAGCGGTTGGCCCGGTTCTATCGGGAACATTTGGCCCACCTGCCGGGTCTGGAACTGCCGACCTTGCTGCCGGGCGTCAAACAAGGCCACCACCTGTTCACCATCTGGGTGGACCCGGCGCGACGGGACGCTATCCTCTGGGGCCTCCAGGAAAAAGGCGTGGGCGTGGCGGTGAACTACCGGCCCTGCCATCTCTATACCCTGTTTCGGGAGCGCTACGGCCATCAAGAGGGAGATTTTCCCCACGCCGAGCAGATCGGCCAACGGACCATCAGTCTGCCTCTCTATCCCGGCCTGCGGGACGAGGAAGCCGAGTATGTGGCCGACTCGGTTCGGCAGGTTGTCCAGTCACGTGGGTAAGTTCAAGGCGCCCACCACGTCCGGAGGCCGGTAATCGTTCCACTTGCCATGTCAGTCAACTCCACTCTCAGCCGCAGCGTTTTGTCACCCCGGGGGATCCTACTCGTCTTCGCCCTCCTCCTGGCCCTCGGCTATACCTGGCACAGCGCCGTTACGCCCTATGAAATGGGCCATGATCAGACCTACGTGGGCACCATGTTGGCCAAGGACCGGGACCCGACGCTCTTCCCCCGGGACTATGCCTTCCATGATGATACCCTCTACCGCGGCTATATCCCGTTGCTGCGCTGGCTGCTGCAGCACCTTATCACTCTGACGGGCAGCTTCGATGCGGCCTTGCTGGTGTTGGTGCCGCCGGCGGTCTTTCTCTTTACCCTGGGCACCGGTCTGCTCCTCTGGGAATGGAGTGGCTCTCTGGGTGTGGCCCTGGTCCTGACCCTGTTGGCTGTGCCTTATCGCCCGGCCCCCTCCGGGGAGATCTGGGGGGCGGGGGGCGTGGAATTTATGTTGGCCCGCACCCTGGCCACGTCGGTGGCACCTTTTCTCGTGCTGCTCTATTTCCGCTTTTTGGGCCATCCGGACCGCCGCCGGGCCATAAGTCTGGGGGTTGGGACAGGCCTGCTGGCCTTCCTGCACCCCCCCACCGCCTTATTTTTGGGGGAACTCTTTGCCGGACTGTTCTTGTTGAGCCATATCCGGGAGCGCCGGCAGTGGCTGTTCCTGGCCCTGATGTTGGGGAGCTATGCCCTGGCGGCCGTCGTGCCCATGACCCTCATGGAGCGGCAGGCGCCGACGCCGGCGGCAGCCCTGGATTTCGCCGGCATCCGCCAGGTGGTGCAGAGCTATCTGAAAATTCCCACTACCTGGGGGAGCTTTCCCGGCGACGCTACCGAACGCCGGGTCTGGCTGTTCTTGGGCGCCATCCTGGTTCTGGGTCTGAATTATCTTCTGCGGCCCAACGCCCGGGAGCGGGCCGCCCAGCAGGCTTGGGGTTGGGGCTGTTTGGTCATTCTCTACCTCTGCTGGCGCCTGGCCGGCAAAGGAGCCGGCTTCTCCTGGCTGTATCTGGTGGCTGCCGGCTACGTCATCTGGCGGTGGCGCCAGGGGGATGTGGCCACCAAGGACTGGTGGCTGTTGGGCATGGGTTTTGTGGTCCTGGCCATCTCTCTGCTGCCCTATTATTTCCTGACGCTCCTATGGCTGCGGCTTGATTCCCTCTGGCTTACTTCCCTGGTCATCGAGCACTACCGGGCGGTGCGGCTCATCCATCCGTTTTTCTATCTGTTCAGCGCCCGGGCCGCGGCCTGCCTCCTGCCGCCGCTCGCCCAATGGCTCAACACCAGCCCGAGGGTTGCCGTGGGCTATTATGCCGTCCTGGCTTTTACGATGATGAGCCGCGTGCTCTTCGGGCTGGCCGCGGTAGGCCTAATCTGTCGGGAAGCCTGGCGGGCCTGGCCGAGCCGGCGCCGCCTCTTGCAAGGTATATTGGCCGGTATCATTTTGTTGGCGGTGCTCGGTCTGGCTCTCTGGCCGGGCCTGCGGCAAGGGCTGGCCCTGACCCTGGGCCGCGACCTGGGACTGCACCGGGCTCCCGTGGACATCCAGCCTGACAACGAGCTTTTTCACTGGGCCCGCACCCAGACCCCCCCAGACGCCCTTTTTTTCCACAGTTCGCCGCTCTTTCGCTTCCGGGCGCAACGAAGCATCACCCATGCCCTGGGCGACCTCATCAACCATCGGGAGGCCCGCTACCTGGAGATTTTCCGACGGTATCACCGGTTGGAGCAGGCCTTGGCCGACCCGGAAACGTTGCTGCCACAAGCCCAGAAACTGCAGGCCGATTATGTCGTGGTGGCCAAGAACCGGCCGCTGCGCCTGCCCCTGCCAGTGGTTTTTGAGAACGACCGCTATCTGGTCTATCGCTTGCACCGTGAGAACTGAGGCGACAGAAACAGGAAGCAGCAAACCGCAAACCAGAAGCCAGGATTGGAGAATACTACATGTCCAAACAGCAGCCGCCGTCCAAACATGCCCTGATCACCATTGATGTGGATTGTATGCACGGACACACGGAAAAGCTTCAGGAGGGGCGGCGCCAGCGGGGCCGGGAGGATCGCTGTATCGACCTGAGTTACCGGAAGTGGTTGCCCCGCTATCTGGACCTGTTAGCGGAGTTGGGCCTGCGCTCCACCTTCTTCCTGGTGGCCGACTTTGCCCGCCACCCCGGCAACCGACCCTTCCTGCAGCGCCTGGTGGCGGCCGGCCATGAGGTAGCGTCCCATTCTCTGAACCACCGGATCGAGCTGTGTTGGCTGTCGCCGGCCGAAAAGGCCCGGGAAGTTATCGAAAGCAAAAAAATCCTGGAGGACCTCAGCGGGCAAGAGGTGGTCGGCTTTCGGGGGCCGGGCTATGCCTTTGACGCTGATATTGCCAGGCTGCTTGTGGAGAACGGCTATCTGTATGATTCCAGCGTGGTGCCGGGCTATCTTTTCCCACTCTATAAAAAAGTCCGCCGTTGGTACGACCGGCTGGTCTCGGGGCGGGCCATCGTCCATCCCAATGCCCCACCCCGGGTGGCGCGGGCACCCTATATCATACTGGCCGAGAACGGCCGCCGGTTGGTGGAACTGCCTCTGAACGTGCTGCCACTGGTGCCCTATCCCTTCATCTCCCATGTTTTTACCAGTGAGAAAAAATTCCGCCTGATGTATGGCCTGATCCGGCGGCGGACGCCGCTGCTGGTCCATGCTCTCCACGATTTTGAGTTCATGGACTGCGGCCATCCCGAGGAGTATGTCCCGAGTCAGGCGGTGGCTAAGGTGGCCTGCCAGGACCTGCTGACCCGCCTGGCCATGCAGCGCAGTATCTTTAAGACCCTGGCCCGGGAACGCCAGGTGGTAACCGCCAAAGAGTATGTCCTCGATATTATCGAGAAGCCAACCGGCCAGTGAACCTGTGCCACGAATATTTGCACAAAAGGAGAGCCTATGAATAAATCCTGGGAAAAAGAAGCGGTCGTCTTTGACGAAATCTATGAAGGGAGAGGCTTGGTGGGAAAAATCCCCCTCTTGGGGCCTTTTATTCAACGGGGCATCATTGAGCGCCACAACCGGGCTCTGGCGTTTCTCCAAGCCTGTGGGGCCCAGACCATCCTGGACCTGGGCTGCGGCGTCGGCCGTTTTGCCGTGGCTGCAGCCCGGCATGGGGTAACGGTGTACGGCTATGACATCTCCGCCCCGGCCATCGCCCAGGCCCAGGCGGCGGCCCGGCAGGCCGGGGTCAGCGACCGTTGCCATTTCCTGACTGCCGATCTGCTGACGGTGGCCTTTCCCCCGGCCGATGCCTGGTTTGATCTGGGCTGCCTGCATTATCTGCCCGACCCGGCCCAAGTGGTCCAGAAGCTCACCCACGTACCCCACCTGTTCTCCTGTCTGCCCCTGAAAGGGCACTGGCTTAGCCCCCTGCACTATGTCTACCGGACCCTGCTGCGGGGCCAGAAATATCTGGAATTTTCTGAGGCGGACATCCGGCGGTTGCTGGCGGCTTACCCCAACCTGCAGATCGACCGATCTGGGATGGTCTATTATGTTACCACGGTGGTGGCGGTCTAACTCACCCGATTCTGGGGATGCAGCGCCAATTCCTGCGGCCGGCGGCGGTTGGTGGTTCTGGGGGATTATGGCTGTGGCCCTCCTGAGCCGCCTCCTCTGGCTGGAGGTCTCCCGGAACTTCATCGGCGCCGATGCGGTGCGCTACCTCTGGATCAGTCAGCACGTCAGCCGGGGTGAGTGGCTGCTCCTGCCGCAGCTCTATACGTCGCCCCTGCTGCCGGCCCTGACCGGTCTGTTGACCCGGCTGACTCAGGATGAACTCCTGGCCGGCCGGGTCATCAGCATGTTGAGCAATACCCTGGCCGTAGGTCTGGCCATGCTCTGGGTGCGCCGCCTCTGGCCAAGCCGACCGGGGTTGGCAGCCCTCACCGGGCTGGGGCTGGCAGTAAATCATGTCTGGTGCCGGCTGGCGCCCTTTGTCCTCACCGACAACCTCTTCTATCTCTGGCTGCTGGCCCTGCTCCTCCTCATGACGCAGCTCTTGGACCGGGTGACCTGGCGCCGGTCCCTCTCCTTTGGCTTAGTCTGGGGCCTCCTGTTTTTCAGTCGGGAGATCGGCCTGTACGGTGGTGCGGCCGTCTTTGTGGTGCTCCTGGCCGCTCTGGCAACCCGCCGGCGTCAGGGTAGCGGCCGGGCTATCGGGCGCCTGGCGGTGGGCAGCCTGACCGTTTTAGCGATGCTTTTGACCCTCTGGGCAGCCTGGTACTATCAGGCCCTGGGCGTACTCTCCATCGGCGAGGGCCGCCGGTTTTACACCAGCTATGCCCAGACCTTTGACCGGGACCGCCGGCACCCCCATTACGACCACGGCACCCTGTCCTTTTTCCACCTGCGCCCCTATGAAATGATGGAGTTTACCCGCTTCCCGGCGCCGTCTGACCCCCGCTATCCCCCCTCCGGGGCGGCTCAGATCTGGCAGCATCCCAGGATTACCCTGCAGATTTTTTGGGACAACCTAGTCTGGAGCAGCAAAGAACTGCAGCGGGTGACCCTGGTGGGCTGGCTCACCCTGTTTCTCCTGGTGCCGGTAGGCCTGCTCAGTGGCCGCTTGTCGCTGCCCGGTCCGGTCTACTGGACTTTTGGCGCCAGTCTGGGAGTTTTGGGGCTCCATTTCTTGGGGCCGGTCCGAGAGGCCCGGCTCATTGCCTGGTTCTTTCCCTGGCTCTACCTGGCGCTGGCCGGTTTTACCCTGTGGCTCTGGCGAAAGATATGGGCCAGAGACTGGTCGCCGTTGGTCAAAAACCTGCTCACGGCTCTCCTTGGCGGCCTCCTCTGCTTCCATCTCCTCCTGCCGCAATACTTCAGGGAAATCCCCCGGCGCTGGGCGCTGCGTCACACCCCGCAGGTGCACTCCTGGGCCGCCGCCCAAATTTCTGCCCAGTTCGGCCCGGGGGCGCTGATCGCCTCCCGGGAGCCGGAAGTGGTCTGGCGCAGCCAGGGCTATTGGCTCGGTCTGCCCTATGGCACCCCGGAAGAAATGCTTACCTGGCTGTATTTGGGCAACGCTGATTTTCTCCTCCTCCATGATGCGGTGCCGATTCCCGAGGAAGAGCAAATCTTTTGGCGCGAACCCCAGGAGTTGGCCCGCCACATTCCGGAGCTGGAGTTGGTAGCGGAATTTAACGTCCCCGAGGCGTCGGCCTATGGCCGCCGTGGTCGGCTGCTGCGCTTCCGGCCGCGACCGGAGAAAGTAGCGGCCCTGCGTCAGCAGTTTCCCTGGACCGGGACCCACCCCCGGCTGACCGGGGCTTGGGCCCCAGAGAAACGCCGGTCCCCTCTGCCTGAGAAGGAAGTGGTCCAGTGACCCGCCAGTCCGAGCCATTAACCTGCCCTGGTCCGGACACGCGTTCTTTCTGGCTGCCCTGGGGCGTTGCCGTGTTGGTCCTGGCCGTGGGCTGCCGTTTGCTGTGGCTGGCGGTCTTCCAGGGTGAGATCGGCGGCGATGCCATCCGCTACCTCTGGATCAGTGAGCATGTCCGCGAAGGCCGCTGGCTCCTGCTGCCCCAACTTTTTTCTTCGCCGCTGCTGCCGGTGAGCATCGGCCTCTGCAGCCGTCTCACCAGTGAGCCGGTGCTGGCCGCCCGCCTCATCGGCATCGTTGGCAATAGCTTGGCCGTGGCTTTGGCCATGCTCTGGGTCAGACGGCTGACCCCCCAGCAGCCGCTCCTGGCCTGGCTCACCGGAGTCGGCTTGGCGGTCAACCATGTCTGGTGCCGGCTGGCCCCCTTTGCCCTAACCGAAAACCTTTTCTATCCCCTCCTGATGGGCCTGTTCTATCTGACGCTCCTCCTCCGGGAACGCCCCACCTGGACCCGGGGTCTGGCCTTTGGCTTAGTCTGGAGCCTCCTTTTTTTCAGCCGGGAAATCGGCCTCTTCAGCGGCGCGGCAATCTTTGCCCTGCTCCTCTGCAGCCTCATGTGGCCGGCTAACGGGGTGCTGGCCGGCCTGCGGCGGGCCGCACCGCTGTTGGGCGGCGCCCTGCCCCTAACCCTGCTGCTCGTGGGTCTGTGGGTCTGGTGGTTCTATCAGGCCTTCGGCATCATCTCCTTGGGAGAGGGCCACCGCTTCTATGCCGAATACAGCACCACCTTTGACCGGAGCCGGGAGACTGAGTATCCCGGCCATAAACAGGGCGAAATTGCCTTTTTCCGTCTGCGGCCCCATGAAATGATGGAGTATACCCGCTGGCCCCGGCCTGGGGATGAGCGCTATCCCCAGGCCAGTGCCGTGCAGCTTCTCAGACGGCCGACGATTTTGGCCGGGCTCATCTGGGATAACCTGACCTGGAGCCTGAAAGCCTTCCAGAAAGTGACCCTCCCAGGCTTTATCATGCTTCTGGTGGTCTTGCCCGTGGGGTGGCTCAGCGGCCAAGTGCGTCTCCCAGCTCCGGCCCTCTTTCTCTTCGGCGCCGCCAGCGCCGTCCTGGGACTCCATTGCTTAGGTCCGGTACGGGAGGCCCGCCTGATCGGCTGGTTCTTCCCCTGGCTCTATCTGGCCTTGGCGGTGCTGTGGCTCTGGCTCTGGCAACGCCTGCGCCGATCAGACCAACCCGCTGGCACCAAGAAACTCGGTGCCGCCCTGCTGGTGGCCCTGCTGAGCTTCCATTTTTTGTATCCCCAATACTTCAAAGAGGTGCCCCGACGCTGGGCCGTGCGCTTAGAACCCCATACCCATGCCTTGGCTGCCGCCTGGCTTCTCCAGACCACCGGGCCGGGGCAGGTACTCAGCAGCCGGGAGGCCGAAGTGGCCTACCGGGCCCAGGCCTATTGGATCGGCCAACCCCAGGGCAGCCCTGCCGAGCTGGTGGAATGGCTCTATCTGGGCGGCGCCGATTATCTGTTGTGGACCGACAAACACCCGGAGACATCGGCGCAACGGATATTCTGGGCCGACCCCGGCATCCTTAGGCAAGCCCATCCGGAATTAGAGCTCCTGGCCGAATTTACCGCACCTCACAACCAGACCTATGGCCGCCGGGCCCGCCTGTTTCGCTTCCAGGCCGATCCGGCCCGCTTCCAGGCTTATCAACAGCAATACCCCTGGGCCGGGACCCATCCCCGGGCGACCTTCGAGACGCCGCCCTTTGCTAGATAGGAGCCACTCCCAACTATTGCTGGCAACCCTTTAGACAAATTGATAAAATAATTTTATGAAGACGAACCATTGGCAGTTGCGAACTCTGGCCTACAGGCGTCAGATAGGCGGCGTTCGGTTTCTTGATCGCGGCTTTTGCCAGCTTCTCTGGCTGTTCCTGCTGACAGTCCTGGTCACCTGGCCTTCTATCGGCCTGGCCCAGAGGAGCAGTCAGACCGCAACGCAACTCTTCCAGGAGGCCGAGCAGCTCTATCGGGCGCACCGTTTTGCGGAAGCCCTGGCCCGCTATGAACAATTCTTGCAGAGCTCGCCACCGGAGAGCCAGGGCCAATATGCCTGGCTGCGCACCGCCGAGCTCTATGGTATCCAGGGCAATTGGCAGGAGGCCCGGCGCCGCTATGAAGCCCTCCTGACCATGAAAACGGACAGCGGCCTGGCCCTGCAGGCCCGCTACGGCGTCGGTCAGGCCCACTATAAGCTGGGCAACCTGCCGGAAGCCGAACGGGTGCTGGAAAACCTCAGCGCCTCCACCCTGCCGGCCGCCTTGCGTTTCAAGACCAATGCCCTGCTGACGGAAATTTCCCTGCAGGCCGGCAACGTCACCCAGGCCTTCAGCCGCCTCCTCCTGGTGGCCAAAGACCTCCCCTATGGCGAAGAAGATTGGTTCCAGGACCTGAAAACCAGGCTCCTGAGCCGGGCCAGCCTGGCGGAACTTACGAACCTGGCCGATCTCTATCGGGATACCCCCTTGAGCGCCGGTGTGCTCCTGCAGTTGGCCAAACTGGAACTGCAGGCCGGCCGGCCCGAGCCTGCGGCTAATTGGCTGAAAGCCTTGCAACAGCGCTTTCCCGACAGCCCTGAGGCAGCCCAGGCCAAGCAGTTGGGTTTGGGAACAGAAAAATCCCAAACATCCACAACCCCGAGGGCGGTGGGTTGTCTGCTGCCGCTGTCCGGCGAGGACGCCGAAGCCGGCAGCCAGGTGAAAAACGGCATAGAGTTGGCCGCAGCCCAAACCGGCGTGCCGCTCATTGTCCAAGATTGCGGCCAGCAGGCTGAAAATGTGGCCGCCGCAGTGGCCGAGTTGGCTGATAATCCCGAAGTCACAGCCCTCCTCGGCTTTTTGCCATCGGCTGCGGCCGACGCCGCCGCCGCCGAAGCCCAACGGTTGGGACTCCCCTTACTGGCCCTAACCCAGAAAAAAGACGTAACCCTCGGGCGGTCCCTGGTCTTTCGGGACTTCCTGACGCACCGCCTTATGATCCAGGCCCTGGTGCGCTACGCCACAACGACTAAGGGGTGGCAGCGCTTCGCCATTCTCTATCCCGACTCCAGGTATGGCCAGACCCTGGCCCGGCAGTTTGGTGACGAAATCAACCGGCAGGCGGCCAGGTTAGTGGGGCAGGCCTCCTACCAGGAGGGCGGTGGCGATATTGCCCAGGCGGTCCAGACCCTGGCCCAGATACCAGCCAACGTCACCGGCGGACCGGTCATCGACGCCATCTTTATTCCTGATGAAGCCCCGGCCGCGGCGGCCGTAGCCACAGAGCTGGCCCTGACGCCTCTCCAGGGTGTCCGGCTGTTGGGGACCAATCTGCTGCATACCCCGGCCGCTTTAAAACAGAGCGACCTCCTTGCCGGCCTCCTGTTTGTCGACGGGTTTCTGGCCAGTGCCGGCGATCCTCTCACCAAGGCCTTTGTAGCGGATTTTCGCCAGCGCTTCAACCAGGCCCCGGGCTATCTGGCCGCCCAGGGGTACAGCAGCATGCGTCTGTTGGCCGAAACCATACGGCAGAATCCTTCCTTGAGCCGCCAGGAATTGGCCTCCCAACTGCAGCACCAGACGCCGCCGCCGGGATTCAGTCTCTTCAAAGGATTTAATCATGAACGGGAAGCCGACGTGGTGACCAAGATCATTACCATCAAGCAGGGACAATTCGTGGTGGCACCCTAAAGGCAGGAGGATCAGGATGACCCCGGAAATCTGCGGCACCCTCACCAGCGTCCCCGGTTTTTTGGTGGGGCAGGCCAGTGATTTTAAAAACCTGACGGGCTGCACCGTGATTCTCTGTCCGCCCGGCACCCTGGGCAGCATCGACATCCGGGGCTCGGCAGCCGGCACTCGGCAGATCGACGCCCTCCTCAGTTACCATCTTGTCAACGAAATCCAGGCCATTCTCTTGGCCGGCGGCAGCGCCTTCGGTCTGGATGCAGCCGGTGGCGTCATGGAATTTCTGGAAGAGCGGGGCCTGGGCTTTGACGTTACCATTACCCGGGTGCCCACCGTCCCGGCCGCAGTTATTTTCGACCTCTCGCTGGGCAACTGCCGAGTGCGCCCCGACAAGGCCATGGGTTATGCCGCCTGTCTGCAGGCAACTGATGCACCGGTTGCCGAAGGCAGCGTCGGCGTGGGGACCGGCGCCACAGTGGGCAAGCTCTTCGGCCTGCCCCAAGGCATGAAAGGCGGCTTGGGCAGCGTCTGCCTGCAAGGTCCGGACGGCCTCCTGGTGGCCGCCCTGGTGGTCGTCAATGCCTTCGGCGACGTCCGAGATCATGCCACCGGCCGGATCATTGCCGGAGCCCGCCAGGCTCCTGACAGTTTTGAGTTTGTGGACACGGCCGCCCACATCCGCCGGGGTATTGTCCGGCGCCGCTTCGGCGAACCCAACACCACCTTGGGGGTGGTGGCCACCAACGCCCACCTGAGCCGGGAGCAGGCCCAAAAAATTGCCCAGATGGGCCATAACGGCCTGGCCAAGTCTATTACCCCCATCCACACCCTCTTTGACGGCGACATCGTCTTTGTCCTGGCCCAGCCGGAGATACGGGCCGATCTGCATGTGGTGGGTCTGCTGGCCGAAGAGGCCCTGCGCCTGGCCGTTGACCGGGCCATCAAAAAAGCCCATGGTTTAGGAGTTCTGCCGGCTTATGAAGATCTGCCCGCGGGCTCGCCCCCTTGAACCGTCTCCCCAATCCAACCTTCCTGTGGCCATACGATTTCCACTTTGAAAATAGTGTGCCGCTACGACGCGCTGGTGTTCCTGGTCACCATATCCCACTGGTTTTCTGTCAAAGTTTTTTTATTGGGGCGGGCCTCCGTGCCCGCCCCAGCTTGACCTGAGGGCCCGAAGTGCAGCAAGATGCTGCGTCGCCACAAGACTTTAAAACTAAACATTTATGCCAATTTGCGGTTTCCGGTTGCTGCAGAAGTAAACCGCGAGACCTCTTTTCTGGCCACATTACAGATGGGCCGGGGATATGGACTCTTTCGGTTGACAGAGTCCGGGAGAAATGAATAACTGCCGCTGTCAATCTGAGAACTCCAGGCCTCCCTTGCAGCCTGATTTTCTCAAAAGACCTACGGCCGGCAGACGCCCAAAGACCGCAAATTAAGGCTTGGATCATATATCATATTGATATTATAAATTAATCCCCATAGCCAAGCTTTTGGCCCAAACCTTGCGTTTCTTCTCAGAAAACCTTAACGGCAAGACGCAACCACCCAGCAACCGGAGGAGACAAAATGAACTGGTGGAAACTCGTCAGTCTGAGCGGCGTGGCGGTTATGAGCCTCTTGATCGACAGCGGCTTGGCAGCCGCCCAGATGTACGGTGGGAATGTGGAGCGGCGGTTGGACCAACGGGAAGAGATGATTCGGCGCGGGGTGCAGAGCGGTGCTTTGACCCCTCAGGAAGCCCGCAAACTTACCAAAGAACAGCAGCGTCTGGAACGGCAGGTGGACCGTATCCAAGCCGATGGCAGGATAACCCCCCAGGAAAGGTTCCGCCTGCAACATAAATTGGATCAGGCCGACCGCCGCCTGTATCGGGAACTGCATGATCGCCAGGTGGCCTATCCCGGATATGGCGCCCCCTCCCATCCCCCTGCAGGACCACGCTGGCACAACAAGAAGCATGGGCGTCCCCATGGGCCGGACGGCTATTCTTGTCCGCGTCCTCAGCCGCAGGCCCACCTGAAGAAACACCAATCCTGGCCTCGGGCGCAGATGCGGCCCTATCACCAGGAACGGCAGCACCGCCCTTGGCCCTGGCAGCGAGAACGACGGTTGGCCGGGCAGTATTGGTAGTAAGTTCTTAAATCGGGAAACTTTGTTCACTGGCGAGCTGGTACAGCATCGGCAAGCAGCAGGGAGGCGGCACTCACGGCAGACACCGGAGTTTGCCGGTACCGTTTGGGGCCGCCTCTGGCTTTTCTCTACCAGGGAATTTTTCGCTGTCATCCAGGAAAAAACGCCTTTGTCTTTGCCCTCCTCTTGCCAAGCAGCATCCGAGTGCCTAATTTCATGTTACCAAAAGCCAAGCCGGAGCGTCGGCAGTGGCCAATTAGTTGGCTGGTGAGCAGCCCAGGAGGAGAGGCAACATGACCGAACGGACAGGAATTATCACGATTCACGGCAATCCTTTAACTTTGGTGGGCGCTGAGGTCAGAGTGGGGCAGCCGGCCCCTGAGTGCGAACTCCTGGACAATGATCTCAACCCCGTCAAACTTGCCAACTGGCGGGGCAAAGTACTGATACTCACCTCGGTGCCTTCTCTGGATACCCCTGTCTGTGATATTGAAACCCGCCGATTTAATGATGAAGCGGCCAGCTTCGGTCCGGATGTCCAGATCGTCGTGGTCAGCATGGACCTGCCCTTTGCCCAGAAGCGGTGGTGTGGCGCCGCCGGCGTGGACAAGGTCAAAACCTTGTCGGATCACCGGGAGGCCGCATTTGGCCAAGCCTTCGGGGTGTTGATTAAAGAACTGCGCCTCTTAGCCCGGGCTGTCTTTATTCTTGATCGGCAGGGGGTTATCCAGTACGTCCAACTTGTTCCGGAAGTGACCAACGAACCCAACTACGAGGAGGTGATCCAGGCCCTTCAGCAGGTCTTGGGTCAGTAACCTGTTGCCGGCCCACATCAGCCGTGTAGAACTTGTTCCAAAATCCCTTTTCGGGAAGGGTGGATTGCTGACAGAAGATATCCTGTTAATTCCTTAATCTCCTCTCTCCCTGGCAGGGGGCGAGGACTGAGTGAGGGGGTTTTGCAATAGCATCCAGCTCCACACCCAGAACGGGGGACTTGAGCCGCTGGCCCTTGGCTGCCCCTGAGGGTTGGCGGCCTCAAGAGCTAAAAAAAACCTGGAATATTTTTATCGGGCGGCAAAAAAACCTTGAAATAATGTTGGAAAGATGCTATTGTTAGGGCATCCAAATGATGACCCAACCACTGTTAACGAGTTCTTTTTTCCCGCGCCATAGCTCTGAACATTGTGTGAAGGCACAGCCAGACCTGAAAAAACCAATCGCACCGCAAAGTTCTAGTTGTTTTTCCTTATTCACAAAGTTGCGCCAGCCGATAAGAGATAATATGGTTAGTTTGCCTTCCCCCTCAGTAACTGCGTTGTTTTTACTCTTAGACATCGAAAATAAATTTTTCGCGTAAACAGAAAAAGGTTGATTATCCTCAGCAGAGGAAGTATTATGGCCATGTCATCATTATCCACCGTATGGTGGGGAAAAACAAAAGGAGGAATGGGAATGAAATTGTTTGCAAAATGTGCCATCATCGTAGCCGTTGTGGCGTTGGCTTTCTCGGCTCTGCCGGCCTCGGCTGCCAAAGATCCGGCCCTGTTTGCCAAGGGCGTGGAAATGATGCTCAAAGCCCGTGACACCATGAGAGAAGGTGTGAATACGGTGGAACAGGGTATGAAACAGTATGTCCAGATCTGCACCGACAAAGGCTGCCTGCCTGATGTCACCGCCGGCAACAAGGTCATCACCGATGGCTTGGACATGGCCAAAAAAGGTATGGCCCTTCTGGATCAGGGACAGCAGGAATGGAAAGTCTGCGTGGCCAACCGGAACCTGGAAGGTCAGTATCGCTGCCTGGACACCTTCGTAGAGGGTGGCCGGATGGTTCAGGAAGGACTGCAGGCCATTGAAAAAGGCATGAAATCCAATAATGACGCCCTGCGGGCCAAAGGTCTGGACAAAGACACCAGCGCCCCCAGCACCATGGTAAACAAGGGTGTGGAAAGCGGCCTCGTGGGCGCCCGGGCTTTCCTGGAAGGTCAGAAACTGGCCCTGGCCAACAGACCGTAATGATTCTCCAGCCAAGGTAGTTGTAACAGAGGGGGGGCAACCCCCCTTTTTTTATGAGGATAGAATTTAGCGCAGACCAGAAAGTCTGTGCCCCTTGAGGGGGGATGGCACTTGCGAGCCGTTCACGGCAGGTCAAGACCGGCCGGTTGCTTCGGACCGGGGCGCAGTATGCCGCTCTGGGTGCCCCCGCAGAGGCGACGCCGCTGTTCTCTTTTGCTCTTTTCCCTGCTCTTCTTCTCTCCTACTCCCTCTTTCCAGTAGACACGGCGAACACCCCGGTGGGATAGATATTCCGGGGGTTCCAGAACATGAAGCCGCTGGCGCCGAAGTCCTGGGCCGCCTGGATCTGGATGCGCATGCGTTCTTCGGTAAAGTCGCCGCCACCGTAGGCATAGTCCCGGAAGGCCTGGAGCCAGGGCCGGAAGCGCAGGGGCGAAACGCCGGTCCGCTCTTGGGCCCGCTTCAGGGAGAGATAAACGATTTCGTAGGGATGTTTCACCGGATTGCGGTAGTTGGGGATGCCCCAGTTGTAGCCCGAAGGATAGACCATGGGGCAGACCACGTCGATGGCGTTGACGATGGGGGCGATCTTCTGGCCGATGTCGGTGTCGTTGGTATTCCAGCAGACATAGCCGAAGATATCGGCTCCCACCATGATATTGTAGGGGATTAGGGCCTGGTAGGCCGTCTCCAGGAAGGCGGTGATGGTGGCGGTGCGGGTGTTTTCATTGACCGGCTGGGAATAGCCCGTGCCCCGGTTGTCGGGGAAGCGGACATAGTCGAACTGCACTTCGTCAAAGCCCAATTCTGCGGCGATTTTGGCCACGGCAATATTATAGTCCCAGGCCTCCCGGCGAAAGGGGTCAATCCAGCGGAGGCGCTCCCGATCCTTGAAGATGGCCCCGCCTTTGGTCCGCACGGCCCACTCCGGTTTGGCGGTGGCCAGCAGGTTGTCTTTAAAGACGACGATGCGGGCAATGAGGTAGAGGTTTTTCTCTTTCAGGGCCGCGACCATGGCCTTCATATCTTTGACCAGGATGGTATTCTGCGCCCCCACCTCTTTGGCCAAAGGGATGTCCACCGGGAAAGGGATAAAACTGCGGTCGCCCTTGATGTCGATGACCAGGGCATTCATGTTGTTGCGTTCTACTGCAGCAATGGCCGCCTCCCGGATGCGGGGCACGGCCACGCCATAGACGGTGAGATACAAGGCCTTGACGTGGAAGGGCTCCAAGGTGATCTCAGCTTCGGCTTGGCCCGCCAGCGGCACCTCCCGGCGCTGATAGCCGGGTGCCTTGACTTTGATAGTCGCACCGGCGGCGTCCAGTTGAAAACGCCCCTCCTGGTCAGTCCAAACTCCCTGCTCACCCATGGCCACAAAGGCCCTGGCAATGGGGGCCTGGGTCTTGGCATCCAACACCCGTCCCGTAACCGCCAAAACGTCGGCAGGAGCCCACAGCGGGAGGAGAAGAAGCACAGCCCAGAGCAATTTGATCATCGCCATATCTCCTGTCAGAATGGCAGGTCAGTTGAAAGATCTTGTGATGGAGGGGCCAGGGGCCAACTCCCCCTGCCCCCTCCCCGAAAGCACTATGGCATCAACCTGTCAGTATGTCCGGGGGCCTTTTTCGCTGACTTTACCGCTGACAAAAGCTACAAAATTCTTGCTTTTATCGGCTTCGGTAATCATGTAACGGGGTTGGGCCATGATACGCTCCGAGGGGTTGGCCAACCGGCGTTCAATGCTGAAGGCTGCCACATACCCGGCTTTAGCTGCGGCCTGCTCCAGTTCCTCGTCATAGATGCCGAAGGGCCAGGCCAGGATATCCACGGTTTTGCCGAAGCGTCTTTCCAGAGAAGCCTTGGATTTGGTTAACTGGTCGTGCACCAGCTTCTGGTATTCCTCTGGTTTCAGCTTCTTTTTTTCCTTCTTAAAATTAGGGTGCCAAAAGGTGTGGGACTGGATGTCCACCAAGCCGGTGTCCTGACATTCCTTGAGCTGTTCCCAAGTCATGACGTAGTCAGCCCGGGAGACGGCCGAGGGATAGACAAAGAGGGTCACTGGCATATTATACTTCTTGAGCAACGGCAGCATATCGCTGTAGACAGTTTTATGGGCATCGTCCGCGGTGATGACCACCGCTTTGGGAGGGGGGGGCGGTCCCTGGCCCAACAGATAATTGACCAAAGTCCGCAGCGGTATGACCGTATAGCCGTTGTCCTGCAGCCATTGCAGTTGGGCCGCGAAAGTCGGCGTGGTCGTGGTCATGCTGTCAGCAACCTTGGGGCCAAAGCGATGGTAACAGAGCACCGGCACACCCTGGGCCTCGGCGGCCAAGAGCAAGGACTGACTGCCCAACACCACGGCAAGCAAAGCAAAGAAACCCACCAAGAATCTTTTCATAGCACTAGACCTCATCCTCATAAATAAACGCGGTCAAGAGAAACTGGCGGCCGCGTTCCAAAGGTTATCACAATGGCTTAGAAAAGTCTGTATGATTTTTTATCTAAGAGAAAAAACTATTAGGAAGGAATGATGATAAGGAAAGGAGTTGGCACCTTCCCTGTTATGTAAAAGGCGCACAACTTTTCATTGGCAAGCGCTGTTAAAAATCATCATAGTCCGCGGTCGCACCGCCCTCATCCTCACCGGCGCCGGCCGCTTCTTCCATCATCTGGTCGATCTCGTCGGCCCCCAGGTCCTCGCCGGTGGCTGCAGCCATCTCTTTCATGAAGCGAGCCATGCTCTTGGGGTCGTTTTCGTCCAGGCCGCCCAAGCGGTTGGAATCGGCCAGACGGTCCAGGCGGGTTTCTTCCGAGAGGCGGACATGGACCCGGGAGAGGATCCGGGTGAGTTCCCGCCCGCCGCAGCGTTTGCAGACGGGCGTCAAGGGTTCATCCCGGTTCAGGATGAGGAAACCGGAGATGGCCTGGCAGGCGGTGCACTGGTATTCATAAATGGGCATAAGCAACTCTCCTCACACATCACCAGACTCGTTAAGGGACTCTCACCTTCAGACGCTCCAAGCGGGCGATCTCCAAACGGGCTTCACCATACAATCTATCAGCCGGCGTCATATTGGCCACGGCCTTGCGGAAATGAAAGAGGGCGGTGGGCAGGTCCTTGGCCAAGCGGCAGTGGCGGCCCAGATAATAATGGGCCAACCCCAGGCGCTGTTTCTGACCGTATAACATTCCCAGGTTGTAGTAGACCTCAATAAAGCCGGGATTGAGGGCATGGAGATTCTCAAAGATGGCCAGGGCCTCGTCCAGTTGGCGGCGGTCTTGCAAAATCAGTCCTTGATAATACAAAGAGACCTCATCCCGGGGATGACGCCGCAGCAGTTCCTGGAAAAGGGCGGCGGCCTCCTGGATTTTGTTGGATTCGTAATAAAAAATGGCCAGATCCCGTTTAATCAGGTCGTTGTCGGGGTCCCGGGCCAGGGCCTGCTGATAGGCCTGCAGCGCGGCCTGCCGGTCTCCCAGGCGCTTATAAACCAGGGCCAAACAATAGCGCTGGGGGACATTGTCGGGCTCCTGGGACAGCCGGATGAGCAGTTCCCGCTTCATGCGGTGGGGATTGCCGTACAGGGCTTCCAGGCGCTGTTTGAAATAGACAAAAGCCGGCGTCGGCGGCGTCGTCTGACGTTCAGGAATCTGGTGGGTATCGGTCAGGTGCGCCAGGTCCACAATGCGGCTTGAGAGCTCCGGGTGAGTCTTTAAATAGACCGGAATATTGCCGGGTTCAAACCAGCGCTGGCGGTCCATTTTGCGGAATACCGTCATCATATAATGGGGATCATACTGGGCCAGGGTCAGCCATTTGAACCCGAGGGTATCGGCCTCTTTTTCATCCTCCCGGCTGTAAGCCAACATGGCGGATTCCGCCCCGGCGGCCGCCCCCATGAGGATGGGCGCGGCCAAAGCTCCACCCAACAGGACCGCAGCCAGCGCGCCCAGCAGGGTGGAAATGGTGGTAAATTTGGCCTTTTCCATGCGCTTGGCCATATGGCGCTGGTGCACATGGGTGATTTCATGGGCCAGGACGCCGGCCAGCTCGTCTTCCCGATCCATGAGCCGGATGATGCCGGAGTTGACGAAGATATACCCGCCGGGGACGGCAAAGGCATTATAGGAGGGATCCTCTAAGATAAAAAAGCGATATTGGAAGGGTTGGGGGCCCAGGTGTTTCACCAACTTCTGGCCCACCGCGTTGATATAGGCATTGAGATATGGATCCCGCACCAACGGGTAATATTGTTGCAGCAGGAGGCAGAATTCCTCCCCCAGGTCTTTTTCCTTCTCAATGGTCAGGGAGCCGAAAAAGCCCCAGGCCGAGGGGGGTACCGCTAGCCAAAGGCATAACACCAAGCACAGGGGGCCGAGCAACCGGCAGGTGCGGAATGATCTGAGCATGGATTGTCTCCCGTGGCCGCGCCCCCGCCTCAGGTCGGGCGCGCCTCTCGTGCCGTGGGGAATTCCCGGGGGGCTTCCAACCAAAGCCCCTCCAGATCGTAAAATTCGCGCCAGGGTTGATAAAAGATGTGCACGATCACATCGCTACAATCCAAGAGGATCCAGCGGGCTTCCTGGGAGCCTTCCACTCCCAACGGCCGCACTCCCTGCTGCTTCAGGGCTTCTTCCACATAGCCGGCCAGAGCGGCCACCTGCCGATGGGAATTGCCGGAGCAGATAACAAAAAAGTCAGCAATGGAAGTAAGATGGCGCACATCCAAGACCACCACATCCTGGGCCTTTTTGGCCAAAAGGGTGCGGACGCAGAGATCAACTTTGGCTGCTGCTTCTAGAGTAGTCTTCTTGGTGAGCGTACACCGTCTCCTTTAGCAATAGAGTTTATAAGTTAATATATATCGCCGCACCGCCTCCGGCAAGAGGTAGCGCAGGGAGCGGCCCTGGGCCGCCAACCGGCGGATCTGGGTAGAGGAAATGTCCAGACGGGTAATGGCGCGAAAATAGATCTGCCGGCCGCTGGGATGGCAAAACAGTTGTCCATCATTTTCCGCCCGGCAATGGAGTTTCTGGCAGAGAATCTGGTGGAGATCGTCCAACGCATAGCCTGGGCGGTCCAGCACGACAAAATGGCAGAGGTGGAAAAGGTTCTGATACTCCCGCCAGGTTTCGATTTCCAGCATGGCGTCCAGACCGACAATGAAGAAGATGTCCGCAGCCGGCCCAGACTCCTGGCGGAACCAACGCAGCGTGTCGATGGAATAGGACTTGTCGGGCCGTTGATTTTCGATATCCGAGACTTCGAACTGCTCATGGTCGGCCACGGCCAGGCGGACCATCTCCAACCGTACAGCAAAGGGCGTGACCGCAGTGGCATTTTTATGGGGCGGTCGGGCCGCCGGGATGAAAAGGAGGCGGTCCAACTGGAGAGACTCGCGCACCTCTTCTGCGGCCCGGAGGTGGCCCAGATGAATGGGATTAAAGGTGCCACCGAAGAGTCCCAGACGCACGGCCGGCCGCTAGCCCCGAATCTGCCCGGAGCCGAAAACAATGAACTTGGTAGTAGTCAATTCCTCAAGCCCCATGGGGCCGAAGGCATGCAATTTCGACGTATTAATGCCAATTTCGGCGCCCAACCCCAGTTCGCCGCCGTCATTAAAGCGGGTGGAGGCATTGACCAGGACCACCGAGGAGTCCACTTCATTGAGGAAGCGTTGAGCCCTGGCATAGTTCTGAGTGACAATGGCCTCGGTATGGTTGGAGCTGTATTGGGCGATGTGATCCAGAGCGGCCTCCAGATCGGGAACGATTTTGACGGCCAGAATCAGGTCAAGGAATTCATAGCCCCAGTCTTCGGCGGTGGCCGGTTTCACCTGGGCATCCAGAGCCACCGTTTGGGGGCAGCCCCGCAATTCCACGCCCGCCTCCCGGAAGCGGGCGAACATCCGGGGGACGAAGGCCGGGGCCACGGCGGCGTGAATGAGCAGCGTCTCCATGGCATTACAAACCCCCGGACGCTGCACCTTGGCATTGAAACAGATGGTCTCAGCCATGTCCAGGTCGGCAGCCTCGTCCACAAAAATATGACAGACCCCTTTATAATGCTTGAGCACCGGGATGCGGGAATTTTCCGCAACAAAGCGGATGAGCCCCTCCCCGCCCCGGGGGATAATAATATCCACGTAGTCGTCCAGTTTCAACAGCTCCACCACGGCTTCCCGTTCGGTGGTGGGAATGACCTGCACCGCCGTGGCCGGCACCCCGGCCTGCACCAGGGCCTCACCCATCAGGCGGCTCAGGACCAGGTTGGAATGGATGGCCTCTTTCCCCCCCTTGAGGATGACGGCATTGCCACTCTTCAGGCAGAGGGCGGCGGCGTCCACCGTCACGTTAGGCCGTGATTCGTAAATGAAACCGATGACGCCCAACGGGATGCGCTGCCGCCCCACCAGCAATCCGTTGGGCCGACGCCACATGGAAGTGACCGCGCCCACCGGGTCGGGCAGGTTGATGACGTCCTGCAGACCCTGCACCATGGCGTTGATGACTTTGTCGGAGAGGGTCAAGCGGTCGATAAAGGCCGCTGGATAGCCCTGTTGCTGGGCCGCGGCAATATCCTTCTGGTTCTCGGCCTGAATTAGCTGCCGCTGTTCCTCCAGGGCTCGGGCCATGGCCGCCAGGGCCTGATTTTTCACGGTACTGGAGAGGACCGCCACCTGACGGGCGGCCGCCTTGGCCTCTTGGGCCATCTGCCGGATTTGCGTGGCGAGACTCATGGTGACACACCTTTCTTCGGAGTGGTCAGTGGACAGTTGTTAGTTGTTGGTTGTTCGTTGTTCGTTGTGAGAATTAGCATCAAGGGGAGAGGATTTTGATAAATCCATTACCCTTGCCCTTTTATCGGCTCGCCGCTCCCGAAAAGAGGCAGACAGAGGCGATCTTTATGGGAAGCTTTAGGTATTCTCAGAAAAAATCACCATATTATCCCGGTGTACGACTTCATCGTAGCCTTTGTAGCCCAAAGATTGCTGAATATCGCAGGTTTTGAGACCTTTGATGCAGGACAGATCGTTGGCCGAATAATTGCTCAGACCGATGCCGATCACCTCGCCGCGGGTATCGAGAAGGCGGACGGGGGCGCCGGCGCTGAAGCGGCCCTGGACCGCCACGACGCCAGCCGGCAGCAGGCTCTTGCCCTGATAGCGCAAAACCTGGCGAGCGCCGTCATCCACCACAATGTCACCGGCCGGCGTGGTGGTGTAGGCCAGCCAATATTGGCGGCTGCGTAGTTTGGTGGTCTGGGGCAGGAAGAGGGTCCCGGCCGGCTCGCCGGCGAAGAGTTGTGAGATAATCTGTGGTTTCAGGCCGCTGGCGATGATAGTCGGGATGCCGACGCTGCCGGCCTTTTTGGCAGCCTGAATTTTGCTGTACATGCCGCCGGCGCCGATGACGCCGGGTTGGCGGCTGGCGGCCCGCTCCAGACGGGCGTCAATCTTCTCCACCAGCGCCAGACGGCAGGCGTCCTGATGATGGCGCGGGTCTTTGTCATAAAGCCCATCGATGTCGGTGAGGATGATGAGGAGGTCGGCCTGGACGACGCTGCTGATGAGGGCGGAAAGGTTGTCGTTGTCGCCGAACTGGATTTCTTCCACCACCACCGTGTCGTTTTCGTTGATAACCGGGATTACCTTCCAACTCAGAAGGGTAAAGAGGGTATTGCGGGCGTTCAGATAGCGGCGGCGGTTGGCCAGATCATTGCGGGTCAGGAGGATCTGGGCCACCTTCAGGCCATGGCGGGCGAAGGCCTGTTCATAGTGCTGCATGAGGGTGCTCTGCCCGATGGCCGCCACCGCCTGTTTTTGGGGAATAGCCGTGGGCTTGGCCGGCAGGCCGATTTTCTTGAACCCGGCGGCGATGGCGCCGGAGGAGACGATAACCACTTCCCGCCCCTGAGCCAAGAGAGCCGCCAGGCTGTCGGCAAATTCGTCGATGAAGGCCACATTCAGGCCCTCGGCTGCGGTCATGACGGCGCTGCCCACCTTGACGACGAGTCGTTTCGTCTTGGTCAGGATCTGTTGCTGCAACTGAATACGCTTATTGGACGTCTTCATGGGCCGTGGCTTCCAGATGGGACCACAACAGTTCTTTGAGTTCAGCCAGACCAGCGCCAGTCAAGGCCGATACTGGCAGGGCGTCCCAGCCCCGCCGTTGACAGGCGTCTACAACCTGCTGCCAGGGGAAATCCGGCGGTGCCAAATCGCTTTTGTTGAAGACCACCAGAGGTTTCTTCCCCAAGAGGTTGGGCTCACACAGCTGCAGTTCCCTGCGGACCTGGTCAATACTGGCCAAGGGCTCATCAGGATCAAGCTGCGAGCTATCGACGACATGGACCAGGAGGCGGGTGCGCTGCAAATGCCGCAGGAAACGCGGCCCCAAGCCTTTGCCAGCATGTGCCCCGGCAATCAACCCAGGGATATCGGCCACAATAATGGGGGGATGCTCATCGTGCTGGAGAACCCCCAGATTGGGCTCCAGAGTGGAGAAGGGATAGGGAGAGGCAAGGGCTTTGGAGGCCGTCAATTTGGTCAACAGAGTGGTCTTGCCGGCATTGGGCAGACCGATGAGCCCCACATCGGCCAAAACCTGGAGCTCCAGCCGCAGGCGGCGCGCCTGGCCGGGCTCGCCGGGCTGGGCAAAACGTGGGGAGCGCAGCCGCGAGGAGCTGAAATGGGCATTGCCTTTGCCGCCCCGGCCCCCCTGGGCCACGATTACTTCCTGGTGGGCGGCCACCAAATCGGCCAGCACCTGATCACTGTCGGCATCCCGGATGGTGGTCCCCAATGGCACGGGGATAATGAGATCCGCCCCCTGGGCTCCGGTCTTGAGACGGCTGCCGCCGGGCTGACCATTGGCCGCCCGAAAGAGGCGGTGCTGCCGGAAATTTGCCAAGGTTTGCCGGGACGGGGAGGCCACCATTTTGACATCACCACCCCGCCCGCCGTCACCGCCATCCGCGGCACCCCGGGGTTGGAAGCGCCGCCGGGCAAAACTGACGCAGCCCGCGCCCCCCTTGCCGGCTTGGACGATGATTTCCGCTTCATCGGCAAAGGGCCGACGGGGCAACCTAGATGCTCCTAGACTTGGGGATAGACGCTCACCCGCTTGCGATTCCGGCCGAAATTCTCATAGTTGACCACGCCGTCAATCTTGGCAAAGAGGGTGTAATCTTTACCCATGCCGACGTTTTCGCCGGGATGGATGCGAGTGCCCAACTGGCGCACCAGGATATTGCCGGCCCGCACAACCTGACCACTGAAACGTTTGACGCCGCGCCGCTGTCCCTGGCTGTCCCGGCCGTTCCGGGAACTGCCGCCCGCTTTTTTATGTGCCAAAAGCGTATCCTCCACTATCTGGCAGAAGGGCTTACCGGGGTCTGCAAACCGCGGCAGGCCGCTCTGCTTTCCATGAGCAGGAAGACCTCTCGGCCAAACTTGCCGGTCCCCTTCCTGCCTTGCTCGTATCTTGTCTGATTATACCTGAATTTCCTTGATCTGCAAAGCCGTATAAGGCTGCCGGTGCCCCCGCAGACGGCGGTAGTTCTTGCGCCGTTTCTTCTTGAAGACCAGGATCTTCTTGGCCTTACCCTGGCGCAGAATCTGTCCGGTAATCTGGGCGCCGGCCAGATACGGTTGGCCGATCTGCACATTTCCCTCGGTCGCCGCCAACAGGATTTTATCCAGGGCGACGGTGTCCCCTACCTCTCCGGGCAGTTTCTCGACGCGAATGACGTCGCCGAGACCGACCCGATACTGCTTGCCGCCGGTTTGAACGATGACGTACACTGCTCCCTCCTTTACCATAAAAAATAACTATAAAAAAATCGATTTGGAAAGTCAAGGGAATTTCCAAGCAATATGATTGCTCTATGATTATGTCAGCCACCGCTTAAAAAAGTGATATCACCTATCTCCACAAGGGGAGGAATTGCTTCTGGTCCCATTCCCTGTCGACCAGGGCCGGGACGCTGGCGGCATTTTTGTGGGAGCACGCCCAAGATCGACAGGGAATGCGCGCAATCTTAGCGTTTCCAGGGTAATCTTAATAATTGGTTTGGTATCAGCAAAAATTTTTTCAAAAGGCGATCGCGAGCTCATGATGCTAAAAATTGAAACTTTTCAAGCCAGCCATGGTTCCACCTGGCTAATAAAGTCTGCCAAATCCTTGGCCAGATCCTCGGCCGGGCGCGGCTGCACATAGCCGGCATGATTGATATCGTTGCGGGGTTGGCTAAGGTTGCGGTAGATTTTGGCCAATTCAGCGTGCTCCTGAAAAAAGTCCAGATGCTTTTGGACAATATCCCGATGATTGGCAGCCGGCGGCAGCCAGGCCGCGGGCTCAATGTGATTGCAGAAAATGTTGGCCGCCTGGCTGGCCAGATCACGATATTTCTTATCACCGGGGTCAAAACCGCCCTGGGTGACGACATGGGTGATCAGGGTTTCCTGTAAAATGGTCAGCCCCTGCTGGATAAGATTATGCTCCAGGCACCAACGGGCCGCCTGCAGGCCATCTCGGACCGGCTCGCCCCTAAACCCTTGCATCCTTTTGCTGAGTTGATAGAGCAGCGGCTTGAAGGGCGGCAGGAGATCCGGATACGCGCTCACGTTCAGGGCCTGCTGCAACGCCGCCGCATTTCGACTGATCTCCCGCCCCCGGCAGGTGCGCAAGTTTTTGGTGAAATTCTCCAGCAGCCCGGCCATGCGCCGGATGGCCTGGGCCTCCTGATCCTGTCCTTTGGTCTCCTTCAGAATCGGCCGCACCGTGCTCTGGGCCAGCTCGCAGACCCGCCGGGCATCGCCGGTGCCCAGGAAGCGGTCAATGGCCATGGTCCAGTCCAACAAGGCACTAAAGGGGGTCAGATCGAAGATGGGGGCCTGGCGCTCCCCGGCCGGCATTTGCCGCACCACCTGGACCGGCCCCAACACCTCAAAGGCACCATAATAAATGCCGTCGATCTTAATATTTTTGATGACCTGGGCATAGCCCAGGATGACCATGGCCAGTAGGGGGATGGACCGGAAGGCATGGGTAATGTCAAAGATGACCTGATCGTGAGGCTTGATCTCTTGCAACACCGTATTGAAAACCTGCCAGATGTCGGCTTCGTTCTTCCCCTCCACAATCATTACCGGCTTGATGGCGGACGCCACCTTGAGGGCTTGCAGACGACTGCGCAACCCCGGCTTGGGTCTGCCCTGGAGATCAATAAAATGGCCATCCTCCCAGTTGTGCCGGGCTGCGTCCGTCGTTAAGAAAAAGACCAGCCGGTCCTCTTTGCTCCAATCGGCACAACGCAGGCCGACGATGGCCTCCTGCACAAACCTGACCAGCGGACTTACTTGACCGCTCAGAACATAGTGGCACTCCACGTAATCATTGGTGCCCAAAAAAGACAGATACACTCTGGCCATGACTCATACTCCATAGCGGCGAAACATCTGATGCTGAAAATGATGGACCATCTTCACGGTGCCGTCGGGCAAGTGGTCCTCCCGGGCCTGCCGTCGGGTCGTGGCATAGACCGGGATGAGGCCCTGCGCCAGAGCAAAATTTACCATAAGATACGTAGCCCCGAAATCCCCCTGGATGAGGACAACGTCGCCGGGTTGCGCCTGTGCCGCCAGCCAGCGGCAGAGCGGCTGCAGATAATGCCTGAGCTCTGGCAGCTCCGGCGGCACCTGGCTCCATAAAGCCTGCAGCTCCGGCGGCAAAGCCACGATCTCGCCCACGCCCAACTGCCCAGCCGCCGCCTGCTCCTGCGCCGCAGTGAACGTATGGTTAAAGATGAGGAAAAGGCTGGGGGGCATAGTTGGACCTATAGTTAAGAAGGCAAGATTAAGCAAAGCCACTGACAGAAGGGCGAAACCGCTCAGCCCTCCGAACATCATGGCCATATACGCTGGTTAAAGATGATGGGTTAGGAAACGACGACTTCTATCTTAACGATTTTCCAGGCGTTCCCCAATGGCTCCACCGTCACCGCGGCCTTTAAGCCCTTCTTTTTCAATTTGGCCTGGTGCTCTGCCGGCACCAGCTCCATCCCCTTGCAGGCGGCCTTTTTGTTCCCGGGTCCCGTTGCCGCCAACTCCTGCTTGCCGGGATTCCAGGTGAGGGTTGCCTGTTTCCAGATTTCTTCCGCCGGTGCCGGAGGTGGAGATGGGTCGGCAGGGGTTGGTTCAACCTTTGGCTTGACGGCAGAGGGAGCTAACTTGCCCCGAGATTTTTGCTGTTCCTGCCAAGCATGTTCCTTCGCCAAACATTCTTGTTTTAATTCATCGGTAACCCGACGTAAGATAACCCAGCCGAAGGGACGAGGCGGCTCCGACCATTTTTCTTGGGCGGTGGCAGCCAACCACAATGTGGTGGCGTGATCCTTGGTCTCTGTTTGATTGCGGCCGGTCTTGATCTTGATGCGTCGATAGCCCGGCAAAGTAAGGCATTCGGCGCCGGAGTGGCGGCCCAGACGCAGGGGCAGGTCGCCGTTGTGCAAAGGTAGGATTACTTTAGGCAGACCGAGGGCAAAGAGTTCTTCGTCTTCCCGGGACTTTTCCTTGGTAAAAAAATTGACAATACTCTGCCAAAGAGTATTGGCTCTGATCGGACGAGAGATATGTGCCTGCACGTCCCGGGCCGCCTGCCGCATCTCCTCCGGCCACTCTTCCAAATGGATGGTCCCCAGGAAGCAGGCCCCCGGCTCTATGACCTCCAAGATCTGATAGGGGCCATGCCCTTGGCCGCCTTCTTTTTTTAAATTGACGGCGTAAAGGATACGTGTCTTGGCTTCCCCAACTGGCAGGAAATCCGAAATTTTCAACAGGCGAAATGGATCGGTTTGGAAACTCCCGTTAAGCAGTTTTCTCTCCAGCCCCCGTCCGTCGTCTTGGTCTTGGCCAGAAAGGGCAATCCCTTCCTTTTCGGCTATCTTATTAAGATAAGCCGTGCGCACTGCACCTTTGATGGCCGAGCCGGGGATATACGGCCGTTGATCCAAGGGCAGAAAGGCGGTCCGGTGGATGGCGAATTTATTCAATTGCCGGGAAAAGTCTCGATCCAGTAATGCCAGGACCTTTTTGTAATGTACCAGGAGGGCAGCGGTCACCGGCACTTCCCTGCCTTGGGCCAGGTTGGCATGGCGGGCCATGAACTTATAGATGTCTAAGATCGAACCCACCGTACCCTGCCGGCAGATAGTGAGAAATTTTTCCCGCTCCGAGTCCGGTAATCGCTGCAGGAAGTCATAGACGTCAAAGGCAACAAGGCATTTCTTGTCCGTATCAAAAACCACGTTCAGAGGCTCGTAGACCTCATCACAACCCAAGTGCAGGGGAGCAACGGTCTGGATCAGAAAAGAGATGGTTTTATGCATGGCTGACCTCCAGTGTCAGCGGCAGATAGGGCGAATAACCCTGGACAATGGTGGCTTCTTGAATATTGGAAACACCTGTCACCGCTTGGCCCCACCACGGCAGGGAAAAGGATTCACTTTGCGTCGGCACAAAGACAGCCCCGGCCGCAGCCATGATCACCGGGGCTTTGAACGGGTTGCGGGAGATAGCCAGGCGGTCGCCATGTCGGCCAAAGCGGACCAGGGGTTGATAGTAGGCCCGGCGATAAGACCCTGCCTCTGGCACCGACGGCGCCAAGGTAAACAGGGCATTCCCCTGGGTCAGCGTCGGCAAGGGTATTTCCCGGGACTCTACAACCGCAAAGCGACCGAGACCGGTGGAGGCATCCCGGCCGAAGCCGGTCTGGCCCATCTGCCGCAGACCTTGAACAACCTGTTCCAGACCGATTACCTGTTCATCCAGCAGCACGAAGAGGGCCAGGGTCAGGCCGGGACAGTAAAACCAAACATCCAGGGTGTAAGGCCGGAAGGGTTCCGAACCGGTGCGGTTATTATTGCGATTTATGGTGTTATGGGGCTGCCCCTGGCTCACCCGGATCTGCCGCAATTCATTCCGATATAATTGGCGATACAGGGCCGACGTCGGCGGCTGGCTGGCGATTATCTTGGCATACAAGTCTGCCTCACTAAGCAGTTGGCGATAATCGATCTTCAGGTCCTGGCCGACTAAGAGCCAGCATTTCTTCTTTAATTCCTTGTCCGGCCGGTGCTGTAATCTTTCCCGACACCCCCCTTGGGCCGGCGGGCCGGCTTTTTCCTGCCAGAACGAGCGGGGCAGGGTAGGACGGGGCAAGGCATACCACAGCTGCCCGTTTTTTTGCCAGCGGGGCCAGGCGGAAGAGAAGACAATAAACGGTTGCTCCGGATACGAAGCCAGGAGCTGGGAAAAAGGCCGCTTCACTAGGTCAGGCTGATACCACACCTGCCAACAGAAGTGGCCGAACAAAGTATCCCCCACCAACGGCGTGCCAAAGGCCGTTTCGGGCCTGAGAGCAATCTCATAACAGCGCATGCGTTCCCTCCCCCGTTAGGCAAAGGCCGAGAGGTTGTGGAACTGCGCCGCCAAGTCAGCATCGTCAAAGTGAAATTCAATCCGGCCATAGCCCCGGCTGCCGCAGCCGCCCAAGGCATCCAGGGTCAACAGCTTCAGGCCCGCCAGCAAGAGAGCATCCAGGTTGTCCGCAGCATCCTGATCGAATTTTTTCAGAGTCACCCGGAAATCAAACTCGGCGCCGGCCGGCACCCGTTCCATCTGCCGGGGGTGTTGGGCCACGCTGGTGATCCGGTTGATGGTGTTCTCGCTTTTGACTTCGGTGAACGTCCAGCCCTCGTCGAGAGCCTTTTTCTTCCAGGCTTCGTTCAGGCTGCAATCGGCAAAGGCCACCCGGGTGGGGCCGATCTCCTGTTCCAGCAGCTCTTCCTCTTCGGCGCCGCCCGTGCCGAAGAGTTTGATGATCTTGCGGCCACGAGCTTGCTGGTCGTTGTTGATATTTTTCAGGTGCTTTAAAGCCAGCGGCCCGCCTTTCGTAAAGGGCACCAGACCGCTCTGCAGTTCCAGGAGGCTGCGCACCTTGCCTTTCAGGGAAGAACCAGGGATATAGGGTTCCAGGGTGTGGGGATGCTTGATGATGGGGTTGTCCAAGCCGCCGATGCGCATTTCACTGTCGCCGGCGCCGATGCGCAGACCCGTCTTCACGATAATCCTGCCGGTTATATTGAGAATATCAAGCAGCTTCATAATCTTCCTCCTGCGGCGGTTAATCCTTGGGGCGATCCAGCCGATAGAATCCCATGAATGCTTCGAAGAGATTGGCGAAAACTGCCAAGTCCTCCCGGCTCTGCACCTGCTGGACAGACCCTTTGATGAATTCGACGAATTCTTTAGAAACCAACTCCCTCCCCTGGGCATAGGCAGCCTTGGGGATGAGGAGATGCAAGCGGGCCAGAATATCCGGCCATTTCTCTGCCCCCAGGGTTTTGGCATCCTGATCAAAGCGGAGGACTTCATCATAGAACCGGCGGATCTGGGTTCTCTTGTTTCGGTTTCTCACGCCCGCCAAGGTCTCTGAGAGTTTTGCCGCTTTAACCGAAAAAATTTCCGGATTGACAATTTTTTTTGCCTCATCCTGCCAGAATTCAATAATCATAACCTTACCTCCTGAGGCGTTTCGCATAGAGCAGTTCCCACAAGGGCAACTTCAAGGCACTGCCGTAGTTCTCCAGCCAGGCGGCTAGATTTTGATGGACTTCTTGCACGGCCCGCTGCCGGGCGTCACCTTTTAGATTCAGGGCCACATTGCGGCCCACGGTATAGGCCAAATAACTCCGCCACTTACAGCAGGCCAGATCAGCCACATAGATACCGCTCCCCATTTTGAGGAGGCGGCGCTCTTCTCCCGCCAAGGCAATGAGATCGTTGAGGCGGTAGAGCAGGCCTGAGGTTAGCCAGCCGACCTGCCACCAGGTCTCCAGCCTGGTTCGGACATCATTGAGTCCGTTCACCTGAGGCCAGGATACGACTTCGCCAAACAGCGCCAGGGCATTTTTTTCGCCGGTTTTGGCATCCTCCAGAGCCTCTTCGGCCATGGCCGCCAGTTGGTGAATGGGAACGTGAGGTTTGGCTAACACAACCCCGGCGGAGAGGTGTAATACCTCGTTCTGTCCCACGTACCGGGCAAACTCCACGGGAATGGTCCGAGCCAGGGAGAGGATGTTGGACCAGGGGCCGATGAGAAAGAGATCATCACCCCCCGCAAACACAGTATAGGTATCCCGGAACCCTCTCTCTTTCTGCAAGAGATACGGAAGGTAGTAGCAGAAGAAAAAATGCATCTGTCGGCTCAACGTTGCCAAGCGGGCCAAAGTGAATTTCTCGGCAGGCAAGCCTTCCAGGATGATGGCCCCCAAGTTATCCACATCGGCTTTTAAGACTCCCAAGGCTTCCAGGCCTTCATAGCGTCCGGGCTGCGCGGTAAAGTTCAAAGCCTGCCGGGCCAGTTGACCCAAAGTTTTGGGATTGCCGGGCTCCAATTCCTCGGCTGGGAAGGCCGCCAACCGAGGATCCTGACGGTCTTCGGGCTGTACCACCGGCACATAGCCGTTGAGGAAGCGGCGGGTAATCTCCAGAGGGCTGAACTCACCCGGCGCTGGCAGCGACAGGTCCCACAGCCGGAGCAATTTTCCTGCTTGCGCCAGCGCGGCCAACCGTCCTTCCGGGAAAAGGACCTGGTAGCGCCCCAACAGGGGTTTTAAAAGGCGGTTCTGCTGATCATGCAAGTCTGCCGTCAGCGAGACAATGGCCAGACGCCGGCGTTTTACCAGGTTCGCTCCCAGGAAGATGTGATCCCGGCAGATTTTGCAGCACGATCCCACTTCCTGCACATAATCATCATCTTCTCCGGCTAACCGGGAGGGCCGTTTGCCGCACAAGGGACAGAGTGGCCGGGATAGATCGTTGCGGAATTGCTCCAGATAATTGCCCACTGGTCCGAAATGCTGAGCCTCCAGGCGATCCAGCTTGGCCGCCTCCAGATCCCGGCCGATGGCCTGCCACAGGTCGCGAAAGCCGCCGGCCAGGAGGTCCTTGGCTTTTACCGCCCGACAGGTCAAACCGACGGCATTTTCTCCATATGACACTTCATAAAGCCATTGGTTGACCTCCCGCCGCACCCTCGCCACCGTTTCTTTGGCTGCCTGCGTCTGGGGGGCAATAATCAGGAACTTCCCTGCGGCATTGAGCACCACCGACAGGAAGGACAAGCCCAGCTCCCGGCAGAGGCGATCCGCGGTCAGTTCCGTTAACAGCGAGACCGCGAAAGAACGGCCCCGCAACAACTTGGCCCGATACCGCTGCGTCTCCCCACCGCTGGCAAAGATATAATCCTGGATGCCGTAAAAATCACCGCTGACAAAAAGAAACTTGGCCGTCTGTTGGTCACGGATGGCCTGCACCGTCAACGTCTCGGTCTGCTTATGGTAAAGGTAGAGGGCCGCGGCCAGGGCGGCGGTGGCCCGGGCATGATCATACAACGAAACATCCCTTGAAGGTTCCACGTCTCCAGCCCGAAGGGCAGGAATGGCGGCGGTATAGTGCAAAAGGAGGCTGTCAAAGTGCTCCAGCCAGAGCTCGATGCTCTCGGCCTGGTGCGCCAGGCTGCGGAGGGCGGCCAAGAAACCGGCGCAATGGTCCCGATACAGTTGGGCAGCATCTCCATGGCTACCCTGAAGAGGTTGGGGGAAGATGGTTTCTGGCGCCAGGGGAGCCAGCGGGATTGCCAAATCTCTCCCTTGGCCAGCCGCCAGCGGTTCCAGAAAACTGTCTGGACAGAGCTGGGCCAAAAGGGGCGCCAGGCGGGTCCGTCGGTAGTGTTGCGGCGCCACCAGTTCCTTTTCTCCCGCCCCTGTTTGGCGCTCCCAACCGGAGGCCAAACGATCAGCTTCGGCAATCAGCCAACGCCAGGGGCTGCTCTCCGGCAGATGGTGCCCTGCCGCCAGATTGATGAAAGGGTCACCTTCGCCCCATGGTTCATGATGAGGGGGATTAAACTCGGGTGGGAGATGGGTCTTTTGGCTTTCTATAAATGCAGCCGTCAATAAGGCATGATTATGGGTGTATTGGCCGGAAGCTCTATGGAACGGTTGATAGAGCTCGGCATGCCGTTCCCGAAAATCAGCCGGCAGGTCCAGGAGATCAAACTCCATAAACTTGCCGAGATCATGACAGAGACCGGCTGCGGCAATTTTTAAGGCTGTCTCGTCCATGTATATACCCTTAAAATCCCAGATGTTTCCTTGCAACCTTTATCCCTTTCCAAAACGGCCGCATAAATCAGCGATGACCGCCCGTTGCTGGGCAGGCGTGGTCGCAGTGGTAAAAATATTGAATTTTGTGGTAGCCTTGCCGTCGCTATAACCACCTTCCACTGAGGCCGGATCACCTTGGGCAGCGGGACGGAAATACGGTTTCAGTGGGAGATCGCGATTGTAATAAAAGGTATTGATCCTGGTAACATACGGTAGTTGGCAGATTTTTTCCAGGAAACCCTGGAGGCCTCTGAGGCGCCCCGGGTTGCTGTCTTCATAGCTAATGTCTTTCTTTTCTGGGGGAATGGCAGTGCTGGGCGGCAGGATGTTGAGTCTTTGTTTAGCAAACCAATGTTGGTAAGTTTCGTGGAACAATTGGCCGACGGCCGAGAAGCCGATGAGCGTCTGGCCATTTGTTGAAATTTCATCCACTAACGATGCAAATTTTTCATCGTGTGACGTCGGATTTTCTGCCAATTCGTTCTGATCCAGGGCGAAGAAGGTCTCAACGTTTTCCAGCCAGAAGGAGAGGTCCAGGGCAATGGGTTGGGGGGGTAATTCGATGACTTCACTGAATTTTTCAAACAAGTAGCAGACCGGGATCTCCAAAGCCTGGCCGATCATGCCGGCAAAAGAGATCTGGGCTTTGTAACCGCCGGTGGCGTTGATGACCAGACGTTCGGAGGTTTCGAGACGGACTACTTTGGCGATGGCGCGGACCAGACTGCGGAGTCCCTCGGTCCGGAAACGCTGGGCCGCGGTGTCGGTGAGGCCCTCCAGGGTTTGCACATTCACCTGGCGGAACCGATAGGGGTTTTTGGCATGCTCGTAATACTGGCGCAGGACTTGGCCGATAAAGGTGCCATCTGCGGTATCGGATATTAACAAGATGAGCTGGCGGCGGTCCTGGAGGAGGTTGTGGCGGATGATACTGGTGATGGAATTAATTTCCGCCCCTAAGAGTCGATCGTCGGGAGATACTTGGAGAAGGTGGAGGGCCAAGCCCACGTGATTGTGATTCTGTAAGTCTCTGCTAAGACGCTCATTATCAATTTTCTGTAAATTCCCCAGCAGACTGGTGCCGACTGTACAGATGAGAACATCCCGATACCGCATTTATTTCTCCAGAAAGTTAAGTTGTTATCGCCATTTCATACCTGCCCAGCCCGAAGCTGGCCATTTTGCCCACATGGAGGTCTTCGCCGGTGAGCAGCAGAGAAAAGAATGGAGGTGGAACCTCCCGGAACTGAATCTTGCCAATGAGGCCACCCATGAGCAGGCGGCTCTGTTGGCGACTGGAGTACCTCTCCCAATCCAGCCACTGGAGTTGACAAGAGGAACTAAGAACTATTTCGGCCGCGGCGATGGTTTCCTTAAAAGAAAAGGCCTCCGGATCGAGACCACAGTGGAAGTAGGCCAAAGAGGCCAGGCGGCGCAGGAGGTTGCGGATCAGGTGATGGAATTCCAGCCGTTCCAGGAAACGCCCCTGATATTTCAAACGGACGGGGGTCAGAAATTCCAGTGAAAGATCAAGGGCCTGATGAGGCGATTGTGCCGCCGCGGCCTTGGTCTGGCGCCGGGCAGCCTGGGTCGGCGCAGTGAGCAAGCCGGTAGTCGCGGCATAGATCTCGCCCACTGGTTGCTGCCTGCGGTCCAGTTCGCGGACCTCGACCAGCTCAGCCCGCCCCCGGCCGCGGCCCAAGCCTTCCTGACCCAACACCTCCAGGGTATAGACAAAATAGGGCAGGTAATCAATGGCCCGGCCGATAAGCAGCAATTCGCCGCTGAGCGCTTCCCCGGGTGCAAAGCGTAGCCGCGGATCGGCCGGCGGGCGGAGCACAAAAGGGTGCGGGGCCGCAGGGTATAACCGCAGGCGCCGACTTCCGGGAGGCGGCGGCGTCTCAAAAACATAGACATAGACGCAGGACTGCCGGAGGAGACACTCGGTACACGAAGCCCGCCGCAAGGCACACGTGACCTTTTTCAAAGCATGGCCAAAGGCACCGCGCAAGGCCGAACCCTTATAGCGGGGGAGATGGAGCTCTTCCTGGCAGCGATACGTATAAGCCAGGCGCACAAAGGGGATTTCCTGCCAAAAAGACATATGCATTTCTTTCTATCGATATTCCGGCTAATGTAGATTATACTATGATATTTTTCAAGAATATTTGTCCATTTATTTTCAGAGAAAGGGAGAGGCCGACAACCGTTGACTCCAAATCCAGGGCCGCTGACAGCCTCTTAGACTTGGGAGCGTCGCCACATTGCGCCGCAGGACCAGTGAGTATTTTTTCTTAGATCTAAGCCCAGCCGGCAGGGCGCGTCCGGCAGAGACGACAGAGGTTTCGTCAGCCAACTGCGCAAAATTTACAGCCAAGAGCAGGTTGTCGCCGCCGACGGGTGCAGGCATAAGAGATTTTCCTATCTTACTCAGGCGACCAATAAAATAACTCTTGTTTCCTGGACGGCAGCAGGTGTCCAAGCCCCAGACCGGCGGCGATGGTCTCAAAGCGTTCATAGGGGCAGCGCATGGCCTTGGCCAGGGCCAGCCCCAGGCCATGTTCCATGAAGTTGGTGTTGGTATCCACAAACAGGGCCGGCAGGCCCCGGCGGGCGATGGCCTTGGCCACCCGCAAGGCGTCGGCCTTGGCATCCGCGGAGAAGCAGGGGACGTTGGGGTTGCCGTCGGAGATGACGACGATGAGGGGGGTGAGGCTCTGCTGACGCCGCAGTTCGCGGCGGGCCAGGCGGTAGGCCAGATACAGGCCGTGGGCCAGGGGCGTCTTGCCGCCGGTGGGCAGCACCTGCAGCTTTTTGCGGGCCAGGGCGACGCTGTTGGTGGGCGGCAGGAGCACCCGGGCCTGGGCGCCGTGGAAGACGATCATGCCCACCCGGTCCCGGCGCTGATAGGCCTGGACCAGAAACGACAGGACCAGTTGTTTGGCCGCGGCCATGCGGCGTTGGGCGCTCATGGAACCGCTGGCGTCCACTACCAGCAAGAGCAGGGCCTGGGTCTTGCCCACCCGGCGTTTATAGCGCAGATCGTCGGCAATGAGTCGCCCCCCGGTCCGGACCAGGTCTGGGTTCCGCTGCAGCGCGGCCCGCAAGGTGGCGTCCAGGGCCACGTCCGGGTCGGCCGCGTCTGGCCAGCGGGGTTTGACATAGCGGCCGTGGCGGCTCCGGGTGGGGGTAGCCAGGCGCCGGCCGCGTTTGCCTTGGGCCCGGCGGGGATAGTGAAATTCCAGGTATTTCAGCTGCAGGGGCGGCGGCGTGGCAAAAATCTGGGCCGCCTCAGAGATGGGAGTCTCGCGCCTTACGGACTTTTTTTTTCCGGTTGGACCGGCGGGGGTGGCTCGGTCTGAAGATTGTGCGCCGCGGCCTCCACTTGTTCCACCAGCAGGTTGGGGTCGCCGGACTCGTCGTCCAGGGAGACGGCCCGGCGGTGCCGCAGGGCCAAGACCGCGGCCTGTTTGACGTCCGCCAGGGTAACCTCGGTACGATTGGCCAGGGCTGCCAGGGCGCTGGCCGCCCGGATGGCGGTGAGATCGGCCCGGTGGCCTTCCGCGCCCAAAGCCAGGGCCAGGCGCACGGCCAGCCCGAGGGCCGCATCACCCACCCTGACGGCCGGGAGGAGGGCCCGGGCTCGGAGCAGGCGCTCTTTGAGATCCTCTTCAGCCTGGCGGTGCGCGGCCACAAAGTCCTTGGGGTCGGCCTCAAAGGCCAGGCGCTGCCGGACGATCTCGGCCCGCCGGGCCGGCTCCAGGAGCCCCCGCACCTCCACACAGATGCCGAAGCGATCCAGCAGCTGCGGCCGCACCTCCCCTTCCTCCGGGTTCATGGTGCCCACCAACAGAAAACGGGCCGGATGGGCAAAAGAGACGGACTCCCGCTCCACCACGTTGACCCCGGAGGCGGCCACATCCAGGAGGATGTCCACCAGGTGGTCCTCCAAAAGATTCACCTCATCAATGTAGAGGATCCCCCGGTGCACCCGGGCCAGGAGTCCCGGTTCAAAGCGGCGCCGGCCCTCATGCAGGGCGGCCTCCAGATCCAGGGTGCCCAACACCCGGTCTTCCGTGGCCCCCAGAGGCAGCGTCACTACCGGCACCGGCCGCCGGCTCACCGGCAGGCCGTTGTCCGCCACCTTGCGGCTGAGGCAATCATCACAGAAGCCGTCAAGCCCCTGGGGATGGCAGCCATAGAGGCAGCCGGCCACCACCTCCTGGTCGGGCAGGAGTCCGGCCAGGGCCCGCACCGCCGTGGATTTGCCGGTGCCTTTTTCACCCCGGATGAGGACGCCGCCGATGGCCGGATTGACCGCGTTCACCAACAGGGCCAGCTTCAGCTCTTCCTGGCCCACCAAGGCCGTAAAAGGAAAATGGATATGCCCAACCCGCATAAATCCATTGTAGCCCATGAATTGAGGGAGTCAAGGGGGGAAACGGTCTCCCCTCGGCCAGGGGGGCAATCCCTTAAATGGCACTCCGTCATTTTTCCGGTTGCACAGGCACCGATATCATGGTATGAAAAAACTGAGTTATGCTCTAGGCGCAAGCCATCCAGACTCGCTTTGGGTGGCTTGTTTTTTTTGGGCGGGAGGGCAAAACCATGCGGCTGGTGATGATCGACAACTACGACTCCTTCACCTATAACCTGGTGCAATTGTTCTATGAATTTGACCTGGAGGTGATCGTCCGGCGCCACGATGCCATTGACCTGGCCGGGATAGCCGCCCTAAAACCCGATTGGCTCTGCATTTCGCCAGGCCCCAAGGCCCCGGCCGCAGCCGGCATCAGCAAGGCGGTCATTGGCCATTTTTATCAAGAAATTCCCATCCTCGGCGTCTGCCTGGGCATGCAGGCCATCAACGAAGTCTTCGGCGGCAGCACCGTCCTGGCGCCGGTGCCGGTGCATGGCAAACGCCATGAGGTGTTCCATCAGGGTCAGGGCATTTTTGCCGGGCTCCCCAGTCCCTTTGGCGCGGCCCGCTACCATTCCCTCATGGTTAAGCCGGCCAGCGACGCCCTGGTGGTGACGGCCCGCAGTGCCGACGGCGTCATCATGGGCCTCAGCCACCGCTGGTATCCCTTGCACGGCGTGCAGTTTCACCCGGAGTCGTTTTTGACGGAGTACGGGAGGGAACTGGTGGGCAATTTTTTGGCGGTGAGCCGTGAGCAGAGAGCGGTGAGCCGTAAAAAAAGACCTGTAGGGAAAATGGATCATGGCCAGCAACTGGCCCCATAGTTATGGCTGCCGGCAATTTAGTCAAAAAATACGGTTTCCGGAAAAATCTTTTCTCAGTGGGGCGGGCCGCCGTGCCCGCCCAAGCCCGCCATGAGCGGCAAACGTGAATTTTCCGGGCGCGCGGGAGACCAAGAGGACATGGAAATTTTGAGAGGAGGAATCCCAATTGTTTAACCCTATTGCCTATCCCCGCAGCCTTTTTCCCTTTGCCCTGGCCCCTGGCCCCTGACCCCTGGCCACTTTCATGTGGGGACGCATCACTGACGTGCAGATCACCCCCCGGCACCTACCCGGGGAAGGCATTGGCCTCGAGCAGCTCTTCCTGGGGCTGCGGTTGCGGCCTTATGCCATGCTGCTGTTGAGCGGCGGCAACTTGGATTCGGCCCGCTATTCGCTGTTGGGCTGGGACCCATTCCTGGTGCTGCGGGCCAAGGGCCGGCAGGTGGAGGTCCAGGGGCCGGGCCGGGCGCAGATGTTGACCGGCAACCCTTTTGCTATCCTGGAGGATTGTTTGGGGGCCCTGGCCCTGCCCGGTTCGCCGCCGGTGGCGCCGTTCGCCGCCGGGGCTTTGGGCTTCCTGGCCTATGACCTGAAGAATCACTTGGAGCGGCTGCCGGTGACGGTCAAAGACGACCTGCGGCTGCCGGAGATGGTCCTGGCCTTTCCCCGCCAGGTCATTGTCCAGGACCGCTGGCAGGGGCGCACCTGGCAGATCAAGGTCCAGTATGAACCCCCAACCGGTATTCTGGCCGATGCCGGACCCCCGCCTTTGGGTTGGGAAGACCTCCTGGCGGCCGCCGCGGCCCCGGCTCTGCCGGACTATCGGGTGGGTGAGCTCAAGAGCACCTTCTCCAAGGAGAGTTATCTCGCCGCAGTGCGCCGGGCCCGGCAATACATCCGCCAGGGTGATATCTATCAGGTGAATCTGTCACAGCGCTTCAGCTTCGCCTTCCAGGGAGATTTTTATCGCCTCTTCCTGCAGTTGTTCCGGCGCAATCCCGCGCCCTTTTATGCCTACTTGAACTGCGGCGACTTCCAGATCCTCTCCACCTCCATGGAGCGCTTCCTCCTGCGGCAGGGTGATTATCTGGAGACCCGGCCCATCAAAGGCACCCGGCCTCGGGGCCGCACCCCTGAGGCAGATGCGGCCCTGCGCCAGGAGCTGCAGACCTCACTGAAAGAAGACGCTGAACTATCCATGATCGTGGATCTCTTGCGCAATGATTTGGGGCGGGTCTGTCAGGGAAGGACGGTGCGGGTCAAAGAACACAAGCGCCTGGAGGCCTACGAAAACGTCTATCACCTGGTCTCCATCGTCACCGGCCAATTGCGGCCGGCCTGCAGCCATGTGGATATCCTGCGGGCCGCCTTCCCGGGCGGCTCCATCACCGGCTGCCCCAAAATCCGGGCCATGGAGATAATTGACGAACTGGAGCCGGTAGTCCGCCACGTCTACTGCGGTGCCATCGGCTATTTGGGGCTGCACCGCAACCTGGACCTGAACATTGCCATCCGCACGGCTATTCGCGCCGGCGAGCAGGTCCATTTTGCCGTAGGGGGAGGCATCGTCTATGATTCCGAGGAGGTGGCCGAATACGAGGAGACCTTGCACAAAGGCATGACCCTCTTCAAGATCATCGGCCAGATGGCCTAACCGCGGTTAGCAGGTTGTTGAAAAAGTGCTTTCGGGGAGGGAGCCAGGGGGCGCTGCCCCCTTCCCCTCCCCTAAAACCCCTGCCCCACCCCCAACCCGGCCTTCTGGCTGCGCCAAAAGCCTGGAAAAGGGATTTTCTCCCACCTAAAGAGAATAAAGGGTGTTGTGCAACAGCCTGCTAGTCTGCTCCGCAGGCCTGCTGGATGAGGGTCAGCCAGTCGGCCAGCCCTAGGTGGCAGGCGAAGTAGTCTTTTTCTTCGAACGGCGGGGTGCATTCATCGATGATGTGGTCCCTGGTCACCAAGCAGACCGGCCAACCCGGGGTGGCATGGGGGGTGGCCGCCACGGCTAGCCGCCGGTAGACCGCAAAAGCATTCTCCTGGCAGGCAACCACATATTCTGCCCCTTCGTGCCGCAGGGTCAGGCTCTGGCCATAGAACCCCCAACGCCGGCAAAGCTCCTGGATGAGGGCCAGAACCCGGTGCGGAGGGAGTTGGTGGAGCGCCTCGGTGGGCAATTCCAGGAGTTGTTCGGGGGCAACATCGGTCATGGCAAGTTAATGGGCTGCTCGCTAGCAATCCCCTGACAACAGCCCGAAGCAGGTCTCGTAGCGGGCCCAAAACTCCTCTAAGGTAAAGGAGTGTTCCTGGGTGCCGTAAAACTCCACGGCATAGCTGGCGCAGCAGGCCCCGATCTGCGCCGCTTCCACCAGCCCCTTGCCCATGACCAGGCCTTTGATGAGCCCGGCCCGGTAGCCGTCGCCGGCGCCGGTGGGGTCCACCACCTGGTTGACCGGCACCGCGGCGATGTGGCGCTCCTCATCCTGGCGGCGGATACGCGAGCCTTGTTCGCCCAACGTCGTTATGAGCACCTGGCAGCGTTCGATGATGTCAGTCAAACGCCATCCCGTTTTTTTCAGGATCATTTCCAGCTCGTAATCATTGCAAATGGTAATGCTGGCACCGGTGAGCATCTCCGCTAGGCGTTCCCCGGACCACATGGGAATGGATTGGCCGGGATCGAAGATGTAAGGGATATTTTTTTCCCGGTAAATCTGGGAGTAGATTAACATATCATCCAGGTTGCCGGGGGAGACGATGGCAATGCTTTGACCTGCATCAACACTATCAAAGGAATACAAAGAGCGGTATTTCATGGCACCGGGATTAAAGCCGGTGATCTGGTTGTCTGCCTGGTCGGTGGTGATATAAGCCCCGGCGGTAAATTCTTCGGGGATGAGACGGATGCCGTCCAAAGGCAGCTGATGCCGCGCCAGCCATTCCCGGTAGCGACCGAAGTCCTTGCCAGCCGTGGCCAAAATCAAGGGACGTTCGCCCAATAAGGCCAGGTTATAAGCTATATTACCGGCTGTGCCGCCGAACTTTTCGGTGAGGCCGTTGACCATGAAACAGACGTTGAGAATATGGATCTTGTCGGGGAGGATATGGTCGGCGAACCTGCCGGGAAAATCCATGATCCGGTCATAGGCCAATGAACCGGAGATGAAGATGTTCATATGCTGACTCCTGCATAGAAACCAGGGAACCTATTTGTTCCATTTTGGGCCATTGTATCGCAAGGCCAGGGGCTGGGCAAGCCATTTTTCGGGCGCCTTTATCCCTGTTGGCAGGTCAACCTAACCCGTGGGCCAAAGGTATTTTTTCAATTTTTGGTTGCTATTTTCCCGGCCGCCGGGTAATGATATAACCAATTAGCTGGCGGGGCAACGCCTTTCCAATCAACAGAATTCTCTGTAATATCAAGCCGATAAGTCATTCTCAAAGACCTGCCCCAGCCGCAGCCCGGCCTACGTGCCCTGGGTGGCGGCCCAATCTGCCAGACGGCGGTCTGAAGTTACTGGTATGATCAGAAGACGCATGCACCAAGAGGTAGATCCATGGCTCGCATGACCCCCATACTTGCCCGGGAGAAGAAACCTATGGCGGTGGAAGGCAGGGTGCCGCCGGCCAATCTGGAGGCGGAGCAGGCCGTTTTGGGGGGGATTCTCCTCAGGTCCGAAGCGTTGGATGTCATTGCCGATGTCCTGGCCCCTGAGGATTTTTATCATGAGGCCCACGAAAAGATTTACGCGGCCATGCTCGAGCTGTATCGCCGACGGGAGCCGGTGGATCTGGTGAGCGTCACCGCTTTGTTGGCCGACCACCAGCTTCTCGACGCCGTGGGCGGCCCGGGCTTCCTGGCCTCCCTCGGCGATAACGTCGGTTCCGCGGCCAACATCGATTACTGGGCCACCATCGTTCAGGAAAAATCGGTCCTCCGCCGGCTGATCCACTGTTCCAACACCATTGCGGCGGAATGCTACGAGCCCATCAGCGATGTGGCCGCCTTCCTCGATGCAGCCGAAAATCGCATCTTCACTATTGCGGAAAGCAAGATGCGCCAGGGGTTTTTTCCCCTCAAGACCCTGGTGGAAAAAGAGATCACCCTGCTGGAAGAGTTGTTCGGCCAGCAGAAGGTGACCACCGGGGTTGCCAGTCATTTCCGGGATCTGGATCAGTACACTGCTGGGTTGCAAAACTCCGACCTGATTATCCTGGCCGCCCGCCCCAGCATGGGCAAGACTGCCTTAGCGCTGAACATTGCCTATAACGTGGCCCATCACTCCCGCCTACCGGTGGCCATCTTCTCTTTGGAGATGTCCAAGGAGCAGTTGGTGCGGCGTCTCCTGAGTGCCATCGGCCGGGTCGATGCCTCCCGCTTGCGCCGGGCCTTTTTGACCAAAGACCAATGGGCTAGTCTCACCGCGGCAGCCGGCCAGTTGTCCGAATGCCCCATCCTCATCGATGACACCCCGGCCATGAGCGCCCTCGAGATCCGGGCCAAGTGTCGGCGCTTGAAGCGGGATAACAAGCTGGGTCTGGTCCTCATTGACTACCTGCAACTCATGCGGGGCCGCGGCGATGTCAGCAACCGGGAACAGGAGATTTCCGATATCTCCCGGTCCCTCAAGGCCTTGGCCAAAGAACTGGATATCCCGGTGGTAGCCCTGTCACAGCTCAACCGCCGGGTGGAAGAGCGCCCCAACAAACGACCGGTCCTCTCTGACCTGCGGGAATCCGGGGCCATCGAACAGGATGCCGACGTCATTATCTTTATCTACCGAGATGAGGTCTACCGCAAAGATTCTCCGGATAAGGGCGTGGCCGAAATCATCATCGGCAAACAACGGAACGGCCCCACTGGCAGCTTCAAACTGCATTTCTCCAGCCAGTTCACCCGGTTCGATGATTTTGCCGATGCACAACCCTTAGAATTTGCCGAGTGAGGCTGCCATTGTGTTCCGCTTTGCCCTCCTCTGGCTGCCCATGCTGCTCATCGCCATCGGCAATGGCATGATTCGCGAGGCCTGGTATGGCCGCTCTTTGAGTGAACTCCGGGCTCATCAACTCTCCAGTCTGCTGGCCATCCTGTTCTTGGGGATATACATGTGGGCGGTCCTGAAACGCTATCCGCCTGCCTCGGCCGGCCAGGCCATCTCCATCGGCCTCCTCTGGCTGGTCCTGACGGTGGCTTTTGAATTTCTCTTCGGCCGTTTGGTCGTCGGCCATACCTGGCAGCGACTTTTCGCGGATTATAATATTTGGGCCGGTCGGCTCTGGCCCTTCGTCCTGCTCTGGGTGACGTTGGCACCACGGCTGTTTTTTCGGGGTTGAGCGGAACGGGCCAACCGCGCCTGGAGCAGAGGCCATCATTGACCTGTAGACGCAACCCCGTATCATCAATCTGAACCGGTTTGTCAAGGAGGATGGAGCATGATGAGAGTTCTGGTTTCGGTGGGATTGGCCATTTTCTTTTTGGCAGCAACAATCGGCACCGGCGACGCCGCGGTGGCCTTTTATACTGATCTGACCGCTTGGTCTGGGGCAGTCAGTGGAAATTTTCAAACCGAAGACTTCAATGACCCCAATTTGGTAGATGGCTTGGCGGTCACGACGGTCAAAGGTTCCATCAGTCCTATGGGCTATTGGCATGATACTTTGAACAGTTGGAGTCAGAATACCAGTCGGACCACCTGGCACTTTTCATCCGAAACTTTCGCCTTCGGCGGTGTCTGGACTTTAGGTGGTCCCGGCGGCTCCGGAAATTATCTGGTTGTCAGCACTCCTGAAGCGGGCACCATCGGCTTCATCACTTCGGGCTATTATTATAAATTCTGGGGATTTGTTGCCGATACCCCGTGCAGCGCCGTCACTCTGACCGGAGGGGGCAGCAAGAATCAGCAGATCTACTTCCTGGACGATTTGGTCTTCGCTTCAGCCACCGGGTTCAGTGGATTGGCCGCCATCAGTGCGGCAGAAATGTTCAATCCCGTGGACACCGGAATGCTGGTCGTGGCCGCCCCGCTCCCCGACTCCGCACTCCTCCTGGTCGGCGGGTTGATCCTCTGCTGGCTGGGGCGGCGGCAACCAAACAGCCATGCTCCTGACACCAGACCAGAGACCCTGCTGTGAACTTCAGGAAACTATAAGTTGACAAATTCTCCGCAAGCCAAAGAACCTGGCCGAGTCCCGTCGGACCCGGTCGGTAAGGGTGATCTGCGACTGCGGTGCCGGTAGTTGACAGCAAACGCCCAATTCAATATCCTTTGCGGAGCTCACGGCTTAATTCTATGAACTTTATCCCCCTGTACTTTGGCGACAAGCTCACCATCATCAACCCCACAGGTACCATTGGCGTGTTGACCCTGTGGTCCCGGGTGGAGTATGTGGTCGACCGGTTCCGCCAGGCGGGGGTGGATCTGGACCCGGCCACTTCTCCCATCGCCGTCTTCGGCACCCTCTATGGCAACGGCTTGCGGGAACTGCTCCGCAACCTGCTTTACAATCCCCAGATCCAGACGCTGTTGGTCTGCGGCCGCAACCGCTCCGGTTCCCTGGAGGACCTGCAGGCCTTTTTTCGCCACGGTCTGGAGGAGGCGGATTCGCCGTTCATTGCTTATGAGGCCGAGGCGCAGGGCCAGGAGGTCCAAACCTGCAGAATCAAAGGCACCAACCGGCTCATTGATAACCTAGTGCGGCCGGAGCTTTTTCTCGCTGTACCCGAGATTCACATCCTGGGGGAGCCCAAGGATGACGCCACCCTGCAGCGGGTGCAGGATTTTTTCCACCATTGGCAACCGCGACCGGCGACGCCGCCCGGTGACCGCCCCCGGCGGCATATCCCGCTGCCTCGGGTTCAGGTCTCCCATTTTCCCAGTATTCCCCAAGCCCACACGGTGGTCCGGGAAACGCCCCTAGAGGCCTGGGAGGAGATCCTCTTTGTCATCAGCCGCTTCGGCCACCCGGTGCAGTTGGCCAAAGGTGAGCGCCTCGAGTTGCCGAACCTGAAGGTGGTTATCACCCAACCCGTTTTCGAGGCAGAAGCCGACTTACAAAAATTTCACTTCGATCCGGAACACCTGCGCCGCTATCAGCGAGATTTCCTCCGGGGGGAAATGGGGGCCGACGAAACCTACAGCTACGGGCACCGGCTGCGGACCTATTTCGGCGCTGACAACCTGGCCGCGGTTTTAGCGCGGCTGCAGGCCGACCCCGAAGACCGCAAGGCCTATCTTACCCTCTGGGATAACCGCCGAGATTTACAGGTCCCCCGCGGCCAGCCCTGTTTTGTCTCCCTCTTCTGCCGGCGCTATGACGGCGCCTTGACGGTGAACGCCACCTTCCGCACCCACAACGCCTTGGACGCCTGGCTGCCCAACGTCTATGGCCTGATGGCCGTCCAGGAGTTTCTGGCTGCGCCGCTGGGCCTGCCCGCCGGCCCGATTACCGTGGTCAGCCACTCCATCAGCATCGACCGCAAAGAGTTGGACCGGGCCCTGGCCTTGCTCAGCCACCGCACCTTTCGCCTCCGGGAGGACCCTTGCGGCTATTTCCGCCTAAGCCTGGATGGCAACGACATCTTGGTGGAACATCGCCACGGCGATGTCACCCTCAAGGAATATCGGGGCACCAAGGCAGTCCACCTTCAGCAGCAATTGGCCCGGGACCTGGCCCTCTCGGACCTGAATCATGCCCTTTACTTAGGGCGGCAGTTGGCCCGGGCCGAGGAGTGTTTGCGCACCGGCCGGGATTTCGAACAGGAATAAGGAAAGGATATTTTCGGGATGGATATTGTTCAGGTTGTGCCTCATCCAGAAGCCGAACTCCTGGCCCGCCTCCGCCAGGTGCCCTTGCAGGAGCAGCCGGAGGTCAAAATCTACCAGCAGGCCCTCATCTCCCTCGAATGCATTCATACCAATTGTCTCCATCCGCCCCAGAATTACATCTGGCTGGCTGAACTGCGCAAGGTCCAGGAGCTACGTTGGAGTCTGCAAGAGCACGGCTTGGACATGTTCCGCCTCAACGGCTTTGTCACCTATACCGTCCGCGAGCCCAACGGCGCCCTGGTGGACTATGATCTCTATCCGCCCATCATCGAAGAATCCTTTGAGGCCGACGGCACCGTGGCCTTGATCATCAATGACGGTATGCACCGGGTCTTTTTGGCCCGCTCCGAATGGGTTATTCCGCAGGTAGTCTATGTCCGGGGCATCCCTAAAGAATATCCCTATTACGCCTTTCCCCGCCCCCAGGGCTGGGAAGGCATCGATCTGTTGCCGGATAATCCCGATAAAAATCGCTACCTCAAGAAATGCCACCGTCTTCGCCACAATAAAGCCCTGTACCGGAATTTCCAGGCCGTTTTCCGCAACGTCGGCGGTTCCCGGAGCAGCCTCAGGAAATAGCTCCCGGGGCTGGTTCGGCGGCAATTTCAAGCCAAAGGCGGCGGCGGTGCGGGGTGATCGCGGTTTTCTGCTTGACGAATGGCTAAGGGCTTTATTTAATAAGGAACAGACGGTTTGCCAAGGGAGGTCATGGTGCGGCGCTTCAGACTGCTCGGCTGGTTGCTCATCTTCGTGATAATGTTCAGCTTCCCCGCGGCCCAGGCCGCAGGCGCCTCCCGGGAGCTAAGCGACGAAATCTTGGCGCTTCTGACCAAAGGGTTTGACGAACTTTCTCAGAATCACCTGACGGCCGCCCAAGAGGAGTTTGCCAAAGTCATCAAACAAGATTTTGACAATCCTTTTGCCAACAACAACCTGGCGGTCATCATGGAAAAGCAGGGCAAATTGCCTGATGCTCTGGCCTATCTGAAAGTAGCGGCAACCTTGGCCAGCGCCTATCATCAGAAGGTGGAGACCATCTATCTCATCGGTGGGGTCCTCGCTGCCGTCAAACCGGAGAAAGCCACCGACAACCGGAGCCAAATCGCCCAGGTGGTCGCCGACAACAGACGGAAGCTGGCCGAAAAGATGGGGCTCCCTCCTGAGGACCAGGGGCCGCCCCTGGAAAAATGAGCCGGCCTCTGATTGCGACCGCTCGGTAAGCCGCTTCTCCCTTGCACCAATCGCCCAAGACTTTGTCAGGAGAAATTACCCGGCGCCGGGGAATGCCGGCAAACCAACCCGAAGACCATGAATCTATTGGATCTAGGCATTCTTGTCGTTTTGGTGCTCCTGGGAGTACGGGGGTATTGGCGGGGTCTACTCCAGGAGATCTCCGTCATTGTCGGTCTGGTCATCGGTCTTATCTTTGCGGCCCATTACTACCTGCAGCTGGCCCGCCTGGTGGGACAATGGCTGCACACGCCCTTATATAGCCGGATTGTCAGTTTCCTGATCATTTTAATCCTGGTCTACTGGCTCATCCGCCTGGCCGGGAATTTCCTGCACCGTTTCTTGGCGGCCATTTTTCTGGGGTCGCTGGACCGGCTTCTGGGCGGCCTCTTCGCTGTCCTCAAAGGCTGCGTCATCCTGGGATTCCTCCTGACCATTCTTGCCATGGTCGTGCCCAAAGATTCCAAATTATTGCAGGAGTCCCTCATCGCGCCCCATATCAAAGGCATATATCAGCAAGCCCTGGTGCTCCTGCCCCAAGAATTTAAGGATCAGGTCAAGGAACGGGCCTTGAAGTTTGAACGGGAATGGGGGGGCAGGAAGAAAGGGACCCAGTCCCGTGAGGAGGTATAAGGAAATGACCGCACCCCTGTCCGTGGGACAGGACCAATCCCCTGTTGTAGACACGATATTAAGGGATTTTGTGGAAATAATCCGGCGGTTGCGGGGGCCCAACGGCTGTCCCTGGGACGCCAAACAGACCCCCCAGACCCTGAAAACCTACATGTTGGAAGAAGCCTATGAGCTGGCCGAAGCCCTGGATTCCCGGCAGCCTGAAAAAATCCGGGAAGAATTGGGGGATGTGCTCCTGCACATCGTCATGCTCAGCGAGATGTTCCGGGAAGCGGGCAGTTTCTCCCTCGCGGACGTCATCGCCGCTATTCAGGCCAAAATGATCCACCGCCATCCCCATGTCTTTGGCACCGCCAAGGCCGACACCATCGACGAGCTGCGGACCATCTGGCAGGAGGCCAAGGCCGCCGAAGGCAAGACCGGCCCGGGGCCCTTATTGGCGGAACTGCGGCCGGAGCAGCCGGCCCTGATGCAAGCCCAAAAATTGGGCGAGGCCGCGGCCCGCATCGGCTTTGACTGGCCCGATCTGGCCGGTGTCCTGGATAAATTCGAGGAGGAGCTCCAGGAATTCCGGGAGGCCATAAACGAATCTGATCCCGATCATCAGGAAGAAGAGCTGGGCGACCTGCTCTTCTGTCTGGTCAACGTCGCCCGTTTTCTGCGCTTAGACTCCGAGGGGGCCCTGCGCCGCACCATCCATAAATTCATCAAGCGGTTCCATATGGTCGAACGGGCTTTGATTAAACAGGGAAAAACCCCGGAAACCGCCAGCCTGGCAGAAATGGACGCCATCTGGGAAGAAGTGAAACGGCATGAGAGGGGCCGTCCGTCCTAAGATCCCCTCGCCAAAACTCTTCTCCACCCTCACGTTTTTAGCAGGCTGTTGAAAAACCTTTGCCTTTCTCTCCAGGCCAGAGAAATTCCTTTTTGCTGGTCTGTTGGCGCAAGTAAAAGACATATCTGGGGTTGGGAGGGATTTTGGGTAAAGGGGCAGGGGGCTAGTCCCCCTGGCCCCCTCCCCTCAGACACTTTTGCAATAATCTGTCAGGTGCGTAGTTGTAAGTCTTCCACCAGACGATCAGCAAAGTGCAGGATCCAGGCCCGCTGCGGTTCGTTGGCATAACCGGCGCACGAGCAGCGCAGGTGCCGATTGCTGCGGATGAACAATTCAAAGCGCAGGGAGGTCCGCCCCAGCTCCACGGCAAACCGGTGGGGCTGGCATTCTGGGTGTGAGGACTGCTCGTCGCTCAGTAATTCGCCGGTCAGCTCCACCCACCACAAACCCTCCAACCCGGAGGGCTTGGCCTTGCCATCCAGATAGGCCTTGATGCGCTCCAGATCGGGGCGGGCGATCTCATCCAGAACATACTGCTTCATGGCATTTCCTCATAAGAAAACCTTTACCGGGGTGCATCAAATTTGCGGGGTATGGGCAGATATTCCACCGCCGGCTGCTGCCGCACCGGTTGGGGAAAGAATTCCATCAACTCCAGGATTTCCTTAGGCATGTCGCTTCTCACCGGCAGTCCCAATTCTTTAGCCTGTCTGTAGGAAATAGGATGGTCATGGGTCCAGGTGCCTTCGGACATGAGACGGGCCAAACGATCGGCTTCTTCCGGAGCCATGGTGTCGATGAGGAACTCCCGGACCCCCTCCCGGATCTGCCAGATGGCCTTTTCAGCCTGATCCGCCAGGATAAGGGTCTTATCATCCACCGAGTGAATGGGCTTGCGGGCCACGGCCCGGAGCAGAGAGGCGGCGGGATACTGGCCCAACTGGGGGTCCACCGGCCCCAGGACCGCGTCCTCGCACATGATGATCTCATCCGCGGCCAGGGCAATGAGGGTGCCCCCGGACATGGCATAATGCGGCACCAAGACTGTGGTCTTGCCGGGATGACGGTGAATCGCCCGAGCGATCTGCATGGAGGCCAGCACCAGGCCGCCAGGGGTATGCAGGATAATGTCCAACGGCACCTCGGGATCGGTGAGATGGATGGCCCGCAGCACCTGTTCCGAATCATTGACATCGATGTAGCGAAAAACCGGGATGCCCAGAAAACTCATGGTCTCTTGCCGGTGCACCAACAGGATCACCCGAGACTGCCGCTCTTTTTCCAAACGGGCGATGAGACGCTGCCGGGCCAGGTTCAACATCTTCTGCTTGAACATGGGCTGCAGGGCCATCAGGATCAAAAATAGCCAGAAAATTTCACCGATGCCGGTCATGCTCCACTCCTCAGCGGGCTGGCGGCGCTGTCCGCCCGGCGTCCACCAGGCCATAGACCCAGGTGGCCAGCAGCAGCCCAAAGGTGAATAACACCAGGGGATGTCTGATCGTCTGCCCCAAGAGAGCCTGTAATTGCTCGGGGGGCACGGTCTCGGCATTACCGGTCTGGGCCACCAGGTCGCCATAGCCGAAACTATAGATGATCAAGAAACTCAAGACCAGGACGGCCAGAAGCAATGAGGCCGAAAGAATCAAAAACACCCCTTTGCGGACTTCCCCTTTATAGACTTGGCCCAGCCCCGGAAAAATGAGCGCCGATAAGATGATGGCGAACACTGCCCTTCCCATAATCATTTCAATCTATAGAAAAAGCCGCCGCGGGTCAAGTCTTCCATCCAACTGCCGGGGAACAGGCCTGACCGAGAGGACCTTTGGGAACGGCTCTTGTGTTTTTTGCCGCGGGGAGTTATATTTAATTTTTGATTTTGTGAACAAATCGCCTGTGTCCCGAGGAGAAGCCTGCCATGTTTACCGGCTTGGTGGAAGGTATCGGCCGGATCACCGCCCTGCAGCCCCTGGCCGATGGTCTGCGCCTGCAAGCCACCGCGCCGTTTGACCTGTCCGAGGTGAAGCTGGGGGACTCCATTGCGGTCAGCGGCCCCTGCCTCACTGTCGTGGCCTTAACCCCTCGTAGCTTTACCGTGGAGGTCTCCCCGGAGACCCTGCAGCGTACCAATCTACGCACCAAGGCGGTGGGGGCCAGAGTGAATCTGGAGCGGGCTTTACGGCTGGGAGATCGTCTCGGCGGCCATATTGTCAGCGGCCACATCGACTGCGTCGGGGAAGTGGTCCGCCTCCGTCAGGGGCCCCGCCATCTGCAGCTGACAGTGCGCCTGCCGGCCCCATGGAGCCGCTATGTCATCGAAAAGGGCTCCATCGCCCTGGACGGCGTCAGCCTAACGGTGAACACGGTCCACGGCGACGAATTCACAGTCAATATTATCCCGCACACGGCCAGTCAAACCACCCTTGAGGACATGCGGGTGGGAGACCGGCTCAACGTCGAGACGGACATCATCGGCAAGTATGTGGAAAAGCTCCTCCAACCCCTGGGGGAGCCAGCGTCCCACCGCCTTACCCCAGAGCTGCTGGTCCGCCATGGGTTTATCTGATCACCTGCAGGTCAGCATCGCTGCATAAAAATACGTCCTTGGCCAAAGCATGGATGCCAGGCACGTTTGGCAAACGCCGCCCGGCTGTCAGGATGGCAACCCAAAATGGTCAAGGAACAGGTAGTTGAGGAAAAATACTATGCCTATCTCACCCATCGAAGACGTTCTGGCCGACTTTCAACAAGGGAAAATGATTATCCTGGTGGATGATGAAGACCGGGAAAATGAAGGCGATCTCACCATGGCGGCGGAATTGGTGACGCCGGAGGCCATTAATTTCATGGCCCGGTTCGGCCGCGGCCTCATCTGCCTGGCCCTGAGCCCGGAAATCATCGAGCAACTCAAGCTTCCCATGATGGTCAGCCAGAATACCTCCCCGTTCAACACGGCTTTTACCGTCTCCATTGAGGCCAAGCGGGGGGTCACCACCGGTATTTCGGCCGCAGACCGGGCCACCACCATCCTGACTGCGGTGGCCAAGAATGCCAGACCCGAGGATATTGTCAGTCCCGGCCACGTCTTCCCTCTCCGGGCCCGCAAAGGCGGGGTACTGGTGCGCACCGGGCAGACCGAGGGCTCGGTGGATCTGGCCCGCCTGGCCGGCTTGCGGCCGGCCGCGGTCATCTGCGAAATCATGAACGAAGACGGCACCATGGCCCGGCTGCCCGACCTGGAAATCTTTGCGGCCGAGCACCAACTCAAGATCGCCACCATCGCCGATCTGGTGGCCTACCGGCTCCGGCACGAATCCTTTGTGCGCCGCCAGGCCTTGGCCAAACTGCCCACCTATTACGGTGAGTTCACGGTCATTGCCTATGAGAACGACGTGGACAAGGAACAGCACCTGGCTCTAGTCAAAGGCGACATCAATCCCAATGAACCCATCCTGGTGCGGGTCCATTCCGAGTGCCTGACCGGCGACGTCCTGGGCTCCCTGCGCTGTGATTGCGGTGATCAACTCATCTCCGCTATGCAGCAGGTGGAAGCCGCCGGTGCCGGGGTCATCCTCTACATGCGCCAGGAAGGCCGGGGCATCGGCCTGATTAATAAGATCCGGGCCTATGAACTCCAGGATAAAGGGGCCGACACCGTGGAGGCCAATCTGGCGCTCGGGTTCAAGGCCGATCTACGGGACTACGGTATCGGCGCCCAAATTCTGCGGGATCTGGGAGTCCGCAAGATGCGCCTCATGACCAATAACCCGAAAAAAATCATCGGCTTGGAAGGCTATGGCCTCAAGGTCGTGGAGCGAGTGCCTCTGGAAATCCCCCCCAATCGGGAAAATACCAAGTACCTGAAGACCAAATGCTTGAAGATGGGACACATGCTCGAAATGGTCTAAGGACAGTGAACCGCAGCAAGAGCCCAGAGGCCAAAGGTCAGAGGGAAGGCAAGTTAATTCCCTCATTCCTCATCTTAACCCCTGGCAATTGGCCACTTTGGGGCCGTCGTCGGTCGGCGTCAATGCCCCGACGCCCAGGCGCTATAGAATAAGGAAAAATCTATGATCAAGACAGTTGAAGGCCATTTAGTTGCCGATGGCATGAAATTTGCTCTTATAGTCAGCCGCTTTAACGACCTCTTTTCCGAGCGGCTCCTGGGCGGCGCCCTGGACAGCCTGCGCCGGCGGGGCGCCCGGGAGGAAGACCTCACCGTGTTCAAAGTGCCCGGGGCCTTTGAGATCCCCTTGGTGGCCAAACGAGTGGCCCAGACCCAAAAATACGACGCGGTGATCTGCCTGGGTGCCGTTATCCGTGGCTCCACGCCCCATTTTGATTATGTCGCTGCTGAGGTCAGCAAAGGCATCGCCAGCGTTTCCCTGGAAACCGGCGTGCCGGTCCTCTTCGGGGTCATTACCACCGACACCCTGGAGCAGGCCATTGAGCGGGCCGGCAGCAAGGCCGGCAACAAGGGCTTCGCCGCGGCCGAGGCTGCGGTGGAAATGGTCCACCTGCTCCGCCAGATCGAGGCCTAAGACCCAGTGACTCGCCCCAGTAAAAGTCTGGCCCGGGAACGGGCCTTGCAATGCTTGTATCAACTGGACGTGGGCCGCTATCCGGGCCCCGAAGCGGCCCCCTTGGTGTGGGAGCATTTTCATCCCGACGAAAAACCCTCGGCCTATTGCCACCGCCTGATCCAGGGCGTCTGGAGCCATCGGGAGGAACTGGACGCCTACATCTCCCGTTTTTCCCAACACTGGCGCCTGGAACGCCTGGCCGCCGTGGACCGCGCCATCCTGCGTCTGGCCCTCTTTGAACTCCTCTATTGCCCGGAAATCCCGCCCAAGGTCGTCATCAACGAGGCCGTGGAATTGGCCAAACGCTTCGGCACGGAACAATCCGGGGCCTTTATCAACGGCATTCTGGACAGCGTCCTACAAACCCGGCAGCCGGCAGCGGGGTAGCAGGACAAGTCAAACTCTTGAGGCGGAATCGACCACAGGGTATTGCTTCTCTCCCCATGTTTGGGGGAGAGGGAGTCGGTGCGGGGGACTGCCTCTGCACCCGTCCATTAAGAACTCGTCCCTCCCAGTTACACGGAAAGACAACGCAGATCGAACAATTTTTCGCTAGCCGGGATAGGTATCATCTGGACTCCAAGAAGCTGCTTGGCTATGCCGCAACCTCTTGCGCCATTGGTCTTCTGCTCTGCAACAGCCCTGCCGGACACGAGTTTTTGATTCTATCAAGTATCGTCTGCCAGACAGCAGTGATGCCTTATTTATTTTTCTGACCAGGGTAAACTTAGGCTGATGCGAAGTGATAAAGTGGACAAGAGATGAGGGGGCGCCGCGTTGGCGCCCCCGTGAGTTCTGTGGTTGTGTGGCTGGGGGAAGAGGATTCGAACCTCTATCGGCGACTCCAAAGGCCGCTGTCCTGCCGTTGGACGATCCCCCAGCAGGGTTTTATTCCAAGGTGGGTTTTTCTTTATTAATGTGGCGGCGCAGGACTCCGGAAGCTCGGAAGGTGACCACCCGGCGGGCGTTAATGGTCAGGTCCTTGCCGGTCTGCGGGTTGCGGCCCCGCCGTTCCTTCTTCTCCCGTACCACCCACTTCCCGAAGCCGCTGATCAAAACATCCTCGCCACCGGCAAGGGTTTGTTTCAGGAGATGAAATACCGTATCCACAGCTCGGGCAGCTTCGGCCTTGGATAATATCTCCCGTTCAAACAGTGCCTGCACCAGGGAGGCCTTGGTGAGTGGCATAAATCCTCCGCAGATAAATCAGTAATTTATTGAAATATAAATAATTACCACATTCATTGCAAGGGATTTATCAGGAAAAAATTTTTCCGTCGGGGATAGCCGTCATTCTGCAGGCCGCCCCGGGGGAGCGCGGGGGATGGGCTGCCGAGACAAAAAACTGCCGACCCGGATGCGCCAATCCAGGTCGGCAGGGTGCCAAAGAATAAGGAGAACGGGAGGTCGCAGCTTTTCAAAAAAAAACTCAACCCTCCCCACGGGAGAATTGAGGATTGCACCCTGCTTTCTTGGTCCTCAATCCTGAAGCCTCGCTGCCTCGGCGATGGGCTTCAACGTCAACATACAGGCAGGTCTTCTGACTTCCGGATCAGCCTCGGCCGGCGCCTTCCCTGCCCACGAGCAAGTGGCATTATGCCGGCGTTGTCCCCGGTTACAGCGGCGGGACCGTGACGGATTTGCACCGTCTTCCCTTTTATCCCGGAGGAACCTGTATATTGTCCTTTTATCACACGGGAAAGCGCCTGTCAAGGAGAAGTGGTGGCAAGAGGAATGTTGTCCAGTCTAGTCTTCATCCGGAAACTAGCTGCGGAGTATAAAGCCGACATGTCCACCTGGGTCTGCAGCACGCTTAACAAGCTGAGATAATTATTTATGCCCCTCACCCAAACCCCCACCCTGCGAACGGCGCGAGGGATTTAGGACCTTCCGGATGGCCACTCGCCTAAGTCCTGGGCCGCAACGTCCGGCCCGGCCTGCAACCGAGCCACCAGATAAGGGGGGCGAGGATTCCCCGGACCAGCGGCCGCAGGTTAGGGCAGCGATCCAGGATGTCGGCCACGGCTGGACTGAGCCGATAGTAGAGGCGCAGGCACCGTTCTCCCCAGGGGCGACCACACAACGAGCGCTCCCGGAACTGCTGCAACAGGATGACCTGAGAGGCGCACGGCGACTCATAGGCCGCGGTAGCGATAAAACACCGCTTTTTCTTCCCTGCGGGCGGCTGACTGGACTGCTGCCGGGGGCGGTCGCTCGGGACCGGACTGGGGAGATCAACGGGCTGCACGGCCTCCAGATCGCCAAGAGGGGCGTCGTCCGTTGCGGCGTCAATGTCCTGCCCCGGAGGTTGGTCCCCCCCGCCGGCCGCACCCGGCAGGGCGTTCTTGTGCTCCTCCTCAGCCTTTAGGTTTGCGGCGGGCTGGTCCGTCCGGACCCGGCCGGCTTCTTTGCCAAGCCCCAGGTAGTGCTCATAATACCGGCGGCTGAGCTCCGCCTTGACCAACTCCTTTTCCTGGGGGTCGGTCAGGTGGGTCAGGATCACTTCCAATTGTTCGGTGGAATAGCGGCTATATTTGGTGTCGATGGTTTTACCGTCCTTCAGTCAAGGTTGGGAGACTCAGGGGGCAGGGAGCTGAGCTTTCTGACGCCCCCAAGAGCCCTTTGGTACCAGCCAGTGAGTCTGGCCTGAATTAACCGTCCCGGGGCCTGGCAATGCCAAACCTTAACCTATCTGGATCGTGCCCGCCTCTTGGGAGAGGCCCATGAGTTTCTGCACCCGATGGGGCGGCAGGGAGATCAATTCCAGTTCATCCAGGGGCAGGGCCACACTTTCGATGGTCTCCAGATTCTGGCGGACTGCTTCGGCCACCATCATAATGCCGAATAATTTGACGATTTCATAAAAATCCAACTGATTCTGGGCATTGTCCCGGATCAGTTGCAAGGTCGGGATTTTGTCCTTGAGCGATCCGACTTTGGTTTGGACATCTTCGACCCCGCTCAGATACTTATCCCATTCCTGCCGGAAGCTGGCCAGAGACTCTTCCCGATCCCGCAAGTTGGCGAGAACCCGGTCTTTCACTTTCGGATCAATCTCCGGCGCATCGGCGTCCGTTTTTAATTTCTGCAGGGTCTGCATGGCGGCATCGATCTTGGCCACTTCTTTCTGGGAGAGGTCCAGGATTTCGTCAATGCCATCCAGGCGGAAGTCTTGCAGGAAGTTGATCATATAGTTGGCCAGTTCATAGATCAGGAGGATGTTACCCAGGACCAGGAGCCGGCCTTTGCTGACATCGCCCTGATCAAGGCATTGGTCCAGCTCATTGATGATATAGCGGTTGCAGCGGGAGAAATTCTCCACGGTGAACTTGATCTTCTGGATGGATTTGTTAATATCCCGGACCGAGCTGACCAAAGAATTCACCCGCAAACGGTCATAAGCATTCAGTTCATAGCGCTGGGTATATTCCTCGTAGGAGATGCCCCGGTGCTTTTCCACCCGGGCCGCCACTTCGTTGATGATGGCGTCCAGGCGCAGTTTCAAGTCGGCCAATGCCGCCAACTCCTCCTGGGTCAATTTGGGATTGTCGATGAGGCGCGGACTCATGATCTCCCGGTTGCTCAGGGCATATTTTTCTTGAATATCCCTGATTTTGCGGGTGTATTCCTGTAAATAGGTCAAGATGGCCTGATAGCCGGCATTTTTTTCCAGTTCAATTAATTCTCCGCCCATGCATATGCTCCTGGTCTGCTGAATTTGCCCCGGCCAGCTGCCCTGGCAGGTCAGTGGTCGGTAGTTCCTGGTCGGATAACCTCTTCATGTCATGGGGCGAGCCTCCCGGCCCACCCATGCCAACGGCATGGCAACCTGCCTCTATTGAGATATCTGCCTAAAAGAATAGTTCCCCGAATGCTTCTTTCTCCCTGCCCAGATATTGATCGAGAAGACGCCGCGGCCGCCAAGAGTTACGAGCGCTCCTCTTTTTTGGGCCGATTGCGGTTATAAATGATCCGCAATCCCTCCAACGTCAGATAATCATTGACATAATCAATGGTCTGGGTTTCGGAGGCAATGAGGCAGGCCAAGCCGCCGGTGGCGATGACCTTCATGGGTTCTTTCAGGGTTTCTTTAATGCGGCGGACAATGCCGTCCACCAGGCCGGCGTAGCCGTAAATGATGCCGGCATTCATACTGCTGATGGTATCTTTAGCGATAATGCTCTTGGGTTTGCTGAAGATCTCGACCCGGGGCAATTTGGAGGCCCGCTGAAACAAAGCTTCGCAGGAGATCATGACGCCGGGGGCAATGACGCCGCCCAGATACTCCCCCAGGCCGGAAACCACGTCAAAAGTGGTGGCCGTGCCAAAATCCACGACGATGACCGGGCCTTTCACCTGTTCAAACGCGGCCACCGAGTTGACGATGCGGTCGGCGCCCACCTCTTTGGGGTTGTCATAGTAAATGGGCATGCCGGTTTTAATGCCGGGCCCCACCATGAGCGGCTTCACCTGCAAGTAGCGGCGACTGAATTTATCCAAGGTATTGATCATGGGCGGCACCACGCAGGAGATGACCAGATCGGTGCCGGGTTCCAGAGTCAGGTTCTGGGATTGAAAGAGATTGCGCAGGAGAATACCGTATTCATCGGCCGTGGTTTCTTTTTCGGTGCGGATGCGCCAGTCACTGATGAGCTTCTGATCATCGTAGACGCCAATGACGGTATTGGTATTACCCACATCCATGACAATAAGCACTGGCATAACCTCGGGAACAGGAAACGTAGCTTCGGTTGTTTCTGGCCCGGCCACCTCAGCCTCTCAGGCGGCCTGGCCTAAATGATCGTGAATGATGGCCGCAATTTCTTGGGCGATGGTCTCCACTTCCCGGCAATCCTCGCCCTCACACATGACCCGCAGCTTCGGTTCAGTGCCGGAATAGCGGATAAGCAGGCGGCCCCGTTGGCCCAGCTTCTTTTCCGCGGTCCGGATGGCGTGGAACACCGGCGGGATCTCTTTGAGGTCCTTTTTTTCCCGCACCTTTACATTAATGAGGGTTTGGGGGTAGGTTTCCATAACTTGGGCCAGTTCCTGGAGGGTCTTGCCGGTCCGCTGCATGATGGCCAGCACCTGCAGGGCGCTTAAGGTGCCGTCGCCGGTGGTGCTGTGATCCAGGAAGATGATGTGCCCGGACTGCTCCCCGCCCAGATTATAGCCGCCTTGCAGCATCCGTTCAATGACGTAGCGGTCGCCTACCTGCGTCCGCAGGAGGCGGCCGCCCAGGCGTTTCATGGCCACTTCCAGTCCCATGTTACTCATGACCGTGCCTACCAGGGTTTTTTTCTTCAAGGCATTGGTGCTGAGAAGATATTGGGCACAGATGGCCATGGTATGGTCGCCGTCCACCAGATTGCCCTTATGATCCACCAGGATGACCCGGTCGCCGTCGCCATCCAAAGCAATGCCCAGATCGGCATTATGGCGGCGCACCATGCTCTGTAAGGTGGCAGGGTAGGTGGAGCCGCATTGCCGGTTGATGTTGCGGCCATTGGGACGGACCCCGAAAGGGATGACTTCGGCGCCCAACTCTGTCAGGACCGCCGGCGCAATCTTGTAAGTGGCGCCATGGGCGCAGTCCAGTGCAATCTTTAGGCCGTCGAGACGGAGATCCCGGGGGAAGGTGCTTTTCAGATAGGAGATATAGCGGCCGGCGGCATCGTCGAGTCGGAAAGCCTGGCCCACTTCCGTGGGTGAACAGGTGAACTTCTCAAAATCTTCCGCAAAGATAATTCGTTCGATGCGCTCCTCCACTTCGTCGGGGAGCTTCAGGCCAATGCCCGAGAAAATCTTGATGCCGTTGTCCTGATAAGGATTGTGGGAGGCCGAAATAACCACGCCAGCGTCGGCTCGCATGGAAGAGGTTATAAAGGCGATGCCCGGAGTGGGCAAAGGACCCACCAAAAGAACATCCACCCCCATGGAGCAGATGCCGGAAACAATGGCGTATTCCAACATATAGCCCGAGAGGCGGGTATCCTTGCCCACCACCACCCGGCCCCCCTGGTGGTCGGTTTTAATGACATGTCCGATGGTCTGGCCCAGTTTTAGGGCCATGTCGGCGGTCATGGGGTAGGCGTTGGCGACCCCACGGACGCCATCGGTGCCAAACAACTTTCTCATAAAACTCCTCAAGCCTTTGAAACGGCCAACCGATACCAACACTGTGGCCCACTGCGCCGCCCCTATCTTGTCTGGGGGCCGAGCTCATGGTACATTGGGGAAAATGGTTGCGAGCTGTGTTGCCATTTTTTCGGCGAAAAATAAGTTATATCTTATATGAGCTCTATATATCAGAAAAAAAACCTGCTTTCCAGCAGTTTTCACCTCCGCGCCCCCATGCCCGGCCTGGGCGGCAGGGAGGGGGCTTAGGGCCGGCCGGGTTTCTGGTTAAAAAAGAGGTATGAGATTCTCATACCAAAAGCTTTCAAAAGCAACCATCATTTCCTTCCCTCTCTCCCCGCTTGGAGGGAAAAATGATTTTGTTAAATAACTTTCCTTTCCTAGACTCCCTCGCTGCCCGCTTGCGGGGTGTATAGACCGGAAGGAAGGGTTATAGGTGTTCGGGGGAAAAGGGACGGCGTGAAGGGGGAAAATAGCCGGTTGCTTGCAACCTGGTAGCACTGCGGCGTTGAAAAGGACGGAACGAGTATGGGAAAAGAATATGAAATGGGCCTGGGGGCAATCATTGCCCTCGTGGGCATGATTTTTTTATTAATATCTAATTTCAATCGCCGGGCGGCCCGCCGGAGTCCCCGGGCCACCCCTGTTCAGGTGTTCCTGGGGCGTTGGGGCGCCATCGCCGCTTTCAGCCTTATCGCAGTGGGACTCTTGCTGTTGCTGAAAAAATAAGCATACTCCAGGGCTCCTGCAAAATTTAAGGTTTCTTCCTTTTGGCATTCCGAGCCTCGTAAAGAGCTACTTTGCCAGAAGCTCTCCCGTTGGGGACGCACCATGCTGAGAGAGCGGCAATGATCCTGGTGGGGACCTCAGGCTGGCACTACGACCATTGGCGTGGACCGTTTTATCCTCCGGATCTCCCCGCCAAAAGGTTCCTCAGCCATTATCAGCAATACTTCCAGGCCGTGGAGATCAACAGCTCCTTTTATCATCTGCCCACGGTTCAGACCCTGACAGCTTGGCGGCAGAGTGCCCCCCCGGGTTTTATTTTTGCGGTCAAGGCCAGTCGCGTCATCACCCACCTGAAGAAACTCAAGGACGTGGACCAGACGCTGGCCACCTTTCTGGCCCGGGTCAGCCTTTTGGGGGCCACCCTGGGGCCTATCCTCTTCCAGTTGCCGCCGCGCTGGCGCCGACAGCCGGCCCGCCTCGAGGCCTTTTTGGCCAGCCTGCCGCCCAGCTATCGTTCTGCCCTGGAATTCCGGGACCCCAGCTGGCTGGTCCCTGAAACCTATGAACTTCTCAGACAATATGGGGCCGCCCTGTGTATCTATGAGTTTGCCGGGTATCAATCCCCCCTGGAAGTGACCACTGACTTTGTCTATGTCCGCCTGCATGGCCCAGGCGGGGCCTACCAGGGGAATTACAGCCTCAGCACCTTGCAGACCTGGACCGGGCGCCTCAAAGCCTGGGAAGCCCGGGGCCTGGACGTCTATTGCTTCTTTGACAACGACGCAGCCGGCTTCGCTGCCCTTAACGCTCTGACAGTGCGCCGTCTTTCGGAAGGAGGGGTGAGCCGTGAGTCGTGATGGATTATGGCGGGAACCGGGGCAGGAAACCCTTGGAATGAGATGACAGATGGAATAGCTATCAGCAAATGCTCGCGTCCGGCCGGTCTTTGGCAGAGCAGCAGATAGCTGCCCCGGATAGAGAAAACTTGGTCAATCTGAATTGTCTTGCCATGTCCCTGGCAGGAGCCGGTTCTCAGCAAACGGGTGAAGATGCAGTCCCCTCATCTCAGCCCTCCCCCGCTAAGCACACTTTCTCAAAAACCTGCTAAGGTTCCTGCCGTTCCCAGAAGCCGATGCCACCGGGGATGAGGAGCGTCACGATCCCCAATCCCACCACGCCCGGCCAACCCATCAGGCCATAGGCATAGCCGTTCAGGGTGATGCCCAAAGCCCCACCCAGATAATAGAACAAGACGTACAGGGAGTTGGCCTTGCCCTGGCCGCTGCTGATGCGCCGATTTAAGGCGCCGGCAGCAGCCGCATGGATGGTGAAGAAGCCCAGGCAGATGCCCAGCAGGGCCAGGACAATGACAAGCATGGTCGGCACGAGGGTGGTGAAAAGGGCCAGGGCAAAGATTGCGGCACCACTCATCATGGCCCAGCCATTGCCCATGCGATTGCTCAAGGTGCCGGCCAGAGGGCCGATGACGATTCCCATCAGATAGGTGAGATAAAACAAAGTGATGACCTGGGTGGAGGCATAGAAGGGTGGTCCGGCCAGGTAAAACGGCAAGTAGTTAAAAGAAGAAGAAAAGACAAAAAAGGCGCCAAAGGGGACCAGCAGCAGCCTGAGCGTCCGGGCATCGGCCAGAATTTGCCGGAAACCACGGGCAGCCATGGTCCGCTGGGGCCGCCGGCCGCTGGGCAGCCACAGCACTGCGGCTAGAGTCGCGGCCAGCAACCCCAGCGCGGCAGTCACAAAGGCATAGCGCCAATGGAGCGGCGGATGGATGAACCCCCCCAAAAGGCGACCGCCCAGGCCGCCGGCCACTGTGGCCGAGACATACGAGCCCATGACCACATTGAGCCGGTCAGGGGGGACATTGACGGCCAAATAAGCGGCCAGACATGTGGTCAGAGCCGGGATGAACAGGCCCTGGAGCCAACGGGCGGCCACCAACAGCCAAAAATTCTGGCTCAGGGCGCAAATCAGGCCGCTGGCGGCCACCATCAGGCCGCCGCTGAGGATAAGCCAACGCACCGCCACGATATCAGCCAGGGTCCCAAACGGCAAGTTGGCCAAAGCCATCCCAAAGATAACCGCCGACATGGTGATCGAGGCCCGTGAGGCGCTGATCCCGAACTCCTGCTGCAACACCGGCAAGACCGGCTGCGTGATATAAACGTTCGTAAAGGCCGCTGCCACCAGGGCAAAGACCAACAGTTGCATGGTATAGTCGGCCGAGGCCCTGGCCCAGGCGCCGGCCCCGGAGTCGGGCGGCAAAGCCCCCGCCTTTTTAATATGACTCAATATAATCAATTAGATAGCCTCGCAACCGTCTGGCCCGGCGGCGCGGCGCCGCCGACTGCGGCCGGACCTGCCGCCGCAGTTTGTCCAACCTCTCCAATTTAAAACAAAAATCTGTGGCTGCAAAGCAGATTTTGGTTGACCGGAACCCTGTTCTTTTGCGATTATACATCTAATCTACGTCAGGATCGGAGCCATGGCCCTACCACCCTCGCGTCAGAGGCAACAATCTGCACCGCCGCCCAAGGCCAAAGAGTCACTGGGACGCCTCCTCGGCAAGATTCCCGGGGGCAAGTTTTTCTGGGGGCTGCTGCTGCTGGTGGCCATGGGCCTGGGGAGCTGGTTAATTTTCGGCGATAAAGGACTCTACCATTTATATACTCTGCGCCGGGAAAGGGACCGACTCGAACAGGAAAACCTGGTCCTGAAGGATGAAATCGACCGCATGGTGAAGATGATCGACCGACTCCGGAATGATCAGGATTATATCGAGGATACCATCCGCAGAGATCTGCGCTTTATTAAGAAAAACGAGATTATCTATCAATTGGAGCCAGAGGTCGGCTCGGGCCCCCGGGTAACTCAGGCTCCTGCTTTGGGTCCACCGCCCAGTCCCGCTGCCAAGGCCAAACGGCCCAACCGCCCATAAGACCGCGCCAACTCACGACGATAACCACAGGCAGGTGAAACGCCATGTACTCGACAGCCGATTTTCGCAAGGGATTAAAGATTGAATGGGAAGGAGCGCCCTATATTATCGTGGAATTTCAACATGTCAAGCCCGGCAAGGGCGGGGCTTTTGTCCGCACCAAGATAAAAAACTTGATTACCGGCCGGGTCATTGATCAGACTTTCCGTTCGGGCGAAAAGGTGGAGCGGCCTGATTTGCAGGAAAAAGACATGCAATACCTGTATGCCGAAGGCGACCGGTATTGTTTTATGGACAACGAAACCTACGAACAGATCTACCTCACCGCCGCTCAGCTGGGCGACAGCAAGGATTTCCTCCAGGACAATCTCAATCTGAAAGTCCTCTATTACAAAGGCCAGCCCATAGCCGTGGAACTGCCCACGTTTGTGGAACTGACGGTTACCCACACCGAACCGGGCTTTAAAGGTGATACAGCCAGCGGCGGCAGCAAACCGGCGACCCTCGAAACGGGTGCAATAATCCAAGTGCCCCTTTTCATTGACATCGGGGACCGGTTAAAAGTGGACACCCGCACCGGGACCTATGTGGAACGCCTGAAATAGCCGTGCCGTCACAAACCTGGGGGTCCGGCCCCCCGGCCGCAGGTTGGCCAGGGCACCAGCGGCGATGCCTGCCTTTTAGATGACCTTGACCAGCATGATGTTGTATTTGACGCCAAAGCGCATGGCTTCGGCATAGCGGGGCAGCCAGATGTCCGCCTGCCGCCGCTTATAGCTGGCCATCCGATCTTCAAAGGCATACGTTCCTAAACCCTCCAATTTTACCAGGTCACCGAAACGCATGCCCAACTGATACTCCAGATCCCGGCTCAGGGCCAGGATGCCATCCTGCACCGGAATACCGGAGGCAGTGCGGCCGGAATGGCAATACGCGGTGACCTTGACCACGGCGCTAGTCAGGGAAATGGTGGGCTGGGGGGTTGCCAAGAGCAGGAGGGAAACGGCCAGAAAGCAAAAAACAATTGTCTTTTTCATGGGTTACCTCCAAATAAACCATCAGCCTATTTGGGGAATAATCGTCCACTCCAACTACGGAGGCAGTTCTGCCTCGAGTGGATCAAGAGGGGTGCTGGTTTAGAAGGAAGTTGCCGGGACGAGAATAATGAGGATCCCGCGGTGGATCGCCTCAATAGCTTGCTTTAATGCCTGCGTGGTTAGCTGGTGGGTTAGAGCTAAAGCATGCCCCTCCCTGGCCCTAAGGCCAAGGATTCACCCGTGGTTTTGGTTCCCCCGCTCTCCCTCCGGGAGGGAGATTTGGCTAACTATTTTTGGTCCTCCAACCAGCGTTACTTGGCTGTGGTTTTCTGGTGCCGATACTTGTACTATACATCACAATCTTTGTCAAGCATTTTTTTGCAAATATTCAGGCCTGGTTAGTTGTTTGCTATAAGTATTGTAAATTACAGGCATTATGATGAGACATATTTGTGGCTGGCCCCCTTTGCTTGGAGATTCCCGGTTATCGCAACTTGAAAATGTCACTTTTTATGCGGGGGGGACATTTTCCTGTTGCAGTTAGGGGGTGACCCAATTATATTGCCGTCACAGTTTTGCCTTTTTCCTTGACAACTAGTTTAGAACCATGGCTAAAATGAAAGTGTATGTGAAAATTTTTCGGACGTCCAGCCCGGCTCGGTTAGCGGGAGAGAAACGAGGCCCAAACTGTTATGGAGGCGCAGCCTATGGAACTTCCCGAACTCTCGTCAGTAACCGTCGATATCGTAGTGGATAATTTTATTGATGTTTTTGAGCCATCGCTGCCAGGGGTGGTGGAGCGGGCTGCTCCGGGGCGCCTGAAAAAACCTTTGTTGGCGGCCCATGGCCTGGCCGTGTTGGTGACAGTCCAGCACAATGGTAAGAGCCGCCGGATACTCATGGATACCTCCAACTCCCCCCTGGTCTTTTTTAACAATTTGGAAGCCCTGGAAATCCCGGTGGAATCCATCGATGGCCTCTTCCTCAGCCATGGCCATCCGGATCATTACGGCGGCCTGCAGGAATTGCTCCAGCGGCGCCAGCAACCCTTGGACATCTACCTACATCCGGCCAGTTATCTTCCCAAGTTACTCATTACGCCTAAAGGCCGGATGGGGCCGTGGACGTTGGACCGGGAGGCGCTGTTGCGCCTGGGCGGCCGCTTGCAGGAAAATACGGCGCCCGTGGTGATTGACGGGATGGCCATGCTCACCGGCTCCATTGAGGCCAGCGTGAGTTATGAGACCCCCCTGCCCGGACCCAAGCGGATTGTGGCGGGGCAGGAGGAGAAGGACAGCTTTGAAGATGAACAGGCTCTGGTAGTCCGGGTCAAAGACCAAGGGTTGGTCATTGTGGCGGCCTGCTCCCATCCAGGCATCACCAACATGGTGAACTATGCCCAAAAACTAACTGGCGAAACCAAGGTGGCGGCGGTGATCGGCGGCTTTCACCTGACAGCCGGCGGCCCGGAGCTTATCCAGAATACCATCACAGGATTGCAGGAGCTGAACATCGGCCTGATCCTGGCTGGGCATTGTACCGGCTTCCGGGCCTTGACCCAACTTATGGCCGCCTTCCCGAAAACCTTCATGGTGAGCTGCGTGGGCACCAAGGTGAGCATCGGTTAAGCAATTACGAGCGCTCAAAAGACGCCTGGCATGCCGGGTCCGTCGGCGGGCAGCAGGCCTGATCCAAGTCAAACATGCGGCGCCCATCCGGCCGCTCAATGATGGCATAATGATTGATGTTGGAAAGGAGGTGGGTAGTAAGGCGGATATTTTCTAACTGTTCCAGAATCTTATTGAGATATTCAGTATAAGCATGGTCGGGATCAATTTCCAAGGTTATGAGACTGACATAGCCCATAATCACCTGGAGATATTGGTTCAGTTTGTGGGCCATAGTATTGCTGATTTCGGTGACCCCCATAAGTCGCTCTTCCTCGAGGACCCGCCCGGCCAGATTGCGATGATCGCCCATATCCTCCACCAGCAGGACGATGCGAGTCGGGGGCGCCGCCTCGTCGGGCAGATAGATGCTCCTGCAGAAAAGTTTTTGCCCTTTGCGGGTTAAAACGATTCTGCCCTCACAAAAATGCCCCAAAGGTTTTCCTGCCCCTTCATGGTTTTTGCCCTCAGGAGCCGGTGAACAATTGGCGATGTTTAAATCAGGAAGGACGAGCTGATGCATCTTGCCGTGGGCAGTCTGGCAATCCAACCGAAACAACTGACAGGCAGCAGGATTGGCGGTTAAGAAGCGCCCCTGAGCATCGAACAGGATCAAGGCGAGGGGCAGATATTTGAGAATATCTTCAGACGGCTGCATACAATCTACATCCTTTGGTTGAACGCCAGATCGTGCTAGCGCAATACGTATTACCGAGGGTAAAAGCCGAAAGCAACAAACAGCTAAGATGAGGGCGACGGCTCACGCCTGTCAGCCTGAACCCGACTAGCAATCATTCCTCCGGTCTGAATCTTGGTAATGAATCACTCCAGACGTGTCCGGCAGACTTCTTGCAGGGGGGGTAATAACCCTCCCAGGGGGCGAAATCTTCTCCGGACAAAGGGTATTGTCTTCCTGAGTGCAGCGACGGATCTGAGATGCTCGATTGCTTCGCTCCCGCAGCATGACCGCATGGGCCACCGTAAGATAAATTCGCCGCGCCCCGTACTGGAGCAAATCCTTACCGGACCCTACTGGAATAAATCATAATATGCTTCGGCAAAGATCGCAAGCCAATCCCATGCCAAACATCGGCAAAGTTCCTCCCTTAGTTTAATTATCCAAGTGGTGCGGCAAGCTGGCGCCGGTTTGAGCAAAAAGGATGACAGAGCCATGTGGGTGTGATACCCTGTGGAAAAAAAACGAACATTGTCTTTGTGACTATGAAAGTGACCCTGGCCCAACTCAATCCCATCGTCGGTGATGTCAGCGGCAATCTGGAGCGGGCCTGTGAAGTTTTCGACCGACTGGCCGGCGCGACCGATCTCATTATCTTCCCCGAACTGTTCCTGGTGGCCTATCCCCCCCGTGATCTCCTGGACAAGGCCTCTCTCATTGCCGCGGTGCAGGAGGCCCTGGACCATCTGACTGATCTATCACAACGCCGGCCAACCACGGGACTGATCATCGGGGCACCCATACCTTCCGATCAGTCCTGTGGCAAGGCCTTGTATAATGCTGCCTTGCTGATTTATCAGGGCCAGCGGTATTCTCAGGCCAAGTCGCTGTTGCCCAGCTATGACGTTTTTGATGAAACCCGTTATTTCGCCACCCCACCGCAGGTGCGCGTCATCCCTTTCCAGGATCAACTTATCGGCCTCTCCATCTGTGAGGACGCCTGGGCCCAGTATCGAGAACGAGATGCCTGCAGCCTCTATCCTTTTAATCCTATTCAAGAACTAGTCCAGCAAGGCGCCACTCTGTTGGTGAATATTTCCGCCTCGCCCTTTGCTTGCGGCAAGGACCAGATCCGCTTTCAGCTCTTGCGCCAGCATTGCCTGACCCACCAGCGGCCTTTCATCTATGTGAATCAGGTGGGCGGCAATGACGAACTGATCTTCGACGGCGACAGCCAGGTCCTGAATGCCCAAGGTGAGTTGCTCAAAAAATTGCCGCCCTTTGTGGAAGCGGTGGAGACCCTGGACCTGGCTTCGCCGGGCCCCCCCCTCCCCTTTCAACCCTTGGAGAAAATCGCTTCGGTGCACGATGCCCTTATCCTGGGGGTGCGGGATTACCTGCGCAAATGCGGTTTTACGAAAGCCGTGGTCGGTCTCTCCGGCGGTATTGATTCGGCGGTTACCTGCTATCTGGCCTCCCAGGCCATCGGCCCGGCAAACGTCCTGGGGGTGATCATGCCCTCCCTGTACTCCTCTCCAGGCAGCGTGGTCGATTCCGAGAAATTGGCCCACAACCTGGGCGTCAAAACCGTCACCATTCCCATCACTGCCATTTATCAGGCCTATCTGCAGGCCTTGGCCGAACATTTTCCGGTCAGTGATCTGGACGTCTCGTTGGAAAATATCCAGGCCCGCATCCGCGGCAATCTCTTAATGGCCTTTTCTAATAAATACGGTTACCTGGTATTATCCACAGGCAATAAGAGTGAACTGGCGGTGGGCTATTGCACCCTTTACGGCGATATGAGCGGCGGTTTGGCGGTCATCTCCGATGTCCCCAAGACCATGGTTTACCAACTAGCCCATCACATCAACCGGCAGGGAGAAATTATCCCCCCGGAAATCATTGCCAAAGTCCCGTCTGCGGAGCTGCGTCCCAACCAAACCGACCAGGATACCCTGCCGCCGTACGAGATTCTGGATCAGGTGCTGGAGTATTATATCAATGAGGGCCTGGTCTATGCCGACATCGTGGCCCGGGGCTTTGATCCCGAAGTGGTCCGCTGGATCCTGCGGACCGTGGACCGCAATGAATACAAACGCCGGCAAGCCGCGCCAGGATTAAAGGTAACCTCCAAGGCCTTTGGCAGCGGCCGGCGCATGCCCATCGCCGCCCGCTTCGAAAGTTAGGGGGAGTCCTCAGGGAATTGGAGGAGGGAGGTAGCGGGCCCCCCCCATCCCTTGAAAAGCCTTTCGCAACAGCCCCAAGATATGCTAACATTAAATAAGAGCTTACGAATATACCACCATTTTTGCCGTGCAAGGAGAACTTAATGCGCGTCTACGTGCCGAAAAATTGTGAACACTGCTATGGGCGGGGCTGTTTGTGTGAAGAAGACATGAATTACCTCCCCGCCGAGTTTCTGCTCAGTGAAGAGGAATATCAGCAATTACCGCCTCAGGAAAAAGACCACTGGGTCATGGTCTCCACCTGCGGCTGTGTCCAGGATTAGGGCAGGCAAGAGGGAAGAGAGATCAGGAGTTACCCGACACCCGTTACATAAATTCCGTTAACTTTTCTCTGGCACAGCAACCTGCTTAATACCCATCTTAATAAGTGGCCGAGGTTGCGCCCTTTTCCTAAACATGGTCTGCCGGGAGGATACGTATGCGATCTGAGCCGATTTTAGTGACCGGTTCCACCGGCTATGTAGGCGGCCGGTTGATCCCCCAATTGTTGCAAGCCGGCTACCGGGTGCGGGCCTTGGGACGGTCAGTGAAGAAACTGCAATGCCGGCCGTGGGCCAGCCATCCTCATGTGGAGTTGGTCCAGGGCGACGTTTTGGACGAACCTTCCTTGCTCCGGGCCGCCCAGGGCTGCTGGGCCGCCTTTTATTTGGTGCACTCTATGCTTGCGGCCCCTGGGACTTACACCGAAACGGACCGCCAGGGAGCCCGGAATATGGTGGCGGCCGCAACCCAGGCCGGTCTGAACCGGATTATCTATCTGGGTGGCCTGGGCCAGCCCGACGACCCCAACCTCAGCGAACACTTGCGCTCCCGCACCGAAGTGGCCCGCATCCTGCAAAGCGGGCCGGTTCCCACGACGTTTCTGCGGGCCGCCATGATCCTGGGGTCGGGCAGCGCCTCCTTTGAAATCCTCCGCTACCTGGTGGATCGCCTGCCGGTGATGACCACACCCAAATGGGTGCGCAATCCGGTGCAGCCCATCGCCATTAGCAATGTCCTGAATTATCTGCAGGGCTGTCTGGAACACGACGAGGTTTTGGGACAAACCTTTGACATCGGCGGTCCGGATATTGTCACGTATGAAGAACTCTTCCGCATCTACGCAGAAGAAGCGGGGCTGCCCAAGCGTTTGATCATTCCGGTGCCGGTCCTCACCCCCAAATTGAGCGGCCTCTGGATCCACCTGGTGACGCCGGTCCCCGCGGCCATCGCCCAGCCTCTGGCGGCCGGCCTGCGCAATCCGGTGGTCTGTACCGAAAACCGCATCCGGGAGATCATTCCCCAAAAACTCCTCACCTGCCGGGAAACCATCCGGCTGGCCCTGGAAAAGATCAAGATGCAACAGGTGGAGACCTGCTGGGCCGATGCCGGCGGTCCGGTACCACCCGAATGGGTCTACTGTGGGGATACGCCCTTTGCCGGCGGCACGGTTTTGGCCAGCGGTTTCCGGATCCGACTGCAGGCGACGCCCACTGAAGCGTGGGAGCAGCTCGTCCGCATCGGCGGCGACACCGGCTACTTTTTCGGCGATGCCTGGTGGCGGCTGCGGGGGGCCGTGGACCGGCTGCTCGGCGGCATCGGCTGCCGGAGCGGCCGGCGCCATCCCAGCCAACTACTGGTGGGTGACGCCGTTGACTTCTGGCGGGTTTTGGAGGTGGAGCCACAACGCCGCCTGCTGCTGTTGGCCGAAATGAAACTGCCCGGGGAAGCCGTCCTGGAATTTACCATCACACCGCACGACGCAGGCCAAGTGGAGATCCGGGAGGTCTCCCGCTTCCTGCCCCGGGGTTTGGGCGGGATACTCTATTGGTATGCCATATTACCTTTCCATAATTACATCTTTGCCGGTATGCTCACCGGCCTGGCTAAAAAAATCGGCCGTCCGGTGCTTTCCGGCCCGGAGCGGTTTGACCCCAAACTGCCCCAGACCTGCCCCATGCCGCAGCGGTAGGCCGGGGGTTTAACCTGCTCATGTTCTCAGATAAGGAGTTGTTTGTATGCCTCAAAACCTTGCCCGCATGCTGTTCGTGCTGTTGGCCCTCACCCTGCTCCTGTCCGCCTGTACTCAGGGGCCCACCGAAAAAGATATCATCGGCCGGTGGCAAAGTACCAGCCTCCCGGACCTGTGGATGGAATTCAAGCCTGATAAAACCTGCAGCGGCGGCACCTGGGCCCTCACCAAGGAGGGGGTCAAGGTCATCAATGCAGATGGGACAGAGCACCAAGCCGTCTTGAAGGAAGGCAAATTGATCTTTGCGGAATTCGGCCAGCACGGCGAATTTGTCAAAGAGAAGGCCAAGTAAGGCCAAGGACCAGTGGTCGCTGGCCAGATAAAATGAGCTTGATTGCACCAAGAAGGGATTGAAAGAAGGCTTCCTGCCGACGGTGGTGTTTTGTTGTCTTGGTCGGGATTTTCCTGTTTTGCGTCTCTGGCTGCGTCAGCCGGGCCACGCACACGGCCAGTAGTGTGGTGCAATATCTTCACCCCGACCGGACCGAGCCCATCGAAACGCCAGGAATGGCGCGCCTCAATTTGCCCATCCGGGTCGGCATCGCCTTTGTCCCGGAAACCAGCGGCCGGCATCTGCACCTCACCGAAAATGACAAAACCGATCTGATGCGGCAGGTAGCCGACCACTTCCGGCAGTATGATTTTGTCAGGGCCGTCGAGATTATCCCTTCCAGCTATTTAATCCCGAAAGGCGGCTTCCAAAACCTGGATCAGATCCAACGCATTTTCAATGTGGATGTGGTGGCCCTGCTGTCTTTTGATCAGACCCAATTTGTGGATGAGGGGCTGGCCAGCATCACCTACTGGACCCTGGTGGGCGCTTATGTGGTGCCGGCGGACAAAAACACCACTCACACGCTGCTGGACGCCGCGGTGTATGATATTGCCAGCCGCCGGCTGCTCTTTCGGGCGCCGGGCGCCAGCCGCCTCAAGAGCAGGACCCCCCTGGTCAAATTGGACGAACAATTGCGCCAGGACAGCCTCAAGGGCTTCCAAGAAGCCAGCCACGAAGTGATCACCAATCTCGACGAACAGCTGGCTCTCTTCAAGCACCGGGTCAAGACCGCACCACAAGAATTTCAGGTGGTCCAGCGAACCGGCTCCCGGGGCGGCGGCAGTGTGGACATCCTCTGGCTCGGCCTGCTCGCGGGCCTGGGCGGCTGGCAGCTATGGGCCCACAGAAAGAAACAATCCTGAAATTTATTCTGCCTTCCTGGACCTTGATGATGCTCTGTGGAGCGGCTGCTGCCTACCTCTTCCCGCAGCTAGCCTCGCTTCTCATCTACGATCGCGAGGCGGTCCTCCGGGGCGAAATCTGGCGGTTGCTGACATCCCACCTGGTGCATTTTGACCTGTGGCACCTGGGCTATAACCTCAGCGCCCTCCTGGTGATCGGCTGGCTTCTGGAAGTCAGACTGGGCCGCCCGCTCGGTTGGTTGGTCCTGGCCATGGCCCTGTCTATCGGCCTCTTCCTGGTGCTGGCCAAGCCCGCCGTGGACACCTACGGCGGTCTTTCCGGCTTGGTGGTGGGTGCCTTGGTGTATCTGGCTCTGTGTATTCTGCAAGAAGCCGCTGACGGGCGCCTCTGGGGCTGGCTGCTTCTCGGTCTCCTGGTCTTAAAGCTGGCCTGGGAGTCTGCGGCCGGCGACTCGGTGCTCTTTTACCCCGGTACCAGATCTGTTCAGACGGTGGGGGAGAGTCATGTGCTCGGCAGTTCGGCCGCCGGTGGGTTGTTTCTCTTCCAGAAAGCGCGTCAGCGGGGCGGGGCCGGAGCCGGCCGCCGGCCCTTGCTAGTTTTATGATTTTGGGATAATATAAAAAATTGTTGGATAAAATTTATGCCGCCTCCTGAATGAGTGTATGCGCCCTTCCTGGGATGAATATTTCATGCTCATCGCCAAGCTGGTGAGCACCCGCTCCACCTGCAACTCCCGGCCTACCGGGGCGGTCCTGGTGAAAGAGCGCCAGATCCTGGCCACCGGCTACAACGGCTCCATGCCCGGCGCGCCCCACTGCAGTGATGAAGTCCTGCCGGACGGCAGCCCCTACTGCCACCGCCGGGCCCTGCAGGTGCCGGATGCGGACAAATACAATTTCTGCCGGGCTTCCCATGCCGAAGCCAACGCCATTGCCCAGGCGGCCCGGCACGGCGTCGCCATCAAAGGCGCCACCCTCTACGTCACCCTGGAACCCTGCTACGTCTGCATTAAGTTGCTGGCCACGGCGCAGATCAGCCGGATTTACTACGAAGTGGGCTATGACTCCAAAGACCCGGAGCGGGACCGCTACTGGCGGCAAAAGGCCGTCCAGGAAGCTGGTTTTGCCGTCTATGAGCGCCTGCACGTCAGCCCCGCAACCCTGGCTTTGGTCGTGCCAGCCCTGACCGGCGAGACTTCCCGCCGGCGCCTGCCCTCCGCCTGAACGAAAAGATTGCCCTGAGCCGCGCAAAAATATCTCTTCACAAAAAGAGCCCGCCCGCCCTTGACGCCCTTCCTGTCCATGCTTACTTAATGAATAAATCCCACAGCATAATAACTTGGAGAAAATATATCTTGAAAAGGAGGGTGTAAAGTTATGCCGTGGTATACCTTTGAGCCGTCCTGGGAGCCTTGGCGGGAATTGGATCAACTGCGGCGGGAAATGGACCGCCTCTGGGAGCAGGCCTTTGGCTTCGGTCCCGAACGGTTTCGCCGGCGGGCCGGGGTCTTCCCCCTGTTGAATATCTCCGAAGACAAGGACCAGGTCTATGTGCGGGCCGAATTGGCCGGCGTCAGACCGGAAGATATTGATATTACCTTGGAAGACAACCGGCTCATCCTGCGCGGGGAGCGGAAGATCCCAAAGGAGGAGAAAGTCGTGGGCTATCACCGCCGGGAGCGGGAAGCCGGCTCTTTCCGCCGGGTGGTCCGACTGCCCGAACGGTTGGATCCCGCCAAGGTAGCGGCGGTCTTTAAAGACGGTGTTCTGACCATCACCTTGGCCAAACCCGAAGAGATCAAATGCAAACAGATTACGGTCAAGACCGCCTAAGGGGAGGGAATTGGTATGGCTGACAAGGAACTGCAACCCAAGGCGAAAGAAACTGCGCCCGTCAAAAGTGAAGCTACCAAACCCGGTCGGGTCTTCCTGCCGGCTGTGGATATCTATGAGACCGAAGAAGCCATTGTGGTCCTGGCCGATATGCCCGGGGTGCCGGCCGACAAAGTCACCATTGACCTGAAAGACAGCCAGTTAACCATCAGCGGCGAGATTGCCCCGCCCTGGGGTGAGCAGGAACAGCTCCTGGTGCAGGAATATGAGGTGGGCAACTTCTTCCGGGAATTCACCCTGGGGCAACTGGTGGATCAGAACCGCATCGAAGCGGCGATGAAAGACGGGGTGCTGCGCCTGACGCTGCCCAAGGTGGAAAAGGCCAAACCCCGGAAGATCGAGATCAAGACTCAGTAATTTCCCAAGACTTTCCTGATTGCTCCTCAGAGAGGGGGGCAGGGGACGTGGTCCCCGCTCCCCTCTCTGACAACTTGCACCCCCAAACGCAACAACCACACCGTCAACTTCGTATGTTTGTGGCTCTAGCCGATCCCCAGGGGGCGCCCTTTTCCCACTCCGCCGGGGTGATGCCCGGACTGTGCCTGGGCCGGCGGCAGCGCTCCGCCCGCCCTTGGCCGCCCCCCCCTGGAAACGCTCCAACCATTTATAACCCGTTTTGCGGCTGATCCCAAAACGACGACAAAGTTGGGCGATCTTCGCTCCTTCCACCAAGGCCAAAAGAACAAATTTGATTTTCTGAGACATGGAGTCACATGCTTCCAAGTCATAGCCGTTCTCCTGACAAAAGTGGATATGCCCTTGTAATGTGTTATCCATGTCCCCGAACAGGTTTTACCTATGTCTCCGATCTATACAACCGCGGGTGCTTGCGGATTTGCCCTCATGTGATAAATTTAAAAACAGGAACTCTGACAGCGGGCAGGAGGAGCTAGCCATGCAGGAAGCCAGATTTTACGAGAAAAGAGAGGATAATAAGGTCCACTGTTACCTCTGTGCCCATGGCTGCGTCATCGATCCCCGGAAACGGGGAATCTGTATGGTCCGGGAAAACCGGGAGGGCACCCTCTATTCCCTGGTTTACGGCAAGATCATTTCCCAAAACGTCGACCCCATCGAGAAAAAGCCGTTGTTTCATTTTCTCCCTGGCAGCCGCTCCTTCTCCATTGCTACGGTAGGCTGCAACTTCCAATGCGAACACTGTCAGAATTTCGAAATCTCGCAATACCCCCGTTTGGAGCCCAAAGACATCCCTGGCCTAGAGTTGACGCCGGCCCAGATCGTGGCCCGGGCCCAGGCCACCGGTTCGGCCAGCATCTCATATACCTATACGGAGCCTACCATCTTTGGGGAGTTTGCCTATGACACGGCCGTGGTCGCCCGGGAACAAGGCATCCGCAACGTCTTTGTCTCCAACGGCTTTATGAGCGAACGCTCGGCCAGGGCGATGGCTGAGGTCCTGGACGCCGACAATATTGACCTGAAAAGTTTCAACGATTCCTTCTACCGCAAGATCTGCAAGGCCCGGCTGCAGCCGGTTCTGGCGACAATTGAACTGCTGAAAGAGCTGGGAGTCTGGATCGAAGTGACGACCTTGGTCATCCCCGGCCTGAACGACTCGGACCAGGAACTGCAGGATATCGCCAACTTCCTGGTGGACCTCGACCCGGCCATCCCTTGGCACGTCTCCGCCTTCTATCCCACCTATAAAATGCTCAGCCGTCCCCGCACGCCGGCGGCCACCCTGCAACGGGCCCGACAGATCGGGCTGGACGCGGGCCTGCGCTACGTCTATACCGGCAATATCCCCGGCGATGCGGGGGAAAAGACCTTCTGCCACGCCTGCGGCGCCATGGTCATTGATCGGGTGGGCTTTAGCATCCGCAAAAATTATCTTCAAAATGGCACCTGCGCCCAATGCGGCGCCAGCATTGACGGCGTCTGGCAATGAAAAAAGTGAGCATGAACTGAAAAAAGGGAGGCCTTAGCGCCTCCCGCGCGCCAGGGTTTTGAGGGAAAGGGCCGGGTGCTAAGGGCCCACCGCCGGCGCCCAAAGGCCTTAACCTGATGAAAGGCGGCGTCGGCAACCGTCAGTCGCAGGCCGTGGATAATCCTCTCAGCAAGACAAGGGGCAAGCGGATCTGCGGAAAAAGTGTCTGGGAGTGCGCCGGGAAATTGGTCATGGGAAAGCGTGGCCAAGGGGGATGAGGAGGCGGTCCTGGCTGGGACCAGGAGAGAGGGGAAGAAAAAAGGCCGGACCAGGGGCCCGGCCTCTTACCGGCTTAGCAACCGCAGCCGCCCGAACCGCAATCGGCGGGATCAGATCCGCAGCCACAGCCACAACCCACCTGGGTGGGCTGATCGGTAATGCCCACAAGGGTAAGTTGGAAATTAAGGTTCTGGCCAGCCAAGGGATGATTAAAATCTACCGTGAAGGTATCGGCTGCCATGGCCACCACTTTTCCTGGGACGGGTCCCTGGGGACTGTCAAACCAAACATTCTGGCCAACTTCAACCCGGTCTTGGCCCAACATGGTGGTGGGAAAATCCCGGATCAGGGTTTCTTGGCGATAACCATAGCCGGCTTCCGGGGCCAAGGTCACATTTTTCTCTTCGTTCAAAGCCATGGATTTGATGGCCTCTTCAAAGCCAGGGATAACACTCTGGTTGCCGATCTGGAATTCCAGCGGTTGCCGACCCCGGCTGTCGTCGAACACCGTCCCGTCATCGAGGGAACCGACATAATGCACCTGCACAAACTTACCATCTTGAATCACGGACATTCTTTTCTCCTAAGTGGTTGAGCACCCGTTTTTTCCTGGAAAAAGAAAGGAGAGACAGCCGGCAGACCGTCCCTCCTAGGAAAAGTATACGGGCTTTCTTTTAGAAGTCATTATAAACATGACCGGCCAGAATGTCAAATTTCCACATGACCTTCCGGAATTTTTTCCGGTTATTTTCGGGTTAGCAAATCTTTTATTTTGGGATATACTGGCAACCAAGCAGCGTCATACCCGGCGTCATCCCGGCCCACCCAAGGGGATTATATGAAAAAAATCGAAGCTATCATTCAGCCCTTTAAATTAGAGACGGTGAAAGAAGCCCTGCAGCAATTGGACGTCCATGGCATGACCATCACGGAAGTGAAAGGTTTCGGCCGGCAGAAAGGTATTCGGGAGGTCTACCGCGGCATGGAATACCAGGTAGATTTCATCCCCAAAGTGAAGATTGAGATCGTGGCGCCAGATGAAAAGGTGGCCGAGATCGTGGCGACGATCCAGGCCCAGGCTCGCACCGGCCGCATCGGTGACGGCAAGATCTTTATTCTGCCGGTGGCCGAAGTCATCCGCATCCGCACCGGCGAAAGCGGGGACGCAGCGCTCTAAAAGGTTGCTGCCAAAGTGCTTGTCGGAAGGAGGCCAGACAGGTAAGCACCCTGGCCCCCCTCTCACACTCCTCCCCCAACCCCAACCAGGCTTTTTGGCTGTGCCAATAGGCAACGAATATCTTTTCCCTGGCTGAGGAGCACAAGATGTTTTTTCAACAGCCTGCTCCAGTGAGTTAAGAGGCAGCCCTCTGCCCGCAATTACCTGTCCCGAGTTCCAGCCCCATGAGTTGGTTGCCGATCTTTTTACGGGAAATCCTGATCTTTAAGCGCCGTTTACTGCGCCTCGGCTTTGTCCTATCCACCATGCTGACGCCACTGTTATACCTGTTGGTTTTTGGCGTCGGTCTGGGCAAACGGGTAGTCCTGCCAGGCGGGAGTTACCTGGACTTCTTGATGCCGGGGCTGATCGCCGTCACCTCCATGATCAATTCGTATACCTGGATTGCCAACGGCATTACCGTGTCCCGTCTGTTTTTCCGCAATTTTCAGGTATACCTGCAAGCGCCGGTGAGCGCCACCGCCATCATGGTGGGGCAAGTCGTGGCCGGCATGAGCCGGGGGCTTTTTGCGGCCGTCATCCTGGTGGGCTGCGGTTATCTGGTGGGGAGCCGCCCGGCGCTGACGGCCTTGTTTATAGTGACCGTCCTGCTCAACTGCTTTGCGGCGGCCTCCTTCGGGGTCATCGTCGGGCTTCTCTCCCGCTCTCATGACGATGCGGCCAGCGTTACCAACTTTTTTATTATGCCCATGGCCTTTTTTAGTGGCACCTTCTTTCCCGTGGACGAGATGCCGTGGCTGCTGCAGCAATTCATCCTGATCCTGCCCCTGACGCACGTCAATCAATTGCTGCGCCAACCCTCTTGGTCGGTCGCCTTCCTTCCAGCTTTGACGGTTATTGCGGTTTATGGCCTGGTCTGTTTCCTTTTGGGCATTTTTTTTATCCGCCGCTATGATGAGTAATCCGGAAACGGCCAAGCCTCTCCCCCCGAGCGGGAAGAGGGAATTTCAAGGCCTGCCGGGGGCTAGCCGGTAAAATTAGGTGCTGTCGCCGCTATCCTGGGGGCCCCCCCACCACCACTTAACCCTTGACAAGATAAGACAGTCGCTCCCCCCTTCGTCACCCCTGGCCCCTGGGCTGCCCTTGCTCGCTTACCCCCAGACTTTGCTGAAATAGACCCATATCATAGAGATTTGCCAGCCCCATACTGGCCGACACCTGCCAGCTTTATTCTCCAGAGTGTGAAGATTAACCCAGACTTCTTGAGTAAAGTATAGTCCGGCAAAACCTCCCCGCAGCTAATTATCATTTAAATTCATATCGTTATAGCTTGGCACATATTTTGAAGAAGATTCTTCCAAAGCCTTCGATTGGGAGAAATGGTATGCGCAAAAGGAATAAAAAGACAACCATTGTTTCTAAAATGGAGCTCTGCGGGTTGACGGAGTATATCTTGGCAGGCATGGGCGAGGAAGGTAAAGTTATCCGGGCCCGATTGATGCGATTTTTAGAGGAGAGAACGGTGTGCCAATCCAGGGAAGTTGGCAAGACCAGGGTGGACCTGCCCGGCGAGATTTCTTAAGGCGAAATCGGGGCGCGAGAAATTAGCATCGCCTCTCGCCGGAAGCCGACTGGTGTTTGAGGTCATGGCGCCTCGCCCGGGATCGCGCCATCCTGAGGCAGAAGGCCGGGAAGATGACGCCAACAGTTGGCAGCGCTGCAGCTATATCTTGGTTTTGTTCCGACGCGTATCCTCCAAGCGCCGGTGGTATTCCTGGGCTTTGAATTGCATCTGACGGCGCAGCAGTTTGATTTTCACATCGGGGAATTCCTGTTCCAGGAATTGAAAATTGGTACAATCCTTGAGATCTAAACATTCATAGCAATTCTCAATCCCCCGGCTCCGGGCACAATTCCGGATGGGACAATCGGCCGTGCCCCGCCCCTGTTTGCAGCCCGGGCAATCCTTGTGGCTCAGGAGCCAATCCAAGCCCTTACGGAACTCGACGAAATTAAAGCCTTCCTCTTCCGGAAAACAGTGGGTCCAGTAGTTGGCCCGGAACCGTTCGATGTATTCCTTCATGAGGGCAACGGTTTCGAGAAATTCGTAATCTCCCAGTTGGCATTCGTTGCAGATGCCGCAGTAACTTTCCCGCACTTGTCGTACTCCTTTTGTTAATCGGCAAAGAGACCGGCCGTTTGCGCGGCGATTTCGGCAGCCGTGGAACGGTTCAAGGTAATGGCGAGGGCCGGGCATTGGGCCGCACAGGTGCCGCACCCCTGGCAGAGGTGGGCTTGCACGGCTGGTTTGCCCTCCGGCCCCAAGCGGATGGCCCCCACCGGACAGGTTGCCAGGCAACTGAGGCAGCGGCGGCACGCGCCCCCCTGGATGCTGGCGGTCAGATCGCCGGTCCAGCGGGATTTTTGGTAGAGGAGGCGCGCTGCGGCTGCCGCGGCCGCTTGAGCCTGGGAGATGGCCTCCGGCAGATGGCGCGGGGAATGGGCCAGACCGCAGAGGAAGATGCCTTCTGCGGCCGTCTCCACCGGCCTCAACTTCTGATGCGCCTCCAGGAGGAATCCATCCGCGGCACGGGGCAAGCCTAGTAATTGGGCGACGGCCGCCGTCTCAGGGCGTGGTTCCAGCCCGGCGCTCAGGATCACCAAATCAGCCGGAAGGTGCAGATCACAGCCCAGCAGTTCATCCCAGACTAGCGCCTGCAGATGGCGCCGGGGCCCGACGGTCAAACGGGGTGGGCGCTCCGGGATATACGGCAGAAACCTGACGCCCAAGTCCTTGGCCTGCAGATAGGCATCCTCAAGGAACCCATAGGTTCTGATATCCCGATAGAGGATGACCACATCAGCTAAGGGCCAACGTTGTTTTATGAGTATAGCATTTTTTATCGCAGTCGCACAGCATACCCGACTGCAGTAGGGATGCTCGGGTTCCCGAGAGCCGACGCATTGGACCATGATGATGGCCGGTGCCGGGGGCAGGGGGAGCGATCCGGCTTGCAGTCTGGCCTCCAACTCAAGTTGAGTGAGAACTCGGTCGTCTTCGCCGTATAGAAAGCGTCCATGGGGTTTGAACTCGCGGCCGCCGGTGGCGACGATAATGGCGCCATGCTGCAGGCGCAGGTCTTGGGGACCTGCCAACGTCTTTTGTCGTACCGTGGTCTGAAATTGGCCGCAAGAACCCTCCAACCGGCACAACTCGGTGCGCGTCAACACGGTAATGTTCGGATGGCTCCGGACCCGGGAGATTAGGTCGAGGAGGAGTTGGGCTGGCTGCGGCTCGGTCAGAGAGCTTTGCAGCTGGCGGGCTAGTCCCCCTAAGTCCGGCTGCCGTTCCAGGAGGTAGCAGGGGAAGCCTTGGTCAGCCAAGGTCAGGGCCGCGGTAAGGCCGACCACCCCACCGCCGATGATAAGGGCGCTGGGGAAAATGGCGGCACTCTGGACCTGGAGCGGTTCCAGGCAGGCGGCCTGGCGCACGGCCATGGCAAGGAGGTGGCGGGCCTTGAGCAGGCCTGCCTCCTGTTCCTGTTGGTGTACCCAGGCGCATTGCTCCCGGATATTGGCCATGACGACAAACCCCGGGTTGAGACCGGCGGCCCGCACGACCTCCCGGAAGACCGGTTCGTGCGTCCGCGGCGAGCAGGCCGCCACGACAATGCGGTTGAGGTGTTTGGCGCGGATAATTTCGGCCAGTTTTTTGGTGGCGTCCAAGGAGCAGGCAAAAAGCTCCTCCTCGACGTGAACAACTGTGGGCAGCTGAGACACTGCGGCGGCCAGGGCAGTCAGCTCCAAAACACCGGCGATGTTGGTGCCGCAGTGGCAGAGGAAAACGCCGATGCGGGGCTGCTGCCGATCTGCGGCGCTGGGAACCGGCACGGTCGGCGCGTCCCCCAGACGGCGGTCGGCCAGAGCCAGGAGTTGGGAAACCGCAGCGGCGGCCGCGCCGGCCGTGGTCACCGCTTCGGCGATGTCCATGGGCTCCTGGGCGGTGCCGCAGAGGAAAATCCCGGGCCGCCGCGCTTGGACCTGACTTCCCGGCATGGCAGCGAAAAAATAGTGTTCGTTGCGGGGCAAGCCCCAAGCGGTGGCCAGGGTGGCCCCAGCGGCCGGGGGATGTAAACCCATGGCCAGGACCGCCATATCGAAAGTTTCGGTGCACGGCCGGCCGTGGGCATCGGTGTAGCAGACCGTCACGTCTCCGGCAGGCTCAGCATGGAGTCGGGTCACCCGGGAGCGACACAAGCGGACCCCATGGTGTTGAGCCTGATCCAGATAGCGCTCAAAATTTTTCCCCGAGGTCCGCAAGTCCATATAAAAGATGGTGGCCGCCAGATTGCCGCCGGCCAATTCCGTGGCGATCACTGCTTCCTTGAGACTGGCAGTGCAGCAGATGGTCGAACAGTAGCGGATTCCCAAGCGGGGATCCCGGGAGCCGACACACTGGATAAAAGCCAGGCGGGAGGGGATTTTGCCGTCCGTCGGCCGGCGGAGGCTGCCCTGATGGGGGCCGGTGGCGCTCAAAAGACGTTCGAATTCCAGGCTGGTAACGATATTGGGATGCCGGGGTCCCCAAACGGCTTCTCCAGCGGCTGGCGCCGCGCCCGTGGCCACGATCACGGCGCCGACCTGCAGGAGCCATTCCTGCGGTTGCTCCGCCAGATTGACGGCCTGGGCCGGACAGACCTTGACACAGGCGCCGCATTTCTTTCCCTGGAAAACTCGACAGGCCTGGGCGTCAATGACCGCAGCCAACGGCACCGCCTGAGGAAACGGCAAGTGGATGGCCTTGGTGGTATTGAGACCGGCGTTATATGGATCGGGGATTTTGGCCGGGCAGACGCGTAGGCACTCGCCGCAGCCGGTGCACTTTTCTGGATCCACATAGCGCGGCGTCTGATGCACGGTCACCTGAAAGTTCCCGGCGGCGCCGGCTATGTGCACCACGCGGCTGGAAGTCAGCAGGTGGATATCCGGATGGCGGCTGATTTCCAACAGACGTGGGGAGAGGATGCACATGGCGCAGTCGTTGGTGGGAAAGGTCTTGTCCAGTTGGGCCATGACCCCGCCCAGGGAAGGGCGTTCCTCCACCAGGGTGACGGGTAGGCCCATGGCACTCACATTGAGGGCGGCCTGGATGCCGGCAATCCCCCCGCCAATGACCAAGACCCGGTGATGGGCAATGCTGCTAAGGGGGCGTGGCGGGGTCATGGTCCTGCTTGGCTGCCGCCCATTACCGGGCACCTCCCTGGAGATCTGCAATAATAAGGCCCAGGAGATCTTCGAGAGGCTCAGTTTGCCGGGACGTGTGGAGAATCTCGGCCAGCAGGCGCCGGCGGACTTGGAGCAGCAAGATTTCGGCCTGCCGACACCGTTCAGCCAGATCCGGCGGCACGAACCCCTCCCGGATGGCTAGATGTCGCAGTCCCTGAATAATATCCAGAAAGCGCACGTCCTGGGGACACTGGAAGGAGCAGTGGGCACAGCCCAGACAATACCACAGGGCGGGCGACGAGAGCAAGTCGCTGCGCAGGCCGTAGATGATCTGGCGCAGGATGCGGCTGGGGCTGAATTCCGGCGTCACGGCACTGACCGGACAGGCGGCAGTACAGACGCCACAGGCAAAACAGCGCTGCAGGTGTTGGCAGCCCGGTTCCCGGCTCACTTCGTCCGGAAAATTCGGCTCTAAGGTTTGAATACGCAGTTTTTCCATCTGTTTAAGAGTCATTACCTGCGGTCATGAGCGAAGCAGGAAAATGTCACTGGCCCCCTCACCCTACCCCTTCCCCTCGCAAGCGGGGGGCGAGGGAGTTTCGGTGATCCTCAAGCCAATGAAGTGGTGGGTATTGCCCACCCCACCGAGGGAGGAGGTTTGGGCGGGCCCGGAGGCCTGCGCCACTAACTGTTAACTAATCACCGACCACTAACAACTGAGAACTAAGAAATGGCAACTGTACTTCCTTGGTTAATATAACGTAATGGCCTTGGTCGGGCAATGTTGGGCACATTTGCTGCATTTTTCCGCAGCCTGCACCAAGCGGGTGCAGTGTTCCTGGTGCACCACGACCACCAAGCCATTGACAATATGGAAAATAACCTGCTCCAGGTCCCGGGGCCCTTTGCTTAACCTGACGTCGGCACAATTCCCGAGGTGGTATTCGCACAGCGTGACACAGATTCCGCAGCCGATGCATTTTTTCGGATCAACGGCCATGCCGGCGGCAGGTTTGGTCTGCGGCTCCCCCAGGACTTCGCGCAGGGCCTCGATGAACCCGGCATAATCCAGTTCATGGAGCACCGGGCAGTCTTCCGGGGCCAGTTCATGGCGCTGCAGAAATTCGGCAAACTCAGCGCAGGTGAGCCCGCATTGGCCGCAGTCCGAATTCGGCAGAAATTCCCGAATCTCCGCCAACGTCGCCATTAGGCCACCTGCTGCCAGTGCTGGTGCGGCTGGACGCGCACCTGGAGATTTTCGGGGCGCAGACTGCGATATTGGCAGAGGTCGGCCACCAGTTTATTGGGCACTGCCTGAGTGCGGCGATAATAGGTGGCTTTGGCCACATGCGGCTGGACCACTTCGTAATTGTGCACGACCAGTTCTCCGGCTTTGAAGAGCAGCCGGCAGCGCTGGCAATTCTTTGCCCAGGTGTCAGAGCCAAGCAGGTCATAAAGGGCCACGTCGCCACGGGCGCCGGGCTGGAGATGTCCCCGATCTGTCAACCCGAGATATTGGGCCGGCAGGAGGCGGGTGGCCCGAAGCCAATCAGTGAACGAGTGGGTTCCTTCCAACTGAACGTCGCCCCAGTCGCGCCGGCGGCTGGCGGCATCACCCAGCCAGGCAAAAACCTGCGAGAAGCTGCTGAGAGGCAGGGACAGCAGTGAGGCTACCGAAAAAGCCAGACGCCATTCCTTCCCCTGGACCGCCAGACGCAGGGCTCGCCGAGCCACCTGTGGCTCCAGCTCGGGAAGCAGATCAAAGGGTTGAAACCAACCCAGATCAACCTGAACGGGACGGGACGGGAAGCCAGGGCGGGGGGCCGGCGGCAGCAGCCCCATATCCGCGGTAAGGCCGGTAGCCAGCAGGTGGAGGGCGCGGTCCAGGAGGGCTTCGTCAGTCAAGGCTGCCCCCAGGCCGCTAAGATGCAAACCAGGGTGGACCGGCAGGTTCAGGGTCAGGAGGGCGGGGGTGGCTTCCATGGTAAGGGGGAGCCGCATCTGTTCCCTTATGGTCAGCAAGCGGTTTACGACCACTTCCTCGGTCAGGGCGCGGTAGCGGTAAAAATCCTGCCGGAATTTGACAAACGGTTCCACCACCCGGAGATTGAGGCAGCGGGTGGATTCCAAGAGGTAGGCCCAGGCCTCGCCGACGTCGGCCAGTTTTTGGGGATCTTGCAGCCACAGATCAACATCCCGTAAGTTTATGGCCAAGGAAGCCGAGGTATCGACGATGGGCAGCGCGGCCAGCTCTTGGTGGACGTAATTGGCTGTCGGCAGCGTCAGGCAGGGTTCATGGACATGGGTATAGCCCAGCAGGGCATAGGTGTGGCCCAATTCTGCCGGTGAGGGCAAGCCCCCCCAGAGCCGCAAGAAATTTTGGCCGAAACCGGCCACCGGGCTGCGGATCTCCAGCCCCGCGGGAGTTACTGCCAGCCCCCGGGCATTGATTACCTGATCCACCGCCGGCAGAAAGTCCACCACCCGACCGTCCGCCAGGTAGATATCCCGTTCCTGGCCATCCCAGCCGCTGGCAGGGTCAAAAACTCTGCCGCCAACGATGGCTAAACGCATGCCATCCCCCGGTGGCTGCAGCCCAGGGCGGCAGCCAATTGCTGGAGAAGCTGTTGATCAGAGGGCAGGGAGGCCGGCAGCAGGGCGGGCAAGGATAAGGGCAGGCCGTCCATGCGATAAGCCAGTTCCGGGGTTTCCACGCCGGCCAGCGCCACCGGCAGCACAACCTCGGCATGGCCGGTAGTGCGGTTGGCCACAGGGCTGAGGGCCACCACCGGCACCCGGCGTTCGTGCAGGTCCTGAATCTCCGCGGCGCTCAGGAACCAGAAGGGGTCGGCGCCGACGACCAGGAGGGCATCGACGTCGGTCCAACGGAGCGGTTCGGCATGGAAACTCACCTCCCCTGCTCCAAAATCCGGGGCCAAAGGGCTGCCCAATTCCCTGAGCAGGAGGTGGTAGAGGCCCACGGCATTAAAATCCGTGCTCAGAGGAAAGAGGACAAAGGGGGTGTGTTCATTAAGCCGGGCGGTGAGGCCGGCCAGACCGTCCAGTAGTTCCGGGGTCGGCCCGTAGCTGACGCCCCGGCCGAAAAAAATGACGCCGTAGTGGGCTTCCTGCAGCATGGCGGCCAAGCGGCGGGCTTTTTTGCTGACGGCGCCCCCGGCCGCTGCAGTAGCTGTCAGGACCTCCTGGAGGAGGGAGAGTTCCTGGCCCGGCTCGACCTGCAGAAAGAGTTCGACCAGATCAGCCAGTTCCGTCCGGTGAATATCCACGGCCGCCAAACGGCGTTCATCATAGCCCCGCTCAGTGAAACGCCCACGGGCAAAAATGGAATACCGGACGACGTGGCGGGGGCAGGAATGGAGGGGGTTAGCTCCCCAAAACACCAGGGTGTCGGCTTCATCGCGGATGACTTCCAGGGTCGCCCAAAACACCCCATATTTTTTCAGGCTTTGATAATAAGGGGCTTTCCAGGCGAGATCCGCGGGTTCCAGCCGGGCCTGAGCCTGCCGGGCGACTTGGAGGGCGGCTGCCTGGGCGCCGCAGCCGGCATTGGTCAGGCCATAGACCACCGGCTGGCGGGCCTTGATTAGGATTTCGGCGGTCCGGTCAATGGCCGCATCGACACTGACGGTCTGCCAGCGGCCCCGGTGTCTGATCAGCGGCTGCGCCAGGCGACGGCGTTCTTTTTTGGGGTGGAAGCGTTTGTGCCCCAGAACCTTACTGGCTCCCCAGAGGCAGATATTTGCGGCCTGGTAAACCCGGCCGTCCACCACCGTCACATCAATGTCGTCACACAGGCAGGCACAGCCCGGACAGACCGCCGATTCGATTCGTGCTTCCAAGGGAATGCGCATCCACCATAATTGCAATCACTGGTCCGAAGTTTATTGTATACTATTGCTCGGCGCACGCAACACTTGCCAGCCGAAGCCTTGAGCAGGGTGTTGAAAAGTGCTTTCGGGGAGGGAGCCAGGGGGCACCGCCCCCCTCCCCTAACCCCAGATCGGTCTTTTGGCTGCGCCAAGAGTCCATGAAATGGGATTTTCTCCACCTTGGAGAGAATAAAGAAGGTTTCAGCGGTCTGTGAGGATCCTGATGAAGGACAAGGCGGCAACAGCTCTGCCGGTCAAGGCCGACCGGCTTTTGCTCTGGCACCAAGGGGCGTTGGGCGATGTCCTGCTGGCAGGTCCGGCCTTCCTGGCCTTGGCCCGGCACTATCCGGCGGCCCATTTTACCCTGGTGGGCGGGGTGGAGCAACTCTCCCTTTTTAGCACTACCCTGCCAGTGGCCGCAGTCTGGTCCAGCCAGAGAGCCGTTTGGCTGGATCTTTTCCGATCCTCCGGGCCAGTGGAGCCAGGTCTGCAGGCCATCCTGGCGGGCTTTGATCTGGCCGTCATCTTTTCCCCCCGGGAAGACCCTATCTTTCTGGAGAGGTGCCAACAGGCCGGGATCCCCCACGTGGTTTGGCTGCCCAGCTTCCCGCGGCAGGAACGCCGGTCCATCCAGGCAATCCAGCAGGAGCATCTCCAGACTTTGGGGGTGAGGCATCAGGTTACCCCCTGGCGGTTGGCCCTGCCGGAGGCGGAGATCGAGGCGGCCCGACAGCAGTTGGTGGGACAGAGCCGCGGTGGCGGTTGCTGGGTGGGTCTGGCTCCCGGCAGCGGACATCCCTTAAAAAATTGGCCACTGGCGAACTATCTTGAGTTGGCCCACCATCTGGAGGAGGACTGGCAGGCCGACATCTGGTGGCTGCTTGGACCAGCGGAAACGGCGCTTCGGGAGCAGCTGTCAGCTTGCGTCGCCGATTCTCGCCGGCAGCACCTGCTCACCAACCTGCCTTTAGCCCGTCTGGCCGCTTATTTAGTCAATTTTCATAGGTATGTGGGCAATGACAGCGGCCTCAGCCATCTGGCTGCGGCGGTGGACGGTCCTCAGACGTACGTCATCTTTGGCCCTTCGGAGCCGCTTATTTGGGCGCCGCCGGGAGCTACGGTCATCACCTCGGGAGCGCCCTGCACACCGTGCACAACGGCGCGGACGATCTCCTGCCCTGAGCCGGTCTGTCTCACCCGACTGACGGTAGCCGCGGTGCGCCAGGCATTGGAGCCACGGCTGGGCCGCGCCGCACAGACTGAGCCCTAACTACCCATAACTTAGCCTCTCGGATGCCGACCTGAAGGTCGGCGCTCCCGGTTCATTTTATCTGGCGGCGGTCTAGAATCGTCCGCAGAATTCCCCCGATGACCACGCCCAGTCCCATCAAGCCTACCAGCATATACCAGGGGCTTTGAAAATAGTAACCGGCTCCCAGGCCGATGACGGCCACCAGGGTAAAAAACCAGAGTAAACGTTTTTGCAGGACGCGTAACTGCGTCTGAGGTTGCACCATATCGCCTCTCCTTGACAGGCCCGTTGCGGCGGCAACGGCTTTGATCCCGAGCTCTGGTCCGTGGCAGCAAGGCCCGCCGGCTCCCACTTCCCCGTCGCCTCAGGGCTGCAGACCCGTTATCTGGTCCGACCATAACTGATTTTAATGGTTTCTGCACAATTCTCAAGCCATTATCGGCAGAAAAGCAACGATGCGGGGGCGGCGTGATTCTGCTTGAGGCTAAAGCTTGGCGGAAGCACGTCAAGCCGTCAGCACTTGAGGTATGATGGCAAACTCATTGTCCAAAAATCTTTGCCGATATATACTACAAGAAATCAGTTGAGGGGGAGAACATGCGGCGCTTGCCATGGGTTTTGGCAATTCTCCTGGTCCTGGCAATTGTGGGCTTTGCTGCCGCCGGTTGGGCTGATAAGAACTCGCAGCCGCAGAGGGACCGCCTGAGTTGGGATAATCAGTGGGAGAAACCCTCCGGTAACCAGCCGCCCGGCTGGGATCAGGGCAAAAAAACCGGCTGGCGTGATCAAGACTTGCCTCCTGGTCAGGAGAAAAAAACGCACCGGCGTTCTCCAAAGAAACATCGACACCATGACAATGATTGGCGGCGGAGCCACCCACGGCCTGACAGTACGCCTGTCCCTGTCCCGATCCCTGTCCCCACACCTCGATAATTATTGCGGAGACAGGGGTCAGGTCCCGCAACTCAAAACTTTGCACCAGAAACTCGGCCATGCGTATCATGACCTTTAACATCCGCTTCCTCAACGCCGAGGACGGTCCCAATCACTGGGAGTTCCGCAAGGAATTGGTCCTGGAGGTTGTCTGGTCCTATCTGCCTGATCTGGTGGCCTGCCAGGAGGTGACCATCCCCCAATTGGATTACCTGACGGCGCATCTCCGCGGCTACGAACCGTTTATCCAGCACCGGGATATCGACCCCACCTGCCAATATCCCACCATCTTTTATCGGCCCGAGACCATGGCCGCTGGGGCCGGGCACGAGTTCTGGCTGTCCGAAACCCCTGAGGTGCACCGCAGCAAGAGTTGGGGGAGCGCTTTTCCCCGGATGATCACCTATGGCCTCTTTCGGGAGCGGCAGCGGGATCTGTGGTTTTATTTTGGCGATACTCACCTTGATCACATCTCCGCCCCGGCCCGGGAGCAAGGAGCCCTGATGCTGCGGGACCTGTTCCAACGATTGGCCCAACCCGCCGTCTTGGCCGGCGATTTTAACGACTTGCCCACTTCGCCTGTCCATGCCACCTTAACCGGTGCCGGCAGTCCTTTCCGGGATACCTGGCAGTTGGCCCAGCAGCCGGAGGTCGGCGTCTCCACCCAACACAGATTTGACGGCAAGTTTTTTGGCGGTCGCATCGACTGGATCCTCATTACCGCGCCTTTCCGCTTGAAAAAAGCCCAGATCATCACGTATAATCAAGCGGATCGTTATCCGTCCGATCATTTTCCCTATTGCGTCGATCTGAAATATTAGCCGGAGAACGGCCGGGGCATGACAACCAAAGAGGCCAGAGGGATATGGCAGTACCCGCAGATCCCATATTTCTCTTTGGCATCGGCAGGGGAGCACAGGGGGGTTGCTTGGGAGTCTCTATCTGGAAGTATCTGGGATGCGGCTTGATGATGCTAATATGCGGCTTTGGACAAGAAGTTCTGGCCGCCGACATTTATCGGGAGGTATATCTTCACAATGAAGAATATGAGGTCAAAAAAGGGGACCGACTACCTGTCCTGGCTCAGAAGCGGGCCGTGCGGCTGCAGTTTTTGGCCAGGCAGAATCATCTCAAAAACCCAGAGGCGCCCCTCAAACCTGGCACAATCCTGAACCTGAGCCACAGCTTCATCCTGCCCACGGAGGTCTCCCATGGCTTGGTGGTCAATCTGGCAGAACTGGCGGTCTATCATTTTCATCAGGGCACGTTCAGGCGTCGCTATCCTCTGGCCGCCGGCAAACGGGATTGGGAAACGCCTACTGGGAATTATAAGATTCTTAACAAGATTAAGAACCCGACCTGGCGCATCCCCGACTCCATTATGGAGGAAATGGGCTACAGCAACGCCGATTTCTATTTTGAAGTGCCGCCTGGCCCGGATAATCCGCTTGGATCCTATTGGATGGCGACTTCCGCCAAAGGGGTGGGACTGCATGCCACCACCGCCCCCTGGAGCATCGGCCGCTACGCCTCCCACGGCTGCCTGCGCATGTTCCATGATCATATTGAAGAACTCTTCCCCCAGGTGGAAGTGGGTATGCCCATAAAGATAATCTATAAACCCATTAAAGTGGCGCTCACTCCTGACAACCATGTTTTTCTGCAGGTCCACGGGGATTATTACCGGCGGGTTCCCGATAAATTTAAGGAAGTTGAGACGCTTCTCAGAAATAACCAGCTGGATGGCTTGGTAGAATGGCAAAAAGTAAAACAGGTCCTGAAAGAGCGGGAAGGTATTGCCGTGGATGTTACTAAACCCAGTGAACCCCTGAACGTTGACACCTTCCCCGGCCATCGTCTTTATTCCGGCGAGATTGTTGATAAACCTGCCAATCCTGGAGCTTCATCTCAACCCCAGGCGAACGGCAAGAAAAAGACTCAGCCGGGTTCCTAAGAGGTAACTGCGACTGCAAACCTTTGCACTTCTCCTGCAAAGAAGATTACCATCCCTTTGGGTCGATAGGCCCTCTCAGAGAGGCTTCGCCGAGCCTCTCCTGGATCGGTCCACTGCCCGACAAGCCTGCCGTCAGGACCGGAAGCGCCCCCAACGCGGCGTAGACCATCTAAGCAGAGGCCGTCAAGCCACGGCCAAGGAGTTGTTATCATGCTGTTAAACAAGAGCGTAATCCCAGCCCTACTGGGCCTCGTCATAAATTTGCTGCTGGCTGGTATGCCGGCCTGGGCCCAGGAGGCGCCCCAAGACCACGCCCAGATCTATAAACGGGCTATCGTTGCCGTGGATGCCGCCGAAAAAAAACTGGCCGGCAACTTCACCGCCGAAGCCAAGGCCTTGGTCAAAGAGGCCAAGTCCCTGTTCGCCATCCTGCAGAAAGAAATGTCAGAGGAGGCCAAGGCTCGTGAACTAACAGCTGGTCAGGAAAACCAGTATGAAGCCAATAAAAAACTGGCGGAGGACAGCACTGCCCAAGGCCAGCGTTTGGAAAAGGCCGCAGAGGAAAAACAAAAACGGGGCGATCGCCTGGAGGCTCAGGGACAGCTGGACGCGGCCGCCCAGGTGCAGCGAGAGGTGTTGCGAGATCTGGATCTGGCCCAGAAAGCCCACCTTAAAGCAGCCATCTATCACCTGCGCAACCTGCAGTTGACTTTCGGCTATCTGAAGAAGTAAGGAGACGGCCGCCTCGGCCAGTCTAAGGCTGGGACTCGCCAGCAGCCAGCAGATCCCACTTCAAGCAGCCAAGACATGGTTCGAAACCACAAAAAGCACAGATTGCCAACAAAAAATGGCTCAGAAGCACCGCCGCCCGAGCCGTTTGCCGATCCTGTGGTTATCCCCATTTCCGGCGAGTTGGACCTCCATACCTTCTCCCCCCGAGACCTGGCACCGTTGTTAGAGGATTATCTCCTGGCCTGCCGGGAGCAGGGGCTGACTCAGGTCAGAATTATCCACGGCAAAGGGACGGGACAGCTCAAGGCGCGGGTGCGCTGCCTCCTGGCTAAAAACCCCTTGGTCCTAGACTGTGCCGATGCCGACGGCACGGCGGGGGGGTGGGGCGCCACCATTGTTACCCTTAAACCCGGCACTTAGAAAATGCCGTTGCCAACCAACCAGCAACCAATGACCAGCAACCTACATCCGGGAACCAACTTGCCATGATCGATGTCCATACCCATATCTTTCCCCCGGACATTGTGCGGAACCGCCAGGATTTTTTTGGCGACGAGCCGGCCTTCCGTTGGCTCTATGATTCGCCCCAAGCCAAGCTGGCCACTGCTGAGGACCTGCTGGCGGCCATGGCGACCGAAGGGGTGGAGCAGTCGGTGGTCTTTGGCTTCCCCTGGCGCCGCTTGGCCACCATGCGCCGCCACAACGACTATATCCTGGAGGCCCAACACCGTTACCCCCGCCATCTCCTGGCCTTTGCCTGCGTTAATGCCCTGGAGAGCGGCGCCGCCGCCGAAGTGGAGCGCTGCCTGGCCGCGGGCTGCCGGGGCGTGGGGGAATTGGCTTTTTATCAGGAGGGCTTAGGGGATGACATGATCGCAGCCCTGGCCCCCATCGCCGATCTCTGCCAAGGCTACGGCGTACCCTTGCTCCTGCACAGCAATGAACCGGTAGGTCATGTCTATCCCGGCAAAAGCCCCATGCAGTTGGGCGATCTCTATAAATTGATCCAGGCCTACCCTGATCTTACCCTCATCCTGGCCCATTGGGGGGGCGGCCTGTTTTTCTACCATCTCTTGAAAAAAGGGGTGGCCGAGGTCCTCAGGAACGTCTACTTTGATACCGCAGCCTCCCCCTATCTCTATCGACCGGAAGTCTACCGCCTGGCCGCCGAGATTATGGATCCGGACAAGATCCTCTTCGGCAGCGATTATCCCCTCCTGCGACCGGCCCGCTACCTCAAAGATATGGCAGCCGGCGGCCTCAGCGATGCCCACCGGCATCGCCTGACCTGCCAAAATGCCAAACGGCTATTGGGGCTTTAATGGATTTTCAAGGGGAGTTTGGGGAGGGAAGTTTGGGGCTGAGAGCGGGGGCTGGGTCTCCTGGCCCCCTTCCCCCCCATGGACCTTCTTGAATCACCGTCTTGTTCAGCTTTTGCCGGCCGAAAGCATCCGGATTTTTTCCTGCAGATAGGGCACAAAGTTGGCGGGCGGCTTGTCCTGCAACATTTTCTGGTACACGGCCAGGGCTTTGCTGGCGTCTCCGGCCTTTTCCCACAACAGGGCCTGGCGCCACATGAGTTCCTGGCGATAGGGGAGCGCCGCTTGAGCCACGAGAGGCTCCAAGACCGTCGCGGCCTTCTGGTAGTCTTTCTGGGCTTCATAGCAATAGCTCAGATTTTCTGCCACCAGGGTAGCCAATTCCGGCGCTAAGGCCCCCAAGGCTTCAAAGGCTGCGGCCGCTTCCTGATACTTTCTCTCCTGAAAGAGGAGGTTGGCCAGCAGCAGCCGAGCCTGCAGGGCGCCGCCGGTCTCGGGATAATCCTGGATAATGGTCTGCAGCTCTTTGGGCAGCGTCGGATTATCCCCTTTCTGTTGGCTGGCCGCAGCCTGGAAGAGTTCCGCGGCCTTCTCCTGGCGCATGACCTGCCGTTTCTGCAGATATCCCCAAACCGCGCCGGCAATGAGAACGGCCGCCAAGGCAATGATGATGAGGATCAGATGCCGTTGGCCAAATTCTATCAGTCGGGCAGAAAAGGAGATAAATTCATCCGCTTCCTCGGGTTTGATTTTAAACGGCGTGACTTTTTTGGTCTGAACCATAAGTATTCCTTACTCTTGATTTTCTCGGGGTTCTCGGGCCGCCGCCAGACCACGCCAGGCCTGGACCAATTCCGTCCCCCGGCGGCCGTACCCCGTAATGGTGAGCGCCCGAGCCTCGGGTGCAAGCCATTGCAGGCTAATATCAAGATACTCCTCGGGAAGGGCGTCCTGAAGACGTTCGGCCCATTCGATCACGGTCACCACCGGCCGTTGCCAGTAGTCTTCCAACTCCAGCAAGAAATCCTCCGCGACAGTCTGGAGACGGTAAAGATCGACGTGGACGAGCAGAATCTTCCCTAAATATTCATGGATCAGGGCAAAGGTGGGGCTGCTGATCTGCTCCGGCGGCAGGCCGAGACCGACGGCCAAACCCCGCACCAACTCTGTTTTGCCGGCCCCCAAGTCGCCGTGCAGCAGGATGATATCCCCGGGCCGGAGCAGGGCCGCCAGTTCGGCCCCGAAAGCCTGGGTTTCCTCAGGGCTGTGGCTTACAACTTGCACAACTGCTCGCCTTTAGCCCTCCTGCCCCAACGCCCGGATGATATCGATTTTGCCGATGATGCCTACCAACTCATCTCCGGCCACCACCGGCAGCGTGTGCACCTGACGCCGAGCCATGGTGCTGGCAATCTCATCCAAGGGCATATCCGGAGGAATGGTCACGGCTGGACTGGTCATGATATCGCCCACCAGATTCCCCACCATTTTTTCCAGATTCTTTTTAAAGGTGCTGGGCCGCTCCAAGAAAAAATGGGCATCCAGAATCGTTATAACATGGGGCAATTCAAATTTCTTGGCCCGATCGATAAGATCGCTCTGGGTGACCACCCCCACCAGGCGGCCATCGTCAGTCACCACGGGTGCGCCGTTGATCTTGTTTTCGGCCAGCAGACGGGCCAGGTCCAGGACCGTGGTCTCCGGCGTCACGGTAATCACCTCCGTAGTCATGATATCACGAGCCTGTAGCATGGCTGCTCCTCGGTTTTGGGCAAATTCCCTAAAGCAAAGGCATTGATCACTTCCGGCAACTCTAACAGGAGTTCTCCGGCCAAGATGCCGCAGGTGCCGTGACTGGCAGCCAACACATCGGCGGTCAGACCGTGCAGATAGACTGCCAGGCACGCGGCCTGGAAGGGGTCCACTTTCTGGGCCAAAAAGCCGCCGATCATGCCGGTAAGCACGTCGCCGCTGCCGCCTTGAGCCAACGCCGGATTACCGGTGGTATTGATCATCGCCCGACCGTTCGGGTCGGCTACGATGCTCTGCGCCCCTTTCAACACCACGACCGCCCCGGTCTTCTCGGCCACCTCCAGCGCTACATAGAGGCGGTTGTCCTGCACCTCTTTTGTGGAGCACTTCAGGATCCGGGACATTTCCCCTGGATGAGGCGTCAGAACAATGGGCGCCTGGGAGGCGAAGACACTTTCAACATCATGAGCAAGGGCATTGAGGCCGTCGGCATCCACCACCAAAGGCAGGGTGCTGCGCCGCACCAACTCCCGCACCAAAGTCACGGTTTCGTGATGCGTCCCCAAACCCGGTCCGACCGCCAGCGCAGTTTTGCCGGGCACGGCTGCGGCAATCTCTTCCAAGGCCCGGCGTCCCAAAGCCGCCACCCCCTCGGCCTCGGCCAACGGCATGGTCATGGCCTCGGTAAGCTTCATCTCCAAAATGGCATTCAGACTGGCCGGAATCCCCACGGTTACCAGACCAGCCCCCACCCGCAAGGCGCCTTCCCCGGTTAAAGTGGCGGCCCCGGTCTTGCCCACGGAACCCGCCACCACCAGGAGGTGGCCAAAATTGCCCTTGTGGCTGTCCCGGCGGCGATGGGGCAAGGCCAGGCGCAGCTGCGCCGGATCGGCCAAGGTGACGCCACTGATCTCGGCCAACGACGGCGGGATGCTGATATCCACCTGCCAGAGACGCCCCACCAGGTCCCGTCCCGGCGGCAGGATCTGCCCCAGCTTGGGCCAGCCATAGGTGACCGTGACATCGGCCACCACCGCAGCTCCCTGGGGTTGGCCCGTATCCGCCGATAATCCCGACGGGATATCTATGGCCAACACCGGTGCCAGCATGGCGTTGAGGATATCGATGGCCAGCCGGTATAACCCCCGCACTTCACTGGCCAACCCCGTACCCAAAAGGGCATCTATCAATAATCCGGCGCTTTGCAATAAGGGCACCTGCTCCCGCAATTCCTCTTCGCTGGTAATTTCATAGACCAGCACGGACAATTGCTCCAGGATGTCCAGATTGATCCTGGCATCCCCCTGGACCTGGTCCCGCTCAGCCAGCAGCAGGACAATGACCTCGCGCCCGGCATTGGCCAGATAACGGGCCACCACAAAACCGTCACCACCGTTGTTGCCCCGGCCGGCCAGGACAACGACGGGATCATCCAGCTCAGGGAATTCCTGCCGCAGGATCTGATAGGTGGTGCGCCCGGCGTTTTCCATGAGAACAATACCCGGAATACCCATCGCCTCGATGGTTCGCTGATCCAATTCGCGCATCTGCGCTGCCGTTAAAAGCCTCATCTCTCTCACCTCTGGATAGAAATGCAAGAGGTTGCTCAACCTTTGTGTTCAGGCGGGAAATCTCAAGATGGGTTTAAGATAGCATGATTTGCAGATGATGCAAGGAATTATGTCGTGATCTGGATGGACTGATACAGCTAGACCGCAGGACTGCCATCAAGCCGCCTGGTTGGGCCAAGCGGCTCTGCAAGATTGTCGGCCTGGAACTTCGCAGGCCTATTGTCTCATCGGCCTAAATAATCGGAATAGGGGTTACAGTAATCTGACCCTGCGCAATAACTATCTCCTGGGCAAAGTCATTGCCATACGTATTATTCGCCGCCAGGACATACTTGATGCCATTCAGGTTTTCCCACTTGTCGGCAACGTGTTTGTGGCCGAATAAAACCATATCCACCCTGCCATACAGGGTCCGCATCAATTGACGGCCATCTTTCAGTTCCATAAAGGGATTTTTATGCATGAAGGGATGGTGGTGAAAAAATACTATCTTAAGCATACCGGCCGAGGCAGGACTTGCTAAGATGGTTTTCAGAAAACCCAGTTGGCTTTCCCCGACCTCGCCACAGGCAAAATCAAAGGGATGATCAGTTTCTAAGTTGGTGTCCAAGCCGATCAGCATGACGGTATCATGAACATCTCTGAGGATATTGACTACCGGGGTGCTGTCGCCGGTAAACGTCCCCCCCTGCTGTAAAGGCTTGGCCAGCATGGCATCGAAACGCTCCGCCCTCTCCTTGCTGAAAAAATTTCCCGCAGCCCCGAAATCATGGTTTCCTGGACAGATAAATACTCTCCCCAAAAAAGGTTGCAACGCTTCATAAGCATTGACATATTGCCGCTCATGACCATCATCCACAATGTCTCCGGTGATAATAAGATTGTGGGATGAGTAGTTCGGATTCTGCCGGATATACTCCAATCTTCTAACAATCCCTTTGTTATCACTATCAAAGCTATGAAAATGCAAGTCGCTCAAATGGATAAACTTCATAACGCTCTCCTTTTATTAATTTTATTTTTATTAATAAAGCCTTTCCAAAAATGGTTTTTATTGTCATCCTGAACAAATTGAAGTATCTGGATTACCGATAAAAATGAGATTCTTCACTTCATCCAGAATGACAAAGAATAGAAAAGGTGAATTTTGCAATAGCCTCAATATTATTATAAATATTTAATATAAATCAAATATATCTGTTATATTTGCTCAGTTGCGCCCGGCAAGGTTCTTGCGAATATATGAGACTGTTGCAAAACGTATCGAAATTATTACGTAAAATTGACCCAAAAAAGGCTCGCGAAATTGCTT
>DYEV01000007.1 GCA_020725545.1 Desulfobacca sp. | reverse complement strand
GACAGGGTTTCATCTTCTCGGCCCGGTCCCAAATGGTTTCAATACCCTCAGCCTGGGCCTTTTCGATCATTTCTACGGTTACCGGATCCACCGAACACGCTTTTGGATCCAGTTTCTTCTCCTTTTTCTCCTCGGCCATGTGCCGTCCTCCTGTAACGGATTGATCTCATGGGATTTTCTTTTACCAACTCTCTTCTATACATGATCATAGCCAAACAAATTCTTCCTGTCAATAATTTTGTTTACAATAGGACTATACCGGCAAAAAATAGGGCTGGAAAAATTTTCTGGGGGTATGACGTGACTGCCCCGCCATGGCTCATGGCTGTTTAGGGCGTGATGGGGCGAACCAGCCGGAAGCCGATGAAACCATCGGTGCGCCCGGGGGGGGCAAAGTGGCGGGCGGCGCTGCGCAGTTCTCGGGCCCGGGAATACCACGAGCCGCCGCGCAGCACCCGGTTTGTCCCGGTTGCCGGGCCGCTGGGGTTCAGGCGAGGCCGATTTTTATAAGCTTCGGCGTCATACCAATCCTGGCACCATTCGGCGACATTGCCGGCCATGTCATAGAGACCGAAGCCGTTGGCCGGGAAACTGCCCACGGGGGCGGTGTAGTGGTAACCGTCTTTGTCGTACGGATTGGGATTGAAATTCGCCAGAAAACGGCCGCCTTGTTCGGGAGGTTGCTTGCCCCAAGGGAAGGGTTGGGCCACGAGGCCCCCCCGGGCCGCGGCCTCCCACTCGGCTTCGGTGGGCAACCGGTATTTTTGGCCGGTAACGCCGCTCAACCAGGCAGCAAAAGCTACCGCGTCGTGCCAGGTGACACCCACCACCGGCTGGGTGGGGCCGTTCAGATGTTTATCCTGCCAATAGAGGGGTGCCGGATAACCAGTGGCCGCCAGGAACTGGCCATACTGGGCGTTGGTGATTTCCTTGTCCGTGATATAAAAAGGGGATAACTCCACCATATGTTGGGGACCCTCGTGCCAATAACGGCCGGCTTCGTCCGGGGGGCTGCCCAAGAGATATTTCCCGCCCGGAATAAGACGCAGCGTCATTCCTAATCTATTGGTTTCGGCAGCCGGCCACGGGAGCGGTGGGGCCGCGGCCAGCTGCTTAGCCAGCAGCAGGCAACAGACCAGCAGGACGTACCCACCGCGGTGTCGCCGGCCTCCTGAAGCACGGGGCCACCGGCAAGGAATTTTAGATAACATCAGTCGGAGAGAATTAACCTGTGCCATGAGGCCTAATAGTGGCTACTCTTCCCTTGGAAAAATTCGCGCCAGCCATCAGCGGGATAATCGCCCGGAGCGCCAGAGGTAGATCAGGCCGGCCAGACAACCGCTCAGGGTCAGCCCCCAGAACCAAGGCTGCAGGCTCTGCCAGCTAAGGTGGAGGGCAGCCAGATGCCGGTCTAAGAGGAACGCCCCTCCTCCCCAGAACCCGGTCCAGAGGGCGGCGCCCAAGAAGGAGTAGACGGCAAATCTATTCGCCGGCATCTGCATTATTCCGGCTAGATAGCCGTGGAGTTGGCGGAGGCCGTCGAAAAAACGGGCAACTAAGATCAGGCCGGGGCCGTAAGTAGAAAAATATCCCTCTAAGCGGTACACTTGCCGCTCGCTGACCCTGAGCCTGAGCAACAGGGGACGGCCGCCCCAGCGGCCCAGAAGGTAAGCGATACCAGGACCCAAAAGCGCGGCCAGAAAAGCCCAGAACAGGACCCAGGTGATCTGCAGCCCGCCTTTGGCAGCCAAAAGGGCCGCGGCCACTAACAAGGTCTGCCCCGGTGCCAACAGCCCGAAACCTTCGACCAGGATAGCGACGAAGATGGCGGCATAGCCGTAGCGATCCAGATAAGGTTGAACCCGATCGAGAACGTGCTTGAGGTCCTGCTCCCATGCCGGGACCGCATGGTTTGTCAGGGCGGCGTTGGCTTGCCTCAGCCACCCGCCGGCCGTCTGATCCGCCACATAGACGAGTCCCGAAAGGATTACTACAATCGCCCAAAACCTGAAAGGCTGGCGTGGAGCTGGTGGCATACCTGTTATGGCATCCTATCTCAGTATGGCCAGGGAACCGCCTCTTACCTCTCAGGTCGGCTGGACTATTGTCACTTTAAAACGGCAGACCCGGTCGCCGGTAGCCCAGCAGGAGATTTCTTCCACTGCGAATTCCCGGCCGGTATAGGCTGCGAGAACGCCGGCCAAGAAGCCTTCGTCATAATCACATAAGGTCTGATCACTAACGTCCAGCCCGGAACAGTCCAGATCTTCGGCTACCGTCAGGGTCATCTCCAAGGTATTGGGCTCGATATCCTCGATTGTCAGGATGCCGATCTTCCAATCCTGCAACTTGCGTCCCAGTTCCAGAAAAAAGCGATCCAAAGGAAGGTGGGTATCCAAGACATTGCGGCAAAACTCCGCCCCCGCCAACCGACCGGCCTGGATAAAAATCTCTTTCGTGGCCGCAGCCCCCAATTTTTGGGTTAAAACCGCTTTGAGGGCATACTGCATCAGTCGGTAGACCAATACCGGGGCCAGGCCCCCCAAATGCGGACGCCCTATTTCCAGATCACCCAGGTTTTCCCAACAGAAAAAAAGTGGATCGGCGTTTCCCACGGCAATTCCTCTCCGCAGATTCGATAATCCCAGTCTCGGCCCTGCTGCCAAGCTCCCACAGCTGCTCAATGTCCGGCGGTCTGAGCGCCGTCTTGGTCTACCCAGCGCTCAGGCCAGTTCCATCCCCGTTAACAGCCGCAGTGCTTCCAGATACTTTTGCCGGGTATTGGCAATCACCTCCGCCGGCAGGGGCGGCGGTGGCGGTTGTTTGTTCCAGCCCAGGCTGAGAAGATAATCCCGCAGATATTGTTTATCAAAACTCTTTTGGGGACGGCCGGGGCTATACTCTGCCTGGGGCCAGAACCGGGAGGAATCCGGGGTCAGAACTTCGTCGATCAAGACCAGGCGGTCGCCGATAAGGCCGAATTCGAATTTGGTGTCGGCGATAATAATACCCTTGGCCGCCGCTTCATCATGGGCTCGCTGATAGATGGCCAGACTCAGGTCTCGCACCCGCCTGGCCAGTTCCGTCCCGATACGTGCCGCCGCCTCTGCAAAAGTAATGTTCTCATCGTGTTGGCCCAATTCCGCCTTGGTGGATGGCGTAAAAATAGGGGTGGGCAGCTGCGCCGATTCCTGCAGGCCCGGTGGCAATTTTTCGCCGCAGACAGTACCACTGGCCTGATATTCCTGCCATCCAGAGCCGGCCAGATAGCCGCGCACGATACACTCGATGGGCAAAGGTTGGGCCTGATGCACCAGCATGCTGCGCCCTGCCAATAAATCGGCAAATCCTTGGCAGGCCGGCGGAAAATCACGAACTTCGGTGGAAATGAGGTGATTGGGCACCAGGTCCTGACAACGCTGGAACCAGTAGACCGAGATCTGGTTGAGTATTTTGCCTTTATCAGGAATGGGATCGTCCATCACCACATCAAAAGCCGAAATCCGGTCGGTGGCCACCATGAGCAACCGGCCGTCCGCCAGCGTATACACATCGCGGACTTTCCCCCGTTTGAGGGGGCCGAGACCTGGGATCTGAGTCTCTTTAACGATCATAGGGGATAACCTCTCGACAATTTAAAGGAAATAGCAAACAGCCAGCCCCTTCTTCCCTAACGCAGGTTAGACCTGACTGAAAGGCGCTTTTTCGCCAGCCGGCCGCCGTTCACCGTGGTGGCACTGCTTTGGCGTTGGTTTTCGGTTTAGCAACCGGCGTTGCCGTTGGCGGGGCAAGCCACACCTGATAAACGGTTTTCGTGCCGGTTTTGGCCTTCCTGACAATGGCCCGCTGACCCTGTTTGGTCAAGGCGTCGGCCTTTTGCCGGGCCAGAGTCTCTTTGTCAAAGGTTGCCACCAACTTCGGGCCGGTGTTGGGGGCCGTTGTTTTGGCCGCCACCGGCGGCGCCGCGGTTTTCGAAGTGGCCTTCTCGGGTTTGAGGACCGGTTTTACCACCGGCTTTTCCGGTTTTACCACCGCAGCCGGAGGAGTCGGCTTGATTGCGGTGGCCGGCTCCGGCAACACCGGCCCTGGCCCTGTGGCGGTGCTCTCAGCCGGCTTGGTTGTGGCCTGGCCGACCATCGTTTCGGCCCCGGACGGCCCCGATGCACTGGGCGCCGCAGCCATTATCGGGGGCTTGGCAGAAGTGGCGGTCTGCAAGGCCGGTGCCGCATTCTCCCGGATTGCCTGATCTGCGGTGGCCACTACCGCCTTGGGCTTAGCTGTGGGAGAGAACAATGACGACAGGCCGAAGAGGAGGAGCACGAAGCCTGCCAGCCCGCCAATTGCTGCACCCAACTGTTTGCGCCGGTTGCGGCGCAAAGGCTCCGCCCCAAAGTAATCGACCAACCGCTGACGCTGGGACAGAACCCAGTCATTAGCCGAACGCCACGCAGAGGCGGACCGGCGGGGAGTTGACTGCTCCCAGTCGGGGTTGATCTCCACCTCGGGCTCCATGGGCATAATCTTGAGCGGCGGGCGGGGCTTGTCCGCCGCTGCGGCCTGGGATGGAAATTCTTCCTCAGCAACAAGGTCCGGCAACACGCCACCGGGGGACAACTTCTCCCGGAGGACAGCCAGGCGGGCCAAGAATTCTGAAGCGCTCTTAAAACGCCTTTCTGGATCGGCCTTGAGACAACGGCTAAACAGCGGCCTCAAAGCCTCGGGTATGGCCTCGAAGTGGTCGGGCGTCGAGCCAGGCTGGTAAGGGATGGAACCTTCGCCCCGGAGAGGGAAAGGAAATATCCCCGTTAGCATCTGATAGCCCATGACGCCCAGGGAAAAGAGATTACTGGCCGGCAATAGCTGCCGTCCCTCCCATACCTCCGGGGGAATATAGGCACGCAGCTCCGGCGTCGCGGCAATCTCGCCGGACTCGGCCGGGAAGGCAAAATTGATGATTTTAATACCATCCGTGGCCGAAACCAAAACCTGCCGAGGATTGAAATTCTGGTGGCTAATCCCCTGCTTATGCCCATAGGCCAGACCTTGCGCCAGAACCTCGATAAAATAAAGGGCATCTTGCATGGTCAAATGCTCGGTTTGACCGAACAAGTCCCCCAGGGAGTTGCCGACAAACGGTTCCTGGATCAGAAAAACCCCATCGGCGCCTTCATCCAGGTGGTGGACACCCAAGATTTGGGGGTGGTGCATTTTCAACCCCCACAAGGCCTCCCGGCGGTAGTATTCCAGGAAACGCCCAAACTCCGGCTGGTCGTTGGCCAAAAATTTCAGGCCTACATTTACATCCAAAACCTGATCTCGGGCCAGCCAAACTTCGCCATGGATCTCCGACCGCAGGGGGCGGAGAATTTCATACCGCGGCCCGATAATCATACCCGGAGCTAAAGTACTGATCGAAAATTCATTCATGGATCTTTTCTACCCCGCGGTCATGAGACCTTGTTAAGTGGTCAATGGTCAGTGGCCAGTGATCAGTGGTTAATTTCCGGATCACAATGTCTCAGGATAGCCCCAAGCTACCTGGGAGATCCAACTGCCGCTACGAGGAGAGCAGGATGTGCAAATGGTCCTCCACGCAGTCTTCCAAGACTTCTAGATTATAACCGCCTTCCAACACCGTAATCACCCGGAATTGACAATATTCCTTGGCAAAGGCCGCCAGAACCCGCCCCATGCGGGCATACCCCTCCCGACTGAGCCGCATATGGGCCAACGGGTCATTGGCATGGGCATCGAAACCGGCTGAAATCATGAGACAATCCGGCCGAAACGCCGCCAAGGCCGGGATGACCTCCTCTTCGATGATCTCCAGGTAATCCCAATCGCCGCTGCGCGGCGGAAAAGGGAAGTTGAGAGTGTATCCCAGGCCGGCGCCGACGCCCTTTTCCTTTTTGGTACCGGTGCCGGGATAACACTGGGACGGATCTTCATGCAGGGAAATATACATGACGGTTGGATCATCCTCAAAGAGGTGCTGCGTGCCGTTGCCATGGTGGACATCCCAATCAACGATGGCCACCCGGGCCAGGCCGTATTTTTCCTGAAGGTATCTGGCGCCGATGGCGACGTTGTTAAAAAAACAGAAGCCCATGGCCTGGGCCCGTTCGGCGTGATGCCCCGGCGGCCGCACCGCACAGAAAGCGTTGGTGACTTCACCGTTCATCAGGGCATCGCAGGCCACCAAAACGCCCCCAACCGCCAGACGGGCGATGGCGAAGCTTTCGGCGCAGATACCATTATCCGGCGATTGGAAGATAGTATACTGTTTTTCACAGGCCTGACGAAAGCGCTCCACGTAATCGGCATCATGAACGCGGGTGATCCATGCCATCGGAGCCTCAACAGGATGCAGCCATTGCAATTCCTTAATTAAGTCGGAAAGCACAACCCGGCGATGAATGGCCCGGAGGCGATCCGGACGTTCCGGATGCCAAGACCCTGGATCATGACGCAGATAGCGCTCGTCATACACATACCCCGTGGCGTTCTTCATGAAAGGCAGAATCCTTTAGCACAGGAGAGATTATCTAACAGATTATCCCGGACTCTTGCCCCTGTAAAGCAGAAAAGGATAATCTTGCGGCCGCCCAATGCCAAGGCGCCGCTGCAGCATCAGATTTTTAGACTGTCGACGGTTAATCTCTTTTCAAAGCCACCAAAAATGGGATAAGATTATTACATAGCAACCTCAGTTAACCTCACGTGAAAGGATATGGGACGAGCCGATGTATACCCTGATGTTAGTACGTCATGGCGAGAGTATTTGGAACAAGGAGAACAAGTTCACTGGTTGGACGGATGTAGGGCTGTCAGAAAAGGGTGTCCAAGAAGCCCAGGAAGCGGGCCGCTACCTGCAAAAAGAGGGATATCGGTTCGATGTCGCCTTTACGTCGGTCTTATCCCGGGCCATCAAGACCCTCTGGCTGATGTTGGAAGAGATGGATCTGATGTGGATTCCCATCCACAATAGCTGGCGCTTGAATGAAAGGCACTATGGCGCCCTGCAGGGGCTGGATAAAGTGGCGACCGTCGAAAAATACGGCCTGGAACAGACCCAGATCTGGCGGCGCAGCTACGATGTCCCCCCACCCCCGTTGACCAAAGATGACCCCCGCTGGCCGGGTTTCGACCCTCGCTATGCTGATCTCAAACCCGAAGAAATCCCCCTCACCGAGTGTCTAAAGGACACGGTAGCCCGGTTCCTGCCGCTCTGGCATAATACCATCGCCCCCGCGGTCAAAACCGGCAAACGGGTGCTGATTGTGGCCCATGGCAATAGTCTGCGGGCTTTGATCAAATATCTCGACCAAATCTCGGATCAAGACATCGTGGGCATGAATATCCCCACGGGGATTCCATTGGTTTATGAATTGGATGCCGATCTTCAACCCATCCGCCACTCCTATCTGGGAGACCCTGAGAAGGTGCAAGCCGCCATCCAGGCCGTGGCCAAGCAATTGAAGCAAAAATAGAAAAAAGCCACGCCAAGACAATGAAAAAGGCTGGTCAAAAACCAGCCTTTTTTTTGCCGCCGAAAAAATAAGAAAAATTATTGCGGGGTGGCATTAGCCTTTTTGGTCTTTTTAGACCTTTTGGGTTTCTTGGTTTTTTTGGACTTCTTGGTCTTTTTGGGGGCTGCCTGTTCCGCGCCTACGGCAGGCTGCTCCTCCGGCATGGCTTGCTGAGCCAGGGTGGGGCCTACCGCCACACAGGTAAAACACATTGCCAACAGAATTGATGCCAATTTTTTCAACGCCTGCTACCTCCTTGGGGGCAATAAAAAGCGGGCCATATCCGGCCGCTTAATCAGTGATCATAACTCTTTCTTTGATCACGTCAACAGGAAAAATGCAAAACGATGGAATATTTTTAACTTCTTAATAACGCTAACAAATTGTCTATACATTGTCAGGGTTGTGGCTCTCTCCCTGGATAGATCCTCGGTGTGGCCCTTGCCGGGACTACCACCCCTGTACTTCTGTGATCAAGTTAGAGGTTGACGTGCCCTCATTTTATATCAAGTTTGTAAACCCCCTGCCAATTCGGTGACGGCGGCTGCTGCCGATAATTTTGCAGACGATGGAGCAGGCAGAGGGAGGGTGGATCGCCCGGGTGTTGGGCCAGGACCTCCTGGAAGAGTCTGTCGGCCTGCTCCCACTGTCCCTGACGGTAGGCTGCCAGGGCCGCGGCGAAACTAGCCAGCCAGGGGAACCGGGGACGATCTTCCCGGTGGCCCAGGAGTTCATAGATAGCCACCGGCTGAAGGCGGCCTTTCACCTGGACCAGATCCACTTCCCGACAGAGGAAATCCGTCTGCACCTGGCCAAACGTCGCGTCACTGATGAGAATTTTCGTGCCGTAGATTTTATTAACCCCCTCGAGACGGGAAGCCAGGTTGACGGTATCGCCCATGACCGTGTAATTGAATCGGTCCCGAGAACCCACGTTGCCGACGATGGCCGGACCGGTGTGCAGGCCGATCCGGACTTCCAGGACCGGCAGCCCCTGCTCTCGCCACCCCTCCTGTAAGGGGCCCAGGGCCTCTCGCATGGCCAGGGCTGCTTCACAGGCAAGGGCGGCATGGTTGGGCAAGCTGAGCGGTGCCCCCCAAAAAGCCATGATGGCATCGCCGATATATTTATCCAGGGTGCCCCGGCATTCCAGGATAATATCCGTCATGGTGGTGAAGTATTCGTTCAAAAGCAAAATGAGCTTCTCCGGCGTGAGCCCCTCAGAAATAGTCGTAAACCCGGCCAAGTCGGAGAAAAGAACGGTGAGCTCCACCTCCTCGCCCCCCAGGCGGAGTTGCTCCGGATGAGATGAGATGATTTCTACCAAGGAACTGGAAACATAACGGGAAAAGGCCTGGCGCAGCCACCGCTTGTCCTTGGCCGCCTGGGCATAATGGCACAGGGCGTTGCTGCCATAGACTAGGACCAAGCCGGCCACGAGCAAAACCGGCGGCAGCCAGAGGCACTGCTGCCAGAAAAGGGAAAGCGCCACGCCAAAGAACAAGATACTGCTCAGGATCAGGACCGCCAAACCGGACAGGGGACTCAGCCGACTGAAACCATAACCTGCAACGACAAACCAAAAGAGGTAGAGGAAGACCCGCAGATTATCCGGCAGGGTGTGGCCACAGGTGTTCTGCAGCAGAGTATTGATGATGTGTCCCTGGATCTCCACCCCGGCCATGGGATGACCGTCCAGGGAAAAGAAGGGGGTGTAAAACATATCAGCCTGGCCCTGGGGCGATACGTTGGCCTCCAGCATGCGGCCCACCAGAACAATCTTTCCCTGGAGCCAAGACGCCGGCAACGGATAATCCGGGTCAATAACCTGATAATAAGAGACTATCTGTAAACTGTGAGCTGGACCGGCAAAATTGATGAGGCCGGTTAAAGACGGTGGGATCTCGAGATCGGGTTTGAACAGCCGGGCAGCCGTAACCGCAAGGGTCTCCCGACCCGCCAAAGAAGTGGAAAAACGGCGCACCACACCATCGGGATCGGGGGTCACCAAGGCCAGGCCGACGCCCCGGGCGGCGGCCTCAAACTCGGGAAGAGGCCTCACCAAAATCTGCCGCCGAAAACGCGGCCCTTCCGCCACTTCGATGGTGGTGGCCAAGACCACGTTCCCGGCCGCCTGCAGAGCCGCGGCAAACTCCCGGTCCTCCTCCGGCGTACTGGGCTCGGCAAAGACGATATCAAAGACTACTACTTTGGCCCCGGCGGCCTTGAGGCGATTCACCAACCGGGCGTGCCAACTGCGGGGCCAAGGCCAGGTCCGGCGCAGCTCCTGAAAAGAAGGCTCGTCAATCCCCACCACCAGGAGGTCCGCCGCCGACGGCTGGAAAGGACGCAGCTGGTAATAAAAATCCAGGGCCCGATTTTCCAAAAACTTCCCCAACGGCAAAAAGCTCAGGGGAGCCAGCAGCCAAAAGGCCAACAGGCCCAAAATCAGGCCGCGCAGCCAAGGGTTCTGAAAGGCTTTAGAAAAACAGAGCAAGTCTAAACAAGATCCTCCGGCTCGGGAAAAAGCCCTCTAGGGCCACCGGCTCCCGCACATAATAAAAGTGGCGGTCAAAGATATTGTTGACCTCCAGGCTCACCAAACCCCGCTTGTTGGGCAAGGCCTTGCCCACGGCGATGTCGGCCAGCCAGAAACTATGATCCCCCCGCCCTGTGAGGTCCTGATAAATCAAATAGTTGCGAATAAACCCTTGCCACCCCCGGGGATGCAGGTAGGAGAGCGTAAAGCCGGCGTCAACCTCCGAGAAATCCTTTTGGGAAGGGTCAGACGCCACAAAACTGGGATCCACTTTTTTCAGTATGGCGCCCACGGCCAGTCCCCAGGCAGGACTAAGGATCTGATTGACGCTGATACTGGCCAGATACCGCTTCCAGCCCCAGTAAACGCGCTGGTCCAGGATTTGGCCGCCCCCCCCGAAATACGGTTCAAAGACCGGGTTGTCGATCCGGTTGGCGTTCAGCTGCAGCACCGTAAAGGTCCGAGGCGTCCACTGGGCCTCCCAGGCTGCCCCGATCTCCCGGGTCATACCACCTTCGTCAATATTGATGAGCCAAGGAAAGCCGGCCACCTGGGGCGGCACCAGGGATGGAGTAGTGAAGTAGTGGGTATTCAGATTGCGCTGCACCAGAAATCTGAAGGTGTGATCGGCCGTGGCAAAGTAATTCAGACCCAGCCGGAAGTTCCAGAGGGAATTGGCGACCGGCCGGGCATAGCCATAGCGGGAATTCTTAGAGTAATCCTTAAAAACCCCGGCTTCGATCAGGAACTTGGGATGCACAGCCCAGTAATCCAGGAGATAAAAGCTGTAGGACCGTTCCGGCGGCCGGTAATCATCTACCGTAATTGTGTCCAGGAATGGCAAGGGAATGCCAAAGACAGACCAATAATAGGCCGTTTCCCGTCGATATTTCAGATGGCCGGAGAAATAATCAAATCCAGCCATGAAGGTATGGTCACCCCAGACAAGCTGTTGCTGCGCCTGGATATTGTAAAACTCCCGCGGCGTTCGGCGGCTGGTATAAACGTCCTGATCAAATAAAACGCCGGGGAATATATCGGGCAACAACTCATACCGATAGTGTTCGTAGTTCCTTGAGTTACTTTTTTCATTCTTATACGTGAAATAGGAGAGAAAGGTGGCATTGGGACTGAACCGCCGGACGTAGCCCAGTTCATAGGTTTTGCCATGATAGTATTGCCGGAAATATGCCGCTGGCTGATACCCGTAATCCGTAAGACTGCCAGTATCCCCGGCTTCCGCGTCATAATAAGTAAAGCCCGCCAGGAGAGAGTCTTTGACGGTGGGCTCATATTTTATGGAGTTTATGGAAGAATAATTCTTGCTGCCGCCGTTTTTATCCCGAAATCCCTGGTTTTCATTATAGAAACCGCCGGCGTCAAAGGCCAGCCCCGGCCGGCCGCCATAGGCTTCAACAAAGTTTTCGGTGACGGCATTGCGGTTCGGCCAGCAGCCGATGCTGCCCTGCGTCAGCACCCGGAAATAAGGCATTTCGTACATGGGGGTATAGTCAATGGTGGATTGGCCGATGAGCCCTTGGCTATAGGTATTTTCGTTGGCCGGCGACAACAGCCGATAGAGGAGCAAGGCCGAGATCCCGGAACCTATCCGGTTGCGGGAAGCCCCAAAGGCGCTGCTTAAAAAGAGGTAGGCCGAAGCATTGGTGGGGTCTTTTTGCACCGAGGTCACGGCCTTGCGATAGGCCCATTCGCCCAGGTTCAACTGCAGGAAGGATTTGGCCAGGTTAAAGTTGCGCACCGCCAGGTCGCGGTTCAGGGCCAAACGGGTACGAAAAACCGCCCGGTTGTCGTTCAGGGCGATGGAGCGGTTGATCTCCTGGATGGCCTCCCCGGGCCGGTTCAGGTCGGTGAGGGCGATGCCTTTGTAGAGATAAGGGGTGGGATCCCTGGGGTCCAGAGTCTTGGCATAGTCATAGACCTCCATGGCTTTGTCAAAGGCCCGGACCTGATAGAGGGCCTTGCCCAATTCGGATTGATACAAGGAGATGCGGGGCTCCAGGAGGGTGGCCAGAAGGATTTCCGCCAAACCCTGGGACATCTGGCGGTAGCGGAAAGCCACGATCCCCAGACCCAGATGGGGCTCTCCCAAACCGGGGCTCAGTTCCACCGCCCTGTGAAAGAAACGACGGGCGCCGTCAAAATCCCGGAAGGCCAAGCGGACGAAACCGGCCATGGATAGAACTTCGCCATTATTGGGAGCTAATTGCCGGGCCCGGGCCACCGCCCGTTGCGCCCGGTCCAGATAATCAGACCCCAGCCAGATTTTGGCCAAATAGATATAGGCATCCACGAAATTGGGATCTCTCTCCAGGGCGGTCTGGAAATGCTGCACTGCGGCCGGCAGGTCAAAGTAGGCGATCTTGACCAATCCCAGGCTGAGCCAGGCCTGGGGGGAGCGGGGCGCTGCGGCCGCCAACTGTTCGGCCAGACTGCGTGCCGCTTCTTTGCGGTTCTGGACCAGGTAGATCTGCACCAGGAGAGACTGGGGCAGGACAAAGGCGGCCGATCGGGCTTGGGCCGCCTCCAAGAGCCGCTGGGCTTCCTGGGGATGGCCGGCCAGGAGGTGAAAATAACCGGCCATGGTCAGGAGCAGGGGGGATTGGGGCCGATCCTGGAGCGCCTTCTGCATGAGATTCAGGGCGCCGGCCTGGTCGCCCAGACGGTAGTGGGCCAGAGCCAGGCCCACCAGGCTGAAATCATTGGCCGGAGAGACGCGCTGGAAATACTCCCGGGCCTCGCCCGGCGCCTGCTCCTGCAACAGAATCCACCCCATGAGGGTCAGGGCCGCAGGATTCTGCGGCTGCCGGGCTAAAACTTCGGCCACCATGGGCCGGGCTGCCGGCAAACGCCCCTGGTTATACTCTGCCGCGGCTGCCTGCAGGGCCGGGGAATCTCCCGGCAATCTGCCAACCTCCAGGGGAATCTCCCGGGGACTAAAAATCCCGGGGTAGTATAAGGCCCATTGCACGGCGTCGGCCGGATTCAGGACCACCCGCTTGCTGGGGGCCTGGCCGGGACGGGCCAGCCCCTCTTCACCGGCCACCAGGGTAACCCCCCCATACTGGTTGGCAAAATTAACCAACCCCTCCAACATGGTCAGGACGCTGACCCCGTCACGGCCTACCCGCAGATTGAATTCGGTGCCGCGCATCGAGGCCGTCACGGCCGGGGTTTCCAGTTCAAAGCGGAATTTGTCATTTTTATTCCGGAGCCAAATCTCCCCCTGATTCACTTTGTACAGACTTTCTACGGTCTGGACTACGGCCGCCGGGATCACCTCGCCTAACTGCAGACGGCGTGAGGCCGCCACCTGCCGCAGTTCCAGAGAGGTATTTTCGTTCAACTTGATCTGACTCTCGTCCACGCACAGAATGGCCGCCCCCGAGGCGGGACCGGTCTGGATAACGTCGCCGGCCGCTAACACTTGACTGACCTGGCCCGGCTGCCACGGCCCGGTGCCGCCGACACGGATGCTCACCTGCCCGAAGAGATTGACAATCCGGCCCACCGGTTCACCGGCGGCAGCCGCGGGCAAACTCAAGAGCCAGAATAATGTCAAGAGATAAGCCAGAATCATCCAACCATAAGAGCCCAGACGCCGCATCATTGCTTTCCCCCTGCCCTAGCCGATCAACAGCTGGCTCCTGAATAATTTTTACCTTTTTCAATCATACTTTTTTCCCATTATTATTCCCAATATTTTTTTTCGATCCTGCCTTTCTTTGGCATGGCTTGTTGTTTTTGCTTGGAAAATATCGTGACCATGAGGCCGGTGCAAACCGGCGCCCATCTGAGAAGAGAGGGCCAACAGCCCCTTGGTTTAGTTGGCATTTAATTTGCAAATAGATCAAAAGAGAAGGAGGTGGTCATGATGGCGCAGCTATTTTTCTACTTTTTGGTCCTCTGCGAACTTGCCATACTTGGCCTGCTTATTTGGGGAATCATCGCCAAGGTGAGGAGCATCTTGAAGACCTATTACCTGCAACTGGATGATTAAAAATCTGAACACAATGTTTCAATTTCTGATCATGCGGCCATGGCGCAGCAGCTTTCGGGCTTCTCTACCTGATCGTAAGCCTGGTCTGCTCCTCTCTTGCCGCGGGTTGTCATGGTCGCCGGCCTTGCTCATGCAAACGAGCACGGCCGCGTCGGCCGCACTACCGCCATTTTCCCGTTCCTAGCGCCCTTCCTGCCGCCCGCCGCCAGAATCTGGCCCTGTTCTGTCCCCGGTACCCCATTGGCGCCAATAAAAAAAGCCTCCCATCAGGAGGCTCGACTAGAGGCAATGCTGGTGGCGGGGCCCAGAATCGAACTGGGGACACGCGGATTTTCAGTCCGCTGCTCTACCGACTGAGCTACCCCGCCAAAACCTTGCTTTAAAATTGTATTCATAAAGAAATTATGGACAGGTGTCAAGGGGAATTTTTCCATAACACCCGGGCGACAACTTTTCGGGGAGAATTGCGAAGAATAAAAGTGAGTTAAAATGTTGCAAATCCGTAGACGCTCGAGAAAAAATCTGCTACGATGGCTTTGTCACCTCGAGCTTGTGTTCTTTTCCCCGCTGGCGCGCCGTTTGGTGCCGGAAGCTAGCTATGCCTGGCCCCATTATTTTAATCATCGATGCCACATAGATAACCATTGAATATCCTTGTAGATACCAGATGCCTGGCCCCATTATTTTAATCATCGATGCCACCGCGTCAGATTATGACACCCTGGCCGCCATGTTGCGCCAAGGCGGGTATGACGTCCTGCCTTGGCAAGGCCCAGGCGCCGATATCAATGCCATCCTGACCTCCTCTCCTGACCTTGTCCTGTTGAATATGCAAACGGCCTTTGGGCTGCGGCGCTTCCGCGAGCTAAAAAGCCAACCGCAATTGCACCAAGTGCCCATCCTCTTTCTCTTGGAAACCTTTGATCCGGATTTTGCCGCCCGGAGCCTGGAGATCGGCGCGGCAGATTTCCTCCTCAAGCCCTATCAGGCCAGCGAGGTCTTGGCCCGCGTGGCCGTCGCCTTGAAGGTGCGAGAGCGGGAAATCCGGCTGGAGATGGTCCAGGACCGCTACCGGCGTCTCTTTGAAGAAAGTCCCCATGGCATCTTCGTAGCCGACCACGCTAAGCGCCTGCTGGACTGCAATCCGGCCCTCCGGGCCATTTTGGGTTATGGTGAGGCGGACGATCTGCGGGGGTTGCCTCTGGCTCAGGATTTCTTCTATTCTCCGGCCGATTTCCAGCTCTTTCAGAGCCTGGCAGCCCAAGAGGGCGAGTTCAGCAAGGTCAAGGTGCGCCTGAAACACCGGGACGGCCACCCCGTCTCCGTATTGATGAGCGGCCAGATCATTGAAGGGCATCCGGACCGCATCGTGGCCTATACCGATCTGGACCTGGATCTGACCGAGCCCCCGGCCCATCTGCCCGCCCACATTGCTTCTTTCAGCGGCCGTCCCGTCCGCAAACAATCCCTCCTGAGTCTGATCTCCCGACTCCTGCCCTTTGCCGGCAATATCTTATCCGTGCTTAAACTGACCGAACTTTTGGGTGGGCGCTACGAAAAAATTAAAAGATTGGGGCAAGGAAGTTACGGCGAGGTCTGGCTGGTCCTGGATACCGAAGCGGTGGCCGAAGATCAGTATTATGTGGCCAAGATCCCCTTCTCCCGAGGCTATAATAATATGTTTCGCCGGGAAGCGGAAATCTGCCGCAAACTGGCCCCCCACCCCGGCGCCGTACAATTAGTGGCGACCCTGGAGGAGGGTGGCCGTTTTATCCTGATTCAGGAATATGTCCGCGGCCGGACCTTACAAGAGCTGTTGGAACAGGGAGAACTCCTGGAACCGGTGAAAGAACGACTTCTCCTGAAGCTAATCGATGTGGTTGCTCATGCGCATCGCTTGCAGATCATGCACCGGGACATCAAACCCAACAACATCATGATCGGCCCCGATGATACCGTGAAACTGATGGATTACGGCGCGGCCAAGGAACTCAAAGAGCGGGATATCAGCGCCACCATGGTGGGTTCCCGCCCCTATATGGCCCCGGAACAGATCATGGGCAAGAGCCAGCGACGCAGCGATGTCTGGGCCATCGGGGTTATTATGTATCTGCTCTATACCGGTCTGCTGCCTTTTTACGACGACCTGGAAAAAAATCTCATCGATCTTATTCTCCAAAAAGAGCCGGTGCCGCCCCGCCAGGAGAACCCCGAGCTGTCGGAGGCCCTCGAAGCCATTATCCTGAAGTGCCTGCAAAAAGACGCGGCGGCCCGCTACCCCGATGCCCAGGCCCTCAAGGATGACCTGCTCCGGCATTTCCCCGACTTCGGTCGCCAACCCATCACCGCTGACCTCCTCCAGCCAGCACCGCACCCGTAAACCCTCGACCGGGCGATCTTCAACCGCCGCCCCAGAAAAAAAAGGCGGGATTCCTCCCGCCTTTTGCTGAGCTGCCAAGACCCAGTCTCTATGGTTTGGCTTTGTCTTTTTCCGACCGCAACTGTAGCAGCAGGGTTTCGGCCGCGGCCTGGTCGGCGAATTTTACCTTGGTTTCCAGCAATTTTTCTAAGATTTTTATAGCTTTAGCAACCTCGCCAGCCTTGGCCTGAGCCGAGGCTAGATGAAACTGGATGGTCGGATTTTCCGGGGCGAATTCGACAGCCTGTTCCAAATACGTCACCGCCTGGCGATAATCCCCCTGCTGAAAGAGGATCCAGCCCTTGGTATCCAGGATGTTGGGATCCTCCGGGGCTTCATCCAGAGCTTCGGTGACCAACTGCAGGGCCCGCTGATTATTTTCCGGCGACGGCAGGTGATTGGCCAACAGGTATGCCAGGTTATTTTTGGCCAGAGTAGCGAACACATTCCGTTCGATCATCCGGTTATAGACTTCCATGGCTTTGGGGTAATCCTTCAGGCGTTCATAATACATGGCTTCGGCCAGGCTATAGAAACGCGGCGCCTTGGGATCGTTGGCTTTGTTAGCAAGGTCCTGGGCCACCTTATCCTGATCGGGGCTTTGTTGATAAGCCAGGACCAAGAGGCGCAAGGCCCCCAACTGCCGAGGATTTAAGGCAAAGGCCTTTTCCAGATATTGGACCGCTTCCTGAGGTTTCCGCTGCACCAGGGACAACTCTCCCATCATCTGCAGCAGGAGGGGATTGTCGGGGACCGCGGCCAAGCTCTTCTGGACCACTTCCATGGCTTTTTGCGGCTGATTCTTCTCCAGGTAAATGCCCGTCAATACCTGCAGCGCCGGGATAAATCCCGGGTTTTGAGCAAGAGCATTGTTAAGATAGGGGATGGCCGCCTCCGGCTGCTTTTGGCGCAATTCCAGACGGGCCAACTCGAAATAACCCAGGGGGTTTTTGGGATCCGCGGCGATCATCTTCTTGAAGGTGGCCCGGGCCGCCCCCAGATCCCCTTTCACAGTGTAGATCTCACCCAAAGCCGACAGGTTAAAAAGATCTTTTTCATTATAGCGCAGATAGCCCTGGATGGTATCAATGGCCCCCTGGTAATCTTTATCCTGCAGGTAGAGGCCGTAGAGGAAACGCCGGGCGTCCAAAAAGTCAGGCTTGAGTTCCAGAGCTTTTTTGGCCTGATCTTGGGCCTGCTGCTTTTCGTTGTTGACCAGATGGGCCTGGGCCAGCAACAGCCGGGCCTCCGGATTCTGCGGCTGATCCTGGACGATAATGCGGAAGTTATTCACTGCTGTGAGGCCGTCTTTTTTCGCCAGCGCCAACAGCCCCATGGTCCGGGTGGCAACCATATCTTTGGGATTTTCTTTTAAAACCTCCGTTACTAATTTCTCCGCTTCGGCCGTGCGCCCCCGGGCCGCATGGACCGCGGCCATGCGACCTTTGGCCTGCTGGGCCGCCGGGCTGGTCGGATCACGATCCACGATGCCCTGGAGGGTTTGCATGGCCTTGCCTTCCTGGCGGCGGGAGAGGTAAAAATCTGCCAGGGCAAAGCGGGCATTGGTATTGTCCTGGTGTTTGTCAATAAAACCTTTTATTTCCTGTTCAGCCTCTTTGGCCCGGTTCAGACCCACCAAAAAACGGGCCAAAGTCACCACATGCTGCTCGCTATCCGGCTGCAGGGCCATTTGCTGGCGCAGGGCCTTCTCTGCCTTCTCAAACTCCCGGGCATTGATATAATGCTGGGCCAATTGCGCCTGCAACGCCGGGTTTTGCGGTTCAAGTTTCACCGCTTCCAGGAGATATTGTTCGGCTTGGGCAAACTGCCCCTGAGCACCGGCCAAGGCGGCTCGGGCCAAAAACAACTCTTTTTTGTTCGGGATGGCTTTCAGGCCTTCATCAAGAATCTGGGCCGCAGCCTCCAAATTTTTCTGGGAAGCTTCAATCTGGGCCGCCAATAAATATACTTCAAACTTCTGCGGATCTAATTGTTTCACTGCCTGTAACTTTGTCTTGGCCTCGTCCACCTTGCCCTGCATCATGGCCATGGTGGCCTCCAACAGCAAAGCGTCCGTGTTTTTCGGCTCCAGTTGCAGCACTTCTTTGATTTGGGCTTGAGCTTCGTCAAATTTTTTGCCCCCGAGATAGATACGCCCCAACAAAATGCGGGCCTCTACCAATTTGGGGTCTAACTCCACGGCCTGGTTCAAGTTGCCAAATGCCCCCCGGAAATTTTCCAGTTTCATTTCGGTCTTGGCCAACCACAAGAGCGCCGGCGCATATTTGGGGTCAATCTGCAGGGCATTTTTGAATTGCAGTCGGGCCCGGACAAAATCACCTTTATTGTATAATTCCTGTCCCTGTTGCAGAAAGTTATCCCGCTTTTGTTCCATGGTTTGGCAGCCCAGGGCCGCCAGCCAAACTACCAGCAGAATCGCAAAGCACCACCATATCTTGGTTCGGCTCATGTTCATCATACCATCCTCATAATCTAGAATTTTTCCTCACCAGCGGTTTGGGGGGACATATACTTGCGAATAGTTATATCAGGGATTATATTATTTCTCAATTTTTCCTGAAGTAAAATCTGCATCGGTTGTCGTTATCTTTATGGGTGGCTATTATTTCCGCACTCCTCGGGTCAACCAAATCCATTGACCTGGACCATGCCTTTGCCTTTCTTGCGTCGGCCTTCAGTTAGAGAGACAGTTTTTTACAAAAATTTGAGAGGACGGCACCTGACTAAGGCAACGAGTGGCAGCTTAGGCTCTCTTCTCATATCGGCGATTTCGCCCAGAAAGGTTAACCATGCGCCTTCATTCTTTGGAACACGTGCCTTTTGAAGATCTGGCTCAGATCGGCGTCTGGGCTCAAGAACAGGGTTACCACGTTACCCGGACGCGCTTTTATGCCGCCGATCCCCTGCCCTCCTGGCAGGACTTCGACTGGCTGGTGGTCATGGGCGGCCCCATGAACATCTACGAGGAAGACCGCTATCCCTGGCTGGTTCAGGAAAAGGCCTGCATCTCCGAGGCCATTGCTCATGGCAGACTGGTCCTGGGGATCTGCCTGGGAGCCCAACTCATTGCCGACGTCTTGGGAGGTCCGGTCACGAGAAATGCCTATAAGGAAATCGGCTGGTTCCCAGTCACTCTGACGGCGGCGGCTGCCAGGTCAGCCCTTTTCCGTGATTTCCCTAAGGAATTCATGGCGTTTCATTGGCATGGCGATACTTTTGCGGTGCCGCCCGGTGCCCAGGCCATCGCCGCCAGCATCGCTTGCGCCCATCAGGCCTTTACCTACGCCGACAGGGTAGTGGGCCTGCAATTCCACCTGGAGTCCACCCCGGCCAGCGTGCAAAAGCTCATTGACAACTGCGGCGCTGACTTAAGCAACGGTCCGTATATCCAAACTGCCGCTGAAATGCTGGGCCAGGAACACTTTTTTCTGGACATTGGCAAAAACATGACTAGGTTGTTAAACAACTTGGCGGCCCAACGAAACTAACGCCAGAACCATCTGGAGAAAATCATTGATTAGGAGGTATATCAGGATGGACACGACTTCTGAAGTTGCCCGTCTCGGCCATCTGGCCCCGGATTTTAGCGCGCTAGCCTATGCCGGTGGGGATTTCAAGACCATTAATTTATCAGATTATCGGGGAAAATGGGTTATCCTCTTCTTTTATCCCGCTGATTTTACCTTTGTCTGCCCGACGGAATTAACCCAACTGGCCAATAAATATAAAGAGATGCAGGAGCTGGGGGTAGAAGTTCTCGCCATCAGCACCGATACCCATTTTACCCACAAGGCCTGGCAGGATCATGAACTCTCCAAGCTGGTGGAAGGCGGTCTGCCGTATCCCATGCTCTCCGACGCCAACGGCCGCATCGGCCGCCTGTACGGGGTTTATGATGAAGAATCGGGGCTGGATAATCGCGGCCGTTTCATCATTGATCCCGACGGCATCGTGGTCGGCATTGAATTGACCCAGGCCGGAGTGGGGCGCAGCGTCACCGAACTCCTGCGCCAGATCAAGGCCTGCCAATATGTCCGGGGCACCGGGGAAGCCACCCCCTCAGGTTGGGAACCGGGCAAAGCCACCCTCAAACCCGGCCGGGATCTGGTGGGCAAGGTCTGTGATTTCTGGTCCTCCGAATAACCTGCGGCACCGGGAACCATTAGGTGAAAAGCAATGCCTGAAAGAATCTCATCAGATGGCGGGTGGAACCCGTACCTGGCCGGGGCCCTCAGCGGCCTGCTGGCCATCCTCTCAGTGGGCCTGACCGGCAAATTTTTTGGCGCTTCCACGACCTTTGTCCGCACCGCCGGCTTAATCGAAAGCATCTTTGCACCGGCGCGGGTAGCCCAGATGAAGCTCTTTCAGTTGGAGATTCCCATGATCGATTGGCAATGGATGTTCGTGGTGGGTATCTTCCTGGGAGCGCTGCTCTCTGCCGTCAGTGACGGCAGCTTCCGCTGGCAGGCCGTGCCCGATATGTGGGCCGCCAGATTCGGCCCGGCCAAGGGCCCCAGGGCGGCGGCCGCCTTTTTTGGCGGCATTATCGCCATTTTCGGGGCCCGCTTGGCCGGCGGCTGCCCCAGCGGTCATGGCCTGACTGGGGTTATGCAGTTGTCCTTAAGCGGCTTCGTCGCTCTCATCTGCTTTTTCCTGGGCGGTCTGGTCATAGCCCGGCTGCTTTACGGTCCCAGGAGGGCATCATGACCACCCTGTTCTATGGCCTTATTACCGGCATCCTTTTCGGCTTCCTGCTGCAAAAAGGCCGGGTCCTGCGCTACGATAAACAATTGGGGGCCCTCCGCCTGCAGGATATGACCATCGTCAAATTCATGCTCGCCAACATCATGGTCAGTATGGTGGGTGTCTATCTCCTCAGCGACCTCGGGGTGGTCGAGCTCTCCATCCGCAGCCTGAACCTGGGGGCCAACATTATCGGCGGCCTCCTCTTCGGCCTCGGCTGGGGTTTCCTGGGTTATTGCCCCGGGACTTCCCTCGGCGCCATTGGCGAAGGTCGCTGGGATGCCCTTTGGGGCATCGCCGGCATGCTGGTGGGGGCAGGACTCTATGCCGAGGCCTATCCCTTTATGAAAGCCACCGTCCTTTCCTGGGGGGTCATGGGGCGCTTGACCCTCCCCCAAGTCCTGGGCCTGAACCATTGGCTGGTCATCATTCCCTTCATTATCGGCAGCCTGTTGCTGTGCCGCTTTTTTGAGAAACACGGCCTCTGAGGCAGACCGCCGCGCTCGTCGCCGCGGAGAAACGGCGGCAGACGGCGCCCCATTCCCAGCCTACGCCAAAAACCACAGGGGTTACGGCCTAAAACCGTAACCCCTTGATTTTCTTGGTAGGCGGTGCAGGATTTGAACCTTCGACTTCCACCGTGTGAGTGTATTTTAAGTTGATTTTGATTGGTCTACAATTCTGTTGGACGCCGATTAGGGTAAAATAAGATAACGCCGGAGGTGTCTGAATGGATCAAAACAATAACGTTGATGTGAGGCCAGGGGCATCGGAGGGAGCCCGTAGGACGACCGGTGACCCTGGGACGG
>DYEV01000031.1 GCA_020725545.1 Desulfobacca sp. | reverse complement strand
TGAGTGTATCTGGTTGAGGCTCTGCTCCTGGTCCTTGGCCGGGGGGTTGATCCAGACGGCCTCGGGCAGGGGAGCAGCCAGCGGCGGCTGTTTGACAAACCGCTCCGGGTGCTGGTTGTAAGCCGCCGGCTAGACCTCTTGCCAGGCGGCGATGATCTGCTGGGCTTGGCCATAATGCACCATGGCCGGGCTCAGTTAGGCAATGCCGCTATGGCGATGTTCCAAGTTATACCAGGCAAAGAAGTCCTGGCAGAAAAGGCGGCTATCCTCCAGGCAGCCAAAACGCTCCGGGAAATCTGGCCGATATTTTATAGCCTTCGACTGGCTTGCCGAGAATGGGTTATTGTTGGAGACATACGGCCGGCTAGGTCTTTTGGCAATCCCCAAATCAGTCAGTAACAGGGCGACCGGTTTGGATTGCATCGAGGCCCCCAATCGGCAGGGATGGCGAGCTGTCCAGGCACAATGTCCTGTTTCTCGCAGCTCTCTCGGATCAGACGCTCCGCCAGTGGCGCACTCTCGCGGTGGGCCACCATAGAGCCAACGGCAAAGCGGCTAAAAATATCAATAATGACATAGAGGTAGAAGTAGGTCCATTCGGCCGGGCCCAGGAGTTTGGCGATATCCCTGGACCAGACCTGGTTCGGCCTGGTAGCCAAGAGTTCTGGCGTGCGGTAAGGCGGGTGGCGTCACTGCTTGCGTCGTTCTTTCTCTTCCCCTTCCTGGTTCAGGATGCGATACATGGTGCTGGGGAGCAGGGATACCGCCCCTCGTCCAGGAGGGTGGCAGTGGTTTGGTCTACAATTCTGTTGGACACCGATTGGGGTAAAATAAAAAATCCTCGGAGGTGCCTCAATGGATCGAAATAAAGAAGGTGGCTTGGTCGGCAAAGGATCACAACGTTTTTCCGCCCGGCGCAAGGTCGAAATCGTCTTACGGCTCTTGCGTGGTGAAGACGTGGAGCTGCTCTCCAGGGAATTAAACGTCACCGCAGCCCGGCTTTCAAAATGGCGGGAGCAATTTCTTCAATCCGGCCAAGCAGCCTTAAAGAAACGCCCCCAGGACGCCCGGGATCTGGAAATCGCCCGGCTCCAGCAAAAGCTGGGAGAAGTGACCATGGATAACGAGCCTCTCCAGAAGAAAATCGAGCACCTGGAGGACGGCCGCCCTTTACCACGGCGGAGGTTGAGGAGATGAGCCGGACCACCCCGCCCTCCACACAATAATCTCCTTCTCTGGTCCGGGTTTGCCGTGTTTGGCACTTGCAACGCTCTACCTTCTATTGGCAGCGGCGAACCAAAGCAGGACCAGCCAATACTACAGTGCGACCTGGCCCCCAAGGGCCCTGTAGCGATACTGAACTGGTGCAGCATATCAAGGCCATCCTGGCTGAAAGCCCTTTCCTTGGGGAGGATATCGCCAAGTGTGGGCCAGACTCCGCTATGCTGGCATCAGAACCTCGAAACGACGGGTTTTGCGTCTGCTGCGAAATAATCAGCTCCCGGCGCCACATCGTCGGGGCAGCTCCCCGGGGCCGCAAGTCCATGACGGCACAATCCCTACCACTGAGGTCAACAAGATGTGGGGCACCGACATGACCACTACTTTGCGGCTGCCGATGGACAGGTTGCTATCTTCTTTAGGCCGCCCAGGGCTTGGCCCTGCGCCATGACCATGGCAGTCTTTATATTTCACATGATTTTCAGGAAGAAATTGCTTTTCTGGGCCTCACCAGTTCCCCAGCCTTTGTCCGGGCTCCGGAAGGCAAGGGCTGCGCGGAACGCTTTGTCCGCATACTCAAAGAAAATTTGCTCTGGGTGAAGGACTTCTCCACCGTAGAGGAGTTACGTCTGGCTCTTTTAAACTTTAAGCGCCTTTACAACGAAAACTGGATTCTTCATCGCCACGGCGACAAAACTCCTGCCCAGGTGCGGCAGGAACAACTTCAGCCGCTTCCCCTGGCCGCCTGATTTAACCCTTAACTTTGTCCAAATAATTGTGGACCTTTACACCTCCCCGCCCTACAGTAATTTTTCACAGGGAGGGTGTCTCAGCTATATTGACACAGAGGGCTCAACTCACCTCCGACGCCATGAGCTGGATCGGCTTTTCTCTGAGGGGGTCAATTTTCAACGGCGATTGGGGTCAGTTTTCAATGTAGATCTTCACCAAACACTTTTTTGTACTACTTAACCTATTGTTATCGCATAACTACTTTTATCTTGCGGTCGAATTTCAGTTTAACAGATTTGCCAGCCATTAACCTGGCCAGGCTTGGGAAACGGGGCGGCCATGGTTCTCTGCGGCGGAGGAAGGCAGGGAGTTCGGAAGGCAGCGGCAATGCGAGTGGTCTCCGCGTCCAAAGCCAAAATTTAAGGGGCTAAAAAAGCCCCTTTTTTACATAGTTGGCGCGCCCAGAGAGATTCGAACTCCCGACACACGGATTCGTAGTCCGTTGCTCTGTCCAGCTGAGCTATGGGCGCGTCTGTTTTGGCTTGCCCGCCGGTGCAGGTCAATGTCAAAAATTAATTATACACATCAACATGGTCGAAGGGAATATTTTTTTGTAGGGGCGGTGATTTTTGCCTTATCGGGGAGGTCACCTGGGTTTGTGGGGCGACGCCCCCTTTAGAGCGTTAGGATTAAGGGCAGGAGCATGGGGCGGCGTTCCAGGAGTTTGAAAAAATATTTTCTGAGGGCTTTGCCGATCTGGATCTGGATCTCCAGCCAGTCTTGAGTAGGTTCGGATAGGGCCCGGCTGATAATTTCCATAATGATTTCTCGGGCGGCTTCGAGGAGAGGGGCCTGCTCTTCCTCAAAGGTGAAGCCTTTGGAGATGAGATCGGGGCCAGAAACGATGCGTCTGGCCGTGGCATCCACCGCTACAAGCGCGATAACCAGCCCATCTGCGGCCAGATGTTGGCGGTCCCGGAGCACGATCTTGCCCACATCGCCGACCCCTTTGCCATCCACGAAGATACGCCCCACATCGATGGCTTCCAGTCGCTGCACGCCGTCGTGGTCAAAGCGCAGGCGAGCGCCATTGGTCGCCAGAAGCAGGCGTTCAGACTCCATCCCCAAATCCCGTCCTAAGCGGGCATGTTTGATAAGGTGGCGCAACTCCCCATGAATGGGGATAAGGTAGCGCGGTTTGGTCAACTGCAGGAGGAGTTTCAGTTCTTCTTGGGAAGCGTGACCCGAGACGTGGATGTCGGCCACTTCCTGGTAAACGACTTCGGCGCCCAGGCGGTAGAGGTTGTTGATTACCGTACTGATGGCCCGTTCGTTCCCTGGAATGAACTTGGAGGACAGGATGACCAGGTCCCCCTCTTGAATACGGATCTGTTTATGGGCATCCAGGGCGATGCGGGCCAAGGCGCTCATGGGTTCGCCCTGAGAGCCGGTGGTGACGATGATGATCTCCCGGTCGGGCAGGCGCTTGAGATCGCCGGTGGTCATCTCCTGTGCCGGGGGCACCCGGAGGTGGCCCAACTGCCTGGCCAAATGGACGTTGGTGACCATGCTGCGGCCATGAAAAAGAATCTTACGGCCCTGCTTCATGGCAATATCGACGATCTGCTGCAGGCGGGGGATATGGGAGGAAAAGACGGCGATAATGACCCGGCCGGTTGCGGCGCGGATGAGGTTCTCCAGGGTATGGCCGATCTGCCGTTCCGAGAGGGTGAAGCCGGGCCGTTCGGCGTTGGTGGAGTCAGAAAGGAGGGCCAGCACCCCCTGATTGCCATAGGCGGCAAAGCAATTCAGATCGGTGACTTCGCCGGCAGTGGGGGTGGCGTCGATCTTAAAATCGCCCGAATGCATAAAAACGCCCACTGGCGTGTTCAGGGCAAAGCCAACGCCGTCCACAATGCTGTGGGTGACGCGGATAAAATCAAAGGTAAACGGCCCTAAAGTAAGCTTTTCCCGGGGTTCAATGAGGTGCAGCCGGGCCTGTGCCAGCAGATTATGTTCCTTGAGTTTTTCCCGGAGCAGGGCCAGTGTCATGGCGGTGCCATAGATGGGCAGTTCCAGCTCCCGGAGGAGAAAAGGCACAGCGCCGATATGGTCCTCATGGCCGTGGGTAAGGATTAAGGCTTGAACCTTCTCCCGGCGGGCCAAGACATAAGAAAAATCAGGGATCACCATGTCGATGCCCAGCATGTAGTCTTCGGGAAACATGATGCCGGCATCCACCAGGACCAGGCTGTCGGCGGTTTCGAAGACCATGGCGTTGAGGCCGATCTCTCCGAGACCGCCCAGAAAAATGAGGTCGACCCAGGGTTGCTGAACCGTGTCTGGTGCGGGCACTGGGTGGTTGGTCTCTAACATCGCTAGGCTAGACGGGTCGCCGTCGGCTGGGAGGTAGGACAGGATGTCTTCGGTGGCTGGGACTTCCGACCGTAATCGGGATCGTAATTTTTCAGGATGGCCTCCCGCAACAGAGCCATCAACTGGTCCTTATTGACATTTTTGAAGGTATCGGTAGCGATCGGCTGGCCGAAGACCAGCTTCACGGGACAGGAGTGTATCCGCCCGAGTCCCTTTGGCAGCACCGCTCCTGTGCCGCTCAGGCTTACGGGTACTATAGGTTGTCCGGATTTTATGGCCAGGACAAACCCCCCTTTTTTAAAGGGCAGGAGTTCATTGGTGGTGCTGCGGGTACCTTCGGGAAAGATGACAATGGAGCTTCCCTGCCGCACCGCTTGCGCCGCCATTTCGATACTTTTCAAGGACGCCTGGCGGTTGCTGCGGTCCACCGGCAGAGAGCCGGCCCGCCGCAGGGCCGGCCCAAAGAGAGGGATGGCGAACAGCTCTTTTTTGGCCAAAAATTTGACTTTGGGAAGGGCTGCCAGCAGGGCGAAAATATCAAAGGAACTCTGATGGTTGGCCGCAAAGACATAGGGGCGGCTCAGATCCAGGTGTTCCAGCCCTTCTACCTTTAAATCAACCCCCACACAGCGAATGAGGAGGAGCCCCCAATAATGGGTAATGCGCAGGGGCAGATCGCTGTGAGGTGCAAACATGGTCACCACAATGACCATGGTCGAGGCGATAATGGCCGAGATCACCAGGACAAAATAGAACCAAACCGTTAAGAGCATACTTCTCCCCTCATTTTCGACTGCCGATATCTTGCCGAAAAATGGCCGGGAAGTCAATGGGGTATTCCCGTCGCCTGGCTAAGGCGCCCAAGCCTGGCCCCCTCCGGACAGTCTGCAGCCCCTGATCGTTTTTCCACAGAAGGGCATGGCGAGGGAGGAAAAAAAGCTTGAGGCGACGGCTCATTTTGAGGAATCTCCGAGCCCAAGTACCTGACTGCATAGGGGGGCATCGGCAAGCTGATAACTTGTTTCTCTGAGAAAAGGGTTGGAGCTCCTGGCCCTCTTCCCACAAAACACTTTGGCAGCATGTTACTGGTCGGGACGGGCGGATTTGAACCGCCGACCTCCTGCTCCCAAGGCAGGCGCGCTAACCAGGCTGCGCTACGTCCCGAGGCGTTGGGGGGGGTTGAAACAGGTCGGGTTCCCGGCGGAGGAGTTCCGCCAAGGTGGTTTTCAGTTGGGCCAGGGCTTTGGCCCGGTGGCTGATGCGGTTTTTCACCGCCAGCCCCACCTGGGCCATGGTGGCCTGATATTCCGGCAGCCAAAAGACCGGGTCATAGCCGAAACCGCTGTGGCCCTGGGGGCTGGTATGGATCAGGCCCTCGCAGGTGCCTTGGGCCTGTACGGTCCGGCCGCCCGGGAAGGCCACAACCATACAGCAGACAAAGCGGGCCGTGCGCTGCGCCAATGGCACGCCGGCCAATTCTTCAAGGAGTTTTTGATAATTATCTTCATCCCGGGGCCGGGCCGGAGCCGTGCGGTCGGCGGCGTAGCGGGCCGAGTGCACCCCCGGACGGCCGCCCAGGGCGTCCACCTCGAGGCCGGAATCATCGGCCAGGGCCGGCAGACCGGTATATTCTGCCACGGCCACCGCCTTTTTGGCGGCGTTGGCGGCAAACGTGGCGCCGTCTTCCACTACTTCCGGGCAGTGCGGGTAGTCGGCCAGGGTCTGCAAGGTGAACCCCAGATCTCTTAATAAAATGGCCAGCTCCCGAATCTTGCCGGCATTGTGGGTGGCGATTACCAGGATAGGGGCAGCCATGAGCGTAAAACCTCTTCCTGGGCCTGGCGCAGTCGAGCCACGGCGTTCTGGGCTTGGTGCAACATTTCCATAATGAGGCTGGCCGGAAATGAGCCCTTCTCACCGGTGGCCTGGACCTCCACCAGTTCGCCCCGGCCGGTGACCACGAAATTGGCGTCTACGTCGGCCCGGGAGTCCTCCTGATAATCCAGATCCACCAAAATACGGTCGTGGACCTGGCCGACGCTGACGGCCACCACCTGATCCAAGACGGGCATGGTATCGATCTCTTCTCGCCGTTGCAGCAACGCCAAGGCCTCGCAGAGGGCCACAAAGGCGCCGGTGATGGCGGCCGTGCGAGTGCCGCCGTCGGCTTGGAGAACGTCACAATCCAGGATAATGCTGCGCTCGCCCAGGGCATTCAGATCAACCACGGCCCTGAGGGACCGGCCGATGAGCCGTTGGATTTCCTGGGTACGGCCGCTCGGGCGCCCGAGGTTGGCCGCCCGGGGCCGGCGCGTGTGGGTGGCGCGCGGCAACATATCGTATTCCGCGGTAATCCACCCTTGACCGGAATTCTGCAGGAAAGCCGGCACCCGATCTTCGATGCTGGCGGTGCACACCACCCAGGTGCGGCCCAAGGTGATGAGGGCGGAGCCCTCGGCTTGGGTCAAATAATGGGGAGTAATCTGCACCGGCCGCAGTTCGTCGGACCGGCGACCGTCGGCGCGGGTAGGTGAGGCAGCCATAACCTCTAAGGTTTCAAGGATTGGCGGACGGTGTCGTTCACCAATTTAAAGGTATCCTCAAAATTAGACGTGGAAATGCGGCCGATCTCAATGAATTTGACCATGATTTCTTTGGTCACCTTCAAAATCAATTCTTCCCGATCGGACAGACCGGCCTCTTTGGCTTTGCCGCCGCCCATGCGAACCTCCTTCCCCTGGTGCTGGGAAATCTGCTATACTCTGGGAAAGATGGGCCCCGGTGGCAAATGAAACCCGCCGGTCTGAAGAAGGCCGCAACAAGACCGGCGGGCCGGTTAAGAAGAACCGGGTCACAGCCCTCCTTAGCTCCATAGTGTAGAGAATTTTTTGACGGCTGGCAAGGGTAATTCCATGAAACGCATCAGTATTCTGCCCCCCGAGATCGCCGGCAAAATCGCCGCCGGCGAAGTTATCACCCGGCCCGCTTCGGTGGTCAAGGAGTTGGTGGAGAACTCCTTGGACGCCGGCGCCCGCACCATTAGCGTGGAGGTGGTGGACGGCGGCTGTCGCCGGCTGCGGGTCACGGATGACGGCTGCGGCATGTGGCCGGAAGAGGCCCCTTTGAGCCTGCTGCGGCACGCCACCAGTAAATTGCGGCAGGATGATGATCTGCTCCGTTTGGCCACCATGGGGTTTCGGGGCGAGGCCCTCCCCAGCATCGCGGCCATTGCCCGGCTGGAGCTTTGCACCCGCAGCCCCGACCGGGAGGTGGGCTGCCGCTTGGTAGTGGAGGGGGGCGTTATCCGGGACCAGACCCCATGGGCCGGCCCGGCCGGGACCCAGGTCACGGTCAGCGATTTGTTTTACAATACCCCGGCCCGCCGCAAGTTCCTCCGAAGCCAGGCGGCCGAGCAAGCCCACATCCTGGAGCTCCTCCGCCATCTGGCCCTGGGCTATCCAGAGGTGCATTTTCTGGTCCAGGCCCAGGGTAAGACGATCCTCCAGGCGCCGGCGCAAAAAGACGCCCGGGAGCGACTGGCGGCGGTCCTGGGAGTGGAGTGGGCCGAGGCTATGCTGCCCCTGGATCTGGCCATGCCGGGACTGTGGGTCCGAGGTCTGGCTTCCCCGCCGGATCAGCATCTGGCCAGCCCCCGCTATCAATTCCTATTGGTCAATCGCCGTATCGTCAGCGACCGGCTGCTGGCCGGGGCCCTGCGCCAGGCTTATCAGGGCCTGCTTCCCAAAGGACGGCAGCCAGTGGTGCTCCTGGAAGTGGAGATCGCCCCCGACCAGGTGGATGTGAACGTGCATCCGGCCAAGGCGGAAGTGCGGTTTAAAGACAGCGGCCGGGTCTTCGCCGCGGTCCTCGCCGCGGTCCGCCAAGCCTTGGAGCCCGCCCAAAGGCCCGGCCGTCAGGAGTTCACCGGCACCTGGGTGGCTGGCCCGGCCCTGCCGGTTCAGGAAGCCAGGCCAGCGGCCCTTTTTTCGGACCTTCCACCCTTACCCGGCGGCATCGACCTGCTGCCTCAGACGCCTCCTCAGCCCGTGCCGCCGCCCCAGGTTGCTGCAGGAGAAGCCGGCCCGGCCTGGCGCTTTGCGGAACTGCCCATTCTGGGACAATTGCAGGATACCTATATCCTGGCCCAGGCGCCGGAAGGCCTTCTCATCATCGACCAACATGCCGCTCATGAGCGGGTTCTGTTCGAGCAATTCGCCCGGACGGCCGATCAGCCGGCGCCCCGCCAGGCCTTGCTGTTTCCCGTGACCGTTGACCTTGCGCCGAACCCCGCAGCCTGGGTGGAGGCCCATCTGCCTACCCTGCAAGAGGCCGGTTTGGAACTGGAACCCTTCGGCGGCAACACCTTTTTGGTGCGGGCGGTCCCCGCCTGCCTGGCCCAACACGACGGCGCCACCCTGGTGCCCGGCCTGATCGCCGAACTGGCGCCTCTGGCCGGAGAAGCAGAGGAGCCGGATCAGGTGCGGCGTCGGCTGCACCTGACTTTGGCCTGCCGGGGGGCCATCAAAGCTGGACAACCCCTGCGCCCCCAAGAAATGCAGCACCTCCTAAGTCAATTGGACGAGCTGGCCATCTCCTCCCATTGCCCCCATGGCCGCCCCCTCTGGCGCCTCCTGACGTTCAGCGACATCCGGCAAAACTTCCGCCGGCCGCGCTAAACAAGAGACAAACCAGTGTTCCTGGAAAAGGGCCTTGGCCGCCAGAGGAACAAGAGTTGCGCCCGGGCTCGAAACAACCAGAGGCGCACCAAATGAAGGCATTGAAAAACGTTTTACGGCAGGGGAGGACAGGAGGTTCTTCGGCGCCGCTTCGCTGGTGGCGGCGCCGCCGACTCCTGCTGCGAGTTAATCGAGTTCAACAGATGCCGACTGCTGCCATCTCCCAGAAAACCAAACCTTCGCATGTCTTGTGCCGGCCCTTCAGATACTCATCCATCAGGTTCGGCTCCGGTTAAAAGGCTCTGGAGTGGGGGGGCTGTCGTTTGCACAAGCCTCTGATCACCAGTTGACCTGAAACGGCGCCGGCATAAAGGTCAACACGAAGACCGCCATGGTCAGGTAGCCGATGGCCCGCCGCCGGGGGTCCAGTTCCACCCAATACTGCAGCGGCAGAGGATGGGCGAAGCCCATCACATAGAGGATGACCACCCAGACCAGCCAGCCATACCAGTAAATCAGACCCAGGCCGATCAACATGGCAAAGAATATCTTGGCGATGGTCGTCGATTTCTCCCCAAACAGGGCATAGGAGACATGACCGCCGTCCAACTGCCCCACCGGGATGAGGTTGATATTGGTGACCAAGAGGCCGATCCAACCGGCAAAAGCCATGGGATGGAGAATAATATGGTGATCAGCCGGCAGGCTGCCCACCGTCAGCCAACACATTGCTTGAAAAAGCAGGGACTCTCCCAGAATGATGCCGCCCATCTCGCCGGGCCCGCCGGGCAGGACCTGGATGTCGGATAGTTGCAGGCCGAATACCAGGAGGGGCAGGGTCACCAGGATGCCCGAGAGGGGACCGGCTGCGCCCACATCCAGCAGGGCCGGTTTGTTCAAGATGGGGGAGCGAATGCGGATAAAGGCCCCCAGGGTGCCGATGAGAAAGGGGATGGGGGGCGCCGGCAGAAAATAGGGCAAGGAGACATTGAGATTATGGTACCGGGCGCTGAGATAATGGCCCATTTCGTGGCAGAGCAGGATCACCAGGAGGGTTAGGGAGAAAGGCAGGCCTTTATAGAGTTGCCAGGGCGTCTCCCAGGGGATGACCCCCTGCTGCATGGCGCCGGCCATCATCGTAGTGATGCCGGTGGCCAGAAAGAGCACCACATGTATAGGCGGGATATGGTCGGGAAATTCCCGGGAGTGGTCCTTGCCGGCCTCTGTCTCGGTGTGGACGGTCCAATCCGGCGCTACGCGGTCCGGCTTCAGGAGGTTCTTCATACCTGGCTGTATCCTTCTCCTTTCCCGGCGGGCAGCACCGCCGCCAGAGGGTTGGCTTTATGCCCGGATATTCGGGTCCAGACCCACAGCTTGGGCCAAGGCCGTCAGTTCCTCGGGGCTGAGGTCCCGCCAAGCCCCCGGGGCTAACCGCCCGAGACGCAGCGGCCCGTAGGCGATCCGTTTGAGCCTCTGGACCGAAAACCCCACCTGTCTCAACATCCGCTTGACCTGATGGTAACGGCCTTCCCGGATGGTCATCTCGATAACGCTGCGCTCTGCTCCGGACTGCAGTACCCGCAGCCGTTCGGCCACAGCCGGACGACCGTCCAGCGCCACGCCGGCCAATAATTTGGCCCCGGCTGCCTGGTCAAAGCGCCCGGCCACCGTGACCCGATAGGTCTTGGCTACCTTATAGCGGGGATGCATCAGCCGATGGGCCAATTCCCCGTCATTGGTGAGGAGCAGCAGGCCGGTGGCATCGTAATCCAACCGGCCGATGGGAAAGAGCCGTTCCGGTTGATCGGCCAGCAAGTCTGTGACTTGCCGCCGTCCCTGGGGATCGGCCATGGTGGTCACGTAGCCTGCCGGTTTATGCAGCATCACGGTGCGCAGCCTGGCGGGCAGATGTACCGGTTGGCCATCCACCGTAACTTTGGCGGTAGCCGGATCGATGCACACCCCGAGGGTGGTCACCACCTGGCCATCCACCTGCACCCGCCCCCCCCGGATAAGTTCCTCGCCGCGGCGGCGGGAGGCTACCCCAGCCCGGGCTAAAAATTTGTGCAACCGCTCCAGCGCCGGTGACTTGCCCGGCAACGCCGCTTTCAATTTCTCTTCTACCAAACGCTTCCGGTCCAGAGGCTGCCGTCGGTTTCTCCGGATAAGGCCCCCTCAGATCTTCATGGCCTCTCTGACCTCAGCCATGGTGGCCTGGGCTACTCTCCGGGCGCGCTCATTGCCGTCTGCCAATATGGCCCGGACTTCTTCGGGGTGGTCGGCGTAATAGCGCTGTTTGGCCTGGACCGGTTCCAAGGCCCGGACCAGAGCGTCGGCCAACATCTTTTTACACTCCACACAACCCAAGGCAGCAGACCGGCAATCCCGTTTAATCTGCTCCAGGGTCTCTTCCGGAAGATACAACAGGTGATAGGGGAAGGCCAGACAGCGGTCGGGGTCGCCCGGATCCTTGCGCCGGGGGCGCTTGGTATCGGTGATCATACCACTCACCTGTTTGCGGATAACCTCGGGCGGATCGCTCAAGTAGATGCAGTTCTGGTAACTCTTGCTCATCTTGCGGCCATCGGTGCCCGTCAGTTTGGGCACCTCGGTCAGCAAGGCCTCCGGTTCCGGAAAGACCGGCCCATAGAGAAAGTTAAAGCGCCGGGCGATCTCCCGGGTCAACTCCACATGGGGCAGTTGGTCAATGCCCACCGGCACTTTGTCGGCTTTATAGATGAGGATATCCGCGGCCTGCAAGACCGGGTAGCCCAGAAAACCGAAGGTCCGCAAGTCCTTGTGGGACAATTCCTGCAACTGTTCTTTATAGGTGGGGTTGCGCTCCAGCCAGGCTATGGGGGTGATCATACTGAACAGGACGAAAAGTTCGGCATGTTCCAACAGGGCCGACTGCGCGAAAAGGGTGGCCTTCTGGGGGTCCAGGCCAACACTCAGCCAATCGATGAGCATGTACCAGATATTTTCCCGGATACCCTCGGTCTGCTCATAATCGGTGGTCAGGGCGTGCCAATCAGCGACAAAATAGAAACACTCATAGTCGTCCTGCAATCTGACCCAATTCTGCAAGGCCCCATGGAGGTTGCCCAGATGCAACCGACCCGTGGGGCGCATACCGCTTAGGATGCGTTTTTTCTCCATGACACCGATTTCCCTCTGAATCTTTCTGGCATTATATCTGGTCGCCGCCGTCTTGCCGGTCTAAGGAACGGCATGCCTTGCTGCTCAGCCGGTTGAGCCGGCGGCTCGCCGCAGCGGCCCCTGATCATTGGCCTTTCACCTTTTTTATACTGCCAAGCCGGCAACTGTTTTCCTCTAATCCTGCCCTGCCGGCTTTTCCAGTAGATTAAAGCCCAGTGGCTGCGAGCCCCAATACTCCTTATCGGCCGGGAAGGCCATGGTCGCAGCGGTGGCAGCCATGAAGGCTACGGTTTTTAAACAGGTTTTCAGGCGATCCCGGTTAAACCAGTCGCCGTGCCAGGGACGGGTGATATCCCGACAGAGGGTGGTGCCGAACTGCTCCTGGAAGGCATTGGACAGCCGATTAAAGATACGGTAGAGGCCGGGATTGCCATAGAGCTGGGCCTTTTTCTCCTCGACGCTGCCGCTGGGCGGCTGGCGCCGGCCATAAACCAGCCCCAGGGCCGCGATGGCGCCGTTCAGCGAGCCGCAGGTGCCGCCATAGAGGCCGCCGCCGGAACCGAAGCCGGTCACCAAGCACATGGTTTCGGCCGGCAGGTCGGTATCCAATTCCGCGTGAATGGCCAAAAAGACGCTTTCGGCGCAGTTTAAACCACTTTTGAAATTATCCACGGCCCGTTGTTTGACCCGGGCGCTGATTTCTTCCTGGGACATGTCTTACTCCAAGATGTGGGTATTGGTCTGCAGGAAGGCCAGGACTTCGGCCAGCACGGTTTCCCGCGGTTGGTCGGTGAGCGCCTGCAGCACCGGCACCCCGTACAGATCGTTAATGGGCTCGAAACGTTTCTGCTGCTCCGCCAGGATATCGGCGCGGCCATCGGACACGGCCTGTTGGTTGCCCGCCCGGTGGGTCAAGCGACGCCGGGTTTCCTCTTCTGAGCAGACACACAGGATGAAAAAGATGTCCGCACCGCACTCTGCGGCCACGTTTCTGGCCCGTTGGCGGTCTGCCGCCCGCATGAACGAGCCATCCAGAATCACATCGGTGCCGGTCCGCAGATACTCGGCGGCCAGCCGGAACATCTCGTCATAGGTCCGCCCGGACATCTCCGGGGCATAGAGTCCAATCCCGAAGGGCACCGTCACCCGCTGCGTCGCCGGGATGCCGGCCAGGGATTTGCGCACCTGATCGCTGTGAATGGTCGGCCAGCCCAGGCGGTCGCGCAAATCCCGGGCCAGCGTGGTTTTGCCGGAGGCAATGAGACCGAAAATGACCACCAGGCGGGGAGGCAAAGGGGTTACCTGCCTTCCTGACTGTATTGCCAGGCCAGCTCAAAATAACGCCGGGCCAGGGCCGCGGCCTGATGCCGTTCGCCTTGGGTTAGATCCACGGCCTGACTGGCCAAGGCATTGATCTTGCCCCGCACCACAGCCCGATAGCTTTTATAAAACGGCAGCAAGTGCAGGAGATCGGAATCAGCGGCCTGATCCGCAAAGCTTTGACAAAAAAACCGGCTCAAGTCAGCGTAGCCGTGAAAATCCAGATCCATGGCCAGAAAGGCGATATCGGCGGCCACATCACTGTAGCGAAAGCGGGGATTAAATTCAATGCAATCAAAGATGTAGACGCCATCGGCCAGACAGATGTTTTTCATGTGCAAATCGCCGTGGCAATCCCTGATCTTGCCGCTTTTGAGGCGCTCGGCAAAGAGGTCGGACTGTTCCCGCAAAAACGTCTCAGCATACCATACCATATCGCGGAAAACCTGACTTGACAAGAGCGAGCCGACGAACGGTTCAATCTGCTTAAAATTCTCCTCATGATTGAAGCGGATCACCGAGATATGGCCGAATTTATTAATTCGGCCGCCGGTGGCGGCCTCCTGGTAAAAGGGCACCAGGCGCCCCACGATCCTTGCCAGCATCGCGGGGGTTAATTCCTGCCGGTCGGCGATTTCATCCATCATCAGATGTTGGGGCAGGCGGAGCATCTGCAGAGCATATTCTACAATCTGGCCGGCGCCGCCGACCTTGAGGCTGCCGTGGCGCTTTGCAATGGGCAGGACGGCCAAATACATTTCCGGCGCCAGGCGGCGGTTCAGGACCAGTTCCTGCTGTAAATAGTAATGTCGTTTCCGCAGCGTGGAAAAATCCAGGTAACCGAAGTTGACCGGCTTCTTGACCTTGTAGACATGCTGATCGGTCAGAAAGATATAAGAGATATAGGTCTGCAGAAATTCCACCCGGGTGGTAGGCTTTGGATACACCTCGGGCCGGAGCATGCTGGTCAGAAAATCCATGATAATTCCAACTATAACCTGAATTTTCGCTTCTTCCAAGTCGATTTCCCCCTGAGCCGGGCTTTCCCCATTGCACCCAGGCAAGGCTATCATTATAATTAATATATACTATTGCTATTTTTAGCAGGATTGCCGCCGGCAGAGCTGATTTGGCTGTTATTTATCGGGTTTTTCTGATACCATACCCCAAAACAGCATGACTGGCCAATCCTGCGAGGTCGCCCCTCAAGGAGTAATAATGTCTGAAACCTATAAACAAAATTCCTCTGATCCTGAAAACGATGAATCTCCGGAAATAGCCATTCCCAAAGAGCTGCCCCTCCTGGCGGTCCGAGATATTGTCGTTTTTCCCAATATGATTCTGCCTCTGTTTGTGGGACGGGAATCCTCCATCCTGGCCATCGAAGCGGCTTTGGCCCAAGACCGCCTGCTCTTTCTGGTCACCCAACGGGACCCCGATATTGACGATCCCCGGCCTTTGGATGTTTATGACATTGGCACCGTCTGCCTCATCATGCGCATGCTCAAACTCCCCGACGGCCGCTTGAAGATTTTGGTGCAAGGCTTGTCCAAGGCCAAAATCCTGGCCTTTCTGCAAGAGCGGCCTTTCATGCGCGTCACCCTGGACTTGGTGCCGGAACCCGTCCTGGAAGAGCTGTCCATTGAAGCCGAGGCCTTAATGCGCAATGCCCGGGAGATGACTGAAAAAATCCTGTCGCTCAAGGGCATCCTCTCCCCGGAAATGAGCTCGATCCTTGAGTCTATCGAGGAACCGGGTCGGTTGGCCAATCTCATCGCCTCCAATCTGCATCTGAAGATCGAAGAGGCCCAGGAAATCCTGGAACAGGAAGAGCCGATGCACCGCCTCATCCGCATCAACGACTACCTGCGCCGGGAGCTGGAAGTCTCCACCATGCAGGCCAAGATCCAGTCCGAGGCCAAAGAAGAGATCGACCGCAGCCAGCGGGAATATTTCCTCCGGGAACAGCTGCGGGCCATCAAAAAAGAGTTGGGCGACTACGACGAGCGCCCCGATGAGATCGAGGAGTATCAGCAGAAGATCGCCAAGGCCCGGATGCCCAAAGCCGTGGAGGAAGAGGCCGTCTTACAGCTGTCCCGTCTGGAGCAGATGCACCCTGACGCGGCCGAGGCCACCATGGTCCGAACTTATCTGGATTGGCTGGTGGAACTGCCCTGGTCCAAACACACCCGGGACAAACTCGAGTTAAAAGAGGCCAAAGCGGTTTTGGATGCCGATCACTATAACCTGGAAAAGGTGAAAGACCGGATCCTGGAATATCTCAGTGTTCGCAAACTCAATAAAAAGATGAAAGGCCCCATCCTGTGCTTTGTGGGACCGCCGGGCGTGGGCAAGACCTCCCTGGGCAAATCCATCGCCCGGGCTATGGGCCGCAAATTTACCCGCATTTCTTTGGGCGGCATGCGGGATGAGGCCGAAATCCGCGGGCACCGCCGGACTTACATCGGTGCCCTACCCGGCCGCATCATCCAGGGTCTGAAAAACGCCGGCGTCAACAATCCCGTCTTTATGATGGACGAAATCGATAAAATCGGCCAGGATTTCCGGGGTGATCCCTCGGCCGCCCTTCTGGAGGTCCTGGATCCGGAACAGAATGCCGCTTTCAGCGACCATTACCTGAACGTGCCCTTTGATCTTTCCCGGGTCATGTTCATCCTGACGGCCAACATCGTCGACCCCATCCCCTCGGCCTTGCTGGACCGCATGGAGATCATCCGGCTGGCCGGCTATACCGAAGAAGAGAAGCTGGAGATCGCCCAGAAATATCTGCTGCCTAGGCAGTTGCAGGAAAATGGCTTAAAACCGGCGGACCTCACCATTGCCGCGCCGACCTTGCGGGAACTTATCTGCCATTATACCCAGGAAGCGGGCCTCCGGAACCTGGAGCGGGAAATCGGCAGTCTGTGCCGCAAAGTGGCCCGCCGCATTGCCGAAGGGGAGAAAGGTCCTTTTACCATTACCAGAGCCAATCTGCACCGCTACCTGGGGCCTCCCCGGTATCTGCCGGAAGCCGAGCAGGAAAAAGACGAGACCGGCGTGGCCACCGGCCTGGCCTGGACGGAATTCGGCGGCGAGATCCTGCACGTGGAGGCCAGCCTCATGCGGGGCAAGGGGCAGTTGACCCTTACCGGCCACCTGGGGGAAGTGATGAAAGAATCGGCCCAGGCCGCCCTGAGTTACAGCCGGGCTCGGTCTCAGATCTTCAACCTGCCGGAAAATTTTTATGAAAAATTAGATATCCACCTACACGTCCCGGCCGGTGCCATCCCCAAAGACGGCCCTTCGGCCGGCGTAACCATGGCCACGGCCCTGATCTCGGCTCTGACCAAAATCCCGGTGCGCAAAGACGTGGCCATGACCGGCGAAATTACCTTGCGGGGCAAGGTCCTGCCCATCGGCGGCCTGAAAGAAAAGGCTTTGGCCGCCCTCCGGGCGCGGATTAAGAAGGTCATTATCCCGGAGGCCAACAAAAAAGACCTCAGCGAAATTCCTAAGCATATCAAACGCCGGTTGAAATTCATCCCGGTGCACAGTATGGATGAGGTCTTGCAGGTGGCCCTGGTCCGGTCTCCCGGCGCCGAAGAGGGGCAAAAAGCACCCCGGCGGTTGGGACGCAAATCCACGCAACCATTGACTTCCAGGCCATCGTGAAAGTGGCATCGCCCAGTAAGCCGCCAGGGGCCTGTTCATCCGGTCCCTGGCGGGCCATATAATACAGTCATTGGGGTGGCCCGGCGGCAACCTGGCGCTCGAGAGAGTCCGGCGACCGCTGTGGCCAGTGACGGCAGGACTCTCCTTTTATACCCTTGGATACATCACTCTGGATATATTGGCTGACTTTAGCCCTGCTGTTGGTCTGCTATAGCTTTTTTGCTTCGGCTGAGACCTCGTTGTTTTCTCTCAGCCCCCTGGCACGCCTGAAATTAAAATCCCGCTATCCCAAAGCCGGTGCGACAATCGACCGTCTCCTGTCCCGGCCCCAACGGCTCCTAACCTCCATTATCATCGGCAATGAAGTGGCTGTCATTGTTTCAACGGTTTTGGCCACGTCAATCTCTCTGACCATTTGGGGGGCTCAGGGGAAATGGGTGGCCATGGTGGTCATGGCCCCGGCCCTGCTGCTGTTCGGCGAAATCATCCCTAAATCCCTGGCGTTGCGCTCCCCGGAGCGTTGGGCCCGTCTGCTGGCGCCGCCGCTGGCAGTGGTTCTACCGATCCTTTCCCCCATTCGCTTTGTCCTCCTCTCCCTGAGCAAGGGCATCATGAACCTGTTGGGCATCAGGTCGAAGGCAACGGGGCCGCTTCTGCAAGAAGACGACTTTCTGCGGCTGGTCGAAGACAGCCACAAAGGCGGCCTCATCGCCCCCATTGAGAAGGATCTCATCATCAACCTCATGCATCTGGGCGAGACCACGGTGGGCCAGATCATGGTCCCTCGACCCGACATCTTTGCCCTGCCCATCACCATGCCAACTGCCGATCTCATCAAGGCCGTCAAAAAAGCCCGCTTTTCCCGCCTGCCCATCTATGGCGCCGATCTGGAAGATATTCTCGGCATCCTCCATGCCAAAGACCTGTTGCATCTGCCCCTGAAAGCTACTTGTGAACAGGCCTGTATCAAAAACCTGCTGCGGGCGCCTTACTATGTGCCGGAAAATAAACATGCTTTTGACCTGCTGCAGGAACTCCAGACCCGTCAGATTCGACTGGCTTTAGTAGTGGATGAATACGGCAGTTTAACCGGTCTCATCACCGTGGAAGACATTCTGGCAGAGCTATTTGGCGAGTTTCAAGAGGAGTTTGAGGCTGCCGATCGCCCCATGGAACAATTGGCCCCCGGCGTCTATCTGGTCAAGAGTTGGATGTCTTTGGAAGATCTAAACGACACCCTGGATCTGACCCTGCCAGCCGGCGACTTTGACACGGTTGGTGGCTTGGTCCTGAACCTCTTCGGCGAACTCCCCCGGGAGGGCGACAGCATCGCCTATGACGGCTTAAGGTTTGAAGTAATGCACATGAAAGGCACCCGCATCCTGGAACTGCTTATTTCTCTGGAAGAGCGATGATCTTTGCCGCTTACCTGCTCCTCTTTCTGTTCTTGTTGGCCTTGGAGGGTTTCTTTACCTGCTCTGAAATCGCCTTGGTCTCCGCAGACCACCGGGAATTGCAGCACGAAGCTGACAAGGGTGACCGGCGGGCCCAGTGGGCCACCAAATTGCTCCTCTTTCCCGAAAAATTGTTTGCCACGACCTTATTAGGCTCGAATCTGGCGGAAACGGTGAATACCGTCCTAGTCTCCGCCCTCCTCATTGATCTGTATGGCCCGAGGGGAGAGGCAGCGGCTATGGTCCTGCTGCCGCCCATCATCATCTTGTTTGCCGAGATCCTGCCCAAATCCATCGGCCGGCTGCGGCCCAGGCGAACCGTCCGGCGGGTGAGTTTTGCCATCTGGCTGGCCTCCTGGGTCCTGGCCCCCGTCACCTGGATCTTTGCCTTTTTGAGTCGTCAGGCCCTGCGCCTGACCGGCTCCCGGGGTACCAGCCTGGTGCCTTTTGTCACCCGGGAGGAACTGCAGTTGGTGGTGAAAGCCGGGGGGGCCGAGGTTGACTTGGAAACCGAAGAGCGCATGATTATCCAGCGGATCCTCCACTTCAGTCAGACCTTGGTCCGGGATGCCATGATCCCCCTCATCGAAGTGGTGGCCGTGCCCGAAACCTATCTGGTCTCCCAGGCCTTGGCCGAATTCCGCCGCAGCCACTTCTCCCGGCTCCCTGTGTACCGGCGGCGCATCGACAACATCATCGGCGTTCTGCATAGTTTCGATCTCCTGGGTACAGAGCAACTCAGTCAACCCATCGAAAAATTTATCCATCCGGTTCGCTACATTCCGGCGACGAAACGGGCCGACCACCTCCTCCTGGAGATGCAACAACAAGGCATCCATCTGGCCGTCGTTGTGGACGAATACGGCGGCGCCGTGGGAATCGTGACCCTGGAAGATCTGCTGGAAGAGGTTGTGGGCGAAATTGCCGACGAGTTTAATCGGGAGGTCAATCAATACAAACAGGTCCGGGAAGGCGTCTATTTGGTGAATGCCCGCATGGAAATTGAGGCCCTGAACGAAAACCTGCAGTTGCATCTGCCCCCGGGGAACTATACCACCCTGGGCGGCTTTCTCATTCAACAGGTGGGCGATATCCCGCGGGTCGGCGAACACATCCGCTATCGCCACCTGCTCTTTATCATCCGCCATGCCGATCTGCGAGCCATCAAAGAGGTGGAAATCCATGTCGACCACAGCGGCGCCGCAAACTGAGCGTCTCCTCTATTTTGACTGCTTTTCCGGTCTGAGCGGCGATATGACCCTCGGCGCCCTCATTGACCTGGGCCTTGACCCGGAGGCGCTGTGGCAGGGTTTGGCCCAATTGGACTTAAGGGGCTACACTGCCCGCGCTGAGAAGGTGAAAAAACATTTCCTCGCAGGCACCAAGGTGAAATTTACCCTCACGGCGCCCCAACCCCCGCGGACGTCTCGGGACATCCTGCGCCTCATTGAGCAAGCGCCGCTACCGCCGCCGGTGCAGGAACTGAGCAGCACCATGTTTCGCCTGCTGGCCGAGGCCGAAGCCCAGGTGCACCAGGTGGCTATGGAAGAGGTCCATTTCCATGAGGTCGGCGCCGTAGACTCTATCCTGGACCTGGTGGGCACAGCCCTGGGCTGCCACCTGTTGGGCATCACCCAGGTCTACGCCTCCCCCCTGCCCTGCGGCCGCGGCATCATTGCCTCGGCCCACGGCCTCCTCCCCAATCCAGCCCCGGCTACGGCCCTGCTCCTGGCGGGGGCGCCGCTCTACGGGACTGAGCTCCCGGCGGAATTGGTCACCCCTACGGGTGCCGCCATCCTCCGGGGTCTGGGGGCGCAATTCACCCCCCTACCCCCCTTTACCCTGGAAAAGGTGGGCTACGGAGCCGGTGATCGGGATCTCCCTGACCAACCCAACCTCCTGCGCCTGATCCTGGGGCGCCTTACCCTCCCATTGGGCCGGCGCGAACGCATCCTGGTCCTGGAAACCCATTTGGACGACATGCTGCCGGAATGGTTTGAGCACCTCATGGAAAGCCTCTTTCAGGCCGGCGCCCTGGACGTGGCTTACTGTCCCCTGCAGATGAAAAAAAACCGCCCGGGTGTGGGCCTGACCATTGTCGCCCCCCTTTACTGCCGGGACGCCATCCTGGAGACCCTTTTCACTGAATCCACCACCCTGGGTGTCCGCCTGCAAGAAATGGACCGAGTGGCTGTCAACCGTTGGCAGGAGAGCATCGCCACCCCTTTTGGCCCCCTTCAGGTCAAGGTTGCCGACATCCGCGGCCGGCGGCGCCTCCTCCCCGAATACGAGGCCTGCCGGGCCTTGGCCAAGGAGCATAACCTGCCTTTATTGGAAGTTTATCGGCTGGTGCGGGAGGCGGCCGGCGAGGAAACCTGAGTGAGAAAAAAAGTCCTTAGGAATGGGCGATAAGCAGTAATGTCAGGTAAAGTTTCTACAGGCAGCACGGAGCGCGGCAAATTTATCTCAAGGTGGCCCATCTTGATCATTCTGAGGGAGCGACCGACCGAAGAATCTTAGATTCTTTGCCGCGCCCAGGATGACAAGATGAACTTCGAACTACGAAAAGTCCCCTGCCATGCCGCCCGCCATCTGTTTTGAGGCGCCTTTGGTGCACGCCCGTTTCCGCCGCCGGGAAAAACGCTTCCTGGCGGAAGTGGACTTGCCCGACGGCAGCCGCACCTGGGTGCATGTGCCCAACTCCGGGGCCTTGACCGGTTGTCTATTTCCCGGCATGGAGGTGGTGCTCACCGCGGACGGTCGGCCGGGGCGGAAAACGGCCTACACCTGGCGCTTTTGCCGAGTGAACGGCAGTTGGGTGTCCGTGGACACCACGGCCCCCAACCGGCTGCTGGCCGCGGCGCTGCTTGGGCCGGGGTTGCCGGGTCTGGCGCCACCCTTGCAGATGCGCCGGGAAGTGACCCTGCCCCACGGGGGCCGTCTGGATTTTGTGGTGGAACAGGCGGGGCAGCTCCATTTCATCGAAGTCAAGAGCATTACCTGGGTTGAAGCCGGCGTAGCCCTCTTTCCCGACGGCGTTACCAGCCGGGGGCGCCGCCACCTCCAGGAATTGGCCGCCTTGGTCAGACAGGGCCATACCGCCTGGAATATCTTTGTGGTGCAGCGCCAGGATGCCCGGCTCATGGCCCCTGCCCAGCAGGTGGATCCGGCTTATGCTCAGGAATTAGCCAAGGTCGCCCGGGCCGGCGTGAAACTTCTGGCCTTGACTACCATTATCGAGCCTCCCCAAATCACTCTCTCCGGAACAATCCCCGTTGCCTTAACTTGGGCCGAGAGTCATAATAGAAGACACTAAGTCCGGTTGCCGAGTAAGGGAAAAATTTTTAAGCAGCATTCGGAACAAGCCAGGCCTGAGCTTGCGGCTATCCCATCCATTTCACCCTTTACCTCTTACCGGCCCGTCTGCGAAAGGTATAACTCTATGACCACCTCCCAGCTTTCTGTGCCCGGTTTTCGGGCCGCGGCCGTTGAAGCCGCCATTAAGAAACCCGGGCGACCTGATCTCGGCCTGATCGTGGCGGCGGCGCCGGCGGTGGCCGCCGGAGTCTTTACGACCAACAGAGTGAAAGCCGCGCCGGTCCTCCTCTGTCAACGGCGGCTCCGCCGGGGCCAGGCCCAGGCCATTTTGGTGAACAGCGGCAACGCCAACGCCTGCACCGGCGACGCCGGTCTGGCCGCCGCGACTGACACCACCGCCAGGGTTGCCAATCTTTTGGGGGTGCCGCCGGGACGGGTCCTGCCCGCATCCACCGGCGTTATCGGCCAACCGCTACCCGTGGACCGGATGCAGGCGGCCATCCCCGCTCTGATAGACCGGCTGCGGCCGGAAGGCCTCGCTGACGTGGCTGCGGCAATTATGACTACCGATACCTTTCCCAAGACTGGCGTGGCCAAAGGTATGATCGATGGCCTGCCCATTACTGTGGCCGGAATTGCCAAAGGGGCCGGCATGATCCACCCCAACTTGGCCACCATGTTGGTCTTCCTCCTCACCGATGTCAACATTACCGCCCCGGCCCTGAAGACTGCTCTCAGACAGGGGCTGGCCAGCAGCTTCAACCGCATCACGGTGGACGGCGACACCAGTACCAATGACTGCGTCCTGGTGTTGGCCAGCGGTGCGGCCGGCCACTTCCCGATCTCGGACGTCTCCTCTCCGGCCGGGAAGCTGTTTGCTGCCCTCCTGACCTCGGTCATGGCCGATCTGGCGACCCAGGTCGTCCGGGATGGCGAAGGGGCCGCACATGTCTTTAAGGTGATCGTCACCGGCGCCGCCACGCCCCGACAAGCCCTGTTGGCGGCCCGGACCGTGGCCTTGTCGCCCTTGGTGAAAACCGCCGTGGCCGGCAACGACGCCAACTGGGGCCGCATTATGGCAGCGTTAGGAAGGGCCGGGATCAAAATGGCCCCGCAGAAAGTGGACATTTTCTTCGGTCCGCATCAGGTGGTCAGCCAAGGATTGGGTCTCGGTGTTGCGGCGGAACAGGCTGCCCAGGCCCTCATGGCTACCGGCAGCTTTGATCTGCGCCTCGATCTGCATATGGGCACCTTCACTGATTACTATCTGACCTGCGATCTGACCGCCGAATATGTTCATATTAATGCGGACTATCGGAGTTGATGGTTCATTTCAGGACGATTGTTGGCTCAGCTTTAATTTTCTGGAATAACTTGGCGATATGCCATATACTGAAAGATGATCAGGGACCGACGCAGTCAGGAACAGCTCATGCCTTGGTCGCAGCACTATTAACCCATCTACTCCAGGCATTTTATGCGTAGCCTTCGTCTCATCTCTCTGTGGTGGCTCTGTCTGGCCCTTGGCATGGGCCAGTCAGCGGCCTGGGCCGAGGATAATCTACCGGCTATTGTCAAGCGGATTTCGCCGGCGGTCGTGGTGGTGGAAACCCAGCGTGGCAATAAAAAGGGCTTGGGCACCGGCTTTTTTATTAATGCCCAAGGGCACATCGTCACAAATTATCACGTTATTTTCGGGGCTGAGCGGGCCACCGTCAAAACCCAGGATGGCCGCCGCTATCCGGTCAAACGGGTGGTGGCCGAACACAAGGAGGCGGACCTGGTTCTGATCAGTGCCGATATCCCCCCTCGAGAGATCGTCCCTTTGGAGATTTCCAGCAAACTGCCCGAGGTAGGCGAGAAGATCTACGCCATCGGCCATCCCATGGGGCTGGAGAAAACGGTCTCCGAAGGCATCGTCTCGGCCATCCGCAAACTGCCCAATCTGGGTGACATCATTCAGATAACCGCGCCCATTTCGCCCGGATCCAGCGGTGGTCCGGTCTTTAACGGCGCCGGCCAGGTCATCGGCGTGGCCCGGGCCACCTTTCGCACCGGCCAGAACTTGAACTTTGCCGTGCCCGGCCGCAAGGTCCTGGAAATGAAAGGGGGGCCCGGTTACAGCTTCAACCATTTTTCCCAGGAGATGCCCGGTGACGCTTTGGAGAAATATCAGCAGGGTCGGGTATTGCATGCCAAGAAAGATTACGCCAAAGCCGTCCAGGCCTTTCAGGAGGCCATCAAAGCCAAACCTGATTTTGCCGAGGCTTATCATGGCGCCGGGATGTCCTATGGGGCCATGCGCAAAACTGATCTGGCCATCGACAATTTCCGGCAAGCCGTCCGCTTGAAACCGGAGATGCCATTGTTTCATTACCACCTGGCCTTGGCCTATTTTGTTTCCGGCGACAAGAACAAGGCCCTGGAGGAATACCGAGTCCTTACCAGACTAGATCCGAATCTGGCGGCCAAATTAAAGGATATGCTGGAAAGAGCGCCGGCTCCGCAGCAACCGCAACTGGCACCGGAGGGAGGCTGATAGCTGTTATGCCCATAAATGACGTCAAATTATATGCCTTGAGCACCTGCAGCCACTGCCGTGATTGCAAGAATTTACTGGCCGAGTTGGGCTGCAGCTATACCTGCATCGATGTGGATCAATTGGCGCCGGCCGAACGCAAGACCATGCTGGCCGAGATCCAACAGATCAATCCCCGCATCTCCTTTCCCACCCTGGTGGTGGGTGACAAGGTCATCGTCGGCTATAAAAAAGAGGAAATCCAGGAGATCCTCAATGCCCATGAACGCCGCTGAACTCTACACTACTTTAAAAAAATCCCAGGAGTCCAAAGGATACTTTTTCAACCCGGATCAAACCAAGGTCATGGCCCTCCTGACCGCCCTGTTGGAAAATAAAGAGCGCTATGGCTACCTGGGCTGCCCCTGCCGGTTGCTCTGGGGCGATCGGGAGTGGGATCGGGACATCATCTGCCCCTGTGTCTATCGGGAACCGGACGTCAAGGAATTTGGCAGTTGTTATTGCGGGCTGTATGTCAGTCGGGAGTGGCTGGCAGGATCAATCCCCTCGGTCAACGTACCGGAACGGCGGTCGGCGGACAAGATCCTGGGGCCGGATCTTTCTTAAGCTCACAAGAGAAGATTACAAGGAAAATGGCTCTTTGGGCGTCTTGGCCCGGCAGGCCGAGCGCCAACGGGCCGCGGCGGCGGGCGCCCAACATGAGCTGCCGGCAGGCAAGGCCGCGTCTGTTATTGATCTTCTAAAATCAATTCAATGGCTTCAATCCCCCTGCCACCGGCAACGCTGGCAAGGGTGCCGCATTCCGGGCATGGCGTCACCGGCATGGGATCATGGCCATCAACATCTTCCTGACAGGGCCCCTGGAAGCCGCACATGGGACAGGCAATGGAACCCGGCACCACCGTAAGATTGAGGTATGAGCCGGCCAGCGGCGTCTCTCGGATAAGGACCTCGTAGGCCTGACGAAAGGATTCCGGGGAATGAATGTCCAAGGCGCCGATCGCCAGCCGGACTTCTTTGACCTGCCGCCCCTGAAAATCCGCCCCTTCCTCCATATTCTTCAGAATCGTCTCAATAAGCCGCTGCATCAATGAGTATTCATGCATAATTTCCTCCTCCGAGCGGTGGTTGCCAGGCAAAAAAGGACTGCCCCGGCTGAGGTGCGGGGATGGCAAATCGATCGGCTAAGACGGAGCCTCGTTGTGGATTCGTCAACGGCAAGATAATTGCTAAAATCATGCCTTTTTTGTCATTATAAGTTATCCTTGATTTTCAGCAAGATATTTTTGGCTTCCCCGCCTGCCGGGAAATTTCTCCCCATGGCGGTGGGAAGTTTACCCCCTGCCCCGGTCCGCCGGTTCAGCTGGCAGCAGCCTTCTCAGCCCTGGGAACGGCCGATCTCTTGACGGAGTTTCGGGGCGGGCTTACTTTGATTATGTTACAATGGCAAAATCAACGGATAATGGTGCCTTAGAGCCTGTCGCGGCTTGCGGACCCACCCACCGGCGCCACGGCAGGTCCCGGCGTTGACGACTGCAGCCAGCCAAGCGTTGGCAACCAACAACCCTTTATCCAGACCTGAAGAGTTCATGGTGATCTACACTGCCCCCAAAGATATCAGCACAGCAATGCCGTCAGCCATCGCCAGAAAAAAGGTCCGGGTGTCCGGGGTGGTCCAAGGGGTGGGTTTTCGTCCCTTTGTGTATCGCCTGGCCCAGAAATACAAGGTGAGCGGACACGTCTTCAATACTGCTTGTGCGGTGGAACTGGAGATTGAGGGTCAGGGGGAGGCCCTGGAGGCCTTTCTCCATGACCTGACTACTGCTGCCCCGGCCTTGGCCGTTCTCCAGGAAGTGGCGGTGGCGGCGATGCCGCCCCGGGGCGATCAGACCTTCGTCATCCTCGACAGCGCCGCCAGCGGCCCCAGCGGTGCGATCATTCCTGCCGACGTCGCCCTCTGCCCCGATTGCGCCGCGGAAATCACCGATCCCCGGGACCGGCGGTTTCAGTATCCGTTCACCAACTGCACCAATTGTGGGCCTCGCTTCACCATCATTCGCCAACTGCCCTATGACCGGAGGCAGACTACCATGGGCGTTTTTGCCATGTGTGAGGATTGCCGGCGGGAGTATGGCGAGCCGCTGAACCGCCGCTTTCATGCCGAGCCTACCGCCTGTCCGGTCTGTGGCCCCCACGTTTGGCTGGAATGGCAGGGCCGGCGCTGGGAGGAGACCGACGCTCTGCGGAAAACCGGGGAACTGCTGCAGGATGGCAAGAGCGTTGCCATGAAAGGTCTGGGCGGCTTCCATCTGGCCTGTGATGCCCAGAATGAGGCTGCGGTCGGACTGCTGCGGCAGCGTAAGGGACGCCGGGACAAACCTTTTGCCGTGATGGTACGAGACCTGGCGACAGCCGCAGCGATTGCCGAACTGACCGCGTCGGACTGCCGGCTCTTGACCTCGCCGGCCAGCCCCATTGTTCTGGTCCGTCGCCGGGGTGATGCTGAACTGGCTGCGGGTTTGGCCCCCGGCAATAATTACCTGGGGCTCATGCTGCCTTATACTCCTTTACACCTGCTCCTTTTCCAGTGGGCGCCGCCGGTTTTGGTGATGACCAGTGGCAATCGCAGTGAAGAACCCTTGGCCTTTGACAATGACGAGGCCAGGCGGACATTGGCGCCGTTGGCGGATGCCTTTCTGCTGCACAATCGGGATATTCAGGTGCCCTGCGATGATTCGGTGCTCCGGCCCATAGCTGGCCAAGCCCCCATTATCCTGCGGCGAGCCCGGGGGTATGTGCCCGGCACCCTAACCCTGCCAATAAGCTGTGGGGAAACTATCCTCGGGGTCGGCGCCCAGGATAAGAATACCTTCTGCCTGGCCTGGGACCAGACCGCGGTTCTGAGCCAACACATCGGCGATTTGGACAGCAGCGAGACCTTGGATTACTATCACCTGGCCATCGACCACCTGGCCGGTCTCTGCCAACGCCAACCCAATATCGTGGCCCACGATCTCCATCCGGAGTATCTCAGCACCAGATATGCCCAGAAGCTGGGAAACGTCCGGCGGTGTGGCGTCCAGCACCATCACGCCCACATCGCCGCCTGCCTGGCGGAAAACGGCCGCCGCGGCCCTTGTCTGGGACTGGCCTTTGACGGCACCGGCTATGGCCCGGACGGCACGATCTGGGGAGGCGAACTTCTGCTGGCTGATCTAAGCACCTATCGCCGTCTGGGACACCTGGAACCGGTGGTTTTGCCCGGCGGCGAGGCGGCCATCCGCCAGCCGACCAGGATGGCTTTTGCCTACCTGCAGGCCGCTTTTGGCGACGCCGCCGCAGACATGGCCACGGCCCTGGGGCTCAGTTTGGCGCCGTTGGCCGGCCAGATTCTCCGGCGCCAGCTCAGCACCGGCTGGCAGTCGCCTCGCACCACCAGCGTCGGCCGGCTCTTTGATGCCCTGGCTGCGGCCCTGGACATCTGCCGGCAACGCACCTACGAAGGCCAACCGGCCCTCGAACTGGAGATGGCCGCGGAAACGGGTGGCGACGGTTGGTATGAAGTGGATATCCTGCGAAACGCTGATCGCCTGGTGATAAATAATATCAGCCTCTTCCGCCAGGCTGTGGCGGATTACCTGCAGGGCAGGTCGCGGGGGCAGGTGGCCGCCCGATTTCATGAATCTTTGGCCCGGGCCGCCGTCCAAGTCTGCCTGACCGCCCGGGAGCAGACCGGCCTCACCCTTGTGGCCCTCTCCGGAGGGGTTTGGCAGAACGCCCTGCTCTTTTCCCGCTGTCTGGCCCTCTTAACTACCGCGGGCTTTGAAGTCCTCTCCCATCGCCTGGTGCCCCCCAATGACGGCGGCCTTGCCCTGGGCCAAGTGGCGGTGGCGGCAGCCCTTTTGGCAGGGGCGCGGTGAACCGCAGAAAGAAAAAGGTTAATGGGCAAGGTAAGTGCCATTTATTATATATAAATCACCCGCAAAGCCTGAAAAGCACCGTTCCTGCCCAAGGCTGGCCTGGGCGGCCACACAGGCCCGCGCCACTCTGTGCCTTTATTGACAACTAACCACTGATAACAGGAATTTTCGCTCCATGTGTCTTGCCATACCCATGAAGATCATTGCCATTGATGGCACCATCGCCACCACTGAAGTGGATGGTGTTACCCGGCAGGCCCGGTTGGATCTTTTGCCCGAAGCGAATTTGGGCGATTACGTCTTAGTCCATGCCGGTCTGGCCATCTCCCGTATTGACGAAGCAGATGCGGCCGAAACCTTGGACCTCCTCAGGAAACTGGCCGATGAAATTCAGTGAGGAATTCCGGGATAAAGAGCTGATCCAGGAGTTGGCCCGCCGCCTGCAGGCCTTAGCGCCAGGTCCGGCCACGCTCATGGAGGTCTGCGGCACCCACACCATGGCGGTGGCTCGCTTCGGCCTGAAGATGCTCCTCCCCCCCAGTGTGCGCCTCATTTCCGGGCCGGGCTGCCCGGTCTGCGTTACTGCCCAAAAGGATCTGGATGGCTTTCTGGCCCTGGGAGAGGTTCCCAACGTCGTTCTCACCACCTTCGGCGATATGATCCGGGTGCCCGGCAGCCGGACCTCGTTGGACCGCTTGCGAGCCACCGGTGTCCCCGTCCAGATCGTCTACTCCCCTTTTGATGCCGTGGAGCTGGCCCGCCAAACCCCGGAACGGGAATTTGTCTTTTTCGGGGTCGGCTTTGAGACCACCATGCCGGCCACGGCCTTGGCTATACAAACCGCGGCCTCGGCCGGTCTGACCAATTTCTCGGTGTTCTGCGTCCATAAGACCATGCCCGCAGCCCTGCGAGCCTTAGTGGGCAGCCCGGAGCTGCGCGTCTCCGGCCTCCTCCTGCCCGGTCACGTCAGCACCATCGTCGGGGCTGCGTCGTATGACTTTATCCCCCGGGAGTTTCATCTCCCCTGTGCGGTTGCCGGCTTTGAGCCGCTGGATATCCTGCTGGGTGTCGAGGCCCTTCTGCGTCAGATCAAAAGCGGCAGCCCCCAGGTCGCTAATACTTATCGCCGGGCCGTGGCAGCCCCGGCTAACCCCAGGGCGCAGGAGATTTTGGCAGAAGTTTTTGAGGCGGCTGATGCCGAGTGGCGGGGTCTGGGAGCGATTCCAGGCAGTGGCGTCCGCCTACGCTCCCGGTATGCCGCCTTTGACGCCAGGCAAAAATTCGCCGCGGTGCTCTCCCAGGTGCCCCCGCCGGTGGCCAATCCCTGCCGCTGCGGCGACGTCCTGCGGGGTCTCCTGTCCCCTGCCGACTGTCCCTTGTTCAGGAAAACCTGCAGCCCTTCCCAGCCCCTGGGCCCCTGCATGGTCTCCAGCGAAGGGGCCTGCGCGGCCGCCTATCGGTATGGGGGTTAAATGAAAAAGCGGAAGGACAAAGGTGAGTAGTGGACAGGGGCGGTGCTGAGTTGGGAGATGGATTTAAGGGCAGGCATACCACCCTTCGCACCTGGTCTGCCAGCGAATCAGCGATGTTTTAATTCCAACCGAATCTCTCTGGCCTCGCAGACCTCCAGGGCGATTTCCTGGATCAGAGTGAGTTCCTTGGGATTATGGATAACGCCGGAGACGACAATAACGCCGTCCACCGGCTGCACTTGGATGGTTGGCGCCAGGATGCGGGGATCAGTGGCGATTTTGGCCTGCAGGCGTTTAGCCAGGGCCAGATCCACCAGGCGGGCCCTGGCCGCGGGGGTAGCAAGCCGGTCTTTCTCCGCCAATTCTTTGACCAACAGGTCCGTCACCTGGTCGTAGCTGAGGCTGCCGGTGTTCAGAATCAGGTCATAATTACTTCTGTCGTCCCAATCTTTGCCGTAATTGGCCTGCAGGTAACAGGCCCGATCCCGATCCACGCGCCCGATCAACTCCTCTGCCCGCCCCCGGTCCAGGCTTTCCCTCACCATGATCCGTTCCACCCTGACCTCAAGAGGAGCGACAAGACGGACCTTTAGGCAAAAAGGCACCTCTCGCAAGAGGAGAAAAGCGCCCCGGCCGATGAGAACGACCCGATCCGCGGCGGCATACGTCAATATCAGGGCTTCCAGGGCCGCCAGGTAGCCCCGATATTGCCAGTCATGGCGCTCCCAGAGGGTGGGACAGACCTCGTCCAGCTCCCGGGCCGTCTGGCCCCAGCGTTTGCCCCACTTATCCAGATCCTGAAAAAGTCGTTCTTTATCCACATATTCATAGGATAAACGCTGGGCCACCTGCCGGCCGATATCCCGCCCGCCAGCCCCATATTCCCGAGAAATTGCCAATATTGCCATGTCTATTCTTCCTCTGAGGGCGTGGACCCAACCTTGGCAGCGGCCAGGACGGCCGCCTGTCTGGACCGCCGGAAGGTCAACCAGATCCAGGCCTTGCCCGCCAGAATGACGCCGACGGCAAAAACCCCTTCCATAGTGTATTTCAGCCAGGTGGGCGGAGCCAGCCAAGCCACCACCCAGGGGTCAGTGAAGATCATTTCCGCGCCTACCCGCCCCAGAATGGCCGCACCGATATAGATGATAAGGGGATAGCGGTCCATGAGCAACGACAGCAGGTTGCTGGTAAAGACCACCAAGGGGATGGATAGGGCCAGGCCAAAGAAGAGGAGAAAGGGGTTGCCATGGGAGGCCCCGGCCACCGCCAGAACATTGTCAGTGCTCATAGTGATATCGGCCACCATGATGAGCCACATGGCCTGGAGCAGGGTCTTGGCCTCCCGCTCTATCTGTTCCGGCGCGCCCTCCACGAAGAGTTTCACGGCGATCCAGAGGATGAGGACCCCGCCCACCAATTTTATGAACTGGATGTCCAACAACTTGGCCACGAAGAACGTCAGGACCACCCGCAGCAAGACCGCGGCCCCGGCCCCCAAAATTATACCGGCCAAGCGTTGTCGCCGGGGCAGGGAACGCACCGCCATGGCGATGACCACGGCGTTGTCACCGGCGAGAATGATGTCAATGATGATAATATTGAAAATACCGACAACGAATTTCCAGTCCAGTCGGTCTAGACCCCAGGCCGCCAGGTCCATGGTCTCAGCCCCTCTTGAGAATTACCCTGCTCTGAAAGTGCTCTGCGCACAGGCTGGAAAGCCTGGGCTACCAGAACTTTCATACTTATGGGTGAGCCAAAGGCTCATGAATGGCTGCTCGTTAGTTCGCGGTTGCTCACTGCTACCGATCCCTGAACAGAGTAATCAGTGGTCGCTGATCCGTGCTCAGTAAGGAAAAAAGAAGGAAAAATACCATAACCTTTTATCCGCATGCCTCTGACCTGTCAGCCTATACCCCTTATAACTGCGCCTCGATCTGATCCTGGGTGAGGCCGAAACGCCGGTCCCGGCGCTGATAGTCCAAGATGGCCTCCAGAAACTCTTCTTCGCGAAAATCGGGCCAGAGGGTGTCGGTGAAATAAAGTTCGGTGTAGGCCAACTGCCAGAGGAGGAAGTTGCTGATGCGATATTCGCCGCTGGTGCGGATGAGCAAGTCAGGATCAGGCAGGTCATGGGTATAGAGGTGTTGGGCAAAAAGTTCCCGATCAATAGCTTCGGGGGCCAGCTGCCCCTGGCGGACTTTCTCGGCGAGCAACCGCGCGGCCTGGACGATTTCACTGCGGCCGCCGTAGCTGAGGGCCAGAGTGAGGGTGAGGGCACGACCGCCGGCAGTGGCGGCCGTGGTCTCCACCAATTGCCGTTGGATTCTGGCTGGCAGCTTGGTCAGATCGCCAATGGCCTGAAAGGCAATCTGGTTCTCCACCATTTCGGCGATCTCCTGCTGGAGATAACGGCCCAAAAGCTGCATCAAGGCCTGAACTTCCAGGGGGGGCCGCTGCCAATTTTCTTCGGAAAATGCATAGAGGGTGAGGTAGCCCACCCCTATTTCCCGGCAGAGCCGCACCACGGTGCGGACGGATTCGGCGCCCTCCTGATGTCCCCGGATGCGACTGTAACCCTGGCGTTGGGCCCAGCGGCCATTGCCGTCCATAATAATGGCCACATGCCGGGGGAGTCTATCAGGGTCCAACTTCTGGCGAAGCATGACGTTCATGGGGTGCAAATTCCGAGTTCTTGGCTCCAGACGTTCAGATCAGTGGCCAACAGAGGCGCGCTCTCAAGGCGCCCGCCGCAACCTCAGAAGGACATGATCTCCTTTTCTTTGTCCGCAGCCAGGGTATCCAGTTTTTTGATGTAATCGTCGGTGATCTTCTGGACTTCTTCCTGGGCCTTGAACGCCTCGTCCTCGGAGAGCATTTTTTCCTTCTTCAACTCTTTAAACTGCTCATTGGCCTCCCGCCGCAGATTGCGCAGGGCCACTTTGCTCTCTTCCGTCATCTTTTTAATGGATTTTACCAGTTCTTTACGACGCTCGGTGGTCAAGGGCGGGATGGGGATGCGGATGATCTTGCCGTCGTTGCTGGGCGTCAGGCCCAGATCGGAGCGCAAAATCGCTTTTTCCACTTCCGTAAGCAGACTGGTATCCCAGGGTTGAATGGTGAGCAGGCGGGGTTCGGGAGCCGCCAAAGAACCTACCTGGCTGAGGGGCATGGCACTGCCATAAGCCTCTACTTTAATCCCTTCCAGAAGAGCCACCGAGGCGCGGCCGGTGCGAATCCGGGCAAAATCCTGGCTCAAGACCTCCAAGGCACGGTCCATCTTGCGCTTCATTTCCGCGATGACTTCAGCTTTCATAGATTTCTCCCTCCACCACAGTGCCGATATCCTCGCCCAGGAGCAGGCGCTTCATATTGCCGGGTTCCAAGAGTTTGAAAACGATGATGGGCAGATGCTGTTCCAGGGCCATGGTCACCGCCGTGGTATCCATCACCCTGAGACCCCGCTGGACCACATCCATATAGCCCAGCCGGTGGAACTTGCGGGCCGCAGGATCGAGCATGGGGTCCCGATCATAGACTCCGTCTACTTTCGTCCCCTTCAGCAAGGCCTGGGCGCCGATCTCCGTGGCCCGCAGGGCCGCGGCCGTATCGGTGGTAAAAAACGGGTTGCCGGTGCCGGCCGCAAAGATCACCACCCGGCCTTTTTCCATGTGGCGGATGGCCCGCCGGCGGATATAGGGTTCGGCTACCTGCCGCATGGAGATGGCCGACATCACGCGGACCGCCACACCTTCTTTTTCCAGGGCGTCCTGCAGGGCCAGGGAGTTGATGACGGTGGCCAACATCCCCATATAATCGGCCTGGGCCCGATCCATCTCCTGGGCGCTGGCAGCCACGCCCCGGAAGATGTTGCCGCCGCCGATGACCACGCCGATCTGTACTTGGAGGTCCCAGACTTCTTTGATCTCACGGGCCACCGCCCGGACCGTTTTCGGACACAGGCCGAACTTTTGGTCACCGGCCATGGCTTCGCCGCTGAGTTTCAACAGAATGCGCTGATAAACTGGCATGTTCGTAGCCACCGTCAGTCCTTTCGGTGTCCTGCGGCCCCCGGCGCCAGCCGCAGCCGTGGCCTGACGCCTCATCAGTTGGCGCCCAGTTGATACCGGATAAAACGGCGGATGATGACGTTTTCGCCGGTTTTGGCCCGCATTTCGTTGAGATAATCCTGGATGGTGATGTCCGGATTTTTGACGTAGGGCTGCTCCAGCAGACAGACTTCGCTGAAAAACTTTTTCAAGCGGCCTTCCACCATCTTTTCCAACACATGTTCCGGCTTGCCGGATTCCCGGGCTTGGGCCATAAGGATGTCTTTTTCTTTTGCCACCACCTCGGGGTCCAGATCTTCCCGGCCCACCGCCAAGGGGTTGGCCGCGGCGATCTGCATGGCCAGATTCTTGGCAAATTCATGAAACTCCGGGGTTTTGGCCACAAAATCGGTCTCGCAGTTGACCTCGAGCATCACCCCCAATTTGCCCCCCGTATGAATGTAAGACATGATGACGCCTTCACTGGCCACCCGATCGGCCCGTTTGCGGGCTACGGCCAGGCCTTTTTCCCGCAGATAGACGATGGCCTTTTCCAGATCGCCGTTGGTTTCTTTCAGGGCCTTTTTGCAATCCATCATGCCGGCATTGGTTTTATCCCGCAATTCTTTAACTTTTTCTGCAGTAATTTCCAAGACTCATTCCTCCTTACCGGCGCCGGCCGCCGTAGCTGCAGTTTTCGGCCAGAACGGCCCGCAGTCCGCGTCGCTGGCGGCGCCACACCCTGCCAGTACTCAGTTTGACAGGAATTATTCCTGATATTCAGCCGTGCCTGCATTGGCCGCCGTCATTTCGCCGGGCAGTTCCAGTTCCTCGGGCGTAATGGCGGCGTAGGCAGTCTCTTCTTCGGGGGCCATGGCCTCTTTCTGCTCCTTGTCGCTGAGAGCCTGGAGGCGCTCCTGCCGCAGGGCCAGACCCTGGTTGCAGGCCTGGGCAATCCGCGAGGTAATCAGGCGGATGGCCCGGATGGCGTCGTCATTGCCCGGGATGACGTAGTCAATCTCCGTGGGGTCGCAGTTGCTGTCCACAATGGCCACCACCGGGATATTCATCTTCCGGGCTTCCTTGACCGCAATATTTTCTTTGTGGGGATCGACGATGAAGACCATGTCCGGCAGCCCGTTCATGTCTTTGATGCCGCCCAGGGACTTATCCAGTTTGACCGCCTTCTTCTCCATCATCAGGATTTCTTTTTTGGGGAAACGCTTCAGGCTGCCGTCTTCCTTCATGCGCTCAAAGCTTTTCAGTTTATCGATGGATTTCTTGATGGTCTGGAAGTTGGTCAGCATGCCGCCCAGCCAACGGTGGTTCACATAATACATCTGGCAACGATTGGCCTCTTCATAGATGGCATCCTGGGCCTGCTTTTTGGTACCGACAAATAACATCTTGCCGCCGTCCGCAACCCGATTCATGACAAAATCGTAGGCCACCTTAAACAGTTGCACGGTCTTTTGCAAATCGATAATATAGATGCCGTTGCGGGCGCCAAAGATAAAGGGTTTCATCTTGGGGTTCCAACGCCGGGTCTGATGCCCGAAATGCACCCCTGCTTCCAACAGCTCTTTCATGGTAATGATGGACATATCCTGCTCCTCTACTAGTTTTTGCCGCCGTCCCAGCTGCCACCGGATCAACCTGCCAGGCAGGCACTAGCCCGGCCCACCGGAACGTGTGAATTTAAACAAATATTTTTATCATGCACTTCTTCTTCTGACAAGATAAAAGTTGGCGGCCGCCTTCCCTGGTTAAGAAAGACGCAGCAAATGTCGATGCTTCAGTATCCAGGTCCAAGCGCCAACCCGCGGTTCGCCCCGAGGACCAGCGGCCAGCATCGCCAACCCGGACGAAAGGCGTCTATGTATCTGAAGATTCTCATAATACTGCTCTGCCTCTCTCTCTTCTGTCTCTGGCCCGGCCTGCCGGTCTCCGCCGACAAACCCCGGCCCAAGCTTCTGGACGGCGACCTCATCGAAGAGGGCCAGCCGGCCCCCCAGCCCAGCCAGCCGCCGGCGCCGCCCCTGCCCACCGAACAGACGGCCTCCCTCCGCCAGGAATTTACCATCTCCCTGCCGGTCAACCCCAAATCCAGCCTGGTCTGGCGTCTGGCCGAACACGATCGGCAGTTCCTGCAACTCCTGCGCCACCGCTATCAGAAACCCGACCCCAGCCGACCCGGCGCCCCTGGCCAGCAGCAGTTTGACTTCCTAGCCCTCAAAAGCGGCCGCACCACCGTGGTCTTCGTGGCCCAGCCCCCCCTGGTCCGCACCGTGGCCCAGGAGCGGCGGTTTGTAGTGATTATTCAATAGATTGCAGGTGTGGCAAAACCCTGACAGCTCGCTCTTTGTCATGCTGAGGGCAGCAAAAAATCTCGTCTTCCCAAAGAGATAAAGATCAGTTACTCCGTTTTGGATGTCAACAAGAGGTTTGCCACAACCTCCAGGCAAGGGGATGGGATCGGCTTTGATAGGAGAGCAGGAGAGGAATTCTGAGAACGCCGGCCCCTTACTCCATGAACTTGCCGGGGATGCCCGGTTTGGCCCATTTGTAGAAGAGAAAGCGGGCGTGCAAAGGAAAAATGCGGATGCAGCCGTGGGAGGCGGGATAGCCGGGCACAATACCTTCATGAATGAAATAATTGCCACCGATGTTCAGGGCCAGATCCATGGGGGCACCGTCAAATAAACTGGAGTTATGGTATTCGTTCATATAGTAAATCTTAAAATCTCTCGCTATCCTGGGAGGGAAGTTCCCGGAGGAAAGAGGGAAGGTGTGTTTTAGGATCCCCCATTCATACAGGCCCAGAAATTGTTGGCGATGTTTGATCAGGATAAACTTCTCATGCTTGGCCGCCTCAGGCAAAAACTCCGGCAGGATTCTTGGCTCAATGGTATAGTCCAGGGGGATATAAATTCTGTTCCGATCGGTGCTCATGTTGCCGGTGCCGTTCATGACCAGGAGGTAATGGGTCTTGTTCATGATGGAAATTCTATCTATGGCAATATGAGAAATCCTTTTTAAAGACGGGATGGAGTGGACAAAGGACTTGATGGTCTCGCCATCGGGGACCCGTACTTGCACACTGGGCACGCCGTAGAAGAGCTCTATCTCGCCGGTCGTCATTACCCCCCGCTCCGCCAATTCTCTAAAAATAGGGTTGTTTGGACGCACCTCTTGGGCAAGGACTGGCTGGCTCCACACGAGCCATGAAGTGAATGCACTAATGAAGAAAAATAAAAGATTCATGAGGTTCCTTGTACTTACTTTTGATTTATGCTGCCGCTACTTTTTCTCTGCCCATCCCTTGAAATTACCTTGCCCAGGGCGAGTAGCGCATCGGCCAGGTTTTATGGCATCGATCGCTTCATTTTGATGCCACATTATTAGCTAATAAATTAAAAACGATCAAGACGGCTGTCAATAAAATCCCGGCAATTAAAAAGGCCAGAGAAATGGGGCTACTAATACGGTCATGACGCCTACCACCGCCGTCAACGGCACACCAATCTTGACAAAATCACCGAAGTGATAGGTCCCCGGCTCGTAGACCATGAGGTTGGTCTGGTAACTCCAGGGCGAAATAAAGCTGCAGGACGCGCCGATAAGCAGGGTCATGACAAAAGGCATGGCGCTGACTCCCAGATCCGCGGCCAGATTCATGGCGATGGGAAACATGAAGACCGCGGAGGCCACGTTGGTGACCAGGGCGTTCATCACGACACAGCCCAGATAGACCATGGTCAGGGCCAGGTATGGATGAGCCCCGCCGATGGTTAGGAGGCCTTGAGCGATGGCTGCGGCCAGGCCGCTGGCCTGCACCGCCGCGCCCAGACCCATGGCGCTGGCAATAATCACCAAGATATTGAAATCGACGCTGCGGCCGGCCCAACGGGTCGTCATGCAGCCGGTGAGGAGCATGGCCCCGGTGGCCAGGAGGGCAGCGTTCAGCATGCTCAGCCAGCCCAAGGAGGCTACTGCCACCATGGCCGCCATGATGCCGGTGGCGGTCAGGGCCCGGTCATAACGTTTAAAACGGACACCCGTGAGCCGTTTGGTCAGGGAGAACTTCACTTCGTTGAGATTGTCCTGGAAAAAATCCTCTTCCACTTCCAGGATTAGATCATCGCCCGCCTCCAGGCGCACGTCGGCCAGAGGCGCATCCGTCGCCTGGCCCAGGCGGGACAGCCCGACGATGGCAAAGCGACAGGGGCTCTCCGACCGCGACAGGTCGGCGATCTGACGACCGATTTCCGGACACTGCGGCGAGACCACCACCTCCACCAGGCGGTGGGAGAAGCGCTCTGACTCGAAGGTTTGCAGGCGCAGGGCCGGCTCCAGGCCGTTGGTGTCCCAGAGGGCAGGGATGAGGTCAAAGGTGGCGGCGAAGACCAAGCGGTCCCCCCCAGCCAAAGTGGTCTCAGGCCGCCGGGGCGCCAGACTGCCGTCGGCCCGCCGAAGCTCCAACAGTTGCAGCCCCTCTGCCTGCAGATATCCCAAGTCGCCCAGCGTCCGGCCGGACAGCGGCGCTTGCGGACTCACCAGAAACTCCGACCGATACCAACGCCTTAACCTGGTGGTCACATCAGTTTTACGCGGATCGGGTAGCAGCCAGCGGCTGGTCAGCATGATGAAAGCCACGCCCGCTAAGGTCACCGGCAGGGCTAAGGGCGTCATGGCAAACATTGTTAAACGTTCCATCGGCATGCTCGGCGTGTTCGACAAATAATCCCGGACCAGACCGGCCAGCACCAGGTTGGTGGCTGTGCCGATAAGAGTGCAGGTGCCGCCTAGAATGGAGGCATAACTGAGGGGGATATAAAGGCGGGTGGCCGGCAACCCCACCGACCGGGCCAGATCCCGGATGACCGGAATAAACATGGCCACGATGGGGGTGTTGTTGAGAAACGCGCTGCCCAGGGCCACCGGCAGGAGGATTTTGGCCTGGGCCGTCAGCAAAGTCCTGGGCCGACCGATAAAGCGCTCCACCAATAAGTTGATAGCCCCGGTGCGGTGCATTCCGGCGGCCACCATGAACAGGACACCGATGCTCAATACCCCGGGGTTGGCAAACCCCCGCAGACTATCTTCCACCGGCGCCAGGCCGAAGGTGAGGCTTAGGGTTAGGGCCCCCAAAAATACGGCCACCGGGGGGATGCTGGTGGCGATCAAGAGAGTAAAGACGGCCAGCAGAATGACCAATGTCAGATAGGCGGCAAGTTCCATAAGAGTAGTGGTCAGGGGTCAGGGGTCAGGAAGAGGATCGTAACTTTTACCTCTCACCTCTCGCCAGCCATGCTGATCCCTCGTTGACCCTCGGGGGTTGGATTTGCAGTTTGTTCAGCTCACGGTTTCTTCAGGAAGGCCAACAACCGGGTAGCCGGCCAGACATTGATAATATCCTCTTTTTCAGCCCAGCCGCGGCGGGCCTGGGCGATGCCCAGGGGCATATAGCGCAGTTGATCAACATGGTGGGCGTCGGTGTTGATAACCATCCGGACCCCGGCCTGTTTGGCGGCCCGGATGTTGACGTCCCCCAGGTCCAGGCGTTCGGGGTAGGCGTTGATCTCCAGGATGGTGCCGGTGTCGTGGGCCAGGCGGAGGAGATCGCCCACCGCCACTTCGTATTCCTCCCGACGCTTCAGGATGCGGCCAGTGGGGTGGGAAATGATGTCCACGTGGGGATTGGCCATGGCGGTCTGTAGACGCCTGAGCATCTCATCCCTGGGCATGCGAAAGGCGGAGTGGATACCGGCAATGACGTAATCCATCTGGGCCAGGACCTCGTCGGCGATGTCGATACCGCCGTCATTGAGGATGTTGGCCTCGCAGCCTTTGAGGATCCGGAATTGTTTCCCTTCCCGGGCCAACGTCTCATTGAGCCGGTCAATCTCCTGGTTCCGGGCCAAGAGCTGCTCTTCATCCAGACCGTGTTCGATGCGCAGAAATTTGGTATGGTCTGCTATGCCCACATATTCGTAGCCCAGGGCCAGGGCTGCCTGGGCTATCTCGGCGATGGGTTGGGCGCCGCCGTTCCAGTTGGAGTGGACATGCAGGTCGCCTTTGACATCGCCGTAGTCAATGAGCCTGGGCAGACGACCTTCCCGGGCCGCAGCCAGCTCACCCCGATCTTCCCGGAGCTCCGGCGGCATCCAGGCCAACCCCAGGGCTTGATAGATCTCTTCTTCGGTCCTACCGGCAATGGCCTGGTCATGCTGATCAAAGAGGCCGTATTCATTGAGCTTATAACCCTGGTCAATGGCGATCTGCCTGAGGGCGATATTATGTTCCTTGGAGCCGGAAAAATACTGCAGTGCGGCACCGTAGCTCTCGGCCGGGATGACTCTGAGGTCCGCATCCAACCCCTGGCGCAGACGCACCGAAGATTTGGTGGGGCCGTGGGCCTGCACCTTAACCACGTCGGGCTGAGAAATAAAGAAGGCCATGACCTTGTCGGGCTGGGTTGAAACCACCAGGAAATCAAGGTCACCGATGGTTTCTTTCTTGCGCCGGAAGGAACCGGCCACGTCAGCCCGGTCCACCTCCGGGAGGGCCCGGAGCGCGGCCAGCAGTTGATCGGCCAGGGGCCAGACCTCCCCCAGGAGAAAGCGGCCGGTGCTCTTTTTCAGGAACTCGATGCCCTCCAGGATATTGGCCTCGGTCTTGGCGCCGAAGCCTTTCAGCGGGGCAATCTTATGGGCCCGGGCCGCGGCCTCCAGTTCCGCCAGGTTGGTGATGCCCAGCTGCTCATAGAGGATTTTGGCCTTTTTTGGCCCCATGCCCTCCACGGCAATGAGCTCGTCCAGATTGATGGGGAGTTTGCGGCGGAATTCCTCGTAATATTCGATCTTGCCAGTCTGCAGATATTCTTCGATCTTCTGGGCGATACTCTCGCCGATGCCGGGAATGGCCTTAAGAGCCTTCAGCCCCCCTTGCCCGTAGATATCATCGATGCTATCTTTAAGATTTTCCAGGGTGATGGCCGCCTTCTGATAGGCATAGGGCTTAAAGCGCACCCCCTCCATCTCCAGATATTCGGCAATTTCATTGAAGATTTTGGCGATTTCCCGATTTTTCATGGCAGCGGTTTTACACCCAGGATATTTGTGATAATTATTGTATCATGTTTCTAGGCCGAGAGCGATACGCATCCGAACTACCAGCACCATTGCAAAAATCCCTACCCTCAGGCCAGAGGATAATGTTATGACCAAACCCGAACCCACCCCGCCCCCCAACTTCATCCGCGCTATCATCGAAGAGGATCTGCGCACCGGCAAATTCGGCGGCCGGGTCATCACCCGTTTTCCCCCTGAACCCAACGGCTATCTCCACATCGGCCATGCCAAGTCCATCTGCCTGAATTTTGGCTTGGCCGCGGATTATCACGGCTACTGCAATTTCCGCTTTGACGATACCAACCCCAGCAAAGAGGATATCGAATATGTGGAGTCCATCCAGGCCGATGTCCGCTGGCTGGGGTTCGATTGGGACGACCGCCTCTATTACGCCTCCGATTATTTTGAGCAGCTTTATGCCTGGGCGGAAAAACTCATTCAGGATGGCAAGGCCTACGTGGATGAGTTGAGCCCTGAAGAGATCCGGGAATATCGGGGCACCCTGACGGAGCCGGGGCGGGAAAGCCCTTGGCGCAATCGCCCGGTGGCGGAAAATTTGGACCTCTTCCGGCGCATGCGGGCCGGAGAGTTTCCCGAGGGTTCTTTGACCCTGCGGGCTAAGATCGACATGGCCTCGCCCAACCTCAACCTGCGGGACCCGGTCATGTACCGCATCAAATATGCGCCGCACCACCGCACCGGCACCACGTGGTGCATCTACCCCATGTATGACTGGGCCCACGGCCAGTGCGACTCCATTGAAGGCATTACCCACTCCATCTGCACCATGGAGTATGAGGACCATCGGGCTTTATATGACTGGTACCTGGATCAGTTGGGCATCTACCACCCCCAGCAGATCGAGTTTGCCCGCCTGAACCTGAGCCATACAGTCCTGAGCAAACGCCGCCTCATCCAATTGGTGCAGGAAGGGCATGTGAACGGCTGGGACGACCCGCGCATGCCCACCCTGGCCGGCATGCGCCGGCGGGGCTATCCGCCGGCGGCCATTCGGACCTTTTGCGAGCGCATCGGCGTGGGCAAACGGGAGAACCTGGTGGATATGGCGTTGCTGGAGTTCTGCGTCCGGGAAGAGTTGAATAAATGGGCTCCCCGGGTCATGGGGGTGCTGCGGCCGCTGAAGGTGATCATTGAGAACTACCCAGAAGGGCAGGTAGAGGAGCTGGAGGCCATCAATAACCCAGAAGATCCCCAGGCCGGCAGCCGCCCCCTCCCCTTCAGTCGGGAGCTCTATATCGAGCGGGATGACTTCATGGAAGACCCGCCCAAAAAGTTCTACCGTCTGGCGCCGGGCCGGGAGGTACGGCTGCGCTATGCCTTTTTCCTGAAATGTGAGCAGGTAATCAAAGACTCGGCCACCGGCGAAGTGGTGGAACTGCGCTGCACCTATGATCCCGCCACCCGGGGGGGCCAGGCCCCGGACGGCCGCCAGGTCAAGGCGACCATCCATTGGGTCTCCGCGGCCCAGGCCATCCCGGCGGAGGTGCGGCTTTACGACCGGCTCTTCACCCATCACCATCCCGCAGCCACCGAGGATTTCAAGGCCCATCTCAACCCCCACTCCTTGGAGGTCATTTATCCGGCCTGGCTGGAGCCGTCCCTGGCCGGGGCGGCGTCGGGCAGCCACTACCAGCTGGAGCGTTTGGGCTATTTCTGCGTGGATCCGGATAGCCGAACAGACCGTCTGGTCCTGAACCGGAGCGTCACCCTGCGGGATGCCTGGGCCAAGCTCCAGGAAGTCGAAAAACAGGGGAAAAGATCATGAGCCGGTTGGAGTTGAAACCTTGGGAAATCCTGGCCCGCCTGCGCCAAAGGCAGCCTTTGGTGCACCACCTCACCAACTGGGTGACCATTTATGACTGCGCCCAGGTGGTCAAGGTTTTAGGGGGCTCGCCGGTCATGGCCCATGCCGCCGAGGAGGTGGCCCAAATGACCGGTCTGGCCGCCGCCTTGGTCTTGAACATCGGCACCTTGACCCCGGATTTCGTGGCTGCCATGCTCCTGGCCGCCCAAGCCGCCAATGCCAAGGGCATCCCGGTGGTCCTGGACGTCTGCGGCGCTGGGGCCACGGCCTTGCGGGATGAGGCCAGCCTGCAGCTGATCAACAACGCCCGCGTCGATATCATTAAGGGGAACGCCTCGGAAATCGCCCGAGTGAGCGGCGCCGCAGTCCAGACCAAGGGCGTTGATGCCGTCGAGGTCCAAGCCGACCTGGGACAATTGGCCCGGGAGTTGGCCCGGCTGCGCCGGGCCGTGGTGGTCCTCACCGGCCCCATTGATATCGTGGCCGATGAGGAGCGTCTCTTGCAAATCGCCAACGGCCACCCCCTCATGGGGCACGTGGTGGGCACTGGCTGCATGGCCACCTCCATCATCGGCGCCTTTGCCGCGGTGGAGCCGGACCTGGCCGTGGCCGCGGCCAGCGCCCTGGCCTGTTTCGGCGTCGCTGCGGAACTGGCCGCCCAACAAGCCCAAACGCCCATGGCCTTCAAGGAAGGGCTTTTTGACGCTTTGTATGTTCTGGAGGAAGCCACCCTCCGGGAGCGTCTCCGGGTGGCAGCTGTGCTATGAAGGGCTACTACTTCATTACCGACGCCCGCCTCAGCCGGGCCGGCAATGTCAGCGACGTCCAGGCGGCCGTGGCCGCGGGGGTGCGGGTCATTCAATATCGGGAAAAAGCGGCGGACCCTGCCGCGGTGCTGGCCGAAGCCCGGGAGCTGCGCCGCCTCTGCCAGGGGGCCCTCTTCCTGCTGAATGACCATGTGGAGATAGCCCTGGCCGTGGGGGCCGACGGCGTTCACATCGGCCAGGAGGACATGCCCCTGCCCGAGGCCCGGCGCCTGTTGGGACCGGGGAAGGTCATCGGGGTGACGGTCAATACGGTGGATCAGGCCCTTCTGGCAGCCCGGCAAGGGGCTGATTATTTAGGGGTCTCCCCCATCTTCGCCACCCAAACAAAGCCAGACGCCGGCGAACCGGCTGGCCTCAGCCTGCTCCGGGAAATCCGCCGGCTAGTGTCTCTTCCCCTCATTGGCATCGGCGGCATTACTTTGGAGAACGCCTCGGCCGTCATCACGGCCGGCGCCGACGGCCTCTGCGCCATCTCGGCGGTGGTCACTCAACCGGATGTGGCAGCCGCCATCCGGGCCTTCCAACGGTTGTTTGGACAACATGGGGGAGCAGGCTGACCCTCGGCCCACTCCCCTGATAACCTGATGCGGATAGACTCGCATTACGGTTTGTCAGGGATGCAATGGGCCCAGAGGGGGGCATCGGCGACGTATTCCCGGAAATCTCCATCAACGATGAGGTAGGAGCCGTCATAAGGGTCTTCCCCCAACATCTCGGCCCATTCCTCCCGGGCGTCGTCCGCCTCAAGGGAGCCATACCAGGTCCTGATGGAGAATTCCTGATAAAAGCCCACGTGCCTGAGGAGTTCCCGGGGTTTGTCATCCAGGACCAGATAGGATTGGACGCCTTCATGCCGTCTGATCACGACCTTAAAAGCCATAGCATCATCACTCCTTGCAGTCCAAGTGAATAAGACTATAGATTTTAGGGTATTCGCAGTATTATAACAGCACCGCCGGAAAAAATCAGCCAGGGAAAGGGGACGAGCCTTTGGCCCACCCCCCCGAAAAAAAGAATTTTCACCAGAAACCAAAGGATCTGACATGCGCCGATATGCCCCAGCCCTCCTGTGGTTGCTCCTCCTGCTGACCAGTGCTTGCGGCCAGGTGCGGCCGCTGCCGTCCGCCTTCAACCCGGCGGCTTATACCCCCATCGATCTGGAGCAGTTGCGGCGCCATTCACCCGGTCTGCAGGCCGGGCAATTGGTCAGTTTTCAGGCCTATTTCTGGGAATTCCTCAGCTATGATCCGGTCCCCCAGCACTACTACCTTAATCAGCTGCGCTATCCCCGGCGTTGGTGGGAGTTGGAATGGTTCGCCCTGTACCAGGAGGCAGCCATGCGCGGCTACTTTGACCGGGCCGCGATGTCCTACGAGCAAAAATCGCGGTTCCAGCCCAAGCGCTTAGACGTCCTCAGGTTTTATGGCGAATTGGTGTCCCTGGGAGGCAACCGGCTTTATTTCCAGACCCACCACCTGGAGCCCGTGGTCGTGGATTGACGGCAAGCGCCCTCAGACTGAATCAGCGCAGCCCGACCCCTCCGGCCGGGGCTGGGACCAGACCTCCCAGATCGTATAACGCGGAAAGGCCACGTAAAAGAGGATCAGTGAAATAATCATGAGGGGATAAAAATCCCGGGAATTGCCGCTGGCTAAAAAGAGCACCAACCCAAAGACGGCCGGGAGTTCCGCTAAAGCCAGAGAAAGAAAGCAGGCCAACCGCAGTTTGGCCACCAGGGTTTCCCGGGTATCAGTGGGTTTTTTGACCAAGATCTTTTGTTGCCCGAAGCGCATAACAAAATACATGGCAAAGGCCAGAAAAACCAAAACAAAACGGAGGCTGTCAAGAAAGTTGCCCGACACCGACCACACGGCAGAGCCCTGACGCGACAGCACCGCGACGATGATCGCATAGACCAGCAGCGAGGCGGCCAAAGCCGATGCCAGGATTTGCTGGGACCGGAAGACCTTTGCTAAGGAATCGTTTTGCACCACTAATCCTTTTCTTGTTACGAGGTTACCGTATGCAGCAGATAGGCCTCGATGAAGGCGTCCAGATCGCCGTCCAGGACGGCCGCCACGTTGCCATCTTCGTGTTTCGTGCGATGGTCTTTGACTAACTGATAGGGCTGCAGGATATAGGAGCGGATCTGGCTGCCCCAAGCGATGTCTTTCTGGGCATCCAGGATCTCCTGGGTCTTTTCCTGGCGTTTATTCTTCTCCGCCTCATATAATCGCGCCTTCAGCACCTTCATGGCCAGGTCCCGGTTGCGGTGTTGGGAGCGCTCATTCTGCATGGAGACCACAATGCCGGTGGGGATGTGAGTAATACGCACTGCAGAGCTGGTTTTGTTGACATGTTGCCCCCCGGCCCCGCTGGCCCGGAAGGTATCAATGCGCAGGTCTTTTTCCTGGATATCGATTTCGATGGTCTCATCAGCCTCGGGGTAGACAAAGACCGCGGCGAACGAGGTATGGCGCCGGCCGCTGGCATCAAAGGGCGAAATGCGGACCAGGCGATGGATGCCGCTTTCCGCTTTGAGGTAACCATAGGCATAGGGACCGCTGGCCGCGAAGGTGGCACTTTTGATCCCGGCCTCGTCCCCGGGCAGGAGATCGTATATTTCGGTTTTGAAACCCCGACGCTCGGCAAAACGCAGATACATGCGCAGGAGGATCTCGGCCCAATCCTGGGCTTCGGTGCCGCCAGCCCCGGCGTGGATGGTGACAAAGGCATTTTTGATGTCATCTTCGCCGCCCAGGAGCGTCTCCAGTTCCAGACGGCGCAGGTCCTTTTCCTGGAGCCGCAACTCGGTCAGGACTTCGTCCAAAACCGCCTCATCATTTTCTTCCTGGGCTAACTGCAGGAGCACTTCCAGATCCTGAAGGCGCTGCTCCTGCTGCCGCCAGGTCTCCAGGACATTCTGAATGGCGCCCCGCTCTTTGAGGATGGCCGCAGCCCGGGCTGCATCCTCCCAGAAATCGGGTTTGCCGGTCAGCTGCTCAATCTCCGCCAGGCGGCGTTTTTTGCCCTCCAGATCAAAGACGACCTCGGAGCTGACTGAATTTTTGGTCAAGGGTGACCAGACGATTCTTCACCTCAGTGGGGGTGATTAACACGTGAACCTCCTTGGGAAGCAGTTATGAAATAGTTTAACAAAAAATTATATCATATAATATTTTAATATGGCAAATCTTAATCTCGGCAGGCAACCAACAATGGCCCCCAGGGCTGCTCCCGGTCCCGTGTTTTCCGGGGGACGCCGACCAGCGTCACCTGGAAAAATAAGCTCCCAGCACCAGCGCCAAAAATTTCTTGACAAAGCCGCAAATCTTAACTAACATAATTAAGTCTAGTAATTCGTGATTCTGTGACACCGACAGATCAGGCAATCGGCTGGCGTAGCTCAACGGTAGAGCAGCTGATTTGTAATCAGCAGGTTGCGGGTTCGAATCCCATCGCCAGCTCCAGGTTGGCATTAGGCCGGAGACGGCGATAATTTTTTCTGGAGAGGTTCCCGAGCGGCCAAAGGGAGCAGACTGTAAATCTGCCGGCGAAGCCTTCGGAGGTTCGAATCCTCCCCTCTCCACCAGTAAGGCCCAGAAGGCGGGAATAGCTCAATTGGCTAGAGCATCAGCCTTCCAAGCTGAGGGTTGCGGGTTCGAGTCCCGTTTCCCGCTCCAAATAGAATCATGAGCCCACGTAGCTCAGTAGGTAGAGCACTTCCTTGGTAAGGAAGAGGTTCACCGGTTCGATCCCGGTCGTGGGCTCCACCTCAGACTTGCCGGCGCTACCACCAACCATCCCCTGCGGATGTTGTTTTGACTGGACTAGCTCGTTAGGAGACGAAAAACATGGCCAAAAAGAAATTTGAGCGGAAGAAGCCCCACGTAAATATTGGCACGATCGGGCATATAGACCATGGCAAGACGACGTTGACGGCGGCGATCACCAAACACCTGTCGTTAAAGGGCATGGCCGAGTATGTGCC
>DYEV01000030.1 GCA_020725545.1 Desulfobacca sp. | reverse complement strand
GGCTAAAGCCCGCGGCTACCTTTAGAAAGACAATTTGTAGCGCCGATCTCCAGATCGGCCTCCCCTTGGCCAAAGCCTGCGGCTACCTTTAGAAAGACAATTTCTAGCGCCGATCTCCAGATCCCCATCCCTTCGCTACCGCCACTTCCAGGTCGGCATCCGACGCTCCTGCCAGGGCGCACCAATTCTCGGCGCCCTTCCCGCCCCCTGAAATCACTTGCTAAGGAGCGCAGATCAATGATACAAAATAATATGTGCACAGGTGCCGTCGCCCATCATCCCGACTGCTTTTGGCGCAGCCCAAAGGCCAAGTTGGGGGAAGGGTTTTCGGTGCGGAGGCAGGGGGTTGTGCCCCTGGCCCCCTCCCCTAAAAAACACTTTTTCAACAACCTGTTACTGCGACAAGGCTGGCCAGCCCTCGGAACCCATGTCATATCAAGTCTTAGCCCGCAAATGGCGGCCCCAAACCTTCGCGGAAGTGGTGGGGCAGGAGCATGTTACCCGGACCCTGCAGAACGCCTTGGAACTGGGACGGGTGGCTCATGCCTTTCTGTTCAGTGGCCCTCGGGGGGTAGGCAAGACCTCGGTGGCCCGCATCTTGGCCAAGGCCCTGAACTGCGCCCAGGGCCCGACGCCGACGCCCTGCAACCAGTGCCGGTCCTGCCAGGAGATTACCCAGGGGCACAGCCTGGACGTCCTGGAAATCGACGGTGCCAGCAACCGGGGCATCGATGAGGTCCGGGAGCTGCGGGAGAATATCAAGTATCTGCCGGCCCATGGCGGCTATAAGGTTTTTATCATTGACGAAGTCCACATGCTCACCAAGGAGGCCTTTAACGCTCTCCTGAAAACCCTGGAGGAACCTCCGGCCCACGCCATTTTCATCCTGGCGACCACCGAAGCCCATAAAGTCCCGGTCACCATTCTGTCCCGCTGTCAGCGCTATGATTTTCAGCGGCTGACTACTGCCGCCATTCAGGAACATCTGGCCCAGATGGTGCAGCGGGAGGGCTGGTCCCTGGCGCCCGCCGGCCTGCAGCTCATCGCCCAAGAGTCTGAGGGCGGCATGCGGGATGCCCAGGGGTTGTTGGACCAGGTGATCACCTTTGGCGGTCCGGAGGTCACTCCGACGGACATCGCCCGCATCTTGGGGGTGACCGATCGCCGTTTGCTCCTGGAGACTTTACAGGCCATCCTGCAACGGCAAGGGACCAAACTTCTGGAGATTGTGGCCGCCTGCCATGAACACGGCCATGATCTGCGGCGTTTTTACCAGGATTTATTATTTTTTGCCCGCCACCTGCTGCTGGCCAAACTGGGGCCCGAAACCCGCAGCCTGGCGGATATCGCTGATCAAGAGTGGGAAGGTCTGCAGAGCCTGGCCCAGCCGGTGAGCCTGGCGCACCTCTTCAATCTGCTGACCGTCCTTTTGAGGGGCGAAGAAGAGCTGCGGCGCTCCCCCCAGCCCCGCCTCTCTCTGGAAATTCTTCTGCTCCGCCTGGTGAGTCTGGAGCCGGTGTTAGACCTGTCCGCCTGGCTGGCCCGCCTGGAAGCCTTGGAAGCTCGTCTCGGGCCGCACCTCGAGGCCGCCGGCGTAGCAGCCCCGGAAACTCTGCCGGGACCAACCTCGGTCCGGGGTTTAGAACCTGTCCCTCAGGAAGCAGCCGCGCCGTTGCCCATGTCGGAGATGGAGCCACCTCCAGGCGACTTGCCCATAGATGAAGCGCGGTGGCAGGCGTTCTTAAAATTTGTGGATCAACACGATGGCGGACCGCTGGCCGGAAGATTAGTGGGCAGCCGGCTGGTGGGACACGTTGATGGCTTGCTGTTGATTGCCCCCAGCAATGCCTGGCAATCCGCGCAACCCTTGCATGTCCAGCAACTCCAGACCCTGGCCCAACAGTTCTTCGGACCCCACTACCAGGTGGCCATTGAACCAAGACCGCCGGAGGCGCCACCCTTGCACGCCGACCAGCCTCCGCGCCCCTTGACCCTGGCAGAACTGAAACCCTTGGCCGCAGCGATCTTTGGCGGCCATTGGCTCGCTGCGGCCAAGCCGGCCACGGCTCCCCAGGAGGACAACTAGATGAAAAACTTCAGTACCATGATGAAACAGGCCCAAAAGCTCCAGAGCAAAATGATGGAGATGCAGGAAGAGCTGGGCAATCGGACGGTCTCCGCCCAAGTGGGCGGCGGCATGGTGGAAGTGGTGGCCAACGGCCGCCAGGAAATCTTGTCGCTGCGCATCGACCCGGAAGTGGTCAATCCCGATGATACGGAAATGCTTCAAGATCTTATTCTGGCGGCGGTAAACGACGCCCTGAACCGCTCCCGGGAGATGGTTTCCGCGGAGATGGCCAAACTGACCGGCGGCATGAAAATACCCGGCCTGTTTTAGGGCGCGGTCCAGCTCCCCGACCTTACTACCATGGCTCGCAGCTTTTATCCTGCTCCCCTCCAGAACGTCATCAGGGCCCTGAGTAAATGGCCGGGCATCGGCGAGAAGACCGCCTCGCGGCTGGCCCTCTATCTCCTGCGGGCCCCGACTCAGGAAGTCCTCGACCTGGCCCAAGCCCTCAAAGAGCTCAAGGAAAAGATCGGGCTGTGTTCCCGCTGCTATGCCTTTGCGGACCAGGACCTGTGCCCCATCTGCGCCGACCCCGGTCGTCAGACCGGTCAGATCTGTGTGGTCGCCGACCCCGGCGATCTCATGGCCTTGGAGCGGGTGGGCTTTTTCCAGGGATCATACCATGTTTTGGGCGGACTTATTTCCCCGTTGGATAATATCGGCCCCGGCGATTTGCACATTACCGCCCTGCTGGCGCGACTGGCACCCGAAGCCGTCCGAGAGGTTATCCTGGCCCTGAATCCCAGCCTTGAGGGAGAGGCAACCATAGCCTATCTCAGCAAGGAACTCCACCACCGTGGTGTCCAGGTCACCCGTATCGCCTATGGCTTGCCCATGGGTGGCGACCTAAAATATGCCGACCAGCAGACCATCAAAGAGGCCTTGCGCCACCGCGTGGCTGCTGCTGACTCCTGACCTGAACTTGCCACGATTGGCTGCCGGAACCTTCGATAGCACGATGCCCCGAAAGATTTTCTCCTTCCCTTGGCCAATCCGTTCCTGAAGTTGTTCTATGATTATTGACCGTCGCCTCCTGAAAAATATCGACTGGCTGCTCATCCTCCTGGTCCTGACCGTGGTTTCCTTGGGGATTATCAATCTCTACAGCGCTGGCCTTAACCAGACCGGCGATCGTTCCACGCCCCTCTATGTCAAACAGATCTATTGGCTGCTCATTGGTCTGACCCTGATGTTCGGCATGACTATCTTTGACTACCGCCGCCTGGAGCGTTTGGCCTACCCCCTCTATTGGTTCAGCATCCTGTTGTTAGTGGCGGTGATGCTCGTGGGCAAAATGGTGGCCGGTTCGAAACGCTGGTTGGTGTTGGGGCCGCTGACCTTCCAGCCGTCGGAGTTGACCAAGGTGGGCGTAATCTTGGCCCTGGCCACTCATTTTTACCGACAGGAACAATTTGACCCACTAACCTGGCGGCAATTAATCTTTCCCAGCCTGCTGCTGCTCATACCCTTCGGCCTGGTAGTCAAACAACCCGATCTCGGCAGCGCCCTGTTGATTGCCGCCGTGGCCAGCACCATGATCCTTTTTGTCGGGGTCCGTTGGCACATCCTCGCGACCCTGGGCGTCGGCTTTATCTTGGCGTCACCCATTTTTTGGTATTTCTTAAAGGATTACCAGAAACAACGGATCTTCACTTTTTTGAATCCGGAGCAGGACCCCTTGGGCTCCGGCTATCACATCATTCAATCCAAGATTGCCGTGGGCTCCGGCCTCTTCTGGGGCAAGGGTTTTCTCAAGGGGACCCAGAGCCAGCTTAATTTCTTGCCGGAGCAGCATACCGATTTTGTTTTTTCGGTCTTTGCCGAAGAGTGGGGATTTGTGGGCTCGGTAGTGCTCATTATCCTCTATCTGGGCCTTATCCTCTGGGGCTTGCACATTGCCCGCGCCTGCCGGGAACGATTGGGCAACTTGCTGGCCTTGGGGATCACGGCCATGGTTTTCTGGCAGATTTTTATTAATATCTCCATGGTCACCGGCCTGTTGCCGGTGGTGGGCATCCCCCTGCCCTTTTTCAGTTACGGCGGCTCATCCCTGGTTGCCAATTTTTTAGGGATCGGCCTTCTCTTGAATATCAAGATGCGTCAGTTTCTGTTCGCCAAACCGACTTTGTGATTTTTTCATCAAGGAATAACCACTGAAGATAACTTATATAATCACTGTTAAGAGGAAGCTATTGCCCGAGCGCCCCGGCCGCCCGCCAGCCTGCTGGATTCCTCATCATCCGGCTGCCAACAACCGTGCCTGGGACTCGCCTGAGCATTCCCCTGAATGCCGTATTATGATAAGATTTTCGGGCTGTTGGCCTACCAGCCCCGGAAACTTGCGAAAAGCGAGCCGGGGGTGGGCGATTTTTTAAAAAAACCTTTGACAGGACAGCCAAAAAAAGGTAATAATGCAAATTGACTTTGCATAAAAGTTCACATATTCATTTTTTTAGGAATTACAAATCGTTATAAGAGGTGGCCAGTAGATGATTGACATTGATTGGACGTTGTTTGTGCAGATTGCCAATTTCCTCCTCCTGGTCTTTCTCTTGAACATGGTCTTGTTCCGGCCCATCCGCGGGATTTTGAAGGAGCGCCAGCAATTAATCGCTGGCATGCAAGCCGACATTTCCACTTTGACGGGATCGGAACAGGGCGTGCGCCAAGATATCCAGAATGAGCTGCTGGCGGCTCGCAAAAGTGGAATCAACAAGCGCGACATGATCAAGCAAGAAGGCAGCGCCGTGGAAGCCGGGTTGTTGGAAAAGGCAAAGGCGGAGGCTGATGAAGAAATGGCGCGGATGGTGGCGAAGATCAAAGCTGACGTTGCCGCCGCCCGGGAGGCTTTGCGGCCCCAGGTGGAATCCTTTGCCCTCGACCTGGCTACTAAGATTTTGGGGAGGGAAGTGGCATGAGGATTGGAGCATTCAGCAGCCTAAAACGCCGGGGCCTCTGGGTTGGCTTATTCTCCGGCTTTGTCCTAGCAGGTGCGGCTTGGGCCGGCGGCGGTGGCGACGGGCATGGTGCCATTGATCCGGCGAAACTCGACGACCTGCTTTGGCGAACGGTCAACTTCCTGGTCTTCGCTGCCATCCTCTATAAATTGGCGGCCAAGCCCATTAAAGAGTTTTTCAGCAAACGGCGGATGGATATCAGTTCGGAAATTCAGGACCTGGAAACCCAGAAAATTCGGGTCCAAAAAGCCCTGAAAGAAGCCAAGGCCCAATTGGCTGCCGTGGCCGCCGAACGGGAGCAGATCATTCAACAATACATTGCTGAAGGCGAGGCGGAAAAAGCCAAAATCATTGCCAAGGCCGAGCAGGCAGCCCAACGTCTGAAAGATATGGCCGCCATGACCATCGCCGCCGAAACCAAGAAGGCGGCCGCCGAGCTGAAAAAGGAAATCGTCGAAGCTGCCATACAGCTGTCTGAGCAGATCGTCCGAGAAAAGATCGTTCCCGAAGACCAACAGCGGTTGGTTGATGACTACTTAGCAAAGGTGGTGGAAGCTCATTGATTAATTTATCTCTTGCACGTCGCTACGCCAAAGCCTTGTTGAGTATCGGCAAGGAGGATGGCAAGTATAAGGAATATGGGGCGGAACTAAGCTCCTTTGCCTACCTGCTGCAAAGGGAACCGGAGTTGTATAACGCCATCGTCAGCCCCATTTATCCCCGGGACGATCGCCGCCGGGTCCTGGACAAGATCCTGGAGATGGTCCAGTTGGATCCCATGGTCACCAACTTCATTAAGCTCCTGTTCGATAAACACCGCATTGATGGCATAATGCGGATCAACGAAGTATATCAAGAATTGGTCGACAAGCTGGAGAACATCAGCCGCGCCAAAATCACCTCGGCCACCCCCCTGGACGAGGAGATGGTGGCTCGCATCCGCCAAGCCCTGGAAAAGATCACCAAAAGCACGGTGGTCGTGGAGGTGGCCGAAGACCCCGCCATTATCGGCGGCATCGTGGCCAATGTGGGAGACCTGGTGCTTGACGGCAGCGTGCGGACCCAGCTCCAGAGTTTAAAAGAAACTTTGATAAGAGGTGAGGTTGCTTAAATGGAAATCAGAGCAGAAGAAATCAGCCAAATTATTCGATCCCAGATCAAGGATTACGAAAAAAAGGTGGAAGTGGCCGAAACCGGGACCGTCTTATCGGTCGGTGACGGTATCGCCCGGGTGTCCGGCGTGGAAAAATGTATGGCCATGGAACTGTTGGAGTTCCCGGGCGGCATCTTCGGCATCGCCTTGAACCTGGAAGAAGACAACGTCGGCTGCGCCATCTTGGGTGAAGACATCCACATCAAAGAGGGCGACCTGGTAAAGCGGACCGGTCGTATCGCCGAAGTGCCCGTCGGCGAAGCCTGTCTGGGTCGCGTTTTGGACCCGGTGGGTCATCCCATCGACGGCAAAGGCCCTGTGGAAGCCAAGGAATTCCGCCGCATCGAGTTGAAGGCCCCAGGCGTTATCGAACGCCAGCCGGTGAACGAACCCATGTATACCGGCTATAAGGCCATCGACGCCATGACTCCGGTAGGCCGCGGTCAGCGGGAATTGATCATCGGCGACCGTCAGATCGGGAAAACCGCCCTGTGTGTGGACGCCATTATCAACCAGAAAGATTCCGGCGTCATTTGTATTTATGTGGCCATCGGTCAGAAGAAATCCACCGTGGCCCAGGTGGTGGACGCCCTGGAGCGCCACGATGCCCTAAAACACACCATCGTCATCTCCGCCACCGCCTCCGAACCTGCACCTCTGCAATACGTCGCTGCCTATGCCGGTTGCACCATGGGTGAGTACTATCGGGATTCCGGTCGGCACGCCCTGATTATCTACGATGACCTGTCCAAACAGGCCGCCGCTTACCGGCAGATCTCCCTGCTGCTCCGTCGGCCGCCGGGACGTGAAGCCTATCCTGGTGACATTTTCTACAACCACTCCCGTCTCCTGGAACGGGCCGCCAAACTCAATATCGAGAAAGGCGGCGGCTCCCTGACTGCTCTGCCCATCATCGAAACCCAACAGGGCGACGTGTCGGCCTACATTCCCACCAACGTTATCTCCATTACCGACGGCCAGGTCTACCTGGAACCCGGGCTGTTCTTCGCCGGGGTCCGGCCTGCCATCAACGTCGGTCTGTCGGTTTCCCGGGTCGGTGGCGCTGCCCAGGTGAAGGCCATGAAACAGGTGGCCGGTTCTCTCCGCTTGGATCTGGCCCAATACCGTGAATTGGCCGCTTTTGCCCAGTTCGGCTCCGAATTGGATAAAGCCACCCAGTCCCAGTTGAACCGTGGTATCCGTCTGGTGGAAATCCTCAAGCAGCCTCAGTATGAACCGCTGCCCATGGAAAAAGAGATCACCATCCTTTATGCCGGCACCCGGGGCATTCTGGATGACCTGCCGGTGGACGCTCTTGGTACCTTTGAAAAACAGCTTTATGAATATATCGGCAACAAACATCCCGAGATCTTTACCACACTGAAGGAAGCCAAGGAAATCAACGCCGATCTGGATGCCAAGATGAAAGCCGCCCTGGAGGCCTTCAAGGCTGAATTCAAAGCCAGCCTGGCCGCTTGATGACCGGCGCTCACCGGAAATCGAGGAGGGTGTAAACAATGCCAACATTACGAGATATTAGGCAAAAAATCGCGGCGGTCAAAAAGACCCAGCAGATCACCAAGGCCATGAATATGGTCTCGGCGGCCAAACTGCGGGGGGCCCAGACGCGCATGGAACAATTCCGCCCCTATGCGGCGGCGTTCCGGCAGATGCTGGGCAGCATCGCCTCCCGGGTGGAGCCGGAAGCCCATCCCTTTTTCCAACAGGCCGAAAAAGTGGAAAAAGTGCAGTTGGTCCTCATGACCGCTGATCGGGGCCTCTGCGGCAGCTTTAACATGAACCTGATCAATGCTGCGGAAAAGTTCATCCGCCAAAAGAAGGCCGAAGGGATTGAAGTGGTATTAACCACCGTGGGACGGAAAGGTCGGGATTATTTCCGGCGTCGGAAATATGATATCCGGCAGAGTTATGTGGATGTCTGGAATAAATTCGACTTCTCCAATGCCCAGGCTGTGGGGCGAGAGGCCGTGGGCCCTTTCAATACCCAGGAAGTCCAAGAAGTCTACCTGATTTACGCCAACTTTATCAACATGGTGATCCAACGGCCGACCATGGTGCAGTTGCTTCCCATCGTGCCGGAGACAGCCCAGGCTGCCGGTCCGACGCAGGAATATCTCACGGAACCTGCGGCCGACGAGTTTTTGGGTTACCTCCTGCCTCGGTACATCAACGTGTCGGTATATCAGGGTTTCCTGGAAAATTCTACCAGTGAACATGCGGCCCGCATGACCGCCATGGATAACGCCAGCAGCAACTGTAAAGATATGATCACCTCTCTGACCCTGGTGATGAACAAGGCCCGGCAGGCGGCCATTACCAAAGAATTAATGGATATTATCGGTGGCGCCGAGGCCCTGAAAGGCTAAGCGCTTTCTGAGGAGGATTTTATTTTATGAATATCGGCAGGATTTCCCGAGTCATCGGACCGGTTGTGGACGTGGAATTTGAGGAGGGTCAACTTCCTCATATTCTGGATGCCTTATTAATCACCAACCCGGCCATCGACGACACTGAAGACAATCTGGTCGTCGAAGTGGCTCAACATTTAGGCAACAATGTTGTCCGGACCATCGCCATGGATACCACCGACGGTTTAGTCCGCGGTATGCCGGTCAAGGCTACCGGCAAACCCATTGCCGTGCCAGTAGGCCACGAAGCCCTGGGACGGGTGCTCAACGTCGTGGGCAAACCCGTGGACGGCATGGGGCCGGTGGAAGCTAAACATTATTACACCATTCACCGTCCTGCCCCGTCCTTCGTGGACCAGGACACCTCCGTCAAAGTGTTGGAGACGGGCGTCAAGGTGATCGACTTGCTGGTCCCCTTCCCTCGTGGCGGTAAGATGGGGATGTTCGGCGGCGCCGGCGTCGGCAAGACCGTTATCATGATGGAAATGGTGCACAACATCGCCATGCACCATGGTGGTATCTCCGTGTTTGCCGGTGTGGGCGAGCGGACCCGGGAAGGCAACGACCTCTACCTGGAAATGAAACATTCCGGCGTTTTGCCCAAATGCGCCCTGATCTACGGTCAGATGACCGAGCCCCCGGGAGCCCGTGCCCGGGTGGCCCTCACGGGTCTGACGGCCGCTGAATACTTCCGTGATGAAGAAGGCCAGGACGTGCTGCTCTTCATCGACAACATCTTCCGTTTTACCCAGGCGGGTTCCGAGGTGTCGGCGCTGTTGGGCCGCATGCCTTCCGCCGTGGGTTACCAACCGACCCTGGGCACCGACTTGGGCGAACTGCAGGAACGGATCACCTCCACCAAAAAGGGATCCATCACCTCCGTACAGTGCGTTTACGTGCCGGCCGACGACTTGACCGACCCGGCCCCGGCCACTACCTTCGCCCACTTGGATGGCACCGTGGTGCTCTCCCGGCAGATCGCTGAGTTGGGCATCTACCCGGCCGTGGACCCCTTGGACTCCACCTCCCGGATCCTTGACCCCATGGTCCTGGGTGAAGAACATTATCGGGTATCCCGTCAGGTCCAGATGATCCTGCAAAAATACAAAGAACTGCAGGATATCATCGCCATCCTGGGCGTTGACGAACTCTCCGATGAAGATAAGCTGACCGTGGCCCGGGCCCGGAAGATTCAGCGCTTCCTGTCCCAGCCCTTCTTCGTGGCCGCCACCTTTACCGGTATGGAAGGCAAATTTGTCCCGGTGGCCGAAACGGTCCGCGGTTTTAAAGAAATCATCGAAGGCAAACACGACGACCTGCCCGAACAGGCCTTCTACATGGTGGGCGGGATTGAAGAAGCCGTAGCCAAGGCCGAGCGCTTAGCGGCTATGGGCTAAGCCCTCTGCTTCAAGGGGGAATCATGGCAGAAAAAACTTTAATTTTGGAAGTTGTCACGCCGGACCGCCAGGTGGTCAAGACCGAGGCTGATATCGTCGTGTTGCCGGGAGTGCAGGGCCAATTCGGCGTCCTGGTGAACCACATTCCCTTCCTCTCGGCGCTGGAAATCGGCGAAATGTACTACCGCAAAGGTGGCCAGATCGAGTACCTGTTCATCGGCGGTGGTTTTGCCGAGGTCACCGGTGAAAAGGTCACCGTCTTGGCGGATTCCGCAGAACTTGGCAAAGAAATCGACGTGGAACGGGCCCGCCGGGCCAAAGAACGGGCCGAACGCCGTCTGGCCGCCGGCCGGGCTGCCGAAATCGACTGGGTCCGGGCCGAAGCCGCCCTGCGCCGGGCCATGGCCCGCATGAAGGTGGCCACCCGGTAGCCAATCGTTAAATAATAATCATCAAAAAGGCGCGTCTCCCCAAGACGCGCCTTTTTTTAGGAATTGACCGCGCTATTCCCCATCAGGACATCGGTGGCGACAGCCGACAACGAGCCAGGACTTGAGTTTTCATGTGATTCCGGAAAAAATACCATTAAGCCTGATGGGAGTGCGCCCATGAAGAATCAGGAAGCCATCACCGCCGCCCTCAAGGAACTGGTCCTCCCTGCATTGGCGGTAATGAAACAGGAATTAGCCGAATTGCGGGTTGGCATCGGCCTGACCAACAAGCGCCTTGATGATCTGCATGGACAATTACTCGATCACAGCAGGCGACTCGATGCGCTCCGGTTGGAATTGCGCGGGGAAATCACCGCCGGCCGTGATGAACTGCGCACTGAAATTACCTCGGTCCGGGAAGAACTGCGCGGCCACATCACCTCGGTCCGGGAAGAACTGCGTGGCCACATCACCTCGGTCCGAGATGAATTGCGCATCGACATCGCCGCAACCAACAAGCGCCTGGATGTTACCAACAACCGCTTAGATGCCACGAACTACCGCCTCGATACTCTCCGGGAAGAATTGCGCGGGGAAATCACCTCCGGCCGTGATGAACTGCGTGGCCACATCACCTCCGGCCGGGATGAACTGCGCGGGGAAATCACCTCCGTCCGGGAAGAACTGCGGGTTGAAATCAAGTTGGGCTTGGAACAAGTTCGTGACACCGTCGCACATACAAATAACCGCTTGGATCGTCTGTTTGAGATAGTTGTTCGGCGGGATGAACATTATAGTCTTGAGAACCGGGTTACCCAATTGGAACAAAGGGTTGCCGAACTTAAACATCGCTTCACGGTTTAACCGAAATTCCCACGTCCCCCCAAACCTCAAGAAATTACTTCTTAGGTTGAGTAATGCTCTCGGATTTTCCTTGACCGACCGTCTCTCTCTCCTTCCTTGGCTTAATTTCTTTCCCTATAGATAGGCCAACCGCGGGAAGGCCTCTTTCAGGCACTCCGGCAGAGCCGGGCGTGCGCCTGTGAGCAAAGCCTGCATTTCCAAAGCATTGGCTACTGCCTGTCCCCGGGGGTGATTGTTGAAGATGAGATACGTTTCCGGCGCCTGTACCAGCAGGCGCCGGGCCCGGTCGGCCAAGACCGCCAGCTCCTGGGGCGAATACAGGTAGTCGTAGCGGGCGCCGACGTCGTCCATTTTGGTAAACCAATTCTGGCGGTTGCGGCCGTGCAGGCGCAGATAGGCGAAGGGGCCGCTGACCCAATCGGTTTCCCCCAAGGCGTAGGATACCTGGGGCTGATCGATATTGCAAAAAGCCACTTGGTGTTCGGCCAGAAACTGGCGCACGGCCAGCTGTTGCCAGGACCGGTGCCGGACCTCCACAGCCAAGGGGTATTCCCGGAAATGCTGCTGCACGGTCAGGAGATAAGCCCGGTTTTCGGCGGTATTATGAAAGGAATAGGGGAATTGGGCCAATAAGGCACCCAAACGGCCGGCCGCCCGGAGCACTTCCAAACCGGCTTTGACCGCCCCCTCCTCCGGCCAGGGCAATTCTCGCCGTTCATGGGTAAAACCTCGAAACAGTTTGGCGGTAAAGCGAAAATCCGAGCGCGGCGCCACGGCCTCCAGCCACCGCTGCGCCAACGTCGCAGAGATGGGCCGATAAAAGGTGACGTTAATTTCGATGGTGGGAAAAAGGTTGACCAGGAACGTCAGGCGATCGGTGCCCTGCAGCCGGGGCGGATACACCACCCCCTGCCAATCCTGATAATCCCAGCCAGCCGGGCCGATGCGCATCATGGTAGTCTCGGGTTGTTGCTTCCCCCTTGGGGTTTCATCCTCTCATGAGGTATTTTATCCTGTAATGAAAAAGTATACCAGAAGCCAGAGAAGGGGAAACAAACTCTCGTCATCCAAAGCGGAGAAGTTTTCCGGAGCAGGTCGCCAAGCGCCGATGGCGGCCAGAAAAAATCTTGACAGGCTGCGGTGGTTATGCGACATTTGTATATCGTCAGATGACGCTGGGGGATGGTTTGTTTTTTCGCCCAGCGGGCCAGTCAACCAGTACCTGCGGCACGAGCAGACACGAATTGAGTAGTCAGATGCATCGGGCGTAATGCGGTCGGTTACGGTAGATGCTTTTTTTATGAAATAAGAAATCAGCGGCTATGATACAGATTATCTTGCCAGACGGGGTGGCACGATCCATAGAAGAAGGCCTCAGTGTGGGGGAAGCCCTTCAGCGTCTGGGCCTGGCCGGCGATCACGACGTCGTGGCGGCCCGGGTCAATGGCGACTTACAGGATCTGTCGGCACCCCTCACCGGGGATTGCACCCTTATTCCCATAACCCAGGAATCCCCGGAAGGCTTGGACATTGTTCGGCACAGTGCCGCCCATATCATGGCCGAGGCGGTCCGCTCCCTGTTCCCCGGCGTCAAGATCACCATCGGACCAGCCATTGACACCGGATTTTACTACGATTTCGATCCGCCCCAACCCTTTACCCCGGAAGACCTGGAACGCATCGAAAACCGCATGCGTGAGTTGGTCCAGCAGGACCTGCCCTTTCAACGCCGGGAGGTTTCCTGGCAGGAAGCGATGGATTTCTTCCAAGCCCAGGGTGAAACCTATAAAGTCGAGATTCTGCAAGATCTCAAAGATCAGGCGGTGAGCCTTTATCAACAGGGCGAATTTGTGGACCTGTGTCGCGGCCCTCATATCCCCTCTTCCGGTTATCTGCGGGCCTTTAAGCTCACCGGGGTGGCCGGCGCCTACTGGCGGGGGGATGAACGCAATCCCATGCTGCAACGCATCTATGGCACCGCCTTCGCCACGCCTGCCGAACTGGAGCAATACCTGCATTTCCTGGAAGAGGCCAAACGCCGGGATCACCGGCGGCTGGGGCGGGAATTGGGCCTCTTTACCATTGAAGACGAGGCCGGGCCGGGTCTGGTGATTTACCACCCCAAAGGCGCCCGCCTCCGGGTTCTCTTAGAGGAGTTTGAACGCCGGGAACATCTGCGGCGGGGCTATCAGATCGTCATGGGTCCTACCCTCCTGAAATTGGACTTGTGGAAGCGCTCCGGACATTTTGAAAATTATCGGGAAAACATGTATTTCACCGAGATCGACGGTGTCGCCTATGGCATTAAACCCATGAACTGCCTGGCCCACATGCTCATTTATAAATCCCGGAAACGCAGCTATCGGGAATTGCCTTTGCGTTACTTCGAATTGGGCACGGTGCATCGGCATGAACGCTCCGGGGTTTTGCATGGCCTCACTCGGGTGCGCCAGTTCACCCAAGACGATGCCCATATCCTCTGTCGACCGGACCAGGTTGAAGAGGAAATCGCCGGCGTCATTGACTTTGTCGCCGATGTCATGGGGGTTTTTGGCTTTGAGTATGAGGTGGAGCTCTCCACCCGCCCGGACAAATCCATCGGCTCTGATGTAGACTGGGAGCGGGCCACCAATGCCTTGGTCAACGCCCTCAAGGCCCGACAACTGCCCTTTGCCCTCTGTGAGGGGGAAGGGGCCTTTTACGGACCGAAAATCGACATAAAACTGAAAGATGCCATCAATCGGCGGTGGCAATGCGCCACTGTCCAGTGCGATTTTACCTTGCCGGAGCGGTTTGATCTGACCTATGTAGGGTCGGACGGCCAACCGCACCGACCGGTGATGTTACACCGGGTTATTTTAGGGTCTTTGGAACGTTTCCTGGGTGTGCTCATTGAACATTTTGCCGGGGCTCTCCCGGTCTGGCTGGCTCCGGTGCAAGCCATTCTCCTGCCGGTTACCGATCGGGCCCATGGCTTTGTTCAAGAGATTGCCCAGGCTATGTTAACCCAAGACCTGCGGGTCGAAACGGATTTGCGCAACGAAAAATTAGGCCTCAAGATTCGCGAAGCACAATTACAGAAAATTCCGTATATGCTGATCGCTGGCGACAAAGAAGTGGCTGCCGGGACGTTGTCGGTCCGGCAGTTGGACGGCAGTGAGACCAAAGATGTACCGTGGCAGGAGTTTGTTCAGCGTCTGCTGGCCGAGGGGCAGATGCCTCGACCCGGCACCTCGTAAACCCCAGCCTGGGAGGGAAGTACTATCCAGCAGAAACAGCCCAAAGTCAATATTAATCGCATGATCAAAGCCGCCGAAGTGCGTCTCATCGGCGCCGATGGTGAGCAGATCGGTATCATGCCGTTGGCCGAAGCCCTCAATCGAGCCGCGGAAGCCAATCTTGACCTGGTGGAGGTCGCCCCGCAGGCCAATCCGCCGGTCTGCCGGATCATGGATTACGGCAAGTTTAAATATCTGCAGAGTAAAAAGACCCAAGAGGCCAGAAAGAAACAGACGGTTATCCAGGTCAAAGAGGTCAAATTCCGGCCGAAAATCGAAGACCATGATATTGCTTTTAAAATAAAAAACATCCGTCGCTTCCTGGCCCAAAAAGACAAGACCAAGATCTCCCTGATTTTTCGGGGTCGGGAAATCGCCCATCCGCAGATCGGCATCGATCTGTTGAACCGCGTGGCCGCCGAATTGGAAGATATCGGCACCGTGGAACAGGCCCCCAAAATCGAAGGCCGTAATTTGACCATGATCATTGCCCCCAAATAACCTTCTGCTCGGGTACGGACGCTATACCGTTCCCACCGCAGTGAGGTTAGGGCAGCATGCCAGGGAAACTCTCTCAGGCCGAGAGGGCCACCAGAGGTCGCTCGCAGAGGGATTTTTTTTCTTTGCGAATAACCTCTTCCTGGTACTGACCCATTGTTATGATTAAATCTGCCGCCGGCCGCACCCTGATCGGAAACCATCGGCAGAAGCAAACATCTCTAAGAAGATAAAAGGACACCCTATGCCAAAGATCAAAACCCACCGGGGCGCTGCCAAGCGCTTTAAGGTCACGGGCAGCGGCAAGTTTAAAATGACCAAATCATTCCGCCGCCATATCCTGACCTCCAAGACGGCCAAACGGAAACGCCAACTGCGCCGGCCGGAATATGTCGATCAGGCCAATGCCAGCAGTTTGAAGAAACTCTTACCGTATCTCTAGTGAGGTTTAGCCATGCCCCGCGTTAAACGAGGAGTCCGGGCCCACGCCCGTCATAAAAAAGTTCTCAAGATGGCCAAAGGCTACCGGGGTGGCCGCCGCCGCCTCTACCGCTCCGCCCGGGAAGGCGTGGATCGAGCCCTGTGTTTCGCTTATCGGGATCGGAAAGTCCGCAAACGGGAATTCCGCAATCTGTGGATTGTGCGCCTTAATGCCGCGGTTCGCCCCTATGGCTTGTCTTACAGCCGCTTCATCAACTGCTTGGACAAAGCCAACATCCGGCTGGATCGCAAGGTCCTGGCCGATCTGGCGGTTTACGCCCCCGCCGATTTTGCTCGAATTGTCGATCTGGCCAAACAGGCGGCGTAAGTTGCACCTTCCAACCGAGCCCCCTTCGTCTCTGAGCTGAGGACTGACTCAGAGCACAGCTTGGTTCAGGTCTGCAGGAGTCCAGACCGGTGCGAAGAGGTCACCAGAACCCGCAAGGATGAGCCCCTTGACCCTCGAGGAATTACACCAGAACGCTCGGCAAGCCCTAGATGACATGGCGGCGGCCTCATCCAAAGAGGCCTTGGAACAGATACGCGTGCGCTTCTTGGGTCGGAAAGGGTTGATTACCCAGGCCCTCCGCTCTTTGGGGAGCCTGCCGGCTGAAGTCCGCCCGCAATTCGGCCAGGAGGCCAACCGGCTGAAAAAGCTGTTGGAGGTCCACCTCGAAGAGGCCCAGGACCGTCTCAAAAAAGCGGCCCTGGCAGCCGAGGCGGCCAGCCTGGACGTGACCCTGCCAGGGAGACGGTTGGATCAGGGCCGTCTTCACCCCATCACGCGCATCACCCGGGAGATCTGCGATATCTTTATCCGCATGGGCTTTCAGATCGCCGAAGGACCGGAAATCGAGACGGATTATTACAACTTCGAGGCTTTGAACATTCCCAAGGACCACCCGGCCAGGGATATGCAGGACACCTTTTACATTTCTGACAACGTCGTCCTGCGCACCCACACCTCACCCATCCAGGTCCGGGTCATGGAACAGCAGCAACCGCCGGTCCGGGTCATAGCCCCTGGGAAAACCTTCCGCCGGGACTCCGACCTGACCCATACCCCCATGTTCCACCAGGTGGAGGGCCTGCTGGTGGACCAAGGGGTATCCTTCGCCGATCTCAAGGGGGTCCTGACCCTCTTTGTCCAGGAAATGTTCGGCTCCGACGTCAGTCTCCGCTTCCGCCCCAGTTTCTTTCCTTTCACCGAACCCAGCGCCGAAGTGGATATTCAATGCGTTATCTGCGGGGGCTCCGGCTGCCGGGTCTGCAGCCAGACCGGCTGGCTGGAAATCTTGGGCTCCGGCATGGTGGACCCGGCCGTCTTCGGCTTTGTCAACTATGATCCCGAGGTCTATACGGGCTTTGCCTTCGGCATGGGCATCGAACGTATTGCCATGCTGAAATACGGCATCAACGATCTGCGCCTCTTCTTTGAGAATGACCTGCGGTTTCTGCGGCAGTTTTAGCAGAGGATTAGCAAGGACCTGGCTTTTCGCCCTGAGGGTTATTCTTTTCGTTATTTTCTGGCCACTAACCACTGATCTCTAATCACTGCCATGTGGCGTCTCCTGGATCATGGCCCCTGCCCTCCCGCCTGGAACATGGCGGTGGATGAGGTGTTGCGCCGCTCCCATGCCGAGGCCGGCGGTCCGCCGACCGTGCGCTTCTATCAGTGGTCCAGGCTCACGCTTTCATTAGGGGCCGGGCAGTCACTTCCTGCCGCATTTACCCCAAGCAACCTGCAAGCCTTGGATCTGGAGGTGGTCCAGCGCCCCACCGGCGGCCGCGCGGTGCTGCACGGCGGCGACCTCACCTATGCCATTGTGGCCGGCGAGCGGGACGGTTTGACGCGATCGGTGACCAGTGTTTATCGGCGTCTGCGCCGGGCTTTGCAAAGAGGTTTGGCCAACCTCGGGGTGGCCACCAGCACAGGCAGCGAGGCGCCGCAGCATGGCTTCAGTTGTTTTGCCAGCGTGGCCACCGGAGACCTGGCCTGGCAGGGCAAGAAATTGGCTGGGAGCGCCCAGTCCTGGCAGGGACAGTCGTTTCTGCAACACGGTGCCATCCTCTTGACGCCGCAGCAGGAACTGTGGCAGCAGATTCTCAGGCTTTTGGGCGAAGAGATGACCCTGCCGATCACCTCCCTCCAAGAAATATTGGGCAAGCTGCCTCCCTTGGTGCAGATCAAGGAGGCCCTGTGTCAGGGTTGGGAGGAGGAACTGGGGATGCGGGTGATGGCGGGCGACTTGACCCCCTGGGAGCGTGCGGCTCTGGCTGGCAAAGATGGTCTGGATGTGGACGCCAGGCCACCGGCCTGTCGGCCGGTTCATGAGGCCAATTAAATGGGCCAGAGCCATCTCTTGCAAACCCAGCAACACCTGCCCCTGCCGCCGGCCGAAGTTTTTCCTTTTTTTGCCGATGCTGCCAACTTGGAGCGCATCACCCCGCCCGAGCTCCAGTTTCACATCATCACGCCCGGCCCCATCCGCATGCAGATGGGCACCCTCATCGAATACCGCCTGCGCCTCTGCGGAGTGCCCTTTAGGTGGCTAACCCGCATCTCCCTGTGGCATCCGCCCCATCAATTTGTAGATGAGCAGCTCTGGGGACCATACCGGCAGTGGGTTCATACCCACCACTTTGCCCCGCTGACCGGCGGCACCCTCATGACCGACCGGGTGGTTTATCAGCTCCCCTTTTTTCCTCTGGGAGAACTAGCCTTCCCCTTGGTCAGGCTGCAACTGCAGCGCATCTTTGCGTATCGACGCCAGACCATTGCCCGTCTGTTAGCCAACGGGCCGGGCTAAACGCGGTCCAGGGCAGGTACCAGCAGCATATAACAATTCTGCCGCTCTTTTCCCTCATCCCTGGCCTCTGGTCTCTGGCCCCTGGCCCCCCGTCCCTGGTCCCTGCAACGCCCGACTTGGCTGGCAGCTGTGTCATTTCTTAAAGACCTGGTCATACAGGCGGCGATTGTCGATGGGCGTCATGCTTTCCCGATATCTGGGGTTGTCACCCTGATAATTGAAATAGTTGAAGGGCGCCCCTTCCCAGGACTGGCCGGTAAAGGTATTTTTTGTGCCCCAGCTGTCCGTATGATAGATGGTGCCGCCTTCCACGTGAGAAATCCAGTCCTGTTGGCCGCGGATATAGTTGCTCCGCTGGTAATCGATATAGTCCTGGCTCCGTTGCCGCTCATCATAGGCAGCCTGCATCATGGCCGCAATCTCCTGCCGGGTGCGGCTGACCACGGCCGCGGTCTGGGCTTGTAATTCTCTTAATCGTTTGAGGCCATTGGCAATATACTCCTGCGCATAGATATCATCGATGCGGTATGCTTCGGCCATGGCTATGAAGGTAGGCACCATGGCGACAAACTGGCGGGCCGGAGCCGTGCAGGTCAGATGCCAAAAGCGCCAGCCGGTGTCCAACCGGGAACCGAAGCTGATCCCCAAGGTATACCCCTGGCAGCGCTCCCCCTGGCTAGTAAAGGTATAAAGCAACTCTGCCGCCTGCACCGGTCCGACGGTATAGACCTGGCTGATGAGCTGAGCTAAATCGGGGCGGGAACGGCGTTCCAGATATTGGAGGTTGGGCAACAATCCCTGGCGGCCGGCCAGAGCAACCAAGGCCTGGTCAGGCGGCAGATAAGGCAGGGTTGGAACATTAGGCAGTTGCACGCCCAGGCGAGGCGAGAGGACTTCCGCCCCCAGGACCATAAAACTGCAATGGCGGGCTGCATCGTATGCCAGAAAATGGGTTCGGCCCAGATCTTGATATGTCCAATTGGATGGCAGGGCAAAGGTGGCGGAGCCATCCCCCAAGCGGCAGGGTCGCAGGGGCAGGACTTGCGGACTCGTGCTGGTGCCAACCGGCTGGAAACCATTTTTCATGATCTTGATGTTGGCCAGGATGCTGAGCAGTAAGGGTTTCTGCCGCTCAAACTGGCCGGCGGGCGTCTCCGCCAAAGAGACGAGGCCCAGCTGTCCTTCAGCCGTCAGCCAGATCCGGCCTTCCCGGGGGCCAAGCTGCGGATGGGTATAGGTGAAAGCCAGGACGGCCCGGTTGCCTTTGGGTGCCAGCCAACTCTGCTCGAAACGAAAATCCGGGCAGTTGGCCTGCACCGGCTGACAGACCGCCTTGAGCATGGCCAGGAGGTCGTAACCCTGGGGGTTAAACCCCAGGGATTGCCTGGCAATAATTCGGCCGGAGGGGTCGTTGACCTGAATGCTACAGGCGTTGGCATCCCCCTCTTCTTTGACCTGCCAGTTGGCGGGCAGATACAAGACGACGTTGCCTTGCGGCGAGATATACTTCACCATGGCCGGCGCCTCGGCCCTCGCCACCCCGCTCCACACCAGGAGCACAAGTCCCACAAAAAACGCGAGGCAGCCCATGTGGCACCCTCCTTTGCCGCTCCCCTGAACGCCGCCTTGGGCGGTCCGGGGGCCTACTCCACTAACTGACAACTTACAACCGGGAACTAGGAACTTGGAACCGACAACCGTATTCCCAGAGCTAATTCCCTTGCAAGATCCTGATATGGTCGGCCACACAGGCCGCCAAGACGCTCAGGTTGTAGCCGCCTTCCAGGACGGTTATGAGGCGGCCCTGGCAGGCTTCTTTGGCGAAGACGGCCAGCCTGGCACCCATCTCCTGATAGCCCTTTTCGGTCAGTTGGATGTTGGCCAAGGGATCGTCGGCATGGGCGTCAAAACCCGCGGAGATCAGGAGAAATTCCGGGGCAAAGGCCCGCAAGGCCGGCAGCACCAACCGCTCCATGGCTTTGAGATAGTCCTGGTCGGTACTCAGGGGCGGCATGGGGATGTTCAGGGTGGCCCCCTCTCCCGCCCCCCGGCCGATCTCCGAACTCTTGCCGGTCCCCGGATAAAGGGTATAGGGATCCTGATGGAGGGAAATATAGAGAACCGTAGGGTCTGTCTCAAACAGGTGCTGGGTGCCGTTGCCGTGATGCACATCCCAGTCGACGATGGCAACCTTCTGTAAGCCGTGATGTTTCTGTAAATACCGGGCCCCCAGGGCGATATTGTTGAAAAAACAAAAACCCATGGCCCGGTTGCGCTCGGCGTGGTGGCCGGGCGGGCGGATGGCGCAGAAAGCATTGTTGACGGTACCGTTCATCACCGCGTCGGCCGCAGCCAGGACGCCGCCCACTGCCAGCAGGGCAATCTCATAGGATTTCGGACAGATGCCGCAGTCGCCGGTATCCAGGATGGGCTGGCCTTTCTCGCAGGCCCGGCGGAAGCGTTCGACGTAGCCCGGATCATGGAGGGTGGTGACCCACTCCAAAGGGGCTTCAAAGGGTTTAATGGGAACCAATTTATCCAACAGGCCGGTTTCCACCAGGCGTCGATGAATGGCCCGCAGGCGTTCGGGCCGCTCCACATGGAAGGCACCCGGATCGTGCCACAGGTAGCGATCGTCATAGACATAGCCGGTTACGGCCATGGCGAACCTCCTTGAGAAAACGCATCTATATTACCATAGGGATGAACTTCGCCTCTCCAAATGGATAATCAGCATCATGGATTTCTATCATTTTTACACGAAAACCGCGAAAACTAAAATGTAAAATCACAGCTTGGGGATACGGTTGGCCGTGCCGACTTAATTTTCAGAAGTTAATTGCAGCCTGACGCGCATGATTGGGTTATACTTTACACCGGCCACTTCGAAAGCCTGACACGGACGGCCACAGTTCAGGCTGCGTCCAGGAAGGAGAAAAAATGCTCATTAGAAACTTCATGACCACCAAGGTCATTACCATCGATGCCGAAGATTCCATGCAGAGGGCCATTCAGGTGCTGCAGCAGCACAAGATCAATATGATGCCCGTGCTCCAGAACGGCAAAATGGTGGGCGTCATTTCTGATCGGGACCTGAAAAAGGCCTCACCCTCTGAGGCCACGGATCTGGACAAACATGAGCTGAAATATTTATTGAACAAAATCAAGATAAAGGACATCATGACCACCAAGGTCATCACCGTTCCCCAGGATTTCACTATTGAGGAGGCCGCTGAGGTGCTGCTCAAAAATGACATCTCCGGGGCGCCGGTGGTCGATGACCGAGGCAACTTGGTGGGCATCATCACCAACACCGACCTCTATAAAGCCCTCATCTCTCTCAGCGGCTTGGGCCGCCGGGGCATTCAATTTGCCTTCCAGGTGGAGGACCGGCCGGGGAGCATCAAGGAATTAACGGATATCATCCGGAGCACCGGGGCGCGCATTGCCAGCATCATGAGCTCCTATGACCGGGTGCGGGAAGGCTGGCGCAATGTCTTCATCCGCGTCTATGACGTCGATCGGGACACCTTGCCCCAACTGATCCAAGATCTGCAGCAGCAGGCTCAAATGCTCTATCTGGTGGATCATAAAGAAAACCGCCGGGAGATCTTCTCCACTGCACCGCCAGTGGCTTTTACCGTCGATAGTAAATAACCGGGACGAGGGGCAGGGAGGCCAACTGCCAGGCAGTCGGGGCTGCTCGCCTCTGAGGTAAGACAATGCCCCCTGTCAGGGCCGATTATGATCAAGAAGATTTCCCTGGAAAATTTCATGGCCCACGAGGCCACTAGCCTCGAGCTGTCCCCGGGGGTGACGGTGATCTCCGGCCCCAACAATATCGGCAAGAGCGCCATTGTGGAGGCGCTGCGGTATCTGCTCTATAATCCGGCGCCTAAACATGTCATCCGCCACGGGGCCAAAGAAGCGCTCGTCCGCTTGGAGTTAGATTCCGGGGAAACCATCACCTGGCGGCGGCAGGACAAACATGCGGCCTACAGCCTTGAGGTTCCGGGACGGCCACCGGAGGAATACCATAAATTCGGACGCGAGGTGCCCGAAGACATCCGCTCCCTCCTCCGCCTGGAACAGGTGGTCACCGACACCGGTGACAAAATTGACATCCATCTGGGCAATCAACGGGAACCCATTTTTCTGCTGGATAAACCCGGTTCCCATGCCGCCGGTTTTTTCGCCGCTTCCACCGAAGCCGATTATCTCTTAAAAATGCAGCAGGCCCTGAAACGGCGGCGGGAAGAGGCCAAAAGGGAACAGACGCGCTTCCAGGCCGAACTGGCTGACTTGTCGGGCCAGTTGGCGCAGTTGGAGCCTGTGGCCGATCTTGATCTGCTGATCCAACGGGCTGAAGCCCTCTACGAAATCATCGCCACCACTCTGCGCCGATTGCCTGTCTGGCAGGACCTCCTGGGCAGCCTGATAGAGACGACGGCCCGACTCAAGGGAGCGCAATCGACCGCCGGGGTCTTGGCTGACCTGCAAACGCCGCCGGCCCCGGCGGATATAGTTGGCCTAACGCAAATCCTCCTACAGCTCCAGGACACTGTCCGGCAGTGGAGCCAGGAAAACCTTCGCAATGACATCCTGGCGGACTTACGGCAGCCGCCGGCCTTGTCTGCCACTGCGGCCTTAGAGGATATGGTCCGGGCCAGCCGCACCACCCAGGTGGCGCTGGCAGTCGCCCAAGCCCAGGAAAGCGTGCTGGCCGATCTCCGGAAGCCTCCGGAAGCGTTACCTATCCGGGAATTGGTCGAGACCATCGCGGGATTGGCCGAGGCCAGGCGGCAATGGCAAGGGGAAGCTCAGCGGTATGCCGCCCTGACGGCCATAACGCCGCCACCCCAACTGGCCGCGATCGGGACGCTGGACCAAGTTGTTCAGGATCTGGCCGCGACCGAAAGGCACCTGGCCGACGCCCAGCAACGACAGGATGTCTTGGCCCGGGCTGCGCCGCCGCCGGCATTGTTCGATCTGCGGACTCTCGCTACTTTAACTGAGGAGCTGGCGGCCTTGCTTGCACCCCGGCAGCGGCAGCAGCAGGGTTTAGAAGTGCTGGCGGCGCTGCCGGCCCCTCCGGAACTGCTTGAGGTGGGGGCCTTGCAAGAGACCATGGGGCAATTGTCCCAAGTTTGGGCCGCTCTGGATCGGGAGCAGCAACACCTGGAACAGCTGAGCCAGGCGTTGGCCCTGCAGAGAGCCGATATTCAGGAGTATCTCCAAGAGGTGGGCGTCTGTCCTCTCTGCGGCAGCCCTTTAGATCTGGGGCATTTCCTGGAGGAGCGCCATGCCTGAACCCTCCCCTGCCCTGCCCCAACCGGCCCGATATGCCGGTCTTCTCTTTATCGGCGACCCCCATGTGGCCGCCTCCCCGCCCGGCTATCGGCTTGACGATTACCGACAGACCATATTGGCTAAGTTGGCCTTCTGTCTGGAACTGGCCGGCCGCGCAGACTATCTGCCCATTATCTTGGGCGACCTCTTCCATCTACCCCGGAACAATCCCAACCACCTGTTGGTAGACCTCATGGAGCTTTTCCGGCCCTATAGGCCCTGGGTCTTGGTAGGCAATCATGACAAACACGAGGCCCGTCTGACCCGGGATGTCTCCCTGGCCGTGCTTGACGCGGCCGGGGTCATCCGTTTGTTAGCCGAACCCGGGCCGGTGGCCTTGGTCCGCCTCGGCCAGTTGGTGGTCCGCATCGGCGCCAGCCCTGATTGGACGCCCCTACCCACGGGCTGGGAGGACGCGGACGCCGACATGGTCATCTGGCTCACCCATCACGACCTGCGCTTCCCAGACTATGAAGGCGGCCGCTTCGCCTTGAAGGAACTGCCGGGTATTGCTCTGGTGGTCAACGGTCATTTGCACACGCCGAAACCGCCTCTCCGTCTGGGCCAAACTTTGTGGTACAATCCCGGCAGTATCAGCCGCTTAACCAGGAGCCCCTTGACCCAGACCCGGCAGCCGGCCGTGAGCGTCTGGCGGCCGGGAATGGCGGAGCCCGAGGCCGTGATTATTCCTCACCGTCCCTTTGCGGAGGTCTTCGTGCCCCTGGGCGAGGACGAGATGACTATCCCTGCCGGGCTGGATGAATCGATGTTTATCAAGGGTTTGGAAAATCTGATGATGCGCAAGACCCAGGAAGGCTTGGGACTCAAGGCCTTTTTGGAGGCCAATCTGAATCCCCAGGACGAAGTGGATAATATTATTTGGGAACTCTATCTGGAGGTCATGGATGCCGAAACCCAAAGCTGAGCCGACCGCTTCCGGCCTGTCCGGCCGGGATGCCGCGGTGCAGGACAAACTGGAAGCTTTGAAGAAGGAATATAGCGCGCTCCACACTCAGAAAATCACCACCGAAGCCAATATCAAAAATCTGGAAGAACAATTGACCCGGCTGCGGGCCGCCGCCGAAAAGGAATTCGGCACCAGCGACCTGGCCGAATTGCAGCAGATCCTGGAAGATCGCCGCCGGGAAAATGAAGCCCGGGTGGCCCAATACGAGCTGCATCTCCAGGAGATCAAAACCAATTTGGCGGCCATCGAGACACCCTCTGGCGAGGGCTCCTGATGGCCACGGCTTTCCAAGAAGAACCCTGGCCGGCTGCGCCTTTGGAAGTTCGGCAGCGCTGGCAGGCCCTGCGAGCCCGCCAAGAAATCCTCCGGGAACGGCAGCAGCAGACCCGGCAGCGCTTGTCCGAGGTAAGCGCTTTCCTGAAAAAAGCTCCCGAGGTGGCCCAACGCCTGGACGCCTTGGCCCAGCACCTGTTCGGGGATATCCTGGCGGAAGTGGAGCGCAATCTGACCTATGCCCTGCAGGAAGTTCTCGAGCAAAACCTTAAGGTGGTGAGCACCACCGAAGTGACCCGGGGCAAGGCCACCATCAGCTTCAGCGTGGCCCGGGATGGCCAGCAAGAGGATATCCTGACCGGCCAGGGCGGCTCGGTCTGCAATATCATCTCGGTGGGTCTGCGGCTTATTGCCCTTTCCCAGCTGCCCGAACAGCAGCATCGGCGTTTTCTCATCCTGGACGAGCAGGACTGTTGGCTCCGCCCCGATCTGGTGCCCCGGCTCATGGCCATTATTCACACCATCGCCCAGAAATTAAATTTCCAAGTGCTCGTCATCAGCCACCATGACCTCAGCCTTTTCCGGGAATACGCCGACCGCATTTACCGGCTTTTGCCTGCCCCTGCCGCCCAAGGCGGGGTTAAGGTGGAACTTTTGGAGGGTGGCCCAGGCCAAGTGGTGAAGGATTGATTGCTCTTAATTAGATAAGCTGCCCGCGCACCAGGAAAATTCAGGCTGGCGGCGTTTGGCTGGCTTGCGCCGGCAAGAATGCCGGCGCTACCAACTCAAAACTATGAATGATGAACTTTTTTCGTCCAGAAAAACCGGCACCCTGCCATTTCTCTCTTGCCTCGGGTGCGGTTTTGGCAAATAATGGCGAAGGGGGATGAAACCAATGGAACCCATAAAAATTATGCCGTGTTTGGATATGAAAGACGGCCGGGTGGTCAAGGGCGTCAATTTCATCAACCTGCGGGATGCCGGGGATCCGGTGGAAAACGCCCGTTTTTATGAGCAGGAAGGGGCCGATGAGCTGGCCATGTTGGATATCGCCGCCACCGTCGAGAACCGCAAGACCCGGCTGGAGTGGGTCAAAAAGGTGGCGGAGGCCATTACCATCCCTTTGACCGTGGGGGGCGGGATCGCCACCCTGGAAGATATTGACCTGGTGTTGGCCGCCGGGGCTCAGAAGATCTCCATGAACAGCGCCGCGGTGAAAAACCCGGACTTGGTGAGCCAGGCTGCCAAGGCCTATGGCTCCGCCAAAATTACTGTGGCCATCGACGGCAAGCGCAATCCCGCCATGCCCTCGGGTTTTGAATTGGTCGTGGCCGGCGGTACCAAACCGGTGGGCAAGGATGCCGTGGCCTGGGCCAAGGAATGCCAGGAGCGGGGCGCCGGCACCATACTGCCCACCAGCATGGACGGGGACGGCACCCAGGCCGGGTATGACCTGCCCTTTACCAAAGCCATTGCTGAGGCGGTAACGGTGCCGGTCATCGCCTCCGGCGGCGCCGGCACCCTGGAGCATTTTTATGAAGGGGTGGTTAAAGGCGGGGCCCAGATCCTGCTGGCCGCCTCGGTCTTCCACTTCCGTCTTCTGAGCATCCGGCAGGTCAAGGAATATTTGCAGAGCAAAGGATTACCCGTACTACTTTAATTTCTGGCGACTCAACAAATGTAGGCAAGAAGCCTGAGACAGAGCCGCGGTACTGGAGGTATGTCTCATGAAAACTGCCAAGGAGTTAGCCCAGGATTTATTGCGCCAAGCCGATATTCAGATCAACGGCAGCCGCCCCTGGGATATGCAAGTATACGATGAACGTCTCTTTTGCCGGGCCCTCAAAGAGGGCTCCCTGGGGCTGGGCGAGGCCTATATGGACGGCTGGTGGGATGCCCCCGCCCTGGATGAGTTCTTTACCCGCCTGCTGGCTGCCGACATCTATGAACAGGTAACCGGCAACTGGAAGACCAAACTCTGGAAATTGGGGCAGATCATCTGCAACTGGCAAAGCCCCAGCCGGGCGGCCCAGGTGGGGGAACACCATTATGATCTGGGCAACGACCTCTTCGAAGCCATGCTGGACCGCCGGCTGACCTATACCTGTGCCTACTGGCCCAATGCCTCGAACCTGGATGAAGCCCAAGAGGCCAAACTGGACCTGGTCTGCCGCAAACTGGGCCTGCAGCCGGGGCAAACCGTCCTGGATATCGGCTGCGGCTGGGGCAGTTTTGCCAAATTCGCCGCGGAACGGTATCAGGCCAAGGTGGTGGGCATCACCATCTCCAAAGAACAAGTGGAGTTGGGCAACCAACTCTGCGCCGGCCTGCCTGTGCAGATCATCTTCCAGGACTACCGGGAGATTTCCGGCGAATATGACCACATCGTCTCTTTGGGAATGTTCGAACACGTGGGCTTTAAAAACTATCGCACCTATTTCCGGGTAGCAGCCAAACACCTCAAACCCACGGGGTTGTTCCTCTTGCAAACCATCGGCGTAAACATCTCCGAACGCGCCAACGACCCCTGGTTCGGCAAGTATATCTTTCCCAATTACGCCCTGCCCTCCCCGACCCAAATCGCCAAAGCCATCGAACACCTTTTTGTCCTGGAAGACTGGCATAACTTCGGCACCGATTATCATAAGACCCTCATGGCCTGGTACGCTAATTTCGAGGCCCATTGGGAGAAGTTGCGCCCCCGTTACGGCGACCGCTTCTACCGCATGTGGAAATATTATCTCATGGCCTCGGCTGGGTCTTTCCGGGCCCGGAAGAACCAACTCTGGCAGATCGTCCTGTCCAAACGGGGGGTGCCGGGGGGGTATACGGCGGTCCGCTAAAAGCGCCGCATCTGGGGGGAGCAAGACAACGCCCGAAAAAGATTGAAAGAAAAAAGGGATTTGGTATAGTACCCTTACGTGCTCCCTTTTTTCCCTGATAACAACGCTGCCACGCAGGTTTATAAGGAAGCCTGGCATGATGACACGGACGCGTTGGCCGACAAGATCGTTGGGCTTTTTGCTCCTGCCCCTGATCCTGCTGTTGGCCGGCTTGAGCCCCTGCCGCCCCAAGCCGCCCCTGTCCCCCGAGGCTGAGGTCTTTCGGAAAGAAGTCAGAGAGATTGTGAAAAGGTTGCAAAAGTCTCTGGCGGCGCCCACGGCGCAGCGGGATATTGCCGCCATCGACGACATCCTGACCACCACGGCCCAGACAGTACCGGGAATATGCTTGGATTGCCCCTATCGCTCGGGGGTCCTGGATGCGACGGGTATTCTGCTCACGACTTTTCCGAAAACTGAGATTGTCGGGATGAATTTTTCTTCCTATGCTCGCCTGACGGAGAGCATGCAACGCCAACGCCTCACCCAGCGGCCCATCTTCTTGCCCGATCGTTCCAAAATGTACTTTATTTCCGCTCCGTTGTTCCATGAACGACGGGTGGTGGGAGCGGTGGTCTTGGGTCTGACAGCCGCCGATCTGGAAAGAAAATGGCATCTCACCGAAGAAGAATTCTTGGCCATTGATCTGAACACACCTTAAGCGGCAAACCGCCTTGTATGATGTATCTGGGGAAATTACCTGAGACATGACCACGAGCCCCGACCGGGTCCGACGGTTCCACCTACAAATCGATGAGTCGGCCGACGGTAGTCGCCGTATACGGTTCCGTGGCTCTCTGGTGCTGCTGGAGCTGGAGCACGTCACCGCTCAACTCCAGGTTTTGGGGGAGCGGCCGTTTGCTGGCCACACATCGCTCGATCTGCAAGACTTGGAGTATGTCGACAGCGCCGGGGCAATGGCCATCCTGGATTTGGCCGAAAAAATCAAGGCCCAAAGCGGCAGTTGCCCCATTGACCACGCCTCGCCCACGGTGCAAGGCCTCCTCAATCTCATTGATATCCAGGCCCTCAACCAACCGCCCCTCATCGGCATTGGCGGGCAACAAGATTTCATCACCCGGCTGGGCGACGGCTTCTTGGAGTTCCTGCGGGATTCCTCTCAAGTTATTATCTTTCTTGGGGAAATCATCATTGACTTGTTGGCCGTCTGCATCCGCCCTCGCATCGTCCGCTGGGGTGACGTTATTCTCACCATGAAGCGGACCGGGGTGGAGGGGCTGCCCATCATCAGTCTGATTGCTCTGCTCCTGGGGTTGATCATCGCCTTCATGTCCTCCCTGCAGTTGCGCCAGTTCGGCGCGAATATCTTTGTGGCCTCGCTCCTGGCCATCGCCATGGTTCGGGAATTGGGGCCCATCATGACCGCCATCTTGGTGGCCGGACGCTCCGGCTCGGCCTTTGCTGCGGAAATCGGCACCATGAAAGTGAATGAAGAGGTAGACGCCCTCACGGTCATGGGCCTCAATCCCATGCATTTTCTCACCCTGCCCAAAGTGATCGCCTCTTTGATCGTCGTGCCACTCCTGACCATGTATGCCAACCTCCTGGGCATCATCGGCGGCCTCATTGTCGGCGTCACCCTGTTGGACCTGACCGCCTATTCCTATATCCAGGAAACCAGAAATATCCTGACGGTCTTTGACTTCGTCTCCAGCTATATCAAAACCTTGGTCTTCGCCTTTCTCATCGCCGCCATCGGCTGCCAGCGGGGTTTCCAGGTGCGGGGCGGCGCCGCCGCGGTGGGCCAGGCCACCACCTCGGCGGTGGTTGCCGCCATTTTTATGATTATTGTGGTGGATTCCATTTTCGCCATTATCCTGACCTACATCCCCCGTTAGAGGCATCGCGGTGTGAAGATGAGTAGGTGAAACAACCCCCACATGGGTACCTGCAGGCTTGAGCCGGCGCAACCATTTTCTCCCGGCCGGCTCAGACGCAGGATCAAAGGTTTGCCGCCAGCTAAAGCTGGCGACGACAGCTGGCGAGAAGGGAACATTCTGGGAACCCTATGAAAACCGCCGACGCGGAACCCATTATTATTGTCGAACATCTGCGGGCCGAATTCGGGGACAATCTCATTTTTCGGGATGTCAGTTTTCAGGTCAAGAGGGGCGAAATCTTTGTTATCCTGGGAGGCAGCGGCTGCGGCAAAACCACGCTGTTAAAGCATCTGATCGGCCTCTACCGTCCCACCGCCGGCAAAGTGCTGGTGAACGGCGTCGACATCGTGGCCCAGGATCCCAGTGAAATGGAACAGGTCCGCAAAGGCACCGGCATGCTCTTTCAGGCCGGGGCCCTGTTCGGCTCCATGACCCTGGCGGAAAATATTGCAGTGCCCCTGCAGCAGTATACCAATCTGCCAGCCAAGATTATCGACTTGATCGTGCGCATGAAACTCAGTCTGGTCAATCTGACGGGCTATGAAAATCACCTGCCCGAAGAACTCTCCGGCGGCATGAAGAAACGGGCCGGTCTGGCCCGGGCCATGGCCCTGGACCCGCCCATCCTGTTCTTTGATGAACCCTCGGCCGGTCTCGACCCCGTCTCCGCCGTGGAGCTAGACCTGCTCATCAAAGGCCTCAACGCCGCCCTGGGCACCACCATGGTCATCGTCACCCACGAATTGCAGTCCATCTACCTGATCGCGGACCGGATCATTATGTTGGACAAAGAGACCAAAGGGATCATTGCCGAAGGCGACCCCCGGGAATTGCGCGACCACGCCACCGAGCCAAAGGTGTCCAACTTCTTTAACCGCAAACCGGCCGGCGAAGAGTACATCCGGCTGGCCCAGAAACTGCGTTTAGAGATGACGCTGGTGGAGACCCGGCGAGGGGGCTGACGGCCGGCAAGAAAAGTGCGGGGTCAAAGGTGCATATCCAGGCTACCGGGATCTGGCCTTCTGGAAATTGGCTCAATAAACCTCTGACCTCTGACCCCTAACCTGCAACCATTTGCCGCTCACGGCGCAACGCTCACGGTTCGCCGGCCAAAAGAGCGGCGACAAGGGAAGGTTGTCATTCATGGCCAAGCAAACCTCCAGTTTTCTGGTGGGCTTGTTCGTCATCATCGGCGTGCTGCTGCTGGCCGGCGCCATCGTCTGGATCGGGGTGACGGGTTTTTTCATGGCCGGCAATACGTATGTCACTTATCTGGATGAATCAGTCCAGGGTCTGCAGCGGGATTCCACGGTGCGCTTCCGGGGCGTGGAAGTGGGCCGGGTGGAAGCCATCCGCATTGCCCCGGATAATCGTTTAGTGGCCATCATCATGCGCATCAACATGCCGGGCGATCTGACCAAGAGCACCGTGGCCCAACTGACCAGCGCCGGCATCACCGGCCTCATGTTCATTGACCTGGACTACCGCCATGCCGACGCCCCGGATCTCTCTCCCAAGCTCACGTTCCCGTCGGAATATCCGGTGATCCCTTCCCGCCCCTCGGAATTCAATCGCCTGCTCTCGGGGCTGAATGAGGTCCTCCATAAATTGAATGCCATCGACGTCAAGGGCCTCTCCGACCAACTCCAGGCCACCATGGCCGATGTCGGCAACTTTTTCAAAGGTGAACAGGTCCAAAACATCCTGACCCGGCTGGAAAAAGCCGCCGCCAATATCCAATCCCTGACCGGCAAGGCCGATGCTGCCGTGGGACAGCTGAAAGTTGACCATCTCATCAAAGAAACCGTGGCAACCGTTCGGGAAACCAAGGCCGCGGTCAGCCAAGCCAGGGAGTTTGTGGCCGATCTCACGAAACAACTGGAAGCCATGAAACTCCCCGAAACCATGACCCGCACCCGGGGGGTTATTCTGGAGGCCCAGATCATCAGCGAAAACCTGCGGCGGGCCACGGAATCCCTGGAGCAGTTCTCCCAACGGCTTGCCGAACGGCCGCCCGATCTCTTGTTCGGCAAACCGCCCACCCCCCGCTGGAACGAGACCAAGGGAACCCAGAGACCATGAGGACAGGTGACAGACAGATGAGAAAAACCTGCGGCCCTGATCTTGACACGGACTTGACAAGAGGACCAATGGCACGGTTGACGCTCCTCATCCTTCTGGCCGGCTGCGTTACGCTCCTAGCCGGCTGCGGCAAACCGCCGTTGGTCACCAACCACTTTCTCCTGGACTACCCCACGCCAGTCCTGGCCCGGCAAACCCCTCTAACCGAGAGCATCCGGGTGGAGCTGTTCGCCGCGGCTCATGCCATTAACACCACCAACATGATCTACCAGCCGGCCCCCTATCAGAGCGCCACCTATACCTACAACCGCTGGCAGGTGAGCCCCAGTTACCTGGTGACGGATTTGCTGCTGCGAGACCTGCGGCAAGGAAACCTCTTTGCCGGCGTCTTCGGGTACCAACAATCGGGTATCGGCCGCTTCCGCCTGGAAGGGGCGGTCCAGGAGTTTGCCGAAGTCAACGATCCCAGCGGCTGGCACGCCGTCCTGGCCGTCAGCATCACCCTGTCGGACCTGAGCGAACCGGAAGTAACCCGGAGGGTCATCCTGCAGAAAAACTACCGGCAGACCCACCCCCTGCTCGAGAAGACCCCCGCCGGCCTGGCCCAAGCCATGAGCCAGGCCATGGCCCAGGTCTCGGCCAACCTCATTGACGACGTCTACCAGGCCGCGGCCCGACGGTCAGGGAAATAGAAGCAGCTTTTTCTCCCCCCGCCAATCCACCGCCGGGCGGACACCTTAGTCCGCCCCCTTGCTCTTCCCCGCGGGCTTGAGGCCATCCTTCCCCCTTCATTTTTTTCTTGACAAAATTCCTGCCCTGCCTATAATGCACATTTAGCACATAATGAACACGTAAGACGCAATGCATACTATGCACAACATCATCCAACCCTCGTACACCTGTTCTTGCGGGGCGGACCCGCCCCCGGCCGCCGTATTGGTTTTTGGCTGCGGCAATGTCCTCATGGGGGATGACGGCTTCGGCCCGGCGGTGGTTGAGCATCTCCTGGCCCGCTCCCGGTTCCCCGCCTCGGTGCGGGTGGAGGATGTGGGGACCAGCATCCGGGACCTCCTCTTCGATATCCTCCTGGCCCCGCAAAAACCCAAAAAAATCTTAATTATTGATGCGGCCCAGCAGCCCGGGCGGGTCGCCGGGGAACTCTTCGAGCTGCCGGTGGACCAGATTGCTACGGAGAAAGTCAATGATTTTTCCGTGCACCACTTTCCGTCCCTCAATCTACTCCAGGAGTTGGCCAAAACTGGTGGGGTGGAGGTGCGTATTCTGACGGTGCAAATTGAGCAAATTCCAGAGGAGATCCAACCCGGTTTATCGCCGGCGGTGGCTGCCGCCATCCCGGCGGCGTGTGAGTGGGTGTTAGACCAGATCGGAGGCGGCGCATGATCCTGATCCAAGTGATTACTTTGGCGGAGCGGTTGGGAGTGCATCGGAATACCATCCGGAATTGGGTAAAGACCGGCAAGATACCGGCTCGGCCAGCCCCGGGGCGGGGGCTGTTGCTGTCCCGGGAGGATTTCCAACGGCTGTGTCAAGAATTCGCCCTGGATCCCGGTTCTCTCAACCCCCGGGAGCTGGCCCTGGCGGAGACCCGGGAGGTGGTCACCGTGCCAGTGGCGTTGGCGTTACACGCATCTGAACAACCTGAACGCAGCAGGTTGCCAATAACGTTTCAGGAGGCAGTTATGTCAGACAAAGTTGTCGGCTCCGTTTTGGTGGTCGGCGGCGGCATCGCCGGGATCCAGGCGGCCCTGGATCTGGCCGATTCCGGCTATTACGTCTATCTGGTGGAAAAAGGCCCCGGCATCGGCGGCAAGATGGCGCAGCTGGACAAGACCTATCCGACCAATGATTGCGCCATGTGAATTCTCTCACCCAAGTTGGTTGAGTGCGGTCGGCACTTAAACATCGAGCTTCTTACCCTCTCCGAAATCGACACCATCTCCGGGCAGCCCGGCAACTTCCTGGTCACCCTCCGCCAGCACCCCCGTTATGTGGACATGGACAAGTGCATTGCCTGCGGTCTGTGTTCGCAAAAATGTCCCCGCAAGGTGCCGGATGAGTATCAAATGGGCGTGGGCACCCGGAAGGCCATTTACATCTCGTACAATCAGACCGTTCCCCTGAAGTACGTCATCGACAAGGACCATTGCATCTATTTCCAGAAGGGCAAGTGCAAGGCCTGTGAAAAATTCTGCCCCACCGGCGCCATTAATTTTGATGAGCCAGAGGAGGTCCGGACTGTCAACGTCGGCTCCGTCATTCTGGCCCCCGGTTATAAGCCCTTCGACCCCACCGGCTTTGATATCTACAATTACGAACAGTTGCCGGACGTGGTCACCGGCTTGGAATATGAGCGGCTGTTGTCGGCCAGCGGTCCTTTCCAGGGGCATCTGGTGCAGCCTTCCACCGGCCGGGAGCCCAAAAAGATCGCCTGGATCCAATGCGTCGGCTCCCGGAACAAGGCCTGCGGCAACGGCTATTGCTCCACGGTCTGCTGCATGTATGCGGTGAAGCAGTCCTTGGTCACCGCCGAGCATCTGCACGGCGATGATATCCAACAGACCATCTTCTACATGGATCTCCGGGCCCATAATAAAGAATTTGAGCGCTATTACAACGACGCCATGGCCAAGGGTGTGCGCTTTATCCGCTCCCGGCCCCACAGCGTCGACCCGGGCGAAAAGAATATCGGCGCCCGGATCTATTATGTCACCGAAGACGGCCAGCAGGTCAGGGAAGACTTCGATCTGGTGGTGCTCTCCGTGGGTTTGGAAGCCCCGGCCGACGCCCTGGAATTGGCGGCCAAATTCGGTCTGAAATTGGACCAGTATCGCTTTGCCGACACCTCCAGCTTTGCGCCGGTCCTGACCCAGCGGGAGGGCGTCTATGTCTGCGGCGCCTTCTCGGGCCCCAAATCCATCCCCCGGTCGGTCACCGACGCCTCCGCAGCCGCCACCGCCGCGGCCAAAAACCTGGTCACGGCCCGGGGCACCCTCACCAAGGAGAAGACCTATCCACCGGAACGGGATGTTTCCGGCGAAGAACCGCGGGTAGGCGTCTTTGTCTGCTCCTGCGGCATCAACATTGCCAACACGGTGAATGTGCCTGAGGTGGTGGACTATGCCAAGACCTTGCCCTACGTGCAGTATGTGGAGAACAATCTTTTTTCCTGTTCCACTGATACCCAGGTCCTCATGGCGGAAAAGATCAAGGAGCATAATCTGAACCGCATCGTCGTGGCGGCCTGTACACCCCGGACCCATGAGGCCCTGTTTGCCGATACTCTGCGGGAGGCCGGTCTCAACGGCTACCTCCTGGAAATGGCCAACATCCGCAACCAGAACTCCTGGGTGCACCAGCAAAGTCCCGAAGCCGCCACGGCCAAGGCCAAGGATCAGGTGCGTATGGCAGTGGCCAAGGCCCTGCGGGATTTCCCCTTGCAGCGCCTGTCGGTGGCGGTCTCCCAACGGGCTCTGGTCATCGGCGGCGGTTTGGCCGGGATGACCGCGGCCCTGGATCTGGCTGACCGCAACTACGAGACGGTCCTGGTGGAGAAGAGCGATAAACTGGGCGGCAATGCCTGGTTCCTGAACAAGACCTGGAAAGGCGAAGACATCCGCACCAATCTCCAGGTCCTGATTGCCAAGGTGGAAAATCACCCCAAGATCAAGGTCTTAAAGCAGGCCGAAGTCAAGTCGGTCTCCGGTTCCGTCGGCAATTTCCAGAGTGACATTATCGTGGCCGGCCGCACCGAAACGGTCTCCTATGGCATCGCCGTCCTGGCCATCGGCGCCGAGGAATACAAACCCAACGAATACCTCTATGGCCAGGATGCCCGGATCAAGACCCATTTGGAGTTTGACGCGGAGCTGCGGGAGCGATCCGCTCAGGTGGCCAAGGCCGGCAGCGCCGTCTTTATCCAGTGCGTCGGCTCCCGGGAGCCGGAGCGGATGTATTGCAGCCGGGTCTGCTGCACCCATTCGGTGCACAGCGCCATCAAATTGAAGGAACTTAACCCCGACATGCAGGTTTTCATCCTGTATCGGGATATCCGCACCTACGGCAAACGGGAAGACCTCTACACCAAGGCCCGGGAACTGGGCGTCCTCTTCATCCGTTATGACCTGGAGAATAAACCAAAAGTCAGGAAAGAAGGGGATAACCTCCTGGTGGAGGTGGTGGACCCCATCGTCCAGATGCCGGTGACCATCCCGGCGGATTATCTGGTCCTAGCCTCGGCCATCGTGCCCCGGCAGCATGAGCAGCTTATGGAGCTTTACAAATATAATGTCAATACCGACGGCTTCATCAATGAAGCCCATCCCAAGCTGCGGCCGGTGGATTCCCTGGTGGACGGCCTTTTCCTTGCCGGTCTCTGCCATCATCCCAAACCCATCAATGAATCGGTGTCCCAGGCCATGGCGGCGGTCTCCCGGGCGGGGGTCATCCTGGCCAAAGAGCGCATGTCCCTGGATGCCATCAAGTCCTATCCCACGGAGAAATGCGACGGCTGCGCCCTGTGCGTGGACGTCTGTCCTTATATGGCCATTAAAGTGGAGGAGTATCGGGATAATGGCCAAGTGCACCGCCGCATTGTCACCGACAAGGCCTTGTGCAAAGGCTGTGGCCTCTGCGCTGCCACCTGCCCCAAGGACGGCGTCGAGGTGCATGGTTTTACTATGGAGCAACTGCAGGCCCAGGTGGATGCGGTGGTGGCAGGGTTTGCCCAGGCGGGGGCCTAAAGGTCTGCCCCTTAACCCTCCTCCCTGAGCTTTTGGCACAGCCAATAGCCAGGCCTGGGGTGGGGGAGGGGTTGCAGGGGAGGGGGCAGGGGGCCTCGCCCCCTGGCCCCCCTCCCCTCGCACCAAATAAACGCATCAGCGGGGAGCGGGGGCCAAGGCCCCGGGGGTAAGCGGTCAAGGCCCCCCGCTCATATTGATAAAGATTTTCAAGGAGGCATTGTATGTCAGCACAATTTGAACCGGTCATCCTCGGTTTCCTGTGCAATTGGTGCGCCTATGCCGGTAGTGATCTGGCCGGCGTCTCCCGTCTCCAATATCCTCCCAACATGCGGGTCATCCGCACCATGTGTTCCGGTATGGTGCATCCCCGCCTGGTGGTGGACGCCCTGGAGCGGGGTCTGGACGGCGTCATCGTTATGGGGTGACACCTGGGCGACTGTCATTACCTGGATGGTAATCACAAAGCTCTGGCCCGCAGCGAAGCCATAAAAGTAGTGTTGGAAGATCTGGGCATCGACCCAGAGAGGTTTGCCATCGAGTGGGTATCCTCGGCGGAGGCGCCCCGGTTTGCCCAGCTTGTCACTGAATTTACCGAAAAAATCCGGCGGTTGGGGCCCAATCCGGTGCGGTCGCCCCAGGCGTTGGCCGCGTGAAGCAGGAGGCGCCATGAAAACCTTTTTTAACCTGATCCAAGAGGTGCAGAAGCCGGGACTTTGCCACCATTGCGGCGGTTGCGTCACTTTCTGCACAGCCATCAATTACGGCGCCCTGGAATTGGATGAGACCGGCCGGCCCCGCTATGCTGATATTGAAAAATGCATCGAGTGCGGCATCTGCCACTCCATCTGCCCGGAAGTCAACGAACTGGACGAAGAACTGAAACGCCAGTTCGCCTGGAGCGCCCCCATCGGCCGGGTGATTGAGACCACCGTGGCCCGTGCCAAAGACCCGGAGGTCCTGGCCCACGCCACCGACGGCGGCGTGGTCACCGCCCTGCTCCTCCATCTCCTGGACATGGGCCGTATTGACGGCGCCATTGTCAGCCGGCGGGTGGGCCGCTTCCGCCGCTGGCCTTGGCTGGCCCTGACCCGGGAAGAGATCATCGATGCGGCCGGCTTCCACTTCGACACCATGCACGGCATGACCCACTTCTCCAAGGTCTATTCCAGTCTCTATACCACCTTCTCGCCCTCCATCATCGAACTGGGGGAAGTGGCCAAGAAGCGGTTGAATCGGGTGGCCTTTGTGGGCACCCCCTGCCAGATCAATACGCTGCGGCGCATGGAAGTCATGGGCATTGTCCCTTCGGGCACCATCAAATACCATTTCGGTCTGTTCTGTACCGGCAATTTTCACTTCGGCCCGGAACAGCGGCAGAAACTGGAACAGGTAGGCGGCTTCCAGTGGGATGACGTTGCCAAAGTCAATGTTAAAGAAAATCTCATGATCCACCTAAAAAACAAGGAGATCATCAATATCTCCTTGGAGAAGTTGGACTTCATTAAACGCTACGCCTGCCACTACTGCGACGACTATGCTGCGGAATATGCCGACATTTCCTTCGGCGGTATCGGCTCGCCGGAAGGTTGGACCACCGTCATCACCCGGAGCCCTCTGGGCCGGGCCGTACTGGCCGATTCCAAGAGTAGCGATATCGAAATCTTTGATTACAAACAAAACCCCAGCTTCGCCGGCGATGCCCTGGCCAAGGTCATTGAGTGGTCCGAGAAGAAAAAACGCTATGCCGAAGTCAAGCATGCCGAACTGGCGAAGAAATCAATCCGGGTGTTGGGTTAGGAGGGAGGTCCCATGCCAGTCAAAGTCGCAGAAGAATGGCTTAATTCCTGTTCCGGGTGTGAGATCGCCATCCTCAACCTGGGCGAGACCCTCTTGGAAGTCCTGCCCCACCTGGAATTTGTCCATATCCCGGTCCTCATGGATCACAAATACTTCGGCCAGACCGGGGCGGGCGATACGCATCATATCGACATCCCTAAAGCCACCGTGGGCATCATCACCGGCGGTATCCGCAACCAGGAACACCTGGAGATTGCCGCGGCCATGCGCCAGGCCTGTGATGTCATCATTGCTTTGGGTACCTGTGCCACTCACGGCGGCATCCCAGCCCTGATCAACCAGTGGCACAATGAAGAGCTTTTCGAACGGTATTACCGGACCTCAGAGACTACGGATGCCCATGACACGCCCAGCGATCCTGTGCTGCCGGCCTGTCTGGACCGCTCCTACGCCCTGGATGAAAAGATCAAGGTGGATATCTATCTGCCCGGCTGCCCGCCTCACCCCGATTGGATCGGCGAGGCCATTCTAGCCCTGTTGGAAGGCCGGCCGCCGCAGCTGCCCATGAAGAGCGTCTGTGACACCTGCCCCACCATCAAGATGGGCAAAGGCAACTTGAAGCATATGAACCGCTTCACCCGCAACGCCCATTATGACCCCAGCAAACCGGTGAGCGAGATGCATTGTCTGCTGGAACAGGGGCTGCAGTGCATGGGACCGGTCACCCGGGGCGGCTGTGCCGGCAAACACGGGGAAGCGCCCCGCTGCATCCTGGCCCGGGTCCCCTGCCAGGGCTGCTTCGGACCGGTGCAGCAGGAAGGCAACCAATTGCTGGATTACCTCAACGCCCTGGCCAGCAATAAGGTGGATATCAAGTCCATCACCGAAAAATCGACCCTATTGGAGTTTTCCGGCGCCCATGGTCTCCTGCGGCCCAAGGCGGCCAGGAGTCGGTAAGGAGGAAATATGTCTCAAACTGTTATCGCAGTCGGCGCCGAGCAGACCATGACCCATGGAGCGCCGCATCGCCAGGTTATCAATATACAGCCCATTACCCGCATCGAGGGGCACGCCCGCATCGCCATTACCCTGGATGAGCAGGGCAATGTAGCTGATACCCGGTTCAACATTATGTCATTGCGGGGTTTTGAAAAATTCATCGAAGGCAAGCCGGCCGAGGAAGTTCCCAAGATCGTCAACCGCATCTGCGGCATCTGCCCCTGGATGCACCACACCGCCTCCAACAAAGCGGTGGACGGCTGCTTCAACGCCCAGGTGCCGCCCACCGGCGTCAAGCTCCGGGAGCTGATGCAGGTCATGGCCCAGATCAATGACAAGATCCTGCACTTCTTCTTCCTGGCGGCGCCCGACTTTGTCCTGGGGGCCGGGGCCGATTATAAGGTGCGCAACGTCCTGGGCATTGTCCAGGCCGCGCCGGAGTTGGCCACCCAGGTGGTGAAGATGCGCCAGATGGGCCAGATGATGATCGAAAAGTTCGCCGGCAAAGTCATCCATCCCATCGTCGTGGTGCCCGGCGGCTTTGCCAAACCCATGCGTGAGGATGAACGCCAGGAGATGCTGGCCAAAAGCCGGGAGCAACTGGAATTCGCCCGCTTCTGCATCGACTTTGCTAAAAAGAATATCTTCGCCAACCTGGATGAAGCGACCCTGAAGCTGGGCGAGATCAGGACCGGCTTCCTGGGCACCGTCAAACCCCAAGACGGCTCCCTGACCCTGTTTGACGGTGTGCTCCGTCTCATGAAACCCGACGGCAGCTACCAGGATTTCAGCTACGAGCAGTATGTGGACTTCCTGGGCGAGCACATCGAAGACTGGTCCTATTGCAAATTCCCTTATGCCCGGACCTGGAACGAAGGCTTTTCCATGGACTTGAAACAGCCCAAGGGCATCTACCGGGTCAACACCCTGGCCCGGCTGAATGTCTGCGACAAGATCAACACGCCCTACGCTCAGGCCGAATTGGAGGAATTCCGGGCCAAATTCGGGCGGCCGGCCCAATCCACCATGCTTTACCATTGGGCCCGGTTGATCGAATTGGTCTACGCCTGCGAGCGGGTCATCGAACTCCTGGAAGACGAGACCATCACCGATCACCACGTGCGCAACGAGGTAACCCCCCAGGCCGGCCGGGGCATCGGCTGCGTGGAGGCCCCCCGGGGCACGCTGATTCACGATTACTCCACCGATGACAACGGCTGCATCTCCCGGGCCAACCTCATCGTCGGTACCACCCACAACGTGGCGCCCATGAACATGAGCATCCGGGCCGCCGCCGACGCGGTCATCAGCAAAGGGGTGATTACCGAGGAAGCCCTCAACAAGGTGGAAATGGCGGTGCGCGCCTACGATCCCTGACTGAGCTGCGCCACCCACCGCCTGGATGGCGGTCGCATGGTCGAGATCGAGGTCTTTGACGCCCAGGGGAACCTGGTCACCACAGCCAAGTAAGCCAATTTAGGTGCGGAAAAGTAAATTCCAGGGAGGAGGCCAGGGGGCACAGCCCCCTGCCCTGAAACCCCTCCCCCCACCCCGATGGGGGGCTTTGGGCTGCGCCAAAAGCCGAGAGCCAGCAGATATCCAGGGCGGCCGGCGGCCGCCGCTCATGGCGTGCACAGCACGCCTATCATGCGGATTATACCTGGAAACAACCAGCAACCGGATACCAGAAACTAGAAACCGTTTTCAAAGCTTTCTCTTCGCCATACAGTCCTCATATCCCTAACCCCTAACCTTCATAACCTCTCCTCGGTTATGTGCCAAAGGGGCGGACCCCAAAAAGGCCCGCCCCGTTTTTTTCCAAAAAAGATCATGCGTGTCCGGTAGATTATTTGCAGGGGGGTTATAACCTTCCCCAAGAGGGTAACTAGCTTTTCCTGAGAAGGATGAAGCTCATCTTTTCATCCTGAGCGACGCGCCGGGTCTAAGATTCTTCGGTCGTTTCGCTCCCTCAGAATGACAGCAGGGGCCAACATGAGATAAATTCGGAGCGCGCCGTGCTGCCTGCAAAAACCTTACCGGACACGACTGACTGCCACTCACAAAAACACCCGGTAAGCCAATTTCAGCACACTGGCCAACCGTTTGGCCATCTCTATGCCAATGGGGCGTTTGCCATGCTCCATGGCTGAGATAGGGTTCTGGCTGACGCCGATGAGACGAGCCAAGTCCTTTTGCGTCAGACCCTCTTTTTTCCGGGCTCGCCGCAGCGCCACACCTGGCTGAAAGGATGGAAAAAACCTCCCGCCACGGCACTGCCTCCTCTCCCCGTTTTGAGCCACCTTTTTTTGATTTCAGCCAAACTCCATAAAGGTATGCGAAATTTAATTTCCACATAATCCGTCGTAGTCGGCTTTTTCATGGGTTCCAACACACGCCACCTCGATGGTTTTTGCTCCTTTGTCAACTCACCGGCAAACCGCCACATAAGCAGGGCGACCTCGCTGCAGATGGCAATGGTGGCAGTTCTTCCATCGAGCTTTGGTAGTCAAAAAAATGTGCCACATGCCAGTAAAACTATACCACTAAGTGATATACTGGGAAAATTGGATTGTTCTGAACCGACGTCTGTCCACCAATGTGGGAATTAGCAAGTTTAGAGGCCAACTCCTCATAAGGAGGAGCGATTATTGTCTTCCTAACCTTCGGCATCCCATCCCTCATGGCCCTCCGCTGGAAAAATCATCCCTCCCCAAAATTCAACATTGCCATAAGCGTGACCAGATACTATGTTATGATTGGAAGATAAACCACGGAAGGAGTAGAAGGATGTGCCTGAGCCTCCGCCGCAGCTGTGTTTGCGGCCGCCAAGAAGCCCACTTTATGCACCGGGACAACATCCTGCCTGAGGGTATCCTGGTGAATCTCTATTGTCCGGAGTGTCGAGAGCAAGCTGAGTGGGATCCCACCATTATGACCGAGGATTGCGGTTGGATTTTGGAATACGACATCGAAGGGGCGAAATTTTTCTTTTGGGATAAGGGCATTGTTGAGGAGATCACCCCGGATTTTCTCTTTGACCAGGGCTACTGCAGTTGGAACGGTCTGACCCCCCAGGACTTGGCAGTTCGCACCCGCCTGCATGCCGCGCTGGCGCCGATCCTGCAGCAGGATCGGCTGGCCTATATTAACGCCTTGAAGGAAACCATGCTCCGGCATGTCCAGGAGCTGAAGGACGCCGGCTGGCGAAAGGCCCAACTTGCTTAGGAAATATCGTGCCGCTGCGCAACCAACTTGCCGCCTCCCACGGCAGCCGCAAATACGGTCAGGCGGTCAAGGGACATGGTAACCTTGCGGGAAATTCAGGCGGCCCAGGAGCGCCTGGTTGGCCAGATTATCCGGACGCCGCTGGTCTACTCCCAAACGCTTAGCCGGCGGAGTGGTCGGCAGGTCTTTCTGAAACTGGAGAACCTCCAGACTACCGGGTCCTTCAAGCTGCGGGGCTCCCTGAACAAGCTGAAGCTGCTGCCGGTGGTCGAGACAGCCAGCGGCGTAGTGGCGGCCTCAGCCGGCAATCACGCCCAAGGCGTGGCCTATGCCGCGGCCCTGGCCGGACGACCGGCCACCATCATCATGCCCCAATGGGCCTCCCTCTCCAAACAGTTGGCCACCGAAAGCTATGGCGGCACCGTGGTCCGCCATGGCCAGACCCTGGCCGAAGCCTTGGCCAAAGCCCAAGAATTGGCTCAGGCTGGTTTGACCTTCGTGCATCCCTTTGATGATCCCGAAATCATCGCCGGGCAGGGCACCTTGGGGTTGGAACTGGTGGCCGCCTTCCCTGACCTCGATGCGGTCCTCATGCCGGTGGGCGGCGGCGGCCTGGCCGCCGGCGTGGCGGTAGCAGTAAAAGAATCCAACCCCCGCGTGCGCGTCTATGGGGTTCAGACTCAACTGGTGCCCTCGGCCCAGGCGGCGTTTGCCGCCGGACACCCCGTCGCCGTGGCCGGCGCCCCCACCCTGGCCGACGGCATCAATGTCACCCGTTTGGGCGAGCATACTTTTCCCATCCTACAGCGTTATCTGGACGGCCTGGCCCTGGTCAGCGAAGATCAGATCGCCGACGCGGTGCTTCTACTCCTGGAAAGAAAGAAAATCCTCAGCGAAGGCGCTGGCGCCGTCCCGGCCGCGGCCCTGCTGCGGCAGTTGGCCGACGCCGATTTAGGCCGCCGGGTAGTCTTGGTCATCAGCGGCGGCAATATGGACGTCCCCCTCCTGGAGCGAGTCGTCCAACGGGGGCTCTTACACTCCCGGCGCCTGCTCAGCCTTAGCGTCGTCCTGCCGGACAGTCCCGGCTCCCTGGGCCGCTTGACCACCCTGCTCGGCCAAGCCGGGGCCAATATCCTGTCCCTCAGCCATGACCGTTTGGCTCTGGACCTCCCCCTCCAGGATACCCGGGTGAAGATTGATCTGGAGACGCTGGGCGCCGACCATTGCGACAAGATTATGGCAACCTTGACGGCAGCGGGTTATCGGGTGCAGGAGGGGTGAACAGTGGCTAGCGGACAGGGGCCAGGAGTCAGGGGCTGGTTTTGGTGCCGGAGACAGGTGCTCCAGGGTTGGGGCGTTCTGTTTCTGGCGCTTCTTTTGGTTTTTCTATATGTTGCCGCAACTTCGGCCGAGGAGAACTTCCGCCTTTCCCGCCCAGGCTGGCAGTACGCCTTCCCCCGGGATCACGCCGCCCACCCCGATTTTAAGACGGAATGGTGGTATTACACCGGCCATCTGACCGGCGAGCAGGGGGAACCGTTCAGCTACCAGCTCACCTTTTTCCGGGTAGGAGTGCGCCGCCCCGATCCCCAGGCCCGCTCGGCCTGGTCGCTGCACACCCTCTACTTTGCCCATCTGGCCCTGACCGACATCCAGGGGCGCCGCTTCGTCTACTATGAGAAGGTGGGGCGGGGCGCCCTGGGAATGTCCGGCGCCGAGGTGGACCGCTACCGCGTCTGGATCGATAATTGGCAGGCAGAGTTGCAGGGCGGAGTGCATCATCTGCAAGCCGTGGCCGTCAATCTCAGCTTAGACCTCCGCCTAACCCCCGCCAAGCCCCCGGTCAGGCACGGCATCGACGGCGTCAGTCAAAAGGCCGCCGGCGAGGGTTATGCCAGCCACTATTATTCCCTGACCCGGCTGGCCACCCAAGGAACTTTGAGCTACCGAGGTCGCACTTACAAAGTTCAGGGTCAGAGCTGGATGGACCACGAATTCTCCAGCAGCCAGCTGGCCCCTTATCAGACCGGCTGGGACTGGTTCTCCCTGCAACTGGACGACGGCCATGATCTCATGCTCTATGTGCTGCGCCACCAGGACGGCAGCCTGGACCCCTTCTCGTCGGGAACCTTGGTTGACCCTCAAGGCCAGGGCCGCCATCTGCAGCTGGCTGACTTTGCCATCCAACCGTTGGCAACCTGGCAATCCCCCAAATCCGGCGCGGTCTATCCCGCAGCCTGGAAAATCAGCCTGCCGGCCCTGGGCTATGAGCTGGAAATCCGGCCCACCCTCCCCAACCAGGAGTTGATCACCTCCCAGAGCACCCAGATCACCTATTGGGAAGGGAGCGTCCGGGTCGCCGGCACCAAGAACGGCCAACCGGTCAGCGGCCAGGGCTATGTGGAATTGACCGGGTACGCCGGGTCGTTGGGGGGCAGGTTTTAGCCCGGAGGTGAACAATGGCACCGTTGCTGGGAAAGAATAAAGGCTGCATGTGGCCGGTTTTACTGCTGCTGGCCCTTTGGCCGGGAGGGTCTGCCCTGGCCGGGCCAAATATGGCCCAGGACCGGAAGGATTTTGGCGTCTCCGAGGTCGAGGTGCCCTCTGTCAAGCCATTGGACGTTGCTGCCGGTAACGCGCAGGTGCAGCAGGCCGCGGCCCAGGACGAGTCCTGGACCAGGGAGGCGGTATTGGTGGCCCTGCGGTTTGTCGGCACAGAAATGCGGGGCCACACCAAGTTCATTGAGGTACGCACACCGCCGGAGAGTCGCGAAACGGCTCTGGTAACCGTGACCGAAGCCGGCTACCCGGATGACGCCGTGGCCGGGGCCCGCTGGCGGCTGTGGCTGGCCAAAGATGCCCACGGGGTCTGGACCCTGCAACGGGCGTTGTGGGCCCAGCTCTGCTCCCGGTCTGGGCAGACTTCATTACAGCGTCGCGCCCTGCCCGTGAGCAGTAGGCAGAGGGCAGGGGAAAGTGAGGATAATTGGTCATCTCTCATCCCTTTTCCTTTGGCCATTTTCTTACCGGCCACTAACCACATGCTTCCGCCGCCCGTTTGATATCCTGCAAAAGCTGGCGGGTCAATTGTTGCAGTCGCCGGTGCACCAAGATGAGGCGGGCCAGGAAAAAGAGCGGTCCGCCGAATTCCTCGGTGCTAATGATGGTAACCTGACCGTTGTCTTCGCGGAACTCGAAGCGGTGCACAGCATGCACGCCCAGGCGCTGCCCCTCCCAGACCACTTCTCGCATCGGCACACATGTGGTGACCTTTGGCTGTATTTCGATGGGAAGGTAATACGGCCTCAGGGTGAAGGCCAGACAAGCCCTCGGGGCTATCTCCTTGCCGCTGATGAAACAACAATCCTGGCAGACGGAATTCCATTTCTGCCAGTCGGCGATGTTGGCAAAGACCTGCCAGACTCGGTGCAGGGGGGCCTTGATGGTAATCTCTTCCGTAATAATCATAGTGATCCGCCAATCCGAGGTATGTTCGGCCAGGGTCAAGGCCGCTTCTGCCTTGACAGGCTTTGGGGTTGGGGGAGGGGTTTTTTGGGGAGGGGGCAGGGGGCCGCACCCTTTTGCCCCCCCGAAAAGCTCTTTTTCAACAACCCATTGAGCCCTCCCATCACTTTCTTTTGCCCCCTCTTTCAGATACAGTAACAGAAAAATCTCCGGAGGGCAGCGGCAATGTTTCGAGAAGAACGAGACGAGAGTCAATTCAGCTGGAATATGTTGGGCGACATCGAAGCGGGCCGGCCCAATCTCGGCCCCATGATGCACCTGGCCGTCTACCGGCTCATGCAATACACCCTCCGGGATCTCCTCATCCGGGATTTCGGCGTGGAGACCGCAGACCGCATTTTCTACGAGGCCGGCAAAAAGGCTGGCGAAGAATTCTGTCGCAACCTCCTGGCCGACGCCAAGGACATGCAGGGCTTCTGCACGGCCATCCAGCAGCACATGAGAGATCTGGGCATCGGCATTTTCCGGGTGGAATCCGCGGATTACGACCAGGGCTCCTTTGTCATCACCATCGCCGAAGACCTGGACTGCTCCGGCCTGCCGGTCTGCGACGAACAGATCTGCATCTATGACGAAGGCTTTCTGGCCGGCGTGCTCCTGGCTTACACCGGCAAGGATTTTCAGGTCAAGGAAGTGGACTGCTGGGGCAGCGGTGACCGCATCTGCCGCTTCACCGCCGTGCCCATCTGAGGCCGAGCATGTTAACCGTAGCACCCGAGCTCCTCGACCGCCTGACCGCCGTCTTCCATTACCTGCGCATCGGTAAACCGGTGGGGCCCTTGGATATACCCTCAGACCTGCCGGACAATGAACTCCGCCAGTTAATGACCTATGTTAACCGCTTTCTGGTGGAATACGACGCCTTTGCCAGAGCCTTGGCCCAAATGGCCTTGGGGGATTTGGACCTCAAGCCGTTGGCCAGCCGCATGGCGGTGGCCCAGTCCCTGAAGACCCTCCAGTCCAACCTCCGCCACCTAACCTGGAAAACCCAGCAGGTGGCGGCCGGCGATCTGACCCAGCAGGTGGACTTCATGGGCGCCTTTTCTCAGGCCTTTAACAGCATGACCCAACAGCTCAAAGAATCCCGGGAACAACTCCTGGCCCTCAATGAGCAATTGGAAAAACGCAACCGCTTCATCCGGGAGACTTTCGGCCGCTATACCAGCGATGATATCGTCCAGGTGCTCCTGGACATGCCCGAAGGCCTGAAATTGGGCGGCGAGAAAAGGCCGGTCACCATCCTCATGACCGACCTGCGGGGCTTTACCGCCATGGTGGAACGACTGGAGCCCACGGTGGTGGTTGCCATCCTCAACCATTATCTTTCCGTTATGATCGATATTATCCAGGCTGAAGGAGGCACCATCGATGAAATCATCGGCGACGCCATCCTGGTGCTCTTCGGCGCGCCAGTGCCCTGGCCCGACGCCCCTCTGCGAGCAGTACGCACCGCCTTGGCCATGCAGCAGGCCATGACCGCGGTAAACCGACACCTCCTGGACCAGGGCTGGCCGGCAATCGCCATGGGTATCGCCCTCCACCACGGCGAAGTGGTGGTGGGCAACCTGGGCTCCCGCAAACGGACCAAATATGGGGTAGTCGGCCGGGCCGTCAACCTCACCGCCCGGATCGAGAGCTACACCGTGGGCGGCCAGATTCTGGTGTCACCGGCCCTCGCGGCTGCGGCCGGTCCAGGACTCATCTTAGGGGAAGAAATCGCGGTGAGCGCCAAGGGCATGCGGCAACCTCTGGTCTGCCAGGAACTGTTGGGCCACATTGACCACCCGGAACTGCACCTGCGGCCGGCCGATGAGGACATAACCCCCCTCCCCTCCCCCCTCCCCTGCTTCTGCCGCCGCCTGGACGGCAAGCATCTGGAAGACCAGGCCCAGCCGGCCCAGATCACGGCCCTGGGGAAAACGCGCGCCTGCCTCACCCTTCCCCAACCGCCGGAAAAACACAGCAACCTCCTCCTGACCTTGACCGCCGACCTCGGCGCCCCGGACGCACCCGAGCTCTACGCCAAAGTCGTCGGCCAACTGGAGGACCCCGAGGCCGGCTGCGTCGTTCACTTCACCTCGGTGTCCCCGACTATGACCGAGATCTTGCAGAGCTTAGCCGTTGACAATTAAGAGACGCGGTTTTCGAGAAATACGGTAAACAGGGCCCGGTCCCCATCCGTCATCTAAATCAGCCAAATTGACAATATTGTCAGAAAACTGTCCCGGCATTGGCAAGATTGTCACCCCGCCAACATAAATCTCCTGTAAAATCAATAATAATTATTTGGCACGATCTTTGCTGTTGTTTATTGCATTCTTGACGCCGACAATTGTTGCGGATCCGGCTAGGAAAACCGGATTGCCGCAAGCAGCCGCTCTCTCGGGGAGACAACGTGAACGGCGCCGGCGGCTGCATCGGCTAATTTTTCCATAAAAGGGGGAATCACTATGACACACAGGTGGAGAAAACTGAGTAATCTTATTTTTCTGTGGGGCGTGGTATTGATGCTGCTCTTCATGAGCTGGCACAGCAGCGCCGCCCAGGAGACGGCGGCGGCGCCGACTGAGACACCGGCCGCAGCCGAAGATAAACCTACGGCCAGCGTCGGCGTTGATATTCTGAGCCAATATATTTGGCGAGGTTTCGCCCTGAGTCGACGCAGCGCGGTTTTGCAGCCATCGTTGACGGTGGGCTACAAAGGTTTTTCCATTAATGCCTGGGGCAATTTTGATACCAGCGAAAACGCCCCAGCCGCCATTACCCCCAGAACGGGGGCGAAATGGAATGAAACGGATCTGACCTTCGGGTATACGCGGGATGTCTATAAAGGTGACATCGTCAAGACCCTGACCATAAATCTGGGGGGTATTTATTACGCCTACGACTCCACCATCTATCCCCAGGGGGATTCCTTTGAGATTTACTATGGTCTGGCCGCGGATTTCGGCCTCGCTAAACTGGCACTCACCGGCAACAGCGAGGTCATGCACTACCCTGGCACCTGGCTTACGGTGGGCCTCTCCCGGGTCTTTGAGCTGCCCTGGTATAAATCCACCTTGGAGCTGGGCAACAATATCATCTTTTTGTTTTCCCGGGATGTGGCGGCCTTTCCGGCCAAACCCTTTTCAGATCCTACCGGTACCAAGGCCTTTTCCGGCCCCCTGGCCGGCCAGCTATATGCCACGCTCACCATTCCCGTGCATCAGTATGTCAGCATTGCTCCCAAAGTTGGCTTCTGGTATGGGTTAGGCGGGGACTCGACCCAGCTCCTGCGCTGGGGTTCCTGGGACGCCCAGCAGAATCATGTGTATGGCGGCCTCAATGTGACCTTCGCATTTTAACACGGCTGAGAACCACGAGGGCGGGTTGTCCGCCCGCCCTCATGTTCCGGTGAAGGCAAGCACAGCCCGCCGACGCGGCCGCAATCACCTGGTCGGCGGCGGCGTTTCGATCCGCTCCAGATTACCCTCCAGATCCGTCAGGAGCAGCCGCCCCGACGGCAGCCGAAAGGCCCGCACATCACCCTCGCTGGACCGATATGTGGCTGGCACTTCCACTTCCGCCACATTGGCCTGGATAGTCACCATTTCATAACTCCCCGTTCCCACCTCCCGGATCGAGGTAACCTCGCTGATTTCAAAAGGGATGTTTTCTTCCTGCAGGAGCTTGGTGATGTCGTTCTGTTCGGCTTTTGGGATATACAGGATCATGGCATCGTCCTCCTAGCCGGGTTTGCTTTATGACAGATAGGTAAGTATCGGGTTGTCTATTGTCAATGGCACCCCCGGAAGCCGACGGCGATGTGTCCTCTTTTACTCTCCAACCCAGAGGCCGAGTTCTCAGTGTTTCCCAGCTGGCAGACTTAAGACAGGATGGGCCGCCTTGGGAAACATTCGCTGCGGGCCGGGTGGGCTGCAAAAATCTCACGGGGTCTTACTAATATTATTAAATAATATCAATAAAATAGCGAATGTTAAAAACTTGACAAAAGCGCCTGGATCTTTTACCATTACGTTGGTACGCTGGTGCGGAATGGCACAAAGGAGCGGTGTATGAAGGTATTGGGTATTTGGGGCAGCCCGCGGGTTGGCGGCAATACGGAGATTCTCCTGGACGCCTTGCTGCGCGGCGCCCAGGAAGCCGGGGGGGAAGTGGACAAGGTGGCGCTGCGGAAACTGAAAATTTCCCCCTGTTTGGAAATTTATAAGTGTTTCGAGACGGGCGAGTGTCCCATCAAAGACGACATGCTCACTTTGTACCCCAAACTGTTGGCGGCCGATGTGGTGGTGTTGGCTTCTCCCATTTTTTTCTATGGTCTCACAGCCCAGGCCAAGGCCATGGTTGATCGGACCCAGGCTTTTTGGGCCCGCCGTTATGTTTTGAAGCAGGAGTTTCCGGGCGGGCAGCGTCAGGGTGTGTTCTTGTCGACTGCGGCCACCAAAGGCAAGCACGTTTTTGTGGGTGCCCGGCTGGCCACCTACTATTTTTTTGATGCCATCAATGTTCGCTATGCCGCTGAGATATTAGTCCGGGAGGTGGATGAGAAGGGAGCCATTCTGGGCCGACCAGAGGTGTTGGCCGAGGCCGAGGCCCTGGGCCGCCGTCTGGGGCGGGGGGAACAGGTGGGGCAGGTCAAGGTCTTTCCGGTGGTCTAAACGACGTCATTGGTAATGATTTGGTTCGGTTTTGGCAAGCTCTGCTGCCGCGGCCTTGGACTTGGGAGGGAAATGCCATGGAATCGCCTTTTAAACCTGGAATGAGGCACGAATTGCGACTGAAGACGGGGCCGGAGCATTCGGCCCGGAAGTTTTATCCCGATTTACCCGACGCTTTTGCGACGCCTTTTTTGGTGGGCTTAATGGAAGGGGTCAGTGCCGATCTGCTGGCCAAACACCTGCAACCCGGTGAACAATCAGTGGGCATCGGCATTAATCTGAAACACACGGCCCCCACTCCGCTCGGCATGGAAGTACGGGTGGTTACCGAACTGGTGGAGGTGGACGGCAAAAAACTGAGTTTCAAGTTGGAAGCCTTTGACGAAAAAGAAAAGATTGGCGAAGCCAGTCACGAGCGTTTTATCATTAATGCCGAAAAATTCAGCAAAAAATTGACAAGCAAGGCAGCGGGGTGACCACGACCTTCCCGTATGACCTGGTCACTTTAGGGCAATTTCCCAGCGGCTGGGGTTGGGAAGGGCAGTTACGAGCGTCTATCCGCAAGAAATACCGTCAGGATTTGGCTGGCTTGGCCAATCTGGCACCGTTGGGGTTGGCGGCGTGTTTGGGAGCCGACCTGGTAGCCGAGCGGCCCTATGACACCATCCGCTGGGGCCTGCGGCTGCGGCCTTTCCGGCCTTTGGAGCTCTTTTTTTTCTATAATGATGATCCGGAATTTGGCACAGACTTGCGGGTTTTTTACAGCCGGTCCAGCCTTGTTCTGCCCACGGAAGATGCTTACGTTTTTGCATGGGACTACGTGGCGTTGTTAGCCCGTTATGGCAGAGGCAGCTTGCCGCTGCACCTGGAGACAGTGGGTGCTGACTGGCTGACGCTGGCGGCGTTGGAGGCTCAACATGGGGGCGGGTTGCAGCGCTTCACGCTGCAAGGGCGACAAGAAGTATTGTTGCGCCTCAGTCCCGAGGTCGCGGCGGCAGCCATCTGGCGGCTGGATGCCGGTCTGTGCCAGGTGAGGAGTCATGGTTGGTCCGTGTGTTGGCAGGTCCTCCCTGACCTGGTTTTGCGGGTCAATTGTGAGAACGGCCGACTTGACCTGGCCTATGAAGCCAACGGCGCCGCCAAATACGGTCCCGAATTCCTCATAAGCTTCGCTTGGCTCTATCTGAACGCCCTGCTGCGGCAAGCCCGGCAGGTTGACCCCGAGTTACCGCAATTATCATCATATTTTTAGGAGGATGCAAGTGACATGAAATGTCGGCACTGTCAGACCGGACAGATCCAGATCTGCTCAACGTGACGAGGTATGAAAATCCGCTGCACGGTGTGTGGCTATCAATACACGTATGAGGAAATGCGCCAAATCTTGGCCAAATCCGCCGGTCACGGCCCCATGGTTGATTGCGCCGGCGAGGCAGGCAGTTGTGAATTAGAATGAAACTTGGCGCCAGGCGGGTTGGGACAAAGATCTAAGGGAGATGCTTTCCGGCCGTCCCTCCCGAGCCTGGGGCCACTGCCTCACAATCCCTGATCAGCGGTCAAAGGGAGGGTGGGGATAGAAAAGGGAGGAAGAGCATGGCACGGGTAACCATTGAAGATTGCCTGAAACATGTGGAAAATCGCTTTGAGTTGGTCCATCTGGCGGCCAAGCGGGTCCGCCAGCTCTATAAGGGGGCGCCGGTGCTCCTGTCGGAACGGGTCAAGAACAAGGAAATTGTTGTGGCCTTGCGGGAGATTGCGGCCGGCAAGATCACTGCGGTGAAGCCGAGAAAGGCCTTGCCCCGGAAGCCTCAGGTCAGTCTACCGGAGATAGAAACACCATAGGCGAGGGTAGCGCCGGAGCGTCTGTCAGCCCCGGCGGCCAACTGTATACTTCCAAACGAATCGCACGCGCCTGGTGGGGGGTTGCCGCTGGCCATAAGCGCTCTTCTACCAGGCGGTCCATTTTTTTCCGCCAGGCGGCTGTTTCCGGCGCGGAGGTCAAGAGAGCCTGGAGCAAGCCGTCGAGGGTTTTCTTGAAAAGAACCCCCAGTTCCAGGATTGCCATGCTCTGGGCAGCGCTGCTGGGTTGGGGCTGCCAAGCCGGGAGCTGGAAGTGGGCCTGCCACCCTTCCTGTCCTGCGGTGAGGGCGGTCTGCCAGAGATAGCGGGGTGAACTTTCCCCCGCTGCGGGTTCCAGGACTACCAGAGTCCAGGGCTCCTCGAGATAAGGATCCAGGATCATCTGCCAGAATTGTAGGCGCAACCTGGCCAGGGAGATATCCGCCGGCCCCTGAGTGAGTGCGGGACTAAACGTTGCGTCCACCGGCAAGACCTGCTGATCGTCGGCCTCTGCTTCCCCCAGCAACTGTTCCAGGACCTTTTCCTGGTCAGCTAACTGTTGTAAGCCAGCGGTCTTCTCAGCCAAGGTTTCTTCCAGCTGATAGGCCAGGCTCCACAGGGCCTCCCGATCAAGTTCCGGCGGCAGCCCTGGTGCCAGGGTGCCCCGAATGGCGGCCCGCAGGTCCAGCTCATCCTGATCCTCCTGAGCGCTTAGATAATGCAAATAAGCCTGCCACTGGCTCAATTCACCGGGCTGAAAGTGTTTGGCAAAGGCTTGCCAGACCTGCTGCCGGGGAGGCTGCAGGAATGAGAGCCAAGCTGCCGTCGGCGCCCCGCTGACGAGGCCGCTGTGCAATTTTGGCAGATAAAAGGCAAGGTTTTCTAACCACGGCTGCCAGTGGACGACCAGGGGAAAGATCACATACTGCCGCGGGGGTGGTTCCATGATTAGCGCCGCCATGCATTATCCTTTGCGGTGGTTTGTTTTCGGTTTGTGATGTCTGCTTTGAGAGTGCTGCCCCGGCCGCGTTGCCGGTCAACAACGGCTGTCTCCCTGCTTGTTTTCGCTCATCTTCTTTCTAACCCAACTTCCGGTCCAGACTCCGATATTGGATGGCCTCCGCCAGGTGGGGCGTATTGATCTCGGGTTCTGCTGCCAGGTCGGCAATGGTTCGGGCAATTTTCAGGATTCGGTTATAGGCCCGGGCCGAGAGGCCCAGGCGGTCCATGGCCCGTTCCAGCAAGTGGCGCGGTTCCGGCTGCAGGTGGCAATATTTTTTCACCAAACGGGGGGGCATCTGGGCGTTGCAGTGGGCCGCGGTGCCGGCCAAACGCCGGGTTTGGATGGCCCGGGCCGCGATCACCTGCTCCTGCAACCGGGCCGAGGCAGCGCCGTCGGGTCCGGCCGCCAGATCCCGGAACGGCACGGCCGGGACGGTAATCTGCAAGTCAATGCGATCCAGGAGCGGCCCGGAAATACGGTTCTGATAGGTGCGGATCTGGGTGGGGGTGCAGTGGCAGGGGTGTTTGGGGTCACCCAGAAAGCCGCAGGGGCAGGGATTCATAGCGGCCACCAACATGAACCGCGCCGGGTAGGTCAGGGAGCTGCTGGCCCGGGAAATGGTGACGTAACCCTCTTCCAACGGTTGGCGCAAGACCTCCAAGACCTGGCGCTTGAATTCGGGCAGTTCGTCCAGAAAGAGGACGCCGTTGTGGGCCAGGCTGACTTCGCCGGGGCGGGGGATGCGGCCGCCGCCAATGAGCCCGGCGTCCGAGACCGTGTGGTGGGGCGGCCGGAAAGGGCGGGTGGTCAAAAGGGCCTGGCCCGGGGCCAGCAGGCCCATGATGCTGTAAATCTTGGAGGTTTCCAAGGCCTCGGCAAAGGTCAACGGCGGTAAGATGCTGGGCAGGCGGCGGGCCAACATGGTCTTGCCGGCTCCCGGCGGGCCCAGCATTAGAACGTTATGGCCCCCGGCCGCGGCGATTACCAGGGCCCGTTTGACCTGTTCCTGCCCCCGGACCTCGGCAAAATCCACCTCATCGCCGCGTTGGGCCAAGAGATCCACCGGCGGCGGCGGTTCCGGGCTTAAAACCACAGAACCCCGCAGAAACTCTACGACCTCGGGCAGGCTTTGGACGGCATAGACCGGCAGGTCCTGGACGACGGCGGCCTCCCGGGCGTTTTCTTTGGGGATGATGAGACCTTCCAGGCCGGCTTGCTGGCAGGCCAGAGCGATGGGCAGCACCCCCCGGCTGGCCTTGAGACGGCCGTCCAAGGAAAGTTCCCCGTATACTAGGAAACGGTCCAGGGTCTCCTGGGGTACTAGTCCCTGGGCGGCCAGCAGCCCCAGGGCAATGGGCAGGTCAAAGCCCGTGCCTTCCTTGCGCACATCCGCCGGGGCCAGATTGATGGTGATGCGGGTGTCGGGGAAGCGGTAACCCGAATTTTTGATGGCAGCCTTGACCCGATCCTTGCTTTCTTTTACCGCCGCTTCGGGCAGACCGACGGTGGTAAAGGCCGACATGCCAGCAGCGATGTCAACCTCCACCTCCACCAAAAAACCCTCAACGCCCCGCAGGGAACCACTGGTAACCCGAGCTAACATAGGACACGCAATCGTTTTTTTTGGGCAGTCTGGGAAGCCACAGCAGCAGGAAGGGCAACCTTAAAAGCGAAAAATTTCGTGGCGGAGCCGCTGGATCTGCGATTCCATCTGCTGCAGGTTGCGGAGGTGGAAGGCTTGTTGAATCTTTTGGACGATATCGTCAAAGTTAAAAGGTTTCTGAATGACGGTGGCACCGGGCAGGTGCATCGTCTCAAAGAAAACCTGCCGCTGTTTGATCATCAGAATGGTTTGCAAATTGGGGTTTTTTTCTAGACTGGTCTGCAAGAATTCCCGGGTCTTGGGGAGGTGCCAATCAGTGATGAGCAGATCAAAGACCGACTTCTCCAACAGTTCTAAGGCCTGCTCCACGTCTTTGACCATCTCACATTCGAAACCAATGAGTTTGATGACGGAGGAGAGGAAATCGCAGGTCACGTCATCTTGATCGATGATCAGGATGCGGCCTTTTTTCTTTTCCAGCTCGTTGTTCTGGTGTTGATTGACCGGTGCGGCGAAATGATTAAACAACATGACCCACCCCCTGGCCTGGATTAATGCGCTGCCATCATTGTACCAGAAAACAGCCCGTGCTGGCAAGGGGTTGCGGGAGCAGCGTCAGGGCGACGGTGCCAAGTCCAAGAGTGCGGCCATGGCAGCGGTGTACTGCTGTGGAGCTTCATAAATCACCAGCGGGGGCAGGATGTGCACTTCCTCCCGACCGCCGTGCCGGGCTTCCACCCAGACCAGGCGGGCGGGTTCGCCAGACCGGGAGTGGATAAAGCGCAGGGTCTTGGGTTCCAGGCGCTGGGCTCGCAGGAGACTGATGAGATGGACAGTGCGCCAGGCTGGATAGATCAGGAGAAGACGCCCTTTGTTTGGCAGCAGATAACGGGCCGCCTGGGCCACTGCGGCCAGCGAGCCCTGCAGCTCATGGCGGGCAAGGGCTTTTTCGGTCTGGGGATTGAGCCGACCGGTGCCCAAAGGGCGATAGGGGGGATTACTCATGACCACCTCAAAAGAGGCGGGCGGCAGCTGGCCAGGCAGGTCCTGCATGGCGGCCGTCAGGATAGTGATGCGCTCGGCCAGACCATTGAGATGCACGTTGCGGACGGCCAGGTCAGCCAAGGAAGTCTGGCTTTCCACACCTACCAGGGAGACCTGGGGAAAGCGGCAGGCGAGGATCAGGGGGATGATGCCGCAGCCGGTGCCCAGATCCATGACTCGGTCGCCGGGCCGCAGTTCGGCCAGGCCGGCCAGGAGGACGGCATCCAGAGAGAAGCGATAGCCGTTTTTTTTCTGCAGCATCCAGAGCCGCCCTTGCCCGAACGGCTCCAGGGTTTCATCCGGAGGAACGGCCACCAGGGGAGGAGTTGTCGCAATCGTGGGCATAGCTAAAATACCTCGCTGGCCGGCTGTCCACCTACAAAGAGGTAATATCCTCTTCCTCCCCGGCGCCGGTCTCTCCAGCCAGCTTCTTTTTCAGCTTGCCCACCAGATCCCGCAGGGCCGGGGGCAGACTGCTGCCGCCCAGCAGTCGGTCGATGACGTCCTCGGGCTTTTCTTCGCCGGGGTCCTGTCCGGTATCCAGGGTCTGTTTGAGGCGGCGGTAGGCAAAGTCCACGGCGGGCAGATAATTTTCCAGCATACGATCCCACTGTTGCTGGGTCAGCTTATTATCCATCAGCCAGAGGTCCGCATAGACCATGATCTCGCCATCGGAGGGGTCCCAACCGATTTTGACCAGGCGTTTCTGGAAATTGATTTCGCCGATGATTTTCAAGATGGTCAAAAGGTGGGGATGATCCGCCGGGCAGGCGAGGAAGTTGAGGGAGCGGATTTGGAGAAATTGGCCGTCCACCTCCAGACTGATGATGCACTGATAGCTGCCGTTCAGGCCGGCCGCCCCGAACATCAATTTGGGTCGCTCCGGGTCCACGAAAAATTTCAGGCCGCCTTTTTTTACCACATCTTGGAGTTCGGTGAGGGTCATAGCCATGGTCTTGTTTTCCTTCAGGTTTGTGTGGGGGCTCAGGCCAGTCGGATGATGAGGGTATCGCCCTGGCGCTCCCGGTCGGCTGCCGCGGTCAAACCTTGGCAACTGGAGGCGAGGGAGGCGGGCAGGAGTTGGAGATCGATGGTCATTATCCCCTTCAATTCTCCCTGGGCCTCGGCGACGCCCAGTTGTTCGCCCAGACGATGGCGCAGGGTGGTCAGCAGGTAGCGGACGCCAAAACGGGGTTGCCATTGGGCGGCCAGATAGTTTACCAGGTTGGGGTCCCAGGTTAAGGTCAGATGGCGGCGGGTGGCCTCAGCTTGAAATTTTTCCAATTGACGGGTTAGGATAGTTTTGACGGCGTCGTCTTGGAGCCCCTGGAAGAGGAAGAGGTGGGTAATGCGGGCCAGAAATTCTTCTTCCAAGCCGTCCTCTTTAAGTTCCTGGATGAGGGTGTCCCGGTCGATGTGGGGAAGGAAAGGATCGTCGGGGGCGGTGCCGCCGAAGCCGATGGTGCGTTGCTCGTAGGCACAGCCGGCGTTGGTGGTGAAGATGATAAAAGCCCGGTGAAAATCCAGGATATTGCCATCCACATCTTCGATGCGGCCGTTGTCGATGATCTGCAGGATCAGTTCGCCCACCACCCGTCCGGCCTTTTCAAACTCGTCGAAGAGGACGATGGACTCGGGTTCCTCCCGGATTTTCGACAAGAGGCCGCCCTGTCCCCGGGCATAACCCGCATAGCCCGGCGGCACCCCCAGCAAAATATTGGTGGCCGGCCCCCGGTCAAATAAAGAGGAGGGGAGAATATTGCAATCAACCTGGATCAGTTGTTCTTTGTCGCGGCCCAGGAGGCGGGCCAACACCAGGGCCGTCTCGGTTTTGCCAACGCCGGTGGGACCGCCGAAGAGGAAGACCCCCCGGGGGCCGGAGCCTTTGACCCAATGACTGAAGCCGGCCACAAAGGCCTGGGCAATGTTTTTGAGAACCTCGTCCTGTCCGAGGATGGCCCGCCGCAGCTCATCGTAGACTTTATCGAAGGTCAGACCTTCGGGCCGCACCAGGCCATGGCCGGCCATATCCTCCAGACAATGGTAAAGGATTTCCTCGGTAACCTCGGGTATGACCGGCTCGCTGACAGCACAGGCCGCACAGGCCTCGTCGAGGAGCTGGAGCGACTTGTCCGGTTGATAGCGGGCGGGCAGATACTCATCCGTCAGGTCCAGAACTTTGCTGAGGATGGCTTCGGGAATGTGGATGGGATTATAGAATGCCTCCATGTTCGGCCGGTGCGCCTCCAGAATAGCCAGGGTTGTCTTGCGGGAGGGCGGGTCCAACCGAATAATCTCAAAGCGGCGCATGAGGGCCTTATCAGGTTCGATAAAATGTTTAAATTCGCTGGGGGTGGTGCAGCCGATGCAGGTAATCTGGCCTAACCCCAGGACGCTCTTGAAACTCTCATTGGCATCGCTGAAAGGGCCCCGCTCATAAACGCTGCTCTGAAAAAAGCTGTGCATCTCATCGACGAAGAGGATGATGGGAGGGTAGGCCTGGAGGACCTGGATGAGACTTTTCACCCGTTCATCGTATTGGCCGACGAACGAGGCGCCGGACCGTAAAAAGGAGGGTGACAATTCAAAGATATCCACATCCCGGATTTTCTTTGGCAGGGTTGGATCGCCGTGGTAGATGCGCCGGGCCAATTCATAGATCACCGCGGATTTGCCAGTACCGGGATATCCCACAATGATGGCGTTGCGGCGGTCCATTTTGCTCAAGGTGCGGATGAGGGCCTTGAGGATCTTGTCCTGGCCCACCACCTGCCAGAGGGGCGGCTCGGCGGCAGTGAGCATGCGGCCGTAGGAACTGAGCGCGGCGATAGCCTCCTGCCGTTCCGAGGATTGGCGCCAACTTTGCAAAGTTGCGGCCAGCTCAATCAGTATTTTTTGGATCTGCTCTTCCTTGACGCCGTGGGCCAAGAGGGTTTGCCGACCGGCGGCATCGTTGAGCAGGGTCTGGAAGAGCTCCTCCACAGAGACGGGGTCATTTTCCTGGGCCAACCGCTTGAAGATCTGCCGCGATGGTGCGGCCAAGCTGACTTTTTCGGGGGTTTCGGCCTGAAGTTCTTGGGGCTGCCCCAGGGCGGCGGCCAGGTGGGGATAGCGGCCTTGCAGCTCAGAACTATAATACAGGGCGGCTAATAACGTGAGGAAATCGAGTTCGCCGCCGGCCGGTATTGCCCGCTTGGCCCGATCCACCGCTTTTTGGCATTCCGGCTCCAACTGTAGCGGCATGGTTATGCCCCGACCGCGAGGCTCCAGAGATAGCCGGCAGCCAGCATCTGGGGAGAGAGGACGTTTGCCGGCCCCGGCGCTCCTGCAGCAATCGGCTTGGTGTTGGTGTTCTGCTGCCAGTGGTTCTGAGCCAGGGCCTTGAGGAGGGCAGGCATGGCCACAGAGGGTTCCTTGCTGTTGTCAGACAGCTGCCCCAAATAGGCCTGCCGGGTCAGGGGCAGGATGTGTATTCGAGTTTTCATGATGTTCTCCCTCACAGTAAATCTTATTGTACTATGCAAGTTTTCCTAATTTTTGTCAAGGCAACTGCTGTTAGGCCGAGGATGGTGTGCCGGGAAGAGGGAATTGCCAGGCTGGCCGGGTGGCTAACTATTAAATTATGTACTGTAGCCACAGGCTTCAGCCTGCGAAAAATAATATCAAGCCGGTGGGTTGATGTGGCGCAGCCGAAAGGCAGCGACTACCGACTTAACTCTATTCCGGCGCCACCGGCGGAAGGAATCAAGACTTGCCGGCTGGACCTGCACGAGAGGGCAGCCCGTGGCCGCCGCGCATGGCGGGTACAGCATACCCTCTGATAAGAGGGCGAACAATCTTATATCTCGGGGTCTGCCAGCGCCACTTAAGCCTTGACAAGGCTAGACAGTCGCTCTCCCTGCCAGGGGGCGAGGGAATTAAGGACTTTCGGGATGGCCACCGGTTAGAACCGAGAGCAGCTCAGGCCGGGGTCGAAGACGTAGGGTGGAAAAAGGTAAAGTAGTAGCTGAAGCCGGAGGCCACCGTAATGACGGCGGCGAGGTAGATAAGAACGGTGCCGATCTGCTGAAAATTAATGGCCGCATAGGGATAATGCAGGATGAGGGCAAAGAGGGCTGACATTTGCATGATGGTCTTCAGCTTGCCCCAGCGGTCGGCGGCGATCACCAGCCCTTCGGCTGCGGCAATGGCCCGCAGGCCGGTGACGGCGATTTCCCGGCCAATAATAACAAAAACCAACCATGCTTCCACCCGGCCCAAGGGGATGAGCATGATGAGGGCGGCGGAGACCAACAGTTTATCGGCCAACGGATCCATGAACTTGCCGGCCCGGGTCACCAGGCGTTGACGCCGGGCCAGGAAGCCGTCCAACAGATCGGTCATGCCGGCGGCCAGGAAGGTCAGCGCGGCCAGAAAACTGGCCAGCCGCCCCGGAAAAGACAGCAGGCCAATGAGCACTGGGATGGCCACGATCCGCAGGACTGTTAGGGCGTTGGGCAGATTCCAGAAAGGGGACGGTCGGGAGTTCATATCAGGATTTTTGTGCTTTTTTCCAATCTTCCAGAAATTTTGCCAGGCCGATATCCGTCAAGGGATGATTAATAAGCTGCAGGATAACTTTATACGGGATGGTGGCAATATCGGCGCCGGCCAAGGCCGCCTGCAGCACGTGCAGGGGATGGCGGATGCTGGCCACAATCACCTCGGTCTCATAACCGTAGTTGTTAAAGATGGCCATGATCTGCTCCACCAGATCCATGCCGGTCTGAGAGATATCATCCAAACGGCCGATGAAAGGGCTGACGTAGGCGGCCCCGGCCTTGGCGGCCAACATGGCCTGGAGTGGCTGAAAAATCAGGGTGACGTTGACCCGGACACCTTCCCGGGCCAAGGCATGGGTAGCTTTCAGGCCGTCGGGGGTCATGGGGATCTTGACCACCACCTGTTCGTGGATTTTGGCCAAGGTTTTGGCTTCGGTGATCATGTCGGCGGCTGTGGTGGTTACCACCTCAGCACTGACCGGTGCCTGGACCAACTCACAAATTTTGCGGATCTGATCATGGAAAGCGGCCATATCCTTCAGGCCGGCTTGGGCACTCAGCGACGGATTAGTGGTAACGCCGTCCACCAGCCCCAGGGCGTGGGCCTTCTGAATTTCGTCCAGATGAGCAGAATCAATAAAAAATTTCATGGGCATCTCCTCGGCAGTGACTACTTGGGGGCGTAATTAGGCATTCTTTAGGAATTTTTTCCGGCAGCCTTCGGAACAAAAGAAGAAATCCTGGTCCTGTTTCCGGGCAACCAAGGCGTTGCGCCTGGGGATAAAGACCTTGCAGACCGGGTCTTGCACCAGCTCATCGGCTCGCACCTCGGGTTGGGGACGTTGGGGGGGAATCTGCGGGCGCCAGAACCAGGGCAGCACTTTCTGCAGGGCTTTATAGCCCAGGTAGCCGGTTAGGGCTAAGATGACCAAACGGACCACGGGAACCTCAAAGTTTATGGGCCTCTTTTGCCTCGGCAGGCAATTGGGCCAGCAATTGCCTTATGGTCTGGTGCAGTACCGGGTGATAGGCCTCGGGAGCAATTTCCGCCAGGGGCACGAGGACAAAGCCTCGGGAGGCCATTTCCGGATGGGGGACCTGAAGCCTGTCAGTATGAATAACGTCATTATCATACAACAAAATATCCAGATCCACAAGACGCGGCCCCCACCGCTGAGTTCGGACCCGGCCCATTGCCGCTTCCAGGTGCAATAAGGCCGCCAAGAGGTCTTCGGCAGTCAGGGTGGTCCGGATGGCTGCCACGGCATTGACAAACCAAGGCTGGTCCCGCACGCCCACCGGCGGCGTGGCGTAATAAGACGACACCTTGGTGAGCACCACGCCGGGCAGCAGGGCCAGACGCCGACAGGCTTCATCCAATTGGGCCGCGGGATCATGCAGGTTGGACCCCAGACCGATGTAGGCAGTGTGCCAGCGGGGTTCGGGGCGGCGGCTGGAGGCGTCAGGAGGCATCATGCTTTTTGGGTTTCGAGGCTGCCAAAATAAATGATCGTTAGACCGTCAGGGTCGGAGGGTGGTGCTGAGCGAGCCTTCCTCTTCCCGCTTGCGGGCTGCTGAAAAAAGCCCTTGATTCTCGGCAGGGAAGAGCAAATCCCTTTTCCTGCCTTTGGGACCAGCCAAAAGGTCTGGTTGGGGTCCAGGAGATGTTTGGAAAGGAGGCAAGGCTGGGCTCCCTGGCCCCTCCCCTAAGACCAGTTTGCCAGCAACCGGCGATTTTTCCCCTCACCCTGCCCCTCTGGCGCCGCGAGTGGGCGAAGAGGGGAATAAATGATAGCGGTCCATGTGAAAGCTCATTGGTAGAACATCCCTCTGCATCAACCTGCTAGTGCGAGGGGGCGTCGTCTGTCTCCGTATCCCACCAATCCTTGAAGCTGTGCAGAAAAAAGAGCCCCAAGGGCCAGGCCAGCGTCAACTCTTCCTCCGAAGGCTGGGACTGTTTCAAGTTCCACACCAGCCAGGAGCCGATGGCCGCTGGCAACTCCACATCCTGGTCCATGCGGTCTTTAATGAATTTCAGGAAATCCCCCAAGGCATCATGCCCTTGGGGATGCCAGGCGGCTAGGGCCGCGTCCACGGTGTCACAGACCTGGTCCTGGTCGGTCGGAGCCACTTGGACCGGCGCCAAGAGGAGGCTGACGCCGATGCCGGTGGTAATAAAAAAGAATTGCCAGCGGCTGCGCGGCACCTGGGCCAAGAGGAGTGCCAGGGATGGATACTGGGCCGTTAAGGGGTCATAAGCCGCATCCGCCAGCTTTTGGACCGCGGGCATGAGGAGCTGGGCTTGTTCCAGGGATGTTGTCATAAAAACCTTTCATAGGGGCGACGGCTGGCGCCGGCCGGGCCGGCTGCCAATCGTCGGCATGATAGCAGACTGGTTAACCCAGCCGTGCCAGTCGGGCCAGAGCTTCCTCGATCCGGGCCGCCGGGACGGTGAGAGCCAAGCGGACATACCCTTCGCCGGGCGCGCCGAAGCCATTGCCTGGCGTTGTGACGATGCCGGCCTGCTCCAGGAGAAGGGAAGTGAATTGGGCCGAACTCAGGCCGGTGGGAGTGGGCAGCCAGACGTAAAAAGTGGCCTTGGGGGCCGTGACCCGGTAGCCCAACTTTTTTAGGCCGGCCACCAGGATATCCCGGCGTTCCTGGAGGATGCGGCAGTTTTCGAGAACTATGGATTGGTCGGAATCCAGAGCGGCGATGCCGGCGTATTGGATGGCATTAAAGACGCCGGAGTCAATGTTGCTCTTAATCTTGCCCAGGCCCTCGATGATCTTGGCCTGGCCCACGGCAAAACCCAAGCGCCAGCCAGTCATGTTATAGGTTTTGGAGAGCGAGTGGAATTCGATGCCCAACTCTTTGGCGCCGGGGGTCTGCAAAAAACTGGCGGGAGAGTAGCCGTCATAGGCCATCTCCGTATAGGCGGCGTCGTGGACGGCAACGATATTATGTTCCTGACAGAATTGCACCACTTGGGCGAAGAAGGCCGGATCCGCCACTGCCGCCGTGGGGTTGTTGGGATAATTAAAGAAGAGCAGCTTGGCCTGGCGGGCCACTTCCCCGGAGACCTGCTGCAGGTCCGGCAGGAAATTGTTTTCCGCGAGCAAAGGCAGAAAATGGGTCCGGGCCCCGGCAAACAGGGTGCCGATGTGATAGACCGGATAGGCGGGGCTGGTGGCCAGATTGAGGTCACCGGGATTGTTAAAGGCCAGCGGGAGATGGGCGATCCCCTCTTTGGAACCGATGAGGGTCACCACTTCCCGTTCCGGGTCTAACTCGACGCCAAAGCGGCGTTCATACCAGCGCGCCACCGCTTCCCGGAAGTTGTTCATGCCGGAATAGGAGGGATAGCGGTGCGTACTGGGATCCTCGACGGCCCGCTGCAGGGCGGCAATAATAAAATCCGGGGTCGGCAGATCCGGATCGCCGACGCCCAGATCGATGATATCCACCCCCCGGGCCTTGACTTCTTCTTTGACGCGGTCGATCTCCTTAAAAAGATAGGGGGGCAACTGCTTGAGTCGTTCGGCAAATTCACACACGGGCATAGAACGTTATACCTTTCCTAAATTTTTCAAGGGGTAAAAGAGCCTCGAATGATCTTGACGACCTCGTCCAGCCAGAGCTGGCGTTGGGCCGGCGTACTCATGGCTATGACGGCGAAGTTCTTACGGAAAAACCGGGTAACGCCACAGACCCGAAAGATACAATTTTCCCAGATGTTTTGCAAGGGATCGCCATACAGGTCGATTTCGCGCAATGGCGGCGTGTTGGATGTGGTGAAGACCACCGCCGCGGCGGCCCGGAGGAGCCCCTGGGGGGTGCCGGAGCCGGCCGGGCCCGGCAGATGATAGGCGATGTCCAGGCGCAGAACCCGGTCGAGCCAGCCCTTGAGGATGGCTGGCGGCTGGCCCCACCAAGAGGGGTGGACGATGACAATGCCGTCGGCCGCCACAAGATCGGCGATGTGTTGGGCCACCAGCGGTGGCAGGACTGCATCCTTGCGGATCTCGGCGGCTGTCAGGACCGGATCGAAGCCTTGCGCATACAGATCGTGGAACCTGACCTCATGGCCGTCGGCCGTCAGGGTCTGGACCACGGTTTGGGCGATGGCCCCGTTAAAGCTGGCCGGATTGGGATGGGCCAGGACTACCAGAATCTTCATCTTTGACCACGGGATTGCCTAGACTGCCGATGCCACCTACCCGAATCTCCACCACGTCGCCGGGGTGGAGGGGGCCAACGCCCGAGGGCGTGCCGGTGGCGATGACATCGCCCGGTAAGAGGGTCATAATATGCGAGATAAAACTCACCAGCACGGGCACGCCGAACACCAGGTTGCCGATATGGCTGTGCTGCCGGCGGTCGCCATTCACATAGGCCTCGACCGTTACCAGGTCCGGGGCTGGCAGGACCGTCTCAATCCAGGGACCGATGGGCGCAAAAGTATCAAAGCTTTTGGACCGGGTAAACTGGCCATCTTTTTTCTGCAGGTCCCGGGCGGTAACGTCATTCAAACAGGTATAGCCCCAGATATAGTGGTGGGCATCGGCAACCGGCACTTTCCGGGCCAGCCGGCCGATTACCACGGCAAGCTCCGCTTCATAATCCACCCGTCGGGATTGGGCCGGCAGGAGGATGGGCGCTCCCGGACCGATGACGCTGGTGGAGGGCTTCATGAAGATGAGCGGCTCTTCGGGCAAGGCCATGCGCATCTCTGCGGCATGATCCCGATAATTTAGGCCCAGGGCAATGATCTTGCTGGGCTCGCACGGCGCCAGCAGTTGAACGGCTGCCAGCGGCAGGGGCTTGCCGACCGGACGACCGCCGGTAAACGGCGGCGCTGCCAGAGGCTGAACCTGATCGCCCTCGAGAACGCCGTAATGACTCTGATCCTGATAGAAATAGCGAAGGCACCGCATGGTAGTCGTCATGCCAGGTTGCCAGCAACCGGCAAGGTTTCTCCCTTCACCACGTCCCATTCTCCCCCAAGCGGGTGGAGCCGGAGTCTAGGCTGTTAAAGTTATTTAACAAGACTATTTTTCCTCCAAGTGGGGAGCGACGGAAGCAAATGTATAGTTGCCAGTTGCAAGCTTTTTGGCAGCAGTTGGCAGTTATCGGCAAATAAACCCCATGAGCCTTAAGAGTCCTGGGCACCGAGCAGGGAGATTGGTTTTGTGGAGGGGTGGGCCTCCGTGCCCACCCAAGCCTGATCTATTCAGCAAGCCTGGATTGTTACGGGACACAATGGTCGGCTTGCCAAGAGCGTTCGTTCGTTTGGGTTATTTCAATCCCAAAACATCCTGCATATCATAGAGCCCCAACGGCTGGGCCACGAGCCAGCGGGCGGCCCGGACTGCGCCCCGGGCAAAGTTATCCCGATTGTGGGCCCGGTGAATGATCTCCAGGCGTTCGCCGATGCCGCCGAACAAGACGGTATGCTCGCCGACGATGTCACCGGCCCGGACCGTCTGGATGCCGATCTCGGCGTCGGTACGCTGGCCGATCATGCCTTGGCGTTCGTACACGGCCACCTCGTCCAGATTGCGCTGCAAGGCTTCGGCAATGACTTGCGCCAATTTCATGGCGGTGCCGCTGGGCGCGTCTTTTTTCAGGCGGTGGTGGGCTTCGACAATCTCGATATCATAGCCCGAACTCAGCACTCTGGCAATGTCGGCCACCACTTTAAACATGAGGTTAACGCCGACGCTCATGTTGGGGGCCAAGACAATCCGGGTCTTAGCAGCCAAGGCCCGCACCTCGGCCAGTTGTTGGGGTTGGAAGCCGGTGGTGCCGATGACCACGGCCTTCCCGGCGGCGGCTGCCTGCCGCAGATTTTCCAGGGAAGCCTCGGGATTGGTGAAGTCAATGAGGACCTCGCCAGCCGCCAGGACTTCGGCCAAACTGCCGGCCACGGGAAGATTTTTATGGGGGAGGCCCACCACTTCGCCGATGTCCCGCCCCACGGCGGGGTTGCCGGCCTGTTCAAAGGCCGCAACCAAGGTAATGTCCTGGGCCTCCTCCAGCATATGGATAATGCGGCCGCCCATCCGGCCAGCCGCCCCAGCGACGATGGTTTTAATCATAGGACACCTCTGGTCAAGCTCTGGCAGGAAACAGAATCACCGCTGGAGGCTTACAGCAAGCCGTATTGGCTCATCACCAGGCGGAGCCTTTCTTCGTTTGCTGGTGACATGGCGCACAGCGGCAGACGCACTTCGCCATTGATTTTGCCCAGCAGTTTTAGGGCCGTCTTGGCCGGCACCGGATTAGTCTCAAAAAACATGGCTTCCATCAGCGGGAACATCTTGTAATGCAAAGCTTTGGCCTTGGCATAGTCGCCGGCCAAAAAGGCGTTGCACATCCCGGCCATATCCTGAGGGACCACATTCGAGGTCACCGAAATAACCCCTCGGCCGCCGATGCACATGAGTGGAAAGGCGGTAAAGTCATCACCGGAGAGGACGATGAAATCATCGGGGCAGAGTAAGATGACCTTGGCGCCTTGATTCAGATCGCCGGTGGCCTCTTTGATGCCGATGATGTTGGGAAACTGGGCCAACCGGGCCACGGTTTCCGGCAGCATGTTCAGGGCAGTCCGGCCTGGGACATTGTAGACGATGATGGGGATCTTGGTATTCTCGGCGATCAGCTTGAAATGCTGATAAATCCCCTCCTGGGTGGGTTTATTGTAATACGGGGAGATCATCAGGGCAGCATCGGCGCCAGCAGCTTCGGCATGTTTGGTAAGTTCCAAGGCTTCGGCGGTGTTGTTGGACCCGGTGCCGGCAATGACCGGAACGCGTTTTTTCACCTGATCCAAGCAGATTTCCACTACCCGTTTATGTTCTTGGTGGGACAGGGTGGCCGATTCCCCCGTGGTGCCGCAGGGAACGATGCCGTGAGTGCCATGTTCGATCTGGAACTCGATGAGTTCCCGGTACTTGTCTTCGTCCACCTGGCCATTTTTAAAGGGGGTGACGATGGCGACAATTGCTCCTTGGATCATGCCTTTTCCTCCTTACCACAATTCATCTAACCACACTTCGCCCTGGAAGACGACGACGGCCTCGCCTTCCAGAAAAACCGAGTCAAATCCACTGGACTGCCGGGTAAAATAGATATTTAAGGTTTCGCCGCTCTTGGGGTGCACAGCCAGAGGGGCAGAAAGGTTGTGCAGCGCCGCCGTGATGAGCGCTGCGGCCACGGAACCGGTGCCGCAGGCCAGGGTTTCCGCCTCCACCCCCCGTTCATACGTGCGGATGGCAATCTCTTGGGGGCCGAGCACACTGACAAAATTCACATTGGTGCCGGCCGGCTGAAAGAGCGGGTGAAAGCGGATGGCCCGGCCGATTTCTGCTACCGGTATTTCGGCCAGGTCTGCCACCGGGATAACGACATGGGGCACCCCGGTATTGATAAAATGGCCATACCAGACCTCTGGGCCGACGGGAATCTCGAGGTTGAGCTGCATGCTGTGGGGCGGGCTCAACTCTAATTTGACGCGGCGGCCCCGGACTTGGGCATGGATTATGCCGGCCAGGGTTTCAAAAGCCAGGTCCTCCTGAGCCATACCTTGGAGAAAGGCAAAACGGGCGGCGCAGCGGCCGCCATTGCCACACATCTCCGCTTCGGAAGCGTCGGCGTTATAGAAGCGCCAACGGAAATCCGCCCTGGTGGAAGGTTCAATCAGGATCAGGCCATCAGCGCCGACGCCGAACTTGGGGGCGCAGAGCTTCTTTACCCACGCCACCCGGTCGCCTTCGGTAATTACCGGTTGGCGGTGGTCAACGAGGATAAAATCATTGCCGCTGCCTTGCATTTTCCAGAAAGGAAGACGGTTCATGGTGCTATCGTTTTTGCTGTTGTCACCTCGTGACCCCCACGAGAAAGAGTCGCCAGGGGTCATTATTAGTGGTCAGGCAATAAACCATCCCAGCCTAAACAGCTTTTCCGCTGCTGAGAGATAGGTACCTTTTAATGGGGCGGGCCTCTGTGCCCACCCAAGCCTGCCCTCTGCGGCAACCGTGGACTCTCCCGCTATGCGGCTGACTCGCGATGGTGCTTAGCAAAAATATAATTGGCCACGGAAAATAAGCGACCTTTCTCAGGCCTTTTAAGCCAGGGGTGTCCTGAGTGGAACGCTTACCCTTTGCCCTCCTGCTGCAGAAAAGGCGGGATATGCTCCCCCTGAATCAAGGTTTCGTAGGTCTCACGTTCCCTGATAACATAAAACTCATCTTTATGCACCAAAATTTCCGGGACCCGGGGCCGGGAATTATAGTTGGAGCTCATGGAGAAGCCATAGGCGCCGGCGCTCATGATTGCCACCAGTTCCCCGGCGCTGAACTCCGGCAGCAGCCGGTCTTTGGCTAAAAAGTCACCGGATTCGCAGATAGGCCCGACCAGCGACGCCTTGACTTCCCGCCGAGGTTTTTCCACTACGGGCTGGACCCCATGGAACGAGCCATAAAGACTGGGCCGGGAGAGATCGTTCATGCCGGCATCCACAATAATAAAGAATTTCTCTTCGCCCTCTTTGGTATACAGGACCCTGGTCACCAGGATACCGGCATTGCCCACCAGCACCCGGCCCGGTTCCAGGATGAGGGTGCAAGCCAGTCCAGCCAGCTCCTTTTGAATCCCTTGACCATATTCCAGGGGGTGGGGTGGTTTCTCCTGATGATATTGAATGCCCAAGCCGCCGCCGATGTCCAGATAGCGGATGGCAATCCCCTCCTGCCGCAGGCGGCTGATAAGTTCCTTTAAGCGCCCAAGGGTTTCGATAAAAGGGGACAGTTGGGTCAATTGGGAACCGATATGGCAGGCCACCCCGACAATCTCCAGATTGGGCAAGTCCCGGGCCGTGCGGTAAGCCGAGAGCGATTTTTCGATATTGATGCCGAACTTGTTCTGCTTCAGGCCGGTGGAGATATAGGGGTGGGTCTGCGGGTCCACGTCGGGATTGACCCGCAGCGCGATGCCGGCCTGCTTGCCCATTTCGCCGGCGATCTGATCAATGGCCACCAGTTCCTGGGACGATTCGATGTTGAACATCAAGATGCCCTGCTCCAGGGCGAAGCGGATTTCCTCGGGCCGTTTGCCGACGCCGGAGTAGACCACCTTGCCGGGATCAACGCCGGCCTGCAGGGCCCGATAGAGCTCGCCGCCCGAGACGATGTCTACGCCGCTGCCCTGATTGATAAAAAGCCGGAGGATGGCCAGATTGGAGTTGGCCTTGACGGCGTAGCAGACGAGATGCGGCATGTCGGCAAAAGCCTGATCAAAGACCCGGAAGTGATGGGTCAGGGTGGCGGTGCTGTACAGATAAAAGGGGGTCCCCACCGCGGCGGCGATGGCCGCGACCGGCACCTGTTCACAATACAGTTCGCCATTTACATAATGAAAGTGGTGCATGGTTGTTTTCCGGTTTCTCGTTTCTGGTTGCTAGCTCAGCGGCTGGTCGAAACGGTTTCCGAGGGCAGACTCTGGTTGGCCCGCCGGGAGTTGTCCACCGCGACCACATAATAAAAGTAGGTTACCCCCTGGCTGGCTGCGGCATCGACAAAATACGGCTTTGCCAGTAATTGGGGGGTGACTTGCTGAAACTGTGGTTCGGCCAGGGAGCGGCGAAACACCAGATAGCCGGCCAGATCCGGCTCCCGGCCGGGCTCCCACCGCAGTTCGATGCCCTTAGCAGTGGGCACTGCCACTAAGTTGACCACCGGCGCCGGCGGGGTCATATCCACAGGCTTGGCCGTCTGGATGGGCGAATCCAGGCTCTCCAAGACATCGGGGCCGATTTTGCGTAGGGCCCGCACCAGATAGCGGTAGGTAATATCATTGGCCACGCCGATATCAAGGAATTTGGTGTCAGTGAGGGGGTCTGGGTTCACCAGGACCCAACCATGGTCCGGGGCCTGTCGATAAACATTATACCCCGGTTGGCCCGGAAACGGCCGACCGTCAGCCAAGCGGTCGACCGCTGGCCAAGCCAGTTGGACCTGGCGATCTCCGGCTTGGGCTTGCAGGGTTGCGGGCGCCTGCGGCAAGGTATCCCAGGCATGGGAGAGGATGGCCGAGGGCGTCCCGGGCTGGCCACCCCGGGCAAAGCCGACCACCTGATAAGAATAGCGCTGCCCCGGCTCCACCTTGTCGTCCCGGTAACTTACCGCTTCTCCGGACACCTCGCCCATCTGTGGGTAACTCAAATCAATGACCGCCAGCAGGTCCAGGTCCGGTGGACAGCCAGCCGCCGCGGCCAGACCGGCCTGATGCCGGAAAAGGCGAAACCCCTGGATATCGGTAAGGGGCTGATTATCAATATTGACCCGGGGAAGCAGCCAAGTCAAGCGCAAGGCCTTGCCATCCTGGCGCACCGAAAAATTCCGCACCTCGGCCGGTACCAGGGAATCAGGCGGAATGGGGGCCATCTTCTTGCCGCACCCCCAGCTCCCGGTGAGCAGCAAGAGGGCCAAGAGAATTGTGCCGAAATGTCTGGGCACCGCGCGCCTCTTCCTGACCTGCTCTAAGACCGTGTCATGACAGGGTCCAAGGTTAGAGATGATGGCAAGGGTTTTGGAAGACCTCACCCCTGTGCCCCTTTTCCTGATCGCTGGCCATTCATGGCAGTCCTAACTCCGCCTCCACTGCCGCCAGGACCTCGGCGACGCGGACCGGGGCCGTACCTCCGGGGGAGGTGCGGCGCTGCACCGAGTGGTCAATGGTCAGCCAAGCAAACAAATCGGTCTCGACCACTGGCGCGAACTGCCGGATTTCTTCCAGGGTGAGTTCGGCCAACTCTTTTCCATGGCTTTCGGCATACCGGACTGTCTGCCCCACCTGGGCATGGGCGGTGCGGAAGGGCACGCCTTTGGTCACCAGATAATCGGCCATGTCCGTGGCTGTTAGGAAGCCGCCCCGCAGGGCCCGAGCGATGTTCTCTTTTTTGAGCTCCAGATGTTCCAGGACTTTGGCCGTGAGCCGGACGCAGGGGAGAACGGTGTCGACCACATCAAAGAGGGGCTCTTTATCCTCTTGCAGGTCCCGGTTATAGGCCAGCGGCAGGCCTTTGAGCGTCACCAGCAGCCCCGTCAGGTGGCCGATGACCCGGCCGCTCTTGCCCCGGATCAACTCTGCCACATCGGGGTTTTTCTTTTGGGGCATGATGGACGAACCGGTGCAGTAGGCATCAGCAATATCAATGAAGTCGAATTCCGCCGAGGACCAGAGGATGAGCTCTTCGGCCAAGCGGCTGAGGTGCACCATAATGAGGCTGGCTGCGGCCGCGAACTCCACCACAAAATCCCGGTCGCCGACGGCATCCAGGCTGTTCCGCTGGATGGCGGGAAACGCCAATAACTCGGCGGTATAGGCCGGATCGATGGGAAAGGTCGTGCCGGCCAGGGCCGCGGCCCCCAGGGGCAGGACGTTTAAGCGCTTCAGGGCGTCTTGCAGACGTCCCTGATCCCGCCGCCACATCTCATCGTAGGCCAGCAGGTGGTGGCTGAAAAGCACCGGTTGGGCCCGCTGCAGATGGGTGTAGCCCGGCAGGATGACGCCGAAATATTTCCGGGCCAGCCTGGCCCCGGCCCGCCGCAGATCGGTGAGGGCGGTGAGCAATTCCTGCACCTGGTCCCGCAGGTAGAGGCGCACATCCAGGGCCACCTGATCATTGCGGCTGCGGGCCGTATGGAGCTTCCTCCCCACATCGCCGATGAGGGCGGTCAGGCGCCTCTCCACCGCCATGTGGATATCTTCATCGGCCGGTTCAAAAACAAATTCACCCCGGTCGATTTCCTCCTGCACCGTGGCCAGCCCCCGGACAATGGCCGCCACTTCCTCGGCGGTCAGGATCCCCTGCTTGCCCAACATCCGGGCATGGGCCATGGACCCGGCGATATCATGGCGATACAAGCGCCGGTCGAAGTGGAGAGATGAGGTGAATTCCTCCACCAGACGGTCGGTGCCAACGCGGAAGCGGCCCTGCCAGGGTTTTACCTTGTGATCATGAGTCATAGAGCCCTTGTTTGTTGACTTTCGAGTTTAGCATTTCTGGTTCCGACAATCCTCAGGAGCCGGCCAATTTTGCCTGAATTTTTAACCGCAGGGCGTTGAGCCGGATGAAGCCGGTAGCGTCGGCCTGCTGGTAGTCGCCGCCGGCCTCGAAGGTCACCAGATCGGGGCGATACATCGATTTGGGGGCTTTCCGCCCCACCACCATGACGTTGCCTTTGTAGAGCTTCAGCCGAGCCGTGCCAGTCACCGGCTTCTGGGCCTCGTCGATGAGGGCTTGGAGGGCATAGCGTTCCGGGGCGAACCAATAGCCGTAATAGACCAGTTCCGCATACCGGGGTATAAGGCTGTCCCGCAGGTGCATGACCTCCCGGTCCAGGGTGAGTGATTCCACGGCTTGATGCGCGGCCCGGAGTATGGTGCCGCCGGGAGTTTCATAGACGCCCCGGGATTTCAGGCCCACATAACGATTCTCCACCAGGTCCACCCGACCGATGGCGTGTTCGCCACCCAACCGATTGAGATAGTCCAGGAGCGCAAAGGGGCTCAGCCGCTGGCCGTCCACAGCCACCGGGTCCCCCGCCTCAAAGTCGATCTCCACATAGTGGGGCTCATCCGGGGCCTCCTCCGGGGCCTTGGTCAGGACAAACATATCTCTGGGCGGTTCGATCCAAGGGTCTTCCAGGATACCGCCCTCAAAGCTGATATGCAAGAGGTTGCGGTCGCTGGAATATGGTTTTTCCAGGGTCACGGGCACGGGAATGCCGTGGCGCTGGGCATAGGCCACGCACTCGGCCCGGCCGGCCAGCTCCCACTCCCGCCAGGGGGCAATGATCTTCAGGTCCGGCGCCAGGGCCATGTAGGTCAGTTCAAAGCGCACCTGGTCGTTACCCTTGCCGGTGGCGCCGTGGCTCACCGCATCAGCGCCAGTGCGCCGGGCCACCTCCACCTGGGCCTTGGCAATCAGCGGCCGGGCAATGGAGGTCCCCAACAGATAAGCCCCTTCATAGAGGGCGTTGGCCCGGAACATGGGAAAGATAAAATCCCGGGCAAACTCTTCCCGCAAATCTTCGATATAGACTTCGGCCGCGCCGGTGGCCAGGGCCTTGGCCTCCACCTCCGTCAGTTCTTCCCCCTGCCCCAGGTCCGCGGCAAAGGCCACTACCGGACAGTGATAGGTCTCCATGAGCCACTTGAGAATCACCGAGGTATCCAGCCCACCGGAATAGGCCAGGACGATTTTGTTGATGTTATTCATAAGCATTAATCTTTCTGGATATTTTCTTTTTTTATATCTTGATTTGTTAAGCCGTTTCGCAGGATCATAAGCGAGTGAATGGCCGCATGGATATCTATATGGCCTTGGGCTAGAGCTATTGTTGTGGATTTATGCAGGTAATTCATTTCTGGTCATGCCGAGCGTAACGAAGCCTATGTTATCATCATGGGTAGATCCTGCGCCGCCTGCGGCGGCTCAGGATGACACGTGGCTGAAACGCCTAATTCTATATCAGAAAGATCTTCTCTGGTAACCCAGGCTGGAAAGCCTGGAGCACCGCCAGATGATGTTTTTTGCCGGGGCAAACCGTTAACTTAGGTAGACGAGAGCAACCTCACCCCACCAGCCACTCCAACAGCGCCTTCTGCAGGTGCAACCGGTTTTCGGCCTGGTCCCAGACCAGGGACTGGGGGCCTTCCAGAACCTCCTCGGTGATCTCCTCGCCCCGATGGGCCGGCAGGCAGTGCAGGACCACGACTTCGGGCGGTGCCTGGCGCAACAAGTCGCTACTAACCTGGAAAGGGTAAAAGACTTGCAGACGCTCCTGAGCCTCTTCCTCCTGGCCCATGGAGGCCCAGACATCGGTGTTGATCACCTGGGCGCCCTGAACCGCCGCAACCGGGTCATTGCCGAGATAAATGGGTCGGCTTGCCTTTTGGGCCAGCGCCAGGAGCCGGGCATCCGGCTCATAGCCCGGGGGGCAGGCCAGGGCCAGCGCAAAATCCAGGCGCAGGGCCGCGGTGATCCAGGAGTTGGCCATATTATTGCCGTCGCCGAGCCAGGCAATTTTCAGGTCGGTTACCCGACCGAAGCGCTCCTGGATGGTCAGAAGATCACTTAACACCTGGCAGGGATGGTGGCTGTCCGTCAGGCCGTTGATCACCGGGATGCTGGCAAAACGAGACATTTCCTCAACAATCTCATGGCCATAGGTCCGGATGATAATGCCGTCCACATAGCGGGCCAAGACCCGGGCCGTATCCGCCACTGGTTCGTTGCGGGACAATTGACTGTCGTTGCGGCCCAGATAGATGCTGCTGCCCCCCAGATGGGCAATCCCGGCCTCGAAAGACACCCGGGTGCGGGTGGAGGGCTTATCAAAGATCAAGGCCAGGGTCTTGCCGGCCAGGGGTTTGGGGTCCCGGCCCTGGCGATGCCAGGCCTTGAGCTCGGCCGCCCGGGCCAGCAGGGCCAGGATTTCTGCGGTGGTCAGATCCAATATGGTTAACAGGTCCCGTTTCATAGTATTTTCCTACTCTGGTCACTCCAGGCCGTGGTCATCAACTAGAGCTCTGCCAAAACCTTGTCCAGGATGCTGATTACCCGGTCAATCTCCCCTCGACTGACGATTAGGGGCGGCAGGAAGCGCAGGACGTTGCCCTGGGTGCAATTAAGCAGGACCCCCCGGTCCCGGCAGGCCGCCACCAGGGGCACGCCGTCGCCGTCGATTTCAAGACCCAGGATGAGGCCCAGCCCCCGGACCTCAGTAACGATGGCATGACGATCCTGGAGAGATCGCAAGCCGGCCAGAAAATACTCGCCTTTGGCCGCCACTTCGGCCAAAAATTCCGGCCGGGCCAGGATGTCCAAGACCGCCAGGGCAGCAGCGGTGATCACCGGCCCGCCGCCAAAGGTGCTGGCATGCGTGCCTGGCACAAACCCCTGGGCCGCCTCGGCCGTCACCAACAGGGCGCCGATGGGGAGGCCGTTGGCCAAAGCTTTGGCCAGGGTCATAATATCAGGTCTGATGCCAGAGTGTTCATAGGCAAAAAGTTTGCCGGTCCGTCCCAGCCCCACCTGGATTTCATCCAGGACCAACAACAGGTTATGCTCATCACACAGCCGGCGCAAGCCCGGGAGATAGTCCGCTGCCGGGATGCGGACGCCGCCCTCGCCCTGGATGGGCTCCACTAAGATGGCGCAGGTCGCCTCATCAACGGCTGCGGCGGTGGCCGCCAGATCATCAAAAGGCACAAAGGTGAAACCCGGCAGCAAAGGCTCGAACCCCTGCCAGAACTTCTCCTGGCCAGTAGCCGACAGGGTGGCCAAGGTCCGGCCATGAAAGGAGTTCGTGGCGCAGATAATCTTGTACCGCCCGGGCCCGAACTTCTCATGACTGTAGCGCCGGCAGAGCTTGATGGCCCCCTCGTTGGCCTCGGCGCCGCTGTTGGCGAAAAAGATCTGGTCGGCAAAACTCAGGTCCACGAGGCGCTGAGCCAACTCGATCTGCGGCAGAGTATAATACAGATTGGAGACGTGCACCAACTCCTGCAGCTGGCGGGCCGCGGCTGCGGCCACGGCCGGATGGGCGTGGCCCAGATTACAGACCGCAATGCCGGCTAGAAAGTCCAGATATTCCCTGCCATCCAGGTCCCACAGGCGGGTGCCTTGGCCCCGCACCATGACGACGGGCTGCCGGGCATAGGTGTTCATCAGGACCTGATTGCCTCTCTCCATCCAGGCCTCCGGGGAGTTTTGAGTTTCGAGTTTCAAGTCTCGAGTTTCGAGTTTCGAACATTCCATCGGTCTGATCTTTTATCCCTTGCGATGCCTAGAATAGAAAGTTTTTAGTTTCGAGTTTCGAGTTTCAAGTTTCGAACATTCCATCGGCCTGATCTTTTATCCTTTGCGCTGTCTAGAATAGAAAGTTTCGGGTGACGAGTTTCGAGAGGGCCAGCCTTATAGGGCGGGCCGTGCCCGCCTGAGCCGGCCAGACGTGGCAGCCCCCGATTCCTTTGCTCGGCGGTGGCCACGCCACCGACTAATAATCCCGCCGGCTGCCTTACCACACAATTTCGGTGCCGATGCCCTTGTCCGTGAAGATCTCCAACAAGACCGAGTGGGGCATGCGGCCGTCGATAATGTGGGCCTTGCTAACCCCGGCCTGGAGGGCCTCCAGGCAGCAGTTCACCTTGGGAATCATCCCGCCGGTGATAATCTCCCGATCCAGGCCGTCCAACACCTCGCTGTGGGTCAGGGTCGACAACACCCGTCCCTCCGGATCGAGCACCCCGGCCACATCGGTCAAGAGAATGAGCTTCACCGCCTTTAGAGCCCCGGCAATGTGGGCTGCCACCAGATCGGCATTGATATTATAGGTCTCCCCCTGGACCCCCACGCCCACCGGTGCGATCACCGGGATAAAATCGCTGGCCCGCAGCGTTTCAATAATGCCGGTATTAACCCGAGTGACTTCGCCCACCATGCCGATGTCAATAATCTCGGGGGGCTCTTCGTCACCCCGGGGCCGGTAGAGATGCATCTTGGCGGCCTGCAAGAGCTGCCCATCCTTGCCGGAGAGCCCCACGGCTCGACCGCCGGCCGCGTTGATCAGACTGACGATCTCCTTATTGACCTTGCCCACCAACACCATCTCCACCACATTCATGGTCTCGCCGTCGGTGACCCGCATACCGTTGATAAACCGGGACTCAATGCCCATGCGCTGCAAGGTCTGACTGATCTGCGGCCCGCCGCCGTGCACCACCACCGGCTGCAGCCCCAGATACTTGAGCAACACCACATCCTGGGCAAACCCCCGCTTCAGGGCTTCGTCCTTCATGGCATGCCCGCCATACTTAATGACGATCGTCTGCCCCTGAAACCGCCGCATATAGGGCAGGGCTTCGATGAGGACGGCGGCTTTGTTGATGTATTCTTGCATGGGGAGTTCCCAGTTTCGAGTTCCGAGTTTCGAGTGGTGTGTATTTTGGTATATTCGGGTCTGAGCTTTTCAACAAAAATATACCTTATTTCAAGGTGTTTTCGAACAGGGTTAATTACTTTCTTTTCAAATGAATCATTAACCCCTTGACCATTCTGATCAACTCATCCGTGTCAATTAAAAACTCGTCAAGTATATTTTCCGTTATCAATTTAATATCTTATCTAATGATAAGTTGTGTTTCTAATTCCGCCAATGATCCTAAACATATATTTAAAAAATATAAAAATTCTTTCCTTGATTGCCGGGCCTGCCCTTCGGCAATGTTTGAAGCTACCGAAACTGCACTACGCCGCAACTGACTTGTAAGACTAAAACTTTCTTTACTCGGAAACATATCCGTTAACTCATAGATTTTCCTGGCTAAGGCAATAGATTTTTTCCACACCTCCAAATCCCTATAAGAATTCGATTTCATAAGTAATCACTTCATTAAACTCTCGGAACTCGAAACTCGAAACTCGAAACTCACAAAATGTACCGACTCAAATCCTCATCGGCGATCAATGCCGACAGGCGTTCCCGGACGTAGGCGGCGGTGATGGTGATTTTCTGGCCCTGCAGTTCTGGCCCTTGGAAGGAGAGGTCTTCCAGGAGTTTTTCCATGACGGTGTGCAGACGCCGGGCGCCGATGTTTTCGGTGCGTTCGTTCACTTGGGTGGCCAGGAGGGCGAGCTCATGGATGGCCTCGGGTTCGAAGTCCAGCTCTACGCCCTCGGTGGCCATCAGGGCCTTATATTGGGTAATGAGGGCGTTCTGCGGTTCGGTGAGGATGCGCCGGAACTCTTCGACGCCCAGGGAATGGAGCTCCACCCGGATGGGGAAGCGGCCCTGCATTTCGGGGATGAGGTCCGAGGGTTTGGAGGTGTGGAAGGCCCCCGAGGCGATGAAGAGGATGTGGTCGGTGCGCACCATGCCGTATTTGGTGGTGACGGTGGATCCTTCGACGATGGGCAGGAGGTCCCGTTGCACCCCTTCCCGGGAGACGTCCGGTCCCTTGCTCTGGTCCCGACCGACGATCTTATCGATTTCGTCCAGGAAAATAATGCCGCTCTGTTCCACTTTGCGTCGGGCTTCATCCACCACCCGATCCATGTCGATGAGGCGTTGGGCCTCTTCCTGGAGAAGGATTTCCCGGGCCTCCGAGACTTTGACTTTCCGCCGTTTGGTCCGGGTCGGGAAGATATTGCCGAACATCTCCTTAAAATTAATGTCCATCTCTTCAATGCCGGCGCTGGAAAAGATTTCCACAATGGGGATATTCTTCTGGCTGACCTCCAGATCTAGGAAGCGATCTTCCAGCCGTCCTTCCCGCAGGAGTTTGCGCATCTTTTCCCGGGTAGGATCGGGCTCGCCGGATTTGCCGGCCGGTTCTTCGCCCAGGCCCGGACGGGCTACCGGCGGCAAGAGGATATCCAGGAGGCGTTCTTCCACCACCTCTTCGGCCTTGGCCTTGACCTTGTCCCGCTCTTCGGCCTTGACCATATTGATGGCCAATTCCATGAGGTCCCGGATCATGGATTCCACATCCCGGCCCACGTAGCCCACTTCGGTGAATTTGGTGGCCTCGATCTTGAGGAAAGGAGATTGGGCCAGCTTGGCCAGACGCCGGGCGATTTCGGTCTTGCCCACGCCGGTGGGGCCGATCATGATGATGTTTTTCGGCGCAATCTCATCCCGCAGGCCCACGGGAATCTGCTGTCGGCGCCAGCGGTTTCTGAGGGCGATGGCCACGGAGCGCTTGGCCTCGGCCTGGCCGATGATGTATTTATCCAACTCCGCCACGATCTCCCGGGGGGTGAGGTTGTCACCCTGGGTCAGCGGCGCCACGGGAACCAAGGCTTGACTTATTTCCATAGGACTACCGTTTTCTCGAACTTACTAAGGGGGATTATTCTCGTAAAACTCAAAAGTCGAAATCCGCTTAAAGCTCTTCCACCGTAATCTCGCTATTGGAATAGATACAGAGATTAGCGGCGATCTCCATGGCTTCCCGGCAGATTTGGGCGGCGCTGAGGGTAGTATGCGTCAGGAGGGCATGAGCTGCAGCCTGGGCATAGGCGCCGCCGGAGCCAATGGCCATGACGCCGTCATCGGGTTCGATGACGTCGCCGGTCCCAGAGATCAGGAAGGAGTTGTTTTTATCGACTACCAGCAGCAGGGCCTCCAGGCGTCGGAGGATGCGATCGGTACGCCAGTCCTTGGCCAACTCCACTACCGCCCGGGTGAGATTGCCTTGGTGCTTTTCCAGCTTTCCTTCAAAGCGCTCAAAAAGGCTCAGGGCATCCGCCGCGGCCCCGGCAAAACCGACGATGATCTTGCCGTTATAAATCTTGCGGACTTTGCGGGCCTTATGCTTCATGACGGTGTCGCCCAGTGTCACCTGGCCATCCCCGGCCACGGCTACTTTGCCGTTCCGGCGCACTGCCAGGACAGTCGTGCTCCGGAAAAACGGCTTCTGGTAGGCGGTTGCCCCCATGCTATCTGCCTTGCTGTCTAGAGTAGTCTTTTTCATGAAGAAACCCAATGTCAATGCTGGTCCAAGAGGACGAGGGCGAGCTGCCGGCTCGCACCTTGGAGCTGCAAAACTCACCATGGGTCAGGCCGACGGCTTGCGCCAAGCCTCCAATTTTCTAACAACTAACAGCTGGCAACTGACCACTGCCCACTCACTTACGGGGATGCGCTTTATCATAGACGTCCAGGAGATAATCCAGATTGACGTGCAGGTACTTCTGGGTCGTTGAGAGTTGCGCGTGCCCCAACATCTCTTGTACGGCCCGCAGATCGGCCTGTCCTTCCAAAAGATGGGTGGCAAAGGTATGGCGCAGGCCGTGGGGCGAGAGAGGCTGCCCCAGGCCGGCCTTAAGAGCCCATTTTTCCACCAGCCGGGCGACACTGCGGGTGGTGAGACGCCCCCCCCGGTAATTGAGAAAGACTGCGTCCCGCCCCGAGGGCGGGGAGTCAGGGGTCACCAGCTCCCGGCGGACGTGCAGGTATAGATTCAGGGCATGGTAGGCCGGGGTGCCGATCATCACTAGGCGTTCTTTGCCGCCCTTACCCCGGACTTTGGCCAGCCGCCCGGCCAGGTCCAGGTCAGCCAGGTTGAGGCCCACCAGCTCGGCCACCCGCAGGCCGCCGGAGTAAAAGAGCTCCAGGATGGCCCGATCTCTCAGGTCCAAGACCGTCTGCCCGGTGGTCTCCTCCAGGAGATGAAAGACCTCATCAATGGTCAGAAACTTGGGCAGGTGCTGCTCCAGCTTCGGCGTCGGCGCCAGGGCGGCGATATTATGGGGCAGCACCCCCTGCCGCACCAGGAAACGGCAGAAAGTGCGCAGGGCCGCCAGTTTGCGGGCTACGGAAGTTTTGCGGTTAACTCCATGCCGGGCGGCCAGAAAAGCGCGCAGATCTGGATAGGTCAGGGCCGCCAACCGTACCGGCGGGATGCGACTGCCCAGGAAGTCCAGGAACTGCCGGATATCGCTCAAGTAATTGCGCACGGAATGCGCCGCCAGGGCCCGCTCTACTTCCAGATGTCGGGCAAATGCTGCCAGCCAATCCTGATGCTCTGCCATCGACGCTCCCGCCTGCCGCCAAATCTTACCGAAAATTTATTTTTTATAATATTTTTCTGAGCAAATCAATGTTTTTATCCGCCCACCCACCCAACGAGTGGTTACTACCCTCCCGGCCTGTAAGGTTGTTATATTAAGGCAGTCAGCTACCGCTTTATCCCCGTTCCCCTTTCCCTTTTCCCTGAATTAAAGAGGGCGGCTCGCGCCGCCCTCTTTACCTCTCACCTGCCCGGAAAAAACCTAATAGGTATACACCCTGGTCCTGGCCGGGACCTCCAGCAATTTTTCCAGTTCATGATGCAATTCCTGGCGTTCCGGGTTGTTAAACCAGGTTTCCCAATCCTTGAGGCTTTCCCAGGTGCTGATGACCAAATAATGGTTGGGATCATCCACCGCGTGCAAAGTCTCACCCGAGATATAACCGGGCTGCTGCATGGCCTTGACCCGCAGCTGCCGCAGCAGGCGGACGATCTCGCTGACATTCTTCCCTTTGATGGTGCGTTCCAACATTACTTTAATCATGAGCTTGCCCTCCCGAGGGGTGAACGCCAACAAATCCTTATTATTTAAATTGTATCGATTCCGGACCGCTGATTCAAGCAAAAACTCCGGTTCCGGCACCCTGATTCTTGATCCCGATCAAGACGTTGGCGTCTCTTTTTTTTTGGACGCTGGAGGCTTTTTGTCCAAGGGCTCGAATTCAAAGATGCCGCCATCGGCCATCAGGGATAAAAAGAGGTGGCCGTCTTTCATGATGTATGACCGGATGTATGGCCACTGCTTGACGAAAAAATCATGCAGCGAGCCCGGCGGACATTTGGCCCGGGTGAGGGCCAGCGGGCCGAACGTCAACTGATTCGGTCCCGCCGACGTCCAGGTGCCGCGGCCTCGATTGCAGTCGAAGCGGACCAGTACACGCCCCTCGCGCCCGAAGTGGATGGTATACTTAGCCCTGTTGTCAGGGGTAAGTATTTTGTCATCCCCGCCCTGGAACTTCACAAACTGCCAGGAGGTGCCACCCAGGTCGGCGGCTCCTGGCTTGGTCGGGAGCTGGGCCCCGGCTGGCCCGGCCAACACCATCGTGAGGCATGTCAGCGCCACGAGCACAGTTGTCAGTTCGCGAATCGTCAACATCACTCCTCCCTTTTCTTCTAAAAAATGTTAATGGAACACGGCTTGGCACAACTGCTGAAATCCTCCGGCCCCCAGACGCTGGCGGAACTGCCGGTACCCGGCGTTCTCAGCAACAAAAAGCTGGCTGCCTTGGTTGGTCTGTCTCCTTCGGTAATGAAGCCGCAGAACCCCGGGGTCTGATCTCCCAAACGCTGCGGCGGTTGGCAGGAGAGTTTGAGGGGAGCGCGGGGGCCCGCTGCTTCCCCGGCCCTCCCCTCAAGAAAGACTCAACCTAAGCAGTCTGGAAAATAAAATTTTGCATGGCTAGACCCAAAAATTACTGACTTCAAAGACAGTCGCTATTCCCAATCATTTAAGACTCCAGGGCAATGGCCAGGGCGGTGGTCACCTTGACCAATTCGTCGCTGTTCTTGCGCAGGCGTTGGCTCAGAGATTGGGCCAGCCGCAACAGAATCTTGACCCCGATTTTCGGATACTTCTCCAAAATCTGATAAAATTTGTCTTTGGTGAGTTCCAACATCAGGCAGGGCGTCAGCGCCGTCACCGTTGCCGAGCGCACCTCGCTTTCGATGAGGGCCATCTCCCCCAGAATCACCCCTTCTTCGGCCCGGAATCGGACCATCACCTTTTCCCGGGGCGTGCCTTCACCCAGCTCCAGAGTCAATCGTTTCGTAATGGCCACCGACCCTTCACACATGATATACATGACCTCGCCGGCCTCACCTTCCTGCATGATCACCGCATCGGTCGGGAACCGGCGCGGCGTCGTGGCCATTATGACCAGGTGCAGCTCCTCATCGGTGAGATCCCGCAGAATATGGTTTCTTCTGATATAAGTCAGGTAATCCGTCTGACTCTCTGGCAGCACCGCACCCCCCTTTAGCAGGCTGTTGATAAACATCCCTCATTCTCTTGAGGTGGAAGAAAATCCCTTTTTAGCCTTTTGGCGTAGCCGAAAGGCCTCGTTAGGGTTGGGGAGGGGTTTGAGGGAGGGGGGAGGGGGCCGCGCCCCCTGGCCCCCTCCCCTAAAAATACTTTTTCAACACCCTCCTAGCGGGCCTGAAAAGAAGGCGGTTGCGCGGCAATGACCACCGCGATTTCTTGGGGGGCCAGGAGACGATCGGCCGGTGGATTAATCTGAAACTCAACCTTGCGGCGGCCGAAGAGATGGGTCTTGCCGGCCTCGGTGAACTTGCGGAAAATAAACTCGTCTATGGCGGTGGGTTCCGGTGACAACAATTCCTCCAGACGGATTTTGTAGCCCTCGGTGTAGAGGCCCACGAGCAGAGCCTGATAATCGGTCCGCAGGACTGCCTCGAACTCCTGGACCGTCCTGCCATAAAAGCGGGCGGGGACCTTCACGGTCCAAAAGTTGGCTCCCTCAGGCGACAACAGCGTCTGCATGATCTTAAACAGCCCTTCCGATTCAATACTGCTGGCGATAAGGGAACTGTCATATTCTCCCCGGATGATGATATCCTCCACATGGGCCCGCTCCAAATGGGTGCGGTTTTCCGAGAAGATGAGCTCGGCGGTGATGGGGATCTTGGGGGCCAGTGATTTGACGGCCAAAGCCGCCAACAAGGTCTTCTGATCCACCTGCTCCCGGGGTACCTGGTCATCAGTCCGATCCGTCAGGATGATGACCCGGCGGGCTTTGTCCAGATTGGTTTTGGCCAGAATCTCTTCCCGGGAAAAATCGCCCCGGACAAAACGGAGATCGCGCTCGGCAAAGGTCAGCAGGAGTTGTTCGAAATGTTCCGGTGGGAGAATATTAACTAAGACCACCGGGGTCTGCGGCTCCAGGCGATAGAAGAGATTGCGCAGCACCTGCTCGCCGCCCCGGTTCCAGCCAAGGATAATAATGTGATCGTGTTCAGTGATTGTTGCCAAACCTCGCTCCCGGCGAAATTTCCGTTCCACAAAGATGGAGGCCACTGTCGCCGTCAAAAGACTGAGGGCAATGAGGCCGGAGAGCATCAAGAAAAAGCCGACAATACGGCCAGGGAGGGTCAAGGGCACCACATCGCCATAGCCCACCGTCGTGATGGTCACGATCGCCCACCACACCCCCCGGCCCAGGCGGGTCCAAAAGGTCTCGGCCTCGCCGCTCTCCGACAGGGCGTAGCCCAGCCCCCCCAGGACGATAAGAATAACAACGCTGCCCAACAGGAAGAAAATCTTTTCCTGGTGCAGGAGGTGGAGAAAATTGGCCAGAGCCGTGTGGCCCCCCGGCCACCCCCGGCGTCCCTCGCCCGCCCCCGGCCTTTGCCGCGGTCGCAGCCCAAATTTGGCCAGCAGGGTTTTCAGATCAAACACGGCCTGTCGTCGCTAACCTCTCCCAGTGTGCGGCGAGTTCCTGGGCCGTAAACAGGGCCATAAGTTCGTGCCCGGCCTGGGCCACCCGCGCCTGCGCCCCTTCCTGCCGATCCACCAGGCACAGGACCTTGGTAATCTGCCAAGCGGTTTCTTCTTGGACCCGGGCCATGGCGGTGAGCAAGGAGCCGCCCGTGGTGGCCACGTCATCCACAATGGCCACTTTGGTCCCCGGCGGCAGCTCCGGCCCTTCCAGAGAACGGCGTTGCCCGTGTTTCTTGGCCTCCTTGCGGATGAGAAAACCCTGGAGCGGCTGGCCTTCCCCAAAACTCAAAGCCGCCACGGCCGCCACAATGGGATCGGCCCCCAGAGTGAGACCGCCAATGGCCTGTACCCCGGTCCCCGCCAACGCCGCCAGCATCAGTTTGGCCGTCAGAAAGGCCCCTTCGGCGGATAACGTCACCCGCCGACAATCAATATAATACTGACTCTCTTGCCCGGAAGACAGGATCACCGGCTGCCGGAAATAGGCCTGTTCACAGAGAATGGTAAGTAACCGCTGACGCATGCCAAGACCTCGGTGAGGTAAGAGATTATGGATTCTCCGCCCTTGCCAGCCCCGGACCTTTCACTTCTGGTTCCGGGGCAGGCGATCCAGTTTTTCCAGGACCTTCCTCTGATATTCGGAATGCTCCTGCAGCAACGGCGAAACCCGGCGCATCATATTCAACTTCATGGTAAGAAACTGCAAACGCCGCATCTGCTGTAACTTGGCGGCTTCATCCGGAAGCCCCGCCAACATCTCCTGCAGGGTGAGGATCTCTTTCTGGAGGTGCAATTCCGGCGGCAAACAATCGGCCATTTTCAGAATCTTGTAGGCCAGGCGCAGTTCCGGGGGAATATCCCGGTCGTCAGACAGTTCCAGAGGCTGGCCTTTGCCGGCCAAGTTATCGAAAACCCCGTCCTGGATCGCCTCCTGGATACGGCTTTCAGCGATTCTTTGAAAAGCGAGCAACCCCATCTCTCCTTCGGTCGCCGCACGGGCGATAGCTTTGAAGTTCTCAACCACTAGCCATTGTTTCTATCATAAAACAAGACCGCTGGAAAAACCATGGGATTGTGCCCCGGCAAGGGAAAAAAACAATCCCAACCCGTAGCGCCGATCTCCAGATCGGCCGCGATCTCCTGATCGGCAAGCACCCCCCACACCCGTAGCGCCGATCTCCAGATCGGCCGCGATCTCCTGATCGGCAAGCACCCCCCACACCCGTGGCGCCGATCTCCAGATCGGCTGCGATCTCCTGATCGGCCAACGCCCCCCACACCCGTAGCGCCGATCTCCAGATCGGCCGCGATCGCCTGATCGGCCCATATCGCCTGATCGGCCAACGCCGACTTTCTTTTTGCTCCAGCATTTGTTACAATATCATAAAGCGCCTGGGATGCTTCGGCGCCACTGCCTTCAGCAGTCAGCAGGGCAAGAAAGGTTTTCGTAGGGAGTGTGTATGACCCAAAGGGAAGCAGCCGTGGCCGGCACCATCACCCCGGCCATGATCAGTGCCGCAGCAAAAGAGGGGGTGCCCCCGGCATTTATCCGGGACGGCTTGGCCCGGGGGACCATCGCCCTGCCCGCCAATATCGGGCATCGCCATCTTGACCCCATTGCCATCGGCGCCGGGGTGCGGGTCAAGATCAATGCCAATATCGGCACCTCCCCCCATGATATCAACCTCGAGAAGGAAAAGGCCAAACTGGCTGCCGCCCTGCGCTACGGCGCGCATACGGTCATGGATCTCTCCACCGGCGGCGACTTGAACGCCATCCGCACCGAACTGCTGGCCCAATGCCCGGCACCTTTCGGGACCGTGCCCATTTACCAAGTCATGGCCGAAGCCGACAGCTTGGCGGACGTGCAAGCCGATGATATCATCGAAGCTGTGCGTTTGCATGCCCAACAAGGGGTGGACTTTGTCACCGTGCATTGCGGCGTCACCCGCCAAGCCCTGAACTTGCTGAAAAAACGGGTGACCGGGGTCGTTTCCCGGGGCGGCTCCTTTCTCGTGGCCTGGATGCGCCGCTTTCAACAGGAAAACCCCTTGTACGCCCACTTTGATGAACTGCTCCGGATCGCCCGCACCTATGACGTCACCCTCAGCCTGGGGGATGGTCTCCGCCCCGGCTGCCTGGCCGACGCCGGCGACAAGGCCCAGTTCCAAGAGCTCAAGATTTTGGGTGAGTTGACTAAACGGGCCTGGGCCGCCGGCGTCCAGGTGATCATCGAAGGCCCCGGCCACGTCCCCTTTCATCAAATCAAGAAAAACATCCGCCTGCAGCAGAAATATTGCCACGGCGCCCCCTTCTATGTCCTGGGGCCGTTGGTCACCGATGTGGCCGCAGGGTATGACCACATCGCTGGGGCCATCGGTGGCACCTTGGCCGCCAGCCTGGGAGCCGCCTTCCTCTGCTATGTGACCCCGGCGGAACATTTGAAACTGCCCGAGGTCCAGGATGTCATCGACGGCGTCATCGCCTCCCGCATCGCCGCCCATGCCGCTGATATCGCCCGGGGTCTGCCCGGCGCCGCCGACTGGGACCTCAAAATGTCTCAGGCCCGCCGGGCCTTGGATTGGGATACCCAGATCGCCCTGGCCATGAACCCGGATAAAGCCCGGCTCTACCGAGACCTGAGCCAGGCCAGAGAAGACCAGTGCACCATGTGTGGCCGTTTTTGCGCCATGAAGATTTTCGACGACCGCATCGAAGGCGGCGACTCCTGAGGCGGCCGGCAAAAGCAGTGGGGGCACGAAGATCGTCAGGGCGGGCCGCTGGCTCGCCCAGATTTCTTGGAAGAGGTGCGCCATACGCCAGCCCTATCTTGCGCCAGGTTCAGCCCAAAAAAAAAGGAGAGCTTAAGCTCCCCCGCTTTGTTCGGTCTGGCTCTGTCCCCTCGTTTTTTAGGGGGTTGACTGAGTCTGACAATCAGCCCACCACAGGCAAGCCTGCTCCCCACAACCAGGAATAGCCTGAAAACAGGGGGCGTTGCCCTCTTGGAGTTGCAAGGCCCGGATCAGATCGGCCTTCTTCAATCTGCCATAATTTTTCAAGCCGCGCCTTTGGGCCAAGGCCCGAATTTCCTTTATCGTCATTGTTCTCCCTCATCCAAGCCAATATCTCTGCTCTCTAACCAGTGTTTATCCGGAAGCCACCGTTTTTGCCAGGTCAAGCAAGAACAAGAGGTGAAAATTCTTTGGCAGGGGCGGGTCTGAGACCCGTGCCGCCAGGGACTAACCCCTTAGCAAGGCCCTACCGGAGGGAAACTAACTCTTCATACCGGCGAACGATCATCCAGCCGTGCACCGCTCGCCTCGGAGCAGCGGTTAAAGATCTTGACCGTTGCCTGGCGATCCTGTGGGTGCTGGCGTATATGGCGGCGCCAGGCCTCCTCATTGGACTCCCCCGGCCGGGCCTCTACCACCGCCACCTGCACGGCAAAATAGTGCAGCGGTCGTTGTCGAACCATCCCTTTGCCAGTAGTCATCGCCTTACTCCTTAAACAGGAAGGTAGGATTGGTTGGCTCGTTCCCCTAGCGGCCCGGCGACGCCAACACAGACGGCTTACCTATTTTTACCTGAATTAATAATAAATTAAATTATGCTCTAACACTTTTTAATCTATTGGAGCGATACGACTCCTTGGGCACCGCGTTGGTGCCAAAGAACATTGCCCCTCCACTGAGGCTGTCGCGGGCTTCCTGGGAGATGAAGAAGAACTGGAAATGCGTTAGAATTACCTACAATATATCAGAAAAATTACTTCTGTAAATAATTTTATGAAAAAAAATTGCCCCGAGCCGTTGGGGCAATACTTTCCTCACGTTCTGCGGCGGTGGCCAATATCTATGCCTTGCAGGGAGGCGCGGCGCTGGCAACCGGCTCAAGTCGACGGGGGGGCCAGAGAGCCCGGCCCCCTCGGTCGCCGGAACTTTTTCCCAGTGTCGGGCTGTCGACGGCGGTCAGTTTGTGGCCAAGACGTTGATCAAGGTGGAGATAATGTGTTCGGCCTCGCCGATGTAGGTCGCCATGTTGGCCCGATGGTTGGCCAGGATACCGTCTTTGGCCGCGTTGGTGATGAGCCAGGGATGCAAGTGTTCAGCGGTGTGGAGGGCGTGGATGGCATCGTCCACCAGTTTGGAGGAGTTTTTCTTGGCCAACTGATCGGCGAAGTCTTCCTTCACCCCTTCCAGAATCCCGCCCATACCCGTGGCTACGCCTTGGGCAAAGTAGAAATAGTCGTCACAGACGAACCAGGAAACCGGGCTGCCATCTGCTTCCGTGTCTTTGATGAGGTTATGGAAAGCGCTCCCCAAGACATCCCGGAAATGGTTCATGAGAGCGATGAGGTTGTCCACCCGGGTATAAAAGCGGCTGCGATTATGCTTCAGATCGTCGATATAATGCTCCAAGTTGGCCATCGCCTCTTTATATTTCCCAGACGCGGAAGGGAACCAATATTTCTCCGGGCTCACCATAAAAAAGTTCATGGCCGTATTGACGTAAGGATTCTGAGCTTCAGTGAGGGCAAAACGGCTCATGTTTTCGTTGAGGACCACAACTGTCCGCCGGGCCACTTCCAGGACGCCCAATTGCAGGTTATTGACGTCATCGGTGAGCCCCAGCTTGCCGAAGAGGATGGAATTGGGGCGCCAACCGAAGAGACGTCGATTAACCTGATCGTCCATGATTTTAATCAGGGCGCGCGTAAAGGCTTCCCCCTTTACCGGCTGGGGTCTGGTGGCCAATTTTTCGGTGACCGGCGGCACCGGTGTGGGCGGCGGGATGGGCACTGGAGTTTTCTCCAGCCCTGGCGTGGTCTGCCCGCCTCCGCCAGGACTGCTTTCCGCCGCAACTGGCGGCAGGGTCACTGGCCGAGTTTCTTGGGGCGGGGAGAGACTCTGCCCCAACGATGGCTCAGGTGCCGGCGGGGCTGGTACGGCTGGCTTGCTCTCCTCCGTCTCCAATCTGAGGATGCCGGCGAGCGGCCTGGACTCAACCTTGGCGCTTTTCCCCTCGACTGCTGCCGGCGCCGTGGTTAGATCAACACCCGCCGGTTTCCGGACGGCAAAAATGTAGATGAAAAAGATGAGAATAAGGGCGCAAAGAATGAGAAGGCGGTAGCGTTGCCAGAGCGGCCGAGCCGGCGGTGCCATGGGCTCCGCCGGGGGGGGCGCCAGCGTGGTCGGTTCTTCATGATCATTGGGCTCAAAAGACATGGGGCCATCCTTTTTTGGTCGCAGCACCTTTCCTTGGCAGGAAAAAGCGCCGGTTAAAAAATGTCGGCACTGAACACGTAGATTTCCGTTTCCGGGTCTTGCCAGGCCGTGGGTGGTAGATTGGCCTTGCGGCAGGTCTGTTGGAGAAAAGTGTCCCGATCCCAGTGGTGCTCGGTAGCCACCTGCGGCAGCAGCAGCCCGTGGTAGCGGCCGCGGCGGATATAGAGGCCATGCCGGCCCACCTGAATGTCGTCAACGTTGTTGATACGCTGCAAGGGCGACAGCACCGAGATTTCTATATCAATATCTTTGAGTTCCGCCGGCGTCAGGGGAGGAAAGCGGGGATCTTTGAAGGCTGCCGCATACGCCATCTCCTGCACCGTGGCCGCCAACGGTTTGATGGCTTCAATATAGCCGATACACCCCCGCAACGCCCCCTTTTTATGCAAGGTCACGAAGGCCCCCCGGGGCTCCTGCAGCTCCCCCGTGAGTTGTGGCAACGGCGGCGCGGCCTCGCCCCGCAGGCCGGCGGCAATACTCTGCCGGGCAATTTCATGCAAGGTTTCTTTTTCTGCTGCGCTTAATTCCATACACTGCTCCTCTGCCGCTGACCCCGAACCAGTTATTGCCGACATCCCCAGGCAGAAACAAAAAACCAACCAACAATATGTAATAATCCCCACCCCGGTTGACACGGATACCCTGAGATTACCAAGAAAATAAAACTGACATTTCGTATCCCTCGAGCGCCTGTCGGGCCCGCCATTCCCGACCAAAGCCAAGGCGTCAGCGGAGGCATTCTTGTCTGTGTCAGCAGGCATTCTTGTCTGCAGCCGACCAATGCCAATGCGTCAGCTGGTAATGCAGTGACCGGTTTATGGGGCCGGCGGTCCCGCCTCCGCCCACCGGCCTGGCTACTCGAAACTCGGCCAAGATATTTCTAACTAGTTATATTATCAAAATAAAATTAAGCATGTCAAATGGAAAAGCCAGCTCTCCCTGGAGTTTCCCCAGCCATACAAAAGGCCTGGATTTTCTTCAGGGAAAAGGCTACAATGGGACAGAGTCAGAACTCCTCCCGATGATCCCGTGGCTGTATCTTGGTCAGACTGGAGATGGGCATGAAGCGAGTCGGCATCTATTATCACCCTTCTTTTAGCCGTAAGAGCTACCTGACAGTTGGCAACCGCCTCCGGGATTTTCCCGAGGCCCTGGATGAACTCCTGCAGTTGCCGAATGTGCAGATGTTCCAGTGCCCCCGGGCTTCCGAAGACCTCATCCTGAAGGTCCATGCTCCGGAAATGCTCCAGGGCGTGGCCCGCGACCGCATGTGCAGCACGGCCTATGAATCTGTCGGCGGCGTCGTGGCCGCCATGGAGGCCTTGGCCCGGGGTGAATTGGACCGCGCCTTTTGTTTTATCGGCGCCGGCGGCCATCATGCCGGCTATCGCACTTTCTGGGGCGCTTGTTGCTTCAACGACGTGGTTATCGCCCTGCACCAGGTCCGGGAAATCAGCCCCTGGCGGCGCTTCGCCATCGTTGACACCGATGCCCACCACGGCGACGGCACTCGGCAACTCCTCTGGAATGATCCTGAGGTTCTGCACGTCTGCTTCTGCGGTGATGATTATGAATCGGACGATGGCACCAAAATTGACGTGGATGTCTACCAACTGGCCGGCGCCGTCAACCCCGACCAGGCCTATGTGGCCGCGGTCCGGGATTATCTGCCCAGAATTACCACTTTTAAGCCCCAACTCCTGGTCTGGTACTATGGTTTCGACACGCACCGTCTGGATTACGGCTCCATCGGCCTGACCGAGGCTGCCTATCTGCAAATCTGCGGCCTCATGATCGACACCGCCGCCGCCTTGCAGATCCCGCTGCAGGTGGTCTTGGGCGGGGGCTCTCTGGCGAGCTTGGCTTTGGCCACCATCCCGCCCATCATCCAGCAACTGGCCACCCTCTGACCCCTGCGGTTGACCTGATCGGGGGAGGAGACGCTGGAAACTGCTGGGCAAGTGGCACAGGGGGAATCTCTTGGAAGCCTATACCAAATCAGAAAAACTGGCCGGCCTTTTCCTCTTTCTGGCCCTTCTGGGGGGCATCACCTTCCTTCTGCTCATCGGTCAAGGGAAAGGCTGGTTCAAAAAGACCCAAACTTTTTTGGTAAAATTCCCGCAGAGTTATAATCTCGAACCCGGTGCCGCAGTCAAGATGTTCAACACCGAAATCGGCACGGTCACCCGTCTGCGCATCGTCCGCATCAAAGATGATAATCAAGTGGAGGTATCGATCCGGGTCAATAATGAATATGTCCATTTGATCCGGGGCAATTCTGTGGCCCAAGTGGAGAGTCCCACCATTCTGGGCAGCGAGTTTTTAAGCATTAGTCCCGGCTCCTACGCTTACCCGCCCATCCCGCCTTATGGTACTATTCCTTCCCGCATCAAAAAGACCCTGGCTGATTATATGGAAGAATTTCAACCAGAAGAAAGTCTGCACAAAGCCCGCCAACTGCTGGCCAACCTGCTGGAATTGAGTGACCAGTTTAAAGCCCACGAAGCCAAGATCAGCTCCATCCTGGGCCAATTCGACACTGCCTTGGCCAGCGTGGTTGAGGGCCGGGGTACCATCGGCAAACTCCTCATGGACCGGGACCTGTATAACCGCCTCCAGAGCAGTGTTACCAAGCTTGAGAAGATTTTGCAGAATTCCGAGAAGGTGACCGTCGACGTCAAGTCCACTGCCGGCAAACTACCACCTCTGGTGGATCGGGTGAACGAAAATCTGGATATCTTACGCTGTATTCTCGGCGACGTGCAGAAGGCTTCGGGGCAGCTCCCCGAACTGTTGGAAACGGCCGATGATGCCACTCGCACCGGCAAAGAAGTCATCGAAGCCATCAAGGCCAACCCGCTCATCCGTTGGACCCTACCAAAAACCCCGACCGGCGAGGCCATTCACGTGGAGCCCCGGAGTTTGCCGTAACCGGTTGGGAGCCGCGCCCAATGTGGTGAAGGAATAGCGAGATGAGGAAACTAGGTCTGGAGGCTCGAGTTCCGCACAACGGCTGCCGGCCACGGTCGGCGCCAGGTCTCGGGGCCATACTGCTTCTCGGTCTGGCCATCCTCTGCCTGACGGGCTGCGGCCGCCGCCCGGACCCCTATGGCCAGCAGCTCAGCCGGGCCATGGAGGCCGGTCTGCGCGGCCAGGAGTTATTGGGCGAGGGCCAGACCCGCCGGGCCGAACGAGCTTTTAGCCGCTCTCTTGAGATCAATCAGGGGCTTGATAACCCAGCCGGTACTGCCCGCCAACTCAATAATCTGGGGGCCGCGGCCCTGGCCCGTCAAGACCTGGCCCAAGCCGCCGACCTTTTCCGCCAAGCCCTTTTTCTCAATGAACAGTTGGGCTATGCTGCCGATGCGGCCCTCAATCTGGCCAACCTGGCGGCCGTCGCCCAAAAAAGCGGCGATCTTGGCCAAGCCGCCCAGTACCTCCAGGAAGCCCGCGAGCAGGCCAGACGCGCCCAATCCCCTCGCGTTCTGGGCCAGGTGCTCTGCCAATTGGCCGGTTTAGCCCTGGACCAGCACGACCCTAGCGCTGCCGCGGCTTTTCTGGCCGAAGCCGCCTCGGCCAACCGTGAGGCGGCGGTGCGCGGGCCGTGGCACTACCAACAGGGCAGACTCTATCTCTCCCAAGGCGATCTGTCCCAAGCCCGGGATTTCTTCCACCAGGCCCTGACAGCCGACCGCAGCACCCTCAATCGCCTGGGCATGGGCGCAGATCTGCAAGGGCTGGCCCAAGTCGAGGAAGCCCAGGGTGACTATTCCCGGGCCTTCCTGTATGCCAGTCGCGCCTTCCGGCTCTATGCTGCCACCCACAGCTGGACCAAAGCCCAACAGTGCCTCGAGACCTTGCGACGCCTCAACCACAACGGCCGGCTGGGACAAAACCTGGAATCTCTGGAAAAACAGATGGCAGTTGGCCGGGCGGCTGCCGCTCCTTGCCCGCCGCCTCGTGCGGCGCCGACCCAAACGCCATCATCATCCCCGCCCGCCCAACCATCTCCCTAATAGGCTGTGTGGAAACGCGCTTCTATCTCCGCGGGGGAGGGAAAGGGCCCCTGTCTTGCCTCTGGGCGGAGCCAAAAGCCAAAGCCAGGGTTGGGGGAGGGGTTTTAGGGGAGGGTGTAGAGGGCAGGGAGCCTGGCCCCCTGATCCCCTCCTGCGCCGCTCGGTTGCAACAATCTAGGAGCCGCAGCCGTGGCCGTGGCCTTCACCGCCGCCGCAGGTAAATTGCGGCGTAAACTGGGGCAGGCGCCCCGCCAAAAACGCCTCCACGGCCTCCCGCACCGTGCGGCTGTCCTGACCGAACCTGACTTCAATCCCAAATTGGTGGAACCCCATAAGCGGCCGCATCCCCATGCCGCCGGCAATCAACACGCCCACGCCATTCTGGGCCAAAAGAGTAACCGGCACCAGGCAGCCACCCTGCTCATGCGGCACATTGGGTAAGGTACGCACTTCCCTGACCTGGCCGGCACCAATTTTTACCAGCGTGTACAGATCACAATGACCGAAATGGGCCTCCAAATCGGCATCCAAACCGCCGGGCGCTGCCGACGGAATCGCTACTAAAACTTCTGACATCATTTCCTCCTCAACATGACATCTGCTTCCTGATTCCTGCTTTCAAGTGAACTTATCTCTGCAAAAGGTTCTTTCCGTGGAACCGTCGGGTGGGGTCGTTTTTCAGCCGGTCCAGCAGAGCCGGAAAGCGCGGCGCCAGCGGCCAGGGCCACAATCTGCTCCCAGGCCTCCCTCAGCAAGCCGCCGAACTTGGTCCCCGGCAGTTCCGTCACCACCAGACCCTGCACCATCGCTTCGGTGATCACGGGATCATGGGGCAGGCGGGCCAGGAGCGGCAAACCCTGATCTCGGCAATCGGCCGCCAATTGCTCTGCTTCGCCGCTATGCAGGTCAAATTTGTTCAGGATGACCGCCGTCGGTGTCTGGAAATGACGGCACAACTCCACCACCCGGGCCAGATCGTGGCGGCCCGACGGCGTCGGTTCGGTGACCACCACGGCCAGGTGCGCGCCGGACAGGGAGCTGATGACCGGGCAGCCGAGGCCCGGCGGTCCGTCGGCCAGGATGATTTCTGCCCCCTGCGCTGCCGCCAGCTCGCGTGCCTGCTGTTTCAAGAGCATGACCAACTTGCCGGAATTTTCCGCGCCGGGGAACAACTGGGCATGCACCAAGGTCCCGAAACGGGTGTCGGACACAAACCAATGCCCGCAGTGCCGCTCCGGAAAGCGAATGGCCGCCGCTGGACAGAAGGCCACACAGACTTTGCACCCCTCGCACCGCCACGGCACTACCCGGTAATCATGCCCCTCGCAGCGGATGGCCCCGAATTGGCATAAAGCGGCGCACGTGCCACACCCATCACAAACCTCCGGGTCGATCACGGCCTCATGTCCGGCGTAAAATGCCTGCCGCTGCCGGATTGTCGGCCGCAGGAGCAGGTGCAAATCCGGCGCGTCCACATCCAGGTCACAGATGATGGTGCTGCCGGCCAGATGGGCCAGGGCCCCGGTTACAGAGGTCTTGCCAGTCCCCCCTTTGCCGCTGATAATGACAATCTCACGCACAGGCAGCCTCCCGGGCCTGGTCTAGATCCGGCCATGATTGCAGCCGGCGGGCCAGATTGAGAAACAGCGTTCGCAACGGCGCCGATACCTTAGCGATGATGCGTCCCTGGGCATAGGCCGCGGCAATGGCCCGGTCATAAGGAATCTCCGCCAGGATCGGTAGACCTTGCTCTCCGCAGAAGCGATAGATGGCATCTGTACCCAAACCGGCGCGATTGATCACTGCTGCCATGGGCTTGCCCAACGGCGTGAAGGCTTCCCAGGCCAATTGAAAGTCGTATACCCCAAACGGCGTCGGTTCCGTCACCAAGAGGATAACATCGCTGTCCAAAACTGCATGAACCGCCGGACAACTCACCCCCGGCGGCGCGTCAAGGATGACATCCCGGGGCTCGGCCGCCAACATCTCCTGCAGCCGGGCCTTGACCTGGCGCATGAGGGGCGGGCTCATGGCTTCGCCGATCCGCAAGGTGCCGTTCAGAAAGCCAATGTCACCGGCTCGGCCCCACTGAATCAGACCCAATTCCCGTTGGTCCGGCTGCACCGCCCCCGCCGGACAAATAGCCAAACAACCGCCGCAGCCATGGCACATGTCCGGAAAAGTCAAAACCACCTGATCAAAGACACTGATGGCCTTGAATTGGCACAGATCGGCACAGGCCCCACAAAAGGTGCATTTCGCCTCTTCTACCCTCGGCACCTGAAGATAGGCCTTTTTAGCCCCGGTCAACTCGGGCCGCAGGAAGAGATGCAGGTTCGGCTCCTCCACATCCAGGTCCACCGCCATGACCGGCCTGCCCCAGACCGTGGCCAGAGACGCACTCACCGTCGTCTTACCGGTACCGCCTTTGCCGCTGGCCACCGCAATGATCATTGCCCGCCTCGCAGCTCCGGTTGGGAAGCCACGGCCAATTTTTTAATCTCTGCCACCGCTTGCCCCACCGTCAAGCCTTCCATATTCTGGACAATGTTAATCCCTGCCCTACTGAGGGCCTGGAAGGCCTTGGGCCCAACCTGGCCCGTCAGCAGTACTTTGGCGCCGGCCCGGGCGATGGTCTCCGCAGCCTGAATTCCGGCACCATGACCCATCATCTGGCTTCTGCCATTATCAAGATATTGGGTTGCACCAGTCTCCAGGTCAACTATAACAAAACCGGCGGCCCGGCCGAAACGCGGATCTAATTGATCCTGCAGCGAAGGACCTGTGCTGGATATAGCGATCTTCATGATTTTTATCTGTTCCTTTCTGCCGGCCCCATAAATTACCGACCCCCAAAAACCCTACCTAATTTCATGATCCCACCAACCTCTCAAAGTATTCTGTTTCAGTGGGAGGCTGATTATTCGATCAGTCCATCCAATTATGAACTATAGTTAATAATAAGGCGTACCTGGACCGGCGTCAAGCCTTTTCTGCCTGACCGAGCTCTTCTTTCACAAAACAGGGTGGGGGATAACGACTTACGTCTTATTCAGATAGGGGAGAATCCTTCATATTGGCCGGCGCGCCCGGCCAAAAATCCCCCGCCGGGGTTGGCAGAGGGATTTCAGGGCGTGGGGGCAGGGAGGGGGTGATGCCCTCTGCCCCACTCCGTTAGCGGCAATTGTTAACAACTTTCTGCGGAAAAAACCTCTCTGGCACCTGCCTCTTCAGCCGCCCAGTCCAGCAGAAAGCGGCTGATATTCGGCATCACTGGTTCGCCCTCCTGCAGGAAGCTGGCCAAATGGAGCAAAATGGTCAGGTGCTTATAATGGGGATAGATGATTTCCTTGACCGGCCGCCCTACCTGCCGCAGCCGTTGGGCCAAACGTCGGGTATTTTCCACGCTCGCGATGCGGTCCGTGGCCCCGTGCAGGAGCAGAGCCGGTGGGGCCGCCGGGCTCACAAAGTTGATGGGTTGCGTCTCCGGGATGTCATCAGCCCCGCCAAAGATATCTATGAGTTGCCGTTGCCGCAGGGGCAGGAAATCATAGGGCCCGGCCAGCCCGATAAAACCGCCCAGATCCTCCGGGCTCAGCTTCACCTGGCTTAGATACCGATTGTCCAGTGCCAGCATGGCAGCAATGTAGGCCCCGGCCGAGTGCCCCATGACAAAGAGACAATCAGGATTCCCCCCCAGTCCGGCACCATGCTCCTTGGCCCAGGCGCAGGCCAAAGCGCCGTCCTCCAAAAATCCCGGGAATTTCACCTCCGGATAGAGCCGATAATCCGGGATCACGGTGATAAACCCCCGGGCGCTTAATGCCTGCCCCACAAAACGGTAATCCTGCCGACGGCCGCTCTGCCAAGAACCGCCATAGAAAAAGACCACCACGGGTCTGTTCTGAACCGCTTCCAGGGGCAGATACACGTCTAATTTCTGGCGGTCCTCGTCCCCGTAAGGAATATTTTCTTGGCGCCGATACGTCTGCCGAGGTACTGCCAGATTAAACAGGGCCAGCGGCCGCAACTGGCGGGCCAGCCAGAGAGTGACGTCTTCCAACCGTTGCGCCCATCGGCGCGGGCGCCGTCTTTGCTTCATGGCAATTGGTCGGTCCTGAGGTTAACGATCAAGGGCAAGAGCGTGAACCGTGTTTAAATTCCCTCTGACCACTGTTCCCTGGTTCCTTCTCTTTACGTTACTCCGATCTCCTTCCCCAACTCCTGATACATCTTGGGAAACTCCGGCTGGAAATTCTGATAGAAGGTAATGGGATAGCGAGCCCCGATCTTCTTGCCCGCCTCCTTGACTCCCTGAACCAGCGCCTCCAGGGCCGCCCCGGGCAGGGCAAAGACCATTTCATCGTCCTGGGTCATGGAAAAGATCCGATCGCCCATCCCGGGAATGGCCACCCGAGGTTTGCCGGTTTTGAAAGGGGCAATGAGATACTCATCACACTCCACCTTGCCGCCGAAATGCCCGGCCACCCGCTCGCCGCTCACGTAGCTGTAGGCCTGAATGAGGCGCATGATCTGGGCCGGGTTGCCATAAAACAGCACTGTGTCCGGTGCCTCTGTCGCCTTGGCCAGCGGCATGAGAAGCAACGCTTGATACTCGCCGTTGGCCAACCGGATCATACTGCCGGCCTCCTGCAGGGCCTTGTCGCTGCTGCTGGCGAAATTGATCTCGCCGAACAGACGGGCCAACGTTGCCGGCTGATCCGCAGCATCTGTGAAGCCGAACATGATCATGGCCGGGACACAGATGAGATCGTCTTTGGTCAACCCCACTGTCCAGCCATACACCCGGGCCATGGTCACCCCCATGCAGATGGTAATCCGCTTATTCAGGGCCACGGAGGGCTGCCGGGTCTTGTCGGGAAACTTCGGCTCTTTTTGGAAGTATGCAGCCACTGGCAAGGTTTTGAGCCGCAGGTTGTTGAAAATGAATTCTGCCTGCTCTCCATAGAGTTCCGCCATGATACACTTCTCCTCGTTATCTGCCCTTTGAATACGTCTAAAGTGGCACCTCGAGGGGGAAGAGGGGTTATTCCCTAGCCTCCTCCCCTGGCAGCACTTCTCCACCTCTTGCTAAGGCCTCATGGCAACGACTTCGATCTCGATGCTGGCACCCTTGGGCAGGGCCACCACCTGGATGGTGGATCGGGCCGGTGGATTATGGGGAAAATATTCGGCGTAGACCCGGTTCATTTCGGCAAAATCCCCCATATCCGTGAGAAATACAGTGGTCTTGACCACATCCGCCAGACACATCCCGGCCGCCGCCAACAGGGCCTTGATATTCTCCAAAACCTGGATGGTCTGCACGACAATGTCGCCTCGCTGCAACTCTCCAGCGGCATTCAGGGGAATCTGGCCGGACAAAAAGAGCATCTGGCCCACCCGCACGCCTTGGCTGTAGGGTCCAACCGCGGCGGGTGCTTGCGGACTGCTGATCACGGTACGATCTTTACTCATGGCGACTCCATTCTCTTCAGGTGGCGGAAAATCCCTTTCTCTAACCTCTCGGCGCCGCCAAAAGGCCAAAAGGGGGTGGGGGGAGGGTTTCGCGGCGGGACGAGGGCAGGGGATTGGGTCCCTCGAAGTTTCCACAAGCCTTTTTTCAAGGCATTGGCAGACCCAGACGGGCCAGGGCCCGCTGGGCCAGGGCCTCTGAGTTGGCCAGCATCTGTTGGCATTCGCTCAGGGACAAGCCCGCCCCTTGGGCAATCTGCACGGCCCGCTCCCGGGTAATATAGTTGCCCGGCCCGTGGGCGTCGGTATTGAGGATCAGGCCGGCCCCAGCCTGGCGGGCCAGGGCGGCCACGTGGCCGTTGGCCAAAGAGTGGCCGTGGCGGGCGGAAATCTCCAACATTATGCCCCGCTGGGCGGCCAATTCGGCCTCCTCGCGGGTTATCAGCCCAGGATGGGCCAGGATGTCGATATCTGCCTCCAACCCCGCCCGGTTGGTGCCCGGCGCCACCGGCTCCGCCAAGGTTTCGCCGTGCACCACTACCAAGACCGCTCCCAAGGCCCGGGCCTGGGCCACCAAAGGCCCAAGCTGGGACGGCGGTACGTGGGTAAGTTCTACGCCGGGGAGAAGCTTCGTACTGCTTACCTTATTGAGTTCAATGGCCGCGCGCCGCAGCCGCTCCAAGACCAGATCAAAGTTGGACGCGTCCACATGATCGGTGATCCCCAGATACCGATAGCCCAACACCGTTACCCGCCGCAGGGCCTCGGACGGCAGCAGTTCGCCGTCGCTGTACAGGGAATGGGAATGTAAATCAATCATCACAGGCCGTTTCCGGGGTCCCGTCGCTCCTACCGCGGCGGTTTGCCGTCTCCGGGCACCGCCGCCTGCCACCTACATCTTGTATTTGGTAAAATCGCTGGGATCCAGGCTTTCCAGGATCTCCGTCCACTTTTTCCCTTCCTCGGTGGTGATCTCTTCCTTAGCCCCCAGATCCACCCGGCGGGATTTCTGGATGACCAGATCCTCCACAAAGATGGGCACCCGGGCCCGCAGGGCCAAGGCAATGGCATCGCTGGGGCGGGCGTCAATCTGCAGTTCCCGATCCCCGGTGCGGAGATGAATCAGGGCAAAATAGGTATTATCCCTAAGATCACAGACTTCGATCCGCAGAACCTCGCCCTCCATGATATCTATAATATTCTTTAAGAGATCATGGGTCATGGGACGGGAAAACTTAATGTTCTCCAGTTCGCTGGCAATGGCGGTGGCTTCCAGCAGACCGATCCAAATGGGCACGGCCTGATCAGAATTGATATCTTTCAGGATCATGATGGGACTGTTGGTCATGGGATCAATGGTCAAGCCGGCCACATGCACTTCTCTTAACATGGTATCCTCCTGTGGTCTTGCCGGGAGGCAGCTAAAAATTGGTCTCCAAATTGTCCGCCACACAAGAGGGCTCCCAGGGAATGGCGATGGGCGGTGGTCACGTGCACCTGCACCAACCGGCCGATCAGTTCCGCAGGACCGTCAAAATTCACCACGTGATTGCTGCGCAAGCGTCCGGTGAGTTGGCCGTTGTGTTGCTTACTGAACCCCTCGACCAAAACTTCCCGCACCCCTCCTACCAAACGCTGGTTGCTGGCCAGACTCAGCTGCTCCTGGACTTCCTTGAGCCGGGCCAACCGTTCGGTCTTCACAGCTTCCGGCACCTGCTCGGCATAGGTTGCGGCTTCGGTCTGGGGCCGGGGTGAATATTTGAAATAAAAGGCACTGTCAAACGCGGCCGCACGCATGAGAGTCAGGGTCTCTTGAAAATCCGCTTCGCTTTCCCCTGGAAACCCCACAATCAGATCGGTGCTGATGGCGATATCAGGGCATACCTGCCGCAGCCGCTCTACCTTGGTCAGATAATCTTTCTGTGTATACCCCCGCCGCATGCGCGCCAGCACCCCATCAGAGCCGGCCTGGACCGGCAAGTGGATGTGTTCACACAGCGGCGGCAATTCGGCAAAGCAATTCATGAGATCTTCACTTAAGTCCCGGGGGTGGGAGGTGGTAAAGCGCAAGCGCGCCAACCCCCCAAAGGCGGCCAACCGCCGCAACAACTCCGGAAAAGAGACCGCCTCTGGCAAACCCCGGCCGTAGGAGTTGACATTCTGCCCCAAGAGGGTGACCTCTTGGCCGCCCTGGCTGACAAAAGCCGCCACTTCGGCAATGATATCCGCGGCCGGTCGGCTGCGCTCCGGCCCCCGCACATAAGGCACCACACAATAGGTGCAATAATTATCGCACCCTTGCATGATAGTCACCAGCTTCTGGACCGCCCCGGCCGGTCGCGGCCCGCAGAGGTAGGGCATCTCTGCCGCAAAGGCCGTATCCACCAGCCGCCGGCCGGTCTGCCGCTGCTTGGCCAACAGATCCGGCAACCGATAGATTCCGTGGGTGCCAAACACCAGGTCCAGATGGGGTGCCTGGCGCAGCAATTGCTGGCCCTCCTGTTGGGCCACGCAGCCGCCCACCCCCAGGAGCATCTCGGGCCGCCGCCGCTTCAGGGCCTTCAGCCGGCCCAACAAACTCAGGACCTTTTCCACAGATTTCCGGCGGATCGCACAGGTGTTGATCAGATACAGATCAGCCTCTTCCGGCCGGTCAGTCAGTTCATAGTCTGAATCCAGGACCAGGGCCAGCTGCTCCGAATCGGCCACATTCATCTGGCAGCCATAGGTCCTGATATATAATTTCTTTTTCGGCGTCCGCATTGCCTTAATTAAATAAAATCTCAGCCCCCTTGTCAACCGCAAGCCAATGGGCGCAGTCTGTCCGGCAATCCGGCATTATCTGCGCAGAGGCAACAGACCTGTTAACATTGTCCGGGTTGTTGAGGGAGGATGGGGGGTGGCCCTGCGGCCCGAACGGCGTTTTGCGGTCGCAGAAAAGGGTGGCGGCGGCGCAACGGTGGGAAAAAATTGGGACCGATCGCCGTGCTTTGCCAGGCAACCGGCCCCCGGGATAAGGTTAATTCTTCCGGAATCTCCAACCCACTAGGGACATGCCGAACAGACCGGAAAGCATCAGCACGGCACTGCCGGGAATGGGCACCACCACATTGGTCAGGGTCACCGCATCAAAGTTGCTCTGGCCTCTGGTGCCATAGCCCCACAACCTGATTTCCAGGGGTTCACCCAGGTATGGGTTGCCCGCTTCCGCCAGAAACTGCAGGCTGGCCAGAGTGTGGGCCCCAGGATCCAATGAACCGGAAATATTGGCCAGACTGTGGCCACCGGCCACCAGTTCAAGACCATAGCGGATGTCAAAACCTGTGGCGTTATCCAACCTGCGGCCCACCAGCGCCGATAAGGTGTAAAGGTGCCCTGCGGTTAAACTGTAGCCAGCAATCTCCTGGGAAATATAACTGCTGGTTTTGGTTGCAGACACAGTAACATAAGCAACATTATTCCCCTGCCACCAGGTGTCCGCATACTGATTGCTCGACATCCTGGCCGTGCCGTTGAAGGGAAAGCTGGTGCCATTGTTCGTGTTCCAGCCACTGATGGCCCGCATGAACTGCGACCCATCACTCACACTTGTAAAAGTGGACCCCGCCGGCGTGTCCTCAAAAGAAAAGTTGACCACCGGCAGATTCGTGGCCCCGGCCGGTGCGCCCATGACGCTGACGACTAAGGCCAATGCCAACAAGACTAAGATCGTTTTTTTCATAAAAGCATGTTCCTCCTTTGCACTTTATATTGGCTTTGACCTTATGGTATTCAATATTTGTGCCAATTGAAAAGTAGTCAAATTTTCAAGATGTTGTTAATATATGCATGTCCCCTTGTTTATGTTTTGAAACATCGCGTTCAGTTTCCTTAACATTTTGGGCAGACCGGCAGTTTGCCGCAGGGATCGAGAGGCCTTGTCCGATAAGCGGCCAGTTCAAGTTTCGGCCAGCAGTTAGCGGCGCCTTTACTGCATAAGGCACCAGATCAGCATGGCCAAGACTTCAACGACCTCATTGACCGCGCCACAAACATCACCGGTAACCCCCCCCAGGCGACGACGAAAATAGGCGGCCAGCCCCCAGGTCAGAGCAGTTATCATCAGGAAAACCAGAAGCCCGGCACTGCGGCCCGCCAGAGCCACGATGAAGAAGGCACTGCCCGCGGCCCAAGCCAGCGTCCGGCCCGTCGTCAGGGTGGTCATGGCCTCCCCCAAGCCGCCCTCCGGCCGGGCATAGGGCGACAGATAGGCCAACAACACCATGGCAAAGCGGCTGAACACCGGAAAGATCAGGAGCAGCACCAGGGACCGCCGATCCAGCACAGCCACCAGGAGCCCGTACTTTAAAAGGAGAATCGTGGCCAGTCCCACCGCGCCGAAGGCCCCCACCGCATGGTCCTTCATGATTCTTAAAGCATCTTCCCTGGTGCGGCCACCGCCCAAGCCGTCCAGCGTATCGGCCAGCCCGTCCAAATGCAGCCCTCTGGTCAGAAAACTGAACATGGCCACCAAGACCGCGGCGCCGGCGGCGGGGGGCAGATGTATCTGGAGGGCTGCGGCGGCCAGGGCCAGGATGCCTCCCAACACCAGCCCCACCGTCGGGAACCAGGCCATGGCGGCGGCCAGGTCCGCGGCCGTCGCCGGCCGGCGGGCAGGAAACGGTATGATTGTCAGGAAAGTGAGGGCCAGGCCAAAGTTATGCCACATAGGTGTCGGTTTCTGGCTTCTGATTGGTGGTGTGAGATTGTGTCAGTGGGGCGGGCCTCCGTGCACACTATTTCCGGCGGCTGCCGGCTCTCCCGAATCCTTATCACTCACCCCGGCTTCGGCAAAAGTCGCCATCTCCCGGTAGATCCGCAGACCGGCTTCCACCAGGAACATCCCCAAAGCCGCACCGGTGCCCTCGCCCAGACGCATGTCCAACTGCAGGAGCGGCCGCAGCCCCAGATCGGCCAACATCACCTGATGGCCGTTCTCCGCGGATTGGTGCGCGGCCTGGAGGTAATCCCGTACCGCCGGACAGAGCCGCACCGCCACCAAGGCCCCGGCGGTGGCAATGAAGCCGTCCACCAGGACCGGCCGCCGGGCCGCGGCCGCCCCCAGCATCAGGCCGGCCAGACCGCCGATCTCCAAGCCCCCGATAGCTGCCAAGACGCCCAGAGGATCCTGTGGATCCGGCCGGTGCAGGGCCAAGGCTTGCTCGATAACCTGGACCTTGTGTTGATAGGTGGCATCATCCACGCCCGTGCCCCGGCCGGTGACCGCCGCGGCCGGCTGGCCGGTGAACGCCGCGGCCACTGCCGCCGCCGGGGTAGTGTTGCCGATACCCATCTCACCGGTAGCCAAAATATCCCCCCCGGCGGCCACTGCGGCCTGGGCCACCTCAATGCCCACGGTCAACGCCGCTACCGCGTCTTCCCGGCGCATGGCCGCCTCCCGGGCCAGATTGCGGGTCCCCGGAGCCACCTTCCGGTTCAGCAACCCCGGCATGCCGGTGAACTCGTGGTTGACGCCGATATCCACAATCTGGACCTCAGCTCCCACGTGGCGGGCCAGGACATTAATCCCGGCCCCGCCCCGGACAAAATTGGCCACCATCTGGAAGGTGACCTCCTGGGGGTAGGCACTCACCCCTTCAGCCACCACCCCATGGTCGCCGGCAAAGATGACCACCACTTTTTTCTTGATGGTGGGCAGCGGCTCTTGCCGCACCGCCACATACCAGGCCGCCAACTCCTCCAACCTCCCCAAACTGCCCCGGGGTTTGGTCAATTGATCCAACCGCTCCTGCGCCTGGGCCAGCCAAGCCTGGTCCAGGGGCTGAATGGCGGCTATGGTTGCCTCTAACAACGCTGTGGACATTCTTTCCCTACTCCTCAATAATTGCCTGAATTTTGCGATTGTTGAAGAAATCGCTTAGTAGCCGCAGGCTTTAGCCTGCGCTCAGAATGACCTGATTGGTAGCAGTAACTTAGCGCAAACTAAAGATTGGGGCTACAAATCGCCTAATTTGGGCTCTTATCATTATATTGCTGGTCTCTAAGCCCTAATCCCTTCCCCCTTCAAAACCACCGGCAGTCCACAAACTACCAGTGCCACTTGATCAGCCAGTTGGGCCAGCTCCTGGTGCAACAATCCGGCCTCGTCCCGGAACCGCCGGGCCAGGAGATTGGCCGGGACGATGCCCCAACCCACCTCGTTGCTCACCAGAATTACCGGCGTGGCCAAGGTGGGCAGCACTGCCAGCAAATGCTGCCGCTCCCTGGCCAGCTCGGCCTCACCTTGGGCCAAGAGGTTGCTCAGCCACATGGTCAGACAATCCACTAGGATAACCCCAAACCGGCCATTGGCCTGTTCCAGGGCCTGGCCCAAGGCCAGGGGCTCCTCCCAGGTCTGCCAGGAGGGCCCCCGGTCCTCTTGATGCCGCCGGATCCGGGCCTGCATTTCCGCGTCTTTGGCTTCGCCCGTGGCCACATAGAGGCGGGGCTCAGGCTGCTCTTCCGCCAATTGCTGGGCCAATCGACTCTTGCCGCTTTTGGCCCCGCCCACGATGAGGGCCAGACGCCATGCCGCTGCTGTGGTGATCATCAACCTGTTCCTTTGCGCTCCGCTGATCGCGGCTAAACGTATTACGAATCCGCGCCATCGTCAACCCCTGGGACTTGCCGCCGGCCCACCAACAACCCGTTTGCCGGAAAACTGCTTGAGATTTTCACCTCCTTGGGATACAAAATAATTGTCAGCATCTCACGATTACCCTCGAACCAGGCAAACAATCATGTCCCCGGAACTATCCCTCATTACCTCAACTCCGCCTCTGACGTCTTTTCTTTACCCCTTACCCCTAACTTTTGCATAATAAGGAACACCCATGGCCGCTAAATTAGAACAAGGTCTGGTGCAAGTCTATACCGGCGAAGGCAAAGGCAAAACCACCGCCGCCCTGGGGCTGGCCCTGCGGGCCCTGGGTCGGGGCCTGAAGGTCTTTATGCTGCAATTCCTCAAAGGTGATGATACCGGCGAACTCCATGCCGGTCGCCTCTTTGAGGATCATTTTATTATTGAGCAGACCGGGCTGAAAGGGTTTATCCGCCGGGATCGCATCGCCGAGGCCGATATCCACCGAGCCCAAGAGGCCCTGCAGCGGGCCCGGGAAATCTTGACCAGCGGTGACTATGACTTAGTGATTTTGGATGAAATCAATGTGGCCATGTATTTCGAACTCATCCCCGTGCGTGAGGTCCTGCACCTGCTCCAAGACCGGGCCGCCAACGTCGAAGTCGTCCTCACCGGCCGCTACGCCCCCCAAGAAATCATCGAGGCCGCGGACTTAGTCACCGAAATGAAAAATATCAAACATTACTACCAAGCCGGAGTGCCAGCCCGCCGAGGCATAGAGTCCTAACGCACCTCGGGATGCCGCCGCCCGGCACCGCCGCCCTGGCCTCCTTTGCCGGCGTTCACAAATCTCAGCTTGGCAGCGCCGCGCATCGGCTCCTGGTCAGACACGTCTCCCTCTCCGCGCGGGGCAGGGAGAGGAAATTTCAAAGCTTGCCGGGAGGCGAGCTATTAAAATTATGTGCTGTCGCCGCAGGCTTCGGCCTGCCGAAAATAACATCAAACCGGTGGGTTAACGTGTACCGACTTAACCCTTTTCCGGCGCCACCGTGGGAAGGAGTCAAGACCTGCCGGCTGGAACTGCAAGAGAGAGTGGTCCGCGGCCGCCGCTCATGGTCGGTATGGCCTACCCTCTGAGAATAGGGCGAACAATCTTATATCTTAGGTCCCAGCACCACTCAACCCTTGACAAGATAAGAAAGTCGTGCCTCGCCAGCGCCCCGCTGGAGCTGCGAGGCCGACTCTACACAAATCCTGACGTGCCGCTGGCCGTCCCACCCCGCCGTGCCCCTTGTTGCAAAATAGAACATGGGTGCAGAAGAATTCCCAGAGAAAAATCGCTCCCCCCAAAGGAAAAAATATTTCGTTACCTGGATATCACCTGAATATTTCATGGAAAAAAATATTTCCAACGTGCCCTGAAAAAATCTCTGTCGCATTTTTAAACTGTTGACGGCAAGCAGACAATGTGGTAGTTTTCACAAGGAAGACACAGCAGCTCTCATCAGTTTCAGCTAAGGATTGGGGTTCATGGACAAAAAAAGACCACTATGGCGATGGGCTGGGATTGTGGTGCTGGGCCTGACGTTCGTCGGCGGCCTGGCCTGGGCTGAGCATGTGGGCTCGACGGCAACAATGGTGGGGAAGCCGGATCAGATCACCATACGCACCTTGGCGGCTTTCCAGAAATTGGAATTACCACCGGTGACGTATTTCCACGACAAGCACACCAAGGCCTTGGCCAAAGATAACAAGGGTTGCGATACCTGCCATTATCAGGAAGGCGACCGGTTATCTTTTGCCTTCAAACGCCGCCAGACCACAAAGCCCGAAGAGATTCAAGATATCTATCACGCCAACTGTATCGGTTGTCATAACGACTACGTGGCCGCCGGCAAGAAGAGTGGCCCTCAGGATGGTTTCTGCCGTTCCTGTCACGACGCCACGGCCGCCTTAGATGTTGCCAAGCTGGACGCCGGTATGGATAAAGTCTTGCATTATCGGCATCTGGCCTCCAAGGCTATTGCCGGCACCGGGCCTGACCAGACAAACTGCAGCGCCTGTCATCATGTGCAAGACCAGGCCACCAAGAAATTGGTCTATGCCAAGGGTCAGGAAGGTAGTTGCCGGTATTGCCACCAGGACGAGGCCAAGCCTGGTATGCCGAGCCTCCAGCAGGCCTCTCATGAACAGTGCCTGAATTGCCACCGCACTTTGGCCAACAAGGGGCTCCAAGCACCCCTGCCCCTGGATTGCGGCGGCTGTCACGGGCCCGAGGCCCAGGCCCAGTTGGCGAAAAAGAACCAGGAACTGGTGGCCAAGCTCCCCGGCGGCGAAGTACCTCGCCTACAGCGGGGGCAGCCCAATGCCACCCTGGTCCGCTATGAAGCCAAGGGCAACGGGGGGCCCGAAGGCCCAGGCGCCGCCCTGCCACCGGTACCCTTTAATCATCAGGCTCACGAGAAATACACCGATTCCTGCCGGGTCTGCCATCATGCCAGCATGGACTCCTGCAGCACCTGCCACACGAGGGGCGGGATAGCCAAAGGCGGCTTCGTCACCTTTGAACAGGCCATGCACCGGCGGACCGCCGAGGCCAGTTGTATCGGCTGCCATCAGGCCAAACAGGAGACACCTAACTGTGCCGGTTGCCATAATAGTATTGTCCAGGCCCGACCGGCCGACACCAAGACCTGCCAGCTCTGCCATATCCCCGGCGCCAGCGTCGCCGTCTCGCCACAGCAGAAAGCGGCCTTGGCCGAAAGCCTGCTGCAGAGCCGGCGTCGCGGTCCCGATCCCTTCTTGACCGCCAAGCTGCCCGACAAGGTGGTCATCAAAGAATTGTCCAATAAATTCCAACCTGTGGAGATGGATCATGCCAAGCACCTCAGCGCTCTGCAGAAAGGCATGCAGGACAGCCGGCTGGCTACTTACTTCCACTCCCTCCCCGGCACTGTCTGCCAAGCCTGCCATCACAACAGCCCGGCCGCCATGGAGCCGCCGGCTTGTGTCGCCTGCCATGCCAAGACCCAGGGAGTGGTGGCCAGCGCTGCGGAAATCAGCCGCCCTGGCCTTCAGGCCGCCTATCACGGCCAGTGCATGAGCTGCCATAAAGACATGGGCATCAAGCCCGTGGCCACGGCCTGCACCGAGTGCCACCAGAAAAAACCGCAGCACGCGGCTTTATCCCATCAAGAGAAGGAGTAAGTCCATGCAACGAAGAACGTTTCTGGGCCTGCTGGGAGCCGCAGGGATGGGGGCTGCGGTGAGCACAACGGCTCAGGCCGCCGGAGTCAAACATTTTGAGGGCTATCCCGACAGCTACGGGGTCTTGTTTGATGCCACCCGCTGCATCGGCTGCCGCAGCTGCGAAGCCGGCTGCAATCAGGTCAACGGACTGCCGGCCCCGGCTAAACCTTTCGATGACCTGGGTGTCCTCGACAAAAAACGCCGCACTGATGCTCAGACTTTTACCGTGGTCAACCGCTTTGACCAGATCCCTGGGGTAGCCGGAGCGGTTTTTCGGAAAGATCAATGTCAGCATTGTCTGGAGCCGGCCTGCGCCTCGGCCTGTTTTGTCGCGGCCTTCACCAAAACCCCCCAGGGCGCGGTGATCTGGGATGAATCGGTCTGCGTCGGCTGCCGCTATTGCATGATCGCCTGTCCCTTTGAGATCCCCACCTATGAATATAACGAACCCCTGACCCCCCGGGTCATGAAGTGCCACATGTGCCACCCCCACATTACCACCGGCAAGTTGACCGTCCCGGGCTGTGTGGGGGCCTGCCCCACTGAGGCCCTGGTCTATGGCAAACGCAAGGATCTCCTCGCCGTAGCCCGCCAGCGCTTTGCCGCCTTTCCGAACCGCTACCTCAACCATATCTACGGCGAACGGGAGATGGGCGGCACCAACTGGTTGTATATCTCGGGCGTACCTTTCAAATACATCGGCCTGCGGGAAGATCTGGGCGTGACCCCCGCGCCGGAATTGACCTCCGGCGCCCTGGCCGTGGTGCCCATCATCTCTGCGGCCTGGCCGGTGCTTCTTACCGGCATCTACGCCATCAACAAGCGGCGGGAGAAGATCGCCACCGAAGAGAAAAAAGAGGCCGTCAAGGAGGCCCTGGCCAAGGCAAAAGCCCAGGCCAAAGAAGAATTAGACAAAGCCTTGGCCAAGGCTGAAGCCGAGAAAAAGTCCGCCATCGAGCGGGAGGTCAAAAAGGCCCTGGAAGAAGCCGCCAAAGCCAAAGCCGAGGCCGAGGCGGGTGCGGGCCAGACCGAGGAGGGCGAATAAGATGTCCACCCTGAAAACCGAAAACCTGAAACAATACCTGACCCCCTTTCATATTGTCGTCGGCATCATCCTGCTCCTGGGCGGCTTTGTCACCATCCTGCGCTTTACAAAAGGCCTGGGCGCGGTCACCAACCTGACGGACAACTACCCCTGGGGTCTCTGGATCAGCTTTGACCTGCTCTGCGGTGTGGCCTTGGCGGCCGGCGGCTATACCACCTCCGCGGCCTGCTACGTCTTCGGCCTGAAGCGCTTCCATTCCGCGGTGCGCCCGGCCATCCTCACTGCCTTCCTGGGCTATGCCCTGGTCGTCTTTGCCCTCCATTACGACGTCGGCCGCCCCTGGCGGTTGCCTTATCCATTCTTTGTGCAATCCGGCCCCACTTCTGTCCTCTTCGAAGTGGGCTTGTGCGTCTTCCTCTATCTCATTACCCTGTTCATCGAGTGGGTGCCCGCCGCCCTGGAGTGGTTGGGCATCCGCAAGCCCCGGGATATCATCGTCAAGGCCACCCTGGCCCTGACCATCTTCGGGGTAGTGCTCTCCACCATGCACCAGAGCTCCTTGGGGGCCTTATTCCTCATTGCCCCCTCAAAAATGCACCCCTTGTGGTATTCATCCTTCATTCCGCTCTTTTTCTTTGTCTCCAGCATCGCTGCCGGGCTGTCCATGGTCATCTTTGAATCCACCCTGTCCCATCACTACCTGCATGACAAGATGGACGAGACCTACCTGAAGGAGCACGACGGCGTTACCTATGGCTTTGCCAAGGGCGCGGCCATGGTCCTGGTCCTTTATTTCTTCATTAAGGTGGTAGGCGTGGCCCTGGACAATAGCTGGTCCTATCTGCTCACCGGCTACGGCGCCTGGTTCCTGGTGGAGCTCCTGGGCTTTGTGGCCCTGCCGGCCTTCCTCTACGCCATCGCCGTCCGGGAAAAGAACCTGACGTTGATCCGCTGGACCGCCGTCTTAACGGTCCTGGGCATCGTCTTGAACCGCTTCAACGTCTCCCTGGTGGCCTTCAACTGGCATCTGCCGCCAGAGATGCGCTACTTCCCCAGGTGGCACGAATTTGTCATTTCCATCTTCGTGGTCACCATCGGTATTCTGGTCTTCCGGTTCATCGCCTCCCGGATGCCGATTTTCTATGAGCATCCCGACTTCAGAGAACATGAACCTGTGGAATTGGAAGAACACGAACTGAAACCCCATCCCCAGACCTGGGGACATTAAAGGATACCTGCCATGGGAAATGAATTCTATACCCTCCACGACTTCATGCTCTTTACCAAAGGTGTGGTCTATTACCTCATGGGTGTCATCGTCCTAAGTATCCTGGGCTTCTGGCTCTATATCACGGCCCGGGACGAAGACAAGCTCATTAAATAGTCTGGAAGGCCGCCCTGCAGCGGCTGGGAGGAAACGATATGTACAACTTTATTACCGGTCCTCTCCTGTGGATAACCTTTATCATCTTCTTCGGCGGCCTGACGGTCCGGGTGGTCCTCTATATCCGGGGGCTGGACTGGCGCCTGGACCGGGTGGCCTACCGGAAATACCCGGCCCTCGGGATCAAAGGCGCCCTCAGCTCCATTTTCCATTGGCTCATTCCCTTCGGCTCCCACGGCTGGCGGGCCAAGCCTCTTTATACCATTATCTTTTTCATCTTTCACATCGGCCTGGTGGTTACCCCGCTTTTCTTGGTCGGCCACGCCATTATCCTTAAAGAACGCTGGGGTATTGACTGGCCTACCATCCCCATGCTCCTGGCCGATGCCTTGACCATCGGCGTCATGGTGACCGCAGTGTTTATCGCCATCCGGCGCATCGGCCTCCCCGAAGTACGCATCCTCACCACCGCCTATGATTATTTCCTGCTGGTCCTGACGGTGCTGCCGTTCTTTTCCGGCTTCATGGCCGCCCACCAGTTCGGGGATTACGTGTTCTGGAACTATACCCATATCTTGAGCGGCATGGCCTTACTCATTGCCATCCCCTTCACTAAACTCTTCCATGTAGTGGGCTACTTTCTCTCTCGGGCCCAACTCGGTATGGACTTCGGCATCAAACGGGCCTACAAAGCCAAGGGAGGGTTTGCATGGTAAAATATTGGTATTATATTATACAATAAGCATTCCTGTTGAACCAACGGTATGACCATGGGAAGCCGCCCACGGAGGAGTGAAAGAATATGCCCGAAGGAATTCTCTGTAATCGCACCCCCATTAACACCAAGGAACAGCTGGACGCTGTCCTGGCTGATAAAGGGGGCAAACAATATTACCAGGAAATGGAACACCTGGATGTGGATGTGGAAAAACTCCAGAAGACTCTGCAGGATACCTGCAAGTCCCGTATCCGCACCTGGCTAGAGATGTGTGCCCACTGCGGCCTCTGCGCCGATAGTTGTTTCTTTTATCTGGCCAACAAGAAAGACCCCACCCAGGTGCCGTCTTACAAGATCATCACCACGCTGGGGAAGATCATCGAAAAGAACGGCAATGTAGACACCGCCCACATGATCAAGTGCATGGATACGGCCTGGGGCAAATGTACCTGCTGCAACCGCTGCGGCTCCTTTTGCCCCTACGGCATTGACATGGGCGTCATGTTCAGCTACCTGCGGGGCCTGTGTTTTTCCCAGGGGTTTGTGCCCTGGGAAATGAAGATCGGCTCCGGTATGCACCGGGTCTTCCGGGCCCAGATGGACGTCACCCCAGAAGACTGGGTGGAAACCTGCGAATGGATGGTCGAAGAGCAACAGGACGAATGGCCTGGCCTGGAAATTCCCGTGGATAAAGAGGGGGCCGATATCCTTTATACCGTCAATGCCCGGGAACCCAAACACTATCCCGAGGACATTGCTGAAGCAGCCATCCTCTTCCATATTGCCGGCGAAAACTGGACCGTGCCCAGTATCGGCTGGGAACAGACCTCGCTCACCATGTTCGCCGGCGACTGGGAAGGCTGCAAAATGCAGGTGCAGACCGTCTTTGACGCCATCGAACGCCTGAAACCGAAACGGGTCCTGGGCACTGAATGCGGCCATGCCCACCGGGGGACCGTGGTGGAGGGCCCCTATTGGGTCGGCCGGGAAGACGGGCGCCCTCCCGTCCCTTACATTCACTACGTGGAATGGCTGGCCGAAGCCCTGCGCACCGGCAAGATCAAAATCGATCCTGACAAGCGAATCAAGGTGCCGGTAACGCTCCAAGACTCCTGCAACTATGTGCGCAACCACGGCCTCAAAGATGTCACCCGGGAGATCATGAGCTATATTGTCGAACCGGGCTATTTCATCGAAATGTATCCCAATAAAGAATACAATTTCTGTTGCGGCGGCGGCGGCGGTCTCAACGGTATCGGCCGCTACCGGCAATGGCGCAACACCGGCATGAAGGTGAAGCGGGATCAGATCATCGCCACCGGCGCCAAACTGGTCATCGCCCCCTGCCACAACTGCTGGGACGCCATCCGCGACCTGGAAGAAGTCTACGAAATCGGCATCAAATGGAGCTTCCTGAAGCCGCTGATCATCAAGATGGCTATCATCCCCGACCACCTCAAGCCCCAGGAAGAGGAAGAAGAATAATTCAGGCGAGGGCGGGCCTGTCCCGCCCTTTTTTTGGCAGGCAGAGGGCAGAACGCAGAATCCAGTGAACTAATTTCCTTTTTCTTTCGCTGCCCCCTGACCGGTAAATTTTGACCCATTATCACTATGCAATTTTTGTTCTCCTTCGCCATCCGACTGTTGCTGGCCTTCCTGATGGCCAAGCTCCTGCTCGGCCTCCTGGGCGGCGGCAGTCCGGCCCTGCTCCTGAGTCTGGCCCTGGCTCTGGCCGGCCTGACCTACTTCATTACCTGGCTGGAGCGCTACTATGAGCGCACCTGGCAGAGCAAGGCCGCGGAACTGGGCTGGCGCCTGGCCCGCTTCCTCATCGGCCTCAACGGCCTCCAGGACAAGCAGCGCCGCCAGACCTGAAATAGACAAGCATAGTTCTGCAGCATTTGGGGCTTTAACCCTGCCTGCCAAAACGCTCAAAACCAGGATAATCACGGCTTAATAAGAGATAATGATTGGTATGCTGTATTTATCTTACTGGCAGCGGTAAACTTGGGTTGGAGATGAGGGAGACCTGGAGATGAAAAAGACCGCCGACCTTTGCTGTCGGCGGCGTTTTTTTTAAGAAGCTTGGTTGTCCTGGACCGCTGTCGCGGCCGGCGCCTGGCTGGCGGCGGGTTGGGCCGGTTCGTGATGCAGGGTCTGCATTTCGCTCTTGAGCAATTCCAGGTCGTGGCGCAGTTGCCGATTAACCTGCTTTAATCTCATGACCTCCACCAGACTATAGAGGCCGGTGCCGAAAATCCCAAGAAACAGGGTATAAAGCAGGATCACCCAGAGCCGGTGTGGGGCGCTCTGCAGGGAAAAGAGCAGCAGATTCAGGCGGAATTGCACTTCGTGGTTAAAGACCTCCACGTTTTGCCGGATCAGGAGCAGGATGAGAAAGAGGACCACGAGGGGCAGGATGAATTTGAGATAACGCATAGTTAGTCTCCGTCCGCAAGCTCACGGAAATAGGGCAGCAGTTTCTGATAGGTGGCCTGGAAATGTTCCGGGATGACCCGCACCTCGGCGAAAACCGGGACGAAATTGGTATCTCCCTGCCAGCGGGGGACGATGTGGAAATGGACATGGGATTCGACCCCGGCCCCGGCTACCACGCCGAGATTGAGGCCGACGTTGAAGCCGTGGGGATTCATGGCTTTTTTGAGCATTTCCAGGGATTGCCGGACTTTGAGCATCAGGTCCAGCAGTTCCTCCGGCGTGAGATCAATCAGACCCGGCACGTGGCGCAAGGGGGAGACTAAGAGGTGGCCGTTGATATAGGGAAACTTGTTCATCATGATGCGGGTTAGGCGGCCGCTGAAGAGGATCAGCCGGGCCTGCAGGTCTTCATCCGGCCAGGGGCAGAAGATGCAGCCGGCCGGTTTATCCTCGCCTAAGATATACTCCATGCGCCAAGGCGCCCATAGTTGTTTCATTGTTGCCTTCCTGCCAGGGGAATCAGATCGGGCCCGTTGCCCCGGGCCGGGAGCCGCTCCTACAGTCGGACGTCATCGTTATATTATAGCACCACTGCAGGGAAATTCAAGCCGTTTTCGCCAGATGGAAGGCGGGGCGGATTTGTCCCACCTGCTGTTGGCGATGATTTTTGATGGTCGAGTGGTGATAGGCGGCCAGGGCCGCGGCGGCCTCGGGAGTCCAGACCTGAAGTTGGGCCAAACTCTCCACCACGGTGGGGTTGAGCCCCCGGGCGTGGCCGTCGGCGATTTTGATGGCCACCCCCAGGCCCTCGTTAATCAAGGCCAGGGCATAACCGCCTTCGGCGCCGGTTTTGGCCAAAACCCGGCCGGGCAGGGCTTGCATGATATCGGTGCACAGACGGCCGTCGCCGGCGATGAGCCGTGGATGGGCCAGACAGGCTGGCACAACGGTGGCCATGGCCTCGGTCAAGGGCCCCGGTGCCAAGCGGCCCTGGGCGGCGGCGGCCAATTTGGCATAGGCCTGGGCAATCCGGCGCAGGGGGACATAAAAGACCGGGGCGCCGCAGCCATCGATGGCAACGGTGATGTGGGCGGTCGGCACTTCGGTGACCTGGGCCACGGTTTGCAGGATCAGTTGTTGGACCGGATGGTTGATATCCAGGTAGTCCTCCACCGGCCAGCCGTGATGGACGCAGAGGGCCAACATGGCCGTATGTTTGCCGGCGCAGTTATTATGCAGGGGAGTAGGAGCTTGCCCCGCTTTGGCCAGGGCCTGGGCCGTGGGTCGGTGTGAGGGGGCATGGATACCGCACTGGAGGTGGGCCGGGCTGAGCCCCAGGCGATCCAGGACCCGCTGGATGATGGCCACCTGAAAGTCCTGGCCGTTGAGCGAACCGGAGAAGACGGCCAATTCCTCGGTACCGAAATGCAGGACCGCGGCTGCCCCGGTGGTGAGCAGGGGCAAGACCTGCAGGGGTTTGGCCATGGAGCGCAGGCAGACCCAGGTTTCAGGCTCGCCGACAGCGGCGACCAGCCGGCCCTGAGGCTCGGCGACGGCGAGGTGACCGTAATGGCTGCTTTCCACCCGTTCTCCACGGGTGACTTCCACCAAGAGTTCCGGCATGGATCCGTTCTCCTCAACTTGCGCAGGTTAAAGGTTTTGTTCCCGCCTTTAGGAAATCGGCAAGGTTTTGCAACAGCCTCATAGGTTTACGTTTCTATCACTGTATCGAAAATACCTGGGCCAAGGCAAGGAGAAAGTCGTGAGTCCTGTGGGCGCCCCTAGCCAGAGGGCCATTCGGCGCCAGGGCCCCTTAAGCCGGGTCCTGGCGAGCCAGGAGCCAGGCCACCCAGTTAAAGTTTACGTTAGCCGGCAGCTCGGGGTGGCTAAAATATTTGACGGCCCGTTTGGTCAGATGCCACCCCCGCCGGCGGTATTGGGCCAGCAGCAATGCTTCATCAGGCTCCCGGAAGCCCGAGAGGAGCAAACGCCCGCCAACGGCGGCCAGCCTGGATAATTGTTCTCCCTGCTCATGCTGCACGGCGATGGGCAGGTTGGCCAGCACCAGATCAAAGGGGCCGGCCAGGCAGGCGCTGGACCCCTCGATGACCTGGACGGCGCCGGCCAACTTATGGCGCCGGGCATTATTGCGGGTGGCCTGGACCGCCGGTGGTGCGAGGTCCAGCCCCAGCACCAAAGGCACCCCCAAAGCGGCGGCGGCCAGACAGAGAACGCCGCTGCCACAGCCGATCTCGGCGAGGCGCTGGACCGGCGCAGCCGCCAAGGCCGGGACCAGCAGTTCCAGGCACAGGCGGGTGGTGGGGTGCCCCAACGGAAAGGCGTCGCCCTGGTCAAGAACCAGAACCCGGACGCCATCAGGCGGGTCCGTGGGCGGCGGCCGGTCGGTCAACAGCAGATCGGCCCTCAAGGGATACCACCACCCCCTCCTGGGTTGCCAACCTTCGGTTTTTGGGGTCATGGCCGGTATCTCTCTTTTTTGCCTAGAAACCGCCTTGGGGCTGTGCTCAAGGCTGGAAAAAGGCAAGCCCTCTCTCCTGCAGAGAAGGCAGGAGGTTTTTAACAGCTTGTGAGACGACGGCTCTTACCACAGCCAATAAGGGCCGGGCCCCCAAGGGCCCCAATAATAATAAACCGGGATGCCATAACCCCAGGGGTAAGGATAAGGCCAGGGATCTGGCCGGGGGATGGGCCAGAGTTTGATTTCTTTGGCGGCAATGACCGGGTAGCGGTAGTCCATTTCTCCTAATTTGCGGACTTCGCTGCCTTTGACCTCCCCGGCCACGGTGATCTGGCGATCTTTCCGGAAGACCAGGGGGTCCAAAAACCGGTCGGCGACGACCAGGCAGCGGCCCAAGGAAGTATCGGTGGCCCGGGGTTCTTGAAAATAATCCAGGGGCTTCTGGACGATTTCTACCTCTGTCTGCCCCGGCTTGGGGGTGGTCTGGGCAATGACGCCCCCGAGGATGACGATCTTGCCCTGATAGGCGTCGGGATCGCTGCTAAGGGCGGCAAAGCTGAGGGTGGGCTCCGCCTGCTGGCGCAGCGACCGGGAGATGGCCGGAGCGCAGGCAGATATGGTCACCAGCAGGAACACCAGGCAGCAATAGATCAGAAGCCGGCAATCCTGCCCTCTGTCTCGATTCAAAAGCATATCTCTCTGCCTTTTTTGCTAGAAGCCGTTGCAAAACCCTGAACGCCGATTCCAGGCCTTACCGAGCGCCGCAAATAATCTTGTCTTTCCGGCTAGATAGAGTTCCTTCACTTCGTTCAAGATGACAAGAAAAGGGGTTTGGCAACCGCCTGGAAGGAAACTCCCCGCAAACGTCATCTTGTCCTTTTCTCCTAAGATAAAGCATCACATTTTTTTTGACAAGAAAATCCCAATAATTGTCAACCCGATAGACTTGTCAAAGTTGACAATGCTGATAAAATGAAGCTTCATCTTCTTGTGGCCGGCAGCGTCGCGCCAGCAGAGAATTCTGCCGGGGCTGGCGAAAAGGATACATATCGTGCAACTAACGGAATGGCAGGAAATTTTCCGGTTAAATTTTACTGATCTGGTGCCATGGTTGGCGCAGGCCAGCCGGCTGCGGGAGGCCCGCCGCGGCCGGCATATCAGTCTGTGTGTCATTATCAATGCCAAATCCGGGCATTGCCCCCAGGACTGCGCCTTCTGCGCCCAATCCCGGCGCTCGACGGCCCCCATTGACAAATACCCCCTCTTGCCCCAGGAGCAGCTGGTGGCTGCGGCCCAGGCCGCGGCGGCCCAGGGCGCGGCCCGGTTCAGTATCGTCACGTCCGGGCGGGGGGTGATGAGTCGACAGGAACAGGAGACCATCCTGGCCACGGTGGCCGAGATTCGCCGCACCACGCCTTTGCAGGTCTGCGTCTCTCTGGGGATTGTCAGTCCGGAGTTTTTGTCGGCCCTGGCCGAGGCGGGGGTCTATCGTTATCATCACAACGTCGAGACCGCGGCCTCCTTTTTCCCGGAGATTGCCACGGCCCATACCTATGAGGAGCGTTTGGCCACCATCCGGCAGGCCAAGGCGGCAGGCTTGGCCGTCTGTGTGGGGGGCATCTTCGGTCTGGGGGAAAACGTGGCACAGCGTTATGAGATGGCGCAGACCCTACGGGACCTGGAGGTGGATTCCATCCCCTTGAATTTTTTGCAGCCCATCCCGGGCACGCCCCTGGCAGGACGACAGCCTTTACAACCTTTGGAAGCCCTGCAGACCATCGTGGCTTTTCGCCTCTTTTTCCCCGACAAGCGGCTCATCATGGCCGGCGGCCGGGTCGGGGCCCTGCGCTCTTTGGCACCTCTGGTGTTCGCAGCCGGGGCTGACGCCCTGATGACCGGGGATTACCTGACCACCAAAGGCCAACTGCCGGTCCAGGATCTCCAGATGCTCCAGGACCTGGGCTTGCAGGCGGTGCAGGAGGAGGTATGAAGAGATCACTGCCGGACCTGCCGCAGAGGCGGGGCGTCTTTGTCGCCGGCACGGATACGGATGTGGGCAAGACCGTCATCGCCGCCGGCCTGACCGCGGCCCTGCGGGCCGCCGGGATCAAAGCGGTCTATTTTAAGGCAGTGCAGAGCGGCTGCCCGGAAGAAAACGGCCGGCTTCTAGCCACCGATGCCCGCTTGGCCCAAACCATGGCGGGGCTGGACGAGCCTCTGACCTTGCTGACGCCGGTGACCTTGCAATTGCCCCTGGCACCGGCGGTGGCCGCAGCCCAGGCAGGAGTCAGCGTTGACCTGGAGGTGGTCGCCCAGGCCTACCGAGAGTTGGCCAGCCGCTATGAGTTTCTGGTGGTGGAAGGCGCCGGAGGCTTATATGTACCTCTGGTGGATAATACCTTTCTGGTGCTGGATCTGGCCCGGTGGCTGAACCTGCCGGTGCTGGTGGTGGCCCGGCCGGGCTTGGGCACCATCAACCATACGGTCATGACGGTGAAAAGCGTGGAACAGGCCGGCCTGCCGGTAGTAGGCATCATTCTCAACCAGTATCCGGAGCACCCCAACCTGGCGGCCCGCACCAACCCGGAAATTATCGAGGCCATCAGCGGCCGGCCGATCTTAGCCAAGGTGCCGGTTATTGCGGACCTGGACCGCGCGGCCGGCCGCACTGCGCTGATCGCCGCTCTGAAACCCGTGTTGGCCACCCCGGCCTGGCAGGAGATAGTTCAGGGATAAGGAATGAGGGGGGAGAACCGCAAGCCGAAAAAACGACGGCAGCGGCTGGCTGATTACTGATCACTGGCAACAGTTCGTTGTCTCGGCATTTCCTCGAAACTCGCGACTCGGCACGATGGCTGCTTTTGATACCATATTAACCCAGGAATTGGCTGACTTGGAAGCCCAGCACTTGCGGCGCCGGCTGCAGGTGATGGAGGCGATGCTGCCGGGTGGGAAAGTCCAGGTGGCGGGGCAGGTGTTGCTCAACCTCTCCTCCAATGATTACCTGGGGTTGGCCACCGATCGGCGGTTGATTACGGCCGCCCAGGCAGCCGCGGCCCGCTGGGGGGTCGGCAGCACCGCCTCCCGGCTCATCGTCGGCACTTTGGGGCTGCACCAGGAGGTGGAAGAGGCCGTGGCCGCGTTCAAGGGCACGCCCCGGGCGGTGTTGTTTAACACCGGCTATATGGCCAATGTGGGGGTGATTGCAGCCCTCATGGGCAAAGGCGATGTCGTCTTTTCCGATAAACTCAACCATGCCAGCATTATTGACGGCCTGCGGTTGGCCGAGGCTGCCTTTTACCGTTACCCGCACCGGGACCTGGACCGGTTGGCGGCCTTGCTGCAAAAGCACCAGCAGGCCCGTCGGAAACTAATCATCACGGACAGCGTCTTTTCAGTGGACGGCGATCTGGCCCCCCTGCGGGAGCTGGTGGCCCTGAAGGACCGCTACGGCGCCTGGCTGATGATTGACGAAGCGCATGGGACAGGGGTGTTCGGGGCCAAAGGGGCCGGGGTGGCCGAGGCCTTGGGATTGACCGAAGCCATCGAGATTCACATGGGCACGTTCTCCAAAGCCCTGGGGAGTTTTGGGGCCTATGTGGCCGGCTCAGCGCCGCTTATCGAGATGTTGCACAATAAAGCCCGGTCATTTATTTATTCCACGGCCCTGCCGCCGCCGGTTTTGGGGGCGATGCAGGCGGCTATGGAGATTGTCCGTCAGGAACCGGCTGGACGCAGCTATCTTCTGACCCAGGCGGCTCTGTTCCGGCAGCGTCTGCAGGAAGGTGGTCTCAATATCTTAGACAGCGAGACCCAAATCATTCCGGTCCTGGTGGGTGACAACGCCCAGGCCCTGGAATATGCCGCAGCGCTGCGGCAACGGGGCCTGATGGCGGTGGCCATCCGGCCGCCCACAGTACCGCCCGGCGGGGCCCGGCTGCGTTTTTCTCTGTCCGCGGCCCATCAGGCCGATGAGTTGGCGCAGGCCGTGGCCACGATCGTCCAGGTAGGTCGGGAGTTGGAGATTAGTCGGGGGTCAGAGGTCGGGAGTAAACGGCTCGGGGCAGAGATAAAGGACCGCTGACCACGGACAACAGGAAACTGCCGTGAAGCATTTGGTATTGCTGCATGGTTGGGCCACGGACAGCCGGATCTGGACGTATCAGCGGAGGGCGCTGGCCGCCTGCGCCGAGCTCTGGACGCCCAACTTGCCGGTGTGGGAGGCCGATTGGCTGTGGAACCACCTCCAGGGACTGGCTCCGGCCCAGACCGTCTTGGTGGGGTGGTCGTTGGGGGCGATGCTGGCCTTGGAGGTCTGTGCCCGAGGGTTTCGGCCGGCCGCGCTGGTAGTCCTGTCCGGGTGTGCCAGTTTTTGCATGCGGCCGGATTATCAAATAGGCTGGCCGGTGGCGGTGGTGCGGGGAATGCGCCAACGCCTGCGCACCGATCCGGAACAGGTGGTCCAGGAGTTTCACCAGCAGCTCCTGGGCCCCCGGGAAGCCGCCGCCCGGGAGCCTTTGACGGCCGTGCTGCCTCAGGCCCAGGACCCCGGTTGGCTGGCCGCGGGGTTGGATTACCTAAGGCATACAGACCTGCGGCCCAAGCTGCCCCAAGTGGCCGCCGACGCCATTATCCTTGTCCATGGGACCGCCGACCGGATTACGCCGGTGGCTCAGGCCCATTTTTTGGCAGAACAGCTGGCGGCGGCCCGCCTGGTGCTGCTGCCGGACGCCGGCCATGCTCCCATGGCAAGCCGGAGCCAGGACATCACAGAGCTGTTGGAACCATACCTGGTCTGAGGGCTGCATATTTTTTTCAAGGTTTGGCAGGAAAAAGCAAAAAGGGATAAGAAAATGAGACAGTTAGCGGCAGGCGTCTGTGCCCTGAAATGGATCAGGAGGGAGGTAATCCCTGAAAGTGTTGACAAAATCCGTCTGGGGCATAACTTTGGCCGACAGGCGGCCCGCTACGACCAGTTTGCCGTGGTGCAGCGGCGTTTGGCGGAAGAGTTGGTGGACAGCCTGGCCAAGTCGGGGCAGCCCTTTGACCGCATCCTCGAGATCGGCTGCGGCACCGGTTATCTCACTGGTCTGTTGCGCCGGGCCTTTCCCCAGGCCCGGATTACCGCCTTGGACCTGGCCCCGGCCGCGCTGCAGGCTGCGCAGGCCCGCTTGGCTGGTGCCGGCGGCATTGCCTGGCTGGTGGCCGATGGCGAACAGGAGGTGCCGGGTCGGTATGACTTGATTACCAGCAGCTCCGTTTTTCAGTGGTTCAGCCGACCGGATCTGGCCTGCCGGCGCTATTACCAGGCCCTGACGCCCGGCGGGGTCTTAGCCTTTGCCACATTGGGACCTCTGACCTTTCAGGAGTTGGCCCAGAGTTTTGCCCAAGCCGGGAGGTTCTGGCCGGGACTCGCCGTCCCGGACATTCCGGCCCGGCATTTTGCCAGCGGCCAGGATTGGCAGGAATTTTTAGAAAAAACAGGTTTTGAGGACATCAGCCGGCGCCAGGAAGTTTGGCCGGAAGTCTATCCAGATCTGTGGGCCTTTCTGCGGGCGGTGCGGGGCATGGGGGCCACGTCCAGCCGGCCGCAATTCCTTCCCCGGCGTCTCCTGGCCACCATGGCGGACCACTATTACGGTAATTTCTCCCAGGCCGGCGGCATTCGGGTGACCTATGAGGTGATGTGGCTCCAGGGCAGGAAACCTGTGTCCCGGGGGGCGCGGTGAACACCACTTTTACCATCGCTTTCTCGACTCACCGTTTGGAGTCCCTGCCGTATGCGCGGGCGGCCATGAGCAACCACCAGGCCATTGTTTTGGAGGAACCCCCATCTCCAACCCTTCCCCGGGTTTTGCAAGGCACCGCCCCGATAGAGGATTATCTCTGGGAGCTGGACGCCGAGTTCCCGGAGTTCAGTCGGCAGCAGTTGGCCATCCTGCAGGAGCTCTGGCACGAGGGGCGGACTATCCTGCAGATTGAACCCTACCTGGAACGCCTAGTGACCATTCATGAACTTTTTGCCCAGGAAGTTCCTCCAGAGGAGGTCAGGTCCAGGGAGGAGCTGCGGCAGGTCTATGATATGGAACGGGAGGCGACAGCCGCGCTGCTACGTTTCTATGAGGTGTCCATGCAGGCGCCGTTCCCTCGGGTGGTGGAGACGGTGCTGGAATTTGCCCGCCGTGATGCAGCCCGCTTCCGCTGGCGGGATGCCATGCGGGCGCAGGCCCTGGCTGCCCTGACCGGCCAGTTTGAGTCGGTCTATGTGGAAACCGGGCACATGCACCTGTCTCTGCCCGGCGAACTGCGACGGGCATTACATGGCCGGGGCGAGGTGCGGCCCCATTTTCTTTTGGGCGCCGTAGCCCGGCAGCGCGCCCACCGCCCCCGGGTCTTTGGTCCGGGCGATGAATTGACCTTTGCTTACCTGTTCCGGCGGCCCATTGCCCCGGAGACCGAGAAGCTTCTCGCGGCCCGCAGCCTGATCTATATTAAATTGCTGGGCAAAGACGAAGTGCCCGCCTCCGGTTCGCCGACCCCCCATTTGGATGAGGAGTTGCGTCTCAGCACCCTCATGTGTCGGCTGACCTACGAGGACTGCGCCCAACTCTATCCCCTCCTGAAGCAGGCGCCTTCGGCCCAGGCCAATAATCTCGTGAGCAGATTCCTCACAGAGAAAGAATCAGCCGGGCGATCTGAAAATAAGTGAAGACCCCCAGGACATCCACCATGGTGGAGATAAACGGCGCAGAGACCACGGCCGGATCGATGCCCAGGCGGACGAAAACCAGGGGCAGGAGGCCGCCAAAAAATGTGGCCATAGTGGAGATGACCACCAGGCTCAATCCCACGGCCAGGGACACCAGCCAATTGCCCTGGAGCCAGTGGGACCAGAAAACGACGATCACCCCCAAAAAACTCCCCAACAGCAAGCCGATCCCCACTTCCCGGAGTAGGATCTTGAAGGCATTGCCAAAGGTCACTTCCTTGAGAGCCAGCCCCCGGACAATAACCGTGGAGGTCTGGGAGCCGATGTTGCCGCCGCTGCCGATGAGCAAAGGCACAAAGGCAGCCAAGGCTACTACCGACTGCAGCAGGGTATTCTGATCCATGATAATGGAGCCGGTCATGGTGTTGGTGAGGAGCAACACCAACAGCCACCCCACCCGGCGGGCGGCCACCGTTATCATGTGGGCTTTGAAATAGCTCTGTTCCTGGACGGGCACAGCCCCCAACCGGTAGATATCTTCGGTAGTTTCCTCCTCCATGATGTCCATGATATCGTCGTGGGTGATGATGCCCACTAACCGGTCCTCCCGGTCGACCACCGGAATGGCCAGGAGGTCGTATTTCCTGATCTGCCGGGCTACCTCTTCCTGATCGTCATCGGTATGAACAAAGACGACCTCCCGGAGCATGATGTCGCCGATCCTGGTTTCCGGCGCGGCCAGGACCAGGTCTTTGAGGGAGACCATGCCCAGCAAGCGTCGCTGTTCATCGATAACATAGCAATAGTAGACCGTCTCTTTATCCAGGCCGATGCGCCGGATTTTGTCCAAGGCCTCGCTGACTCGGAGATGCGTCTTGAAGGAGATATATTCCGGGGTCATGATGCGCCCGGCGGTATGTTCTTTATAGCCGAGGAGGAGGGAAGTGGCCTCGCGCTCCGCCGGACTGAGCATTTTGAGGAGCCGTTTAGCTACCCGGGCTGGCAGCTCATCCAGAAGGTTGGCCCGATCGTCCGGGGACATGTGTTCCACCAGATCCCGCACCTGTTCATCCCGAAAGCCGGCCAAAAGCTTCTGTTGATCCTCCAATTCCAAATTTTCAAAGACTTCTACTGCCTTGGTCTTTTCCAGGAGCCGGAAAAACAGGGCATATTCGGAGGTTGGCAAAGAAGGGAGGACCTCGGCCAGGTCAGTGGGATTTTTCTGGCTCAACAAGGCCTTCAATTCGTCCCACCGCTGCTGGGCCAGCAAATCTTTTAAGATTTCCGCCAAGTCATCCATTTGCCCCCCGGTTTTGCCAACAGTCTGGTCAATACCTATGATATAATCTTTTTATCTCCAAGAGTAACCTAATATTGTTAGAATTTTGTTTGCTTCTGCCAACCGGCCAAAGGTCGGTAGAAATAGACGGAAAGGCCGCTATGCCTAAAAAACGTGTTCAGCAATTTCTGACGATTTTCCTCCTTATCCTGATCTGTTGCACCCTGGGAAAGGCGGCGGCAGTGGCGGCCCCACCAAAGCCGCAGCCCAAGACCACACCACTGCCGGCGCCGCCGCCGAGCACCACACTCCCTGATATAACCAAGACCCTGCAGGAGCAGATCCAGGAGCTCACGGCCCAAGGAGAGATACTGCAACGCCGGTTGGCCAAGGCTCAGGAGGAATTCCAATCTTTGGCCGTGGCCGTCAGCACGCACAAAACGGCCCTCTCTTTGGACAAAGTCAGCGTGGAGCAGGCCAAAGAATTGCAGCAGTACTATGCCCGGCTGTTAGAGCAGCGGGTTAAGGCTGCCACCACCCTGGAGCAGGAGCAGGAAAAATTCGGCAAAATTCTCAGCGAATTGACCGAGGCCAGCAAAAAAACGGCTTTGCCAAAAGCTGATCAGCCCCCGGCCAAAACCCCGGCCCAACGGGCTCTGGAGCAGCAGCGGCAGCAGTATCAGACCTTGGCCAACACGGCCATCAGCAGGCTGGAGGAAATCCAAAAAACCTTCCTAACACACCTGGATCTACTGAACCAGGAAAAAGAGCTCCTAAGGGATTTTACCCTGCAACTGGAAACCTTCGTGGCGGAAAAATCCCGGCAGCAGCTCTTGGAGCGCCAGAAGCCCACGGATATCATTGCCTTGGCCCTGGAGGGCATCGACGCCGGTCTGGCCTTGCCGCAGAAGCTTGTGGCCATGGCTCAGGAAAACATTGCTTCCGGCAATGCCGCCCGGCTGCTGCGGGCGTATCGCAGTGAACTCCTCGGCCTCTTTATCTTTCTCGTCTTGCTGCTGTATAGTATGTGGCTGCTGCGCCGGGCCAGCCGAGAGTTTCGACAAAACCTGGCGGCCAGGGCCCAGACCTTCAGCCTGAAACTGATCATGGCCGTGGTCAATGCCTTGGCCCATAACTATTATTTATTGGCCATGATTATCTGGCTCGGCCTAACCTTGGGAGTTATGAAGGTTCTGGGCCGAACCCCGGCCCAGATCGTTCTGGGCGGCCTCCTGGTGGCCACCGGCATCAGCCTCCTGAAACATTTCCTTTGGGCCATGTTTGCTCCCGGCAAACCGGCTGAGGGCATCCTGCGCCTGCCCGACGCCACGGCGCGCTTTTATTATCGCTACGGCTTGGCGGCCGCCATATTTCTCCTGGTGGGTTATTACCTCCTCTGGTGTCTGCGCCTGGTGGGCCTGGAAGGTTCCGGCTATACCTTTGCCGTTCTGTTCTATATGCTTGTGGTCATCCTGTGGTTCGGTTGGCTGCTGCGCAAACCACACTTGGAGATTCTCCTCCTCGGTGAGGAAACGACGCTGCCCCGACGTTGGGCAGGGTCTATCCGCACCCTCCGGCTTCTCGTCCTCCTGGGGCTCAGCTTCATTATTATCATCGACCTGCTGGGGTTTCAGAATCTGGCCCTGTATCTGGCCGGCGCTGCCTTCCTGAGCGCCCTGGTGTTGGCCGGCGGCTGGCTGCTGAAACAATTGGGGCAAGACCTGATCAATTTTCTTACGGCTCCTAAGGGTTTTTTGGCCACCAGCCTGTCATGGGAGGCCAAGACCCTGGAGGGGGTCCGCTTTTTTCTGAACTATTCCCTTAATATTCTAATCGTTCTGGCCATAGCCGCCGGTATCTTTTTGAGCTGGGGGGTAGACTGGCGGGATATTAGAAAGATTCTGGCGGCCCTGTCCCAAGGGCCGTCAATCGGACCGGTAACCTTGGCCCCGCTGGCCGTCTTTCTGGCCGGGGCCAGTTTGTGGTTTGCCCGCAAACTTTCCCAGTTCAGCCGTCTGGCCCTGGAAAGCGGCATCTTTCGCCGGCGCCAGTGGGACCTGGGCATCCAGCATACCATTGCCAATACGGTGCATTATGCCCTGATGACCCTGGGCGTCTTTGTGGCCCTGGGGTTTTTAGGAATCAATTTTGCCAACCTGGCCATCATCGTCGGCGGTTTGGGGGTGGGCATCGGTTTCGGCCTGCAAAACATCGTCAACAATTTTTTCAGCGGCCTCATTCTTTTGTTTGAACGGCCCATCAAGGTGGGGGACCTGCTGGTCATCGACGGCCAATGGGGCACGGTCAAGGCCATTCGGGTCCGGAGCACGGTCTTTGAGAACTCCGACCGTTCGGTGCTCATCATCCCCAACTCGGATCTCTTATCCGGGAAAATCCTCAATTGGACCTTTTACGGCCAGGGCGCCAACCGCTTGGCCTTAAAAGTGGGCGTGTCCTATGGCTCGGATGTTCACCAAGTCACCCGAATCATTGCCGAGGTCTGTCGCCGGAACCATCGGGTTCTGTCGGAACCGCCGCCCCAGATCTTTTTCAGCGCCTATGGGAACAGCTCCCTGGACTTTACCATCTGGGTCTTCCTGCGCAGCCCGGCAGACCGGGTGCCGGCCACCCATGAATTACATGCGGCCATTTTTGACATCTTCCGGGAAAGGGGCATCGAATTCCCGTATCCGCAGTTGGATGTGCATCTGCGCACCATGCCGGCGCCGCCCCCACCCCCCATCCCGGCCCCACTGGTGATCATGCCAGCCGAGCCCGACGAGCAATAGGAAACCCGGGTTGAGAGAAAATGTGGGGTAGGAGTTTTTGAGGGGAAGGGGCCAGGAATTGTACCGGAACCGGTCAAGGTCCTGCTTTCTGGTTGGCCTTTTTGGCGAGTAGCCGGATCACTTCGGGATGCTGACGCACGTCCACAGGCAAGCGGTTGGCCATGATGGTGGCGGCCAACGGAATTTTCCAGGAGGGTTTGGCCACTTTAAAGGTGGCGGTGGGAATCTTCCAATCCAACCCCGAGGGTGGCGCGGCAACCGCTTGCCCCAGAGTGGTGCTGGAGTCCGTGCCGGCCCGGCGGGCCATGCCAGCGGTCTGGGGCGGCAGCGGCAGGTCTATCCAGGCGCCGGTGTAGTCGCGCATGACCTTGAGAACATAGGTCCGAGTTTCGGCAAAGGGCGGGCAGCCCTGATATTTGCTGACGTTGTCGGGTCCGGCGTTGTAGGCGGCCAGGGCCCAGACCACATTGTTATTGAATTTGGTAAGACAGATCTTGAGGTAGCGGACGCCGCCGCTGATATTCTCTTCGGGGTTGAAGGGATCGGTGACGCCCAGGAGTGCCGCGGTGCTGGGGATGAGCTGCATCAGCCCCATGGCTCCTTTGGGCGAAACCGCATTGGGGTTAAAGCCTGATTCGTGGCGCATCACCGCCCAAACCAGGCGGGCGTCGACCCCATGCTGCCGGGCATATTTATTGATGAGTGGCCCCCAGCCGGCTGCGGGCACCTGCTCAGGCGGCTTCTTGGCCTGCCGCTGGGCCAGGGCCGCTTCGTATTTTTTTAAGGCCGCCTGGAAGGCGGCGTCGTCCATCATCTCCTGCTGTTTGGCTACGATCTTCCGATGCACTTCTTCCGGATTGGGGGCTAGGCTCAGGGTCGGTGCCTCAGCCTGCTTGGCCGGCGGCGGGTGGAAGGCCGCCAACAAGTCCGCGTCATTTTCCGGTGCGACCACCACCTGGCCACGGTTGTTGAGGGTGGGGAGCAGGGCGTTGACCTCCGGCGGCGTCAGGAGACTTGGGGGGCCTTGAAGCGGCCGGGGCACTTCTGGCGATTGGGCAGATTGATCAGTGATTACCGAATGATGACTGACCAGCGGCGGTCCGCCACCATTATCGCTGCAGAACAAAACGGCAAAACAGACCCCGACCCCCAGCAGCCAGGCCAGCCAGGTCAAGAACAGATATGGTTTGCTGGTGGTTGCCGCCACCTCACCTCCCGCAGGCATTGTAATCGGTGGATTTTCTGTTGACATCGACCGACCGGGGCATTTCCTTGAATGAGGGCTCAAGGGACGACGCTGCCGCTGGGCATATTGAGAGCGGGCGGCAGAAATAAGGGTAGCAGGTTTAACGGCTTGGACGTGGCCGCCGGGGGCGGCGTTGCCGACGCCGCGGCTGCCTCAGGCGGCGCGGGCACGGCCGCGGCGTCCTGGAGCTTGATCTGGGCCAAATCCAGGCTTTGACCGTTGTAATCCTGGACCACTTTTTTCACGTAGTCCTGGGTCTCTTTAAAGGGCGGCATGCCCTGGTGTTCCACGACCCGGCCGGGCCCGGCATTGTAGGCGGCCAGAGCCAAGGGAAGATTCTGATCAAACCGGTTCAGGCAGATCTTCAGGAAGCGAACCCCCCCTTTGATGTTCTGCTCCACATCAAAGGGGTCTTCCACCCCCAGCGAGGCGGCGGTTTCGGGCATGAGCTGCATCAGCCCCATGGCGCCTTTGGGAGAGACGGCCACCGGATCAAAACCCGATTCATGGCGGATAACGGTCTGCACGAGCCTGGGGTCAACCCCTTGCTGACTGGCGTATTTGTTGATAATTTTGCTGAGGCGGGGATCAGTGGCCAAGAGGGGCAGCCGCCGCGCGGTCACCCCGGGAACGAGAGCCGGCAGCAGGGCCGGTTTTTGGGCCCATAAAATCGTGCCCTTTTTGAAAATGAAAACCTGTATCCGGCTGCTTTGGGGCTCCGGCACCGCCCCTGGCGGCAGCGTGGGTCCTGGGTTTTGATTAAAGATGCTTTCCACATAGATGGGTTTGAAAGAACTGGCCCGGGCGGCAACCAGGGTGGGCAGCAAGACGATTGCCAGGAGAAGCAGGGGGAGGAAGCCCCGAGGTGTTTTCATGTAAGGCCTACCTTTGTGAGTGTCCCTCATAAGTCTGCCGGCGGCGTCGGGCGTCTGCTGGGAGCGGCAAATCTTTCCTCGAGGAAGACGGTTTGGAACATGGGAAGACGCCAGAGGCCGCGGCGGCCAACGACATGGACCGAAGTCCGGCAGGTATACACTTGTAGGTGAAGCGATTATATCGCACGGTCGGTCATTTTTCAAGCCTTTTTACGCCTTAGCCGCTCTAAAACGGGCGAAGTGCGGCGCGTCGGCCTCAGCCGGTTGTTGCCAAAGTGCTATGAGGGGAGAGGTTTGGGGTGAGGGCTAATAATTATTTTTCCTTAGAGTTATGCAGTGCGGGAGTTTGGCCTGGCGTTGCCCCATATTCCCTTGAACCGCGTTTCCGGATGGACACAAGATTAATCTTTCCAGCTGCTTAATTGAGATCAGGGCTTACTGCCGCCACGGCTAGCCCCAGGTGGTGAGCACGGGATAATTTGCCACCGTTGCCTGCTGGCCGGCCTGTTTCGGCAAACGGTCAGGCGCTGTCGGGAAGCAAAAAATTTCCAAGAAGATGCCCTATACCCTTGTATTTTTGTTGTTGATTTAGTAATACTGATCCCATGGAAACAAGACTTTTTGGACCAGAGGTTTGGGAACAGCTTCTTCCAGAAGTGCAGGGCTATATACTGGCTTTGGAAGAGGCCTGGCACCAGTCCATGATAAAAATTGCCCTGCTGGAGCAGCACATCAATAAGCTGGAAGCCGAGCTGAGCCGTAGTTCCAGCAATCCCTAAACCGCCACCGCCACAGCACCCACTGCCGGCCCACGCGGGACAAGCGCTCAACTAGCAGGAAAATCTTGTAATCTGCCTGGGCAGGCAAGCAGCCACCTGGAACTGCCGCCTCAGGTCCAGGGAAACAGGGTCTGGCCGTTGCCTCGGTGGCCGGGGGTAGCCAGCAAATAATCGGGTTATCGGAGTCCGGCGGGCCCCCGTCTTGTGGACCAGGGGCTGTTTTGGCAATTGCCGGGGAGCGGCCCTCGTTGCCTCAGAGGCCTGCTGCCGCTGGCAATTGGGCGGCGTAGCCCCCCAACACAGTGGCGGGTGCCTTTGGCGACTTGCCTAACGGCATGAGCAGCCACAAACGGGAAACCAAGGCCCGGCATGATGACCGTTGATGTGGATTACGCCCTGCTGCGGCGGGTCAGCAAGGGTGACGAGCAGGCCTTCGTTGAGCTCATGCGCCGCCATCAGGACCGGGTGTATCGTCTGGCTCTGCGCCTCCTGCGGCAATCCCAGGAGGCTGAAGATGCGGTGCAGGAAGTCTTTCTGAAGGCCTATCAAAACGCCGGCCGTTTCCAGCCCACGGGCACGGTGGCGGCTTGGCTCAATCGCATCACCGCGAACCACTGCTTAAATCTCCTCCGGGCCCGGAAGATCCGCCGGGAAGTGGCTTGGGACGACCTGGAGGGGGGAACCGGAACCGGGTCGGCGGCCTGCCGGCCCGATCCGGCCGCTCCTGATCCTCTGGCAGAGCTCACCGGCCAGGAATGTGCCAGGCAGATTGAGCAGGCAGTGGCAGCTTTGCCCGAAAACCAGCGCCAGGCCTTGCTCTTGAAGCGTTTCGGGGATTTTTCCTATCAGGAAATCGCCGCCCTCATGGACCTCAGCCCTCAGGCGGTGGACGGCCTCATAAAACGGGCCCGCCAGACCCTGCGCCAGAAGCTGGCCCCGTATTTCCAAGCCTAACGGCCGGCAGGGATATCTTCGTTTTACCCAAGTCAGTTAACCTCCTTGACAGCCTCGGTCACCTTGATATAATGAAACTATTCTCATTACCTGGGACCCATTCCCTGGTCACAGCCCTTGTTGTCTTTGGTGGCAGCGGTTCTGTAGGAGGTGCGCATGCTCTTTCCGGTCAGCGGTGTCGTAGTTCATCCGGCGGTACCCTTTCTCGTGGCTCTGGTAATTTCTTTTTTCACCTCCATGGGCGGCGTCTCTGGTGCCTTTTTGCTTTTGCCATTTCAGGTGAGCGTCTTAGGCTTTACCAGTCCAGCGGTTAGCCCCACCAACCTGGTCTTTAATGTGGTGGCCATTCCCAGCGGCGTTTACCGGTATATTCGGGAAGGCCGCATGGCCTGGCCGCTGACCTGGGTGGTCATCGTCGGCACCCTGCCCGGGGTCTTCATCGGGGCCTTCCTGCGCATCAAATACCTGCCCGATCCCAAAGCCTTTAAACTCTTTGCTGGCTTTGTGCTGCTCTATATCGGGGTCCGGCTCCTCTATGACCTCTGGCGGCCGCGGCCGGGCATGAAGGCCCTGGAGGCCAAATTCAACGAACGGGTGGCGGCCTTGAAACAGGCCAGCCAGAGCCGGCTGGCGTCCGGTCTTCCGCCGGAGGCGGTGGTCCGCACCTTGAAATTCACCCCCACCCGCATTGCCTATGAATTTTATGGCGAGACCTTTGAATTTTCCACCTGGGGCATTTTTGCCTTAAGCTTCATCGTCGGGATCGTCGGCGGCACCTATGGCATCGGCGGCGGGGCCATTGTGGCGCCCTTTTTTGTGGCGGTCTTCGGCCTGCCGGTCTACACCGTGGCCGGCGCCGCCCTCATGGGGACCTTCATTACCTCTGTCGCCGGCGTCCTCTTCTATATGCTCATCGCCCCTTGGTATCCCCAGCAGGCCATCGCCCCGGATTGGCTTTTGGGTCTGCTCTTCGGCCTGGGCGGCATGGCCGGTATGTATCTGGGTGCCCGGACACAGAAATTCGTCTCGGCCAAGATCATCAAGATCATCCTGGCGGCCATCTTGTTGTATCTGGCCGGAACTTATATTATTGGCTTTTTCCGCTAACCAGGAGCGCTCAGGGGCCGGTTGTCAGTTGTCGGCGAGGCGGATAAGAAAAAAGGAATTGTCAAAATTCCTAACCTTGACCCTTGACCTTCTTGTGTTTTTCTCCAAGGAATCATTGAGATATGCAGCGATTGTCTGGCAGTGCGGTTTTCTTGCTCTTTGGCCTGTTATCCTTGATCATTACAGCCGCTGGCGTGGCCGCCGAGAATGCAGCCACACGGCAGCGGGGTCTCATCGGCCTTAAGCAGTTTTATCAGACACCCTATTATATCTTTGACAGCGGCCGACCTGGCCCCAGGATCTTGATACAGGCCGGCATCCATGGCGATGAAATAGCCGGGATCTATGCCCTGGAGCAGCTCCTCCCCCGCCTGCGGGTGCATTCGGGCCTCCTGATCATCTTCCCTCGGATGAATCCGCCGGCCATTGCCATCAACCGGCGCTTTTTTAATATCGATTTAAACCGGGTCTTTCCCGGTGTGCCGGTGCCCGACCCCTATGAATTCGCCCTAGCCCGGGAAATCTATAACCTCGTGAAAGATAACCGGATTGAATATACTCTGACTCTGCACGAAGCCCGGACCCTGCATAACCCGCTGCGATACAAATCCTTTGGCCAGACCATCGTTTACGGCATCGAACCGCCGCCCCGCCTCCTGTGGTCTTGGCTGCAAGCCTTAAACAAGGATCTGCCCATAAAGGAAAAGTTTTGCCATTACTACTGCCCTCAGGAATACGGCGCCACCGATGTTATGGTCCGGGAGCTCAGACTGAAAGGGGGCTTTGCTGTGGAGACCTGGCGGGCCTTTGACCTGCTGCGGCGGATCGACCTGCAGCAGTTGGCGGTCTTGACCTTTCTGAAGCAGGTAGGTCTGGAGTTTTCTTTGCAATAAAGGGCGAGGACATGGGGACCGGCAAGGCGCTGACACTGCGACGCTGTATTCTGGTCATCTTGGACGGCCTGGGTGACCACGGCCATACCATGCTGCAAGGGCGCACACCGCTCATGGCGGCCCCTACTCCCAACCTGGACCGTTTGGCAGCTTTGGGCATGAACGGCCTGTATCATGCCTATTTGCAGGGGGTGGCGCTGCCCAGCGAGATCGCCCATTTCCTCATGTTCGGATATAACTTGGCGGACTTTCCCGGTCGGAGCTATCTGGAGGCCCTGGGCGCCAACATTACCTTGGCCGATAATGACGTGGCTTTGTTGGGGCGGCTTTTCTGCGTCCAGGAGGAGGCGGGCCAGCTCATCCTGACGGTGGAAGACCCCCAAGTTGATGATGACACCTGTCTGACACTGCACCGGGAGATCCAACATTTTCAGGCGCACGGCGTCGAAGTGGAGTTTATCCCTACCAAAAGCATCCAGGGACTGGTGCGCCTGCGGGGGCAAGTCTCACCTGACATCACCGACAGCAACCCCATCCAGGAAGGCCGGCCGCTCATGCAGGTCCTGCCTCTCGCCGGGCGAGAAGCTGACCTGGCTGTGCAGCGGACCTGCCGGGCTCTGAACGATTATCTCCTTTGGTCCCATCGAGTCCTCTCCCAGCACCCCTTGAACCGACGGCGGCAGGCCCTGGGCCTGTTGCCCCTCAATGCCATAAGATTGCAGCGGCCAGGGCGCTATAAACCCATTCCGCCCTTTGCCGAAAAATGGGGGCTGCAACCTTTGGCGTTGGCCACCGGCCCCCTTTATCGGGGCTTGAGCCGGTATCTGGGGATGACCCTGCTACCGGTCACCGACAGCGCCCATCCGGAGGTTGACCTGAGGAAACGCCTGGAACTAGCCCGGAAGTTGGCTGATTTTGATTTTGTCTATATCCACACCAAGGCCCCGGATGAAGCGGCCCACACGAAAGATCCACGGCACAAACAACGGCTCATCGCCCGATTGGACCGGGCCTTCACCTATGCCCTCCAAGCCATCGTGCCCGATCCCAACCTGCTCTTGGTCATCACCGCAGACCACTCCACCAACAGCGCCGGGGCCATGATCCACTCCGGCGAAACCGTGCCCCTGACCATGGTCGGGGCCTTTACCCGCCGAGATGGAGTCAACCGTTTTGATGAGGTCAGTTGTGCCAGCGGCGCCTTCAGTCTGGTGCGGGGCGCCGAACTCATGTACCTGATCCTCAATTTCTTGGATCGGGGTAAACTCTTTGGCCTCAGGGACGCACCGGTGGACCAGCCCTATACGCCGGGGCCGGCCACGCCGCTCCTGAAAGGTGGTTGAAAAAAGGCTTTCGAATCCTTTCCTCACCCCATATCGCCGCCCTCTCCATTTTCTCCTTTTCCCGTCGCCCTTTTCCTTGTACACTACCTCCATGGCAATGATCACAGATTTAGAAGGCCACTTTCGAGGCCTGGTACCGCCCCGGCGAGAGCTGCTGCGGCGGTTGGAGGAAGAGGCGGCCCAAGAGCGCATCCCCATCGTGGGGCCGGTGGTGGGGGAGCTGCTCTTTATCCTGGCCACGGCCATGGGGGCCCGGGACATCCTCGAGTTAGGCACGGCCACCGGCTATTCAGCCATCTACCTGGCCGAGGCTGCCGCGGCCGTGGGCGGCCGGGTCATCAGCCTGGAGTGGGATGCGGACATGGCCCGCCGGGCCCGGGAAAATCTGGTGGCAGGCGGATTGGCGGCGCACGCCGAAGTACGGCTGGGGGATGCTCAGGAACTCTTGGCCGGCATGATAGGACCCTTTGACCTGGTCTTCATGGATATTGACAAGGAAAGCTACCTGCCGGCCCTGCCCGGTATTCATCGTCTCCTGCGGCCGGGCGGTCTCTTGGTGGTGGACAACACCGGCTTCCAAGGCGCGGCTGATTTTAACTCGGCTCTGCGCCAGGACCACCGCTGGCGGTCGGTGCATCTCCTTACCTTCCTACCCCAGCATTCGCCGGAGCAGGACGGCCTGGCCTTGGCGGTGAAGGTGGCGGCGTAAGACCTGGTTTCTTGCCTGGGGGCGCAGCCGAAAGGCAGGGTTGGGGGAGGGGTTTTTAAAACAATTCTCCTGAAATAAGGCGTTGCATCCCTTCGTTATCCTGAGCCGCCGCAGGCGGCGAAGGATTTAACCTATTATACTAGTTTAGATTCTTCGCTTCGCTTAGAATGACACCCATAAAAGCCCTGCTTCATTCAACAGCCTTGGGTTTTTGGGCGAGGGGATAGGGGTTCTGCCCCCCTCCTAAAAGTACTTCTGGAACAACCTTTTATAACAAGAATTCCTGAAAATTTTCCCGCGGTTGGCGTTGGCTGACCAGCTGCCTGATCTGGGGCCGGCCTTCCACCTGGACCACAACCCTGGCTCCCAGAGGGGCGTCGCTATAACTGGCGCATAAGGCCGCCGGCAGGGTCAGGTCCGCGTCCCGGGGGGCCCGGGGGATGAGGACCAGGGGGCCGGGGTAGCCCACCGTTTTGAGGAGAAGGTCTCCGTCGCGGACTAATTGTTCCATGGCCTCATTGTCCCGTTGGTCCCGGCCCACATGTACTTTCAGGGTCGGGCTCAGGCGGAACTGCCGCCCATGTTTGAGGAGTTCCAGGTCCTCCCGGGTCAGCTCGGCCTGGGGCAGATGCTGGACCAAATCCCGGAGGCGGGCGGCATACCCTGGATTGGTGAGCAGGCAGCCGCCGGCCGGGGCCGGGTAGTCGGTGATGCCAAACTGGACAGCCAACTCCATCTGGCGTTTGCGGCCCCGGCCGCTGATGTTCAGGAGCCGCTCCCGATCCACCAATCCTTCCCGCTCCGGCTTCGTCATTTTCAAGAGGCGAGCACTGAGCGGCCGCAACAAGACGTCGCCATATCCAGATCCTTTGGCAATGAGATTCAGAGACCCCTTGTTCTGACTAAAAGGCCGCTGCCCTACCACTTCCCCCGTAAAAAGGAAATCGTAACCTTCGGCGGTCATGATCTGCCCCGCTTCTCGGAGCATGAGGAGATGGCAATCGATGCAGGGGTTCATCCATTTGCCGAACCCCCGGGGCGGCGCGTAAAGAAGATGCAGATAACGGTCCGTCAAATCTTCGATGCGGATAGGGAGGTCGATGGCAGCCGCTGAAATTTGGGCCCGCGCCGCCGTGAAAAAGGGCGTCACCCAGACCAGGCCGGTGACGTCGATGCCCTGCTGCCGCAGCACCAGCGCCGCCAACATGCTGTCCAGCCCGCCGGAAAACAAGCCTAGAGCCCGAACGGGGCGCTTTACAAAAGGCATAGTCGCAAAAATATCAAAAAGTTGCGGAATCCGCATCCTCAATCTCACACCGCGCTACTTGTCTACTCACCGTCTTCCTGGATAATCCGCCCGAGAGAAGAAAACGAGTAGCTGTGGGTCCCGGCAGCCCCCACCATGACGCATTCCATCAGAGGCTCGGTAACCTTGGCGTCAGCCCGCCACTGCACGATGAAATTGGCCCCCGCCCCCTCATCGCCTGGCCGCGGCGCCTTGACAATGACCCGCGTTGCTCCCAATGGCGGCAGTTTCAGAGCTTGCTGCAGATAATGCTCCACCAACTGGCCGCTGGTATCATAATGGTCGATCCGCAGGACTTCGATGGCGCGGCTCGGATCGGTGTTATGAATGATGAGGTTGGCCCTTAAGGTAATGCGCTGCGTGCCGCTGATGATGTTGGCGTAACTGGGGATATAGATGGTCTGGCCTTTGACCAGTTTGAGGGCTGCTGCCGGTCCGGCCAGCCCCAGAATGATCCCCAGCACCAAAAAGCTGTTGCGCAGCCAGTTAGGCAACCTCTGCTCCATGGCTTTATCCTCTAACTGATTGATAATTCCTGCCCTCGGTTGGCGTGGCCAACGTTGCCGGCTGACACCGGGGGCACCAAAAAGTACTGCGACCGGCCAAAACCAGGCGTTCGATGGACGTGCCGCAAACCGGGCAGGGTTCCCCGGCCCGGCCATAGACCTGCAGCTGCAGGGCAAAGAGACCCGCTTGCCCTTCGCAATCGGCAAAATTGGCGATAGTGGTGCCGCCGGCCCGGATGGCTCGAGCCAGGATGCGGCGACAGGCCTGGAGCACCGCGGCCCACTCCATCAGGCTGATCTGGCCCACCGGTTTCTGCGGGTGCAGGCCGACGGCAAAGAGGATTTCCGAAGCATAGATATTGCCGATGCCGGCGATAAAGCGCCCATCCAGCAAGAAGTTTTTGATGGGCCGGGTCCGTCCGGCACTCTTCTGGGCCAACCACTCCGGCGTCAGACGCCTTGACCAGGGTTCCAGACCCACCTGCCGCAGTTCCGCCGGCGTGACCCCGGCAGGATACAGGATAAGTTGGCCGAAACGGCGCACATCCTGGTAAATCAGCCGTTGGCCACTCTGACACTCGAGGAGCAGATGGACATGGGAGGGCAATGGACAGGCGGCGGGCAGGAGAAACAGCCGGCCGGTCATGCCCAGATGGACCAGGAACGTCTGGCCATCATCGAGGTGGATGAGCAGATATTTCCCCCGCCGGGTCAGGCGGCTCACCGTTCGACCGACCAGGCCGGCCAGGGCCGGCGCCTCTGATTGGCGGCGCAGGCGCTGGTCATTCCGACAGACTTCCCGAAAGGTCTGGCCGATGAGTTTTTTGGCTAACCCCCGGCGAATAACCTCCACTTCAGGTAGCTCAGGCATTTTTTAGATTTTTCCTGATAATATCCTGCCTCTGGTCATGGGCCCCTTCCTCGCCTCGCTCCCTGAGCCGCTCCGGCCGCGGCGCCCCCTTCAGGCCTCCAGCCAATCCAGCAGTCGGGGCATCTCCTCCTCCTCCCAGGCCGGCGACAAACGGATCTGCAGAAAGGAACGAAAGAGGCCGTCCAGAATGGCCGACACCGCTTCCACCTGATACATCTGATCAAAAAAATACCCTTCCTGGTCGTCGTCACCTTCCTGAGGCCCAGGAGCGTTCTTATTCTTCAGACCCTTGATCTCCAGGGTCGCGGCTTTAAGGGTAAACTGCCATTCGTCCTGGCCCCGCTGCAGCCTGAGCTGCATCTCCTCCGGCAGTTTGCCCTGCACTAGCCCCAAGCGGGCCTCCCGGTGCTCCGAATGGCTGCCCTGTAGGACCAACGTCTCCCGATACTCGCCATCCCCTGTTTCCAGAACCATCTTGTCGCCAACCATGAGGTTGACCGGTTCCTGCTCGGGCACCGAGATCAGTTCATCGCCGCTGGTTTCGCTCTGAAACCAAAGCCAGGCGAGGAACTCCCGGCCCAAAAAGCGATACGCAAACAGTAATTCCACCAGATCCCGCATGATCTATCCTTCTTGTGCAGCGTCAAGAGTGCAACTTGCGCAAGTTGTTATAACAATGCCTGGCAACAGCCTATTAGAGGACTGTGCCGTCGGAAGCTCCCACCGGCAAGGCTTGGCCAACCCGGCCACTCTAAGACCTCACCCCTCCTAAGGCAAAGACTGCCGGCTCCAGCAGCTCCAGTTTATCCAAAGCCGCCGGATCCAAAATATCCTGGGCCAAGGTATAGGGAAAGAGGAGATAGAGATCCATCTCAAAGGTTTCCCGAAACAGGGTCTCAAAGATCTCCCGGACCTTGGGGCTGGTGGCAAAGAGCCAGAGGCGCTGCCGGCCCGGATGCCAGACCACGTCAAAGAGGCTCGGCTGCGGCATCTGCCGGCGGAGGAGATCCTGCAGCACCGTCTTTTTCAACTCCAATTTCTGGTTCCGGCTCAGACGCCGGAATTTCTGCTGCGCCAGCAGAGCGCGCTCCGCCAGGAGGAAATGTTTGCGAAAGACCGCGGCCGGCACCTTGCGGGTATCCACCCGCAGGGAAAAGGCCAGGTATTCGCCCTTATGGGCCTGACCGCCCCCAAAGGAGGTCTGTAGCAGGTTGTCCAATTCCACCCAACCCCAGGCCTTTTCGTCGGTGGTATCGTCGATTTCCCGGAAGAGAAAGGCCTGCAGCCGTTCATCCACCCAACTATAAAAATCAGCAGGCGTCTCCCCGCGAACAAAATAACGGGTAAAGCTCAGAGATTTGGCATAAATCCCCATGATCTGCTCCTTTCCTCAGCCACTACTATCTATCCAATATCAACGGGAGGCGCAAGTGCTTTCGCGGCCGGCGCGCCAAGAGAATGCCAACGGGCAGGCATTCTCCGGGCTGCTCACTCTGGCCCTCTTGCCATGATCTTCTGGAGGGCGAGCCTCGGCACCCGCTCAAGTCTGACCATGGGGGCCAGTCTAAAACGTTGCGACAACGCGTCGCAATTACCTGGGAGGAAACTCTGCGGGAAGATTCTTCTCAACGGATTGTTAGTTTCGCGAAATGAAATACCCGGGGCGAATAATCTGATCGATGGCGACCACAGCAGCGGCGTCGTTTTCTGAGGCCTCCACCACCTGGCCGGCCCCCACATACTGGCCGTCGGGGTCCAGGAGAGTGACTTGATCGCCTACGTGGACGCCGTGGCGCAACCCCAATCCAAAGGTGACCCGATACAAGCCTTCCTGTTTGGCCACATGGTAGATTTCCGCCATACCGCTGGCCGCTTCGAGCTCGTCAATGCGCCGGGATAGAAAAAAGACCACCCCCAAGGTGAGGCCGATCAAGGGCAGACAGGCCAGGGCAACCAAATAGGGAGAGCGGCCGGTCTGGCGTTTGATGATGGAGGCGAATCCTGTCCGCTGACTCAACTGATCGGGGTGGACCACTACCCGGATTTGATAGCCCGGTTTCTCCGGCGGATAATCTTTGGGGCGGATGCTGATGGTATATTTTCCCGGAGCCAGGGTCTCGCCCGTCAGGATCCGGCCCCGCCACATGTTGCCGCCCAGAAAATAGCCGGCATGAATAGCGTCAAAAGCGAGGCGCAGCTGGGGGGAATCGCTGGCATACTGCAACTCATCGGTCCGTTTGATGTTCTCCGGCAGCGGCCCGTTGGCCTCCACGGACTCCCCGGCCAGAACGTGGAAGACGTTGGTCGGCTCTAAGAACTTGGCGACCACGCCGTCCAACACGGCCAGGGAGGCCAGCAGACAGAAAAGCATGCAGGCCTTGCCGGCCGCGTTGCGCCATGACAAAGCTCTTTGGAGATTCAGCATGGGAGACTGATTGTCCTTGCTCTCGAATATTCTGCCTCATTATGGCAGATTTTTGCCTCACCGGGAACTGAAAATCCGCATATGGGGGGCGGCAACTACCCCCTGAGAATGGCGAAAGTTGGCAACTCTGGGGGTCAGCGGCGGCTTTTTTTCCGGACCGGGGCTTTCCTGGTCTTGGTTGACCTTGATGGAGCTGTGGCCGGCACGAACAGGCCGACCCCCAGCAGGCCGGTGAGAAAGCCGCCCAGGTGAGCAAACCAAGCCACCGGCCCTCCCTGACGCAGGCCGTAGAATTGCAAAAGGAGCCATAAGCCCAGCCAGACATAGGCCGGGACGGCCACAATCTGAAAGCGCACGAGAAGATAGACCAGGGTCTGCACCGGCGCCTGGGGGTAGCGGATGAGATACGCCCCCAGCAGGCCGGCAATGGCGCCGCTCGCCCCAATGATGGGCACCGACAACCGGCTGGCCACCACCGTATGCAGCAACAGGGAAAAGAAGCCGCAAAAAAGATAAAATCCCAGAAAACGCCAATGACCCAGCTCATCCTCCAAGGCTTCGCCAAACACCCAGAGAAATAAGAGGTTGCCCAGCAGGTGGACCCACCCGGCGTGCAAAAAGAGGGAGGTGAACATGGTGGCCACCAATTTCAGGGACTGCCAGGAACCGAAGAGCTTCACCTGGGACAGTTTGGCGGGAATGGCCCCCCCCTGCCAGAAGAGCTTCAAGGTGGCGTCTTCGCCCAGCTGTAGTTGGCCGAAAAAGATGATGAGGTTCAGGCCGATGAGCCCGAGGGTGGCGAAGGGCCAGGTTCGTTGGGCAGCCTGGCCGCGGATGGGAATTGCCATGGCTGCCTTATCTCCTCAACCTCGAGGAGCTGAGCCACCGGCAACATCGGCTTATGGCCCTGGCTTTTCCTGAATTGACACGCATAGAACTGTTGAAGGTCTCACCTGCCGGACTGGCACAGGACAAAGGACCACAGGGGCACCGTTAGGGAGGCCGCCACTGGCGCACATTTGGCCTGAAACAGGAAAAAGAGACGGGAATCAGAGAGATGGGCCAGCGTCTCATAATGGCCCATGCCCTTGGCCAGGATCAGATCAGCCTGCCGGAACAGGCGTTGAAACTCTGGACTGGTCAACTCCAGTTCCAGCCCGACGGTTTCGGCCCCCGTATCCACCACCGGGGCCAAGTCCGCGGCCACGCCTGAGAATGTCAGATCCTCCCGGGTCAGATCATTCTGAATGGGACCGCCTTTGACCACATAATATACCTGCCAGGCCATATCCCGCAAGAGATGGACCAGAGGTAGATCAAAAAACTGCTCCCCGGCGTTATCGGCCAAGTAAAGGAGTAAACCAGGACCGCCTTGCAAACGGCTCCACCAGGCGTCCAGATCGGCACGGACAAAGACCGCCGGCGCGACCATATCCCGGCTGATGTCCGCCTCTGGCCGGAAGAAATCCAAGGCATTGCCTGTGGCTGCCAGGGCCACCAGGTTGGCCGGCTCGTTGGGCTGCCGGTCCAGCAGCCGCGCCGCCAGATGGCGGGCCAGTTCCGTTTCCCGTTGTTTGCGGGCCCGGAAGGGATCAGGATTGCCGGTCACCTCTTTGATGACCCGGTGAAAGCGATTGGCAATGACGGCCGGGATAGCTTGCGGCGTGAAGGCCGCCGCCAAGATGGCCTGAGCCTGGAACCGGGCGGCCGCCTGCAGAGCCGGATCAGCAGTTGCCTGAGCCGCGGTTTGCTCAATGAGTTTCGTCAGGCAGGTATAACATTCCTGCCGGATAGACATGGCGGACATAGATCACCTTGGAAGTCAATGGGAACGACCATACTATTGTGACCCCGGCGCCCCGCCACGTCAAGAGGCCCCGGCCAGCCAGGGCCGGACAAAAAAACCGGCGCCCTCACTTGTCAAGACGATCACCTCAGGATAAGATGAGCCATGGCTGATATCTTTTCCTGGCGCGGGCCGGAGGATGACCAGGTCCTGCGGCAAGCCTCGCAGGTCTTGGCCGCCGGCGGTTTGGTAGCCTGCCCCACCGAAACCTTTTATGCCCTGGCTGTGGACGCCGGCAATGAAACGGCCTTGGCCCGGATCCTGACCCTCAAAGGTCGGCCCGCGTCCAAGCCCCTGCTTGTCCTGGTGGCCGATAAGGGTATGGTGGGTAAAGTGGCTGCGGCCATACCACCCCTGGCCGAGACCTTGATGGCCCGCTTCTGGCCCGGGCCGCTGACCCTCATCCTGCCAGCCCGACCGGATTTGCCGTTCCCCCTGACGGGGGGCAGCGGCACCATCGGCGTCCGGCAACCGGGGTTGGCATTGACCCGGCGGCTGGTGGAGGTCTTTGGCAGGCCCATCACCGGCACCAGCGCCAATCTTTCCGGCCAGGAAGCCTTGCAGACAGCTTCTCAGGTGGAGGCCGCCTTGGGGGCCCAAGTTGATTTAATTCTGCAGGATGGCCCCTGCCCGGGCGGCCTGCCGTCAACCATTGTGGATGTGGTGCACCAGCCGCCCCGCATCCTTCGGGCCGGTATCCTCACCGCGGCAGTATTGGCACCATACCTCGGCAACTTGGTCGCCCCTGCCCCAGACCACGACCTTGGCTAATCAAGCGGGAAAGAGAGCGATGGCAAGGGAATCTTTCGTCATTGCCGTAGATCTGGGTGGCACTAACCTGCGCTTTGCCTTGCTCAACGCCGCCGGTGACATCGTGCATCGCCAGTCCGAAGCCACCGCTCCGGGACACGGCCGCGACACCCTGGTGCAACGCCTGGCCAATGGCATTATGGCCATCCCCCAACGGGCTGGCATCGCGGCTGACCACATCGCCGCCGTGGGGCTGGGTATACCGGGCTTGGTAGAACTGCAACCGGGGCGGGTCGTCAAAGCCCCCAATATTCCGGCATTAGATGGCTTTCTTTTGGGTCCGGCCCTGGAGAGCCTCTTGCCGTGGCCGGTGGTGTTGGATAACGATGCCAATCTCTTTGTCTGGGGGGAGGCCTATCTGGGCGCCGGTCAGGGTGAGCCTAATCTCCTGGGTATCACCCTCGGCACCGGTGTCGGCGGCGGCCTGGTTTTGGACGGCAGACTCTGGCACGGCAGCGGCGGCACTGCCGCTGAGATCGGTCACATGACCATTGAACCAGACGGCGAACGCTGCAACTGCGGCAATACCGGTTGTCTGGAAACCCTGGCGTCGGCCACTTGGACGGTCAAATGGTTGCTTGCCCGTTTAGAGGAGGGGGCACCCTCCAGCCTGGCGCCGCTCTGGCGACAATCCCCCCAGGAACTCACCGCCCGGCGCCTCTCTGAGGCGGCGGCAGCTGGTGATGCCTTGGCTCAGCAAGCCTTGGCCCGGGTCGGCCGGGCCTTAGGTATCGCCATTGCCAACGTGGTTCATTTGTTGGGGATACCGACGGTGATCCTGGGAGGGAATTTTGCCAACGCCTGGGAGCAATTCATCCCGGCCTTGGAAGAAGAACTAAGCCGCCGTCTGACCTTTTTTCCCCGCCAGGCCTTGCGCCTGCGCCCGGCCAGCTTGGGCGACAATGCCGGCTTGGTGGGCGCCGCCAGACTGGCTAGGGAGGTCAGCCGCGCGCCTGGGGCCCGTTAGCTTGAGGCTCAATCTTTTCCGCAGATGGTAAACGGCTAAACAGGAGGCGAAAATCCTCGGCCAGGGAGTCAATGTCGTATTTGGACCAGGGCGGCAGATTCAGAGGCGAAGTCAAATCCGGCGGCGGCACCGGCTTGGCAAAATGCAGATTGATGATCTCCAATAATTTGGCCGTGGGCAGACTTTTATACAGAGAGCTGATGGTGACTACCAACTCAAAGTGTTCATAAAAAAGCCAGCGATTATACGGCCGCATTTCTCTTACACCCCTCATGGCAACTTATCACATTTCTCATGAATCTGGCAAGATCTCTGTCTTCATGGTCAAAATATTTCGATACAATCCTCCCGGAAATCCAGCCAGCTCAGTTTCCTGGAAAATAGCCCCGAAGGCGAAATTTCTCATTGTCTTTTTCCGGTTAATTGCTCTACAATAAGAACCAGCAGAAAATGCTAGCAGAAAGTAGGTCTACCCTGCCAACCGGTGGAGATCACCAAGGCACATCGCTTTGCGAGGGAGGCCGACGAGGAAGGTACCCGTGCTCATCTTTACACGCAGGATAGGGGAGGAAATTCGCATCGGCGATGACATTCGATTGAGAATTATCGATATTAAAGGGAAACAGGTTCGCCTGGGTATCGAAGCCCCTCCCGAGGTCATCATCCATCGGGAGGAAATCTACCGGCGGATCAATGAAGCCGGTCAGTCAGAGGAAAAACAGCCAAATCCTCCGGTCCGTGCCCCTTTGAAAGCCATTGATGCCCTCGACTGAGGTAAATCTCCCCTAACTCTGCAACACTCCCGGCCTCACACCATCTGGCGGCCACAGCGCCGCGCTGTGGTTTCTGAGATTACCCCCTTCCTCTCCGGTAGCGGGGCAATACCCCGGTCAGGTCCAGGGCAGCGGGCCGAATTTATGCAGCCCGGGGCGGCCGGACACGCGGGGCCCCCTTCCAATCCTCGGGACGATATTTTCTAACAACTGGCAAAGGTATTTTCTTGGTTAATTCAAACATTGCGTTTTTGCGGCAATGAGATACAATCAAAAATTTATAAAGCTGAGCAAACACCCGCTCGTCTCCTGACGAAAGAAGGAGCAAGCATGTCTTTGACCCCGGAAGTTGTCACCCAAATCGCCCAGTTAGCCCGGTTGCGCCTCTCGGCCACGGAGGTGGAGACGTTTACCCGGCAGTTGAACGATGTCTTGGTGTATGTGGCCAAACTCAACGAATTGGATACCACTGATGTCCCCCCCATGACCCATGTCCTGGACCTGACCAACGCTTTCCGATCGGATGCGGTGGGCGCCGGTCTCTCTCCCGACGAGGCCCTGGCCAATGCACCCCAGCAACAGCGGCAGGCCTTTGTGGTCCCCAAAATCATCTAAGTCCGGAGTGTGGCGTTATGACCTCTTCCTGGCAGCATCTCACCATGCATGAGGTGCAGTCTTTGCTGCAAAAAAGAGAAATCTCGGCCGTGGAGCTCACCCACGGCTTTTTGGAGCGAATTGCCGCGTTGGATGGCATGCTCCATTGTTATCTGACCGTGGACGCCCAGGGAGCCCTGGCTCAGGCCCAGGAGGCGGACAAACGGCTGGCCACCGGCCAAGCCACCCCGCTCACCGGCATGCCCCTGGCCATAAAAGATGTCATTGCCACCAAAGGCCTGCGGACCACCTGTGCCTCCAAATATCTGGAAAACTTCATTCCGCCCTATGACGCCACGGTGATGCAGAAACTGCGCCAGGCCGGGGCCGTGATCTTGGGCAAGGTCAATATGGATGAGTTTGCCATGGGCTCTTCCACGGAAAACTCCGCCTTTGGCGTCACCCGTAATCCATGGCACCTGGAGTGCATTCCCGGCGGTTCCAGTGGTGGTTCGGCCGCGGCGGTGGCCGCGGACCTCTGCCTGGCGGCGCTGGGCAGCGATACCGGCGGCTCCATCCGTCAACCCGCCTCCCATTGCGGCGTCGTGGGGCTCAAACCCACCTACGGCCGGGTCTCCCGCTTCGGTCTGGTGGCCTATGCCAGCTCTTTGGACCAAATCGGTCCTTTAAGCAAGGATGTCACCGATTGTGCCCTGCTCTTGCAAGCCATCGCCGGCCATGATCCCCAGGATTCCACTTCGGCGCCGCTGCCCGTACCCAATTATAGCCAGGCCCTGGAGAAAGATGTCAAAGGGATGCAGATCGGCGTGCCCCGGGAGTATTTTCAGGCCGGTCTGGACCCGGAGGTGGAACAGGCCGTCCAGGCTGCCTTGAACCATTACGAAGGCTTGGGGGCCCAACTGGTGGAAGTCAGCCTGCCCCATACGGAGTATGCCGTGGCTGTCTATTATCTCATTGCCACGGCCGAGGCCAGCTCCAATCTGGCCCGCTATGACGGGGTGAAATACGGCTGGCGCGACCCCAATGCCAGAGAATTAATGGAGATGTATACCGCCAGCCGCTCCCAGGGGCTGGGGACCGAAGTTCGCCGCCGCATCATGTTGGGCACCTATGCCCTTTCCGCCGGATATCATGATGCCTATTATCGCAAGGCCTCCCAGGTCCGGACCCTCATCCGCCGGGACTTTGACCAGGTATTTCAGACCTGTCAGGTGGTTGCCACCCCGGTGGCGCCTACGGCTGCCTTCCGCTTGGGGGAAAAGACAGCCGACCCGCTTACCATGTATCTCTCTGATATCTTTACAATATCAGCAAATCTGGCCGGCATTCCCGGCATATCGCTGCCTTGTGGCCTCACGTCGCAGGGACTACCCATCGGTCTCCAGCTTCTGGCCCGGCCATTTGACGAACTGACGCTCCTGACCGCCGCTTACGCCTTTGAACGGACGACGGCGTTTCATCGCCTCAAACCGCCTGTGGAATGAAGCGCGGCCGCATCCCCTAAGCCCCGAAAGCGAGACTTTGCCTATGGATATCCTGCACGCCATTTTTCTCGGCCTCATTCAAGGGCTGACGGAATTCTTGCCCATCTCCAGTTCTGGCCATCTGGCCCTCCTGGAACATTATTTCCATGTTCAGGAGGCCGGCCTGGCCTTTGACGTCCTCCTGCATGTGGGGACCTTGTTGGCTCTGATTACCTATTTCTGGCAGGATTGGTGGGATATGGGCCGGGCCCTGCTCCGGCCGGAGCGGTTCAACCGTTTGGAGCGACGGCTGTTCTGGTACTTGGTGGTGGGCAGCATCCCTGGCGCCGTGGCCGGCTTCTTTCTGGAGAAGCAGGCCGAGACCGTCTTCCGGACCCCGACCCGCATCGCCGTCCTGTTGGCGGTTATGGGCATTCTCCTCTTTCTGGCCGACCGTCTGGCCCGGCATCAACGCCGGCTGCCGGGCATTACTTTGGGTGACGCCATTCTCATCGGCTGTGCCCAGGCATTGGCCATCATGCCCGGCGTCTCCCGCAGCGGCAGCACTATTACCATGGGCCTGTTCCTAGGCTTTACCCGGGAAACCGCGGCCAGGTTCTCCTTTCTCCTCTCCACCCCCATCATTTTCGGGGCCGGGCTGTATCATGCCCTCAAGCTGCTAAAAAACACGGAGCCGGTATCGTTCAATCTTGCCTATTTCCTGGGTTTCCTGGCGGCCATTGTCTCGAGTTATCTTACTATCAAATATCTTCTGCAATTCCTGCAGCGCCATAGCTTTCTCATTTTTGTGGTCTATCGCTTGGCAGTCGCCCTGCTTGTGCTGGCCCTGGAGTTTTGGCACGTCCTGCCCCGCTGACCGCTGGGCCGCGGGCGCGCCCCAGAGGCGGCCCGGGGGTTAGGCAGAACAGGGGGTTCCTTTGCCTCATGCCGGTTCCCTCTGCCCCGCAATTTTCAGGTCGGTGAAATGGCTCACGGCATCGGCCTTAGTCCACAGCCCCACATAGCCATCCAGGGAGCGCAGGGCAGTGTAATCGATCAGCGGTTTGCCATCAAGCCAGCAGAGACACTGTTGCCCCGCAAAGTCGACGCGCAATTCATACCAATGCCCCGGGGTGAGGCTGGCCGAGGCCGAGGACCGCTTATATCTTTTATTGTCGACAAATTCAAAGAGGGCCACATCCTCTTCCAAGGTATTCACCCGAAAGACGAAATAATTCCCCACGTTGCGAATGCCAAAAGCCAGCCCCGCCGCCTGATCAATGCGACCGGAGACCGGTCGGACCCGCACCTGGCCTGACCCGGCCGGCAAATAGCTCTCCTTGGCAATGGCTAACGGAAAATAAAAATAGGCGCCGATATTATCCAGAATCTCTAAATAGGTTTCCCCGATCATGGTGGTCAGCATACCTGCCAAGCGTGCCGAAAACCTCCCCAAATAATTGGAGCCATCCTGAACTATGATGGTTTGCCCTTGTGCCGTTGCCAAGCGCCAGTTGCCGGTATGGGTATAAAATCCGGGCAGATGGATGCTTTCTGACTGCTGTAAAAAATCATAGTCACCATGAAAAAAGGCCTCAACCATCGGCGGAATATCAGCTTCGCCGGTAATGGCCATGTCCAGGAGTCGGCTGGAAGCCAGCAACCGGCCTACCTGATCCAGTGCCTCTTCCAGCACCGCTCGGCTTAGCCCAGTGATGGAGGCCTCCAGCAGATCGCCGGTCATCTTCAGGGTAAACCCCAGCCGATGGAGGACCTCCCCCAAAAAAGCGAGGCGCAGGGAACGGCCCATATAGCTGCCCACTCCACCGGCAAATTGTAAATTGATGTAATTCTGCATCGGGTCATCGCTGCCAAACGTATCCAGATTGGCAAAATGGTAGCCGAATTTAGCGCTTAAATTCAGATAGTCCCGGGCCACCAAAGCGAAGCTGTCGCCGCCCGGCAGTTTATCCTCGGTTTGCATGGCACTCTGGGCCATTAAAGTCATAAAATTTTTAACATCAAAGGGTATCACTCCCTTCCAGGTAATCCCAGGATGACTAAAACCCCGCCAGAGAGCTTTCATGGGGATGGACTCCACATCGTCCGGTGTGACCGTATCGCAAGTCGTCAGGCCGGCTCGTAAACCGCCGCCCAGATCGATGAGATGCAGCACCAGAGGAATGTTGCTCCTCATTTGTACAACATTGATCCCCTGAGGGCCGAGCTTGGTGAGGCCGAACATCTCCTGCATGGCCTTTTCGTGGGCATAGCGGATAATATCATGGACGGTCCGGCAACCTTCCGGGTTAAAATCGGCCGCCTGCGGATCCGTGAGGTTGAGAGGGGAAATCCGGTCCAAAACCTTGCGAAGGCGTTCATGCACCGGACTGTTAAACAAATGTTTTTTCGCAGGCCTTATCTGCTCGGCTAATTCCGGCACAATACCTTGGTAGACAGTGGTGGCCTTGGCAACTAAAGTAACTTCCTGGCCAGGTTTCAAAAGTTCGGTGGCATTCCCTGCGTCCACGATGGCCGGCACGCCAAACTCCCGGGCTACGGAGGCCAAGTGACTGGTGATGCTCCCCAAATCTGTGATCAAACCCTTGAGCTGGGCCATAAGGGTCGCATAGTCGGGGGAAGCTGTCCGGGCCACCAGGATGGCGTTTTCTGGCAACGATGCCGGTTGAGCGCTGGCTAACACCACCTGGCCCACGGCAATGCCCGGGGAGGCCATCTTGCCCCGGGATAACAGTACCGGATGGTTCTTGGCATCAACCATCAGAACCTCGGCACCGGCTTTACTGTGCACTACTCCCAACGGCCGACTCTGCAAAATGTAAAGCCGCTCTTCCTGGTCAATGGCCCATTCCACATCTTGCGGGGCTTGAAAATACCCCTCTAATTTTTGGCCATAGAAGGCCAGGGTCTGGAGCTGGGCCGGGGTAAGAGAGGGTTGGGAAATTTCTGCCTCCGGCACGGCCACAAGTTGGATGCCACCCTGCGGCCGGTTAACCAGCCTTTCCTTTTTTTGGCCAATGGTCTGTTGCACGATCCGGCCGGTAGATTTGTCCACAAAAAACTCGTCAGGGGAGGCTTCACCGCTTACCAGGTGTTCTCCCAAGCCCCAGATAGAACTGATCTTGAGGAGACCAGAGGTAGGATCGGTGGGATCCACGGTATACATGACCCCGCTGGCCCGGGAGTCGATCATAGTAATGCCGGCCACGCACATGGGGGTTTCCCGATCGTTCAGACCGAAATTGAGGCGGTAGAGGATGGCCCGGGGCGAATACTTGCTGGCCACCACGGCTTTATAGGCCTCCAAGAGGTCGTCGCGGGTGACATTCAGGACGGTGAGATGTTGGCCGGCAAAGGATGCTTCCGTATCCTCACCCACGGCGCTGCTCCGCATGGCAATGCGCACGTTTTTCCAAGTCTTGGCCTCCAGTTCCTCGTAGGCCTGGATAATCTTGGCCGCCAGGAATGGCGGCACCGGCGCTTTTCTGATGCTCTCCTGGATGATGCTGCTTTGCACCTCCAGATCGGCCAGATCATCCGGCTTTAAGGAGGTCAGGATCAGTTCAATGGGAACTGCTAATTTGTTCTCCTCTAAAAAACGTTCAAACGCATATGAGGTAATGGCAAATCCAGGGGGTATGGGTAGCTTCAAAAAGCGGGCAATGGTGGCCAGGTTGGTGGCCTTGCCACCCGCCTCCATCATGGTCTCCGGCCGTAGGGCCTCCAAGGGCAGGACCAGATCCCCTATGAGACAGGTAGGCCCCGCTTCAAAAGCCAGGGCCAACTCTTCTTCCACCCGCTGACAGGCCTGCTCCAGCTGCCCATAGCGGCCGCCTCCCAATTCGTCCAGTGCTTGTACCAAGCGACGCAACGTGGCCAGTAACTCCTCGACCTGCCTGCGAACCGCCAAGAGGTTGATCCGGCTGCCGTAGTAGAGCTGTTCCAGCTCGGCCAACATCTCCAAGGTATCCCGGTTATATTCTAAAAACTCACGATACTTCTGATATTTTTTGGTTATCCGTTCGTCAGCATTGACGACAAAATCACAGGTCTTCTTTCTGGAAAAAAAATCCGTGAAGGCCATGGACGTACCTCTCTAAGCCATGAAGAGAACAGCAGTTCTTATAGCAGCAAAACAGATCGCGCCATCGTTTGCCTGTTATTTTATCAATTTGCCATGCCATGTCAAAAAAACAGAGCGCTGCGGCCGCCGTCGCCGAGCGCTCTGCTGGGGAGAGAAAAGTAAGGATAGATTGTTAGGTATACAAGACAAACTTAACGGCTGTTCGGGCCAAATCAACGACATGCATGGGAAAGACGCCGAAGCCGATAATGATCAAGATGAGGGCGTAGGTCGTCCACCGGATGGCAGGCGAAGGGACCACTTTCGGCAGGTCCCCCGGGTCCATGAAGTAGGCAGCATAGACCACCCGGAGATAGTAATAAAGGGAGATGGTGCCGTTGACGGCGCCGATGAGGACCAGCCAGAAGTAGCCCTGGTTCATGGCCGACGTAAAAATAAGCAGTTTGCCGGTAAAACCGATGGAGGGCGGCACCCCGGCCAGGGAGAAAAGGCCCATCATCAAGGCCAGGGCCAAGAGGGGGGAGCGGTGGTAGAGCCCGGCAAATTCGGCGATCTGCAGATCACGGCCATCGTCGGCCACCTCCGAGAGCACCATGAAACAGGTGAAATTCATGATGAGGTAGGCTACCGCATAATAAATGACGCTGGTATAACCGGACTCGCTTAAAGTCAACACCCCCATGAGAATATAACCGGCATGAGCAATGGAGGAATAGGCCAACATGCGTTTGAAATCTTTCTGGATAATGGCTACCAAATTTCCCAAGGTCATGGAGACGATGGACAGGAAGACCAGAATCTGGGCAAAGGAATAGCCATAGGAGCTGCCCAATGCGGCAAAGCGCAGCAGAATGGCCACGGCCGCGACTTTGGAGGCGGTGGCAATATAGGCCACCAATTGGTTAGCACCACCCTGATAAACGTCCGGCGCCCAGAAGTGTATTGGAAAAAGCGATAATTTAAAGAAGAAACCGGCCAGAGACAGGATGAGACCCAACAGACCCACCGGACTGGCCAGGAGAGCTGGCATCTTTGGAAGGATATCCACTAGGTAGGTGCTATGAGTCGCGCCGAACAGGTAGCTTAAGCCGAAGAGCATGAAGCAGGATGACACCGCGCCGATGAAGAGGTATTTCACCCCCGCCTCCACGTCGATGCCGTCCCCTTGGCGCATGGGTATCAAGATATACAGAGAATAAGAGGCCAATTCCAAGGAGATGTAGATGGTGAGCAGTTCCACGGCACTGACCAACATCATCATCCCCACCGTGCAGGTGGTCAAGAAGAGATAAAATTCCGCATGAAAACGGTCTTCCACCCCGGGCAGACGGTGGCAGATGAGGGCAACCAGAAAGACCCCTCCCGCCAGAGCCAGCTTGAAAACCTGACTAAAAAGGTCCACCTGATAGGAGGCAAAGAATAATGACCCCTGCTGGAACAGACTCAGAGCGCCCACCAGGATGCCACCGGCGGACATGGCCAGAAAGAGGCGAAAATCTTTGCTGGGCTCGGTCTGCCGCCGCAGGGAGCAGAAAAACAGGACCAAAGCCATCAACAGGAAATACAATTCAGGCAAAAAGAGCGCAACAGCTTTCATGGCTTACAACCCACTGATGAACGGCACCACCGCCGTTTTGATAAGATCCAACATTAGACTCGGGAAGATCCCAAAGAGAATCAGAGTCGCAATGAGAATCATCCGGGGCAGTCCCAGAAAAGGACTGACATCCTCCAAATGGGTAAATTTCGGGTTCGGTTCGTTATAGAAAGAATTTTGCACCACCCGCAGGGCAAAGAGGGCGCCGACGACGATGGAAGCCAAGGCAATGAGCCCGCCGATGCCAAAGACCCGCACCGCCGCAATAAAGACCAACAGTTCGGCCCAGAAGCTGGCAAAACCCGGGACGCCGGCGCCGCACAAGGCCGCAGTGATGAAAAAGGCCGAGGCCACCGGCATGATCTTGCAGAACCCCCCCAATTCGTGAATCTCCCGGGTATGGGTCCGGTCGTAGATATAGCCCACCGCGGAAAAGAAGAGGGCCGTCATGATGCCATGGGCGAACATCTGGAAAACGGAGCCGTTCAAGCCATCCACCGTGCCGGTGGCCAAACCCAGGGCCACGATGCCCATGTGGGACACGGAGGAATAGCCGATGACGTATTTCAAATCGGTCTGGGCCAAGCCCACAAAAACCCCGTAGACAATGCCACAGATGGCCAAGAGCCCGAAAAGCGAGGACCAGTATTGGAAGCCTTCCGGACAGAGATACATGGGAATCCGTAAGATACCATAGGATCCCAGCTTCATGAGCACGCCGGCGTGCAGCATACTGACGGCGGTGGGTGCAGCCACGTGGCCCACCGGCGACCATGTATGGAACGGCCACATCGCTGCCAAGACCCCGAAGCCAAACAGCAAAAGCACAAAGGTCAGTTTCTGCACCCAAGGCGAAAAATGCACCCCGTGCAGTTTGAGGAGATCAAAGGTGTACAGGCCGGAGGTGGCATAAAGTAACAACAGACCCGGGATGATGAGGCCGCTGCCCGCCATCAAATACAAAGTCAGCTTCATAGCGGCATACTCTTTGCGGGTGGACCCCCAGATGAGGATCAGGACATACATGGGCACCACGGCGATTTCATAAAAAAGGAAAAAGAAAAACATGTCCATGGACATGAAGACGCCGAAAACGCCGGTGACCAAAAAAAGCATGAAGGCAAAATATTCTTTGACCCGCAGTTCCAACTCCCACATGGTCAGCACGCCGGTAAAAATGACGATGCCGGTAAGCAGGAGCAGGGGAGCATTGAGGCCATCCACCCCGACGAAATAGGAAATGCCGAAGCCTTTCACCCATTCATATTTTTCCACAAATTGCAGGCCGCCCAGGGCCCGATCATAGGCCACAAAGGTGTAAATGGAAAAACCTAAGGATATGCCTGCAGAAACGAGGGACACAGCCCGGATCAGAAACTTCTGTTCCTCTTTCAGAAAGAGGATGATGGCAATGCCGATCACCGGCGACAGCACCATACAGGTCAGATACGGAAAATTGGTGAGATGCTCAGCCATAGAAAGCCGTCCTCAAACGTAAGATAAGATAGCCGATTATTCGTTGCAGCCTATCAGCGGCCCATGACCAGATAGAGTCCCACCCCGGCCATGACTAAAACCATGAACAAGAGGTTGACCTGGAGCAGGGCGGTTTGATAACGAGATAGATAACGGCCACTGCCCACCGTAGAGAAAGCCACGGCATCAACCCCACCGTCAACCACCCGCCGGTCGTTATAGGTGAACCATTTGGAGAACAAACCGTAGATGAAGGTATTCAAGAACCAACGCCAGAAGTGATCCATATACCATTTTTGGATAAAAAAGTTCTCCAGGGCCGGCACCCGGCTTAAAAAGCCGACACATTTGGCGTTCTTGGCGCCCCAATCCAGCCAGGCGAGGCCGATCCCCGCCAGTGCTGCGCCCACGGCGCTTACCAAGAGCGGGATGCTGATCTCGTGATGGCCGGCATGGCCGGTAAGAAACTGCTCCAACGCCCCCTGCAGGAAACCCAGGGTCAGAGTGAAGAAGGCCAAGATTAACAGGGGCAGGTTCATGACCCAGGGCACCCCATGCTCCTCTTCATGTTCATGGCCATGCCCATGTCCATGGCTGCCGTGGGCCTCTTCGGCATGGCTATGGGCTGCAGCGATTTGAAAGATGGGTTCCCGGGGGAAGAGCATGACAAAAATCACCCGGAAAGAGTAGTAGGCCGTTAAAAAGGCGCCAAAGAGACCGGCGAACAGCCAGATTTTATTGTCCAGATGGGCCAAGGCCCCCAAAATGCCCTCTTTGCTGAAGAAGCCGGCCAGGGGGAAGATGCCAGCCAGGGCCAGGGCGGCAATAGTGATGGTGACCATGGGGATCTTGAGTTTGCGTGCGCCATTGGCCGCCATAATGAAAAAGTCATTGGTGCCGAAATGATGGATAAAAACCCCGGAGCAAAGGAAGAGGAGGGCCTTAAAGGCGGCATGGGTCGTCAGGTGATAATATCCGGCAAAGAAACTGCCGGCGGCCAGGCCCATGATCATAAAACCCAATTGGCTGACAGTGGAATAAGCCCAAACCTGCTTGATATCCGAGGCCACCATACCAATGGTGGAAGACAACAGCAAAGTAATGGTGCCAATAGCCAGTGCCACGGTCATAGCCTCTGGCGAGGCACTGAAGAAAGGATAAATCCGGGCGATGAGATAGACACCGGCGGCCACCATGGTGGCGGAATGCAACAGGGCGCTGACCGGCGTCGGACCTTCCATGGCATCGGGCAACCAGACATGAATGGGAAACTGGGCGCTTTTCCCCATGACCCCGCAGAAGATCAATAAGGCTGCCGTGGTAATCAGCCACGCCGGCATGGCCTGAGCCACTGCGGCCGAGTTGACCTGCTGGATCTCCAAGTTGCCATAATAAATGGTTAAAAAGGCCAACCCCATGAAGAAGCCCACATCACCGAAGCGGGTAACCACAAAGGCCTTTTTGCCGGCCTCGGAGGCCGAAAACTTTTCATACCAGAAGCCGATGAGGAGATATGATGCCAGACCCACCAACTCCCAACAAATATAGAGCTGCAACAACCCGCTGGAAATGGACAGGGTCAGCATGGAAAAAGCGAAGAGGGAGAGGAAGGCATAAAAACGACCGAACCCAGGGTCCCCGCCCATGTAGCCGATGGAGTAGACCTGTACCAGCCAACTGACAGTGGCCACAATAGTCAGCATGAGTAAGCTGGTGGGATCCAGAAGGAAGCCGAAGGGGATCTTGACAATATCTGAATAGAGCCACCGGAGGTTGTAAACCAACGGCTCCTGGATTCCCCAGTATTTATACAACAAGCCCCAGGCAAGGATTAGGGGAATGGTGGAGGCTGTCAGGGAGATGGCCAGCGACAGCTTGGGATTTTCCCGGGTGAAGATCATGATCAGGCCGAAACTCAGGATGGGCAAGATCGACGTCACCAGACAGGCCAGGAAAGTGGTATCTGAAAACTGCATAGCCATGCTTATCCTCGCAGTTCATTCACATGTTCAACGTTGATGGACTTGAGCTTCCGATAGACCGCGATGATGATGCTCAAGGCAATAGCCGCTTCCGCCGCCGCCACGGCCATAATAAAGAGGGTAATGATCTGGCCGACGGCAGGCTCAGGGATCAGAAACCTGTTAAAGGCCATGAAATTGATGCTGGCGGCGTTCAACATCAACTCCACGGAGATGAGGACGGCGATGAGGGACCGCCGGGCCAGGACGCCGTAGAGGCCGATGGCAAAGAGGAGGGCCGCAAGCAAGAGAAAGGTCTGCAAATTGTTATACATGGTCAGTTCTCACTCCCACAGTCGCTAAGATTCTTCCCGACCGCGCCCGTTTTTGGCATTGACAATGGCCCCCAGCATGGCCACCAGCAGGATAAGGGAGATGGCCTCGAAGATGAGCGCATAGCGGGTCAACAGGTAATGGCCGATGGTGGTCACGGACCAATCATCGCTGCGCATGGCCGCGGGTACCCAGGCCGTTTTCTTGACCAAGGCGGCGAAGACCACAAAGACCAGGCCAGCACCTACGGCCGCCCCCAAAAGCTTGATGGGTTTACGTGGGGGCCGCGGTCGATAGAGCGGTTCGGAGAGCATGATAGCAAAACAGATGGCGATACAGATGGCCCCCACGTAAATCAGAATTTCCATCATCGCCAGGAACGGACTGTTGAGATAGAGAAAAATACCGGCAACTCCGAAGAGGGAAAGGGCCAGGCCCAGAACATTGTGGAAGATATTTCTGGCACCCACCGCAATAAAAGCCCCACCCAGGGTCATGCCCACAACGAGGAGAAAACTGAGACCCGCCAGGCTGAACAACTCACTCATGACTCTGCCTCCCCGCTCGCGGCCGCTTCCGGCGCCGCGGCCTCGGCCTCAGGGGCCGGCGGCACTTCTTCAGGCAACCCCAGGGCCCGCTGCTGAGCCTTGAGTCGGGCCATGATATCAATGATCATGTCCTGCCGGGAATACCCGGCCAGGCGGTATTCGTTGGAAAATTTTAGGGCATGAGTGGGGCAGACCTCCACACAGAGGCCGCAGAGACTGCAGAGGGAGTAATCGATGCTATACGTTACCGCCCGCTTTTTCTTGGTGCCCGGCACTTTGACGCCGGTGACGGTGATGACCCCGGAAGGACAGGTGCGGGCGCAATTCTCGCAGGCATTGCAGCGATGACTGCCGGTTTCCGGATCGATGAGAAATTCGGTATGACCCCGATAGCGGGGGCTCATGTCCAGCTTTTCCCGGGGGTATTGGACCGTCACGATGGGCTTGACAAAATAGCGGATCGTCACGCCCAACCCCGCCAAGAGGCTGTAAAATCCAGTTAAGGTTTCCTTTACGTATGCCTTCATTGCCGCCAACCTTTATCTAAAAATCCATAACAAGGCATGATACCGGCCACCGCACTTAGCGCACCAGCTTCAGCACGAACGCGGTCACGATGAGATTTACGAGAGACAACGGGATCAAGATCTTCCAGGCAAAGGTGATGAGTTGGTCAAAGCGCAGCCGCGGAAAGGTCCAGCGGAACCACATCATCAGGAAGATCAGGGCATAAACTTTCAAGAGGAACCAGACCACCGGCGGTAGGAATGGTCCCTGCCACCCTCCCAAGAAGAAGATAGTGGCCACAGCCGAGACGATGAACATATTGGTATATTCGGCCAGAAAAAAGATGGCGAAACGCATACCCGAATATTCCGTGTGGAAACCAGCCACCAGTTCAGATTCCGCTTCCGGAATGTCAAAGGGGGCCCGGTTGGTCTCCGCCGTGCCGCAGATAATAAAGAGGATAAAAGCCAGGGGCTGGACAAAGATATTCCAGACCAATCCCTGCTGGGCCACAATGACCGACGGTTGGAAAGACCCGGCCATAATAATGATGCTCATGGCAGTGAGCAAGAGGGGAATTTCGTAGGCCACGTTCTGGGCCACGGAGCGGATGGCCCCCAGCAAGGCGTATTTATTGTTGGAGGCCCAACCGGCCATGAGGATGGCCAAGACTGTCAGCGTGCTGAAGGCAAAGATGAGCAGCACGCCCACATTCAGGTCCCGGATGAGCAGCGTCGGCGAGAAGGGAATCACCAGGAAGCTGACCAACACCGGCAGGAACATGACGATGGGGGCTAACAGGTAGATCAGTTTGTCAACATCCTCCGGCGTAATCAGTTCCTTGCCGATCAACTTCAGGGCATCGGCGATGGTCTGCAAGGCACCGTGGAAGCCCACTTCCATGGGGCCGGGCCGGAGCTGGATGTGGGCTGACACCTTCCGCTCCATCCAGATCAGAAACAGGGCGTTAACGGCCACCAGGCTGATCACGCCGATCAGACTCAGGCCGAGGCGTGCCCCTTCGGCTAACAAGAACTGCATGGCAAAAACCTCATCATCACAAAGTCCGGGAGACAGAAACGCGTCTATGCTTTAGAGACCGCCAAGAAACCGGCCCGGCTACCGGTCGATCTCCGGAATGACCAGATCAATGGAGCCCAAGATGGCCACGGCATCGGCCACCATGGTGTCTTTGATGAGTTCCGGCAGGACGCTCAAGTTGGAGAAACAGGGGACCCGGAGTTTCACCCGGTAGGGTTTGACGTCGCCTTTGCTCACCAGATAGATGCCGAACTCGCCGCGTGCCGTCTCCACCGCGGTATACACTTCCCCTTCCGGCGGCTTGAGCCGCTTGGGCACCTTTTCGGCCATGATGGGGCCGGCGGGCAGCTTATCCAGGGCTTGTTCGATAATCCGCAGGCTCTGCTCCATCTCCCGCAGCCGGACCAGATACCGGTCCAGGACATCGCCCCGTTCGCCGATGGGGATCTCGAAATCGAAGAGGGGATAGACCGAGAATGGCTCGCTTTTGCGGATATCGTAGGGGATGCCGCTGCCTCGCAGGGTGGGGCCGGTGACGCCATATTTTAACGCCAGTTCGGGTGGCAGAATGCCCACATCCCGGGTGCGGTGGATAAAAATGACGTTCTTGGTGACCAGGTTGTCATAATCGTCCCAGCGACTCCGCAATCGTTGGATAAAAGCCCGGCAACCGGCGATGAAGTCATCGTCAATATCCACCGGCACACCACCGAAGCGGTAGAAACAGTATGTCAACCGGGAACCCGTCAGGCGGTCCAACAGATCCAGGATCTGCTCCCGATCGTCGAAGCAGTAAAGAAAGGGTGTGAAGGCCCCCAAATCCAGCAGGTAGGCCCCGAACCAGAGGAGGTGGGAAGAGATCCTGTTCAATTCGCTGGTGATCACCCGGATAAACTCCGCCCGCTCGGGTACCACGATCCCGGCCAGCTTCTCCACCGCCATACAATAGCACTGATTATAGGCCAGGGCGTGCAGGTAGTCCACCCGCCCCATGTTGGGAAGGTATTGTTGGTAGGTCCGCAGTTCAGCCATCTTTTCGTGGGCCCGGTGGCCATAGCCGATGACCGGATCCGCCGTCACGATGAATTCGCCGTCCATCTCCAGCACGATGCGCAAGACGCCGTGAGTGCTGGGATGCTGCGGCCCCAGATTCAGATAAAACGTCTTTTCTTCAAGGCCTTTTTCCAGCATCATGTTAACTGCTCGCCACAAAGTCTTTTAACAGCGGATGAAAATCGGCATCTTCAGGGAGAATCAGGTTCTTCAGATTGGGATGACCGCTGAAAATGATCCCAAACATCTCAAAAACCTCCCGCTCGAACCAATCGGCACCGGGATAAATCGTACTGATGGTAGGAACTTCCGTGCCCACCGGCAATGGCACATGCACCACGGTCCGACACAACTCATAATAAGAAGCAAAGTGGTAAACCACTTCGAAGGATTCCTGAAGATCCAAAGCAGTGAGGGATTCCAGGAAAAACTTCTGCTCTAACATGGCCGCGGCCAAGGTGGGCATCTGCTCGGGCTGGGCCTCCACCCGGACGTGGCAGCCAGTGGTGGCATAATCCACCGCGGCCGCCTTCTCAGGGCCGACTATGGGCGTAACCTTTTCGATAACAGTCTGCGCAGGCATTTTATCTATACTTTCTTAACCTGGGTCGGTTGGTAATCTTTTCTTCCAGTTGCAAAATGCCCTCAATGAGACCTTCGGGCCGGGGCGGGCAGCCGGGGACATAGACATCCACCGGGATGATCAAATCAGCCCCAGGCACGATGGCATATTGACCCTCATACATGAACGGCCCCCCGGATATGGCGCAATTGCCCATGGCAATGACCCATTTGGGGGCCGGCATCTGATCATAGAGGCGCTGCACTGCTGGAGCCATTTTCTTGGCGATGGTACCGGCCACGATCATCAGGTCCGACTGGCGGGCCGAGGGCCGAAAGACGCCGGCCCCGAAACGGTCCAAGTCGAATCGGGCCGCGCCGGCCGCCATCATCTCAATGGCACAGCAGGCAAGACCAAAGGTCAACGGCCAGAGCGAGTTGGCCCGACAGAGATTTAAAACGTCTTCGAGTACCGCCAGATGAATCAGCGGCTCTCCGGTTTTCTTTTCCACGCAAAAACCCCCTTGCACCAAGCATAAACAATCACCAGGGACAGGATGCCGATGAAAATGACGATTTCGATGAAATCACGCCACACATACCCTTTGCCATAAGCCAAGAGGACAGGGAAAAGGAAGATCACATCCACATCGAAGGCCAAAAAGATCAGGGCAAAGAGATAGTAGAGGACAGCCACCTGGACCCAGGCGCTGCCGAAGGTTGGGATACCACATTCATAGATTTCATCCCGGCTTGGACCAAAACTGCGGGGCGCCACAAAATGGGCAATGATCAGGGGGCCCACGGCAAAGAGGGCACCGACGATCAGGAAGATCAGCACATAGCCGTAGTCACGGAGAACCGGCGTAATGTCCACGTTTACCTCCACAGCGAGGGCTGAAGAAAATGTGAAAACATTCTCTATCGATATAGCAAGCCCAAAACCCATTGTCAAGCACTGAAACAAATCCGATAGATTTTTTATTTCGTGAATTTTTTGCCTTAAATCATTTTCCGGCTTCCTCGTAAATAACGCCAGCTTGCTGGGTCCGCTTTCATCCCCAACAGGCCGTGGACTCCCCAAAAAAAAAATTCCCAAGCCGGAGCTTGGGAACGTCAGAAATTGGGGCTAATCTGATCTTAATCAGTAAATAATTTAAGGTACTCGCCGTAACCTGCCTTTTCCAGGTCTTCCTTGGGGATAAAGCGTAAGGCGGCGGAATTGATACAGTAGCGTTGCCCGGTGGGTGGCGGGCCGTCGGGAAAGACGTGCCCTAAATGGGAGTCGCCGTGGCGGCTGCGTACCTCGGTCCGGGTCATGAAGAGTTTGCGGTCAATCTTTTCGATGATGTTCTGCGGCTCCAGGGGTTTGGTGAAGCTCGGCCAGCCGGTGCCCGAGTCGAACTTATCCCGGGAGCTGAAGAGCGGTTCGCCGCTGACGATGTCCACATAGATACCTTCTCGATGATTGTTCCAGTATTCATTCTGGAAGGCCGGTTCGGTGCCCTCCTTCTGGGTGACTTGGTACTGCAGGGGCGTCAGTTTTTGTTTGAGAGCTGCGGGATCCGGTTTCGTAAATTGGCGGGGCTGGCCAGAGCCTGGGTCTGGTTTTTTCATTTTGGCCTCTTCCCCCCATGCCTTGGCCAGAAACTGGTCCCGGCCGGAGTGACTCCGGTAGGTCTGGTACCTGAGGGGGCAGGTCTGGTAATACTTCTGGTGATACTCTTCCGCCGGGTAAAAGGTCTGAGCCGGCAAGATGGCCACGGCAATGGGTTTGCTGAATCTGCCCGAGGCGGCCAGAGCCGCCTTGGCGGCCTCGGCCAACCGCTGCTGCTCAGCATCGTGATAAAAGATGGCCGGGCGGTACTGACTGCCCCGATCCACGAATTGGCCGCCGGCATCGGTGGGGTCGATGCTGCGCCAGAAGATGTCCAAGAGTTGTTCATAGGTGATCTTGACCGGATCATATTGGATCTGCACCGCTTCCAGGTGGCCGGTCTGGCCGGAACAGACCTCCTCATAGGTGGGGTTGGGGTTCTGGCCCCCGGTATAGCCCGAGGTGACGGTTACGACACCCTCGTGTTTGGCAAAATCCGCTTCGGTGCACCAAAAACAGCCGCCGGCAAAGGTGGCCAGCTTGAGTTGCGGTTTTTTTTCCATGGGTTTGACTTTCTCCTTGGTTTGGTGGGGTTGGCTGCCAACGGCCGGGCCGGCCAGCAGGGCGAGGCTAAGCATCATCACTGCGACCCACCAAGGGTTTTTTCTCGAGAGGGACATCTTGGTCTTCCTTAATCTATGAATCATTCTGTATAACCGCTTTGCGGTTCAGAGAGCTTACCTTATATAATTATGCTTTATTTCTAAATATCAAGATGGATACAATAAGAGTCAGGTTTTTTGGGAGGCCGACTGCGGGCTCAGGCATTTTGGGCCAATCTTTTGGAACAAGAAAATTTTCTCCGGGTAGTGTTGATGTCTTGCCTTAATAGGTTCGCCACGGTTGGCCGGTCAGGCTGGCAAGTCTGGCCGATAGTCGCGCTCTTGCTATGGTGGTTATTGAGATGCAGCCAGGTGGGCGCAGCCGAAAATGGCCCGGTCCTAAAGGTAGTGGGTGCAGTCCAGGACATCCAGGGGCGGGGCATCGCCGGGGTCCGGATAAAGGTTGAGCTGTCGGCTCAGCCGCTGGCGCCGGAGATAGAGGAGCCGCTGGTCACCGATAAACAGGGGCGGTTCCACGGCAGTTTTCTCCTGGCGGCCGAGATGGAGCCCCCCGGTGAGGTGGTGTTGCAGGCCAGCAAACCCTCCTGGCAACCGCAGTCAGCACGGATTACGCTGCCATCATCGCCTCAACCGGCTCCAGCCGAGCGGGTCTACCAGGCGATGGGCGTTATCACCCTGAATCGTCAGAGCACGCCGGCCTTTTGGCTCGCCGCCGGCATCCTGTTGGCTGTGTATCTCATCATTGTCCTGGAATGGCTGCATCGCGCCCTGGCGGCCCTCCTGGGCGCGGCCTTAATGTTATTCCTTTCCTATACCATTGGGCAATTTTCCGATAATTTCTTTATTATTTCTTTTGACGAGGCCATTGCCGCCATTGATATGAACGTCATCCTGCTGCTGTTGGGCATGATGTTACTGGTGGGCGTCACCAAAAAAACCGGTCTGTTTCAATGGCTGGCCTATAAATCCTTTGCTTGGGTCCGGGGGCGGGTGGTTATCCTGGTGCTCCTCCTCATGTGGGTGACGGCGGTGGTCTCCGCCTTTTTGGAGAATGTCACCACCATGCTGCTCTTGCTCCCGGTCTCCCTGGAGTTGGCCAAAACGCTGCAGATGAATCCCATGGCCCTCCTGATTCCCCAGGTCTTTGCCGCCAATGTTGGGGGTACCGCAACGCTGATCGGTGATCCGCCCAACATCATTATTGGCTCGTATGCCAACCTGACGTTCGGTGATTTTGTCATGCATCTGACTCCGGTCTTGCTCCTTTGCATGGCCGCATCCTCCTGCTTTTTCCTTTGGTATTATCGTCGGGACTATGTCCGGACCTCGATAACCGATGTGGGAGCCGCCATTGCCGGCCTGCGGCGGCACTACCGCATAACCGACCGGCGTTTGCTCGGCCTCTGTCTAACCATTCTGGGGTTGACGGTCCTCCTGTTCATCTGCCATGGCTTCCTGGGGATGGAACCCTCCATCGCGGCGCTCATGGGGGCCACGGTCCTGGTGGCTGTTTCTCGAGTCAACGTCGCCACCCTCCTAACCGAGGAAATTGAGTGGCCCACCCTGATCTTTTTCATGGCCTTCTTTATGCTCATCGCCGGGGTCGAGGCCACCGGTGTGTTGCAGCTCATCGCCCAAGAGGTGAGAAACCTGTCCCAGGGGAATCTGACTCTGGCCCTCCTGCTGGTCCTCTGGGTCTCGGCCCTGTTGTCGGCATGCATCGACAACACCCCCTTTACGTTGACCATGCTGCCCGTTATCTCCTCTTTAAGTACCACCCTGCCTGGGGCCGAGCGCGGGGTGTTGTGGTGGGCCCTGGCCCTGGGCGCCAGCCTGGGCGGCAACGCCACCCTCATTGGCGCTTCGGCCAACGTCGTCACCGTGGGCTTGGCAGCAAGGGCCGGACACCCCATCTCTTTCCTGGATTACGCCCGGGCCTGTTTCCTGCCCATGCTGCTCACGGTCGGTATCAGTGGGGCTTATTTGGTGCTGATGAGATGATGAATGGGACATTTGCTTGTTGAAAGAACCGCGCAGCAAAAAGGGAAAGAACGCCACGCCTCAACCCATCGGGGTTTGAGCCCAGAGAGGGCGCCTTGCGATTTTTTAAATAACGCAGTAAAATGACTTCAGCGGGACTTGGAGGCGGACAATGGAAATCAAAGAAGCGGTGCTTGGCGCCCTGAAAGAAGTCATCCTGCCGGAATTGGCAGTAATGCGGCAGGAGTTGGGTCAAATTGACACCAAACTACAGTTGGTGAGCCAGCGTCTGGATGATGTGCACCAACGTCTTAACGACATGAACACGCATTTGGTTGATCAGAGCCGCCGCATCGACGAGACCAACAAACGCATCGACACCGTCCGAGAGGAGTTATCCGGTCGCATCGACAGCGTCCGGGAGGAGTTATCCGGTCGCATCGACACCGTCCGAGAGGAGTTATCCGGTCGCATCGACACCGTCCGGGAGGAGTTATCTGGTCGCATTGATGAAACCAATAATCGCATCGACGCCGTCCGGGAAAAGTTGTCCGCACGCATCGACAGCGTCCGGGAGGAGTTATCCGATCGCATTGATGAAACCAATAATCGCATCGACACCCTCCGGGAGGAGTTGTCCGTACGCATTGACAGCGTTCGGGAGGAGTTATCCGGTCGCATTGATGAAACCAACAAACGCATTGACGCTTTTCGAGAAGAGCTGACTGCCCGCATCGACTCCGTCCGGGAGAAGCTGACTAGCCGTATTGACGAGACGAACAAACGCATCGACGCCGTCCGGGAAGAATTGACCGGTCGTAGTGATGGGGTGCGGGCCGATTTGAACAGGCTCATCGAGGGTGCCAACAAACGCCTGGATAATCTCTTTGGAGTCGTCGTCAGGAAAGAGGAGCACTTTGACTTAGCGTCGCGCCTCCGGGTCTTGGAGCAGGACCTGGCAGAGTTGAAGCGGCGCCTGGCAGCCTGAGACCCCTCTCGACGGGGAGGATAATAAAAACGGGCGGGTCTGAGACCCGCCCCAGGTTTTTCTTCTCACCCGATCATACTATTCCCGCCCTCGGCAACCCCCTTCTATCCAGGGGGAAATCCGCTTCGATTCAAGAGATCTGGGTACTCCAGTAAAAATGACGCCCAAGCGCAGATTGATGATGCTCTCCGCCAGAAACTGCTCCAGGAGCTGGTGGTTAGTCGCTATAGTCTTCGCCTCCGGTTGGGGCCAACAACTGTGCGGCTAATTTTAGGGCATCCACCGGCCAATAACAGGGCGGGCGGGGGTGGCGGACGTGGGGATCGCCAGCCAGTGGACGGCACTGCCGGAGTGCCTCTTGCCACTGGAGGGGAATATCTTTCCGGCCATATGCGGCGCCCAAAAGGGCCCCACAAATGGCAGCGTTGGTATCCGTATCGCCGCCCTGCATGACGGTATGGACCACCCCTTCCTCTAAATTGGGGGCATGCAGCAGCTGCCAAAGGGCGTTTTGCCAAGCAATAAGGACCCAGCCCTGATGGCGGCGGTAATCAGGGGGAGGCGCCTCCTGGGCACGGCGGCTGGCCGCCAGCAGCCTTGGGTCAACCTGCATCTCCTCAGCCCAGCTCAAAATCTGCTGATACAACTCCTGATGGCCGCACCCCGTGCGCACGGCTTGGGCGATGGCCATGGCAAAGAGGGCATTGGCCTGTTGGCAGATGGGGTGGGGATGGGTCAGGGCCGCATCCTGGCGGGCCCACTCGGCCACCTGGGCCGGGGGATACCTGGCGCCGAAGATCCCCAAGAGGCTGATACGCATCAGGGCACCATTGGCCTGGCTGTCAGGATCGGGCTGCCCCCGCAAGCCCCGGCGGATGGTATGGCCACAATCAAAGGGGTTGGAGGCCAACCACTCCTGATAGGCAGCCCGTGCCAAAGCCAGGTCGTACCGCCGCTGGGCGGCCAACAGACGGGCCAGGGCCAGGGCCAACTCTGAATCATCGGTGGGCTGCCCGGCGATTGTTCCCCAGGTACCGCCGTCTTGCAGCAAGCGGACGCCATTGGGATAGTCTTTTTGGATGTCACGCGGGCTCCGAAATTCCACCAGACCCCCCAAAGCATCCCCGGCCAGTTGACTCAGCAGACAGCCCTGGGCCCGCTCTACCATGCCAGGCGCCAAGCCAAAGCTGGCATGCTCCGACCTCCCCCACATATCCCTCTCCTTAACCTAAGAACTAGTAGAATTTATCATATAATATTTCAAATACCAACCCATTGCGCCAGGATTGAAGCAATGCCATGAATCTCTGATTGAAATTCGAATACGTCGCTTAATGCCGCCTGACCAAGAGTCATGGTGCTTTGCCAGCTTTAGAATGATAACGGGTGGAGCGGTGGAGCGGCTGAAGTTAAAGTGCAGCCTCAAGGCAAGGAGAGAGGCACGCCCCCGATCCAGACAGAGTGGTAGCGCAGGGAAAAAATCCGGGTTGACAAACTCCTTACAAGAGTTACAGTAAAATTTATATGTGCAGCCGAAACCCGTGCCTCGCCACGGGTGCGGGGGACCCAGGTTTTTGGGGCGAATTCCACTATGGATAGGGCACTTCCAAGCCCGAGCCCGACAGCTAACCTCGTAGGCATTTGGAAGGGCAACCGCTCCGGAACGCTTGCCGCGGCCTTTGCCAGCGGTTTTTTTTGTCCTCCTGGCGATTGCTCTCCTGGATGTTTCAGATTAAGAGCGGCAAGAAAGGAGCGGCAAGAATGAAATTTGCCATCTTAACGGTTCTCAACCTAGGTCTGCTGGTCCTCTTTTTTTATCTCCTGCGCCGGCCAGGCCTTCTCTCCTTTTCTGAGGGGGGTCGAGTCTGGCTTACCTGGCTGGCCGTGGCAGTTATTACGTTGATGGATGAGTTTACCTCCATCTTCTATGTGCCGGCAGAATCCTATCGTTTTATTGGCGTGGGCGCCATTGTCTTCATAGCACTAACCAGCCTGTTGGTGCGGTTTCTGACTACCAGACTCACTGAAATCGCCGAGATCCTGGAGCATCACAACCTCATCGGTGGGGGCGTCTATTCATTTTCGTACCTCGTCCTGGGACCGGTAGTGTCTTTCATCGCCGTGTCTTCCATTATGGTGGATTATATTCTCACGGCCTGCATCTCGGCGGTGAGCGCCGTTGCCAACGCCCTCTCGTTTTTTCCCGGACTGTCTGCTTCCTTCCCGTTAACAATTAGCCTGGTGCTGTCCATTATCTGGCTGGTGGCCGGTTTGAATATTTTGGGGATTCGGGAAAATGCCCGCTTCACGTTCGGCATTTTCATCTTTGCCGCATTTATCATGGTTAATCTCATTGCCTCGGGAATCCTTGCCCTGGATGCACCATCATTAACACGCCTGAAAGAATCGGTGCATTATGCCGCCAAGGAGTTAACCACCGATTCCTGGTTGACGAATTATGGCAATCTGGTCTCCAACATTGCTTTTTGTATCCTGGCCTATTCCGGCGTTGAGTCTGTATTGCAAACAGCCGGTCTGCTTCGGAGCTGGCGGGAGATCCACCGGGCTTATTGGTTCCTGGCTCTTACGGTGGGCATCAGCACTCCCTTAATTGCCGCTCTGGTTCTTTCGGCACCCATTGATTTTAAGCAGCATGAAGGAGACCTCATTACTCACTATGCCTCTCTGCTTAATGGGGTTCCCTTTGGCATTCTGGTGGCAACTCTGGCCAGTTTTACTCTCACCATGGCGGTCAATACAGCCTTTGTCGCCTCCAGCGAACTCCTGGAGAGAGTAGCCCACCGGTATGGTTTTTTCTGGCTCATTGCTACCAATAAACGCCAATCCTTGTACCGCATTCACCTGATCAGCGCCCTGTTTTTTTCCATAATTATTCTCATTACCCATGGCAGTCAGCAAATCCTGGCGGATATGTATGCCATCGGCTTGGTGGCCAGTTTTTGTATCAACTTGGGAGCCCTGCTCATTTACCGTTATTCCAAAGGGACTAAAGAGGTAATCGCCTACTTTACCAGCCGGCTAGGCACTCTGGTTCTTTGGGTAATTCTTGTGAGTTGCTTTATTTTCCTAGCCCTGGACAAGCCACACGGCACCTTATTATGGGCCTCGGTAACGCTGGTGGTACTCTTGGCTGGTATCCTGATGGCCCAAAAAAGAGCCCCAGAAATCATGGAGCGGCAAAAGACCGACGCCCAGATGGACCTGGTCCTATACCTGTCGCAATCAGATGCCCCTGAGTTACACCTCGTGTTTCGCCGTCCTAAAGAGGAGACATTGCAAACGGTTCGAGATAATGAGGTCTTCATATCTTTTTATAATCCCAGAGAGAAGGCCCCGGCCAAGTTAGCCCCCAATCACTTCCGTTTCGTCCTAACCAAGGCAGGCCTATTCCATGACATGATCGGCTTGCTCAAAGTGGTTGAATATGAATTTCCCGACCGGACCGTGACAGTAACCTTTGGTTGGCCCATGAGTTCCTGGTTGGATCGCCTGGCCATCGGCGTCATGGTCTTCAATCTCATGCGTTTGCCCCGGCTCTTCCCCCAATTCCGCTTTAATATGTCCTATCCGGGTAAAACCGGTAATCTCATACCATGACAATAAAAACGTTTCGCAATAAGATCCTTTTGGGGTATGCTCCCAGTCTCCTTTTGATACCTCTGGTCCTGACCTGGTCAGCCCTGGCCCTTCTCAGGCTGGGGCGCTCTTCGGAAGCCATTCTGCGGGACAATTAGCGCAGTATCATGGCAGCAGAGCACCTGATAGATGCCTTGGAGAGGCAGGATTCGTCAATTCTCCTGCTCTTGTTGGGTTTTCAAGAACCATGGCTGCAGGAGTTTCATTCCCAGGAGGCGGTTTTCTGGCAGTGGCTAGGCCGCGCCAAAGATAATGTTACCGTTCCCGGAGAAGAAGACATTCTTCGTGATCTTAAAAAGGAATATGCCCGGTATATTGCTGAGGCGGCCGACCTCTTGCTCATCGTTGGGGATCAATAAGTTCCAATAAAATGCCGCCCAAAGCTTGCCGAAGCCGCAAAAATAGAGTAAACATTTCCCAATGCCTAATTCTGCACTAGTCGCGGAAACGGGGGACCCGGGCATTAGGGGCGCATCGCCAGCGGGCGTAGGACAACCTCATCGGTCCGAGCCCTGCAGCTAACCTCGTCGGCGTCGATGGGGAAAGACCTTCCGGACTCCATGCCCGGAGGCCTGACCTCCAGGAATCAGAGTTTGGAGGGGGGGAGTATGAGTTCGTCTTCCACTTCTGAGGCCGAAGCCTCGCCTCAATCCGCACCACCTCCGCCTGCTTCTCCATCTCAGACCGAGCCCAACGCGCAATCCGCCCCTTCTAAGAAACTGCTTCTGGCCTTGGGGGCTTTGGGGGTGGTCTATGGCGACATCGGCACCAGCCCGTTGTATACGGTCAAGGAATGTTTTCACGGCCCCCATGCCATGATCATCAGCACCAGCAACATCCTGGGGGTCATGTCCCTGATCTTCTGGTCTTTGACCATGGTGGTGACGGTAAAATATGTCATCTTCATTCTGCGGGCCGACAACCACGGCGAGGGCGGGATTTATGCCCTGGCGGCCCTGTTCCTGAGCAAAGGCCGGGAGCGGGTGAACCCGAAAGTTGTGAACCGCCTCATGCTCTTGGCCATCTTTGGGGCGGCCCTGCTCTGCGGCGAAGGCCTGATCACTCCGGTCATCTCGGTGCTCTCGGCCATCGAAGGCCTGAATGTGGCCACCCACGCGGCCGAGCCCTTTGTCCTGCCGCTGGCCTGCGGCGTTCTCCTGGGACTGTTTCTGGTGCAGAGCAAAGGTACGGAGCGCATCGGCAAGGTCTTCGGCCCCATCATGATCGTCTGGTTTGTGTCCTTGGCCCTCCTGGGGCTGGCCCAAATCATCCGCACGCCCATCATTCTGCAATCCTTTGATCCCCGCCACGCCATTATTTTTTTTATTGAGAATCGTTTGCACGGCGTCCTCGTCCTGGGCGCGGTGGTCCTGTGCATCACCGGCTGCGAGGCCTTGTACGCCGACATGGGTCATTTTGGCCGGGGGCCCATCCGCTTTTCCTGGCTGGTGTTGGTCTTTCCGGCCCTGCTGCTCAATTATCTGGGCCAGACGGCTCTGCTTTTGGAGCAACCTCAGGCCGCGGTCCACCCGTTCTATGGTCTGGTGCCCCGCTTTCTCCTCTATCCCATGGTGGCCCTGGCCACCACTGCCACGGTCATTGCCTCCCAGGCCATGATCTCCGGGGTCTTTTCCCTGATGCAGCAGGCCATCCAGATCGGTTACGCCCCCCGCCTGCGCATTATCCACACCTCGGGGGAGACCAAGGGGCAGATTTATCTGCCCTGGATCAACAGCGTTATGATGATCGGCTGCCTGGGTCTGGCGTTGGCTTTTAAAGAATCCAGCAACCTGGCTGCGGCCTATGGCATCGCGGTCACTGGCACCATGTGCATCAGCACCATTATTTATTTTTATATCTGCCGTTATAATTGGAACTGGCCCCTCTGGCAGGCCCTCCCCCTGGCGGGCCTCTTTTTCTTTTTTGATTTTTCTTTTTTCAGTGCCAACTTACTGAAGTTTATCGACGGCGGTTGGTTTGCCGTCAGTGTGGCTGTAGTGCTCTTTACCATCATGGTCACCTGGCGGGACGGGCGGGCCGCGTTGCGCAAGCGCTTTGAGGAAGCCCAGGTGCCGCTGGATGTTCTGATGTATGACATCGCCACCTATAAATTGGTGCGCACCCCCGGCACGGCCTTCTTTCTGTCCGTCTCCCCCCTCGGCACCCCCATCGTCCTGCTGCACCTGTTGAAACACACTGATGCCCTGCCGGAACGGGTCTTTATCCTCTCCATCGTCTCCACCGATACGCCGCATGTGCCCAGAGAGCAAAAGTTGGACGTGACCGACAAAGGGTATGGCTTCTACCGGGTGGTGGCCTCCTATGGATTTATGGAAACGCCCCGAGTGCCTGAAATTATCGAAATGTTGAATGAACAGGGCCTGGACATTGATATTTACGCCACCTCTTTTTATCTGGGGCGGGAGTCTTTGCTCACCAGCGGCCCCACCAAGATGGCCGCCTGGCGCAAGGCCCTCTTTGCCTTCCTGAGCCGTAACGCCTGGAACGTCTCCACCTTTTTCGGCATCCCGCCTGGGCAGGTAGTAGAGTTGGGCAGCCAGGTGGAAATTTAAGGGGCAAACAACGCTGCTGGTAAATACGTGACCGCCAAGCCGGAAGCAAGGTCTGCATGAACGTGTCCTATCCATCCTCCGAAGCCAAGAAAGCCTTGCCGAAAAAGGTCCTGCCCTTTCTGAAATCGCCCCAATTCCTCCTGATCGGCGGCTTTGCCGGCGTAATTTTCGCAGGGTCCATGCTCTTGTGGCTGCCTTGGGCCCATCAAGCCGGGCAGGTGAGTTATCTGACCGCCCTGTTTACCGCCACGTCGGCAGTCTGCGTCACCGGTTTGATCGTCGTGGATACCGGCACGGCCTACACGCCTTTCGGTCAGATCATTATCCTGCTGTTGATCCAGACCGGGGGCTTGGGTGTCATGACCTTTGCCGCCCTGACCTTTCAGATGTTGGGGCGGCGCCTGTCACTGCAATCCCAGATGGTGCTGCACGATTCTTTCTTTCAGCAGGATATCGGTTCAGACTTCCGCCGCCAGTTTTATCGGATCTTATTGACCACGGCGATTATCGAGGCGGTGGGGATAGTCGTTATTGCTCTGGCCCTGCTGGTCCGGACCGGCGATCTGGGGCAATCGTTCTATAGCGCCGTCTTCCATGCCATTTCCGCCTTCTGCAACGCCGGCTTCTCCATCTATCGGAATAGCCTCATGGATATCCGGGATAATCCGGTCATCCTCTTCATGATCATGCTCCTGATCGTCACCGGCGGCCTGGGCCACGCGGTCTTGTTGGAGACCTGGCGTTGGCTCTCGAGTAAGGTAGACAGAAATGGAACGGTGCTGTCGCAACGGGTCTTGTCCACGCACGCCAAGGTCGTCTGGAGAATGACCATCTTCCTTATCAGCGGTGGGGCGCTGGCAATCCTGGTGTTCGGCCTCACTCCCGAGGAAACGGGTTGGGGGGAGAAACTGATGGGGGCCCTGTTTCAATCGGTCACGGCCCGGACCGCAGGATTTAATACGGTGAACTGCGGGGCTCTGCCCTTGGGAACCATTCTGATCATCATCTTTCTCATGTTCATCGGCGGATCGCCGGGGTCGTGCGCCGGGGGGATCAAGACCACTTCCTTTGCCATCTGGCTGGTGGAGATGCGTTCCAAATTGCGAGGCTTCCGGGAGGTGAATATCTCCGGTCGGCAGGTGCCCGCCGAAATTTTATGGCGCAACACCATTCTGATCCGCTTGGCTGCGGCCTGGAACATCTTGGGTATCTTCCTGTTGTTGTTTACCGAAACCCATCCCGACATCGGCCTGCATGATGTCATTTTTGAACAGATTTCCGCCTTCGGCACAGTAGGTCTGTCCACGGGTCTCACCGAGAAACTCTCCGTGGCCGGTCGCCTGTGGGTTATTCTGACCATGTTTGTCGGCCGGGTGGGACCATTGACCGTGGCCATGTGGATTATCCCGGAACGGCACGTGAGCATACGGTATCCCAAAGCCAGGATTATGATCGGATGAAAAAAAAGAAGTATATCTGCGTCATCGGCTTAGGCCAGTTTGGCATGGAATTGGCTCGGGAACTGGCCAGAAATTGTGAAGTGCTGGCCTTGGACAGAGACGAAAACCTGGTCTATAGCATTGCTGACGACGTCCAACGGGCCCTGGTGGTGGATGCCCGGGATTATGCCAGCCTGAAACAGGTGGTGACCGCTGATTTTGACGAAGTGGTGGTCAGCCTGGGGGAAAGCTTGGAAGCCAGTATCCTCTGTACCCTGCATCTCAAGAAAATCGGCATCAAAATGATCCGGGCCAAGGTAATCAGCGAAGACCACGCCGCCATCCTCCACTCTCTGGGGGTGCAGGAGGTCATCTTCCCGGAACGGGAGACGGCCTGGCGCTTGGCGGCCCAGATTGTCAACCCCAACCTCCTGGATTATATACCCTTGGAGGCCGGCTACCGGGTCATGGATGTGGCCCCACCCAATAGTTTTTACGGCAAGACCCTCATGGAGTTGGAACTGCGAAAAAAATACGGGGTCTTTGTCCTGGCCGTCAAAGAACTGATTCCGGAACGGTTCGTCTTTCTGCCGGATCCCAGCTTCGTGATCAAACCCAGTGATGTTTTAGTGATGATCGGCCGGGAAGAACATTTGGCCAAGCTACAGAAAGTGTCTGATTGATAATTGTGGTGATTCCCAGCAGATGCGCCGGTAAAAATCAGCCGGGGGTCTGAGCCTCTCCGATATTTTCCCATGAAAACCTTGCGAGCCAAAATCCTCCTGGGCTTCGGCGCCAGTCTGTTTATTGTGGCCCTGATTCTTATCCTGGGCATCGTTTTACTGTTACGCCTGGGCCGGGCTTCCGACGCCATCCTGCAGGAGAATTACCTGAGCACCCTGGCGGCCGAGAATATGATCAATGACATCGAACGGCAGGATTCTGGGCTGCTGCTGGTTTTGCTGAATTTCCCCGAATTGGGCTTTAAAGAGATGCGGGAGAGCGAAGTCAGTTTTCTTATGTGGCTGGGGCGTGCCAAAGACAACGTCACCATCACCGGGGAGCAGGAGATTGTCGCGGCCATCGAGAAAAATTATACGCTCTATCTCCAGGAAATCCAGCAGCTGCACCTCGGCAGTCGGGACGATGGGACGCGACTGGCCAGCCGTTACCACGATCAAGTGCTGCCTCGATTCTGGACCGTGCGGGATGCCTGTCTGAAGCTGCGCAACCTCAATCACGAAGTGATGTTTGCCGCCAGCAAGAGGGCCCGTCGCATCGCCGAACAGGCGGTCTGGTTCATCTCCATCATCGGGACTCTGACCATTCTTGGGGGGATTTCTTTCAGCGTCATGCTGGCCCAGCGCCTCTCCCGGCCGGTCACCGAGATTAACCAGGCTGTGGCCTCCCTGGCCCAAGGTAATTATGGCGTCCAGGTGCCGGTGCAAGGCCGGGATGAATTGGCCCTCCTGGCCACGGCCTTCAATAGCATGGCCAATAAATTAAAGCATTTTCATGAGTTGGACATTGACCAGATCCTGGCGGAAAAACGCAAGAGTGACGCCATTATTCGGAGTGTGGATGACGGGTTGGTGGTGGTGGACGAGAAACTCATCATTACCAATATGAATCCCAAAGCCGCGGCCATCTTCCATGTTGAGGCGGCTGCGTCCCTGGGCAAACATATCCTGGAAGTGGTGCGGGATGAAACGATCTATCGGTCTCTGCAAGGGGCCATCGCTACCGGTCAGGAACCGCATTATGAGGCAGATGAAAATATTCTGACAGTGTCACAGGGGGAAGTCGTGCAGCACTACCAGACAGCCATCCTGCCGATACATTCCCGGGCCGGGGTCATCCCCGGCGCCGTCCTGGTTCTGCGGGACGTCACCCGGCTGAAAGAGTTGGACCGGTTAAAAAGCGAGTTTGTCATGACCGCATCCCACGAGCTGCGGACGCCGTTGACCAGTATCGGCATGTCGGTGAGTATGCTCAAGGAATCAGCGGCGGCCAAGCTCAGCGAACAGGAACGGCAATTGCTGGATATCTGCCACGAAGAAGTGCTGCGCCTTAAGGCTCTGGTGGATGATCTGTTGGAGTTGTCAAAAATTGAAGCAGGCAGATTGGAGTTGGCCCTGGAGCCAGTTGCCCCCGCCTTCCTTGGCCAGCAGGCCTGGATGGTAATAAAAACTCAGGCTGAAGCCAAGGGGATTGCCGTATCTCTGGAGGTCCCGGAAAATCTCCCGGAGGTCCTGGTCGATCCCCACAAGATCGTCTGGGTCCTGGTCAATCTGCTGGCCAACGCAGTGCGCTCTACGCCGGCCGGCGGTCATATTCATCTGCGGGGCGCCCAGCTCGGCCCCAAGGTCCATCTGACCGTCCAGGATAACGGCCCCGGTATACCCTGGGACATGCAGTCGCGCATCTTTGACAAATTTGTCCGTCTTGATCAGGGGGAGACTCCTGGCAGCGGCCTGGGTCTGGCCATCAGCAAAGAGATCGTCCGGGCTCACCGGGGCGTTATTTGGTTGGAATCGGAACCTGGCCAGGGCAGCGCCTTTACCTTCACCCTGCCCCTGGCTGACCAGAGCAAGGAGATAGAAACCGATGGCAACACCACGAGTATTGATCGTGGATGACGAACGCAATATCCGCCTCACCCTGAAGGGCGCTTTAGAGGCCATTGGCCTCGAAGCGGACGCAGTCTTTCAAGGGGAGGAGGCCCTGCAGAAGCTGAGCGACAGCCGCTACGACGCCATGCTCCTGGATCTACGGCTGCCCGGCATGGATGGCCTGACCGTCCTGCGGCAGGTGACGGCGCGCTACCCCCAGACCAGGGTCATCATTATTACGGCCTATGGCACGGTGGAGGCGATCCTGGAGGCCATGCAATTGGGAGCGGTGGATTTCCTGCAAAAACCCTTCGAGCCCCCCGAGGTACGGGAGATCGTCAGCCGGGCGCTGGACCGGCCCGAGGGCGGCCCGCTGGCTTTCTCGTACGATGAGTATCTCGGCCTGGCTCAAAAAAGTATTGCCCAGAAGAAATTTAGCGCCGCTTTTGTCTATGCCCATAAGGCCATTTTAGTGGACCCACACCGGCCGGAGGCCTTTAATATCCTGGGCGGACTCTATGAAAATCGGGACCAGCGCAAGGAGGCTTTGACCCACTACCAGGTGGCCGTAAAGATCGACCCTGCTTATGGTCCGGCCCAACAGAACCTGCGGCGGCTGAACACCAAACCATATACGAAATCAGGCATTGTCTGGGGGTAGAAGGACAGTGGGAGAGGGAAAGGAGGGGTGAGAATTCACTTTGCAATCAGGATAACTTTTATAAATTGCAATCACCGGCGCCTGTCGGCAATACAGCTTTCCCTTGGCAACCTTTTGGCCGCTTGATATAATAATATTTTCTAAGATACCGAAGTTCCATGATCTCGGGAGGCCGACGACAGGCGGCATGAAGCTGGCCCTCATCTCAGATGTACACGCCAATCTGGAGGCTTTGGAGGCCGTCTTACAGGCCCTGACCCGGGAGGACGTGGACATTATCCTACATCTGGGCGATCTGGTGGGCTATAATGCCAATCCCCGGGAGTGCATCGATCTTATTCTCGAGCATCAGATTGTTTGTGTGGCTGGCAATCATGATCGGGCGGTTCTGGACCCCACTCTGGCCGAAGATTTTAATATCTTGGCCTATCAGGCGGTGATCTGGTCCGGACAGCAATTGACCGAGAAGCACCGGTTTTTTTTGCAGCAATTGCCCTTGAATCGGATTATCCAGGACCGTTTCCTGGTCTGCCATGGCAACCCCATCAATCCGGATGCCTATATTTCTCATCATTTTCAGGGGAAACACGTCTTGAATATGCTGCGCCGGGATTTTAATCCGGCCACCGTCTGTTTTTTCGGCCATACCCATCGCCGGGCCGTGTGGTATCGGGATGTCCGGGGGAAAGTGGCCCAATTATCTATTTCCGAGGACCCCATCCGTTTGGATCAGGAAAACTTGTATCTGATTAATCCTGGGAGCGTCGGTCAGCCCCGCAATCGGATTCCGTTGGCTTCCTGGGCAATTTTTGATACCTCTGAGTTTGTCTTGCAGTTTAAGCTGGTCCCATACAATATCGATGCGGCCCAAAGAAAGATTTTAGCCGCCAAATTGCCCACTTATCTGGCCGAACGCCTTGCCGAGGGCGTCTGATGGCGGGGCTGGCAGAACGGCACCTGAGAGGGAGGACCATTATGCGAGGATTTCGGAAAGAGGGCACACTCAAAGACGGCACCAGAGTGATTTTGCGCCCCATGGTCCGGGAAGATCGGGACAAGCTCATCGATTTTTTCAGCCGGGTGGCCGATGAGGACCGTCAATTCCTCCGGAACAATGTGCGTGATCCCAAGGTCATTGATACGTGGGTGAATAACATCGATTACCACAAGGTCTTTCCCCTCCTGGCTGAGGTGGATGACAAAATCATCGGTGACGCCACCTTGCACATGCGACGCTCCGGCTGGAAACGCCATCTGGGCAATGTCCGGGTGGTTGTGGCCAAAGAATATCAACGCCGCGGCCTGGGAACCCTGTTGATCAATGAAATTGCCGAACTGGCCACTGAATTCGGCCTGGAAAAGCTGGTCTCGGAGATATATTTTCATGCTCCCGGAGCCCTGGCGGCCTTTAAGAGGGCGGGCTTTGGGGTCAAGGCAGTCTTTGAAGATCTGGTCAAAGATCAATATGGCAATAACGCCGACATGATTGTTATGGTCTGCGATGTGGAAGCCCGCCGGGATCGCCTCCGAGCCCGGACCCTGGCCACGCCCTGAAGCCAGGAGCACTGGCGGTGGCTCCAAGGAATGTCGCAGCCGGCTGCAGAAAAGCAGCACCGCGAGTCTGGCGCGACCTAGTAGGACCTGAATCTGGTTCCTTCGCAATCTTCTGTTATGCTGATACATTGCCGTAGCTTGAGCAGCCAACCTTCTAATCGGGATGTCTACCATGATAAAATTAATGGTTGAAACCGTTGCCGGTCTCACGCTGGAGCGTCGCGAGGCCATCGTCAAGCGGTCGGCGGTGGATGTGTCCGCCGTCTTTGAGGATATCCGCAAAATCGTCCAAGATGTCCGCCAATACGGCGACCGCATTACCCTGGAGTATCACCGGCAGTTTAAGGCCCAGATCAGCGCCAACGATTTAGAGGCCAAACCTGAGGAGATTAAGGCGGCCTATGAAAGTTTGGACCCCAAACTTCTGGCTGCCCTCAAGATTGCGGCCGGCAATATCGAAAAGTTCCACCGGGCGCAATTGGATCGGGAGATGTGGGCCATTGAAGTCCAGCCCGGGATCCTGGCGGGCCGGCTGTTGCGACCCTTGGATCGGGTCGGCTGTTATATTCCCGGTGGGCTGGCCAAGTATCCCTCCACGGTGCTCATGACGATTATCCCCGCCCGCGTAGCCGGAGTCGGGGAAATCATTGCTTGTACTCCCCCGGATCAAGGGATGACCGCCAACGCGACGACTTTGGCAGCTGCACACCTGGCCGGCGCCCACCGCATCTTTAAGATCGGCGGCCCTTGGGCCGTGGCCTCCATGGCTTACAGCACCGCCACGGTACCCAAGGTTGACAAAATCGTCGGACCTGGCAATAAATACGTCACCGCGGCCAAGCTGCTGGTCTTCGGGGAGGTGGGCATCGATAATCCGGCGGGACCCAGCGAAACTCTGATTTTGGCCGATGAGACCGCCGAAGCCCGCATGGTGGCCCTGGACTTCCTTTCCCAGGTGGAGCATGATCCGGACGCTGCCGCAGTGTTGGTCACCACATGGGAGCCTCTGGCCCATAAGGTAATCGACTTTATCAAAGAGGAGCTGCCAAGCCTGCCCCGGCGAGAGATCCTCCTCAATGCCATCAACCATCACTCGGCGGTGCTCATGGCCCAGAATCTCGACGAAGCCATGGATTTTGTCAATCTCTATGCCCCGGAACACCTCCAAATTGTCACCCGGGAACCTTTTGCAATCCTGCCGCGCATCCGCCACGCGGGTTCCATCTTTCTGGGACGCTATGCCCCGGTCCCCGTGGGCGATTATGCCTCGGGCACCAATCACGTCCTGCCCACCGGCCAGACAGCCCGGATGTTTTCCGGCCTCTCGGTCGACGATTTCCTTAAAAAACCGACCTTTCAGCATTTGACCAAAGAGGGCCTGGAATCCCTCAAGGACGCGGTCATTCTCATGGCTGAAGCCGAGGGTCTGCCCCTCCACGCCCGGGCCGTGGCGGAACGCTTTCGCTATGTCTAAGCGAACTGACGCCTGGGCTGAGCCTGGCCGATGCTTACGGCGGGATACAGCCACAGGCTTTTTATGGGCGGCTACTTGTGAATACCAAAAAAATCGGCTACACTTGCAAAAGCAGCCCTGTGCTGAGCTATTTCTCGGGGCGGCGAACCGCCGCCAACCTCTCTGCCACCAAGGCGCGGTTCAACTCTCACAAGGAGAACGGGTGTGCACCAAGGGGAAGCCACTGTTGCCGTTTTAGCCGACATTGCTGACGTGCAGAGCCGCCCGGACCATCGGCGGATCGATATCGACAAGGTCGGGGTGAAAAATATTTCCTATCCCATCGTGGTGTTGGACAAATTCAACGGCACACAACACACCATTGCCTGCATTAACGTTTATGTAAACCTGCCCTATCGCCACAAGGGCACCCATATGAGCCGGTTTATTGAAATTCTCAGTGAATTTCGCCGGCATATCAGCATTCGCAATATCCCCCAGATTCTGGAAGAGACCCGGCGGCGGTTGCACGCCCAATCTGCGCACATTGAGATGACTTTTCCCTATTTCATCGAAAAACAGGCTCCCGTCTCTAAGGCCAGTGCTTTGATGGAATATATCTGCACCATCAAAGGCTCCTTGAATGAAAACGGCCATATTGACTTGGTAGCCTGTGTCAAAGTGCCGGTGACCACCCTGTGTCCCTGCTCCAAGGAGATCAGCTCGGTGGGGGCCCACAACCAGCGGGGCGAGGTGCGGGTCAATGTGCGCTTTAAAAAATTCTTCTGGATTGAGGATTTAATCAGGCTGATCGAGGACTCCGCCTCCTGCGAAGTCTATTCGCTCCTGAAGCGCCAGGATGAAAAATACGTCACCGAACGGGCCTATGCCAATCCTCGGTTTGTGGAGGATATAGTCAGGGAAATAGCCCTGAAGCTGGACAGTGATGATAATTTTACCTGGTTCTCCGTGGACTCGGAAAATTTTGAATCCATCCACAACCATTCTGCCTATGCCTATATCGAAACCGATAAACGCCAGGCAAAACGCAAATAAAACGCTGGCTGCGGACCGATTGCCGACCGGAAAAATGCCAGGGCCACATCAGCCCTAAGGTTTTGCCGGAAAAAAAACTGCGCCGGCTTTAAGCCGACGCTGTTTTTTTGGCAACCGCTGCCGGTTGACCTAATGACCGCTGCAGTCAGCCTCTAACGGCTGGGTCTGTCTTTCTCTGCTATTTCCTCCCGGCGCGGCACGGCGCAGGAGTCCTTACTCATTCAGGTGCGAATGCCAAATTTGGGTAGGATCCAGGCATTAAGGGCCACCCAGACCGCCACCAACAGGACCACATAAAAAAAGGTTGCCAACGTCATAACCTCCTGAACAGGAATTAACCGTCTCCCTTGATGAATAAATTAAGACCTTTTTATACCCCAAACAAGACCTCGCCGCCCGGTTTTTCTTGATCGGCAACGCGCCTCTCCACTGAATCTCTGCAAGTTGCTGCAAAACCTCTGTTCTTGTCATCTTAGAATTAATTCAGGTAAATCAAAATCGAGCCGCCAAGGGGCGGAGTACCGTCACCATCAGAAACCTGACAGATATGTCAGCATAGCCAAATGATCGGAGGGAGCCCCCGGTCTGGCAACCGACCGGCAAAGACCCTTTTCCTTTCTTCCCCGCCACGGACCTGTGAGCGAGCCGCGCTTCTGCATCTCGGGCGGACTTCCCCACAGACTTAGGGATAACCGCAAATCCTTTGGACGCGGGGGAGAGCGGGAACCGCCCACAGAGGGTCTCGGATCTAAAAGCGGTTTTCGGGGGAGCCTTAGAGGGACCCAGACCTCTTGTGGGCCTCCGACGACCGCGGCAACCTGCCCAGATTTACAATGTTGTAATTATTCATCCGATAGAATAGACAATATTGTAACGTCAATCTTTGGGGTATTTTTATAACATTTTAATATTGTTAATTTTATTACTTGGCACGATCTTTGATCTAAGATAACGGTCAACTTTATTACTGTGGGAAAAGAGGAGTCCGAGAGCGAATCATTCTGCCTACTTTGATTTGAGAAGTTTCTCGAGACTCTTGCTCTCCGGTCTTATTGCACGGCAAATATATTTGCGCCCCCGAAGGAGGCAAGCGTATGGAGGTTGCCATCAACGCCGGCGACACTGCCTGGATTCTGGTCTGCTGTTCTCTGGTATTGCTCATGACGCCGGCCTTGGCCTTTTTTTACGGCGGCATGGTGCGCCGGAAAAATATTCTGTCGACCCTGACCCTCAGCTTTATCTTCATGGCGCTCATCGGGGTGCAGTGGGTGTTGTATGGCTATTCCTTGGCCTTTGGAGAGGATATCGGCGGTCTCATCGGGGGGCTGAATTATTTGGGTTTCGAAGGTGTCGGGGCTGCACCCAGCCCAGACTACGGCCCGACCATTCCCCATGGTTTGTTTGCCGCGTATCAGATGATGTTTGCGGTGATTACCCCGGCCCTGATCACGGGGGCCTTTGTGGAGCGGGTGCGATTTAAAAGTTTCCTTCTCTTCAGCATCCTGTGGGCCACGTTGGTCTATGACCCGTTGTGCCACTGGGTCTGGGGCAAAGGCGGTTGGCTCAATACCATGGGACTTTTGGATTTCGCCGGCGGCACGGTCGTCCATATTGCCGCCGGGTTTTCGGCTCTGGCTTTTGCCTTGGTCATCGGCCCGCGCAAGGGTTACGGCAGATTTACCATGGAACCGCATAACATCCCGCTCACGGTCTTGGGCGCGGGACTCTTATGGGTCGGCTGGTTCGGCTTTAATGCCGGCAGTGCCTTGGCGGCCAACGGCGTGGCGGTAAATGCCCTGCTGACGACCAACAGTTCGGCGGCTATGGCCGGCCTGGTCTGGATGGTGCTGAGTTGGTTGGACGGCAGGCCCAGCACTTTGGGCATCTCCACAGGCATGGTCGTGGGTCTGGCGGCGGTGACGCCGGCCGCCGGTTTTGTGAAGCCGCTGGCGGCTCTGGTCATCGGTGCGGTAGCGGCGCCCTTGAGTTACTATGCCATCCGCTTCCGGGATAAGCGGGGGCTTGATGAATCTCTGGATGTCTGGGCCTGCCATGGCATGGCCAGCACCTGGGGCATGGTCGCCACCGGTCTGTTTGCCACCGTGCAGGTGAATAGAGCCGGCGCCAACGGGCTGTTTTTCGGCAATCCGGCCCAAATCGGGGTGCAGCTCCTGGGCATTGTGGTTACCATAGTCTTCAGCTTCGGCATCACCTTTCTCGTGGCCAAACTGCTGGATCTGAGCATCGGCTTGCGGGTGACCCCCATGGAAGAAGAGGTCGGTTTAGACATCAGCGCCCACGGCGAACGGGCTTACTCTTAAAGGGCAGTGTGAAATGCTGAAAAAAATTGAGGCCATTATTCGGGAAGATAAAGTCAATGATGTCAAGTCGGCCCTGGAAGCCATCGGCATCGTCGGCCTGAATATCTTTGAAATCCGCGGGCATGGGCGGCAGGGCGGGATCCGCCTGTCCGGCCGTTCCGGCACCTATCAGGTGGATATGCTTACCAAGATCCAGGTGAATATCATCCTCTCCGAAGCTAATCTGGAGGAGACCATCCAAACGATCCTGGACGCGGCTTATACCGGGGAAGCCGGGGATGGCCTGATCTTTGTCTATGCTGTGGAAGAGGCCATCCGCATCCGCACCCGGGAGCGGGGACACGAGGCCGTGATGTATCCCGGCGATATTGATGAGCGGAAAAAACGGCGCTTCATTAATGACGGCATACCCACATAATAGCCTCGAGCACAAAAAAGTAATCAAAGGATAATTCCCTAACAATATTGTTGCTTGCTTGTTTCCCATATTAATGATAACTAATGAAATCATTAGTGAATATCTGATTGGCATAGGGTTTGCTAATGATTATTTTCGATAGAGAGCTCGAATCTTAATTTTAACCAGCGAGGTAATAGCGTATGAATTGTCAGACCGTAGAAGATGTCTTTCAGGCTGTGAAGGATCGGCAGATCAGTTTTATTCAGATCTGGTTCACCGATATCCTGGGGGTGTTAAAGAGTTTTTCCATCCGGCCCTCAGAATTGGAAGAAGCCATGACCGAAGGGATGGGGTTCGACGGCTCCTCCATCGAGGGGTTTTCCCGCATTGAAGAGAGCGATATGATCGCCAAACCCGATCCCACCACCTTTCAGATCCTGCCGTGGCGCCCCGATGACCAGCCGGTGGCCCGGATGTTCTGTGACATCCTGCTGCCGGATGGCTCCCCCTATCCCGGCGACCCCCGCTATGTGTTGAAGCGGATGCTGGCCAAAGCCGCGGAGAAAGGCTACACCTATTACACCGGTCCGGAATTGGAATATTTTTATTTCGTCGACAACGAAAGCACGGAAATCCTGGATCGGGGCGGTTACTTTGACACCACGCCTTTGGACCGGGGCAACGACCTGCGCCGGGAGACTATCTTCGCTCTGGAAAAAATGGGCATCCGGGTGGAATACTCCCATCACGAGGTGGCCGACTCGCAGCACGAGATCGATCTCCGCTATGATGAAGGTCTGAAGATGGCCGACAAGACCATGACCTATCGGCTGGCCGTGAAAGAAATCGCCCGGCAGCACGGCGTCTATGCCACCTTTATGCCCAAGCCCATCTTTGGTATCAACGGCAGCGGTATGCATACCCACCAGTCCCTCTTCCAGGGCGGCAAAAATGCCTTTTATGATCCCAAAGACCAGTATCATTTATCCGACGTGGCCAAGTCATATATCGCCGGCATCCTGACCCATGCCCGGGAGATCACCGGCATCTGTAACCAGTGGGTGAATTCCTACAAACGGCTGGTGCCCGGCTACGAAGCTCCGGTCTATATCGCCTGGGCTCGGCGCAACCGCTCCGCCCTGGTGCGGGTGCCCATGTATAAGCCTGGCAAAGAAGCGGCCACCCGCATCGAGTATCGGGCCCCCGATCCGGCCTGCAACCCCTATCTGGCCTTCGCCGTGATGTTGGCCGCCGGCCTCAAGGGGATTGAAAATAAATATCCCATGCCTGAACCGGTGGAAGTGGACATCTACCATATGTCAGCCGCCGAACGGGAGCAGCTCGGCATCAAGTCCTTGCCCGGCAGCTTGTACGAAGCCATCGAAGAGGTGGAAAAGAGCGAACTCGTGCGTGACGCGTTGGGTGAACACATCTTCACCAAATTCCTGGATAACAAAAAGATCGAATGGGATCGCTACCGCATGCACGTCAGCGACTACGAGATTGAACGGTATCTGCCTATTCTCTAGTGCAAGGCGTTATTGCAGCAGTTAGGGAACTGCCTAACGGAGGGGTGGGATTTTTCTACCCCTCTTTTTGTCAAAACAAAATAAATAATAAATATTCCCAAACTCTCAAAACATGTTACAATTTGCAATTACGATAATTTTTGAAAGGGGTAGGAATGAAGCCGAAACCGGAGGTGGTGGTGCTGGCCTGCACACAGGCAGTACCGCAGCCGTCAGCCTTGCGCCAGGCCTTGCAGGAGGTCGGCCTGAGCGGCCATATCATCCAGGAGCCCTGCAGCAGCAAAGTGGAGGCCTTTCACCTGCTGCGCATTCTGGCCAAAGGCGCTGATCTGGTCTGGGTGGTGGGCTGTCCCGAACAATATTGCCAATTAGCGGAAGGCAGCACCCGCATGGGATTCCGGGTGGCCCATGCCCAGAGTTATCTCGCGGAATTGGGGCTGGAAACGGCGCGCCTGGGCTTTTCCCGGGTGGCAGCCGGCAATCCTGAGGGATTAGCCGCCGTGGCGGCGGAGATCCAGCAGCGACGCAAGGACCTTCCCCCCAATCCGGCCCGTCCCCGGCCGGCGGCTTAAAGGAGCAGATATGATTGTTGGACAGCGCAAGTCTTTACAAGAACTACAAGAGATGTTGACCGGCTACAAAAAGATCCTGTTAGCCGGGTGTGATACCTGTGTGGCCGAGAGTGCCTGCGGCGGCCGGCGGGAGACGGCGGAGCTGGCCGCCGCCTTGCAATTGGCCTTCCAGATGGCCGGCCGGGAAGCAGAGCTCAAGGAAACCAGCGTCGATCGCCAATGTATCCAGGAATTTCTGGTGGACGTGGTGGCTGCCGCCCAGGATGTTGACGCGGTCCTGTCCTTGGCCTGCGGCGCCGGAGTCCAGGCCTTGGCGGCCAGGTTGGAGAAGATCCCGGTCTTCCCGGCTCTGAACACCATGTTTTTGGGGGAGACCGCCGAGCGGGGCGTCTGGCTGGAGAACTGCCGGGGCTGCGGCGATTGCCAGTTGGGTTATACCGGCGGCATCTGTCCCATCTCCCGCTGTGCCAAACGGCTGCTGAACGGGCCCTGTGGCGGCGCCAGCAACGGCCTGTGTGAAATCAATATGGCCCATGCTTATGACCCGCCGGTGCCCTGCGCCTGGGAGCAGATCTGCAACCGGCTGCAGAGCCTGGGGGAATTGGAGCGCCTTTATACCGTCAAGCCCAGCATGGATTGGTCCAAGGCCGGCGCCGGGGGCCCCCGGCGGGTGGTGCGGCCGGATCAACGGTTGTAGGAGAAGCTCGCCATGCCCAAAAAATATCATATCCCGGTCCGCCAGGTGCCGCCCCGGTTTAAAGCGGTGGGCAAGGGCACCGTGCTGGATTGGGGCGAAGGCTGCCTGCGCTGCACCCGCTGCGTGAAAGAGACCTGCCCCTATGAGGCTTTCCGTAACCGGACCTTTGATGACCGCAGCCTGACGGATACCATCGACAGCCTCTGTAAAAACTGTTTCCGCTGTGTGCAGGGCTGTCCCCGGGAGCTGATCACGAAGGCCATGAACCCGGAATACAACCTGTTGGGCGACTCCTATTGGACCAAAGAGATCATCACGACGACCTGGTATCAGGCGGAAACCGGCCGCATCCCGGTGTCCGGGGCCGGCTACGGCGGACCCTTCAAGGGTCCGGGGTTCGACTCCATCTGGACCGACATGTCGGAGATCGTTCGGCCCACCCGGGATGGCATCCACGGCCGGGAGTATATCAGCACCACCGTGGACCTGGGCCGCAAGCCCCTTTTCTTGGCCTTTAATGCCGCCGGGGAGCTGACTATGCCGGTCTTCCCCCTGGTGGAGATCCCCTTGCCGGTGCTCCTGACCGAACCGGATATCGGCGTCAATAAGAGTAAGGTTCGGCTGATCATGGCCCAAGCCGCCCAGATCCTGGAGACCTTTGCCATTATCCCCCGGGAAGGGTTGACCAGCGCCCTGCTCCCCCTGGCCCAGCATCTGATGCCGCAATACTCGCCCGGCTCCCTGAATCTAGACGATCCCGTGCTCGGCTCAGTGCGAATCATTGAACTGTGGGATCATGCCAATATCACTGCCGACATCGATAGATTAAAGGGGCGTTGGCCCAACCTATTGGTGAGCATCGCGCTCCCGGCCACGGGTCAGGCGACTGAACGCTGCGAGGCTTTGGCCGGGGCGGGGGCGGAAATCCTCCATCTCAAAGCGGATAATCATGCCCAAGGGTTTGCCGAGGCCCGAGACAAGCATTTGAAAGACCTCATTCGGGAGGTCCATCTGCGCTTGGTCAAGGCCGTCTTGCGGGATGCCGTAACTTTGGTGGCCAGCGGCGGCATCGCCATGGCCGAGCATGTGGCCAAAGCCATCCTTTGCGGGGTGGATTGTGTGGCCGTGGACCTGCCCATCCTTCTGGCCTTGGAATGCCGCCTCTGCTCCCATTGCCAGGAGGGAGATGACTGCCCGGTGGATCTGGGTGGTATACACGAACGCCGGGGCAGCCAACGCCTGGTCAACCTGATGGGGGCCTGGAATAACCAGCTGCTGGAGGTCCTGGGGGCCATGGGCCTGCGGGAGGTCCGGCGTCTGCGCGGTGAAGTGGGCCGGGCCATGTTCGCTGAGGATCTGGAACGGGAAATCTTTGCGCCCCTGTTCAAGGCCCCGCCGGGGTCGGAAACCCTGGAGCGGGATCCGAATTAGGGGGTCGAAGCCAAAGGTTTCCCCACTCATCCCCGTTTCTTTTCCACTGGCTAGGAATAACTTGAACCTCAATATCTTGCTTAGGAAGTCAGGAACGCATGTCACTGTTAGCAGAAAAAATCTATACCGATGAGGGGCCCGTCGCCATCGGCCCGGAGACCACCGGCTGCCGCTTCAAAAACCCGCTGAGCAAGTATCGGGTCATTCGCAATGAAAAGAAATGCACCAAGTGCGGGCGTTGTGTGGAAGTTTGCCCCTACGAGGTGCACAGCTGGGGTGGACAGAACATTCTCCGCCGCCCGTTGAGCTATCGCTGTCTGGGTTTTAAATGCCAGCAGGAATCGTTCTATTGCATTGACCAGTGTCCGGAAAATGCCCTGCGGCTGGTGCAGAACCCCAACTACAGATCTTTCGGCGACAAACGCTGGACCGCCGATCTTTTATTAAGCACCTGGTGGATGGCCGAATTCGGCACCCTGCCCTATACCGATCTTGAATACCGCATCGGCGATTCGGGTGGCGGGTTCGATCAGATGCGCTTTATCTTTCCGCGGGAGTTCAAAGATTCCAAACTCAGCCACGATGAGATCTCCCTGGATCTGGTCCTGAATCGCCGGGCCGACGGCCGGCCCCAAGTGAAGTTGGCGGTGCCTTGGTACGGCGGCGGCATGTCTTTCGGTTCCATCAGTCTGCACACCATGTTGGCCCGCACCCAGGCTGCGGTGAAATGGCACACCCTGACCTGCACCGGCGAGGGCGGTTATCCCGAAGCCCTCATGCCCTATGATGATCATATCATCACCCAGGTGGCCACCGGCCTTTTCGGGGTACGGGAGGACACCATTCAACGAGTGCGGGTGGTAGAGTTTAAGTATGCCCAGGGGGCCAAACCAGGATTGGGCGGCCACCTTTTAGGCGACAAGGTGACGCCAGCCGTGGCCCGCATGCGGGAGGCAGTGGCCGGCAGCGCCCTCTTCTCGCCCTTCCCGTTCCACAGTGTTTATTCGGTGGAGGACCACAAAAAACACGTAGATTGGATCAAAGAGGTCAATCCCCGTTGTCTGGTCTCCGTCAAGGTCTCCACGCCCACCGATGTGGACATGGTGGCGGTGGGCAGCTACGACGCCGGCGCCCATATTATCCATCTGGACGGCAGCTACGGCGGCACCGGCGCGGCGCCGGATATTGCCAAAAAGAATATCGCCATGCCCATCGAGTATGCCATCCCCAAAGTGCACCAGTTCCTGCGCCAGGAAGGTATCCGGGATCGCGTCACCCTCATCGCCTCCGGCGGCATTCGGACGGCCTTTGATGTGGCCAAGGCCATTGCCCTGGGGGCGGACGGCGTGGTCATCGGTACCGCCGAAATGGTGGCCTTGGAATGCACCCGCTGCTACAACTGCGAATCGGGCCGGGGCTGCCCCCGGGGCATTGCTACTACCGACCCGGAGATGACCCAGCTCATGCAGGTGGAATGGGGTTTCAACCGCATCAGCAACATGTACTATGCTTGGGTCTGGCAATTAAAGGAAATTTTGCGGCGCTTAGGACTGAAGAGCATTAGAGAATTGGTTGGCCGCACTGATCTGTTGGTACACCTGGATTATTATGACCGCCCGGTGGAGGATGACCTGCGCCGGGGCGCCACGTTAAAAGGGCAGCAATGAAAGTTAATCCTTTTGTCTACGAACACACCGAAAAACTCCTGGCCAGCCGCCGGGACCTGCGGCCGACGTTTCATCCAGGCCAATGCATCGAACCCGAGGCCGAAGGTGGTTGTGGCGTCACCGGCTTTGCCGCCAATGTCCCGGTCTCTGGCCGTCACATCTTTCAACCCTCCGTCCAGATGCACAATCGGGGCAACGGCAAAGGCGGCGGCATTGCCGCGGTCGGTTTAGATCCCGCTAGTTTGGGGGTCAGCCGGGAAATCCTGGAGGATGACTATCTCCTGCAGATTGCCTTCTTGGATCCGGGAGTCAGGCCGGATGTGGAAGAAAAGTTCATCAAACCGTTTTTCCGGGTGGATGCCAGCGGCCGGGTGCCGGCCATGGCCGACTGGCGGGATCTCCCCGGCCTGACGGTGGAACCGCCGGAGGTCTGGCGCTATTTCGTCCGGGTCAAGACCGAGGTCTTGCAGCATTTTATCCAGCGCCATCAGCTGCACGGCCTTGCTTGGCGGCGGGTGGAAGACGAATTTATCTCACAGAATTGTTATAAACTGAATCAGACCTATTACGCCTCGTTGGGGGAAAAAAAGGCCTTTGTCCTCTCCCAGGGCCGCAACATCATGATCCTGAAGATCGTCGGCTATGCCGAGGAGGCGGCCCTTTATTATAATCTCCTGGATTTCAAGGCCCATATCTGGATCGCCCACCAGCGCTACCCCACCCGGGGCCGGGTCTGGCACCCCGGCGGCGCCCATCCCTTCGCAGCCTTAAATATGGCGCTAGTACACAACGGCGACTTTGCCAATTACCATTCGGTGAGCGAGTATCTGAGTCAGCGCCAGACCTATCCCCTCTTCCTGACGGATACGGAAGTGGCCGTGCTGATGTTCGACCTCCTGCACCGCATCTATGGCTATCCCCTGGAGTATGTTATTGAAGCCCTGGCCCCCACGACGGAGCGGGATTTCGATCTGCTGCCGGCCAAACGTCGGAATATTTATCGGTGGATTCAAACCACCCATATTCACGGCTCGCCGGACGGCCCCTGGTTCTTTATTATCGCCCGGAACGATCCGGAAAAGCGGCGCTACGAATTGATCGGCATCACCGATACTTCCATGCTCCGGCCCCAGGTTTTTGCCCTGCAGGAAGGCGAGGTGCAGATCGGCCTGCTCTGTTCCGAAAAACAGGCTATCGACGCCACCTTGAGCAGTCTGGCCCAGGAAGATCCCCGCATCTGCCCCGTGGCCGATGTCTACTGGAACGCCCGGGGCGGCAGCCATACGGACGGTGGCGCCTATATCTTTTCCCTGGAGCCACACAACGGCCGCCACGTTTTACATTGCTATGATAAATTCGGGGTGCCCAAGACCCTCCCCTGGCACCAAAAGGCCTGGAGCGGCGAAGTGCCCGAACTCCTGCCGGAGCGGGACGAGGAACTCACCGCCGAACTGCGGAGCCTGCTGGCCGATGACACCGGCCGCAGCCTCTACACCTTTTTGAGCCAACGGCTGCCCAAATGGTATTATGCCAACTACCTGGAGCGCCTGCAGGTCCTCACCCGTCTGGCCCAGGAGAACGATCAGTTGAAGGCCGCCATTATCAATGGCCTGACCCTGGTCAACGACCGGCGGTTTGACCCCGGCGACAAAAAACGCAGCAATATTATCCGCCTCACCATGGATGCCCTCACGACGATCTTCCGGGCCACGCCCACGGTGGGGGAAGAACATCCCAGCCGCTACCGCCACCTGGATTGGCAGAGCCGGGACCGGCTGACCGGCCCGCCCCAGGCTGACGCCGTTCTGGTGCTGGACGCCGCCGACTTCCCCCCTGAGGGCGACGACTGCGACGCCCGCTATCAAGTCCAGGCTTATCACCTGGGCTGGAAACGCTTCTTGGTCTACGGCTACCGGGGCCAGCGCTTCACCGGCTGCGGCTTCGGTCTGGGTACGGACGGCGTCCGTATCGATGTCTACGGCAGCTCCGGCGACTACCTGGCTTCAGGCATCGACGGCATGGAGATTTACGTGCATGGCAATGCCCAGGATCAATTGGGCCAGATCATGAAACGGGGCAAACTGGTGGTATACGGCGACGTGGGCCAGACTTTTATGTATGGCGCCAAAGGCGGCGAGGTCTACGTCCTGGGGAATGCCGCCGGCCGGCCCCTGATCAATGCCGTGGGCCGTCCCCGGGTGGTGATCAACGGCACGGCCCTGGATTTTCTGGCCGAGTCCTTCATGGCCGGGGACGTCTTCAAAGACGGCGGCTTTGTCATTGTCAACGGCCTGGAGTACGACGAACGGGGCCGTCTGCGCCGGCAAGCCACGCCCTACCCCGGCTCCAACCTCTTCTCCCTGGCCTCCGGCGGTGCCGTCTACATCCGGGACCCCTACAGCATGGTCGTCCCGGAACAGCTCAACGGCGGCGAACTGGTGCCCTTTACCGACGCCGATTGGCAGCTCATAAAGCCGTATCTGCAAGAGAATGAGCGGCTTTTCGGCATTGCCATCGACCGGGATCTCCTCTCCGTGGACGGCCACCTCCGGTCCCCGGAGGAAGTCTACCGCAAAATCCAGCCGGTGAAGCTGGCCATACTCAGCAAGATTGAGGACGCCTGGGAATAGCCTTCCACAGAGTGACCTGCAGGACCTTGAAAAAAGCCCGCCGGAGAAAGGAATCTGGCGGGTTTTTTTCTGAGAAAGTTTTTTTATCTTGGGGAGAAGGCCAAACCACCCGCCACCATTGCGGCTTTGCTCTTTAGTTCCCTTGATAGGCGTCTCGCCTTTGTCTAATTCTGGTAACGGCAATTATTCTCTAGCGGTCAATTTAGTGGTTGTGTTCAGGGCCGCCGGAAAGAGTCTAAGCCCCTCCCACCAGCAAACCGTATTTTTAACTAACTGTAAACTTGTCAAAGGCGAGCGACGGCGCTATGATGGAGGCAGAAGCCTATGGGGAGGCAACCGCAACCGGCAGACGAGAGGACGCAACCATGACTCAGATCATTTTAGTGCGCCATGGCCAGACACCGTGGAATAAAGACAAAATCTTTCGTGGGTCAAAAGACATCCCCTTGAACGACCAGGGACGGGAAGAGGCCCGCTTGGCCGGGGAGTGGCTGCAAGGTGAGACTATCCAGGCGGCCTACACGTCGCCCCTCTCCCGTTCCCGGGAGACGGCCCAGGCCATCGTCCAACATCACGGCCTGGAGGTCAAAGACCTTCCCGGTCTCAGCGATCTGTGCTATGGGGATTGGGAGGGCCTACCCCTCACCGAAGTCAAGGTGAAATACGCCGACCTCTATCGGCAATGGGAAACCGCGCCCCATCTGGTGCGCTTTCCGGGCGGCGAGACCCTGGCGGAGCTGCGGGGCCGGGCCTTGTCTGCGGTTATTGAGGTGGTCACCCGGCATCCCGGAGAGACGGTTCTCCTGTCGGCGCACCGGGCAGTCAATAAAGTGCTCATCGCCGCCTTCATCGGCTTAGACGATTCCCATTTTTGGCGCATCGGTCAGGATACCACTGCCATCAATCGCTTCCAGTGGACCGGCACCACCTGGCAGATCATGGCCATCAACGACACCGGTCACTTGCGGGGTCTGGCCCGGGGCGCCTACGTGGACTTTTAGACAGGGGCGGCACGCCAAAGGCGAGACTCCCCCGCCTTGAGGTAGTTTTCCGGCAATACCGGGAAATTCGGGGGGGCGGATTGCCGGTTCCGCCCCCCTGATCTCTTTGCTGCTTTTCCCTGCCCTTTTCCGTTTTCCCTTTTCCTTCTTTTGTGGTAGTATTCCCTGCTTAGGAGCTTTGCCGTCGTGTGCGGCTGCGAGTCTACCATTGCAGTGCTACCAGGATCCGCCTGTGATCATACGATTTGTCCTTGCCAGCGTCATGCTCTGTGGCCTACTGGTCTGGCCGACCCTTGCTGTCGAGGTCCATCTCTTGAAAGCCGAGGCCTTGGAAGGAGGACCGTGGATTCTCAAGGCCGATACCGTCGTCTATCACACCAATGAGCAGACCTATGAAGCCACCGGTCGGGTGGAACTCCGCCAAGAAGAACGGCGGCTGACCGCTGACTACGTCAAAGTGCATGTCCCCACGAAGATTGCCGAAATGCGGGGCAAGGTGGTGATGGTTCTAGGGGATGACATCCTCACCGGTGAATACGGCCAGTTCAATCTGGTCACCCGTTGCGGCGAGTTGGCCGAAGCCCGGATCTTCATGAGACGCAATCATTTCCGCATTGACAGCGCCCTCATCCGCAAGACCGGCGAAGATACTTTTGTGGCGGAAAAAAGTGTGGTGACAACCTGTGACGCGGATGTGCCGGCGTGGAGTTTTTATTGCCGGGAGTTGTCTGTCAAGGTTGATGGCTATGCCGTGGGCAAGGGCGCTACCCTGCGGCTGCAAGGGCTGCCAGTGGCCCATCTGCCGGCTGCCGTGCTGCCGGTTAAGACCAGCCGGCAGACGGGTTTGCTGATGCCTCTTTACAGCCAGCACCAGCAGGCCGGCACCGTCGTGGAGCTGCCCTTTTATTGGGCCATCAACAACCACATGGATGCCACTTTTTACCAGATGGTGGCGCAGCACCGCGGCTACCTACAAGGGGTGGAATACCGCTACGCCTGGGATAAGGAATCGGGCGGCACCGGGCGGTTTTCCTACATCTCAGACCATAAGGATTCGGCGCCCACGCCCCGCCGCTATTGGGGGGTGTTCATGCTGAATCAAAACCTGCCGGCGGCTTGGCAAGCCCGCGGCGTCCTGGACATCCCCAGCGATAATCAATATCTTTATGATTTTAATTTCGGCTACCAGGGACTGGATCGGCTCAGCCGTTTTCTGGGGGACGACTATGGCCGCAACCTGGAGCAGTTCGAAGTGGACACCCGGGTATCCGGCCTGATCCTGCAGCGGCCGTTTTCCCAGGGGAGCGTTAATCTTCTGGGAAATTATTATCGTCCCTTGTCGCCGCTCGTACCCCGAACCCGGAATAAGCTCCCCTCAATCCAGGCCATGACCCTGTTGTTGCCCCTGGGGACAGCCCTCCCCCTCCATCTTATCATGAACAGCACCTACACGAATTATTATCAAAACACCGGCATCACTGGGCAACGGTTGGATTTTCAGCCGAGGTTGGCATTGACGACCCGCCTGTTCAATTCCCTGGACCTCAACGCCGAAGGCGGCTGGCGGGGCACTGGCTATCGGGTCCAGCGAACCAGCTACGACGCGGATCTCAATACTTATGAAGGCCGTTCGCTCTATCAGACCCGGGCCAGTGTCAGCAGCTCACTCTACCGGGATTGGGGGCGGACGGCCGACTCCAGGAATTTTGTCCGGCATATCTTTATACCGAGGGTCACGTATGTGAACATCGGCAATTTCAACGTGCAGCGCATCCCCAAATTTGACCCCTTTGACTATGGCTGGCAGACTTCCGTCACCAAGAATTACCCCATATTCGACGGCATGGAACCCATCGGTGGAGTGAATGCCGCCACCTACAGCCTTACCAACCACTTTCTACGGCGCACCATCAACCCCAATGGCCTCCCCAACATCGGCGAGGTTTTCTGGAGCCGCATTACCCAGAGCATTTTTTTCAATTCCTCCAGTTATGGCCTGGATACCTTCCCGCAACCCCATAAACGGTTTTCCGATATCTTTGTGGAAACCCTAGGGTATCCGATGGAGAATCTCGGTCTGGGCCTCAATGGCGCCGTCTCCCCCTACAATGAAGGCTTTAGTCGCATTGACCTGCGTCTGCTGGTCCGGGACACGAGCAGCCGGAATTTTTTCAATGTAGATTATATTTACTTTAAAAATTATGCCAATCAGATCAATTCCGAACTCTTTGTGGATGTGTTTCGCTCCGTCAAGGTCGGCATTAATAATCAGCACACCTTCCTGCGGGGCAAACGTCTGGAAAATAAGTATCGCCTGATTTTCACACGCCAGTGCTGGGGGCTGGCCCTGACGGTGGGCGATCGGGTCAGCGACCGCTACGTCAGCGTCTCTCTGCTGATCCCCGGCATCATAGAGAAACAGCAGGCCCCCCATGCCCAGGAACCGGCACTGTATTAGGGATGGGGGAAAAGGGTTGAGAGAAGCGGATGGCAGGGTCCTGCCAAGAAAAACGCCGCAAGTTCGGCCGTCAATCTTAACCCCGCCTGGCGGGATGTTATTTTAAGATGATCGATTCTTCCCCTATTGATTTAAACGACCTGGCGGGCCAACGGATTCTGGTGGCCGGCGATTTCATGTTGGATGAGTACATCTGGGGGCAGGTGGAGCGGATCTCGCCGGAGGCGCCGGTGTTGGTGGTCAATGTCCAACGAGAGACCCGGGTTTTGGGGGGCGCTGGCAATGTGGTCAATAATCTGGTGGGATTGGGCGCCCAGGTCACGGTCCTGGGTCTGGTGGGGCAAGACAACGCCGGCGCCATTTTAAGGGACGAACTGCAGCGCCTGGGTATCGAAGCCACAGGGTTAGTGGTGGATGCCCGGCGCCAAACCACCCGCAAAACCCGGGTGATCGGCGGCAATCAGCAGATAGTACGCATCGACCGGGAGAACCGGCAGCCGGCGCCGGTGGATTTCCAGCAGACAGCCCAACAGCGGTTGGCTGAATTGTTGCCAGACCTAGACGGCGTCATCCTGTCGGACTACGGTAAAGGTGTGCTGACCGATACCGTGCTGGCGGCCCTGATCAACGCGGCCCGGGACCGGGGCCTGCCTGTGGTGGTGGACCCCAAAGGCCGGGATTTTACCCGCTATCGGCGGGCCACCATCATCACGCCCAACCGCAAAGAGGCGTCCGAGGCGGTGGGTTATCCCTTGGCCAGCCGGGAGGAGGTCATCAAGGCCGGCCGGGATCTTTGTGCTGCCTGTGAGACCGAAGCCATCCTGATCACGTTGGGGGCAGAAGGCATGGCCCTGATCCCCCGCCATGGTCCACCCGAGGCGATCCCTGCCCAGGCCCGGGAAGTTTTTGACGTCTCCGGGGCCGGGGATACCGTGGTGGCAGTTCTGGCATTGGGACTGGCCCGCTGGCATGACGTGCACCGCGCCGCCCGCTTGGCCAACCTGGCCGCCGGCATCGTGGTCGGCAAAGTGGGCACGGCCCCCATCCTCCGGGGAGAATTGGCCGCAGCCCTCGAGACTGAGACCGCCGCCCGGCCGGTGAAAACCATCACCCTGCCCGAATTGCTCCTGTTGGTCCCGCGGCTGCGGGCCCAAGGCAAACGCCTGGTCTTTACCAACGGCTGCTTTGATCTGTTGCATTGGGGACATATCAAATTTCTGGAGGAGTCGAAACGGTTGGGGGATGTCCTGATCGTGGCCCTGGATTCCGATGACTCCGTCCGGCGGGTAAAAGGTCCCTGCCGGCCAGTTATTAGCGCACATCAGCGCGCCGCCATGTTGGCTGCCCTGGAGGCGGTGGATTACGTCACCGTCTTTGCTTCGGAACAGCTTGCTGACCTCCTGCAGACCCTGCAACCCGATATCCTCACCAAGGGCAGCAACTATCCCGCTGCGGATGTCAAAGGTCGGGACGTGGTGGCAAGCTATGGCGGCCAGGTGGTCATCATTCCCATCACCGATCCCGTCTCCATCACCGGCCTGATCCGACAGATCTGTCAAAACGGGGACTAACTGACCGGGGACCCCTTCCAGGCAAGAGTTTGAGCGTCCCCTGTCGGCAATCTCCTGGCCTTTACCTGCTCTTTGCCCTGTGGTAAGTAATAAGGGCAAGACTATTACGAAACGAAGGAATCTGTGCTTATGACGACGAATGTTTTTGACACCGGCAGCAAAATTACCCTTGACCCTTCTGGTAAGCTTCTTGTGCCCGACAACCCCATCATCCTCTTTATTGAAGGGGACGGCACCGGTCCGGATATCTGGCGGGCCACCGTGCGGGTGCTGGACGCAGCGGTGGCCAAGGCTTATGGGGGCAACCGGCGAATTTTCTGGCAGGAAATCCTGGCTGGCGAAAAGGCTTATGCCGCCACGGGCAGCCATTTGCCACAAGAGACTTTGGACGCCATTCAAGAATACCTGGTGGCCCTAAAAGGCCCCTTGACCACGCCGGTGGGGGGCGGCTTCCGGTCCATCAACGTCACCCTGCGTCAGGTCCTGGACCTTTATGCCTGCATCCGGCCGGTGCGCTACTACGCCGGGACCCCCAGCCCCCTGAGAGAACCGGAAAAGACCAATATGGTGGTCTTCCGGGAGAACACCGAAGACGTCTACGCCGGCATCGAATGGCCGGCCAAAAGCCCGGAGGCCCGGAGAGTGGTGGAATTCCTCAATGCTCAGATGGGCTGCCGCCTCTCCCCTGACGCCGGCATCGGCATCAAAACCATGAGCGCCGCCGGTTCCCAACGACTGATCCGCAAAGCCATCCAGTATGCCCTGGCCAAAGGCGCCCCCAGCGTCACCCTGATGCATAAGGGCAATATCATGAAATTCACCGAGGGCGCCTTTAAGACCTGGGGGTATGAGCTGGCTCAGGCGGAATTCGCCGATCGGGTCATTACTGAAGAGCAACTCTGGCAGGAATACGATGGCCGGGCGCCGGCTGGGAAGGTTATCATCAAAGATCGGATCGCCGATTCCATGTTCCAGCAGGTGCTCCTGCGGCCCGAGGAATACAGCGTTATCGCCACCCCCAACCTGAACGGCGACTATCTTTCCGACGCCCTGGCGGCCCAGGTGGGCGGTCTGGGCATGGCTCCTGGCGCCAACATCGGCGACCCCTATGCGGTCTTTGAGGCTACCCACGGCAGCGCCCCGAAATACGCCAATCTGGATAAGATCAACCCCAGCTCCCTCATCCTTTCCGGCGCTATGATGCTGGAGTACCTGGGTTGGCAAGAGGCCGCCGATCTGATCCACCGGGGTCTGGCCCGCACCATCCAGGCCAAAACCGTCACCTATGACCTGGCCCGACTCCTGCCGGGAGCCACAGAATTGTCCTGTTCGGGCTTTGCGTCAGCCCTCATTGACAATCTGGCCTAGATGGCGCACAGGAGGGAACAGGGCAGGCAGACAACGTCCTTTCATCTCTTTCCCGCCTTCCTCCGTGCCCTGTGAAAAAGGCGGGACAGCGGCCAGTCGCTGTGATATAATATAATAACGGTTTTCAGATAATAGCCAATGGCTAGATTTTGAAACTGAGTATGCCGAAGGTTCATGACCTCCCTGAGCGCGGCGCCTTTGGGCCCGCTGGACACAGAGCATGCCTGCCAAGCGCACCAGACCTGTAAGCACCGCCCAGCAACTGACGGGCTTGATTATCTTGGCCACACTCGGTCTGATCCTCGTCTGGCTCCTGGTGCAGCAGTCCCGCTTCAACCCGGCGGTGACGGCCCTGCAGACCCCGCGGTCGACGGCGGTGGCCAAGGCAGGCCCGGCGGCTTCGCCTCAGGCCACTGCCCTGGTCCCCCAGGTTGCTGGGTTTACCCCCTTGGGGCCGGTTCAGAATTTTGGTCCGGAGAACCTCTCGGACAAAATTGACGGCAAGGCCGAGCTCTACCTGTCAGCCGGTTTTCGAACCCTGGCCGTGCAGAGCTTTACCCTGACCCAACCGGCCGGGGCCTATCTGGAAGTGTTCTTGTATGACATGGGCGAGCCCCAGAATGCCTACGCGGTCTTCAGTTCGCAACGGCGGCCGGGGTCTACCGGCCTGAGTTTCCGGCCCAACGCCTATGCCACCACCAATGCCCTCTTTTTCACGGCCGGGAATTTTTATGTGGAAATGATCCTGGACCGGGCCGTGCCTGATGTGGCCGCGGTTTTGGAACCGTTCACTACTGCTCTTGTGGCCAACCTGCCAGCAGCAGCAGAAGGCGGCAATCCGGCGGCATTGTTTCCACAGAGAGGGCTGGTGGCAGACAGTGTCCGTCTGCAAGCCGCCGATGCTTTTGGGTTGGCAGGGTTCAACAACGTCTATACGGCCGAGTATAGCGTCGCCGGCGCTCAGGCCACGGCCTTTCTGGCCCAACGGCCGGATGCGGCCCAGGCTGCCGCCGAAGCCCGGCGCTATCAGGAGTTTCTCCAGGCCAACGGTTACCGCGCGGTCCAGAACCCGACAATCCCAGAAAACATCACGATCCTAACCCTGGAAGATTTTTATGAGGCCATTGTAGTGGTCGAGCAGACCCTGGCCGGGGTGCATGAGGCCCCTTCCCTGGCTGCGGCCCTCGACTTAGCCAAGACAATTCAGGAGGCCTTGACAAGAAAGCGCTGAGGCCGGAGCACGGCGGCGACGTTACCGCAGTGAGCCGATTTATGTTACCGACTTGCCCTACCGCCAACAGGTGACATCACTATGTCAACCACAGCCGCGCCACCGAGTCAAGAAGGCGGGTTCACCCGGCGGGATTTCTTGCGGCGCTTGGGCTATGCCGCGGCAGTGACGGTGGCGGCCGGCGGCCTGGGGCTGTGGCGCCACGACGCTCAGGGTCCGGTTGTTCAGAGCCCGAAAAAGGTCTTGTCCGGTTTGGGGGATTTCTCCCTGCCCAATTTCAGGGGTGAGGCCGGCAAGATGGCCATCGCCGAGGGACTGGATCGGGCGCAGACCGTGGGCCGCGGTCTGGAGGCCCTGGGCGGCATGGGGGCGTTTATCCAGGCCGGGGATAGCGTCCTTATCAAGGTTAACGCCGCCTTTGCCACTCCTCCGGCCCTCGGCGCCACCACCCATCCGGAGCTCCTGGCTGCGGTGGCCAAGCTCTGTTTCCAGGCTGGGGCCTCCCAAGTCTTGGTCACCGACAACCCCATTAATGACCCACTGACCTGCTTCCGGATCAGCGGCCTGGAAGCTGCGGCCAAACAGGTCGGCGCCCAGCTCATCCTGCCCCGCCCTGCCCTGTTTCAACCTGTCAGTCTGCCCACCGGACGTCTTTTGCAGCAATGGCCCACCCTGGCCGGCGTCTTCACCGGGGTCAGCAAAGTCATTCTGCTCAGTCCGGTGAAAGACCACCAGCGGGCCGGGGCCTCCATGACCTTAAAAAATATCTACGGTTTCCTGGGCGGCCGGCGCAATATTTTCCATCAAGATATCAATGGTATTATCACTGAGCTGGCCCTGCTCCTAAAACCCACTCTTTGTATCCTGGATGGCACCGTGGCCATGGTAACCAACGGCCCCACCGGCGGCTCGCTGTCAGACCTGAAGGAGACGGGCGCCATGGTGATAGCCACCGATCCGGTGGCCGCAGATGCCGTGGGCGTGGAAATCTTGGGGCGGCGGCTGGACGATATCCCCTATATCCGCATGGCTGCCGCGGCCGGTGCCGGCTTGGCGGACTACGAACGACTCAAACCCGTGGTCATTCCGGCCAAGTAACCGACCGCTTTGTTTTGTTGCGGCTGTCACCGCCGGTAAGCCATTGCCGTGTGCTGGCCAGGCTGGAAGTCAGCGCCACATGAACCTGAAACCGGAAGCCATTGTATGCGTATTGTGACGGTGCGGCGAATCAGCCAGGGCTTTTTCTTCCTTCTGCTGCTGTGGCTTGCAGTCGTGGCAACGGTGGGAACCTCCTGGTGGCAACTGCGGGGTTGGCCCATCAATTGGCTCCTGGAATTGGCCCCATTGACGGCCGTGGCCACGTTGTTGGCCACCGGCACGCTCTACGGCAGCCTGCTCTGGGCTCTGGTCGCCATCATCCTCACGGCTTTTTTGGGCCGATTTTTCTGTGGCTTTGTCTGTCCGGTGGGGGCCATGAATCAATGCCTGGGTTGGCTGTCCCGGCGGGGGCATGACCCCCTGGAACGGGTGGCGGCCAACCGCTTCGCGGGGGCCCAGGCTTTAAAATACTACTTTTTGTTCTTTTTGCTGCTCCTGGCCTTTATGGGCACGGTGCAGACCGGCCTCATTGACCCCCTGCCGCTGATCTATCGCAGCATCAATCTGGCCATATTGCCCCTGGTGGACGCCAGACTGAACGGCCCGCGTTTTTATGTGTCGGTGTGGCTCCTGGGGCTGATCTTCTTGACGGTGGCGGCCCTGAATCTCCTCCGCCCCCGCTTTTTTTGCCGTTATCTCTGTCCTCTGGGAGCGTTCTTCGGCCTGCTGGCATCGCTCAGCCCCTGGCGCCTCGGCAAACAGGAGGCTGGCAAATGCGGCGACTGCCGGTTGTGTGAAGAATTTTGTGAAGGGGCCTGCCGGCCATCGGCTGCAATCATCACTGGAGAATGCGTTCTCTGCCTCAATTGCCTGGACCGTTGCCCCGCCGGGCGCATTACCTTTGCCAACCGGCCCTCGGCCGCGGGCGAACAAGGGCTGCCGGATCTCTCCCGCCGGGGTCTGATTCTGGCAGGCACCGGGCTCTTGATGGCACCCCTCTGGCAGCGGGGCGGCTTGTCCGGCGACAACCGGGATCCCTTGCTTCTCAGGCCTCCGGGGGCTCTGGAGGAAGACCGCTTCCTGGCCCGCTGTATCCGCTGCGGCCAGTGCATGCGCGTCTGTCCGGCCAACATCATCCAGCCAGCCCTCTTGGAGGCGGGTATCCAGGGGCTTTGGAGTCCCGTCATCAACTACCGGTTGGGTCGCAGCGGCTGTCAGCCTACCTGCATTGCCTGCGGTCAGGTCTGCCCTACGGCGGCCATTCGCCCGTTAAGCGTACCGGAAAAACTGGGCGTGGCCGACTTTGCCGATCAGGGTCCGGTGCGCATCGGCACCGCCTTTATCGACCGGGGCCGCTGTCTGCCCTGGGCCATGGAGCGACCCTGTCTGGTCTGCCAGGAGGTCTGCCCGGTCAGTCCCAAGGCCATCTTCCCAAGGCTGGCCTTTGAAGTTATCCGAGACGGCGGGGATCTGGAAGCCTGGATGTTCGGCCGGGAGATCGAGATGGAAGCACCCTTGCCCACCAGGGTCAATCTGGCCAGCGGCGATTATTTCGTGGGCATCATGGCCCAGCCGGAGTTGGGTCTGCGACGGATCCTGCGCCACCACGACGACCGCCTGGTGGTGGAAGGCCCGCCGGCCCCCTCTGGCATGCCCGCCGAACGGGTGACCCTGGATATCGTCGTCAAACTGGACCGACCCCACGTAGACCCAACCCGCTGTATCGGCTGCGGTATGTGCGAACGGGAATGTCCGGTGGCCGGCCAGCGAGCCATCCGGGTTTTTAACGAAAACGAATCCCGAGCTCAGGCCGGCCGCCTGCTTTTATAGGGAGAAGGTAAGAGGGCGTGAAGAGCAAAAGCGGGAAGGCCTAGACCTCGAGTGAGAATATTAGCCAAGCAACGGCAAAACGGGCTGAGATAAGTAACCAGCCAGCAAGAGGCATGGCCGATTACCACAGGCAAACGCCTGGATCGGGACTATTGGAGGTCCCGCAGACCACTGGAGGTGGTGCAGATGAGTATTCAAGAGAAAAAAACCGGCTGGAACCGTCGGGAATTTGTCAAGGCAGTGGGGTTGGCAGGTTTGGCCGCCGCCAGCGCTCAAGTAAGCGAGGTTTTCGCAGCCCCGGCAGCGACGGGCGAAGCCACCGGCGCGGTCGTACCCCGACGGATTCTGGGCAAAACCGGCGTCAGCGTCCCCATCTTAAACCTGGGGGGCATGTTTGATACCATCAACAATCAGATCATCATCAAGCAAGCCCTGAAATGGGGGATCAACTACTGGGACACCGCCGAAGCCTATGGCAATGGCCTGAGTGAAGAAGGCTTCGGCAAATTTTTGGCCCGCAACCCCGGCACCCGACCGAATGTCTTTATCGTGACGAAACTGGTACCCTCCCGGGGGCCCAACCTGACCGAACGCCTGGAGAAATGCCTGGCCCGCCTCCAGACCGATTATGTGGACCTCTTTTATATTCACAGCATTACCGGCAGCAGCGACATGACCCCGGCCTTCCGGGACTGGGGCGCCGAAATGAAAAAGAGAGGGAAAATTAAATACTTCGGCTTCAGTACACACACCAACATGGCTGAATGTCTGGCCGGGGCGGCCCGCTGGGACTGGATCGACGCCATCATGTTCACCTATAATTTCCGGGTTATGGCTGATCCCAAGATGGTGGAGGCGGTGAACGCCTGCGCCAAGGCTGGCATCGGCTTGGTGGCCATGAAAACCATGGGCGGCGGGCCGGGCATGCCAAAGTCCGAAATGCCGGCGGAGATGGAGTTTGCCGAGCGCTTTCTCCAGAAAGGCTTCACCGATAAGCAGGCCAGACTCAGGGTTGTCTGGGAGAACCCGCAGATTGCCACTATCTGTTCCCAGATGCCCAACCTGACCATCTTGTCGGCCAATGTCGCTGCGGCTCTGAATAAGACGAAATTGGCCAGGGAAGACTTTACCATCATGCAGCAGTATGCCCAAGCGACGAAGAGCGGCTATTGCGCCGGCTGCGGCCATATCTGTCAGGCGGCGGTGGCCGGAGCGGTGCCGGTGCCGGAAATCATGCGCTGCCTGATGTATTATCGGGACTACGGCGAACCGGAACTGGCCCGGGAAACCTTTGCCGACCTGCCAAAGCAGGTGCGGCAGCAAATGACCGTGGTGGATTATAGTCAGGCCGAACGGGCCTGCCCCCAGGGGTTGGCCATCGGCCGGCTCGTGCAAGAGGCCGCGTCGCTCCTGGCCTAGCAGACTGCTGCAGAAGTGTTTTGCGGGGACGGTATGTCCATACCTCTGAAACCCAAGGACCGGTTGATTTTTCCCTTGGATGTAGCCGACATCAATCAGGCCCGGCGGTATATCGAGCTGTTGCAGGATGAAGTGGGAATGTTCAAGGTGGGGCTGGAGCTCTTTGTGGCGGCCGGTCCCCAGATGTTCCAAAGCCTGACGACGGCGACCGGCGTCGGCTTTTTCCTGGACCTGAAATTCCATGACATCCCGGCGACAATGCGGGCCGCCCTGAACAACCTCCCCCCGGGCGTGCAATTCACCACCATCCATTGTGAACAGGGGGCCGGGCTGCAAGATGCCACGGCTGCAGCGCGGGCCCGGGGAATAGGGGTGCTGGGGGTGACGGTGTTGACCAGCCTGGGGACCGCCGACCTTTTGGCGGCCGGCATAGACCCGCAGTATGCTGAGCCGCCGGTCAGATTAGTGTTGCTGCGGGCAGGGCTGGCCAAAGCTGCCGGCTGCGCCGGCGTGGTCTGCGCGCCCACCGAGGCCCGGGCCGTGAAAACGCAATTCGGCCCGGATTTCCTCGTGGTCTGCCCGGGCATCCGGCCGGCGTGGGCGGCGGTGCCGGGAGATGACCAAAAACGCCTCCTGACGCCGCAGCAGGCCATCCAGGCCGGGGCGGATTACATAGTGGTGGGCCGGCCCATCCGCCAGGCGGCCGAGCCGGTGGCTGCAGCCAGGCGGATCGTGGCCGAAATCACCGCAGCCGTCGACCGGCAGGAAAAAGAGGAAGCCGCTGACTAGAAGCTGTTGCAAATCCTTGAAAACCAATTCCATGTCTTTCTGAGCGCAGCGAAGAATCTTGTTTTTCTAGATAGAGAGCCTTCACTTCGTCCCGGATGACAAGCACGGGGGTTTTGCAACTGCCTATAAGGTTTTCGACCTGCGGTCAGCGGCGCCGCAGGAAAATACCGAGGCTCCTCCTCGCCCTAATCCTCCCCAAAGGGGTTTCGCATTACCCACACAATGGTCGGGCAGAGGCGGGAAAAGCCTTCGGGAGAGAAAGAACCGATTGATTAACTCCCCACCCTACCTCTCAATGCTGTTGACTGAAGATCGGTGGAACAGGCTTTCAGCCTGCTCAGCAGAACGCCGGGGGGAAGCCTGCGCACCCATTATTTGTTAGGCTGAGTTCGGCCCACTGCTCACGGTTTTTTTTCCATCCCCCTTCCCTGCTCCTTCATCTTTGTCTGCCTCCACCAACTCCAGGTTAATATGTCGGCGGCGCAGGTCGACCCGGGCCACCCGGACGGTGAGCCGATCACCGATCTGGAAGGTTTTGCCGGTGCGTCGGCCTTTGAGGCGGAGATGGGATTCCTGGAACTGGTAGTAGTCGTTGGGCAGGTCTACCAGGCGCACCAGGCCTTCGGCAAAAATCTCCTCCAAAGAGACAAAGAAGCCAAAGGGCGTGACCCCGACGATGACGCCATGGAAGATTTCGCCCAGGTGTTCCGCCAGACAGCGGGCCTGCATGCGGGCCAGCATTTCCCGCTCCGCCTCCACGGCCACCCGCTCCCGGGCGGTAAGTTCCCGGGCCTGCTCGTCTAACCGCAGGACCTCTTGGTCAGACACCCCTTTGCCCTGGAGGCGGTTGATCAGGAGACGATGGACGAGGAGGTCAGGATAGCGCCTGATGGGCGAGGTAAAGTGAGTATAGCATTCCGAGGCCAAACCGTAGTGGCCGACATTCTGGCCGGAGTAGCGGGCTTGCTTCAAGGAGCGCAGGAGCATGACTTGGATCATGAAGGCCATGGGAAGGTCTCGAATGCTGTCCAGGAAATTAACCAGGGCTTTGGGGTCCCGATCCACTTCCTTGGGGAGGATGAGCCCCAATTTAGCCAAAAATTGCCGAAATGCCGTCAGTTTCTCCACATCGGGGACGTCATGCACCCGGTAGAGGCACGGGTCCCCGAGAAATTCAGCCACGGCTTCGTTGGCCGCGATCATGAACTCTTCGATGAGCTGATGGGAAAGAAGGTGGTCCAAACGCCGGACGTGGTAAGGAATGCCCTGCTCATTGAGGAGGACTTCGGCTTCAGGAATACTAAGGAGCAGGCTGCCCCGTTGGCGGCGTTGGGCGCGCAATTTTTGGCAGAGATCGGCCATGTGGGTAAGCATCTGCACCAGCTCCCGCCGGCCTCGCCGGGCCCGGCGATCACCCTGCAGGATCTGCTCCACCTCGTCATAGGTCAGTCGGGCCCGACTATGGATGACAGCCCGGGCAAACTCCATGCCGGTACGGTGGCCGTAGCGGTTATATTCGAGGCTGACCACCATGGCCAGGCGATCCACGCCGGGATTGAGGCTGCAGAAGCCGGTGGAGAGCTCCCCGGGCAGCATGGGCACCACGGTTTGGGGAAAATAGACGCTGGTCCCTCGTTTTTCCGCCTCCCGGTCCAGGGCCGAGCCGGGGGGCACGGCAAAGGCCACATCGGCGATGGCCACGTGCAGCACGCAACCGCCGCCGGGCTTCTTCACAAGGGCGACGCCGTCGTCAAAATCCCGGGCCTTCAGGGGGTCGATGGTGATGAAGGGAATATGGGTAAGGTCCAGACGTCCCTGCCGGACCGGCTCGGTGACCTCCTGGGGGAGTTGGCGGGCCTCCTCCAGGACCGCGGCGGGGAACTCATGGGGCAGCTCGTATTTCAGCATGACCACCTTGACCTGGACCGCCGGGTCATCGGGCGGGCCTAAAATTTCCAGCACCCGTCCCACCGGATTGAGGCGGGCCGCGGGGTATTCGGTGATTTCGGCCACCACCATGAGGCCCACGGCCTCGGCCAGAGACCGCTCGGCTGGAATCACCAGGTCAAAGAGGAGATGTTCATCTTCGGGAGTGACAAAGTAGCGGCCGCCAGTCTCCTGCAGCAGACCCACCAGGTGTTTGCGGCGCCGCTCCACCACCCGGATGACGCGGCCCTCTTTTTTGCCCCGCCGGCCCTTGGGTTCCAGCCGGACCACCACCTTATCGCCATGCCAGGCTTCTTTGAGATTGCCCGGATTGATGAAGATATCGCTGCTGTCCGGTTCGTCTTCAGGCGTCACAAAGGCGAAGCCGTCGGGATGAACCGAGATCCGACCGACCACCAGGTTCATGGCCGCAGTCAGGCCATAGCGGCCACCTTCTAAAGCCACCACTTCGCCGGCCCGGATTAACTCCTGCAATTGGCCCTCGAGATCGGCTATTTGGGAGCGGCGCCGCCCCAGCAGGGTCGAGACCTCCTCCGGCAGGAGAGGATGCTGGGCTTTCCGGAAAACTTGGAGAATCTTATCCAGGGCACGACGTTGGCGCTGACGGGTCTTTTTCATGACCTGAAAACCTCGCAAAAGTATGCGGATGGCGCCGGCAAGCCACCGCGGCCGAGCCAACCTGAGCCAGATGGGCAAACCTCTGGATATCTGAGGGGGCAATTACTCCTCCCCCCACGCCCGGTTGCTTCCATATAACCGTAAAAATAGAGAAAAAGCAAGTAATGAAAGAACCCCAGTCCCCCTCTGAGGTTATGGCGAGACTTCCCAGGCCTGATCTCAGCCATCAGCTGGTCTGGCCAAGGCACCTCAATACCAAGCTTATTCTTTAAAAACAGGCCCCAAAAAGGAGGGGGGGCCAGTTGCCTGGCCCCTTTTCGTGGGATGATATGGAGGTTATGACTTCCACTCAATAAAGGTGGATGGGAAAAGGGTTGATTGATGAGAAAAATTTTTTTTGTCTTAGTCCGAGGCTAAAGAGTGCCCCTCGGTTTTCTGTCGCTATCAAAGAATCCACACAAGGCTTGCCGTATTTGCCATGCCTTCTTTTTGTACTTTATTATATAGCAGTAACCATGCCAATATCTGATAATTCGAATTATACAATGATATTAATTGATTAAGTAAAGAGCCCCCAACTGCGAGGATGCATAATGTTTCATATTCCGCACATTTAGTTCAAAATTTTATACTAATTCTCTGGCAGTCCGGCCATCGTTTCATAACTAACTATTATTATTTAATATTTTATAGATTAAGTCGGCGGTCAGCCATCCGGGCAGTTCAGTTTTTGAAACAGGGACGGGCGCTGGACGTCGTCGTGCAGGTTCAGGATATTGTTCAGTGTGCCGAGGCGCGGGCCCAGCGGACCGGACATTGCAAAGCGCCGGTGGATATGGTATGAATATGCAGAAGATAACTTCTTGCCATTTAAGACTTTTTTTACGTGGCGACCGGAATGGCTCAGGCTTTCGGCTGCTCCTCTCGTCGCCCCCAACATCTCTCAGGAGGAATGAGTCATGACCCAGGACCAGGGACAGACGGCCACCACGGAAATGACCGAGCGTTTGCGTCAGATTGCGAACGACATCCTGGCAATGTTCAACGAACAGAACGTCACCCCCCAGGAGGCCGGCACCGTGATCCTGGCCCTGATTCACCGCCTCATGGGGGTCTTGCAGGAAAATCGGGAAATGCAACGGGCCTTTGTAGCCTCCATCATCGACGTCGTCAATCAACACCTGCTGCAGGTGCTCGAAGAAAGTGATTCTCCCCCCTGTCGCCTCTAACCCGGTCTCAGCTTCATTTTTGGCCAACAAATCCGACAGGCAGGAGTAACGCGTGAAAGGCTGCTATCAGAACATCCTGGAACTCATCGGCAACACCCCCCTGGTGAGGTTGAATCGCCTGAATCCCAACCCCAGGGTTGAGGTCTACGTTAAACTGGAGTATTTCAATCCCGGCGGCTCCATCAAAGACCGGGTGGCCTGGGCCATGCTGCGGGATGCCGAAGCCCGGGGCGAACTGCGGCCGGGCAAGACGGTGATCGAGGCCACCAGCGGCAATACGGGCATCGGCTTGGCCATGGTCTGCGCCGTCAAAGGCTACCCTTGTATTTTAGCCATGTCCGAGGCGGCCAGCGAAGAGCGCAAAAAAATCCTCAAGGCCTTGGGGGCCCAGCTGCTTCTGACCCCAGCCCACCTCGGCACTGACGGCGCCATCGAAGAGGTCTACCGTCTAGCCCGGGAGTTCCCCGATAAGTATTATCTCCCCGACCAATTCAACAACCCCAGCAACCCCGCGGCCCACTATCACGGCACGGCCCAGGAGATCTGGGAGCAGACCGAGGGCCGGGTTACCCATGTGGTGGTCACCCTGGGGACCAGCGGCACCTGCATGGGCCTCTACCAGCGCCTGAAAGAGTTGAATCCGGCCATCCAGATCGTCGCAGTGGAGCCCCACATGAAACACAAAATCCAGGGGCTGAAAAATATGAAGGAGTCCTACCGGCCAGGGATATTCGATAAAAACAAGGCAGATCGGATTGTGAACGTTGATGATGAAGCGGCCTTTGAAACGGCCCGCCGCTTGGCCCGGGAAGAGGGCCTCTTGTTGGGGATGAGCTCCGGCGCCGCAGTGGCCATCGCCCTGGAGCTGGCCCAGCCGTTGACCGAGGGGTTTATTGTGGCCATCACGCCGGACAGCGGCGAACGCTATCTGTCCACGACCTTGTTCGTGGAGAAAGAAAAGCCTTCCTTATGTTTCTTTAATACCCTGGGGCGGAGCAAACAGGCCTTTGTGCCTCAGCATCTGGGCCAGGCGGCCATGTATACCGACGGCCCCACCATGGACGGTTATCTGACCCTGACCGACGCCCGCCGCCTCATGTTTGCCGATCTCCTGCGGCGCTACTTGACATATCGGGGTTTTCACGTCAAACAGGTGGTCAACCTCACCGATCTGGACGACCGCACCATCCAGGGCGCCGAGGCCGCCGGGCTGCCCCTGGGGGCTTTTACCCAACAGTACATTGACGAGTTCTTCAAGGATATCGATGCCTTGCGCCTGCAGCGGGCTCAGGTCTATCCCAAGGTCACCGAGTACGTGGAGGATATGCTGGCTCTCACCAAACGGCTGCTGGAAAAAGGCTATGCCTATGAGAAACACCGCTCGGTCTACTTCGACATCTCCCGCGTTAAAGGGTATGGCAAACTCTCCCAGGTGGATTTTGCCAAGATCCGGGTGGGCAAGACCGTGGATCTGGATGATTATGAGAAGGACAATCCCTGTGATTTTACTCTCTTGAAACGAGCCAAGCTGGCGGAATTGAAGCGGGGCCTGTATTACACCACCGAGTGGGGCAATGTCCGGCCCAGCTGGCATCTGGAGTGTGCCGCCATGGCCCTGCGCCATCTGGGCGACTCCTTTGACATCGTCACCGGCGGGGCTAATCTCGTCTTTCCCCACCACGAAAACGTCATGGCCATCTGCGAGGCGGCCACCGGCAAACCCCTGGCCCGCTACTGGCTGCATGCTGAGCCGGTGCTGGCTGCCAAAGAAAGTCCTGCCGAAAACGATGACCAACTGACCGTGCGCGCCCTTTTGGACGCCGGGGTGGCTGGGGAAGACCTGCGCTACCTCCTGCTGGCCACCCACTATCGCAAGACCCTGCATATCTCCAAGGAAGCCCTGGAGAGCGCCCGCCGTTCCCGCAACCGTCTGGATGTCTGCCTACAACGGCTCAGCCATGTGGAGGCAGGACAGCCCTGGGAAGACCTGACAGAGCACCTGACTACCCTCGTGGGCGACGTCGTGGCAGCCCTGGACGATGACCTCAATATCGCCGGCGCCCTGGCGGCGATTTTTAACTTTATCCGTCAGGTCAACAGCCGTTTGGATCAACGCCAACTGGACCAGGCCGGGGCTCAGGCCATCCTCCAGACCTTCCAAGAGTTGGACCAGGTGCTGGGGGTCATGAACTTCCCCCATGAGGCCGCCGACGAGGCCATTGCCGCCCTGCTGGCCGAGCGCGAGGCGGCCCGCCAGCAGAAAGATTGGGCCCGGGCCGATCAACTCCGCCAGGAACTGGCCAGCCAAGGCATTGAAGTCTGGGATACTCCCCGCGGCCCCATCTGGCGGCGCCGTTCATAGGCTGTTGCAAAAGTCCTCTGAGGGAGGCAGCCAGGGTGTGAGTCCTCTGCCCCCCTAACACCCAATGCCTTTGAAATAAGACGTTCCACCCCTTTGGCATCCTGAGCTGCCGCCGGCGGCCAAGCATATAACCTATAATAATCCTTTTGATTCTTCGCTTCTCTCAAAAAGCCCGCCAATGAACGCCCTGCTTAATTCAACAACATTGCCCCTAACCACCCTCCCCCCACCCCCAACGCCCGTCTGACCGATGCCAAATCGTTTAGAGACGGTGTAAAATTAAAGACGGGAGAGATTTTTCTTTGCCTCAGGGAAAAAATTGATTAGAATTAGAATTTAAGGCGTGCCGGAGTGGTGGAATTGGTAGACGCAGGGGACTCAAAATCCCCCGGGCCTTGCGCCTGTGCGAGTTCGAGTCTCGCCTCCGGCACCAATAAAATCAGATAGTTGGATGGGGTTCAGGTAATCAGACCTGAACCCTTTCTTTTTACTGGGTGAGACTTCTGCTTGGCAGGCCTGCAGGGCTCGACCGTGTAAAAGTCCACAATTAATTGGACAAAGTTAAGGGTTAAATCAGGCGGCCAGGGGCAGCACCTGGAGTTGTTCCCGGCGCCCCTGGGCCGGAGTTTTCCAGCCGCGGCGTTGCATGATTCCCTGCTCATTATAAAGTCGTTGAAAAAGGAGCCTGGCGATTTCCAGATCACGCCCATCCTGGGGATGTTTTTTCAAGGCCGCCTCCCCGGATAGGAGAAATTGCTCCCGCCAGTTTGCCAACTGGGCGGCGGCGCCCCCTCATTATTGGGGCAGGAATTCCAGGCTGGCGCCGGGCCGAAAAGTGCGCGACCATTGGCCAACCACGCTGATCCCTTGAGACACCTCCTGGACTATGCTATTTTGCCCGAAGCGGTGTCCAAAAGAATTGGAGACCAAACCAGGGCAGCGGCGGCGGCGGGCATCCAAGGCTGGTTCGCAGCGGCGGCGAGATAGACCTGGTTTTTTGGGATCACTGGGAGCATCGAGGGCGATGCGGCAAATCTTGACGTGAAACTCTCTCTCGACAGCGCGGAGGTAAGCGGCCATAGCCTCGGCAAAGGACAAAACTTGCTCATCAATCAGGGTGGCGGCATTGCCCTGGCCGCGCCGCGGGGTGGCTTTGGCTTCTCGGAGCGGCAGAGGAACAAACCGGCCATCGCTCCGGCAGCAGACGCACACGGGGAGGCGTTTCCCCTTGGCGCAGGCGACGTCGCTACCGGCAAATGCTTCTCGCCATTTAACTGGCCTCGCCCCATGCTCTCAAGAGGTATCTTGACTCCCTTGCGGGGGATGGATATGGGCTGGCCAATCCGGTGGTTGGGGCTGACCGGGCTGCCATTCGGGGAGCGGCTTTGCCGGGGGGCCGGGCGGCGGGTCCAGGCGGGTCTGATAGGGCTGGCCGGTGTCGATAGCTTCTGCCAGGGCGTCGTAGATTTCCAGGATGACCCGCTTGGTGCGGTAGTCACCGTAGCGCTCCTCGTCCTTGCGCTTGACAATGGGGAAGGTCTCCAGGATATAATCGGCGTCCTCCCGGTTAAGGCCGTAGAGGTGGAAATAGAGGGCGTCCAGTTCGCAGCGGATGAGGAAGCGGCGCTCTTCGTCCCAGCGGCAGGGGGGGCCGGTATAGCCCAGGTCCCGGGCCCAGCCCGCCAGGTTCTGGGCCGTGTAGGTCAGCTCCAGGACCCGGGGGAGGAGGAAGTCCTGGAGCGAAGCGGTGGGGAGCCAGGGGAGAGATTTGTAATAAGTCTCGGGTGGCAACAGGGGAATTTGTTTGACAATAAAAAAGGTTAAGTTTGTTCCTCCCACTTTTTGTCTGGCAATGTAGTCAAGAGCCAAAGCTGAGAGGTTGGCCAACAGACCGGTTGAATCTACTTTCCTCAGGTTACCAGGGAACATTAAAGGAAGTTTATGACCCACCCCCACCCTTGGCACCACCCCGGCGATGACCGTTCGTTCGTCGGTGGAGCGGGCGATATCCCGCCAGCCCAGGAGCCAGGCGCGGTCCCACTTTCCCTGGAGGCGGGCCTGCACTTCCGGTTGCGGCACCCAGTAGCGGGGCAGGATGACTCTGTCGGGGTCAGCCTTCTCGGCTGCAGTTAAAGCCCGGGTCTCCCCGTTGTCATACGTGGCCCAGCGGTGGTCATAGTGGTGGATGAGCTTGGCTTCATACAGGGGCAGACAGGTCTCCTCGCCCCGGTGGAAGACATTGCCCCGCAGTTCCCACCCTGCCCCCTCCAGTTGCTCCCGGGTGCGGAAGAGGCGGGAGTCGCTGGACATGTTAAAAAGGCCTTGTTTGAAAGAAATCCCCCAGGGATTTCCCGCCTCCCCCTGGCTCTCATCGATGAGGACCGGCACCCGGCGGTAAATGGCCTTGGTGATCTCGGCATCCCGTTTGCTCCGAAAGATGGGGCAGGTGCGGGTGTTGGGGTTGAGGAGGGCGATGTCAGCCGGAGATAGGATGAAATGGCGCTCCTCGTCCCGCAGCTGTTCGGTATTGGTGAGGAAAAAGGCGAAATCGGCCCCCGCCGGGGCGGCCCCGGCCCCGCCCAGGGTGAGGAGGCAGAACTTATAGGAGCGATGCACGCCAGGGAAGATGGCCTCCCGGTTCTCCAAGTCATACAGGCTCACCAGGGACTGCTTGTCGGTCAGGTGGGCGAAGAAGTGCTTGTTGCTGTCATCGGTGGCAATGCCCGAGGGGACGATGATCCCGGCCCGGCCCCGGGACGAAACGAGCTGCCGGGCCAGCCCGGCAAAGATCTGATAAGTATTTATTCGCCCATAGGCACTTAAAGGATAGCGCCCCGAGTGCCGGATAAAGTGGCTGCCGCCCGCCGCGGCCCGTTTGGCGGCCTGAAAATCGGCCCACAACCTGGGGTTGCTCTCCGGCAGGGCGGCGATGCGTTTTTTCCGGGCGGCGGCGTTGGGGGCCTGGGCAATTTCAGGATCACGGGGGGCAAAGAACTCTTTTTCCGCTAATTCCATTTGCTCCCAAGGCGGATTACCCAGCACCACGTCAAAGCCGCCGCTCCAGCCAGTCACCTCATCGTCTGATAGGTCAGCCCCCGGCTTGGGCTGAAAGACATCCGGGAATTCCAGGTGCCAGTGGAAGAAGCGGTATCCGGTGGCCAGGCGCTGAATTTCCTCCCGCATCCAGGGGGGCAGATCATGGGGGTTCTTTTCCAGGCGGCGCAACATGCCTTGGGTCATGGGGTAAGGAAAGGCCTCCGTCTTTTTCCAGACAAAGGCGGCGCACCAGGCGTCGGCCCGGAGATGATTAAAGAGATAGCCGCTGGACTTGATCACTTGGGCATAGCGGGCTTGTTTGGCTTGCACCTGCTCAATGGTGTCTTCACCCACGGCTTCCACGTGCATCAGGGCGGCGGCCAGGTCCCCCAAGCGCTCCCAGGGCTCGGCGGGAAAATCCAGTTTCTGCTGCTGGCGGGCCTGCCGCTCCGCTTTATTACGTTTTTTGGCCTTGCTGCAATAGTCTTTGTCATCACCTTCGATTGGTTTAAAGGCGTCGTCAGGAATCCCCTGGCTCAGCAGGGCGGGCGTCGCCCCCAGCAAGCTGTTGCCGCATTTGATCCGGTGGTCCAGGAAACCCAGGGGGCGGCCGGGGTCCAGGGTCTCCAGCCACAGGGCTACCTTGCACAGCTCCACGGCCAGGGGATTGACATCCACCCCGTAAATACAATGGCTCACCACCTGCCGCAAGGCCCGGCGGCGTTCGGCGGGAGCGGGCTCCATGTCGCCGGTGCGCACCATAGCCAGGCGTTTCCCCAGGCGGTGGGCGGCGGCAATGAGAAAGTGGCCGGAGCCGCAGGCCGGGTCCACGATTTTGAGACTGAGCAGGGCCTTTTCCGGGTCGGGCTGCTGCAGGGCCGAGGCCAGGACCGGTTCCAAAGCCGAATCCAGGAGGCAGTTTATGAGAGAAGTGGGTGTGTAATACGAGCCGGTGGTCTTGCGCTCGGAGCCGGAGGCGCTGCCCAGCTCGAAGGTGCGGGCGCTGACATTGACCCGGGGATGCAATTCCAGCAGACTCTCGTAGACGCTCCCCAGTTCTTCGGTGCCCAGATTGCGGTAGTCGATGGGACGCAGCAGCCGCCGCGCTTCGACAAATGACAAGGACCGTAGGGCACTCAGGAAGGCTTTATTGCTCAGCTCACAATGAGTGAGGTTGGCCAGGGATTCGGGGGCAAAGAGGAAGCCGCCCAGGGGGGCCAGCCCCAGGGCCGGTTCCCCCTGTGCCAGACAGCGGCAGGTGACGCCGAAGGCCTGCCAGAGGTCGGCGTGCCGGGTGCCCCGGTGGCTCCGGGCCAGGCGGCGCAGCCGGGAGAGAGAGTAAAACTCATAATAGCGCCGCCGGGCGGTGGCATCGGCCTCGGGTGGCAGGAGCAGGTCCCGGTCTTCGGCCACCAGGAGAAAGATGAGGCGGTAGATGAGGCGTAAGAGCTCCTGGTAGAGCACAGCCGGGGTGAGATGGCCGGCTTGCAGGCGGTTCCTCAGATCAGTATTGGCCGGATGTTCCAGGAACCCCTGCCCCAGGGTTTTCAAGGCCGCTTCGACCCCCTGCCGGAGTTGGTCCAAGGCCCGGGTGCCCCGGCGCTGGGCTTCCTGGCTCCACTTTTCCAGCCAGCAGTGCTCTGGTGATTCGGCTTCCAGGCGGGATTGGTGCAGGATCAGAAAGAGGAGAACGAAATCCGGAAAGACCTCACCATTGAACATGGCTTCCAGATCGAACTCCACAAAGGCCTGGCGGGTAAGACTGGCATTATCCCGCAGCAGGCGCAGCTTCAAACCATTGCTGACCATGCCCCAGAGGTGGTGGTCGGAGCGGTTGAGGAATTCCTGCACCAGGCTGTGGGGACTGAGGCGGGCGGCCCCGGCCACGCCCGGCGCCCGGCTGTCGAGGCCGTGGCGAAAACTGACCAGGTGGATGGGGGTATGCTGCCAGGCGTGGCTGATGGCGTAGGCCTTGCCGTCGATTTCCTGAGCCTTGCTGGGGAGGAGGCGGCCGTAACCCAATTCCTGAAACAGGATGAGGAGCCAGCGCTCCCGGGTGAGGGTGGTGCCGGTGTCGGACTCGGGCAGGGCTGCCGCGGCGGTTTGAAAGGAGGCCCAGGCCCCCACCAGGCGATTCCAGGCCCGGTTGATGACTTCCCCCAACTTTTCATGGGGGGCCAGATGATAGGACTCCGGGGAGAGGCCGTCCAGTTCCTTGTCGCCCTCGGCCAGACGCTGCAGCAGGTCCACTGGCAGCAGGCCGCCTTCGGTCTTGACGGTGATAAAAAGGTCGCGATGGGAGTGGCGCATTGTGGATCACATCTCCAAAGCCAGAGACAAATCAATCAACGACAGGCAAATAAACGTATATCCCCAAAACATCCGGCGGCAGGTGCGGCTCCACCCGATGGTGCACCTCCTTCAGCCGGGCGGCGGTGCGCACCCGGCGGTGGGCCTCCAAGAGAGCTTCACCCCGCCTGACCGCCGCGCCTTCCAGGTGAGGCTGTAAAGCGGGCATACCGGCAATGACTTTGGCCACAAACTGGGAAGCCTGGTCAGGGTTGATATTGGCATCGGGCTGACAGGCCAGCAGCGGCGTCAGGGCTTCTGCCGGCAGCCACTGAGCCTTTTCCGGGGCTCCGGCAAAGCCCAGGAGCTGACAATCTTCCGCCAGCAGTTGTTTCTCTACCCCGGCCTTGGTGGTAATGAGGTGATACCGGTACCGCATCAGGAGCAGGGTGGTGCGCTTTTCCACCTGGCGGGTGCGAATTACCCCGCAGCGGCGGGCGATGCCTGGTGTGAGCGGGTCCAGGGCCGTGTTCATGACATAACCGGCCAGGGTCTCCACCAGGGGATGGGTGCGATGCAGGTAAATGATCTTGTCGCCCACCGGGAGCTCGAAACGGGCCTCAAAAGCATCGCCCTGCCCCAAGGCTTCCCGAAGCGCCCGGGGCGTCTCCCGCAGATCAAAATGATAGCCCCTCTTAGGCGCCGTGACAGTGGCCCCAAAGGTTTGCAGCGCTTCCTGAAAAAAATTTGCCACGTCCACGCCGGAGCCCACGGCAGCCCGAGCCGCTTCCATTTCCTGGGCCACTTCGGCCACTTTAATGGTTTCCTGGGCAAACATGGTTTTGGAACGTTTTTCCCGTTCGCTGGCCTGATCCCATTGGGCGTGAAGTTCGTCTTTTTTTACCGCGTCCAAAAAATCAAAGGAGAGCTGGGTGTGGCCGGATTGTTCTCTCAAGAGCAGCCCCTCAAAAATAGCCTCCACCACCTGGTGGGCGGCCACCGGCACCGGCACGGAGATGCCCAGGGAACTGCGGATTTTCTTATGCTTGCGCAGCAGCACATCCAGAACAATGCCGTCGATTTGATTATCCAGGCCGTAATAAGTCAGGACCCTGACCTTATCCCGGGGCTGCCCGAAACGGTCCACCCGCCCCTCCCGTTGTTCATGGCGGGTAGGATTCCAGCTCAGGTCATAGTGCATGACGGCATCAAAATGATCCTGGAGGTTGATCCCTTCGCTCAGGCAATCAGTGCAAACCAGGACCCGCTTGGGGCTCTCCCCTAATCTGAGCACTCGCTCCTCCCGCTCAGCGGGGGGCAGATTGCCGGTGACTACTCCCACTTCCACGTCCCCCGGCAAGGCTTGCCGCAAAGCCTGACCGACATACTCGGCGGTGGGAATGAAGCGGCAGAAGATTATGGGGTGAAAACCGTCTTTGAGAAAACCCTTAATCAGAAGCAATGCTTTTTCCAGTTTACTATCCTTAGCCCCTTGCAAGGCTTCGGCTTCTCGGGCCAGTTGCAGCAGATAACGCCGCTGGCGGTCCTCCTGAAACTGGCTGCTCTCATAATCAGAGCCGGGAATGATGTCGACGCGGTCGCCGACCTCATCCAGGTCCAGATCAAGAATAGTGCGTTGGCCGATCTCGTCAGCGGCGTCAACTGAGTCGGTGTCGGCGACATTGGAGCGGTTCCGCAACGTCGCCGCCGCTGCTGCCGGGCTGCTGGCCAGGGAGCGCAACAGGGCCAGCATGGACCACCAGCGCACCCGCTGCCGATGCTCGCCGCCTTCCTTGATAGCGACGGTCTGACGGGCATATTTCAGCACCCGGTCAAAGAGCTTTTTATAGTCTGAGCCTTCCCCCAGCACATAGGTTTCTTCGGCTTCCTCCCGGAGTGGGAAGGGGGTTTCCGCCTGCAGATAGTGGCGAATATCACCCCGACGGCGTTGGACCAGATGGGCGGCTAGGCGTCGGCGGTGGGGTTCGTTCTGTGGACCGCCCAATTCTGCCGGGAGATTAGCGAAGGCAGGGTCAAGTAAGGCCAGGAGAGAGCGAAAGGCTTCTTCTTTGCCGCTATGAGGAGTAGCCGTAACCAGAATTAGGTGGCGGTCAGGATTTTTCGCCAACCCCTGGAGCAAGTGATGCCGCTGTTGCCGGCTGCGGCTTTGGGCATCAGCCTGGGCGCAGGTATGGGCCTCGTCTACCACTACCAGTTCCGGGCAGGTCCGCAAAAACTCATCCCGGCGGCGATCAGACTTGATGTAATCCAGAGAAACAATGGTATAAGGATAGACCTCAAACAGGGATTGACCGACGGCACAGACCCGCTCCAGTCGGGTAACAGTGCTGGGCAAGACCAGTTCGGCGGCAAGATGAAATTTTTCCGCCAGTTCAGCCTGCCATTGCTCGGCCAGGTGCGGTGGGCAGAGAACGGTGAGGCGGGTGATTTCGCCACGATCAAGGAGTTCCCGGACGACCAGCCCGGCTTCAATGGTCTTGCCGATGCCCACATCATCGGCGATCAGCAGCCGGACCGGGTCAAGTTTCAGGGCCATGAGCAGCGGCACCAATTGGTAAGGCCGAGGTTCCACGGCGATCTTGGCAAAGGACCGGAAAGGACCGGCACTGGAGCGGAAGCCCAGACGGACGGCGTCCCGGAGCAGGCGGCAGGAACGAAAATCGCCGATTTCACTGGGATCGGGAAGCGCAAAGGCTGCCGGCGTTACCGGCTCCAAGGGAAGATAAATGCCGGTTACCTCATCTTCGGTCCCTCCCAAAGGGCGGAGTATGAGCATATCTGTCTGGGACTCGGGCAGAACCACCCATTCCCGGCCTCTGGCCTTCACCAGGGAGCCGACGGCAAAACTTTTCACCGTTTCCAACTTTCAAACCCCTTGATTTTTTTAACTACCCCGAAGATGTGGGGGAATTTCGCAATGATGCTTTCCCAGTCATCCTGATGGCGGAAGCGGATTACGGTATATCCCAAATCTTCCAAACAGGTGGTCAGTTCTGCATCTCTTTTCTGCCGCTCGGGATAATCATGCGGCGGGCCGTCCACGTAAATAACCGCTAAATGCTCATCATAGATAAAATCCGGCCGGGTCTTGCACTTGTCCATAAAGTATTGGGCTCGGGAAGGCAGGTGCAGCCGCCGGTCCTCCAGAAAACCGAGCCAGCTTCGTTCCAGATCAGAACCGGCCAGGGTCATAAGCTTCTTGAGATGCTCCGACCTGGGTATCCCCACCGGGGACACAGAGGTGCGTGCTTGGCTGAGTTGATACAAAAAATCTTTAATGGTCTGTCGGTCTAAAAGCTGGTGGTCCCGCTGATTGCCGTAGTTTAATAAACAATCATAACAGGCGGCTTCACAGTCTTCTCGGGCACGGGGGCCACGACGTTTATCTTCCCCGTTTTGGGGATCAAAGTGGCAGATGTCCAGGGCCGCCTTGGCAACTTCCGCAACTGCATCGGGAGTGGCGATCAGTTGCCGCAAAACGCCCGCCCCGCCCTCGGCAGCCTCATAAAAGAGGATCATCCGGCGTTCGTCCTGGTTCGGGAGAGGTTCGGCGGCCAATTCATTGTCCTCCAATTGAAAGTAGGCCTGAATGGCCCGTTTTACCACCGCTTGCAGGGAAGCCATCTGATTCTTATCCAGGACCTGGGCGGGTGTGAGTAAAAGACAGTTGCGATGGTCTTCCACATATGGGACCACTCTGACAGTCTTGGCACTCATGGGGTCAGAGTCATCTTCCTCCGCCGTAAGTAGATCGTTTTTGGCCCAATAGCCCCTTCCAGTGTCCAACACGAAGCCGAGTTGATTTTTGTTCTGCCTGCGGCTCCAACCCAGATTGATGCGCCACAGGGTGGCACCGTGGCCGTAAGTCAAGGTCGCCAGAGTTCCCAGGTCAGGATGATTCACTGTGGCCGTTTGAAGGGAGAGGTTTCCCTTATGCAAAGCGAAACGGATGCCGGTTTTTATCTCATATCCCAGACGGAGGCGTTCCTCTTCGTCGCAATTAATCCGATCCTTCCGCCTGGTGGCCACATTTTGCAGCCGGAAAAGCTGGCATATGGGACGCTCAAGGAATTGCTGGCATTGCTCACAGTTATCCACCCCTTGGCCACCAAAGGCTAGCGGGTGCAAGTAGCCGCAGTTCGGGCAGAGTTTGGCAGCGGCAGTGAGAAACTCGTCTTCGCCCACCGGCAAAATAACCTTGTTGATGAGAAAGCGGGAACCCTCGTGATAAATGATGCCTCGGGGGCCGAACTCGGAGATAGCCAGAAAACGGGGTCTGGAAAGAAATTCATCCTTGTGGTGGCGTTGACCTGGGATATAGGCTGATAATGGCAGGCGGGGGAAGTTATAGCCCGGCAAGAAACCTTCACTGGCAAAATAGCGGTAGCTGTAAAAGTCAGACTGCATAATGTTTTTGGTTTCCAGCAAAAGGTCCATTTGGGCCTCGGCTTCCATGCGCAACCGCTTGGCCTGTTTTTTATTCTCGGCGCTTGCCGAAGCATCACCGATGATTTTATTTTGCATCTCCCGCTGCCTGGCGGCGGCCCGATAGAGAGACCGCCAGCGTTCGCAGGCCTGATCAAAGGCCAGCCCCACCTGGTTTAAAGTTTCATCCAGCCATCCTTCGCTATACCAATCCGCTGCCTGCAACTCCTCGACCAGGGTCGATAAGATAGCCTTGCTCTGTTGGAGAGTTTTCTGCTTCGCCTTGGCATCATTGATGGCATCCTTGATTTGTTGTTGAAGCTCCAAGGTGGGACTATCGCCGCTCACGTCCAGAATATCCCGCAAAGAACTACCCAAGGAGAGGCCGGTGGCCGCCAGCCACACTGCCTGAATATGAGATTTAATGAGGTCCTCATTCGCCAGTTCCAATCTCGGCGGGGTCACTGAGCCGGACACCATCTGCTCCGGGCGTTTAAAAAAATACTGGTCATGCGGGCTGCCGGTGGTGCAATAGGAATACACCAGAGCTGGCTGCCCGCTCCTCCCGGCCCGGCCGCTTCTTTGGGCATAGTTGGCCGGGGTCGGGGGAACATTCCGCATATTGACGACATTGAGGGTGGCGATGTCTATGCCCAATTCCATGGTAGGAGAGCAATAGAGAATCGGCAGTTTGCCAGCCCGAAAGGCCTTTTCCCGCTCCATCCTCTTCTCATAGTCGACTTGGGCAGTATGTTCATGTGCTTCCAAACCCTTGCTCTCGGCGGCGATGTGTTGATAAAAATCCTTGAAAAAGGGGTTTGTCCGTCCACCCGTCTCCGGGGCGCGGGGCACCCTGATGATATCATGGAACGGCTGCGTTCCAGGACCAGCCCGCCAAATGATGGCGGCGGCTGGTATTTGATAGCCTGGCACGTCATTATCGTCTTTGGTCGGCACCACTGCTTCCACCAACCCGGCAATCCGCAACATTTTCAGCAGCTGGAGAATAATCTCACCTACCTCAGCCCCGCTGATTTTCTTTGGGTAATCAGGAAAGGTCGAGGCGCGCCGGAGAAATTGCCCGAAGCCACCCCGGGGAGAAATAAAAAGGTGTCCCCCATAATCCTGGGGCCGACGAGACCGAGGGAAGATAACCGTGGCTTCCATGAGCCGTTCATTTTCATCAATGGCCCAGGGAGCTATGAGATGCTGATCACTCTGATGCCGGATACTTTCCTGGAATGTGGCGTCAAGATAGTTCACCCTGATGGCCAATTCCCGCCTCATGTGATCTAACAGCACCCGGCACACTTTTGCTTTGGTGTCAGGAGTGGCAGTTAATAATGCTTCATGGATATTTTGCCATTCTTCCGAGGCTTCGCAGAGCTCTGTCAGGGAATTATAGGCTATTTCCAATAAACCACACTGTTCCAAATTCGGGGAAGTAACCCGCCAGCCCCGGCGCAGATCATGGTAGAGACGATAGCCGATGACGTTCATTAAGGCCTTTTCGGTATTTTTCAGAGCGGCGAATTTAACCTCCGGGTCTTTCGCAAAGTGATGCAAAGGGAGGTCCAGGGCCGTAAACACCTTTTGAGTTAATACATCATGCCCTATTCCTTCTGCCCCGGCCTTACTGGCAGCTTTATAGAGCGCCGACCTCAGTAAGCCTATTTCAATGAAGTCGTTCAAATGTCCGGCCTGGAGAGAGGCATCCTGACGGTTGTCAGTAAAACTGAGAAGCTTTCGGGAGGTTTCCGGAATCGAATCTTCCTGCCGTAAGCGGCGGATGGCCGCCAGACTCAGAATCGTCGTAGCGGTGCTGCGGCCTTCAGTTCCTAAAGAGGACAGCTTGCCAATATCTGAAGCTTGCCTCATACCATAGGAAACCCCACAATTTAAGCAAAACCGGAAGGGGGCCTTGAAGTAATGAAATGCGGCGCCGTCTGCGGTTTGCTGGCCATCGGGCGCCAGTCGGACCAATTCTGGCAGCAATAATCTCCGGTTATCCCGGAGACGTATGTTGCCCGATTCTTCTATCAGCCAGTCTTCGGGTAAACGCTCTACTACTTCATTTTCATCTTCGGGCCAGGGCTTATGGGAATTTCTGAATAAAAAACCAGCCTCTCCCTCCTCGTCGCTAAAACGATCCGCCAATTCCCGAGGTAGAAAGCGTATTTTATCTGATTCTTTGTCCTGGGCTTTTCGGACACAATAATATTCCTGTCCACACTCCCGGCAAAAGACCAGGGGGAGCAAAACCCGAGAACGATTACCGGGAACAAACTGTTGTCCGTAAACAGTCATGTAGCGTTTTTCTTCCGGCTCAGGGGAACCATAGACGTAATCACCCCGACTGATAAATTGATGTAGTCGAAAAGCAAAAACGGGAAATCCGGTGGCAGGGTCCAAACAGCGGTAACCGGCCAGTAAACCCTCCTGAATCGCCTCGATGCAGCGTGACACCGGAACCCCGATCAAAGAACTCAGTTCCTGGGCAGCGCCTTCTTCACCGGTAAGACTCCGGGGTTTAGTTCTAATGAGCCGTCCTGATTGCTTTTCGGTCGTTACCCCGAAGGTGTTTTCGATCCAGATCGACAAGGGATCTTTAACAAATTCTTCATATTCCCATGGTGGGGTAACATCAGGGTCCATGACCCGTTCTTGAAGACTGATTAAAAAGTCAGGGGTCGAGAGGTCTATATCCGGTGTCACCTTCCGCAAAGACTCTCCGATGACCAAGTCGGGCCGGACTTCCGTTCCGAATAGCTTACCTGCCACGGCAGCAATTTCCTGCTGCTGTTCCTCATACGTTCCAGGTCCTGCTAACGTGGCCGAAGTGCCAATACATTGCAGGTTATCAGCATTGCAGGCATTTCTTAAGCGCCGCACCAGGAGGGCCACATCCGCCCCCTGTCGCCCTCGATAGGTATGCAGCTCATCCAGGACTAAGAATTGTAAACCCTGGGAGGCTTTTACCAGCTCTTTGTCATAGGGCCGGGTGAGAATCAATTCCAACATCATATAGTTGGTGAGAATAATATCCGGCGGGTTGGTGAGTATCCCCTGTCTTACTTCATCGCTCTCCTGACCGGTATATTTGGCAAAGCGCACCGGAGCACAATCTGGGGGGTAGCCATGGCAAAGAAATTTCACCAGCTCGTCATATTGACTGTTGCACAGGGCATTCATGGGATAAATGATGATAGCCTGGATGCCCTTTTGAGAACCTCGCCGCAAAACATGATCCACAATGGGAACAATGTAGGCCAGACTTTTCCCCGAACCGGTGCCGGTGGTTAGGACGTAATTTTTCCCCGTCTTGGCGGCTCTGAGGGCGTCGGCTTGATGTTTGTGCAGCCGCAGGGGCTTGCCTTCTCCTGCCGGGTCCGGTTTAATGCGGAAAATCTGTCGACACTCATTATGTAAAAGGCCTTTCTCAACCAGCTCATCGATCCATTCACCCGGCTCAAAGGCAGGATTCAGCTGAATAAAGGGGTCAGGCCAAAGCAAGCCTTTTTCAAGGTTATCCCCAACATGCTGGCGTATGCGTTCATCTTGAATGTGGATAAAACTCCGCACATACGAGGCATAGTCGTTAATCAGGCTGTCACGAAATCTGAAGATATTCATAAGCCATCCGCAAATAGGTTAAGTCAAGCTCATGGAAATTAAGTTTACAGATACCCGAGATAACAATGCCACAATAGTTCGGTTTCTGTCAATGATCTTAGGGCAGGGCGGAGTTGTTCTACAGGAATGTCTTTTTAGGCTTATCGACTGCATTAAACCGTAAATTAAAAAATTACAAACCCGATATATTGATAGGGGGGACAGGAGTCCCGGTCTCCGGGTTTTCCTTTGCTGCCATACAGCCACGGTAGGGAACAGATGAGGGTCGGGGTTCTCTTACTCCCTGCAGCGGGTAAACAGGTCCTTCACTAACATTATGATTAAAATTACTTTTTAACTTAATCTGTGTTATCATGCCCTTGGGAAGAGGATTTTGCTTAAATAATAATTTCAATGGGTTATTGCTGAGGCAACGGTATAAGGAATTATGACGTTATGGGGACAATATGAGCGGAGCAATTTTCCTGATTCAAGACGACGGTAAGCTCATGGAATTGAACGAGCAGGCATATGATTCAGAAGCTTTACTGCAAACCTTACTGGCCCAGTATCCCAATTTGCTGGCCGGGAACCAGATAAATAGTGATGCCCCACGCCGGTGGCTGTTAATCTCTCGGGAAGCCTCGTTGCCATCAGAAGAGAATGGAGCCGGACGTTGGGCCGTTGATCATCTGTTTCTTGACCAGGATGCGATCCCTACCCTGGTAGAAGTTAAGCGCAGCACTGACACCCGCATCAGAAGGGAAGTTGTCGGCCAGATGCTGGATTATGCTGCTAATGCTGTGGCTTATTGGCCGGTTGAGAGGATTATTGCCCAGTTTGAGGCAACATGCCAGTCTCAGGGATTAGAGCCGGAGCAGGTCGTCATGGATTTCCTTGAACCAGAAGCCGATCCCCAGGAATTTTGGCAGCAGGTAAAAACCAACCTGCAAGCCGGAAGAATCCGCCTGGTTTTTGTGGCTGATAAGATACCTTCCGAACTTCAGCGGATAGTGGAATTTCTCAACGCCCAAATGGACCCTGCTGAGGTTTTAGCCTTGGAAATAAAGCAATTCATGGGGCAGGGATTCAAGACTATGGTTCCCAAAATAATCGGTCAAACCGTTGCAGTGCGTGAGAAGAAATCCGGCGGCAGCCGTGTGGGTAAGCAGTGGGATGAACCCTCATTTCTTCAGGATTTACAATCGAGGCGAGGAGATGTTGAAGTAAATACGGCTCGCCAGATTTTGGCCTGGGCTCAGGCAAAAGGACTGCGCATTTGGTGGGGGCAAGGGAAAATATATGGTTCCTTTTTCCCGATGCTTGACTTTCAAAGCGAAACATTTTTGCTCATTTCCGCATGGACCTACGGAACTATCGAGGTCCAATTCAAAGAGCTGAAAAAAAGGCCACCATTTGATAATGAGGTCAAGCGGGTTGAATTACTGCAACGGCTGAACGAGGTTCCGAACATTTCTTTGCCTCCCGATGGCATTGAACGGCGTCCCAGCCTTCCCTTAGCAGCACTAAAAGATGAAATGGCCTTAAAAAAGTTTCTTGATACCTTCGAATGGGTCATTCAGGAGATTAAGTCTTCTGCAGTTCATTAAGTTGCAATCTCGATCAAAAAATTAAAAAATTTCCGTGCCCGAAATATTGATACCGGTGGTAGGAGTCCCAATCTTCGGGTTTTCTTTCATAAGAGCAGGCGAAAGATAGTGGGTAAGGCGTCGAGGAAAAAACGAGTTTTCCAGGCCAAGGTCGTTAAAGTTCACGAACTTTCAGCATAGCAAAAGAGGAAGCTTAATTTCTGTAGGCTGAAGGAATTTTGCTACCCCAGACTAAAATAGCCTCCCGATTGAGAGGCTATCTTATTGATTTTCTTGGTGGGCCGTCAGGGGATCGAACCCCGAACCTACTGATTAAGAGTCAGTTGCTCTACCAATTGAGCTAACGGCCCAAGGTTTCCTCTTACTGAAGTTTTTACAAAACTTGGTTTCTTTTCCTTGTCATTCTAAGCTTCGGGAGGATTTTTATGGTTTTCATGAGTAAGTCTTTATCCTGAGATTTGGTGGGGGCGCTGCGCAAGCATGTAAAGAATTTCAGCCCTGCTTCCATGTAGTCGGTTAAAGCAGCTGCTTGCCTACACCTCGTCCTAACCCTCTCGCTGCTATCCTGGAGAAGGAATAACAGGCTTTTCAGATGGGAGCTAAAGTAATAATCCGCCTCTTCCCTCAAAATGACCAAAAGAGAGTTTATCTGCAAGTTCCTCTAATGGACCTTATATTTATCAGGCACACGGGGGATTGTCAAGATGCTGGATGTTCCTAAATCCACCGCCTTCTGGCGATCCTGCTCTGAAGAAGGCGGTGGATTTGGGAGGCAACACTCACTTTTTTCGTTTTGCGGGTTATTTATAATGATATGAGGATAACTTAACATTACAGGGAAGCTCGGCTCCTACTCCCTCCTTTAAGCTGACCGACAAACCTGGAATTTTTCAGGTCTGGCCTGTTCCCTTTGCTCTTTCCTCCAAAAGCGAAAGACACGGGCCGCAGCGCCGTGTCTTTCTTGGGGGTAGCAGATTTGCCCTAGGTGGGATGGCGTATTTAGTGGCTCCGCAGAAATTCTTGGACCAGCAGATCCCAACCCAGGTCGGGGAAATGGCCATAGACATCGTCCACCAGAGCGCCGCCGTCGGGAAGGGTAAGCCCGGCGCTGGCGGGGAGCAGGCCCAAAAGCCTATGGGTTTCATGATGTATCCAGGCAAGATTCTTCTCTCCATAGAGCAGGGTTTCCAAATTCGGTTTAAGGCGGGTAGGGCTCACCACCACCAGCCAGCCTTCTTGATAAGGATAATCATGGACCACCTGGGGATGTCGGCGCACCTCGGGATTGACCGCTTCCACGATGCCATCCACCGGCGCCAGCACCGGCGCCTTGTGCCCCTGGCGGGCCAGATCCAAGCCGACGCGGTTTTGGCTCAAGACCTCCCCGACCCGCGGCAATCGCAGCTCCTCAGCCGGTCCAAAGACTTTTTGGACAAAGGCATCCAACCCTACGCGGACCCGACCACCGTCCTCCACCGCAGCCCAGGCATGCCCCTGGTGGAGGTAGGAACTGGTGGGCACCGGGATGCCGAATACCTCTTGGAGATGCGGTCGGACCGGTGGAGCAAAAAGCTGCCACTGGTCTTCCAGCATCTGGTCAAAGGGGCAGCGACGACAATCATAGTTATTGCCACAAAAATAGGCCGGCACCCGATGGGTCAACATGTGACGGCACTGCTGCTGCAACCCGGCCCGTTGCCGCATTTTCTCCTGCCAGGGGATGATCTTCCCCTTTTTCCCCCGCGGTGTTTGCCCGGCCCGCATCAGGGCCAGATTGGCGGCCGCCGTCTGTTTCATGGAGCGGTCGAACGTGCAGGTGGTGCAGTCATAGTTATGGTCACAGACCTTATAGTCGATGACCCCGGCCTCCATCCAGACGCAATATTTTTTCTGTTCTTGAGGTTTCATGATTCATCCTTCCCAGACAACGCCAAGGGTCCGAGGATCGGCAGGTTGCAGGCGGCAGGCTTGGCACCCCATGTCCATGCCTGCCGCCTGACCACAGCGCCATGGCCTCAGCTCCTTTTTTTCCAGGTCTTGGTCAGATCCCGGAGGAAAAATTCCTGCACCAACCGCCGCCAGCCCAAGTCAGGGAAATGACCATAGACATCGTCCACGATGCTCCCGCCACTGGGCAGCGTCACCCCCACCGTCGACTCCATGAGCCCCAGAAGCCGATGGGATTCCTGATCGATCCAATTGGCCACGATTTCACCGCTATACAAGGAGTCCAGATTCCGGCTCAGGTTGGTGGGTTTAAGCCGGAAAAGCCAGCCTTCGCCATAAGGATCATCATGCACCAAGGTGGGTTGCTCCTGTACCCTGGCATTGATCTCCTGGACAATGCCGTCCACCGGCGCCAAAACCTTGGCCTTATGACCCTGGCGGATCAGGGCCAGACAGACGTGATCCTGATAGTATTCCCGACCGACCACCGGAAACTCGATGGCCTCGGCCGGCCCCAAAATCTTCTGGGAAAAATCGTCCATGCCAACCCGCACCTGACCGGTCTCTTCCAGCACCGCCCAGGCATGGCCCCGATGCACATAATACGTGGAAGTGGGGACTTTAAAGCCGAAAACTTCCACCATCTTCACCGCTGCGGCCGCATTCGGCATCTGAGCAGCGCGATCTTTTTGAGTGATGGCCGAATTCATGATGACAACCTCCTTTAGGCTGATTCCGTTGGATGTGATCTCCAATAACACTTTTGCCTTATCTTAATGCAAGGTGGATGCCAAAAGATGAAACAGCGTCACTTTCTTGGGAAATGCTTGGAATAGACCGGGGCAGGACTGGGCCGACGGCAGGCTGGCCGCAGCGAGCGGGCAACTCTTGTTGAAAATATCAACAGCCGGACAGGCATCGACTATATCTACTTGCTATTATTGATTCTTTTTGTGCAGCAAAATCATACAGGGGCAAGGCGGCATCTGTTAAAAAAATAGACAGGGGGGTGGGGGGATCTTTTAGTGAGGTGTCCCCTCCGGATGCAGTTCCGTGGCCGTCGTCTCTTGATCGGCAAAGACCGGCAGGACGAAATAGAAATCATTGCCATCCGGGGTGATGTCTACCCCCACCTGGCCGCCATGGGTCTCAACGACGTTGCGGATGAAGAAGAGTCCGCGGCCTGTGCCCACTTCGCTCTCCGTGTTGTGGCCGCGATACCCCTCTTCAAAGATCAAAGCTCGATCCTCGGGTGGAATGGGAGGACCCGAGGAGAAGACGTTGAAGCGGACGCCGTCTTTGCCCGGGCCAAAGAAATGGGGGATCAGGCGCCGGCCGTAGGAAATGTATTTCCGGCCCTGGGGCGAAGGTCGGGTATACTTGACGGCATTGGAGAAGAGGTTAGCATACACCTGGGAAATGAGGCCCTTGTCAACCATCAGGGTAAAATCTTCGGCCGGCACGCCGCCCAGGCTTTCATCGATCTCGATCTGCCGCTCTTGCAATTTGGGAAGATAGAGCTCCAGTTGTGGTTGAATAATCTCGCTGCGGACGTTGCAGCGGCGTTTGCGCAAGACCAGGTGGCCTTTCTGGAAATGGCTGGGGCGGAACAAAGATTCCAGAAAAAGGCTGACCCCGCGATATTGCTTCTCAAAATTCTGGCAGTCCGTCTCGATGCCCAAAGTGAGATCCCGGACCGCGTTGGCGAATTCCTGACAGTGTTGCACTGCCTCGGGGGGGTGGTCTACCAGGTCGCGCAGGGCTTCCACCTTTTTCTTCACATGGCGCAGATAAAGGCTCAAAGAGATGTTGGGAATGATGACATTATGTTCAATATCCCCCACCAAGCTGTTAATGAAGCGGATGTGCTGGATATTCTGCAGGGTAATGATCTTGTTATGCAGGGCATAACCCAACCGATTGGCGTATTTTTCAAAGAAAAACTTATCATTTTCCGTCAGATGATCGGCGGGAAAGATCTCCAGCATACCGATCACCTGCTCTTTGGTAAAGAAGGGCAGGCGGTCCACCAGCAGCCGGTTGCCCCGCACCGGAATGATCCAGGAGTCGTTGCTGCCATAAGCAGTATTGGACAGGACAATGTTTTCGGGCGCCGGGGTTTTCTCGGCCTGCACCCCCTCCAGGCTACTGCAGACATATTCCAAACACCCCAAGCCGGTGCAGGTGAGAAAGAGACGGCTCTCCAAACCGAAGAATTCTTTAATCACCGACACGCAAACCCGGAAAAGGTTCTCCAGGGTCTCGTATTCCTGAGCCAGATCAAAAAAGGTTTTGATGGCGTCGTCTTTAATGGGCCCGAAATTATATTCCTGGTAATTGTTTTTCTTTTCCAGGACCCGTTTGCGGACAACTTCCAAGTCAGGGATAGAATTCATCGGATTCCTATGGGGTAAGAGTCGTGTCGCACGGCAAGCCGCAGTTAATTTTAAACTATACTCGATAGAAAGAAAAAAATCGACTGAAAATATGGCAGGCTTGATGAGGTTTTTGTTAGAAGCGAGCCCGAGGGCAACGGGGTCCGGGCTTGGGTCAGGGGGTTGTCCCCCCTGCCCTCCCCGAAAAACACCTTGATGGCAGCCGGCTAGTCTTGAGCGTATTGCTGCATGCCCAGCTCATAGAGATCGTTGCCCCGACAGTCGTTGATGACGATGGTGGGCAGGTTCTCCACCACCAGCCGACGGATGGCCTCCGGCCCCAGATCCTCGTAGGCCACGATCTCGGCCTCTTGAATGGCCTGAGAGATAAGGGCCCCGGCGCCGCCGATGGCCCCCAAATAGACGGCTTTATAAGTTTGCATGGCAGCGATGACTTCGGGGGCGCGTTTGCCTTTGCCGATCATGGCCTTCAACCCCAAGGCCAGGAGTTGGGGGGCATAGGGGTCCATGCGATAGCTGGTGGTGGGGCCGGCCGCGCCGATGACCCGGCCGGGCCGGGCCGGACTGGGCCCTACATAAAACATGATTTGCCCCCGCAGATCCACGGGCAAGGGTTGGCCGGCGGCCAAGAGATCAACGAGCCGTTTATGGGCGGCATCCCGGGCAGTATAAATGACACCGTTGACCAGAACGGTGTCGCCGATTTCCAACGCCTCCACATCCTGATCGGTGAGGGGCGTAACTAAGGTGATGGTGCGCGGCATAGCTATCAGCTCCTAGAGAATCACTTCTTTATGACGGCTGGCATGGCACTGGATGTTCACGGCCACCGGCAGGCTGGCGATGTGGCAGGGCATCATGTTGATATGCACGGCCAGGGCGGTTAGCCGCCCGCCCAGACCCGCCGGACCGATGCCTGTCTTGTTGACCAGGGTCAGAAATTCTTCTTCCAGGGCTGCCAATTCTGGGTCCGGGTTCTTGCTGCCCACTTCCCGGAGTAGGGCTTTTTTGGCCAAGAGGGCGGCCTGCTCAAAGGTGCCACCGATCCCCACGCCGACAATAATAGGGGGACAAGGGTTGGCCCCGGCCTCTCGGACCGTTTCCACCACCTTTGCTTTGATGCCGGCCAAACCCGCGGCCGGCCGCAACATATGAACCCGGCTCATATTTTCGCTGCCGCCACCCTTGGGAACTACCGTGAGTTTGACTCTGTCGCCGGGTACAATGGTGGTGTAGATCACCGCCGGGGTGTTGTCGCCGGTATTTTTTCTGGTCAAAGGATGGCACAAGGACTTGCGCAGATACCCTTCCTCATAGCCCTGGCGCACCCCCGCCTGGATGGCGTCGTTCAGATGGCCGCCCACCAGATGCACGTCTTGGCCCAGGTCCACGAAGACCACCGCCAGCCCGCAGTCCTGGCAGATGGGGATACGATTCTCCCGGGCGATGCGGGCGTTTTCCAACAGCAGGCGAAAAACCTCTCGACCGGTGGGGGATTCTTCCGTGGCCTGGCCGTGGGCCAGGGCGTGGAGCAGGTCTTCACCCAATTCGTGATTGGCGGCGATGGCCGCCTCTTTGACGGCCGCAGTGATGTCTTTGACGTCGATCTCTCTCATGTCATTCTTCCGTTTCCGTATTCAAAAACCCCGGCGACTTTCCTGGCCGCCCAGGAAAGAGCCGAGCTCCGTGCAGGTGACCGGTTTCTGCCGGGACATGTGGCGTCGTCAGGAGCTTGCCTGGAACTATTCCCCCACATCCCGTTGATAAAAGGGTTGCCGCGTCGGCCGGGCTGGCCGGGCCGGCACCTCCTCTTCCACTTCCTCGTATTCCTCTTCTCCCTGATCCGAGGCTTCATAATCCACCTGACGTTTACCGGAGGAGGCAAAGACTGTCCCCGGCAGGTCGGGGAATTCCTCCACCGGTTGGTTCTTCAGGGCTTCTTGCATAAACTTGATGAAGATGGGCGCCGCGGCCTGGCCGCCGGTCTCCTTGCTCCCCAAGCTGCGTTCATCATCCATGCCGATCCAGACGCCGGCGGTCACCGATGGGGTAAAGCCAATGAACCAGGCATCCCGGTGGTTGTTGGTGGTGCCCGTCTTACCGCCCATGGGCCGCTTCAGGACCTGCACCCGGGTGGCGGTGCCTCGCTGGACTACGCCGATGAGCAATTGAGTCATGATCTTGCCGGTGCGGGGACTCATGACCTGTCGTAAACTGGGCTGTACCTCCTCCAAAATCCGGCCGTCTCGATCCTCCAACCGCTCAATGACAATGGTCTCGGCCAACTGCCCGCTGTTGGGGAAGGTGGAATAGGCCCGGGTGAGTTCCAGGAGGGTAACCTCGGAAGACCCGAGAGCCGAGGAATAGTTAGGATAAATGGGCGTGGTCAGCCCCATGGCCTTGGCCATCTGGATGACCGGCGGCAGCCCGATGCTGATTAAGAGGCGCACGGCCGGCAGATTCCGAGACATGGCCAGGGCAGTGGCCACATTCATGGGGCCATAATAGGAATTATCGTAATTCTTTGGGGTCCAGGGCTCACCGGCCCGCCCTCCGGGCAGGGAGATGGGCTCATCATAGACCGTGGATTGGGGCCCATAACCTTTTTCCACGGCCGCGGCATAAATAATGGGCTTAAAGGCCGAGCCGGGCTGCCGTTTGGCCTGCACCGCCCGGTTGAAAACGCTGTCTCGATAGTTCTTGCCGCCCATGAGAACCCGCACCTTGCCGGTGCGATTCTCCAGAAGCACCAAGGCGGCCTGGGCCATGGGATCGGGCTCGATGCTCACCTGCCACTGGTAACGGCCGCTGATCCGGTCCAGCAGCCGTACCTGGACGACATCCCCCAACCGCAACCGGGAAATGATGGGCTTCATGGCGGCGGCGGCATCTTTGTCGCCAGGTTTGGTCAAAATGCCATAATCATTAGCAAATCTTACAATAAGGGGAGTCTTCTCTTTTTCGGCCTGCACCACCACTGCGGTCTGTAAATGGCCTTTCTGGGGTGGATGTTTCTGCAGGTAAGCCAGCTGCTGGCGGCAGAAGGGTTCAATATCTTTGGCCTTGAGCTGTTTCAACGGCCCCCGGAAACCGTGGCGGCTATAGAGTTCCCGCAGGCCGTAGTGGATGGCCTGTTTGGCCACCCGGTGGAGCTCCACATCCGCCGCCGTATACACCCGAAAGCCGTCGTTGTAGAGGGGATCACGGCCGAACCGATCCTCTAGGATCTGTTTGACATAATCCACATAATACCCCACATCATCAAACCTTTCCGGACGGGCCGGTTTGAAGGTAAGGGGCTGATTCAGGGCTGCCTGGGCCTGCGCCGCACTGATAAAACCCGCCTCCACCATGCGATTCAGGACATATGCCTGACGCTCTTTAGCCCGCATGGGGTTGCTGGTGGGCGCGTAGCGGCTGGGGGCCTTGGGCAGACCGGCCAACATGGCTGCTTCGGCCAGGTTCAGGTCCTCCACGTGTTTGCCGAAATATTCCAGGGCCGCAGCTTCCACCCCATAGGCGCCGTTGCCCAAATAGATATGGTTCAGATAGAGGAGCAGGACCTCTTCTTTGGCGAGGAAATTATCTATGCGGTAGGCCAGGATGGCTTCCCGGACCTTGCGGCTGAAACTCTTCTCCGAGGTCAACAGAACGCTTTTCACCACCTGCTGGGTGATGGTGCTGCCGCCCTGGACGATCTCCCCGGCCTTTAGATTTTCGATGAAGGCCCGGGCAATACCCATTAAGTCCACGCCCGGATGCTCAAAAAACCGGGCATCTTCCGCTGCCAGGAAGGCCAGAATGAGGTGCTGGGGCAGACGGCTGTACGGGACGACGATCCGCCGTTCCGTAAAAAACTCACCGATGAGCTGTCCATCCCGGGCATAGATGCGCGTAATCAGCGGCGGCCGGAAATCCTTGAGCATGGTGTAGTCTGGCAGGTCCCGGGTATAGGAGTAGTATAAAAAATACCCAAACCCGGCTGTGGCGAGCAGACCCACCACCATCAGGAGGAGAAAGATACGGCCCAGCCACCGGAGCCAGGAGGGGCGAGACGCCGGTCGCCGCGGTGTCGGCACCCGGGTGCTCCGGGGCGTCGCAGATTTTTTCGAGATTGGCATGATGTTCTCGGTATGCTCGGCTTGAACCTGAAGATTCGGACGCTTCCCGCCTGCCAGGTGGGAAGCCTTTCCCCCAATTGTTAAAAATATAATAATTTACAGGGTCTTTGCAAGTAGTTCAGAAAAAAAGGCCTTGATGAGGCATTTTTCTGGTCGGCAGCAGGAAATACCGGAATTACCCGGCCTCTTGTGGCCGCGGCTTTTTTGGCTCGACAAGTTCCCCCACCAGATCGTAGGTGTGGGTTTTCGTAATTTTTACCCGCCGGATGGTACCGACATCACCGCGTCCGGCCGTGATCAGGACCCGGCCGTCCACTTCCGGGGCCTGGCCGGCCAGCCGGCCTTGCAGCAGTAGGTCGGTTTCGTCGCAATACCCCTCCACCAGCACGTCCACAACCTTGCCCTTGAGCTGTCGCAACTTCTGCCGGGCAATCCGGGCCTGCAGGGTCCGCACCTGCCGGGCCCGCCGGTTGGCCTCGACGGCTGGCACCTGCTCCCGGAAACGGGCCGCCGGCGTGCCTTCCTCCGGCTGAAAGGCAAAGACGCCCACATGATCCAGAGCCAGGTCAGTTAAGACCTGGCCTAATTCAGATAGATCCTCCGGAGTTTCTCCGGGAAAGCCGACAATGAGCGACGTCCGCACCGTGGCGTCGGGCAAGGCCTGGCGGATTTGCGCCACTAATTCCCGGATCTGAGCCTGATTGTAGTTTCGCCCCATGCGGCGCAGCAGCCGGTCGTTGACATGCTGCAGAGGCAGGTCAAAATAAGGGCAGATCTTTGGCACCGCCGCCATGACCCGCAGCAGCTCGGGCGTTACACCGGTGGGATGGCCGTAGAGCACCCGAAGCCACCGCAATCCCTTGATGGCCGCCAACTCCGCCAACAGATCCGGCAGCAGGGCGCGGCCCACCAGGTCCTTACCATAAGCCGTGGTGTCCTGGGCCACCAGGTTGAGTTCAATCACCCCCTGAGACGCCAACTCCCGCGCTTCGGCTAATAACGTGGCCAGGGGCCGGCTGCGATACGGCCCCCGGATGCCGGGGATCGTACAAAAGGTACAACGGTGGCTGCAGCCTTCGGCGATCTTCAGATAGGCGCTGTAAAACGGCGTGGTCAGACGCCGGGGCCAGACCTGACCATAATCCAGCCAAGGGCGCCGGCAGGCCAGCCGGCCTCTGCCAGCCACGGGCCCGGCCGCCAGCAGGGCCGCCAGGTCCGGGAAATCATTGACGCCCACAAACAGGTCTACTTCGGGCAGCAGCTCTGGCAGATCCTGTTGATAGCGCTGCACCAGGCAGCCGGCCACCACCAGCCGGACGCCGGGGCGGGCCTGCTTTTGGACCGCCAACTCCAGAATGGTATCTATGGCCTCCTGGCTGGCCGCGGCAATAAAGCCACAGGTATTGACCAGCAGGAGATCGGCAGCTGCCGGGTCCGAGGTAATCTGCCACCCTGACTCTTCAAGCTGGGCCAACATAATCTCCGTATCCACCCGATTCTTGGCACAGCCCAGAGAGACGGGGTACACAGAGCCGGGTCCGGCCAAGATGCTGCTCATGGTATCCTCTGCCACCATTCCTGGCGCTTTCTATTCAGGGCGGGCCGCCGGGCGCCTGCCCAGGGTTCTCATCCCAGGGGGGCGGGCCTTTCCGCTGGAGTATTCATCTCCAGTGGGGCGGCAATCTTCCCCAGTAGGAATGCAAAATTCCACTGGGGGTGCAATTTTCCAGTGGAAGTGCAATTTTCCAGTGGGGCGGGCCGCCGGGCCCGCCCCACTCTTTCAAGCTTCCCCACTCTTTCAAGGTTCCCTACTCTTTCAAGGTTCTCTACCAAAAAGATAGGCCGATCGCCGTTGTTCTATCACTTTTTTATGTCCCCCGGTTTTTCTCCAGCCACGCCGCCACCATATCCAGGGGTACCTCCGGATGCACGACGGCCTCCCCCAAGCGGCGTAGGAGGACAAAAACCATGCGCTGGCCCTGTTTCTTTTTATCCACCATGAGGGCTTGCAGAACTTCGGCCGGAGGGAGGGGGGGCGCCTGGACGGGCAAGCCTAAGCCGGTCAAAAGTGCTTTGCCTTCCTGGGCCGCGGCAGCGGGTAGGCCGGTGCGGGCCACCGACAGGTCCAAAGCGGCAGCCATGCCGATGGCCACGGCTTCGCCATGTTTGAGCCGAAAATGGGAGGCCTTTTCCAGGGCATGGCCCAGGGTGTGGCCGAAATTCAGGAGGCGGCGTCGGTCCCCTTCGCGCTCATCCGCGGCTACGACCCCGGCCTTGCCAGCTGCGGCCCGAGCAATAATCTCGGTTAGCAGCTCGCCAGGTTCAAGGTTACGATCAGCCCAGAGTCGTCGGGCTGGCCCGGACAGGAAAGCCAGGAGTTCGGCATCCAGAATAAACCCCATCTTCACCACCTCGGCCAAGCCATTCAGCCGCTCCCGGTGGGCCAGGGTCAGCAGCACCTGCGGATCAATAAGAACTAGACTGGGCTGATGAAAAGCGCCCACCAGGTTCTTGCCTGCCGGGATGTTGATGGCCGTTTTGCCCCCGATGCTGGCATCAACCATGGCCAGCAAGGTGGTGGGCACCTGGACTACCGGAATACCCCGCATGAACAGGGCGGCCACGAAACCAGTGAGGTCGCCCACCACTCCGCCCCCCATGGCCACCAAGGCGCTGCCCCGGTCGGCGCCTTGGGTAAGAAGCTGCTGAATGAGGCGGGCCGCCACCGGCCAGGATTTGCTCCTCTCCCCCCGGGCCACGGTCAAAAGGCTGACCTCGAGACCTTGTTCCTGAAGCCGCGTGACGATATCATGGCCATAGAGCCGGGCCACCAGGGTATCGGTCACCAGCCACAGCCGGCGGCCGGGCAGGACCTCAGAAAGGTACTCTCCCAGGCGTTGCCGGCCGCCGGGGTCCAAGACGATCTCATAGGAATGGTCCTGGCCAGGCAGGTTAACGGGTATCACCTTCATGACCATTGCCCTGGCCGCAGCGCCGCGATATCCTGCATGAGGGTGGCGAACTGGTCGGGATAGAGGGATTGGGGCCCATCCGAGAGGGCATGGGCCGGGTCATGGTGCACCTCAATCATGAGGCCGTCGGCGCCCACGGCCACAGCCCCCCGGGCCAACGGCGCCACCAGCAGCCGCCGGCCGGCCGCGTGGCTGGGATCAGCAATGATGGGCAGATGGCTCTCCCGTTTCACAAAAGGGATGGCGGCCAGGTCCAGGGTATTGCGGGCGTGGCTGCCGATGCCCCGGACCCCCCGCTCGCAGAGGATGACTTGGGTATTACCCTCCGAAAGGATGTATTCTGCGGCCATGAAGAATTCGTCCAAGGTGGCAGACATCCCCCGCTTCAGCAGGACCGGCTTGCGGGCCTGGCCGGCCCGGCGCAGCAGGGAAAAATTCTGCATGTTGCGGGCGCCGATCTGGATAATGTCGGCATACTCCTCCACCAGGTCTAGGGAATGGTGGTCAATGGCTTCCGTGATGACGGGGAGGCCCGTGGCGGCCCGGACTTGGGCCAATATTTTCAGCCCTTCTTCCTCCAGCCCTTGGTAGCTGTACGGCGAAGTGCGGGGCTTAAAGGCGCCGCCCCGGAAGATCTGGGCCCCCGCAGCTTTAACCGCCTGGGCGATGGTCAGGGCCTGAGCTTCGCTCTCCACCGCGCAAGGTCCAGCCATCACGACGAAATGGCCGCCGCCGATCTTGACGCCGCCCGTAACCTCGACGATGGTATCAGCCCGCTTCATCTCCCGGCTTACCAGTTTATAGGGCCGGGAGACGGGGATGGCCTCCTGTACGCCCGGCAGGTCCACGAACAGAGCCGGGTCCACCGGACCGGGATTGCGCAGGATGCCGATGGCCGTGCGCTCCCCGCCGGGGATGGGTTGGGCCACATAGCCCAGGGCCTCGATCTTGGCCACCACGCCGCGGATATCCTCGTCGCTGGCCTCTTTCTCCATAACAATGAGCATGACCTTCCCTCCTGCCGCCGCGAAAAAGGCCGTGGGGACAAGCCCACGGCCGGGGTGATACAGAAAAATAAGCCGCAGGCCCCCATCAGGAACCCACGGCGGTTGTTCAGATGATGTCAGGGCGCCGGGGTTCCGCCAGGAAACCACCAGCCCCAAAAGGATATCTGCATAATTCTTACCATAAAATCTTTGTACCACCCCCCGGCGGCGTTGTCAAGGGATATTTGCGTGCGTAGCTGGACAGCCGGCTGGCAGTAGCTCCACATGAAATCCTGACAGAGACGGGAAAACGGCCGAAGGTGAGGGCACCGTCCGGAGCCGCTCCCGCCGCCACCGTCTCCCCAGAGCCCGGCGCTGCCGTCGCAGCGTACCGTGCAGCTCTACCCAGCACCAGACCTGGCAGAAACCTCGTCTCCCTCTAAAATCCACAGGTCCTCCACACAATCATCCCCAGCTAAGTTCAGCAACACCAACGCCGTAATCATCTGGCTAGCCGTATAGCCCTGCCCCCCTGATGGAGATGCACATAATCCTCTACCCATCTCACCAGCCCTGCCACCTGCGCCAGGTCCAGATAGAGGAGCAGCCCCGCCAAGGCCGTCGACCCCACTTGATTTTTTTCCGCCCTATATTGGTCAGGAAGCAATCTTGTATCCGAATAGATTCACCTCGTTGAGGATAGATGGTTTGTTGATGCCTCATTCTATCTCCCTGATTTCTCAGGAGCAACGAGGGTTTTCATTTTTTGCTGGTGAATTGGGGTGAGTCGTGAGTCAAAAAAAATGAATGTGCTTCTTGACTGACAACTAACCACTGACAACGCTTCACCCTCTGGGCATTGCCTCAAAACTCGAAACCCGAAACTGTATTCTCGAGGCTGGGCGGTAGCGAACTCCTGACCAAAGGAGCACTGTGGACCGAGGCAAAGCCCAGTTTACGGGCGTAGCGGCCCCAGGCTGCGAACTCAGCGGGGGAAAGGTAGCGGCTGACCGGCACGTGCCGGCGGGAGGGAGCTAAATACTGGCCCAAGGTCAGGTGGTCCACCCCTGCTTGGCGCAGATCAGCTAAGACCGCCATAACCTCGGTCGGGGTTTCTCCCAATCCCAACATGAGGCCGGATTTGGTAACGATGGTCGGCTCCAAGTCTTTGCTGGCGGCCAGCAGGTCGAGGGAACGCTCGTAACCTGCCCCGGGTCGGATGCCAGGATAGAGGCGGGGGACGGTTTCCAGATTATGGCCCCACAGATCGGGTTGGGCCGCGGCGACGGTTTCCAGGGCAGAGCGCTGGCCCTGAAAATCCGGCGTGAGGATTTCGATCAGCAAAGGGCTGGCCCCCCGCCGCAGGACCTGGATGGCCGCGGCAAAAGCCGCAGCCCCGCGGTCCGGCAGGTCATCCCGGGTCACCGAGGTAATGACCACGTGTCGCAGACCCAACTCCCGGACGGCCTGCAGGAGCCGCCAGGGTTCATCTTCGTCCACGGGGCCAGGCCGGCCGGGGCTGAGATTGCAGAACCGACAGCCCCGGGTGCAAATAGTGCCGAGGATCAGAAAAGTGGCCGTGCCTTGGGACCAGCACTGGCCCCGGTTGGGGCAGCGGGAACTCTGACAGACCGTCTGTAGGTGCAGGGAGGCCAACCGCCGGGTTAGGCGGCGGGCCGCGGCACTGCGTCGCAGGGACTCGTCCTGGGCCAATTGTTCCTGCAGCCAGGGGGGATACGCCATACCAGCCTCGCACGAAAAAAGGTTGACGCTGCCCCGAATGGGCATTAGTGTAAAACAACGGCGGGTGCCTGCCAGGTTGCCTGCCTAACATATTCTTATCAAGGAGTTGAGATGAGCGCAATTGATTGGCAACCGGATTATGAGGCTGCGGTCCAGGCGGCGGTAGCGGCCAACAAACCCATTCTGCTGGAACTGTATATGGATACCTGCGGCCACTGTGCCCGGCTGCACAAAGAAACCCTGACCGATGCCCAAGTGATAGACGCGGTCAACAGCCGTTTCGTGCCGGTGCGGGTGGAAGGCCGCTCCCGCATGGATCTGGTGAAAAAATTCGACGTCAAGGGCGCGCCGACCACCCTGATCCTGTCGCCGCAAGAGGTGGAACGGCATCGCTTCGTGGGTTTCCAAAGCCCGGCAGAGTACTTGCAGGAATTGGGGAAGATTTAGGGGTTCATGGCTGCGGCGGTGCCGCCGGCGCGGGCGCAAAACCGTGGTCTGACGTTATTGGCGGTCTGTAGCGGGGCCTTCATGGCCACTTTGGACACCAGCATCGTCAGCATTACGCTGCCCCAGATGGCACGGGATATGGAGGCTTCATTACCCGTCATTTCCTGGGTCATGCTGGCTTATCTCCTGGTCAACGCCTCGCTCCTGCTCAGCAGCAGTCAGATGGGCGATCTCTGGCCGCCCGGCTGGCTGTTTGGGGCCGGAATGCTCATCTTCGGCTTGGCCTCGGCGGCCTGCGGCTTGAGTCAGCACCTTTGGCAATTAATCACGGCCCGGGCCGTGCAGGGGCTGGGGGGGTCAATGATGCTGGCTGCGGCCCCCAAAATCATCACCCTGACTTTTCAGGAGGGTGAACGAGGTCTGCCCTTTGGCCTTTTTTCCACGGCCTTTGCCAGTGGCGTGACAGTGGGGGCGCCCTTGGGCGGTTTTATTGCCGCTAGCTGGGGGTGGCCCTGGATTTTCTTTCTGAACCTGCCCATCGCCGGCCTGGCCCTGGGGGTGAGTGGCCGACATTTGTACCGTCTGCAACTCGCCAGCGGGGGCTCAAGACGGCAATTTGATTGGCTCGGTGGGCTTCTTTTCACTGCGAGCATTGCCCTGTTCATCTGGGCTTTGACTCAGGTGCGGACCCAGGGCTGGCAGCACCCGACTATTTGGGGGGCCTTGGGGGGGGCGGCCGCGGCTTTTGTAATGCTCCTCTGGGTGGAGCGCCGCCAGCCCTGGCCTCTCCTGCCGGGGCAACTCTGGCGCCGTGGGGCGTTCTATGTGGGGGCCGTGACCGTGGTTCTCACCTTTGCCGCGGTCATGGGGACGTTTTTCCTCCTCCCCTTTTACTTAGACGAGATCTACCACCTGCCACCGCAGACGGTGGGATGGTTGTTGGCCGTCTTGAGTTGCAGCAATGCCCTCATTTCCCCCTTGGGGGGCTTCTTTGGCGACCGCTGGAGCAACCTGGGGGTGCTGCGTCTGGGGGCCTTATTGATCCTCGGGGGCTTGGCCGCCCTCTGGTGGTGGGGGCCTCTGGCCACCAGAGGCCAGCTCGTGCTGATTTTTGTGGTCACCGGCATGGGCTTCGGCCTTTTTCAGGCCCCCAATCTGAATGAAATGCTCTGGGGGGTCAAACCCCAGGTCTTGGGCCTGGCTGCGGGGACCAACGCCGTCTTAAAAAATATCGGAGCCTTGTTGGGTATCGCCGGCTTGGTGACGGTCGCCACCTGGGGGGCCGAGGAGGCCGGACCCCTGCGAACCGGCCACTGTCTTACTTGGAGCTGCTTCCAACGGGCCTTTCTCGCAGCATCGTTCTTGGCCGCCTTGAATGTTCTCATGAATCTGCTGCCCCGCCGCCGACTGGTCAGGTCTTCGCACCCGAGAAATGATCGTTGAACGAGCCATTCTTGTCAGTCCGCAACTTCCTGCCGGGGGAATCCAACCCAATAATGGTATAATTTTTCCCAATCTGGAATTCATAGCTTTACAGTCCTGCCATTCGTTATTTATAATGGTGACTTAATCAGGGAGATGGTTGCCGTTGGCCACGAGCACTCTTGCCGGCACAACTGGGCAGCTATTACTGATTCGCGCCTCTTGCCCCTCCGCAAGCCTTGGCTTGAAAAGGTCGGCAGGAACAATCTTCTCCAATAACGAAGCGATACTTAGGGGGGTGTGGATGGCTAGCAGAATCCTGGTCGTCTGGTTGCTCTGCTGGACAACGCTGGCAGCCGGTCCGGTGGCCGCGCAAGAAGCGGCAGAGGGTATCAAGGCCAAGGCCTACTGTATTATGGATGCGGATACCGGTAAGATCCTGTCAGCCTACAACCACCAGATGATGTTGCCGCCGGCCAGCACCTTAAAGGTGGCCACGGCCCTGATGGCGGTGAATATCTTACGTCTGACGGACCGGGTGCCGGTGAGTGCCCATGCGGCGGCGGCGCAACCCTCGAAGATCGGGATTAGGCCGGGAGAGACCTATAGCGTTCAGGATATGTTGTATGCAATCTTGTTGGCCTCGGCCAACGATGCGGCTCGGGCCCTGGCGGAACGGGTCAGTGGCTCGGAAGAGCAATTCGCCCTTTTTATGACGGCCCGCTTGCGGGCCATAGGGGCGTATCGGACGAATTTTATGAATGCTTCAGGGCTGCCGGCACCGGGGCAATTCAGCACGGCCCAGGATCTGGCCCTAATTTTTCGCTCAGCCATGCAACATCCAACCTTGGCTAAAATCATGGGCACCAAATCTCACATCATGGAAAACGGCAAAGAAGTGCATAGTCATAACAAGTTTCTCTATTCCACCCAATATGCGGTCGCCGGCAAGACGGGATTTACCAAGGCCTCCATGCACACCTACGTGGGCATGTTTCAAAACGGCGACAGACGCATCATCGTCTCCCTGTTGGGCAGCCCTAATAAATGGCCGGATCTGCGTCTCCTCATTGCCAAGGGATTTGGAGAGATGGGTTGTCCCATTGCCACGTTGCCGCCCCTGGAAGAACGGGTCCGCAAGACCGGCCACGGCTACTCTCTCATGGCCGATAGTTTGGGAGCATCCCTGGCGGGGAATGTTAAGGGGAATAAAAGGCGCAGCCCCAAACGGACCTATCGCCAGGAATCATCCTCACGCCACATCATCCGGGCCAGTATGGCCTCCGGCGGCGGCAAAGCCCCCCGCACCTCAAAGAAGAAAGTGAGTAAAAATAAGCCGCAGGCCCAAAACAGCGTTCGTCTTGGGGGCGGAGGCTGAGAGTCATGGCAGGATTATTCAATAAAGTACGGAATAAATTGACGGGACGCCGGTTTCTCATCTCCACCATCAAAAAAGATGACCGAACCTTTGAGACCGCAGTATTCCGGGCCAACTTTTTTTATCTGCCCCAGGGTTTCCGGCTCAGCAATCCCTGTCTGGTAAAACAGACCAACGACCCCCAGGCAGCCGCAACCCTGCATCAGGCCTTGAGTGTGAGGTTGGTCAGCGAATACCCAGAACGGCTCTTCCAGGAATACATCGACCAGTATGAGGGAGAAAGAGACGGTGTGGCTGGCTAAAACCCCGGCGCCAGCGAAGATGTCCGCTTAAAACAATTTTTTTGAGTCCAACAGCAGGGTAACGGGACCGTCGTTGATGAGACTCACTTCCATCATGGCCCGGAAACGGCCGGTGGCCACGGGCAGCCCAGCCTGGGCCAGAGCAGCCACCAGGGCCTCATACAATTCCTCGGCCAGCTCCGGTGGCGCGGCCTGATCAAAAGACGGCCGCCGACCTTTGCGGCAATCCCCCAGAATGGTGAACTGCGACACCAGCAGAACGCCGCCGCCTACTTCGGCGGTGGTTCGGTGTAAAAGTCTATCTTCCTCAGGAAAAATGCGTAAGTTAATTATTTTATTGGCAATATAGGCAACGTCGGCCGGGCCGTCGTCTTTGGCTACTCCCGCCAGCACCAGCAGACCACGGCCGATTTGCCCAACAACCTCGCCATTGACCGTGACCGCAGCTTCTTTGACCCGTTGAATGACAGCGCGCATTTAATCGTGTTTACCGTAATGCCTGGAAGAGGCACCGGGGAGCATAATCTCCCCGAGTCTTTCCCAGCCCTTATTTGATTATGTCTCCATGTCCAAGAATTAGTAAACCGTGCGGAGGAAATAATCAAGGGAAAAAGGCCCGCGGGCAAGTAGACAAAATTCCCTCATTCCTCTTCCCTTTTTTAGCCCAGCCAGGCGGCGTAGAGGAGGGCCAGGGTCAGCGCCAAGCCGAGGAGAAAATGGGTTTTGATGGTCAGGGCCTGGATGGGAACGAACTCCTCCGCGGTGGGATCCGTCTGCCATACCTGGCGGCTGGCGCTCACAGCCAAAGGCAGGGCCACCAACCCTGCCAAGAGGTGGCCGGGAAGGCGAAAAATGGCCATGAGGAACGGCAGGCTGATAAAAGGCGCCAGCATCAGGCCGGCATAGACCTGACGGGCCCGGTCCAGACCCAGGCGAACGACCAAGTGTTCTTTCGCCGCAGCGCGGTCCGCCTCCAAGTCCGGGAATTCATTGATCCAGAGGATGGCGGTAATCAGGAAGGCCAAAGGCAGGCCCAGATAGAAGCCGGCTGCGCTAATCTGGCCGGTGAGGGCATAATAAGACCCCAGGGTCAGCATGGGCCCGAAGGCCAGGAAGATGGTCATCTCCCCCAGACCTTTGCTCATCAGCTGCACTGGCGCAGCGGAATAAAGATATGCTGCGGCCAGACCGAAGAGACCCAGGAGGGCCACCCACGGCCGGCCGGAAGAGACGAGGATGAGGCCGGCGAGGACGCCCACGCCCCAGCAGATATAGGCCAGGTTCCGCACGGCCTCGGCGCTCAGGTCGCCGTTCTGGATGACCCGGCTGCCGCCGCTGAAAGGCGTGGCGTACTGGTTGAGGGGGTCGCTGCCGAAGGAATCGTAGTAATCGTTGATGAGGTTGCCGCCGGTGTGCAGACCGGCGACACCCAGAACCGTCATGAAAAAATACCAGAATCCTCCCCAAGTTCCCTGGTAGACTGCCAGGGCTCCGGCCAGGGCCACCGGCATCAGGGACCCGGTGAGAAAGGGCAGTCTGGCTGCCCTGATAAAAACGCCGAGACGCATGACCACCTCCAGGTTAGTTCTGAGCACAGGCTCAGGCCTGCGGCTACCAAGCGATTTTTGCAAGCATCGCTCAAGCTAGGTCGTAAAACTATGGCAAGCAATTGATTTGACAAGTATTTACGGATATTATGATTTTATGGCGACGATGAATACCCGCAAAGCTTAAGAAACTCTCACTGCAGCCGAGATGCCAGACCGTCAGGGACGGCTGGCCGAAGTCGCTACCAAGGCCGATCTCCGGGAACTGAAAGTTCGCCTGGAGATTAAACTATCACAGTTGGAAGCCAAGATCGACCGGGTCAAATTTGATCTGTTGGAGTGGACCATCCCTCTGGTTCTGGGCCAAGCCGCTTTCATCGTCATCCTGTTTAAGGTTCTCGACTAATCTCTTGGGAACGCCCCCGCCCTTTTTTCCCCATGAACCTCAACTTCCTGTGAGCATCTCTCCGGCCGCACCGCCAGCCCGAGCTTTCACGTGACCTTGGCAACATGATGTGATACAAAGAGGAGGAGCATAGAGCAACACTTTATCTCCATCTTACAGGCAAGGATAGAGCAATGCAAGCCATGGTTTTGGAGTTTCCCGGTCCCATCGCCAGCAACCCTCTCCTTTTGCAGGAATTGCCGCCGCCGTTACCGGGGCCGGGGGAGATGGTGGTCAAAGTCCGGTATTGCGGCGTCTGTCACACTGATCTGCATATCGTTGAGGGGGAATTGCCCCTGGCCCGGCTGCCGCTGATTCCGGGGCATCAGATTGTCGGTCAGGTATTGGAAGTGGGCCCCCGCACCGACCGTTTCCAGGTGGGGGACCGCGTCGGGTTGGCCTGGCTGCGCTGGGCCTGCGGCCAGTGCCGGTTCTGCCGCCGGGACCAGGAAAACCTCTGTGAGGCGGCGCAATTCAACGGTTTTCACCGGGACGGCGGCTATGCCCAATTGACGGTGGCGCCCGCGGCCTTCGCCTATCGTCTGCCGGAGAATTTTCCTGACCGGGAGGCCGCCCCACTGTTATGCGCTGGCATTATTGGCTATCGGGCTTTGAAACGCAGCGACATTCAGCCGGGCGGCCGGCTGGGTCTGTATGGTTTCGGCGGCTCAGCCCATCTGGCCATCCAAATTGCCCGCCATTGGCAGTGCGAAGTGTATGTCTTTACCCGCAGTCCCGGCCACCAGGAGTTGGCCCGACAGTTGGGCGCCGTCTGGGTGGGCCAGGCCCAGGAGACCCCACCAGCGCCGCTGGACAGCGCCATTATCTTTGCCCCGGCCGGCGGTCTGGTGCCCGAAGCCCTGCGCGTCCTGGATAAAGGCGGCACCCTGGCTCTGGCCGGCATCCACATGTCCCAGATCCCGCCGTTGGATTATGACAAGCATCTGTATTACGAGAAAACCGTCCGCTCGGTGACGGCTAGCACCCGCCAGGATGGGGAGGAGTTATTGGCCTTGGCAGCGGAGATCCCTCTCAAGACCGAAATTCAGGAATTTCCCCTGGCGGAGGCCAATACCGCCCTGCAACTGCTCAAAACCGGGAAGATTAACGGCGCTGCGGTGTTGGCGGTGCCATAAGGGGGCCACGGCGGCGGAGGGCGGACACGCAGGTCCGCGCCTAATGCGCCTGGAAGCAGGCGCCATCTGCGAGGTGGAAGTCCTCTCCGGGGAGCTGCCCGCTCCCAGTGACCAGGGGTAACTGCGTCGCTGTGAGGCGAGGTGGAGAGCAATCAGAGGTGTAAAGGTCCACAATTAATTGGACAAAGTTAAAGGTTAAATCGGGCGGCCAGGGGGAGCGGCTGGAGTTTTTCCTACCGTACCTGGGCCGGGGTTTTATAGCCGTGGCGTTGGGGAATCCAGTTGCCGTTGTAAGT
>DYEV01000006.1 GCA_020725545.1 Desulfobacca sp. | reverse complement strand
TCTTTTAAGACCCTTTCCCAAGGGTATTTCGGCCCCGGATCAGCTTTGCGCCCCACCGGGACACAGATATCACTGTGGCCCACCGTATCCTGGATATCATAGGCGTCATACAGGGCCGCAATGATCAGCCGGTTCGCCTCGATCTGGGCCTCGGGCCATTCATCCCCCAAACCCACATTCTCAATGCCAATACTGAAGCTGTTCACATCCGGGCGGCCGTCATATTCACTTTTTCCCGCATGCCAGGCCCGGAGATTAAATGGCATGAGCTGCCAGACCTGACCGGTCTTGGCAATAACTAAATGAGCACTAACCTGTGACCCAGGGTTACAGAGCCAATTCAATGCCCCTTGCAGACTATTACTGCCGGTGTAATGCAGAACGATTATCTCCGGTCTAATAACCTTGCCATGATTTGGAGAAAGTTTATAAGATACTCTCTGGCCATTCTTATACAGAAGATGATTCTTGATCTGATACATACTGCTCTCACCTCCAACTCTGGATCCAGCATTTCTCAACTCTGACCAATGCCCTCTTACCGCTCTCCCACTTCTCTCCCACCAACTCATCCCTCTTCTGATTCACGAGTCGACTCTCAGAGCTTCTTGGTCGCCCCTTGTATTTCACCTGCGGCTCTCTCCACACCAGCCCGCAGGGCTCCAAACCCCAGCGCCGCCAACAGCCCCATCACCGCCTCATAGGTCGACGCTTCAATAACACCCATCGCTTTAAGAACTGCCACCACGATCATCACTGCGGCGACCAAATATGTCCTTTTGCCGTTGAGAAATGCCAGCATCTCGCCTCACCCCCTTTCTCATTGTGCTGCCAAAAGCGTGACCATCCTAAGCACTGACGCTCACGGCTCGGCAACCGACCATTCCCACCCGCCACCCTCGTCTTACCTCTCACGGCCCGTTGTTCAATGCGTCTCAACTATTCCAGCCACGGCACCACCAAGAGATCCGCCGTCCCCCGCCAAATGTTCGTCTTTGTCCCCCCACTGACGGGGTCTGCCAACACCATTTCGGCCTGCAAGATTTCTTTGGCCTGGGTCTCCAGAGAAGGCGGCACCACCAATACCGAAGGTCGAATCCCCAAGGGCACGCCCGCTTCATTCTTCAAGGCCATCATCGCCGTCCGCGCCGCCGCGTAATTTGCCGCATTCAACGTTTGTTTGCTGGCATAGGACAGCTGCCACAGGCCGTATCCGGCCGCCCCCCGATAATCTACGCCATACCGAAACTTCCGGCGCATAAACACCTGTTCCTCATCAGGACGATCCTGCCGGACCAATTGCGGTTTGGAACGCCGCTGGAAAATGAACGGCCGAATAGCCCGGGTGGTGTCCAACAGATACCAGGCCGTAGCGCTGCCACCGCCAAAATTGCTTTGCACCCCCGCTCCTACCGGATGATCCACCGCAAAAAACGGCTTGCCGTCGTAACAGGTATTGGTGAACCCATCCGCTAAAAGTTTAGCCACCAGAAGGTCAGGATGCTGTTTCGCCGCTCGCCCCAATTCCGCAACGATCGGGTTGTAAATGCCCAACTGGTCATCCTCAATATCATTCCGGTCCACTTCCACCGTGGCCTCGTAGTCCTTGTTGACAATCTGAAAGCTGGAAGCCGCCAGATTCTTGATCTGCCGATCTCCGATCCATTCCTGCAGCATGGGAAATTGGAGCATGAAGGTATAATCATTGGCCCGACCGCTACTTGGCACCACCATGGCGATCTGTTCATGGAAACTGGGCGCCCCCTCAAAGGCCGCATTAAAAATAGTATTTAAAGCCACATACATGTTTGCGAGATTTGCCTGATTAATGATCATTCCTGTCTACTCCCCTAAATTTTGATCCAACCCTTGGTTGCCGAAACGTATTTCACCAGTCTGCCACATTTGATCCCCTGCCCGGGATTGACATCATCGAACGTCTGGTCGTCCACCACATACATCTCTGCGCCCACATTGGCCTGGGCAATGGAGGTGGCGCCGAATTCAAACACTCCAGAGGTCCTCACCCGCACCAGGGCGGCGCCATCCGTTCCCGCCGTGTTATCCACCCGTTCCATGGCCACCCCCACAAACCGGTGCCCGGCCGTATTGCCAGCCGGCACCGCATAGCCGCTGCCATCCACCGCCACCATGGCGCCGGCAAAAATGCGGGTACTCCCCTTCACCGGAAAATCCAGTTCAATCCCTTCCCGATATGGTGTATTGCGATCCGTCGTACATGCTGCCATCGTTACTCCCCTTGCTCTAATTGTCGCCGTTTTTGTAAAAATGCCTCCGATGACAGGCCAAAGGCCTCACACATCTTCAACTCCTCAGGACCAAGAGCCGGACCGGACGCTTCGGCCTGAAACAACCTCCCCGGTACCGCCCAGTTCTCCCGCCGACTCAGAATCAGCGCCCGGAAAAATTCCGGATCATCCTTGGCCAAACGCCGCAAGCGGCCGTCTCCCTGATCCAGCTCCGCCGGCGTCGTCTTCTTCATGATCAGGGCTTCCTGGATCAAACGTTCCGCCTTCTCCGCCGCGTGCTCTTCCCGCAGAACTGCCAGCTCTTGCCGCAAAGTCTCAGCTTCGCTTTGGAGCGCCGTCACCTTCTCGACCAACTCTCGGCCCGCATAACCCTGCTCCAAACCCAGCATCGTAAGAATTTCCTCCGGCGCCTCCCATCTCCCTTCCTCCTGGCGCTGCATCAGAGCAATGGCCCTCGCCAAGATTTCGGCTTCCCCGGCTTCCTCTTCCAGGCCAAAAATCGTCCGCAACCTCTCGATCATTTGCCCTCCCGTGCCATTCGTTTCCCCTTTCCGACGTCCATTCAGCCCGCCCGCGGCCATGCCGCCCGGCAATCCTTGCCCGCCGTTGGTGCCTTCCTCCTCCGGCCAACGCTGTTGCAACACCAGCGGCTCCAATTGACTCATGGCCGGACAATTCGTCAAGGCCACCTGCAAAAGATCCGTAACCTCTCTACCCTCATTTAACTGCACCACTGGTGAAAAATAACGATATTCCTTCTTGGCAATATAGCTCCTGGCCCGCTCCGTCCAGGCCACCCGGGCATATAAGCCATCCCCACCGACCCACAACTCCTTGATCCACCCGGCCGCCGGCGCCTCTCGGCCGCTCAGACTCTGGTGTTCATAATCAATCACCAAATCGTGGCCCCGACGCCGCCAGGAAGCCAGAATCTGCTCCAAAGACTCCTGGGTCACCTGAAAAGGTTGGCGGCCATCCGCCAACGCCACCTCTCCCAAGGGCAACAGGCGAATAACCTCCGGTACCTGTTCACCCAATTGGCAATACAACACCCCCTTCATGTATCCTGCTCCGTACCCTTCACCCGCGGGAGATGAAAGACCTCCGCAATATGGTCCGGCGGAATCCGAACCCCCATGGCCATTAACTTTTCATACGTCTCTGCCATTTCCCGCAAATTCACATCCTCTTCTGCATAAAACTGGAAAACCGGCAGGCTGCGGTCCCAGCCGAAATTAAACCCCACTAATGGCCGCAACAATTGCCCTTGCAGCGTTGCCGCCAGACTATCTGCATCCGATTGCACAATATCCCGGCGGACCTCGTGATGGACCCGCGCCGCGCTGTAAGTCCCGGTGGCCCGATACACATCCGTGGTCAACGTCTGCCCCAGAATCGCCTTGCTCATCTCCCGGTTGCAAAATTCAGCCATCGCCATGAATGGATTCTCCTGGCCGCCGCGGCCGGGCGCCTCCACAAACTCAATTTCCGTATTTTTCGAAATAATCGCCGCCGCATCCGATCCCAACGATTGGATGGCCCGACTCAAAATCTCCCGGTCCTCCGGCGTCGCTGCCGCGTCAAATTTTCCCAAGCGCAGCGGCATGCCAAAAACTTCATTGAAAACATTCCAATCTTTTAATGCGTAATTCTTGAACAAATACACCCAAGCCACCGCCCGCAGCAGTCCTGCCCTGACCACCGCACCCGACCGTAAAAGGCAGCGATGGAAGATCAGTTTCCAGGGAGGCGGCGTCAGCACTGTATAGCCATCCGGATTGATCAATTGCGGCTGTTCCCCGTGGATAAAACTCACCCGCTTGGGATTAATCCATTCCACCGCCTCCACCACCACCCGGTTGTCTCTCACCCCCCAAATGATTTCATTGACTGAAAACCCCTTTCCCAAAGCGTCCAAAATATTCATAATAATTTGATCGAAATCCAACCGGGCGAGGACCGCGCTGACAAAATCTGCGATCCTTCTGTCCTCCCCGGTTGCGGCCGCCGGCACAATACGATATTCCAAACCCTGGACCGCAACCTTGCGGGTCTGCAGAATGGCAGCCAGATGGGCGTCTTTTTCCTCCATTTCTTCATACAACTCCATCTGCTCACGAATATCCCCTTGATCCGCCGCCCGAAAAATCGCTGCCAATCTCCCCGGGGTCAACCCGGCACTCGGATAGCTGCTGTGGCGCTCCCGGTCCGAACCCGGGTAAAGACGCCCCCATTGCGGTTCAATCCGGTTCCATTCTGGGCTCGTCATGTCATGTCATCCCGTTGGCGCCGCCAAGCATTCCGCCTTGTCTGGTACTCCGCAGCCCCCGCGGCCAGATTACAAAATTCCTGAAGGGACTGCCCATCCCGCCTCGCCAAAGCCTCGGCCCAGGGCCGCTGTTCCGGTTTCAACCAACCTCTGGCTACAGCCTCGGCGAAAACCGTCTCCAGATCCCCCTGACAAACCCCTATTCTCCCCCGTCCGTTAGCTTTCTGCCCTTCCTTGGCGGTATCTGTCGCACCGCCGCCATCAGCAACCCGTTGCCGGCGTCTCCTCAACCCCAGGACTGCTCTGACAACTCCCCAACCAATCGTGACCTTTGCCAATATGGCGCCAATGGCCTTGCCAAACCGAAAATTGCCGGTTCGCTCCTGCTTAATCAACCAGGAATCTGCCCCACCTCCTTTTGCCTCCAGCGCAAAAGCCTGCCACGCCAAAGCTGCAGCCCGTTCACAATCGCCCCCCGCCTGCGGCCAAGCCCGCCAAAACGCCCGCCGCCATATCCTTTGGGCACCGCCCGGCAATTCAGCCAACTCGGCCCATATTTCCTCTGGACAGCCATACATTGTCGTCACCTCTCTCTTTCAATACGCCCCTTTCCCTTCAAAACGCCGACCTTGGGTCGAATGGTATTCCACCTCCATCCGGCTCATGGCTTGCAACAAACGAATGGCCCCCTCCAAGGCATCCGGGCCATCATCATGAATGGTCCGGGAGGGAAAATACAGCATCTGCTCAATGAGCAACTCCTGATCGGAATGACCTCGGATGAATCGAATCTTGGCCCGTTCCAGCAACGGCGACAAGGCGCTTATCCTGGCCTCCTTGGACACCCGATGCGTCACCCCTTTAATGGGCAAGGCCACCCCTTGGTCCCGGCCCATCCGTTCAAATTCATTCAAAAGCAGGCGCTGGAAAAAATTGTCCTCGACCCCAATGATCTGCGGCCGGTACTCCCGAAAACGGTTGCAGACGGTCAACAACGCCTTTTCCAAAGTGGTCTTCTGAATAAAGGCATCCAACACATAAAAAACCATCTCCTGCGGCGCCAACCCCACCGTTACCACCGCCTTGTAATCCGCGGTGGCGCCGCTCTCCAGGGAGGGATCAAAAAAGACCGCCACCCTTAAATCTTTGTCCTTCAGCGTGTCCGGATGATAATAATGGATCCATTCCTGCCGAAAGATCCCCGATTCCTGCACGGGCTCGTTCATCTTCTCGCAATTAAACGCCACCGTGCCCATTAACTGCTTCTGCCGTAATAACCTGGCCACCGGATGCTTCGCCTCCCATAAAGACCTGCCTTCCGGAGTAATCGCCCGATAGATGCGCCGCGTAAAATGACAATACGGCTCCTCCTCTGACGTCAACATGACATCCAGGGCGCTCCGTCGACGCAAAATTGTCCCAATAATAAAAAGATTGCCACTCGCCTCCATGGCCGGATAGACCGCCGAGGTGATCCACTCCAAAATCTGCCGGACAATTTCAGGGTTCCGGACGTTGAGATCATTTTCCAAATCATCCAGAATAACTAAGTCCGGACGCCACTGCCGATGCTTCAGACCCCGCAGCCGCTGTCCCCGCCCCCGGGCCTTAACCCGCACATCATTGGTGGTCACAAAATCATCAACCGCCTTCGTCCCTTTCACCAATGCCCCAAAATCCTGGCGAAGACGATCGTTATAGAGCAATTCCAAAAAAACATAGCCAGTAACATCACTAGCTAAGTCCTCCGTATCGCTGCCAATAATAATAAAATGCCGCTTCCCGAAACAGATCTGATGCAACACATAACCGAAGGTACAGACTGTGGTCTTGGCAAACTCCCGGGGCGCCGCCACCACCACCGGCTTCACTGCTTCCCAATCCTTCTGCGGAGTGCTTTTGCCCACCGGCTCCGTCCCCACCGGCCTCCGCTCCAAGAGTTGGATTAATTCCCGATGAAATCTAGCCGGAGGAAAATTGAAATAATGGGGCAGATACACCCGACAAAAATATAAGGGATCCGTTTCCGCCCGCCGCAGCCGCTCGGTCTGACTCCCTTCCTGGTCATCAACAAATGGCAAAACCTCCATATTGAGATTTATCAGGACCGCATCAGCCTTCCTGCGGAAATCTTTTTTGGTCATTTTCCTCTGGATGTTCATCACCAAGCCCCCTCGGCTCCCCACGACTTTCTGACCTTCTGCCGCCATGAGCTCCCGTCCCAAGCTTTACCAAAATGCTCCAAGGACAAGAGAATGAAGGTGACATACCAACTTCACAACATGTGCCCTCAGGTTTGCCTGGCAACATGAGCCGCCTCAGCCAATCCCACCCTCTCGCACCATCGTGGCCAATTTAAGATGCACGACCACCAGCCCTTATGGCTCCTCCATTTCTTCAAAAAACTTCTCCATCAATCGGGCCAATAACTGCAGCTCCTTCTTTTCCCCCACCTGCCTTCGGGCAAAATCGCCGAACCGGCTCATCACTTCGACAATGGCTGCCCGCTCATCCCAGCACTGTTCCTGCAATCGATCAATCAAACTGATAATTTTATTGAGCTCATCCACCGTGCTGAGGCTTATGTCCTCCTGGTTGTCCAACAGGACCTTCACTTTCTGCTTCACCAGCCCTCGCAATGCTTCACTCATCAACCGGGGGTGCTCTGTAACCAGCTCCCTTTTCCTCTGCCAATGACCAAGCCTCTTCCAACTACTCAGAGTCTGACGCGTTACGGGCAGAATCTTGACTATTTGCGATAAGTTCATGCCTGTGACATAAAGTGATTGCGCCTCTTCGTAGTATAAATCTCGCTTGCTCTTTTTCTTATTGCTAATTTCCTTGTCCATGTAAATGAGCTCGCATAAGTTGAATGTTTCTCCCTTGAAATATCCGATTGATTTACTTTCTTATTTTTAATAATTCATATATTAATGGCTTTTTTTTTACAAACACACATGCTACAATTGTCACAATAGCCATCGCATTACCAGCACTCCGAGATGATTTTTTCTAGCGAATCTACAGCAATTCTAATATTTTTTTCCCCAAACTTGATCCCTTTGAGTTTACCCTCCCAGAACCACCGATAGACCGTTGAGCGGGATACTCCCAAAAGTTGCGCCACTTCACTGGGCCGCACAAATCTTCTCTGCAGCATGGCCTCCTGCCCCCTTTCACTCTCTGCCATTCCATCATTACCGCTTGACATTCCATGCCATCCTCCCCTTCTTGCTGTTTTCATATAGTTTTTCCGGCCCTTTTTTCCCAGAACACCTGCACCATCTGTCACTTGCAAACCCCACTGACGCCAAACCAGTTGTTTAGGTCAGGCATTACCTCTTCCTCGGAGGCAGCTCTCTTCTCCGACCTGGCTACCAAACCTCGCCCACCATCTCCTCCACCGAACTGGCCAAAATCCTGAGACTGCCGGTCTTCAACCTCACCCCCCGCAGCTTCCCTTCCCAAAACCAGCGGTAAATGGTGGAGCGGGACACCGCCAACTGCCGGGCTACTTCTCGAGGCCGTACCAATTTTTCTGCCAACATGATCTTGTCCTCCTTGAACCTTTTGCCCCTTGGCCATTTCAAATCCCGTTCCAAAACCCCTTTGAACTCCCCCTGATGCCTCATAAACATTGGCAAATCAAAGGCCGGCGCTGGGCGCTCAACATATTAATATAGAAATATCAATATGTTATATTGTTTGGTAATCTGAGGGGCGGCGGGGTCCAAGCTAGGCCCCGTCCCCCAAAAAACAAAAGCCACGTCTCGCTCCGTGGCTTTCTCAAAATAAACGGTTCTAGAGTTTTTCTTCTCCCCTAGATTTTTTTTCGTCTGGCCCCTAAATATCTCTAGAAAGATTTCCCGTGGCGCCGCCGCGGCAGTCCAACCACCCCACGCTCCCCCACAAAAAAAAAGGGCCAAGCTGCTTCGCCCGCCCCCCTGGCTTCGCTTTCTTCAGTTAATTGATGATTTATTTCTATATGATATGTACTTCTCGGACCTCTTCCCAGGCATCCCCAGAAGAAACCTCGCCCTTATCATGGCGTCTCTGCGCCAGCTGGTCCCCTTTTTGCTTTAAACACTTGGCAAACAACCAAGCAGATCAGGAGGGCAAGCTCATGCCAATAGAATTCCTCCCCAATAAGCGCTTCTTCCGCCCCGACGAGGTGGCCGACTTCTTGCTCATCACCAAACGCACCGTCTACCGCATGATCCGAGACGGCCGTTTGGACGGCGTTGACCTCGCCCAAAGACCTTGGCGCGTTCCCCGGGAAGCAATCGTCAATCTTTTCCAACTTGCTGATTTACCAAGCGATTACGACTCCTAAAAAAAGCGGGCAGCCTTGGCGCTGCCCGCCGCTCTACGCCACTCGTCTTTTTCCTCACCGGTTGTGAGCAGCCAGCACCTGGGCCGCCACCCGCGGCTGCCGCAGGACCATGGTACACACACTGACGGCATCTGCACCCAAATCCAGATAGTGCTGCACATCTGTGGCGCTGCTGATGCCGCAGCCCATGATCAAAAAAACCCGCACTGCCTGCCGCAATCCGGCATTATAGTTCCTGGCCGCTTGCCAGGCCGGACCTCCTGACACCCCACCTCCCCCCACATCCACCAACGGTGACGGCGGAAACCGCTCCGGAGGAAACACCAGCCCATAGGGAATGGTGTTTACGCCATGAATCGCCTGTATGCCCAACTGCTCCAGCTCCTGGGCAAATTCATAGGGGTGGACTAAACTGAGCTTGGCGATCAGCCAAAGTCCCGGGAACTCCCGGCGCAGCCGCCGCACACAGGCAATCCCCTGGGCCACGTTTTGGTCTATAGCCTCCCGGGAGTTGGGACAGGAAAAATTCAGTTCCACGGCCCAAAAATCCTCCCCCAGCGTCTGTTGATAAATTTTCAGACTTTCCAGCGTCTCCCGGATCGCCACCTCCGTCCCCTTGGCAAATTCCGGGTAAAAATTGGGAATCACCTGCAAGCCTAACCCCAGGCTCTCCTTGATCTCCCTCGCACACGCGGCCACTCCGGCATTGGTTAACCCATAGGCATTGAGCATGCCCTGCCCCGACAGCCGCCGGATGTATCGCCACGTCAAAGGATTGTGAGCTACAAAATTACCCCGCCGCGGCCAACGGGTGGCCGACTTGGTCAATACCGTCGTCCCAGTTTCCCGCACCACTCTCAACAGGCTATGGTACGACGGCAGCAAAGTATACGGAAAAATCCCCTTCCCCCCCGACCCCAAAGCCGTGGAAATCACCACCCGGGAAATCTTCCTCTCCCGTTCGCCGCTCATGACCGCCCTTTGCCGCCCCCCCACGCACCCATCAGCACTCACCTCTGACCTCTGTTAACCAATGCTCCCGGCTCATGTTTTTCCCCTCCCCAGACGATATCACTATCAAGATTCCTGGTTTTTCTGCCCCAATCTTGCTTTTATTGCAAACTGTCTTACAATATGATAAAAGTATAATCATTCACTAGACCTATCTCTATAAGGCACCAATGAATAATAATCGTTTAAGCCCGTTATACAAGAATATCGCCCTCTGGCTCCTCATCGGCCTGGTTGTGACCATGCTCTTCAATTTCTTTAACCGGTCGCAGCTGGCCAAGGAGAAGGCCCAGCTCAGCTATACCAAATTCCTGGAATTGGTCAATGAGGGCAAGGTCGCTCGCGTCGTCCTGCAAGGTGATGAAATCTCCGGCGAACGTCTGGACGGCAAAACCTTTCAGACCTATTCACCCAGTGATCCCGAACTGCTGAAACTTCTTCGGGAAAAAGGCGTCGAAATCACCGCCAAACCGGCAGACGACTCCCCTTGGTATACCACCGTCCTCATTACCTGGCTCCCTATGATCCTCTTGGTGGGCATCTGGATCTTTTTCATGCGCCAGATGCAGGCCGGTGGCGGTAAGGCCATGTCCTTCGGCAAAAGTCGAGCCCGGCTCATGAACGACAATACCCGGAAAGTCACTTTCAGCGACGTCGCCGGGATCGAAGAGGTCAAAGAGGAAGTCGCCGAGATCATCGAATTTCTTAAAGATCCCAAGAAATTTACCCGCCTCGGCGGCCGCATCCCCAAAGGCGTCCTCCTGGTCGGCCCGCCGGGCACCGGCAAAACCCTCCTGGCTCGGGCTATTGCTGGCGAGGCCGGCGTCCCCTTCTTCAGCATCAGTGGTTCCGACTTCGTGGAAATGTTTGTCGGCGTCGGCGCCGCCCGGGTGCGCGATCTCTTTCTGCAGGGTAAAAAACACGCACCCTGCATCATCTTCATCGACGAAATCGACGCGGTCGGCCGCCATCGTGGCGCCGGTCTGGGCGGCGGTCACGACGAACGGGAACAGACCCTCAACCAGCTCCTGGTCGAAATGGACGGCTTTGAATCCAACGAGGGCGTCATCCTCATCGCCGCCACCAACCGCCCCGACGTCCTCGATCCGGCCCTGCTCCGCCCCGGTCGCTTCGATCGCCAGATCGTCGTCCCCATTCCTGACCTCAAAGGCCGGGAAAATATCCTCAAGGTCCATACCCGGAAGATCCCGCTTTCCGAAGTCGTCAACCTCTCGGTCCTGGCCCGCGGCACCCCCGGCTTCTCCGGCGCCGATCTGGAAAATCTCGTCAATGAAGCCGCCATTTTCGCGGCCCGCTCCAACAAAGACCGGGTCACCATGGAGGATTTCGAAAAAGCCAAAGACAAAATCCTCATGGGCTCCGAACGTAAAAGTATGATCATCTCTGAAGAAGAACGGAAAAATACCGCCTATCATGAAGCCGGCCATACTTTGGTAGCCAAACTCATCCCCGGCACCGACCCCATTCACAAAGTCACCATCATCCCCCGGGGCCGGGCCTTGGGCGTCACCCAACAGCTCCCCCTCGATGAGAAACATACCTATACCCGGGATTATCTCCTCAACACCCTCGCCGTCCTCATGGGCGGCCGGGCTGCCGAGGAACTGGTGCTGCAACACCTGACCACCGGCGCCGGCAACGATATCGAACGCTCCACCGAACTGGCCCGCAAGATGGTCTGCAATTGGGGTATGAGCGAATACCTGGGACCCTTGGCCTTTGGCAAACGGGAGGAACATATCTTTCTCGGACGGGAAATCGCTCAAAATCGCGATTTCAGCGAAGATACCGCCCGTCTCATCGACAGCGAAATCAAAAAGTTCGTCGAGACCTCATACCAACGGGCCCGCAGCCTCCTCCGGGAACATGAAGTTGCCCTCCATGCCTTGGCCAAAGCCCTGTTGGAAAAGGAGACGTTGGACAGCAACGAAGTTGATGCCATTGTCACCCAATACGTCAATACTCCTCCGGAAAGCACCTCCCAGGTTGCCGCCGCCGGCATGGCCCCGGCCATTAATGCCTAAGCCACTGTACCGTATGCCGACCGCCAAGAACACCAGAAACCTCATGACCCCATCCCCTCCATTGGCACCGCTGGTTGTTGGCCCCCGGACCTTTGAGCTGACCCGCAGCCCCATCCTCATGGGCATTGTCAATGTCACCCCCGATTCCTTTTCGGACGGCGGCCTCTTTTTCGAGCCTCAAGCCGCCCTGGACCAGGCCCTGCAACTGGCCGCCGCCGGCGCTGATATCCTCGATATCGGCGGCGAATCTACCCGCCCGTTTGCCGATCCTGTTTCCGTCCAGGAAGAATTGCAGCGGGTCATCCCCCTCATTCAGGCCATCCGTCGGCACAGCGATATTCCCATCTCCATCGATACCTACAAAGCCGCCGTGGCCCAGGCCGCCCTCGACGCCGGGGCGAACCTCATCAATGATATCAGTGCCTTGCGTTTTGACTCACAGATGGTCCACGTGGCCGCCAGCGCCGGCGTCCCCGTCGTCCTCATGCACATGCAAGGTCAACCCCGCACCATGCAGCTGGCGCCGCATTATGACAACGTTGTGGCCGAGGTCAAGGCCTTCCTGACCGAACGCCGTGACTTTGCCCTGGCTCAGGGCATCTCTCCCACGAATATTATCCTAGACGTGGGCATCGGCTTCGGCAAAAACCTGGCCCACAATCTGGAACTCCTCCGGCGCCTAAACGAATTTCACGACCTGGGTTGCCCTCTTTTGCTGGGGGTCTCCCGCAAGGCCTTTATCGGCAATCTCCTGAACGCCCCCGTTACCGAACGCGACATCGGTACCTTGGGCGCCATCGCCGTCGGCCTCGTCCACGGGGCCCAAATTATCCGGACCCATAACATCGGTTTGGCTAAACAACTGACCGCGGTCATGGCCGCCGTGCTCCACGGCGCGGCAACCTAAACCCCAACCCCGGCCGGTCCTCAACTTCCCATGGTGATGGAATTTTTTCCCCTGCGCTGGCAGGATGCCCTTGATATTCTCCTGACCGCCGTCCTGATCTATCAGCTCCTGCTCCTATTGCGGGGCTCTCAAGGCATTCAGATATTAGCCGGCATCCTCATCCTACTCCTGGCCTATTGGGGTGCCCGGCGCCTGGACCTCTTTACCCTGGAATGGTTCCTGGAAAGTTTTGTGAAAAGCCTGGTGCTTATCATTATCATCCTCTTCCAGGCCGATATCCGCCGCATGCTCAGTCGGGTCGGCCGGCAGGCCGTCTTCCGTTATGGCTACAGCGAACCGCAAGTATTGGAAGAAATCGCTGCGGCCGCCGATTCCTTGGCCAGCCAAAAAATCGGCGCCTTATTCGTTTTGCGTCGCCACGGCAAATTGCGGGATTACCTGGAAAGCGGCATCCCCCTGGCCGCCTCGGTCACCCGAGAACTCTTGGTCACACTCTTCTGGCCCAAAAGCCCAACTCATGACGGCGCCGTCATCATTTCCGGAGATCAGATCGTGGCCGCCGGCTGCGTCCTGCCCCTCACCCAACAAGCCGGCTTGGATAAATCCCTGGGCACCCGGCACCGGGCTGGTATCGGCGTCACCGAACACTCCGACGCCGTGGCTATCATCATCTCCGAAGAAAAAGGCCGGATCTCGCTGGCCCGCGAAGGCAAGTTGACCACTGACCTGAGCCGCACCCAACTCCTGCATGCCCTGAACGAAATTTTCACCGACACAGGCAACGCCACCGGAGGCTGGCTTGAAAAATTATATCGCCTCTTTGAAAAAAAATAAGGGCCTTAAACTCTTCGCCTTTATTTTAGCCCTGGCCGCCTGGTTCGCGGTCGGCTCCGAGGAACGCACCGAAACCACCCTGCAGATGGCCTTGGAGCTCACCAATATCCCCAAGCAGCTCATGGTTACCAACGAAATTCCCTCCCAGATCGAGGTGCGCGTCCAGGGCCCCCGCAGCGTCATCCGCGAACTCGCCGATGACAAACGTCAGCTGCGTATTGATCTGGCCGGCAGCAAACCTGGCACCCGCAACGAATTGATCACCCCCAGCGCCCTCAATTTTCCCCGCGGCGTCGTCATCAGCCGCATCCGCCCCAATGCCCTGTCCATCGAATTGGATCAGGCCGTTACCCGCCGCCTGGAAGTCCTGCCCGTTATCAAAGGCTCTCCCGCCCCCGGCTTCGAGGTCGGCGACATTACCCTCACCCCCAAAGAAACACTGGTGCGCGGCCCCCAAAACGCCGTTCAGCAACTTAAGCAAATCAACACTATCCCCATCGATATCAGCAAACTCAGCTCCTCCGTCACCCGGGAGGTGGAACTGGATTTTCAGAACCTGCCCCTGACCTCGTTGGACAGCCAACCCATCGTCGCCAAAATCACTATCCGTCCCAAACTGCAGACTAAAGTGTTTACCAATATCGTGGTGGTTCCTTATGGAGCCAGCAACCCCCTCCAGCTCGAGCCAGCCAAAGTCGCGGTCACCGTTCGGGGTCCGGCCACCAATCTGGAACTGCTCCGCCCCGAAGAGATTACCCCCCGCATCAACCTGAAAAACCTGAAACCCGGCAGTTATGAAGCCAAGATCGCCGTCGAAGTGCCCGCCGGCCTGGAAGTCGTCGCCGTCACCCCAGAGAAAATCAAAGTCAAAATCCTACGCTAACCTTGGCCATAAAAAAACGGCGGGGCTCGCCACCCCGCCGTAAATCCTGAAGTCCAGCCATCCTCCCCGACTTTCCAGCCTTATACCAGTAATATTATGATGTCTTTTCCCTTTTTCTCTTCCCTTTTCCCTATCCCACCGCCCCGGCCTTCACCTTTTCTTCCAGGAGATCCCCCAACATATTCAGGTGGACTTTTTCTTCCTGGGCCACCTGCAGCAAAAAGTCCTTGGTGGCGGGTACTGCCGCCTTGTCCCCAAACCGCCGATAGAGATCCAGGGCCTGGGTCTCCAACATCATGGCGATGTCCAGGGCACCCATAAGGGTTTGCATATGTGCCTTGTTTTTCTCTAAAAACTCCGGCATGTGATAACCGCCTTCCATAACATCGGTCTGTACCCTCGCCTCCAGGGCGGCCACATCCTTGCCAGGCTCCAGCTGCCGATAAAATTCAAGAAATTTCTGTTTGTGCAGGTCAGAGACCTCCACCATTTTGCTGAACAGGGCCTTGACCTCCGCATCCGTCGCCGTGGCCAAGAGGGTCTGGTAAAACTGCTTCAGGCTCTCTTCCATGCCGATGGCCAGCGCGGCAATCTCCACCGGCGTCTCATCCCCTCGCACCAGGTCCAGATTTAGCCCCACCGGCCCGCTGGCCTTATACCCCTGCCAGGCCTTGATGCCACCCTTCAGGTTATAGACTTCCTGGAACCCATAACCCTGCAGCAGCTGGGCCGCCACCCGGCTACGGCCGCCGATGGCACAATAGGTGATGACTGGTTTATGCTTGTCCAGAGCCGCCACTGCGTCCCCCAACTGGCCCAACGGCATCAGTTTGGCGCCGGGCAAGTGTTCCTCTTCGTATTCCGAGGGCTGCCGTACGTCCAAAAGAGTGTAGCTTCCTTCGGGATGCGCGGCCATGAATTTCCTGGCCTGCTCCACATCCAGATTCTCGGCCAGACTAAACATCTTGCGCAACTGCACCATACTTCCCTCCCCTTGCTCAGGCCTCGGTCAGCTCTCCGGATACCTGGAATTTCCGCATGAAACGCCGGTCAATATAGTCTTTTAGCCAAAAAGCCAGCTTGCCCTCAAAAACGAACTGCTTCTTCCAAAAAATGGCCCGATCATTGCCCATATTGAAGATCAACAGATAGGCGCCTCCGGGCTGAAAACGCCGCAACATCTTATTCTCCAGGGCTGCCAGCAGATTATGGTATAAAATGGGATTCTCCCGCACGGCATAAACCCCCACTTTGTCCAAAGGCCGGGATTGCAGATAAATGCAATCGCCACCGCCGAACATCTCAGGATAGCGCACCGATTGCAAATGGTCATTTACCAACAATCCGCCATCCGGTCCCGTGGGTAGCCCCGAATCCTGAAACAACGGCGACGGCCGCACCCCCAAGGCCAAGAAGAGCAGATTAAAGGGCAGCATGCGGCCATCTCGCAGGACCACCAGATTGGTCTGCACCTCCTGCAGATGGGCCCCCTCCACAATTTCCACCCCCCGCGCCGTCAAAGAGGCCTGAGCCAATGATCTGACTCTCTCAGGAAAATCCCCCATCAGGCGCCGGCCCGCCACCAGAGTCAGGTTGGCCTCACCCCCCAACCGGACCACCAACCGCCAAAGATTGGCCGTTATTTCCAAACCGGCCGGACCACCTCCGGCCACCACCATATGCAGCTCCTGCTTCTTCAGACGCTCTTTGATCAACGCCTGGGCCGTCAACAACTGCTCGATGGGTTTAACCGTGAACACCTTGGCTTCCGGCGCAATCCGCAGGCTCTGCAGCGGAATGCCGCTGCCCGTGTTAAAAGAGACCACATCATAGCTCACCTGCTCACCTGTGGCCAAGACCAGGCGCTTCGCTGCCGCCTCGATCCTGACCACCACGCCTTGCAGAAAACGCGCCCCGCCAGCCTCGGCCATTTTCTGGATATTAAAGCGGATCTCCTGGGGACGATAGGTGCCCGCCAGCATCCCCGGCCCCATCCCCGAATAATAATGATGCGGCGCCGGTCCAATGACGGTCACCGTATGCCCGCGCTCGACAAAATCCTTCAACTTTTTCAAGCAGGTCAGGTGCGCATGGCCCCCGCCTACTAATACCAGGTGCTTACCCATAGGTCAACCGTTGTCGTGCCTTTCCAGGCCCCATGGCCTTTCTTTGTGAAAGCATGCCTCCCTCGGCGGCATGAAGCCTTACCCATCAATTTGCAACCAACTGAGAGCAATTTTTTTAAAACTCTCCCCAGGGGCTGAGCATGACCCACTGCTGGACGAGAAGCAACGCCGATCTCCAGGTCGATATCCTGGAGGCCCGAACCGAAAGGTCTATGCCTTCCACTCGGTTGAGGGAAAAACCAGCCCCCTCGGCGGAGGAGGCGAAGGGAGGGGCAGAGGACGAGGTCCCTGGCCCCCCTCAGGGCCCTTGCCAACAATCTGCGGGCCAAAAAGCCGTTATTTCAAGCGCGGATCTATATTGCCCGGCCCGCCGCAGTCCGGCGTGTAGCAACCCACATCTTTAAATTCACATTCTTTTTTACACTGCGGACAGACTTTCGGTGGTATCGGCGCCGTCAAAGTATAGCCACATTCGCCGCACTTCCAGATGGATTGAGGGGTCGTCGGGGTGCTCATAATCATATCTCCTTTGATTTTTGTGGTGCTTTGGCCGTAAGCCTCAGGATAAGATAATACCTGCTCAATACATTTATACAGTAGTCAGTTTAACACCAAGAATCAAGTTCACAGGCGCGGCAGTCGTCTTTTCATGCAGACCGGCACACTCCTTATTTTTACCAGATATCCCACTCCCGGCCAGGTAAAGACCAGGCTCATACCGGCCCTCGGCCCCGCTGGCGCCGCCGACCTGATGCGGCGCCTCACCGCCCACACCCTGCAACGAGCCCAGGCCTTTGCCGCCCTCCAGGATATTTCCCTGGTGGTCTACTATGACGGTGGCAGCACCCTGCAAATGCAAGGTCTGTTCGGCCAGCACCTTTGTTATCGTCCCCAGGCAAACGGCGACCTGGGCACCCGCCTCCTCGCCGCCCTGACCGAAGCCCTGGCTGCCCACTGCCAACCAGTAGTTATCATCGGCAGCGATTGCCCCGACCTCTCCGAGGCCATCCTGTTCGAGGCCTTTGCCCGATTGCAGGACCACGACCTGGTCCTCGGCCCGGCCCTCGACGGCGGCTACTATCTCATCGGCCTCCAAGACCGGCACGCCGCACTCTTCCAGCAGATTCCCTGGGGCACCGAGATGGTCCTGGCCCTTACTCTCCAGCGAGCCGACCAGTTAGGACTGCACACCGTCCTCCTGCCGCCCCTCCGGGATATCGACCGCCCGGAGGATCTACCCTCCCTGCCCCCCTCGCTGGTCCAATAGTCCGATGAGCCCCTTGCCCGAAACCATCTCCATCATCATCCCGGCTCTGAACGAAGCCCGGCATATTGCCGCCACCTTGGCCAGCCTCAGGCCGGCCCAGAACGTCGACATCATCGTGGTGGACGGCGGCAGCCGGGACCATACCGCAGCTGTGGCCCGGAACCACGGCGCCGCCGTCCTCTCTTGCTCCCCCGGCCGAGCCCGCCAGCAAAATTTCGGGGCCGCCGCCGCCTCGGGAAACCTCCTCTTTTTCCTCCACGCCGACACCGTGGCGCCTCCCGACTATGCTTCCCTTATTCGCCAGGCCCTCCGCACCCCCGGCGTCGCCGCCGGCGCCTTCTCCCTGAGCATCGCCGGTTCGCAGCCGAGCCTCAACCTCATTAGCACTCTGGCCAATTGCCGCTCCCACTGGCTCCAGCTCCCCTACGGCGATCAGGGCTTATTCCTGTCAGCCGCCCTTTTCCACACTATCGGCGGCTTTCCCGATCTCCCCATCATGGAAGACGTGGTCCTGGTTCGCCGCCTCCGCCGTCGCGGCCGCATCGTTACCCTGCCCCAAACCGTCCGGACCTCCGGCCGCCGCTGGCAACAGCTCGGCCCCCTGCGCACTACTGCCATCAATCAGCTCATGCTTCTGGGCTTTGCCCTTGGGATCAATCCCCACACACTGGCCCGCCTCTATCGCCAGGGCCGCCAAGCTGCCAGAAAATAACCCTATTTTTCCTGGGACCGGCCGCCATCCCCGCGCCGGTCCATTCACAAGAGATTCTTTCGCGATCACCATCTGCGCGAATAAAAAAACCGGGGCCTCTGCAGACCCCGGTGTCGTGGGTAGGGATATCTCAATCCGGAGGTCTTAACCCTCCGGTTGGGTAATGGCCGAAAGCTTCCAGGGACCGCTGCCGCTGGGACGGACAAAGGTCCAGTATTCCTCGAACTTCACCGGTTCGGTGTTGCTCCCGGCCAGCACTGCGTTGGTCTTGGCGTCCACGGTGTAATCCAGGAGGTTGGCAAAAAAGCCCACCGTGATGTAGTCCAGACCCTGCTCCTGCCAGGCTTCGGTGATCTCCACCAGCCGGACGGCAATATTCTCCAATTTATTGATCTTGCCCTGCGCCTTCAGGTCCTGGAGATCATGGTCCAAAATCTCATAGAGCTCGGGGGTGACCAGATCCCTGATGAGAGAAGCATCCTGGCGCATCCAGGCGCCCTGGAGTTTGAAAAAGACGTCCTGGGCCCAATCCTTAAAGGCAGCCTCGTCAAAAGCTGGATCCGTGCGCCGGATAGCTTCCAGTTCGTTGGCCAATTCTTGCGCTGACAGAGCCGCTGGCGGAGCTTCCTGCCAGGAGGCAGGAATACTCACCGGCGCACCCCCGGCTTGGGCCGCCTGCAGGCCTTCCTGCCGACGGCGGTTCAGCAGGCGGTAGCCTACATACAATAGCCCGCCGACGAGGATAAGGTCGAAGAGGCCAAAATTGGCGCAGCCGCTGCCGCCAGCCGCCGGTGTCGCCGCCGCCCCAGCCCCGTGACTGCCGCCGAACAACATGTTGCCGATCATGCCGCCGATAAGGCCGCCGGCCAGACCGCCGGCCAAGCCACGGCCAAAGGTGCCCCAACCCGAGGAGGCCGGGGCGGGCGTCGGTCCGGTAGGGGTGGCCATGCCCGGCCGGGGTTGCTGCTGACCGGGAGTAACGGGGGCCGGAGTTGGTGCCGGTGTTGGTTTATAGGCCGGTGGCGTGGTCATCTGCCGGGGCGGCGCCGAGGACCGGGACCCCCGGAAGCCGCTGGACCGGCCACCCCCGGCACGGGCCTCTGCCAAATCCACGGTCACCATGACCAGCCAGAAGGCGGTGCACAACAGCCCAAGACAGGCTATCACACCGTTTTTCCTCAGTTTCATAAACACTCCTTTTGCGGTGATGAACTCGTAAGATCCTTCCTAACAATGGGCTTACTACATAAAAATAGCCGTCGCTGGTATGATAATAAATACGCCATAGAACATTACGGGATCATCAGAGAACGGAGCAGATGCATTCGTTATATGGTCTATTTTAACTACTTTCCGGCGGCCGGGCAATGGAAATCGGTCTCTTGAGAGGCTAAATCGGCTTACAGATGGACCCGCTTGAACTTGCGCTTCCCCACCCGCAGCAGATAATCCTTACCGGCGGCCAAGGCCAGGTCCACATCACTCACCTTGACCCCGTCCACCTGGACGCCGCCTTGCTGGATCAGGCGCCGCCCCTCGGAAGTGCTGCCGGTCAGGCCGGCCTGCTGCAGGACTTTGGGAAGCCAAACAGCCGCTTCGCTTATCGTTAGATGCACTTCCTCAATCTCCTCGGGCAGGGCCCCTTCCCGGAAGATGGCGGCAAATTGCCTGGCCGCCTCCTCGGCCGCCGCCGGACTGTGGTAGCGGGCCACGATCTCTTTGGCCAGATTCTCTTTGGCGGAACGCGGATGGAGGACCCCGCTGGCCAGATCGCTTTTCAGGCTTTCCAGCTCCGCCACCGACAGGTCGCTGAGCAGTTCATAATACCGGAGCATGAGCTCATCGGAGATGGACATGATCTTCCCGAACATCTCCTGGGGCGGCTCGTCGATCCCCACGTAATTGCCCAAAGATTTGCTCATCTTATTGACGCCGTCCAGCCCCTCCAACAGAGGCATGGTAAGCACCACCTGGGGCTCTTGGCCGTACTCCCGCTGCAGCTCCCGGCCCACCAGGAGATTGAACTTCTGGTCGGTGCCGCCCAACTCCACGTCAGCCCGCAAGGCCACCGAATCATACCCCTGTATCAAAGGATAGAGGAATTCATGGATGCTGATGGGGGCGTGGTTAACGAAACGCTGATGAAAATCCTCCCGTTCCAACATGCGGGCCACCGTATGTTTGGCCGCCAGTTCGATGAGTTCCTGGGCGGTCATGGGCTTCAGCCACCGGCTGTTGAAATCGACGCTGGTCCTTTCGGGGTCAAGGATTTTAAAGATCTGCCGTTCGTAGGTCCTGGCGTTCTCGGCTACCTCGGCTTCGGTCAGCGCCTTGCGGGTTTCGCTTTTGCCGGTGGGATCGCCGATCATGCCGGTGAAATCGCCGATGAGGAAAATCACCTGATGACCCAAGTCCTGAAAATGCTTTAGTTTCTGAATTAAAACCGTATGGCCCAGATGCAAGTCCGGGGCGGTGGGGTCAAACCCCGCCTTGATGCGCAGGGGTTGGCCGGTTTCCAAAGAACGCTTGATCTTGGCGGCCAGCTCCTCTTCCAGGAGTATTTCCACGGCGCCCCGGCGGATCAAAGCGAGCTGTTCTGCAACAGTCATAATAAGAATATTCTCCTTTTACCTCTTAGAAGCCCAACCAGCGCACCGGCCGCTCTTTGCGGGGCACCACCGGCGGGGTTTTAGCCGAGTAGCCCACCGGCGTAATGGCCAGCAGATGTCGGTCCGGCAGACCCAGATAGGCCAGCAATTCTTTTTCCCGGCTCTTGATGCCGGTCATCCAACAGGTGCCCAAGCCCTCGGCTTCGGCAGCCAACAACAGGTTCTGCATCAGGGCCGCGCCGCTTTGGATATGGGCCTCTTGGCCGAAAGGATCGGGATCTTTCCAGACCGTCACCGCAATGACCACCGGCGCCCCCCCCAGATTTTTAAAGAATTGACTGACTAAAGCCACCCGCTGTTCGTCAAAAAGCTGCCGGAGGCGCGGCTCCAGTGCCTCGATGGCCTGGGAAGCGATGGTCACAAACTCATCCCGGGGCTGGCCCGTCAAGATCGTCAGGTCCCAAGGCTGCTGATTGGTCCCCGACGGCGCCCACAACGCGGCCTCCACGATCCTCTCCAGGACTGCCCGGGGCACAGGCTCAGGCTTATAAAAGCGATGGCTGCGCCGGTTCTTGATGGCGTTGTACAGATCCATAGCCTTCCTCCTCGGCGTGATGGCTACAACTAAGCCACAGGGTTGTTAGTGGTCAGCGGTCAGTTTTTTCCTGTTAAATTATTTTTTCGGTTCCCGGCTGCCGTTCTTTTGCCGCTTGGCTATTGACCCCCTCGCTGACGCTCGGGGCTTGGCTGGGAATGGTTTCGTCTCACGACCCATGATCTTGTCTCCCTACCGCAGCAATTGCTGCACCCGGTGGATGTGGGCCAGCAAATCGGGCTGGAAGATGTCCAGCAACACTATCTCAACGCCGGCCCCGGCCAGCAGCCCCAGGCAGGTGGCCTCCAGGTCCAAGGGGTACAACTGGCGTTGGCCGCTGCGCAGATTGGACAGGCCGATCATGGTCCGGGCCGGTTCACCAAAGACCGCCCCCGAGGCCAGCAGGCGGATGGTCTTGACATCCGCACTGGTCTGGTAATAGGCATCCGGCCAACTGAGGTTGGGCAGCACGGGATCAAAAATCAGACGATCATCGGTGATACCGGCGGCTATTGCCTCTTCCCGGAGGCGGCCGGCCAAGGTTAATTTTTCTTCCAGGGTGGGAGCCGGCATGGACCGCTCATCCAACAGCAGCAGCACCAGATCGGTTTGGGCCTGCGCTGCCAGCGGCAGCAGTTCCGCCAGTTTTGCCGGTTCCAGAGTGAGGGCATTGAGGATGGGCGCCTGCTGACAGACCGCCAACCCCTTGGCCAACACCCGGGCCTTGGGGCTGTCCAGAATGAGGCGGGTGGTGCTCACCTCCTGCACCGCCTCCACCAGGAAGGCCATGCGGTCTTCCTGCTGGGGCGTGAGATACCCGGGATTCAGATCAATGAGATCCACGCCGGCCTGATCCAACCGGCGTACCAGCTCCTGGATGGGCTTTTTGGCCAGTTCCCGCAAGGCCGCGGCCACCACCGGATTAAGGGCGTGAATATTATCGGCAGCAATCAGCATCTTACAACTCGGCGCCACCCTCCCCACTTATTCCTCTTCGTAAGCATACCTTATCATGGCAGCCGCTCATTGACAACAGAATCAGGTCTGTTGCCAAAAATGGCCCTCATCAAGGGCAAAGCTGAAGTTTGCCAAACAAGTTATGCTTCCTTAACGAGAAAGATACCTGGCATAAGAAGGTTTAGCAGGTAAAGTATCCCCTTAAAAAATGCTCAGCAGTAATCTTGGGGAATGGGGCAGAGAATAACGGCAGGCGTCAGTGCAAGCTTTAGCCTTTTGGCACAGCCAAAAGGCCGCAAAAGGGTTGGGGGAGGGCTGAGCCCCCTGGCCCCCTCTCCCAAAAGCACTTTTGCAACAATATGCCCGGCCGAGGCGGGGCAGCCGGCGAGTAACCACATCAGGCAAGCCCTAACCATGAACTCGCATCCATTTTTGTAATCTGGCTGGAAACGCCAACCTTTTCAGGAAACCATAATGAGAAAAACCGTCTGGAACTGGCAGAGGTGGTTGCTCGGGAACCTCGTCCTTCTCGCCCTCCTGGGTGGCTGTGAGCGCCCCCGAGAGAAAAAAACCACCAGCGGGCCCCCGCCACCACCGGTGGTGGTGGCGCCGGTGCGGCAGGAAAACGTCACCATTTTTCGGGAGCACGCCGCCCGCCTCGAGGCCCGGGAGACCGTGGAAGTCCGATCCCGGGTGGAAGGGTTCCTGGAGAAAGTACTCTTCCAAGAGGGTAGTCAGGTTAAGGCCGGACAGCTGCTTTTTGTCATTGATCAACGGCCCTACAAAGCCGCGCAGCAAGACACCAGAGGTCAGTTGGCCCAAGCCCAGGCGGCCTATGGCCGGGCTAAGAAAGATGTGGAGCGTCTGCGCCCCTTAGTGGCAGCGAAAGCCGCACCCAAACAGGACCTGGACCGGGCCGAGTCTGAGGCCGAATTCAGCACCGCCTCCATTGCCAAGGCCAAGGCGGCCATTGCCAGAGCCGAACTGGACCTGAAATTTACCGAAATCCGCTCTCCCATCAACGGTATCATCGGCCGGGAGGAAGTGACCGTGGGCAACCTGGTGGCCCGGGACCGAACCCTCCTCACCACCATCTCCTCCTGGGAACCCATGCGGGCCGTCTTCGCCATCAGCGAAGGCGACTATCTGCAGATGACCCAGAGGTTTCCTGGTATCCGGAGTCCCGCCGCCTCGGGACGGGAGGCGATTTTTGAGCTCATCCTGGCGGATGGCTCTGGCTACCCCTTCAAAGGCCGGCTCAGCTTTGTGGACCGGACCTTGGATCTGACCACTGGCACGTTGCGCATCTTTGTGGATTTCCCCAACCCCGAAAATATCCTGAAACCAGGTATGTTTGGCCGGATCCGCTTCCCTGTGGAAGAGCGTGCCGGTGCCCTGCTCATCCCCCAGCGGGCGGTGCAGCGCCTCCAGGAGGTGGAGTCGGTCCTGGTAGTAGGACCCGATAAGAGGGCAACTCCCAGAACCGTGACCCTCGGCGAGCGGCTCCAGGATGCCTTCATCGTCAAGGCGGGATTACAGGCAGGTGAATTGGTCGTGGTGGAAGGCTTGCAAAATGTTCTGCCGGGGCAATTGGTGACCCCCACCCCAGTCCAGCACGGTCCATAAGGGCAAAGGAGCGGCAGCCTCATGTCAAAATTCTTCATCCAGCGGCCGATCTTTGCCATCGTCCTCGGCCTGATTATCCTGATCGCCGGGCTGGTGTCCATCTTCAGTCTGCCCATAGCCCAGTTTCCACCCATCAGTCCACCCACGGTGACGGTGGAAACAGTATTTGTGGGGGCCAGTGCCCGGGTGGTGGAAGAAAACGTGGCTATCCCCATTGAACAGGAGGTAAATGGTGCTGAAAATATGCTCTACATGTCCTCCACCAGCACCAGCGACGGCCGCTATTTCCTCACCTGTATTTTGCCGTCGGCACCGACCTGGATATCGCCCAAGTGGATGTGCAGAATCGGGTGAGCCGGGCCGACCCTCCCTGCCCCAGGAGGTGAAAAATTTCGGCATCCAGGTCCGCAAGGCCTCCCCGGATATGCTCATCGTCTTGTCCCTCTTTTCGCCGGACAACCGCTATGACGATCTTTTCCTCAGCAATTATGCCCGCCTCAACCTCTTTGATCCCATTGCCCGGATTTACGGGGTGGGCAACATCGTCATCGTCGGGGAGCGGGAATATGCCATGCGCCTCTGGGTCAGGCCCGACCGCCTGACCCGACTGGGTCTGGAACCCCGGGATATCGCGCGCGCGGTTCGAGATCAGTATGTGCAAGCGCCAGCCGGTCAGGTGGGTCAGCCGCCAGCCGGCCCTGACGTCAGTTTCCAGTACAGCGTCGACGTCAAGGGGCGCTTGACCGAACCGGAGGAGTTCGAGAATATCGTCATCCGCGCCCTGCCGGACGGCTCGGTCCTCAGAATCCGGGATGTGGCCCGCATTGAGCTGGGGGCCCAGATGTACAACTCCTTTTCCCGGCGCTTCGGTAAGCCCTCCACCACCATGGTGATCTACCAGCTCCCCGGAGCCAATGCCCTGGAGGTGGCCAAAAATATCCAGACTTTTATGGCCCAGGCCCAAAGAAGCTTTCCGCCGGGTTTGGACTTTGAGGTCTCGTATGACAATACCCTGTTTGTCAAGGCAGCCCTCACCGAAGTGGTCTTTACTCTCTTCAAGGCCCTGGCTCTGGTCATGTTGGTGGTCTTCATCTTCCTGGGCAACTTCCGGGCCACCTTAATCCCCTGCCTAGTCGTGCCCATACCCATGGTGGGCACTTTTGCCGGGTTTGTGGCGTTAGGGTTATCCATCAATACCCTGGCCCTGTTCGGCCTGGTCCTGGCCATCGGCTCCGTGGTGGACGACGCCATCGTCGTGGTGGAAGCGGTTAAAGCCAAAATGAAGGAAGGCCTCAATCCCCGGGAGGCTACGGAAAAGGCCATGGACGAAGTGACCCGGCCCATGCTCGGGGTGGTCTGTGCCCTGCTGTCGGTGTATGTGCCGATCCTCTTCCTGGGCGGCATCGTTGGTCAGCTCTACCGACAGTTTGCCCTCACCCTGGCCTTTGCCGCCGTGCTCTCCATTCTTCTGGCCCTGACCCTAACCCCGTCTTTATGTGTCCTGATTTTACGCCCTGTCAAGGCTGGCGGCGGGATGTTGGCAGCTTTCAACCGCGGTTTTGACCGCCTTTTTGAGGGCACCAGCAAGGGCTATATCGGCGGGGTCCAGTTCCTCATGCGCCGCCTGGGCTTAGCCCTGCTCTTGCTGGCGGTTGTGTACCTGGGGGCCGGCACCCTCCTGCGCACCCTGCCCGGCGGGTTGGTGCCGGATGAGGATCAGGGCGTGGTCTTTGCTACCTTCACCCTGCCTCCCGGCGCCTCCTTGGACCGAACGGCCGCGGTGCTGAGCCGGGGGGAGAACTTTGCCAAAAAAGTGGCGGGGTTGGAGACCATCCTGAATTGGGGCGGCTTTAACCTCATGTCCAATACCTTCGCCTCCGATGCCGGCACCCTGGTCTTTACTCTGCAACCCTGGGAAAAGCGCACTTCCCCGGCAATGCAGCTGGACGCCATCATGCAGCGGCTGCGCCGGGAATTTGCTTCCTATCCCGAGGCCCGCAGCTTTGTCTATACCTTGCCTTCCATCCCCGGCATGGGCAACGTCAGCGGTTTCCAGTATATGCTCCAAGACCGGGCCGCCCGCACGCCGGAGGACCTCTTCCGGGCCGCCCAGGAATTGGCCACGGCCGCCCGCCGGGAACCCGCCATCGCCGGCATTTTCAACACCTTTCAGGCCAACGTCCCCCAGGTGAAACTGGAGGTGGACCAGGACAAAGTCCAGACCCTGGGTATTCCCCTGCGCAGTGTCTTTGACGGCCTGCAGCTGTTTTTAGGCGGCTACATGGTCAATGAATTCAATAAATTTGGCAGGGTCTTCCGGGTCATGGCCCAGGCCGAAGCGGATTTTCGCCGCAGCCCGGAGGACATCGGCGGCATTTATGGCCGGGATGCCACCGGTCAGATGGTACCATTGAGCACGCTGGTGCAGGTGGGGTCGCAGACTGCTCCCACTCTCATCCACTGGAGCTAGCCAACGTCCAACGGGACCAACTCCTCAACCTGGTCCGGCTCTATAAAGCCCTCGGGGGGGTTGGGAACCGCATTAACTGCCCCCATGGCAACCCTCTGCCACTGCCTCAGGTTTTCTCCACCAAGGTTCCGGCATCTTGCACTTCCAATTTCTGTGGTTATATTTTAGCCACTTTAGGATTTTGAGCAAAAATGGAAGGAGTCAGGAAATGCAAACAAGACTACTCATTGGTATGATAGCTCTGACCACTTTGGGGTTCATCGTGGCCGTGGCGCCGCCGGCCCAAGCTTTACCGGCCGTGCAGGGTGATGTGCAACTCCAGGCCCTCAGAGCCACTCCCGGGGCTTTCGGTATTGGTGATGCTGTGGGTCAGACCTTTCGGGCTGCGTTGGCGGCCATATCCTGCGACGGCTCGGTTTTCCCCTCAGACGGTCGGGCCTGTGTCGAAGTAACAACTTTTTTCCTCAAGATCGGCGATACTGCGTGGGATGAGACCATGAAGCCGGCAGGCCAGCCTCTCATTTTCACCCTTCTCTTCGGTGACGGCAGCGTCAAAGGCCTGGCTGGAGAGATCACCCCCTATAATCCCGCCCATCCTGACCTCTTTTTCTTCCTGCCGACCTCACCGGGCACCTGGGAAGCGTACGATATCAGAACCATCATTGATCCGGAAACAGGTCGGGAGATTGTTGTGGATCGGGGCCTCATCAGCGGAACCTACACACCCTCTCTGAGCGTTGTCCCCCTGCCCGGGGCCCTGAGCCTCTTCGCCCTGGGTCTGGCTCTCCTGCTTGGCAAAAACAGGATTTCGGGACGCCAATCTTAAGATTGCGAGGTATACTTGTTCATGCAGCTACCCGATTACATTTCTGTGGCAGAAGTACAACGGGTCTGTCGGGAGTTGGGCCTGCGGGATTGGACTCAACTCCCCGACCCCCCGACGGTAAGTGAAGAAGAGGCCAAAAAAATCCTGCAGGTGGTCAATGTGGAGGGCATGCCCATCCCCATCCAGGACTTTATTGCCGGTTTAGAGGTGGAACTGGAGCACGGCACCCGGTTTCAGGACGCCAACGTCACCAATAACCACCCCATCCTCACCGGTAAAATCGTCCTGGCCCACCTCAAAGAGACCATGGATTATTATCGCCGCCTGGAAGTGGCCGAACTGGAGGGCGATTTGCTGCATGCCATGGCCGCGGGGAATTTTGACAAAGCGGCCCGCAAATATAAAGCCCTGCTCCAGGCCCGCCAGGAGCTGGCCGCGGCCGAAGCAAAATTGCTGGCATAGTTTTCTGTCGGCATTTTTTGTCATGCTGTCCACCGCAAAGCATCGCCGCCGGCTGATTTAGGCAGATCCTTCTCCTAAGGCCCCAGGTTAATCTGCGGCCGCTCCCGGAAAGGATTGTACAAGGGATCGCCGATGAGGATCTGCCGCCAGGAGACCTGGGGGATGGTCCGGAAATAGACTTCCAACAGAGGCAGTTTGCCGCTGAGGAGCAGGGGAAAGAATTCCTCAGGGGCAGGAAAGGCATGCAGATAAGGTTCGCCTACCGGCCCCAGGGTGGCGGCCACGCCCTTTTCCAACAGACGTTTGCACCAAACGTCGGCACTCTTCTGGCGCAGGGTCAGGCATTCGGCGCTGGCCACATGATAAGCCACCGCACCCCGCTGCCAGATAAAGGCATCCACATAATTGGCCAGGGAATACCAGCCCACATAGAGGGCCGCCTTGAGGCCGGCGCCGGCCGGGAAGAGCTCCGGCTGATTATCCAGGACCACCGGAAAGCTTGTCCGAGTGCGGATAATCTCGTAAAGTCGCCGGAGTTGGTCGTCAAATCGCGCATAGAGGTCGGTCCCGGTATCATCAAGCAACCCCCGGGCATCGATATAAAAGGTACCGGTCAGGCCCTCGGTTTCGGCCGCTAGGGCATCGTCCACCAGGCGTTTGGCAATCTCCGGGGTGGGGCCGTCCAGCCGGCCCACCATCAGGGTGGTCTGGCGCAGCCCCTGAATAAAGGGCAGCCGGTCAAAGCGGGCCAGAAAGGGGTTGGGCAGCCATTGGGCCTTCTGATAGGGTCCGGCCGCTAGCATGGTCAGTTCGCTGTCCACGGCCGCCTTGGTCTGGGGGTTCTGATAAATCTGCGCCGCCCGCTGCCAGAACTGCAGTTCCCCCACCAAGCCGTTGGTATGGCGAATGGACGGCGCCAACTCCAGCGCGGTCTCAGGCAGGATGCCCCGAAAAGCCGCCTCTTCCTGACCGGTCCGCAAGAGGGCGAACTGCTGCAATTGCGGCGGCAGCGGCGGCACCGGACCGGATCCGCGACTTTGCACCTGCTCTTTAAAGGCCTCAAACTCCGGTTCCGACCCGGCCAGCTTAATAATCTGACTCAGGATGGCATGCCGCTTGGCATCAAAACTCTGACCTGCAGGCTTTTTCTGCAGAAAGGCCACCGCTTGGGTAACCGTGCCTTTGGTCCGCGTGATGACCTCCTGGGTGGACGGCGTCTCGGTTGCGGCCGGGGGATTTCCCTCCAAAAGCCCTGTCAACTGCCTTGTCAGCCGCCAGCACAGCTCGGTCAACTCCTGTACCCTGCCCTGGGCCAGGTTGAGAAATTCTTGATCCAGGTTAAACCAATGGGAAAAAAGTGGGTCGTCCACCCGCAGCGGGATGCCATAGACTAAGAGGAGAGCCGGTTGCCGACCCTGGCTCTGGAACTGCTGCACCCTTTGCCGCAGCGGCTCCGCCAGGACCAACTCATAGTCATCCCGACTCATATTTTCCGTGGTTGGCGCATTGACCCCGATGAGATTTGCCAACGGCACCCGGCGCTTCTCCGCATAGTAGCGGGCCACAGCCTGGCTTTCCGGCAGATTCAGGTTGTAGATTATGAGGAGATCTTCTGGCATGAGGCCCAAAACCGGCCAGGGCTGCAGCAACTGCCAAAACAACAGGCTGGTGAGCAACAGAGTTCCTGAGATGATCCTCATCTTGTGGAATTTCCTTTGCCTTAACATGGCCAAACTCCCTGATCGTCCCTTTTGCCGCCGTTCTTGCACTGCTCACCGCTTTGAATTTTTCCCAACCGGGAAGCTGCACCCTCAGGCCACCACGTAGTGTGAGGCCAACTCTTCAATTTCTTTTCTAAATCTGGTGTATTCCGGTGTTTCCGGGGCGCTGTAGTTGTAGTTCTTATACAAGCCGCTGAGGCGGATGAAGAAATCCCGGGCCGCATCCCGGTCTGCGAAGGAATATTCCTGCTGGATGAGTTTTTTCAAAAGGGTAAAACTCTCCACCTGGCGTTCCCGGGGCATGGAGATGTCCACCGGGTCAAAGGCGTCCTGTTGCAGGTAAACCATATCCACCATGGTGGCCTTCTGGTAGGTGACAAAATCCTCCAACGTAATGCCCTCTTCACCGGTGACCTGCATCATCTGGTGGATGAGATCGCCCTGATGGAGCAGGGCGCGCATGGCCTTGACATCCTCCACCCACGACGGCCCCAGATATTCGCTGTACCAGGCCTTGAGCTGGTCCAAATACCGGGACCAGGACAGGAGCGGATCAATGGCCGGATAAAAACGGCGGTAGGCCCGGTCGGAAGACAGACCCAGAAAGGTCTTGACGGTGCCCAGCGTGGCTTGGGTGACCGGTTCTTCGAAGTTGCCGCCGGCTGGGGAGACGGTGCCGATCAGGGTGAGGCTGCCGATGCTGCCGTCGGGGCAACGGATCAGTCCCGCCCGCTCGTAAATGGTCTTGATGGCCGAATCCAGATAGGCCGGGAAGGCCTCTTCCCCGGGAATCTCTTCCATCCGGCCGCTGGTCTCCCGCATGGCCTGGGCCCAACGGGAGGTGGAGTCGGCAATCATGAGGACGTTATATCCCATCTGGCGAAAATATTCCCCCAGAGTAATGCCGGTATAGATGGATGCCTCCCGGGCCGCTACAGGCATGGACGAGGTGTTGCAGACGATGATGGTCCGATCCATAAGGGAGCCGCCGGTGCGGGGATCACGGGTCTCAGGATATTCCGTTATGGTTTCCACCACTTCGCCGGCGCGCTCGCCACAGGCGACGATAATGGCGATGTCAATGGTGGCGTAGCGGGCGATGAGGCTCTGCAAGATCGTCTTGCCGGCGCCAAAGGGCCCGGGGATACAGGCGGTACCCCCCCGGGCAATGGGAAAAAAGGTGTCGATGCTGCGAATCGTGGTGGTCAGCGGCTCTGTGGGGAAAAGGCGTTCGGCCAGGCGCCGCCGCAGCATCCCCTCGGGGAGAGGCCGTTTCACCGGCCAGCGCTGGCGCATGGTCAAGGTTTTCTCCTCGCCGGCGGCAGTCTGGAGGCGGACGATGGGTTCATTCACGGTAAAGGAGCCGTCCCGGATCCAGGTTACTTTCACTTCCCCCGGTTCGTTGAAGGGCACCATAATCTTATGCAGGAAAACGCCTTCGGGCACGGTGCCCAGAGTCTGGCCGGCCAGCATTTTGTCGCCGATGGCGGCCGTCGGGGTGAACTGCCATTTTTTCTTGGCATTGAGGGAGGAGAGATTCACCCCCCGGGGCAGGAAAAAGCCGTATTCCCGGGCCAATTCGGCCAGGGGATTGCCCAGGCCATCGTAGACCTGGCCCAGCAGCCCTGGGCCCAGATCAATGGCCAGCATCTCCCCGGACATCTCCACTGGATCGCCCACCCGGACGCCATCGGTGTCTTCAAAGACCTGCATATCGGCGGTCCGCCCATAAACCCGCAGCACTTCAGCCTTAAGGCGTTCCTGACCGACGCAGATATAGCCCACTTCGTTCTTCATGATGGCGCCCTGATCGACCTGGACGGTGACCAGACTCTCCCGGACCCCCACCACCCGGGCCTGTCTTGCCACCGCGGGGCGGTTCTCAGGCAAAGATTGGACCAAAGTCATGCAGTACTCCTGTGACTAATTCTTCAAACCGCTGGCTGGCCGCAGCCGCATTCCGGGCCAACCAGAGTTGGACCATATCCCACTTAAAGATATAGGCCAGGACGGTCTGCAAAGAGAACTCATACCCAGGGGCCACCCGTTCCACGTGCTGCCAGATCAGGTCCATGAGAAAACGTTCCAGTTCCAGGGCGGCACCGGCGGTTAGATACTCTCGGGCCTGCGGGATCCAAGGAAAGACCGCGGTGAGGTGAAAATCCGGATGTTCCCAATGGCGGGGCAAGCGGTCCACCCAGGGGCCGACTGCCCAGGGCTCCCCCCGCTGCGGTCGGGGCAGACCCCGCTGCCGACGCCGCAACGCCGCCATGACGGTCCGGACGTTGATGGGAAACTCAAAGAGCGGCCACAGACTGGGGTGTTCGATGAGAACATGCAGTTTCCGATAGGCCGCCACCATATCGGCATCGCTCCGGGCCACCGGCTGACGCTGCCAGGCAAGGAATTGGGAAGCCCGCTGGACCAGCTCGAAATCCTCGGGATGGAGCATGCCCAGTCGTTCCCGGAGGCGCTTGCGGCTGATGGGCAGGCGTTCCGCCCTGGTGAAATGCGGCAGGTGGGGCAAACTGGCGATGAGCGTCACATACGCATGGGGCATGGCCGGGGCCTCTAGTCCACGCCCTGGACAATGGCCTGGAAGCGGGGCAGAAGGTATTTCAGCAAGAGATCGCCCAGGGCCCGATCACTGACGTCTATTTCCAATTCCTGCCCCGAAAGGCGGATCCTCAAGCCGCTATGGAGGTCGCTGGAGGGCTGCAGGATGATCCCTTCCCGGAGGGTCTCGGCTGCAATGCCCAAGACCATGTGATGCAGTTCCTTTTGGCCTTGCGCGGTTAGCTCCGGACCGCGGGGGCCAGGAGTAAAAAGGGCTTGGGGCACCAGGATTTCCAGGAGCTGATCCTGGGGCAGGGAACTGGTGGCATTGTAAATAATCAGCAAAAGGACGTTGCGGAGAAATTCCCGGTCTTCCAGCTCCATGGATACCAAACGGCGGACATGGGCGGTAAAGGCATTGCGCACCTGGGCCGCCAGTTCCAGGCGGGTATCCCGAAAAGCCTTCTGAATGGCGTCCTTAAAGGCCTGGCGTTCGGTCTGGGCCTGATTCTTGGCCTGATTTAGGATAGTTTCTGCTTCTTCCTTGGCCTGGGCCAGGATCTGGGCCGCCTGTTTTTTAGCTTCCTGGATGAGCCGGTCGGCTTCCTGGCGCCCGGCCCTGATGCCGTCGTCCCGCAGGCGGTTGATAAGTTCCTGCACTCCCGAGATGTCTTGCCCTGTCCTGGTCATGGCTTCAGCCTCCGCCGCCGGGAAGAGAACGGGCCAAAACCAGGGCAAAAACAAAGGCAAAGACACAGAACCCCTCGACGATGGCCGCCGGTGCCAGCGAAATGCCGAAGGCCTCGCTCTTGGTTTTGGCCACGGTAATTGCCGAAGCGCAACAATACCCCTGATAGACGGCGCCGAACATCAGGGCCAAACCTACCAAAAAACCGATGGCAAAGAGGCCGGGCGCGGTCTCTAGGGAAAAAAGGCGGTTCAAGGAGAGCATGACCACGATGCCATAGATAACCTGGGACGACGGCATGGCCGAGACGCCGATGTAGCGGCCATACCCTCCTTCCGTCTCCAGGATGGCCCCGCAAGCCGCCTGGCCAGCCCGGGCACAGCCGATGATACTGCCCACGGCACCCAAGGCCAGGGGGGAAAAGACACCGAGCCAACCCAAGCCGAGAATGAAGGGTTCCATTAGATTCTCTCCTTTCGCCGAAAAGCTTGGAAGGGGATGCCCTCCTCGCCTAACCCCCAGTTAAAAAATTCTATAAAATTGAGACGCAGGCCATGGATAAAGCCGCTGGCAATGGCCAGCAGCAGATTGATGCCGTGGCCGCACAGAGCAATGAGCGAGGCAAATAAGAGTCCCAGGCTGGGGAGGGCGGCCTTGGTATTCTGGGCCAACATATTAAAATTCGCTGCCAACGAGGCGCTGGCCAAACCCAGGGCAAAAAGGCGCAGATAGCTCAAGGTATCCCCGAAGGCAGCGATGGCCCGAGTCAACCCCTGCAAACCGCCCAACAGGCGCTGCCACCAGGAACCCTGCACCGACGTAAATAGCAACACCCCCACCCCACCTGCGGCCATCAGCGCCAAACCGGTATCCGCCAGCCACGGTCCCGGCCCAGAGCCGAGAGTCGCCATGAAATACGCTGGAGCCCCGCCAAATATCAGAATCCACCCCACCGGCGCCAGAACTGCCAGAGAACTGCGGCGGGTCCAGGCATCGCAGGCATTGGCCACAATCAGGTGCGTAATGCCAATGGCCACGGTAAGGCCCATCATGGTATTAAAGTCATGGAGGTCCAGGATGCCCAGACGGGCGGGCCAAGTGCCGGCCGGGAAGGCCAGGCCGAAGTAACTGTTCACCAGGATGCCGTAGACCAAAGAGAAGCCGGTGAGGATGGCGGCGAAGTCCCGAAGGCGCCGCCTGGCCTCACTGCCTCCCCACCGCCGCCAGCAGACCATCAGGCCCACTGCCAGCAGCAGACTGTAGCCGGCATCGGCGATGATCATGGCAAAGAACAGGGCAAAAGAGAAAAGGACAACCACCGAGGGATCCCATTGCCAATAGCCCGGCGTCTTGTAAAAGGAGACCAGATCTTGGCCAGCGGCCAACCTGGGATGATTGCGCAGGAGCGTCGGCGGGGTCTCGGCCGGCTGCGGCTCCTTTACCTCACAGACCAGCCCTTTTTCCTGGGCATAGGCTCTGATGGCGCCGACATTTTCCCGGGGGGCCCAGGCCTGCAGGGCAAACAGGGGATCGTCACTGAGACTGGACAGGGCGGCATGGTTCAGGACAGTTTCGTCCTCCAGGCGGTTGAGACTCTGGGCCAAGAGCAGGCGCCAGCGGGTCAGGCTGGTCCGCTCCAGTTGGAGATCCTCCAGCTCCATCTCCACCTCTTCCAAGCGTTTTTTCAGCTCGGGGGGAGAGAATCTGCCGGTCCGAAGACGGGGAACCGGCATCCCTGCGGGCTCTTTCACCGAGATGACCACAACATAGGCAAAGCGGTTGTCCCGGTTGGTCACGGCAGACACGAGATGGGCCGGCACCTGAGCCAGTTGGTGATGGGGCAGGGCATAAAACCAGAGGCGATGGCCGCCCAGGTCTTCGAGATCGGGGAAAGTGAAATCACCCCAGGGCTGCAGATGGCTGAGCCGGACCAGAAGGAGATCACGTTCATCCGCCAGCTCCTGCATCCTGGCCTTCAGCTCCAAGATCTGGGTCTCCAGCCGGAAAGGATCAAAGCGCCCGCCATCCCGCAAAGGGCGCAGCTTTTGCGGGCTCTCCAGGAGGAACTTTAAGGCTTCCTGGGATTCGGAGGAGGGACCGGCCCCCCGCAAGGTTTCCGGTAACTCCGTCAGGGGGATGAGATGCAAACAGCCCATCGTCTGCAGATCCGCCAGGATCTTGGCTTTCTCCCGCAAAAGGCCGCAGAGGGTGAGCTTCAGCAGCGGCACGATCATAAACCAATTTCCTCACCGGCGGCGGCGCTGCGCTGGCGCTTCATTTTGGCCAGTTTGGCGCGCACCACGGCTGCCCGCTCCGCATCACCCAGATAGATCTGGATCTTTTTGATATTCTGCTTTGTCTGGGGAATGAGGATTTTTTCAAAAAGGTTCACCCGTTGGGTCATGCGCCGGACCGCCTGCTGTAAAATCTCGGTCCGTTTCTGGGCCACTGCCAGTCTGACCCGGAACGCCACCGCCTCCTGCAGGCGCTGGACCAACACGTCCACCCAAGCCGGCTTGGCCAGAAAGGAATATTCGGCGATGGTAAAGCTGAGGTCCTGGAGCACCGGCAGTCTGACCCCGACGACGTTTTCCTGGCCCATTTGCACGGCCTCCAGGTGAACCAGACCGGCCACGTCGATTTCTTCCTCAGCCAGCATGGGCAACTGCCGGCCGATGTCACTTTGTAAGGTGGCCAACGCCTCCCGGCCTTGTTTGAGCAGGTCCAGAGCCCGATTCAGTTCCAGAAGGAGTTGGCGCCGCTTCAGGTCCAGAGACGGCAGCAGTCGCTCCAGCAGTTTCAGTTTCTCCCGCTCTTTTTGCAGGGAGCTTTTATTCAGCGCGAACCTAGGCATCGGCCTGCCGCTCCAGCCGAGACGCAATCTGAGGGAAGTATTTTCTGATCAGGGAATCCTTCATGAGCAGTTCCTGGGGTTCAAAACACTCTGCCAAGGTTTGCCAGCAGAGATCCAAGGCCTCGATGACCGGCAGGGAGACCCGGATATCCATGAAACGCTCCCGGAACAGTTTACCGAACTTTAGGAGCTTTTCGTCAAAGGGCGACAGTTCAAAGGCCATGGCCTGCTTTTTTTGGGCCTCCAGGGCATTGGCGTAAAAACGGATCATGGTGTTCATGACCTGGCCATGGTCCTCCCGGGTGGCTTTGCCGACCACCCGTTGTTTGAGGCGGGAGAGGGAACCGAAGGGATCAATGACCCCGTCATGGAGATAAAACTGGCCTTCGGTGATATAACCGGTATTATCCGGTACTGGATGGGTGACATCGCCCCCTGGCATGGTGGTGACCGAGAGGATGGTCACCGAGCCGGCATTCTTAAAGTCGCAGGCCTTTTCATAGCGTTTGGCCAACTGGGTATAGAGGTCGCCGGTATAGCCCCGGGTGGCCGGCACCCGCTCCAGGGCGATGCTGATCTCTTTGAGAGCATCGGCATAGGCGGTCATGTCGGTGAGGAGCACCAACACCCGTTTGTTTTCGGCCACCGCAAAGCGCTCCGCCACCGCCAGGGCCATATCCGGGATGAGGATCCGTTCCACAATGGGGTCAATGGCTTGGTTGACAAACATGACGGTCCGGTGGAAAATGCCATGCTCTTCAAAAGCCGACCGGAAAAAATGAAAATCGTCAAAGATAAGCCCCAGGCCCCCGAAGACGATGATATCGGCATCGGCCTGGAAGCCGATCCGGGCCAGAAGTTCGTTGTATGGTTCGCCGGCTATGGAAAAAATCGGGATCTTCTGGCTCTCTACCAGCGAATTAAAGACGTCGATCATGGGGACGTTGGTCTGGATCATCTTTGTCGGCAGAATGCGCATCATAGGGTTGACGGTGGGGCCGCCGGTGCGGATGCGGGGCTCGGCGCTCAGGTCCGGCCCGCCGTCGATGGGCTCGCCAGAACCCCGAAAAATGCGCCCGAGAATATTATCCGAGTAGATAACCTCCTGGGGATGCCCCAAAAACCGGACACTGGCATCCGTGGACAGGCCCTTGCCCCCGGCGAAGACCTGGAGGCTCACCAGATGGCCGGACAGTTCCACCACCCGGGCGATGGAAAACTGGCCGTCCACGTTCTCGACGACGGCAACGTCCCCAAAGGCCACCCCCTCGGCCTTGACACGGATGGTATCGCCGACAATTTCTTCCAGGCGGGTATGCCGGATGAGGTCCTGAAACATAGACTATTCCTCGCATGCAGGCTGCACGCGGCCAGAAGCAAGCTTGCGCAGACCACGAATTGAGGCTGACAACATCTGGATGGGGGCGGACAACAACCTGCCCCCGATGGGCGGAAGCGACGTTGGAACAGGCACGTATTTCCCTGTATTTTAGTAAGTCGGCCCTGTTTGGTCAACCATTTTCGGTTTTTTTGGGGTCCCAATCCCCTTATTGGTTTGGTCAACACCAGGGGAGGGGACCGGCCAAGGGCTGTCCCAAGGAAAAAGGTTTGGCCCGGAGCCTCCCTGATGATATCTTTAATTTTCAATCCATCCTTTGGCACTTGGCCATCAACCTGGCTGGGAACATGCTGATCTTAAGAAAGGAGAAGCCATGCTAACGCCCAAAAGCATCCTGGAAGACGCCTGGTGCTTCATGAAAAGCCGGGTCTTGTTTACCGCCGCGGAATTGGACATTTTCAGCAAACTGGCGGGGTTTCACTACACCGCCGCGGAGCTGGCCCGGGACCACGGTTGGGATGAACGGGCCACCACCCGCCTGCTGGACTGCCTGACGGCCCTGGGCTTGCTCAGTAAAGACGGGGCGCGCTATCGCCTGGCCGAAGGCAGCGAAACCCTGGCCGCCACCCATCCCGCCACCATCCTCCCCATGATCCTGCACCTGAACCACATCTGGCGCAACTGGAGCAATCTCACCGACGTCATCCGGGAGGGGAAAAACGATCATCTCAAGAAAATCGGCGACTGGGGCGGCGAAGTCCAGGAGGCCTTCATCGGCGCCATGCACGTCATCGGCCGGGAATTGGCCGAAGACATCGCCGCCTCCTATGATGCCAGTCCGTTTCGCCGGCTCCTGGACATCGGCGGCGCCTCGGGGACCTACACCATGGCCTTTCTGCGCCAGAACCCCCAGATGCGCGCCGTGCTCTTTGACTTTGCCCCGGTCCTGACGCTGGCCAAAGAGCGCCTGGCCCAGGAAGGCTTCCTGGACCGGGTGGAGCTGGCGGCCGGGGATTTTTACTTGGATGAACTGCCCGGCGGCAGCGATCTGGCCCTGCTCTCGGCCATCATTCATCAGAACAGCCCGGCCCAGAACGTCGATCTCTATCAAAAGATCTATCGGGCCCTGCTCCCCGGCGGGGCGGTCCTCATCCGGGACCACATCATGGACGAGAGCCGCACCCACCCACCGGCCGGCGCCATGTTCGCCCTGAATATGCTGGTCAACACCACCACCGGCGATACCTATACCCTGGCCGAAGTCCAGGAGCAGCTGCAGGCCGCCGGTTTCACCGAAGTACGGCTGCTCCGCACCGGCGAACGCATGGACTGCCTGGTGGAGGCCAGGAAGCCGACCAATTAATGCCCCACCGGAAAGTCTTCCCCTCCCTCGCCCCGCTTGCCGGGAGAGGGTTTGGGTGAGGGGTATAAAATAATTATTTCAGCTTGTTAGACATACTGCGGCTCCAGGTGGACATATCAGGTTTATCCCCCGCAACTAGTTTCCGGATGAAAATGCATTAAGAAAAACCAGCTGAGAAGACAAGCTCCACAAGGCAGGGCTGCGGCCCTGCCTTTTTTCGTCCAGACTGCCCGGCTTTGTCTGGTTTGAGCTGCCAGCAGTGGCACCTTGTCGATCTTTTATTTATAATACAGGTTCAGCAATCGCGCCCCTCAGCAGCCCGGTTCGGCTCCGTTCCGACCGAGAATTGCAAGAAAGCAAATTGCCCCCGCATCTTCTCATATTCCCTGCAGGGGAGGAATTTTGGCCACTGTACATTATCTGCCGGATAAAATCTCGATGGAACTCCAGCCCGGCGAGACCCTCCTGGAGGGGGCCTTCCGGGCCGGCGTCCCCCATATCAACGTCTGTGGCGGCATCGGCCGCTGCTCCACCTGCCGGGTCATCGTCCTGGCCGGCCTGGAAAACTGTTCCCCACCCACCAAAGATGAACAGGCCATCCAGGAGATGCTGAAACTGCCGCCCCACGTCCGCCTGGCCTGCCAGACCACCGTCACCGGCCCGGTCAAAGTCCGGCGCCTGGTAGAAGATGTTGATGATGTGGATTTTTTCTCCATTTTCATTGAAGGGGTGGAAGTCCTCACGGCCCTGGGCGAAGAAAAGGACATCTTCATCCTCTTCGCGGATATCCAGGGTTTCACCAGCTTTGCCGAAAACCTGCTGCCCTACGACGTCCTCTATTCCCTCAATCTCTTCCTGGCCCAGATGGGGGAGATCGTCAAACGCTACGGCGGCCGCATCGACAATTACATGGGCGACGGCTTCATGGCCCTCTTTGAGGCCACCGACGCCCGGGAAGGAGCCCGCCGAGCCGTAGCCGCGGGTTTGGAAATGCATACCGCCGTGGCCCGGATGGCCCCCTATCTGGAAGAACTCTATGGCCGCAGCTTTGAGATCCGCATCGGCCTTCACTTCGGCCGGGTGGTGGCCGGTAAACTGGGCCACCCCGGCTACAAGCGGGGCACCGTCGTCGGCGACGCCGTCAACCTGGCCAGCCGCATTGAAACGGCCAACAAAGCCGCCGGCACCCGTTTCCTCATCTCCCAGGAGATGTATGAACTGCTCCGTGAGGAATTAGTGGTGGGCAAACAAGTGGTGGGCCAGATTCCCGGCAAAAGCGGCGAATACCAGCTCTACGAAGTCCTGGGTCTGCAAGGCCGGGAAAAAGGCAGCGAGACAAACCAAGAGGGGTGAATGGGGGCAAAGAAATAAGGTTTTCCAGGGTCAAGGTGGGGATATTGGCATTGCCAAAGATTCGACATTCATAACCTACCACCGGGGCGGCCTGGGCTTGGCTAGAAGCTATTTCCAAACCTCCCGATAGGGAGAACCAACTGAAATTGTTTAAAACGATTATGCCCTTAGCTCTGAAAACGTGATGGCTGCCGAGTTGACGCAAGCATGAAGCATCCGGTTGAACATTTGCGGTTCCCAGAAGCGGCGGTTGAACCTATAGCAAAATTCCCCCAGGTAGCGGGACAGATGCTTGGGACTGACCCCGTGGTGGATGCCCCGGATGTTGCCTTTGATATTGGCGATCAAGGTATGGACCCAGGGCAAGACCTTAGGCGCTTCCTTCCCAGAGCCGGGCACCAGCCACTCATGACGGAGATTGGGAGAAGCATCCAGGAAGCTATAGCCTTGCCAGCCGTCGGTCTTGATCACCGCCTCGGCCGTCAGGCGCTCCCGGACCAGGGGTTGAATCTCTGCGCGGCTGACCCGGGACACCAGGCGCATGGCGGCAAACCTGGGCTTATCCGCCGGGGTTTCCACGGCCACCACCACCTTGGCCTTGCCGGCGGCGCCACGTCCACGTTTGCCGGGTTTCGGAGCCCCGAAGTAGGTGTCGTCCATCTCGATCAAACCGGCCAGTTGGTAGTTGGCATCCCGTGTCGCCAGGGCTTGGCGAATCTTGTGGCCCATGGTCCAGACGGTTTTATAGGTTTTGATGTCCAGCAGCCGTTGCAGGGAGAGCATGGAAATGCCGCTTTTCTGGCGTCCCATCAGCCAGATCATCCAGAACCATTTGTGCAACGGGGTCCTGGTCTTGTGAAACACCGTGCCGGCGGTCAGAGAGGCTTGATAACCGCAGGCCCTACAATGGTATAGGTTGCGGGTGCGCTGGAAATAAGCCTGATCATGTTGGCAGCGGGGACACCGAAATCCCTCCGGCCAACGCAGACGCAACAAATGCTTTTGACAGGCTTTCTCGGTGCCAAACTTTTTCTGAAATTGCATCAGGCTGAGGGCTTTTTGATGCATCGCCTTGCTCCATTTAGACTCATATTCGACAGTAAGAAAAAAATAGTAATGCGATAACAACAGGTTAAGTAGTACAAAAAAGAGTTTGGCACTACAAGGTTTACAGGATGGGTGAGGAGTCGATTACGATAATGGCCCCAGACAGGTAACCGGGGAAGGTGGGCGAACGCCGGCGGCCGCGAAGGCGTGAGGCGCTGAGCCCACCATATCAGTACGGAGTTGATAACGATTTTCATCCAATTCGAGCAGAACAGATTGAACCTGACCAAGGTCACGCCTCAGGTCAGGCCAGGAAACCTCGGTCTGGCGCTCATCC
>DYEV01000029.1 GCA_020725545.1 Desulfobacca sp. | reverse complement strand
GTCGCAATCGCCCGAAGGCTCTACTTATCGCTGTAACCCTACCCTCCTGTGAGGCAGCAGGCATGGGCCTTTCCAGGCCGAGAAACGGTAACCTCATCTATAATTGAACCATAGTCCATAACAACTGGTGGCCCAACCCCTGGGTTGTTTTGATTATTGAGCAATAACACGGACTTAGGGAAAGCGGTAACCTCGCCCCCCCCAACCGGTTTTAGCCAACCTTCGTACTGCCCTAAATGATAATGACTTCAGGGTCTTGCGTAACCACCCCCTGACCCAGGATGCTGATCTTGGCTGTGCAGGCGGCGCACAAAGGATAGAAGCGGACGCTATCCTCGGCCAGGTCTAGGCAGCGCCCCAAGCGCTGCTGCAGGCGGGCCAGGGTTTTTTCGTCAAGTTCGGCCTCAAACACCGACAGCTGCACCCGCTGCCCGTAATTCTTGAGGATTTTGGCTGCCTGCAACCGCCGCCGGTCATCCCGGATATCGTAACTGATAGCATAGAACATGGCGTTTGTCCAGTGAAAACGGGATCAGGGGTTAGAAAAATGTTGGCGGAGTAAAGCGGGCTTCCGGATATCCGCCGAAAAAAAATTACCTTCCCCGTGTCCCCCGCTTGGGCTGGTCTCCTACCCCTCATACCGGTTTTTTAAAGCAGTGAGGAGGCCATTGATGATGCGGCCTACCTCGGCGATCCGGTCCAGGAAACGGTCAAGGTCAGGCTTATTGATAAAGCCAAGATTATGGGAGATGATGAGCTGGGTCTCCACTTCCGCCACGGAACCACGCGCGTTGCTCAGGAAATATTGAAATTCCTTACGTGCTGTCCGGGCGTGACCTTCGGCGATATTACTGGGAATGGATACCGCGGCGCGCCGGATCCGGCCCGTCAGGGCGAAAAGTTCGGTCTTGGGGAATTTCTCCGTGGCGCGCTAGCTTGCCGTCACCAGTTCCACGGCCTTCTGCCAAGCCAACAGATCCCGATATGATCTCACCGCCTCTGCCATAGTATTCTCCTTCCTAACCCCTAACCCCTAACCCTGACACCTACCAGGAAAAAGCATACGGTGCATAAGGGCTGCCGGCGAGCACGGCCTGGCGCAGGTGCTCGGCCTGCCGGCGGAACAGGCGGCGGTAGGACCAGGATGCACCGGTAGCCGCACTGCCCAGGGGACGATTGATAAACCTTTCATATTCCAGGAAATAGCGTTTGCGCGGTTCCTCCCGAAGGTACATCCCGCCGGAGGTATGCCGATAAAAATCCTCGGCCTGAAAGATGCGCTCCTTCACCAGATATAAGGTAAAGCGGTCCACCAGGGGGGCGCGGAACTCCTCCAGGAGGTCGGAGGCCAGGGTGGCGTGGCCGAAGCGGGGTTGGTGGAAGAAGCCCAGATAGGGATCAAAGCCGAGACCGTCCAGCAGCCAGGAGAGTTCATTATAGACCAGGGTATACCCTAAGGAAAGGAGGGCATTGACCGGGTCCGGGGCCGGGTGGCGCTGTCGGCCGGTGAAGCCGAAGCTATGGCGCACCATCTTGGCCAGGCACTGGAAATACCGCCGGGAGCCCAGGCCTTCCAGACCCAGCAGCTCGTTGAGAGCCGTTGGCTGGGCTTGGGTGACGGCCTCCAGGCTGGCAGCCAAATCCTGGATGGCTGCGCTGAGATCCACGTCCGGGTGGTTGTGGGCAAATCCCCGGGCCAGGGCCAGGCTGTTGGCCAGCTTGCCCGCCACTACCAGACGGGCAAACTCCCGGCCCCAGAGGGGGTCGGCGGCCCGCTGGTATTGGGCCTGGCGCAGCTCGATATTTTTCGGGAACGGCGCCGTGAGCTGCCCCAGTAATTTGCCCCGGCGGCTGAAGAGGGCAAACTCCACCCCCTGGGCCAGGAGCAGCTGCAACACCTGGGTGGTAAATTGCACATTGCCGAAGATGAGGACCCCCTCAACCTTGGCGGCCGGGATCTCCAGGAGGGTCTGCTCCTCCAGGACCACCAGCAGCCGCTCCCCAATCTTTTTCAGGACGGCGCCCTGTTCGGTGAGATACAGAAAGGCCATGGCTTATCCTCCGGGGGAAGATTTGCGGGCGGCCAGATACGCCGCCAAATCGAAGGGCGGGGGGAAATAGAGTACTCGCTTTGCCCGTTTCGGCCGATCAAACGGCGTAAAGATGGCATCCTTGAGGAAGATGAGGCCCAAGAAGGTGAAACCCTGGTCAAAATCGGTGAGGGCGGTATCCTCGGCATCCAGAGCTAAATGGAGGCGGGCGAGAATTCCCTCGGTGAACTCCAGGGCGGTTTCAGCTTCCGGACGGCTTTTGGCCAGGATAATGAAGTCATCGGCGTAGCGCACGAGCTGATAGCCCCGGGCCAGCAGGGCTTCGTCCAATTCATCCAAAAAGAGGTTGGCCAGCAGCGGCGAGATCACCGCGCCCTGGGGGATCCCTTTTTCCATCACCAAGACCCACTTGCCATCGTAGACTTCGGCCCGCACCCAAAGGCGCAGGAGGCGAAGGATTTGCGGGTCGGACACGATGGTTGCTATTTTGGCGAAGAGGAGTGCATGGTCTATGTTGTCGAAATAGGCATCCAGGTCGGCGTTCACCACGAAGCGGTACCCATGATCCCGGAGTTCTTTCAGGCGCAGGGCAGCGAGACGTACGGAGCGGCCCTGGCGGTAGGCAAAGGAGACTTCCTCGAGGTGGGGTTCAAAAAGAGGTTCGAGGAGGTTGAAGACGGCCGCCTGGGCTACCCGGTCGCGGACCGCGGGGACCGCCAGGGCCCGGGGCGAGCCGTCGGCCTTGGCCACCAAGAGACGCAACAGCGGCAGAGGGAAATAGGTGCCGGCGTGGAGATCGGCGGCCAGCTTGGCCAGCTGGAAGGTCAGGTTATGCTTAAACGTGGCCATGGTAATGCCGTCCACGCCGGCCATACCATGGGAGGCTTCAACGCGGGCGAAGGCCAGGTTGAGATTGTCAGAGGCGATGAGATGGGGGAGCATGATCAATCTTCTTTGCTGGTCTGCATGAAATAGCCGTAGCTTAACCGGCGCCGGGCGTTTTCCAGCAGTTTCTGGAACCAGAGATAGTGATGCTTTTTGGCGTCCGTCAGGAAGAAAACCCCCTTCAGGGTGAGACGGAGTTCTAGCGGCAGCACCAAAAAAGTTGTGACCGCCATTGGTGGACAGGAAAAAACTGCTTCGGCGGGTCGCCGATCCCGCAGGATGGTCCAGAAGGGTGCCAGGGAGATCTGAAAACTGACCAGGGAAGTGGTAATGACCAGCGTGCGCCGGCCAAGCGGCTCCCCCGGAGAGAACGGCGCCTCGTTGAGGCTGACTTTGGCCTGTTTGGGAAGAATGATTTTTTGGGGCCCACTCTGGCCTAGAAAGATATTTTGGCTCCAGGGGGCCGGCCCTTGTTGAACCCAAAGGGTGCCCGCAGGAATTCCGGTCGCAGCCAGGCGGCGGAATTCGCCATGATAGGGCGTATTCGGTTTAAGGGTATGCTCACCAAATTCATGGAGGAACTTGACGATAATGGCGTCCACCAGGTCGAGAAGGGTGTCCCAACAGAAATGGCCGGGGCCGAAGCCCTCCTGAGTAAAGGGATTCGGCCCGGGCCACCGGGCGGCGAATTGCCGCGCCAGGTTTTTATTGGCTGCGAGCCATCGTATGCGGCCATAGTTGGCCGGGAAATAGCGGGAGTGATGAAGAATCTCGCTGCTGCTTTTGTCTTCAGCAACGGCCAGGGGGAGAACCAGGGTCAGGCCGCTGGCTTCGCTGAGGTCGCGGCGGAGGAGGTAGCTGAGAATGGCGCCAATAATACCGAGCAAGGCGCCCCCCAAGAGGGCAGTCCAACCGATGCCCCAGAGCCCCTCAGGCCACGCGGCATGAAGATCTTCCCAGACCGCGCCGGCAAATATATTGACCAGGCAGCCCAGAATGACTGCCCCCAAGACCACTTCCAACCAGAAGCGGCGGTTTTCCAGGTATTTTTCCAGACTCTCACCGGCCCGATAGTCTGTCATGGCTCCCCCTTGGTGGCAGACGCGGCGAAGTTCTGGAGCCAGGCGGCCAACTGAGATAAGGGTTCCAGGAATCCCATTTCCTCGGCCAACTTAAATCCGGAGAGGTTCCCCCCGAAGTCCCTGGTCTGTTGTTTTTTTTCGAGAAAATCGACCAAGGTGCCCTGCTCTACTTTTCTGGGGTAGAGGCGGACGATACCAAACCCCCGGGAGGTAAACCGCCCCAACCGGAAGCAGCCGGCGCTGACCAGATCGGCGGCCAGGCAGAGGGCCAGAAGGGCGGCGTGGCCGTGGGGGCCGGGGCTGATTTCGGTAATGAGGTGGGGGGAATTTATGTCGATGGTTTCGATGTGCAGGAGCGCCTGGTCCTTCCTATCCCTTTTTTCCTGATACCTTTTCTCCTCTAAAAGTCGGCGGGCAAAGCGGAAACGGGCTTGCGGCGTCTGCCAGTTTGCCCGTGCTGTGCCAGTCACATAGGAGCCGGGGCCGGCAGAGAAGGTAATGAGCCCTTTGGCCGCAGCTCTCTCAACTTTGGCGGAGGCGCCGGCGACGGAGATTGGCGCTGGGAGGGGTCCGCCCAAGAGAGCCCGCACCGGACACTTTTGGTTGAAATCCTCTTCTTTGCCCTGCCGATAGTCCGAGGTGCAAGGGTTTTGGATATTGGCCCAACCTTGCTGCCAGGCAATCTTTTCCAGCAGCCAGGCTAGGGCGGAGCGCAGCACGCCTTTAAGAGAGGAGACCAATAGCGCCGGAGTAAGTTGCCCCGGCAAGGTCGGGTGGCTTAGCCTGAGGTTGCGGGAATGGGGTTCCCGCTGCTGGCCGAAAAAGGCCTTGGCAAAGTCCAGGGAAACGCCGGTATGCAGCAAGGTGACGGGCTTCAGCTCCCAGACGATCCTGGTGGTTTGAGTTGAAGGAAAAAGGCTTGCCGGCAAGACCGCACCTGACAGCGAGGGACAGCAGGAATCATGGACATAAGAAAAGTCACTTTCGGTGCTTTTCAAGAATTTCCGCAACAGGTCGGAGAATTTCTCGGTACCATTCAGCGCCACGTCCTCAACCTGCAGCAGCACATAAGACACACAAGAATTATTGGCCGACGGCTGATTGAGGGCGCTTAAATGGGGGCAGACATTCGCAGCTGACCAAGATTTGAAGGGACAGCATTGAAGAAAATTTTGGGCTGTTTCTCGATTGGCAAAAGTCTGAAACAGCACCCGGCTGCGCCAGGAAAGGGGTAAGGGTTTCCATTCTTCTTTGTGCCAACGCTTCTTGGTGGTGCCGAACAGGCGGCGCCAGGCCGGGCCATCGGCAGCCTTTCGGAAATTGCAGCGCAGCAGGCCCTTGACCGCAAAGGCCAGCTCTTCCGGGCTAGGGGCATCAGGTATCTGCGTCAACCTGGTCAGAAAACAAAAGCGGTCCAGGGTGGAACGCTCCAGAATGGCAGAGATAGCCTGGTGTTGATAGGTCTCATATTGCCGATGGTATCGTTCGTCTTTGGGTTCGCAATCAATGGCCATACTTTACTCCTGAAAATAAACCTGGCCCCAGCCCAGGTAGGTGAAGTCCGACGCGCCTAGACCGCGCAGGAAAAGTTCTTGGATGGCGTCTGGTTTTGGTTCCTTATTAAGGTGGAGCACCGCATCCTCTACTAACCCCACGCGGGCCTGGGTGAGATGGTCCTGGACGGCTGCACCGCCGTACGATTTAAGCTCTGTGGCCTCCCAGTAGAGCCCGGTGCGCCAGCAGGTGTAGCGCCGGAGGCGGAAGTTTGCCAGCTTGAAATCACTGCTGCCGCCGATCGGACCTATGGACTTGGCCCCCGGCGGCAAGATAGCCGGGGTCAGCAGCCCCAGGCGGGCGGCCGGCTGCGGCGGGCAGAAGTCCGACTTGTCGGAGTATTCTTTGACAATTTCAGTTTCCACTTGAGTAAATTTGCCCCGCCCGCCCCCGAAGGGAAAAAAGGGTAACGCCAAGAGGGCGCGTCGGAGATGCGTCTTAAGAAAGTCCTCGGTGGCCAAGTGGCCGAACAGCGCACAGGCCTGGCAGGGCACAGATCGTCCGAGATGTTCCAGCCACAGGCGCTTGGGGTTAGGACGGGTTTCGCTCTCGTCGGTCAGATATTCGCATTTATCGTGGTCCCAGAAGGGGTTGCAGACCTCTTTCCATAGTTCCCAGTTCTGGGCCATGTCATCTAAGGAGCAGTCCCGGGCCAAGTCCAGATCAGCGCAGACCTTCTGTTGGAGCCAAGCGGCGGCGTCTTTATGGTTTTGCTCAAATTTATCAAACTTGCTTTTCAGATTGGCAATTGGAGCATTCAGGCTGCGCAAGGCCTTTTCCACCCAGGCCCGGATGACGCCGTGGAGGCTGGAGGCCGGGAGGTAGGGCACCCGCTCTTCCTCATTGTAGATCAGGGCCCTGATGATGGGTTTATCCACCGGCGAGAGTTCGGCCGCCTCGCCGGCGCCGATGGCCAGATGGGATTTGGTGGTCAGGCGATAGAGCCGCACTTCCAATTCCTTTAGGCGGGCCAGGGAAGGTTTCGTAGTCGTCATGGAGAACCTCCTCTCGGATCTATTCCTGGGCTTCCAGGAAGATCTTGGTTAGAAGAAAGATTTTCTGTAAGGATCGGATATCCCATGCCTGCCACTGCTTCTCGCAGGCGTTGAGGGCCTGCTGGGTGCCGGCCTTCAGGTTGGGGAAAAACCGGGCCACCGCCACCAGAAGGTCTGTTTTGTCCCGGCAGACGCTGACCCGGGCCACCAGGCGTTTGAACTTGTTGGCGACTTCTTGGCTTTCCTTCAAGGACTTAGCCACTTCCTGAGCCTTCTTAAACAGCAACTCCTTGGCGGGCGCTTCACCTTCGCCCACCGGCAGACACCATTGCAGCTTCACTTTCCCCTCCTTGTTTTCCTGGGCTCTGGCCAGGAAATAACCGTGCACTTCTTGCCGCCATGGTAAGGCTCCTGTTTGGCTGCGCATCAAGGCGGCTTTGAGAAATTCTTTCAGACGTTGGGCTTTGGGTCCCTCAGGACGGACAACCTGTTGGGCCCCCCGACGTTCCGGCTGCGGGATGGTTGACACGGGGAACGGCGGTTTACAGGGATTAGACATCAGTTTTACCTCCAAGGTGGTTTTTCGCCTCAGGCTTTGGCCGCCGTTTTCAGAAAAACCATGGCGTCAAAGATATGCTGTTCTCTTAAGGCGTTGCTAACCCGAGCGGGCCAGCCCTGCCGGGTCTGTTTAATAGCCAATAAGGCCTCAAAAAATTCCGGGAACTGGCCCCACTCGCCGTCAACCGCCTGGGCTAAACTGGTCAGGGGGCGCTGGGAGATGAGAGCCTCGTTATCCAGAAGGCAGTATAGGTCGGAGAAATCCAAGGTGACGACCTGTCTTGCCTGCTCTGCGGTCATGGCCCCGAAGCCCTGGCGCCAGTCGGTGAGTCCCAGGAGGATCCCTGGATAAGGCTTGGAGGATAGGGCGAGGTAATCCGTCACCCGCCGGGCGGAAGATAAGAGGTGGTAGAGGGGTTGTCTCTCTTTGCAAACCACCACCGCGCCCAGGAGCACTGGCGGCAGTATCCGGGTAAGGAGGTTCATGGACAACTCTTCCCGGCGGCGCCGGGCGACCTCATCGGCACAAGCAGCGGCGGACGGGCAGGGAGGCTCATCGCCGTACAGGGTGGAGGAAAAGAGGTTGTGAGCCAGGGCGTAATGGAGCACCCGCAGGGCCCGGATGAGATCGGTGGCCGGCACGGCCACCACCAGGCGGGGGTAGGCGTTCTCCAGGGTCAGGGTGCGGATGCCGCCTTCGTCTACCAGGATTTTAGGTAGATCCTGGAAGAATTCATTAATCCAGCGGATCCGGGTCAGCACCCGGGCCAGATGGGGCCGGGCCACAAGGGCCTCGTCCCGGAAGCCGGCCTGAACATCTTTAGCTGTTAAACCGGCGACATGCGCCACCAAGGCGGCTTCGAAACGCTCCAGGTCACTGTTGCCAGATGTGCTGTAATAAGGTTTGAAAAAAGTATCCCAGTTCTGAATGATGTCACCCAAAGCAACCCTGACTTTTTCCGGATTCTTGTTAGGGTCAGAAGAATCTAATTTATTGATCAGATCGGCCAGCCGGTGCAGGGGATGCCAGGTGAGGTTGTTGGGCCAAGTTTTTAAGGGATTCAAACTCGGGTGCTTTAAGCATAGATCCTTGGCACTTGCTAAATTTATCTTATCCCCAGACCTTAATAAGTTAGACCAATTGGTGATTTCTTCCCCCAAGTTCTTATAATTGTCAGTCCATGACTGGATAATGGTTACAATGCAACAAAGGGCGTCCACCGTCACTCGGGCCTGAGAAATTTCTTCTAAGATCCCTTGTTGCCAGTTGTGGGTCAGGTAAAGTAAGGCAAGGTTGCCATCGCCGTCGGCGGCGGCCGCCATGGTTGGATAGACCTGTAGGCGACCGCCCCGGTGCCGGACAAAGGCAGCCCCCATGTCTTCAGGCAGATCGCTATCCTTAGCGATGGTCAGACTGGGCAACAACTTGGGTGGGGGCGGCAGGCTGGAGCGATCTTGGCGGCGGACCAAGACCTTGCCGCCCTGTTCTTCACCTTCCAACATCTCTTGCAGCCAAGCTTCCTGCACGGTGCCATGGGACCAGAGCCGGCGAGCCAGGCAAGACCGGCACAGTCTCTCCGGCTCCTCTTTGTGGGTATAGATGACCTTTTCCATGGTCCGGGCGCCCCTTTCATCGGTCTGCAGGAACTCTTCATACTTTTGATAAAATTCAGCAAAAACCTCGTGCACCCCGCAGACTTCGCAGGATTCCGCGGCCGGGTCAGAGGAGATGTCAGCCAACCTGGTGTTAGCCTCATCTTGGTCGATCTTGCCAGCAGCCCAGACGTTGCGGTAGGCCTGCAGACCCTGCTCGGCCAAGGCTTGCTTGGCCCTGATCAGGGCGTCAGCCAAGGAAGCCGACGAGTTAGAAGGAACATTAATTTCCCCAAAAAAACAGAAGGGTGCCAGCGCCTGGAGCTGGGCTTGGAGTTCTCCGTTACCCAAAGGTGCTTGGTTTAATAGATCGGGTATCGCCCGAAAGTCTTGCCCGTATTCCGTTTGCAAGGCTCCTTTAAGTAAATTGACTGCCTGGTCATAAGCACCTTTGACAGCTTGCTTAATCTTTTCTTCCGAAAGTGCATCCGGCAGGAGATACACCAAGTCGAAAGGGAAGTCATTGAGAGGGCTTAAGGCCGCGGCGACTTTTTGGTTTGCACCGAACAACGCCCCGATCTCCCGGTGGAAGTTCTCTTTGAAGAGATCCAGAAGTCTTTTGTCCCCAGGAGAGCCCAGGAAGTTTCTGACTCCATGGATATCGTCTAAGCGGATTGACCTCTCGAAAAGCTCTTCATACCAGCTAAAGGAAATGCGTACCAGCCGCCCTTGGAGATGTTGCAAAGTCAAGGTTTTGTAATCATCCCAACTAAAATTCTCAGCCTCCTGGCCGTCGACTTTGACTTTATCGCCATCTCTGCTAAGAGTAACGGTGAGCTTGAAGGATTGCTGCCGGAGCAGGATATTCCCCCCCACGACAAAGGCCAGGGCCGCGGTCAATTGGCCATGCTCCAACAGGGCGGTATCGTTGGCCGCAGGGTAGGTCCGTTCGGGAAAGAGACGCGCAGGGAGGAGCTCTCTATATTTCGCAACAAGATTTTTTAATAATTGCGCTTTTAAGTAAATTCTTAGCAATATTTCTTGGTGAAATGTCTCATAAAATCCTTCAGCAATATCTTTCATGTCATCCCATCTATAGAATCGGTATAATGCAACATCCTGCCATAGTACTTCCTGGATTTTGCTCGGATCTCCTTTGCCGTAAGTTCCCACCTTCTCCAGCCGCGGCAGACGGCTGAAGGGGTTCTGAAAGGACCAGATATGTTTGGATTCAGGGTCAGTGGTGGCGCCGCTATAGGTGGAAGCGGCCAATTGGTCCAGCCAGGGAGAAAGAAAGACCCAGGCCGGAACTTCCAGAGTGTTGCCGCTGCCTGTCCGGTTGTGCCAGTCGAGTAAGAATGTTGCGGCTTTTGCCAAACCGATTGTATTGGCATGATGCCATAGGGCATACAGGCCCTCAGTAGGCTTCCCGCCCCCGGTGAGCAGGAAAAAACCGGCCGGCGCATGTTTTTCGCGTCCCAGGAAAAATGGTTTGGCCAGATCATGCCACCTCATTCCCTCCATAAAACCACCCAAGGAACTATCATAAAGGTTAGTCGCCGTGGTCATTCCTGCCTCCTCAACCTAAAATTGGCTCAACTTGATTGTCATTCACCGCCAGCCGGTATCTCCCCAGCCCGAAGGTGGTGCCTTGGCCCAGATTGACCTGCATTCCCAGACGCAGGTAAGGTAAAAACGGGGCCAGTTCTCCGGCGAAATTAATGCTGCCTTTGAGACCGCCCAATTTCATGAGTTCCCGCTGGCGGCCAGAATAGCGCTCCCAATCGTACCAAAACAGCCCACTCTCTTTGATGCTGACGGCCTCGGCCAGCTCAGACAGATGGGCCAAGTCCGGTTTTTGGTTACTGTTGCCATAGAAAGTGGCCAGCAGGGTCAGACGCTGCCGCAGGCGTTCCCAGAGAAGCGGAAAGGTCAAATGGGTTACCAGGTCACCCTTTTCCTTCAGGCGTAAGGGGGTGAGAAATTCCAGGGTGACGGTGCTGACCTGCTCCGCCTCTGCCTCCCGCCCAGGTCCCGATTCCGACTGGCAAGCATGTAGGGTCCGGGTCAAACCCTCATAGACAGGAATTGATCTTCCGTCTCTAGGCTGATCTACCTGGAGCAGAACATACTACCCCCGCTCCCGGCCCAAGCCGCGGCGACCCTAGTCCTGAAATACCTGAATAAAATACGGCAGTGCCTCGATGGCCGGGCCGATAAGGACCAGTGCAAACTCTATGCTGTCGCCGGGGTGGAAGATTTGGCGGGTGGTGAGGGGCGGGTTGAGGACATAGGGGCGGGGGGCCTGGGCGAACTTGGCGGCATCCGGGTAATGGGGCGGGGGCGGCGGTTCGAACAGAGAGACGTAGAGGCAGCGGGAGCGCAGCGCGCAGGCGGAGCAGGCGGCCTCCGGGGCGACGCACACCAAGCGCCGGAGGGCCGCGCCGAAGACACCCCGAAAAACTGCTCCCTTATAGGGCGGCAGCAACATCAGGGTCCGGACCTTGAGGTGAAACCGGAACCGGGCAAAGGTCAAAAAGGGGGTTGGCTCTGCCATTGCGTGGGGCATGTTTATCTCGCCGCGGGGAGATTAAAATTAGGCTATATTACTGCCATTCTTTAACTTCAGTCAAGGAAATGTTCACAGGGCCACCAGTGGCGCGCTCAGCCATGGATTGGTCCATGGTTTGTCCTGGTCATAAAGATTCATCAGGTTTACAGAAGCTACATTGATGTATTAGACCAAAATAGTCTCTGGCGTCCGGTTCGCCAAGGCAGAATGTCTACAACTGCAGGCCAACTTGCTGGATTTGATCAGAAGGCCCTTACAAGTGGCGGAAGAGCTTTACTGGTTGGTTCAGCGAGCGGCATCCTCTCGCAAAGACTTTAAGAGATAATGACTGTTGATTAAGAGGACCGCGTAAGTCTGAATCAGACAGATACGAAATCCATAACGAGGCATTGTAGCTTTACGCCCATTTTTTCCGTGGTGGCGTTTGTATGTAATTTCCCTTAAAATTATTGTACGCAGAAAAGAAGACTATTATTGGTTTGGTCTACATCGGAGGTGTCTCCATGGATCAGCGTGGTTGTCAAGGACCAGGGGCATCGGTGGGCGACCGGAGATGACCCTGGGACGGCTAATAAAAAGACACAACGTTTTTCCGCCCGGCGCAAGGTCGAGATCGTCTTACGCCTCTTGCGTGGTGAAGACGTGGAGCTGGTCTCCAGGGAATTAAATGTCACTGAGGCCCGGCTTTCAAAAAGGCGGGAACAATTTCTTCAATCCGGCCAAGCAGCCTTAAAGAAACGCCCCCAGGACGCCCGGGATCTGGAAATCGCCCGGCTCCAGCAAAAGCTGGGGGTAGTGACCATGGAGAACGAGCTGCTC
>DYEV01000028.1 GCA_020725545.1 Desulfobacca sp. | reverse complement strand
GATGAACTGGGCTAACGCCGACAGGAATGTCAGCGCGATGAACTGGGCTAACGCCGACAGGAACGTCGGCGCGATGAACTGGGCTAACGCCGACAGGAATGTCGGCGCTACTAACTATTTTGTGACCCGCATCCTGCTCATCAAATTAAGCGCCTTAGGGGACGTGATCCAGACCTTGCCGACGCTGGAGGCCCTGCGCGCTGCTTATCCCCAAGCCGAGATTTCCTGGCTGGTGGAGGAGGCCGCGGCGCCGCTTCTCAGCCGGCAGCCGGCCCTGGATAGGGTCCTCATCTCCCGCCGCCAGACCTGGCTGCGGGCGGTCCAGACCTGGCGTGGCCTGCCGGCTGTTTGGCGAGAATGCCGCCAATTGTTGCAAGCCCTGCGCGGCCAGCCTTTTGATGCGGTCATTGATCTGCAGGGCTTATTGAAAAGCGCCCTCTGGACTTGGCTGGCCCGCAGCCCCCGTAAGATCGGTTTTGCCGGCACCCGGGAGTGCAGCTATCTGGTTCTGAGCGACCGCCTGCCCCCTTATGATCCCGACGAGCATGCCGTGCGGCGCTACCTGCGCCTGGCCGCGCATCTGGGCGCGACGGTGACGCCGGTCCGCTTTCGTCTGGCCCTGCCGCCCGAGACCGATGTCCAGCTGCGAGAGCTGTGGACCGAGGGCCAGGGTCCCCTCATTGTTCTCCATCCCGGCACCCGCTGGCCCAGCAAACATTGGCCGCCGGCGATGTTTGCCCAATTGGCCGACGCGCTGCAGCAGGCGCGTCGGGCCAGGATTGTTTTCACCGGCAGCGCTGCGGATCGGCCCCTCATTGCCCAGATACGCGCAGCCATGCAGGGTGAGGCCGTGGATCTCAGCGGCCGGACCGATCTCCCGGGCCTGGCGCGCCTCTTTTTTCACGCCGACGCCGCGGTCACCACCGATACCGGGCCCATGCATCTGGCCGCAGCGGTGGGCACGCCGGTGGCTGCCATCTTCGGTCCCACGGCGCCCTGGCGCACCGGCCCGTTTGGCCGCCAACATCAGGTAGTGCGCACCGGCGTCGCCTGCAGCCCCTGCCGGAAGCGGACTTGCCCCGATCCCGTCTGTCTCACCGATCTGCCTGTGGAGAAGGTGTTGGCCGCAACCCTGGCGGTCCTGGACCAGGACCCTGAAATGAGCCGGCGCACCCTAAGCCGTCAGATGGTTCACGGCCAAGAGGTCGATGTCATCGAACATGTGGCTCTCACCGGCGAAGTGTCTGACCTGGATTTCTCCAGCCGCCGGGGCTGAGGGGAGGGGGCTTCGTCCGCTAGCCTTGGCCTTAGTAGATTACTGCCACCAGGAACAAGCCAGCGGCCGGCGCGGTTGGCCCGGCCTGACGCCGATCCCCGCTGGCCAAAATCCGAGCCACATCCTCCACCGGGCGTTTGCCCCAGCCCACCTGCACCATGGTCCCCACCAGATTGCGCACCATACCCCGCAAAAAACCGTTGGCAGTAATGCGAAAGTATTTCCAACCACCGGGCTGTTCCTCCCAGGTGGCCTTGAGCACCCGGCGGACCGTGGTTTTGACATCGCTGCCACTGGCCTGGAAGCCGGCAAAATCATGTTCGCCGACGATATTCTGGGTTGCTGCCTGTAAGCGGTGGAGATCCAACGGCCGATTCAGCCACCAGCAGGTGCGGAGGTGCAGCGGCGAGCGCACCGGCCGGTTTAGGATGCGGTATTCATAGGTTTTGGCCAGTGCCGCATAGCGGGCATGGAAAGTTGCGGGTGCCTCCTGCGCGTCCAAAACCGCAATGTCGCGGGGCAGTAAACTGTTTAAACCGTCCCGAAAAGCCGTCACCGGGAGAGTGGTGGCGATGCGGAAATGGGCCACCTGACCCAGGGCATGGACACCGGCGTCGGTCCGGCCGGAGCCATGCACCCGGACTTCCTGGCCCAGAATTTTGGCCAGAGCCGCTTCCAGCACTTCCTGGATGGTCAGACCATTGGGCTGGCGTTGCCAACCATGGTAGCCGGAGCCGTCGTATTCGAGGGTTAGGCGGATGGTGCGCCAAGCTTGGGCCGCTGCCGTCTGGAAGCCGGAAGAAGTATTAGAGGAATCTTTTTCGGGGGCGGTGGGTGCGGCCATCATGCAGCCAAGTCAGGTCTGGGGGTCGGTTTTGCCAAGCTTCGGGCCAGCCAATGAGGGAAGGCAACTGCTGAACCTGAGGTCAAGGGTAATTTTTTCCAAAAACCAGAATGGGCAATACCATCGGGCGGCCCGGGGCCGCCGGAGATGATTCCCCTCTGGGCTCCTCAACAGTGCAAGCGTGTCGCGCATGGCCAGCTTGGGCGGGCACGGCGGCCCGCACCCACTGGAAAATATGAAAATCGGTGGCGCAGTCTTTACAGCCTTTGCAAGGCCCGTTTCCCGAACAGATACCAGAATCCGTAGTTTCTTTCCGAAAACTGACAACCAACAACCAGCAACTAACAACCAACAACGAAAAACTAAAAACTAATAACTAACAACCAGCAACCAACAACTGCATTTCCTAAGGCAGGAAGGGGACCACGTCCAGCCCCTGGATTTCGGGCAGCCCCAGCATCAGGTTCATGTTGCAGACAGCCTGACCGGAGGCTCCCCGGGTGAGATTATCAATGGCAGAGAGGACGATTACCCGGTTGGCCCGGCGGTCCAGCCGGACAGCGATATCGCAGTAGTTGGAGCCGCGCACCGCTGTGGTGGTGGGCAGGGTGTCAGGGGGGCAGACCCGGACGAACGGCTCCTGCTGATAAAACCGCTCATAGAGGGCCTGCAAAGCCTCGGCCGTCAGAGGCTGCCGAGGGGTCGCGTATAGGGTGGCCAAAATGCCCCGGCTCATGGGCAGCAAATGGGGTGTAAAGGTAATGGTGAGAGGTTCTTGGGCCAGACGGCTGAGCTCTTGTTCCATTTCCGGGGTGTGCCGATGTCCCGCCACCTTGTAGGCCCGGAAGTCGTCGTTGACCTCGCAGTAGAGCATGCCCAAATTGAGGCCCCGGCCGGCGCCGCTGGCCCCGGATTTACAGTCGGCAATAATGCTCTGGGGATCAATGAGGCCGTTAGTCAAGAGCGGTGCCAGTCCCAGGATGACGCTCGTTGGGTAACAGCCGGGATTGCCCACCAACCGGGCGGTTTTGATGGCCTCGCGGTACAGCTCCGGCAAGCCGTAGACGGCCTCGGCCAACAGCTCCGGCGCAGTATGTTCCTGGTACCAGCTCTCGTACACGGCCCGGTCCCGGAAGCGGAAATCGGCGCTCAGATCCACCACCTTGGCCCCGGCAGCCAGGAGCGCCGGAATCACCGCCATGGCCGTTTTATGGGGCAGGGCGACAAAGAAGAATTCAGCCAATTGGGTCAGTTTGGCGGGATCCGGCCAAGAAAAATGCAAAGGACAGATGCCGGCCAGGGCCGGAAAGACCTCGGCCACGCCTTTGCCGTCATATTCCCGGGAGGTTACTGCCGTCAGCACCACGGCCGGATGCCGAGCCAACAGCCGCAGCAACTCCAGGCCGGTGTAACCCGAACCGCCGATCACGGCTACCTTTACCATACTGTCTTTCCTTCTAAAAATGTCCAGACGCCGGGTCACTCACGGGGTTGGCGAAAACCCTCGTCAATCTAAGCCTTTGGGCTGCGCCGACTAGGACGACGAAAGGGTTTTGCGACAGCCTGCTCAGGTGGTTTGCCGCCCCGGCCATGGGCTGGGCCGGCAGAAGCAAAACAGGCCAGGCGCGGTCTTGCCGCTCCCAGCCTGAATGTGGTGCCGGAATATGAGCCCTGCCAGGTGCGTTGCCAGCCCACCGCCTTAGCGTTTGGAGTACTGGTACCGGGCCCGGGCGCCACGCTGGCCGTATTTCTTCCGTTCTTTGATGCGGGCATCCCGGGTGAGGAATCCGGCTTTCTTCAAGACCGGGCGGAACTCCGGGTTGAGCTGCAAGAGGGCCTTGCTCAGACCCTGCTTGATGGCGCCGGCCTGGCCGAAGACGCCGCCGCCCTGAACGTTGACATAAATGTCCAGCTCAGGGCCGACGTTCACTAGTTCCAGGGGCTGCCGGATGATCATGCGGGAAATTTCCACGGGGAAATAATCCTCGAATTCCCGTTTATTGACGACAATTTTGCCGGTGCCGGGGCGGACGTAGATCCTAGCAATGGAATTCTTGCGTTTCCCCACGGCATGAATATCAAAAGGTTGGGCCATAGTTTCTCCCAGACAGTGACTTGGTTACGCCAGAGGCTCAGGCTTCTGGGCCTGATGCGGGTGTTCCGGCCCGGCGTAAACCTTTAATTTCTTTAAGAGGCGCCGTCCCAGGCTATTCTTGGGCAGCATACCCCAGACCGCCCAGCGCAAGACCTCTTCCGGTTTGGTCTGCATGGCCTGGCGGGCCGTCAGGGCTTTCGTGCCCCCCATATAGCCGCTGTGGCGATAATAGATCTTCTGATCCAGCTTGCGGCCGGTAAAAACGGCCTTTTCGGCGTTGACCACCACGACAAAATCACCGGTATCGCAGTGAGGGGTAAAAATCGGCTTGGTTTTGCCCCGCAGCAGCATGGCGATCCGGCTGGCCAGACGGCCGACAATCTGGTCCGTGGCGTCCACCAGGTGCCATTGTTTGGCCACATCTTTTTCACGAGCGACAAAGGTCTTCATATTTCTCTCCAGAACAGTTGGAACAAATTTATATACCCGGAAAATTTGTGCCTGTCAAGGGGCAGGGGGAAAAAAAGCGGTTTCTGGTTTTTGGTTTCCGGCAAAAATGCTTCCTGATAGGCCAACAAGGTCCGATAATTCGGAAAAGAAAGGTAGGGGGAGCATAAACGGCTCCCGTCCCGGCTGCGGCCCATCGCTTGCGGTGCACGGTGTGCCGGTCCCTCTTAGATCCCCAGATACGTCCGTTGCACCTCTTCATTGTTTAACAAGGATCGGGCCTCGCCCTGGAGCTGCACCTTGCCTTCGGCCAGGACGTAGCCGTAGTCGCTGACCGCCAGGGCCATCTGGACGTTCTGCTCCACCAGGAGCATGGTCAGGCCGGATTTTTTCAGGGTCAGGAGGGATTCAAAGAGGTTCAGGGCCAGAAGAGGGGAGAGGCCCAAAGAGAGTTCGTCCAAGATGAGCAATTCCGGTTCGGCCATGAGACCCCGGCCCACGGCCACCATCTGCTGTTCGCCGCCGCTCAGGGTGCCGGCCTTTTGGGAGCGTCGTTCTTTGAGGCGGGGGAAAAGGGTAAAGACCTTTTCCAGGTTGTCTTGCACATGGGCCTGGGCCCGTTTGGAAAAGGCGCCCATTTCCAGGTTCTCGTAAACAGTCATTTCCGTGAACAATTGCCGGCCTTCGGGCACCAGCACCAGGCCGAGATTGGCCCGGGCGTGGGGGGCCAGATGAGTGACATCTTGGCCGGCAAAGGTCACGGTGCCCTGGATAGCCCGCAACAGCCCCATAACAGTGCGCAGCAGAGTGGTTTTGCCCACGCCATTGGAACCCACCAACGTGGTCAGTTTTCCCTTTTCCAGGGTCAGATTCACGCCCCAGAGGATTTGCACTTCGCCGTAACCGGAAGCGAGGTCGGCGACTTCAAGAACAGCCATGGATAGACTCCACCTAAAAAACTTGCAGGGGGCCGGTGGCTTGCCATTGCCCCGGATTACTGCGGTTCGGGGGGTTCCTGGGCTAGCAGGCGTTGGGCGATTTTGGGGTCGCCCAGATAGGCCTCGATCACCTTGGGATTTTCCACCACCTCGGTGGGGGTGCCGGCGGCAATGAGTTCGCCGTAATCCAGGACGATCACTTCGTCGGACAAAGTCATCAGGGCTTGCATGACGTGTTCAATCATGAAGATGGTGATGCCCTGATCTCGGATCTGGCGCACCGTGTCGATCATGGCGCTGATTTCCGATGGGTTCAGGCCGGCCAGGACTTCGTCCAGGAGGAGCAGATAGGGCCGGGCCGCCAAAGCCCGGGCCATCTCCAAGCGTTTTTTCTCCGCCACATTCAAGCTGCCGGCCAATTGATCAGCTTTTTTGGCCAACCCAACCAAGGCCAAAACCTCATCGGCAATCCCGGCGGCCGGACCTTTGTGGTGTTTTTCCCGGCCGAAGCAGGCGCCTACCATGACGTTTTCCCGAACCGTGAGTTCCTGGAGCGGCCGCACCACCTGATAGGTCCGAGCCAGGCCTCTCTGGGCCACCTCATAGGGTGGTTTGCCGGTAATGTCTTCCCCCCGGAAGATGACCTGACCGACCTCCGGCTTGTAAACCCCATTGATGACGTTGAAGAGCGTGGTCTTGCCGGCGCCGTTGGGGCCGATGAGCCCCAGGATGCGGCCCTCGGTCAGGGTAAAACTGACATCGGAGAGGGCTTGGAGGCCGCCGAAGCGTTTGCTGACCCCCCGAACTTCTAAGATCATTCCAATACCTTCCGTAGTTTTAAAGAACGCTCCCGCAGCCAACCAATGGCACCGGCCGGCACAAAGAGGACGATGAGGAGCAAAAAGACCCCGGCGATGGCCAGATGCAGGTTCTTAAACAAGGGGTTGGTGAGGAGGAAGCCCCGTAAACCCTGATAGGCCACGGCGCCGATGACCGGCCCAAAAACCGTCCCCATGCCGCCCAACATCACCATGACCAGCATCTCGATGGACATGTGCAGGCTAAAGGCATCGCCGGGCTCGACGTTGCCATTCTTGAAGAAGTACAGGGTGCCGATGAGGCCGGGGAAAAAAGCCGAAAACATGAAGGCCACGGTCTTGGCCCGGGGGGCTTGCACCCCCATGACCATGGCCGCGTCTTCATCTTCCCGGATGGCCAGGAGACCCAGACCGAAACGGGAATTCTTAATGGCATAACTGACCACGACAATGATCAGGACGGTGATCCATAGGTAAATAAAGGTGCGCCAGAGGGCGGGGCCGGGGCCGCCAAACCCTTCGTACACCGAGTAGTTGACGAACAGGCCCGTGGCTCCCCCGAACGGCTCGAAGTTGCTGACAAAAGCTCGGGCCGCTTCGTTCACCCCGATGGTGGCCAGGGCAAAGTAGGCTCCCCGCAGGCGCAGCACCGCCAAGCCAATGAGTCCGGCCAGCACCGCCGAGACCACGCCGCCCAGAATGGCGGAGAGCATGAGGGGCAGATTATGGGCGCTCAAAAAGTAAAAGCCGCTGTAGCCCCCCAGGCCGAAGAAGACGATGTGGCCGAAGCTGACGTAGCCCGTGTAACCCAGCAGGATGTTGAGGCTGGAAGCGAGGCCTACGAACATGAGTAGGGTGAAGGCCTGTTCCCGGGTGCTGTCCTGGCGGACTATCAGAACATAGAGGCCCCACACCAGGATAAACAAGACGGGCAGCCAGAAACCGGGTTGCCGCCAGGCCTTCATGATTTGGCTCCCAAGAGGCCGCTGGGTTTCACCAACAGCACCAGGATAAAGAGGCCGAATTCCAGCACCGGCACCCAACTGACGGGCATGACGGTGGGAATCAGACCCTCCAGGCCGCCCAGCAAGAGTCCACCCAGGAGGGCGCCCAAAGGATTTCCCAAGCCGCCCAGGACGCAGATGACAAAGGACTTCAATTCATAGGGGCCGCCGCTCAGGATGGTAAAGGGGAAAAAGGTGGCGATGAGCCCCCCGGCCACACAGGCCAGAGCAGTGCCGATGCCGAAGCTCAGGGCCAGGACCTGGGCCGAGGGGATGCCCATGAGTTCCGCGGCCGTGCGATTGTTGGCCACCGCCCGGATGGCCTTGCCGGGCCGGGTGAAGTACAGAAAAATATAGAGCAGCGCCGTAAAGAGGATGGCCGCCACGGCCGCCAGGAGGCGGGTGGCCGGGAGGATGATGGGCCCCAGGGAGATGGAGCCCAGTGAGAAGTCAATATTATGCGGCGAGGTGCTGAAGACCGCCGTGCCGATGCCAATGATGATCATATTAACGGCAAAGGTGGCCAACAGGCTGGAAAGGTGGGGAGCCGAAATGACCCGGTGCACGGCCACGGTGTAGATCACCAGGCCGAGCACCAGCCCGAAGACCGCCACCCCGATGAGGGCCAGATACGGGTTCACCCCCAGGTTGGCGAAGAGCAGATAGGTACTGAACATTCCCAGGGCCATAACCGGCCCGTGGCTGAGGTTGATGACGCTCATCACCCCCCAGATCAGGGTCAGACCCACTGCCGCCACCCCATAGACAAACCCGATGAGGATACCGTCAATGAGGGAAGAGAGCAGTTGCATAGTTCTCGCTTATTTTCTGATCCCCTGCACCGCGGTCGGCTACTTCTTCTTGGGCATGGGGATCACGTCCTTGGTTTTGGCTTCTTCGGGCCAGACCACTTCCTTGACCAAAGCGCCCTTGGGGTCTTTTTGCCATTGGATATAAATCATATCGTGGCCAACCTGCAGACCGTGGGCCGCAGGCGAGGTGTCAAACTTGATATGGCCGTAAAAGGTCATAATATCCATGGCATCCAGGGCCGCTTTGACCTTCTCGGTGTCAATGCTGCCCGCCGTGGCAATGGCTTTCTCGATCAGCAAACCGGCCACAAAGCCGCCGGCGCTGTGATAGGAGGGCTCTTCGTTATACTTTTTCTTGTAGGCTTCCACAAACTCGGCCACGGTCGGGCCGAACCACTCCAGATTCTTGGCCTTGGCGACCTCAGGAGCATATTTGGCCGCGGGTTCCCATTGGCTGGCACCGATGATGCCTACCGCAGCCTCGCCTAACTCAGCAAACTTGGGTTCCGGCGGGGCCACCAACAGAGCGACAACGGTAGGTTTAATGCCCTTTTCATGGAGCTGTTTGGCAAAGGTGCTGGTATCGGCAAAATGGCCGCCGCCCATGATGGCGTCGACATCGGCGGGGAATTTATTGATAAACGGGGCAAAATCGGTGGTGCCGGGATCATAGCCCTCAAAGAGGACGATCTGGTAGCCTTTGCCTTCGGCATACTTTTTCAGGTCATTGACCACGTCGGTGGAAAACTTGTCTTTTTCATGGACGATGGCGATTTTCTTGGCTTTGGGATTCAATTTGGCCAGGATATCCACAGCGCCGGTGAGATAGCGGCTGGCCGGCGTATAGGTCTGAAAGACCAAGGTGAAGCCTTTTTTATAGGTGGAGTCCGAAGCCGCGCCGGCGGTGATCATGATGCGGTTATTCTGTTGGGCGATGACTGCGGCGGCGTCCGTCAGGCCGCTGCTGTAGGGGCTGACCAGGAAATTGGCCTTGTCGTCATTGATTAATTTGGTGTAGAGCTCCTGCACCCGGCCTTTATTGCTCTCATCATCGTAGAATTTGGAGCTGAATTTGACCGCCGAACCGTCTGCCAGCTTGACGCCGCCGGCCGCATTCACCCGCTCCATCCAGAGGTTGAGGCCGTTGATCTGCCGCATGCCTTCCACATTAAGTTTACCGGTCTGCGAGGCGGTGAAGCCGATGACGACATTTTTAGCGGCCGGTGCCTGGGCTTGGACCGCTCCTACCATGAAGAGGCAAAAAACGGCCACCAGCGCCGCCATGACAGTCACTTTTCCTTTCATACTCTTCCTCCTTTGGCAAAACCTGCGGGTTCGGGAAAGGCCTCCTTCCCGGCGAGGCCGATGGCCCCCAGCTGACAAATTTTCAGGTCAGGATATTGTCAGATTTTTTGCCAGATTTTGCAAGTCAAATCTACATTATGAGAAGGGGTTGGGGAAAACCTCGGCGGGAGGGATTTTTGACGCCGGTGCAGCCTGGCAGAGGAGAGGAAGCAGCCCGATGGCCTCATTGGGAGGGCAATTTGAGGGGAGGATGGGAGTGGAAACCCCGTCCTCCCCTCAAGAAGCCGGCGTCTGCCTTTAAAACACTGGCGCCGGGAAGAGGATGCCGCCGAACAAGAGGAAGGCCAGGATCAGGGTCCAGATGACATTAAAGGCCTGGGCGATGAGGAAGGCCAAGGCCGGACGGCCACCACCCAGGGTGGCGATGTCCGTAAACCGAGTTTCCAGGCCAATGCTGGTAAAGGCCAGGGCAAACCACCAGACCTCCAGGTTCTGCAAGGGCTTGCTGATGGCTTTGGTGACCGGTTCACTCAGGATGAAGGAGAACAGGATGGAGGAAGCCAGGAAGCCCAGGACGAATTTGGGGAAGCGATACCAGATCTCCCAGAGGCTGACCTCTTCACCTTCCTTGACGCCCTTCATGGTCCAAACCACCGAGAGGATGAAGGCGGCCACGCCGATGAGGACGTTCTGGGACATCTTGACGGTGACGCCCACCTTCATGGCCAGGTCGCTGATCAGGGCGCCAGCCGCGACCACCGAGCCGGAGGTGTCCAGGGTGCCGCCCAGCCAGGCGCCGGCCACGGCATCGGGGATGCCGAAGGCCTTGCTGATGATGGGCATGAGCACCATCATGGGTACGGCACAGATCAGGACGATGGAGGTGACGTACGAAAGCTTTTTGGGGTCGCCCTTCACCGCCCCGGCCGTGGCAATGGCCGCGGAGACGCCGCAGATGGAGACGGCGCTGGACAACATGGCCGAGAACTCGTCGTCGATGTCCATCTTTTTGCACAGCCACCAGCAACTATACCAAATTACCCCCACGACCGCCAGGGCCTGCACCATGCCCAAAAAACCGGCCTTCAAGATGACGCCGAAGAGGACCCGGGCACCGAGGATGACCAAGCCGATCTTGATATAGAATTCGGTACGGACCGCGGCCATCAGCCAATTGGGCACGCCAATCAGGTTGCTTACCGCCAGGCCGATGAAGAGGCAGAAGAGGACGTACTCCAAGCCGTATTCGTGGATGGTGAAGTTGCCGGCCAGGAAGAGGGCCAGCCAGGAGATGATGAAGACGAAGGGGAACCCGGCGATGAATTGGCCCACCGGATTGCCCATGAGGGCCATACCGATCATGCCAATAATAAGGTAGGCGACGGCAATGTAAATGGCCAGCAGGATGTTGTCCCCGGAAATGACTTTATCAAATAGATAACCTGACTGGCTGGAGATATCTTTGGCCACTTCTCCGGCCGTCTCCTTCAGGCCCTTGTCTTTGGTCTGTTTCAGGGCCTCCGTCATTTTCTTGGCCGCGGCCCCGGCGGCCTTGCGGTTTTTCGTTTCTATGGCCGTTTTCAGTGACTGGGCGGGTTCCAGGAGAGCAGTCTCGCCTTTGGCCTCAGCCTGTTGGATGATGCGGTCCACTAAAGGCAAGATCCCAGCGGCATGGCTGTGGAATTCGGCGTCGGTAGTCCATCTGAAACTGGGGGCCTTAAAGCTCAGGCCCGTCAGGGAAAAATAAAGGATGGCAATGAAAATTATTCCAAGACCGATCCAGACGCCGAGCCAGTCTTCGGATTTATACAGGGCCTGCCATTGGCTCATGCCCAGCTCTTTTTTTTCCCGGGCCTCCCATTCGCCGCGCAGGGCTTCCAGTTCCTGTTCTTTGGCCAGCAGTTCGGCCAGGCGGGCCTCCACCTGGCTGGCACTGGCCTTAGAAGGGAGTCCCAGCAGTTTTTTTATACTTTCCAGTTGATAATATTTCATGTGGTGCACCTCCTTTCCGTCAATCACGGGGCTGCCGACAGAGATCAAGCCAACTGGCAGCCACGGCAAAGTTTGGGACCGAACCACACTTTCCTCACAGCCTGATGATTTCTGGGTTCACCTCCTTATCTCGGCAGCGGCTTTGGAGCCGGGAACCGTTCTGAGTGAGATCAGTGCAAGTATCCGTCACACAAGATTAGGGTATAATAAATTGAAATAATAATAATGATCTCTTACAACCTTTTGGCTTATCTTTCAACACCTAATAAGTTGTTGGGAAATTTTTTGAAAAGCGGCAGGATTGGGTGCGAAAAGTCAGTGCACTTTAATTCTCAGACAATCCCGGCAGTCCGGCGGCAGTTGGCCTGTTTGCCAGACGCGCCGGAAGGCGCGGTAGGAATCTGATCCCCAGATTTCGAGGAAAGGGCGATCCTGGATATTGCCGAAATGGCAGATCGGCACCGGCTGGGCGGGGCCATTGCCGTATAAATGGCCGCCGGTTGTCGGGATATTCCGGTACACGCAGGGGGCGAGGTCACCGGCGGCTGAGATGACCGCAGCCCGGAGAATGTTTTCGGGGCAGACGAGCTGGCGGCCAGGGGCGGGCAGGGGCGGGGGATGGATGGTTAAGCCCTGGCGCGCCCCGACCCTGGTCACGGCACTGAGTTGCCGTTGCACTTCCTGCCAAGCGAGGGGGCCGGCCAATCTCAAGGCCTCTGGGCGAAGCTCCGGGGCGGCCACCAGATCTAGGGTGCTGAGGACCACTTGGCTGATGCCTAACCCGCCCAGCGCTTCCGGAAGGTCGGCCAGGTCCGGCAGGCCGGAGCGCAGGAGCAGATAGGCGATGTGCACCTGGGGGGTCTCCCGGCCTTGCCGGCGTTTTTCTGCAGTCAGGCAGCGAATGGCGTCCAGGACCTGATCATAGCTGGTGCCCGGCCGCCAGGCATCATGGCGGGCGCCGAGCCCGGTCAGGGAAAAGGCCAGGATGTCCAGCCCCGAAGTCACCAAGCGGTTGATGACGTCCTCCGTCAGCAGGGTGGCGTTGGTGGTGGCGCCGACCCGGCAGCCGGCCTGGCGGGCGAGCGCCACCAGCGTGAAAAAATCAGGATGGAGGAAGGGTTCGCCCCAGCCCTGGAGATAGACCAGATTGACTTTCTTGAAGGTGGGCAGTAAGCGCCGGTACACCTCCAAGGGCAGATGCCGGCTCTGCCAATGGGAACGATACAGGGTATGGGGGCAATAGCGGCAGGCGGCATTGCAGTGAGTGGTTACCTCAATCTGCAGCCAGGCGAAGCGGGGGGCGAGAAAGTTGGCCCAGAGAGGCGGCGTCATGGTTTTCTGAACCGATAGCGTTGGGTGTTTTCAGAGGTTAGCCGCCCAACGGCCCTGGACTGAGAGGGCAGCAAAAGTTGAGTTTCGAGTTTCGAGTTGGGGGTTGGACGCCGCTGTCGCCTTGACCTTGGCCGCAACAGGTCTCGCCCCCTGTTGGTCATGCTGGCCGTTCAATCGGCTCGGCTGCCAGGAGACGGCCTGGGTGCGTATAGATGTTGCAGCGCCCGGGCCGGGCAAAGCCGACGAGAGTAATGCCTTGCAGGTCAGCCAGCCGGATGGCCAGGGAAGTGGGGGCCGAGACCGAGGCGATCAGGGGGATACCGGCCCGGGCGGCTTTGAGGACCATCTCGAAGCTGGCCCGGCCGCTCAACAGGGCGATGCAGGTAGCGGTCGGTAAATTTTTCTGCAGGGCCTGACCGATGACCTTATCGAAGGCGTTGTGCCGGCCTACGTCTTCGGCCCCCAGGATAACCTCCCCGCTGGAAGTCTCGGCCAGGTAAATGGCATGGGTTCCCCCGGTCTGCTGAAAGATTTCCTGACGTTTGGGCAGATCGGCCATCAGGTTCATCAGGGTGGCTAACGATATTTGCACCTCCTGGGCAGGGGAGGTCCGGAATTGAGCGGCCGTCAAGGGTTGGGCGGCAGTGGGGTCGCTGCGCAGCACCGCGGCAGCCAAGAGCGCGGTCAGATCCCGTTTGTTGGCAAAGGTCTTGGTCAAACGCACCTGGACCTGGAAAAAATGCCGCCCGGCCGCAGCATCGACCGGCAGCAGGCGCATCTCCTGGATATCAGCGGTGGTTTCGATGACGCCGCTGCTGAGGAGAAAGCCCAAACAGAGGGCCGTTTCCTGACCGGGCAAATAAAGCAGCTGGTAGGCAGGAAAGCCATTAATCGTCAGTGCTAACAGCGCTTCCTGGACCACCAGATCCTGGGTTGCGCGGATCTGTCCCTTTTCCAAACGGTGGATGGCACGTTCAAGGGTCTGGGCAGGCGCAGGAGTGATGGTCATGGCAGCATAATCTCCGTCGGGACGCCGGTGATACATGTTGGTTCGGAAAAAACCATCTCTTTAGTGTCCATCCAGAAACTCGGACGGCGCGTCGACAGCATGAAACGGGTGCCAGGCCTCAATGAAGTCTAAAATTGGCAAAGATTGATTAATACCCCTCACCACCCTCCTTGCGCGGCGGGGCGAGGGAATTAAGGCCTTTCCGGATGGCTACCATCTACCTCGGGCGCACTGACCCCTTTCCCTCTACAGTTCGCCCCAACGCAATTTGGTCCGCAGGATCTCAAAATAATTTTTATAAGGAGATTTAATGAGGCGGATGACCCCCGGCGCTTTTTTGATTTCCACGATATCATGGGGCTGCAGGGAGAAGCCCACTTGGCCGTCATAGGTCAAAAACACATCCCGGCTGCGTTCGTCCAAGACAACGGTGATGACAACGTCGTCCGGCAGAATCAGGGGCCGGTTGGTGAGCATAAACGGACAGATGGGGATGAGAGTAATGGCCTGCAAGGTCGGGAAGACGATGGGGCCGCCGGCAGCCAAGACATAGGCGGTGGAGCCGGTGGGAGTAGAGGCGATGAGGCCATCGGCCCGATAGGTGGTCAGATATTCATTGTCGATATAAGCCTTGAGTTCAACGATGCGGGCCAGGGCGCCCTTATTAATGACCACATCATTGAGGACGCTCTGCTGGCAGAGGATTTCCCCCTGGCGGATGACCGTGCCGATGAGCTGCATCCGCTCTTCCACCTGATAATCGTTCTGGAGGACCCTTTCCATGATGGGATAGAGTTTGCCCAGATTCACGGCGGTGACAAATCCTAAACCGCCGACGTTGACCCCCAGAATGGGGATGCCGTCCTGGCCGTAGTGACGGGCCGCGCTCAAAAGGGTGCCGTCGCCGCCAAAAACCACGATAACCTTGGTTTCTGCAGGCAAAGGGGGATAATGAGGCTCCGGTTCGTTCAGAAGCAGGCTAGCCTGGATATTGCGGGCAGCCAGCCAGCTTTGCAGCCCCTCACCGGCCTGGATGGCGGCAGGGTTGTTCTTGGCGACGATGCAGATGGTATTAATCATGACCTTGGACGCCGAAAAAAAGTCTCAGTGCGTTGACAGATATCATACTTTCCTATACTTTTCAAGTTTTGAATACTTGTTGTAAAGGAGACGAGACGTGTTAACCGAGCGGATTAAACAGATCAAACCTTCCCCCACCCTGGCCATCGACAGCAAGGCCAAAGCCATGCTGGCCAGTGGTATCGATATCGTCAATTTTGGCATTGGCGAACCAGATTTTGACACCCCTGACCATATTAAAGAGGCGGCCATTCAGGCCATTCGGGACGGCTTCACCCGGTATACGCCGGTGGGGGGCATCCAAGAACTAAAGGAAGCCATTGTCGAGAAATTTCAGAGAGATAATAATCTGACCTATAAACCCGAGGAGATCATCGTCTCCTGCGGCGGCAAACATGCCCTCTATAATCTTTTTCAGGTGTTGTTCCAACGGGGTGATGAGGTCATCGTGCCGACGCCCTATTGGGTCTCATATCCACCCATGATCCAGTTGGCCGATGCCACACCGGTGATCGTGCCGACGCCCGAGGACACCGGCTTCAAATTGACCCCGGAAATCCTCAGGGCCCATATCACCCCGCGCACCAAAGGCCTGATCCTCAACAGCCCCTCCAACCCCACGGGCTCGGTGTATACCCGCCAGGAACTGGAGGCCCTGGCTGAAGTGATTTTGGCCCATAAACTCTTGGTGGTCTCGGATGATATCTATGAAAAGATTCTCTTTGATGGGCTGACCTTCAGCAATCTGGCGCAACTGAGTCCGGAACTACAGAAACTCACCTTCATTCTGAACGGCGTCTCCAAGACCTATGCCATGACCGGTTGGCGCATCGGCTATCTGGCCGGGGAGGCCACCGTGGTCAAGGCCATGACCAATCTGCAGAGCCAGAGCACTTCCAATCCCACCTCCATTGCCCAGAAAGCGGCGGTGGCCGCGATCAGAGGCCCCCAGGAGATGGTGGACGTCATGGTCAAGGAATTCGCCTGGCGGCGGGATGACATCCTGGCCCGGCTGGCCGATATCCCCGGGGTCAAATGCGTCAAACCAGGGGGGGCGTTCTACGTTTTCCCGAATTTCTCTGAATACTACAGATATTTTCAACCTGACAAGGACGGCAATCTCTCCGATCCCCTGGCTACCTATCTGTTGGAAGAGGCCCATGTAGCCCTGGTGGCCGGATCTGGCTTCGGTGAGGACAAGTGTATCCGCTTCTCCTATGCCACTTCCCGGGAACGGATTGCCACGGGTCTAGCGCGCATCAAAGCGGCCTTGCAGAAATTGGCAGGCTAAACAAGGCGGCACCAGCGCGCCGGCCAGACGGCCGTCGCGCTGCTCCTCAAAATGGCTGGACTACTTGCGCATACTGCGCTTGGAGGCCTTCAGCGGGTTGATTTTGATGTTCTGGCCGTTCTTGCTGGCGGTCTTAACATGGGTCGCCAGATTGCAGGAACCCAGACGCCACTTCACCGCCGGATTGGGTACGGCCGCACAATATTTGCCGCTCTCTAAGGTGAGAATGCGATCGCAGCCCTCGCATTTGTCAATAATCTGATGGCATGCGCCGCCGTTGAAGGAGCAGCCTTTGGCGGTCATGAAGCTGCACGGTTGGCCGACTTTGATGGTTACACAGTCCATGGGTATCAGTCCCCTTTCCCCGTAATGGCATTATTTAATGCAAATATTCTATTATATAAGGTTTAAATAAAGATTGTCAAGAGTCCCGGGGCGGGGACGCCAAGCTCCGGACGGCGGCTTGGAACTGCGGGGTGTCAGTCAGGCCCAGCACCAGGCGGGCATAAGCGTAGCCAAGACGGAGCAGGGTCTCGTCGTTCTGGCGCAGGACATCGGCAACCGCCCCCTGGATCCCATGGGTGCTGGCAAAGGCGCTTTCCAGGACAAAGCGGCGGAAAGCATCCAGATCCGAGATCGCCAATTCAAAGATATTGGCACCCGGAGAAGCGCCGGGCGTGGGTTGCCGGGCGCCTTGCTCCAGCAGGATGGCGACCCACTCGTGATTAAGTTCATCGTACGGTAACAGTCCCTGGTCTGCCCGCCACTGCTCCAGGGTCCACTGCGGTCCGTGGGCAAATCCCTGGCAGAAATCCAGCTTTTTCAGGAAATATGCCGCCTTGACCGTGCCCTCGGTTAAGCTGCTCCCCTGGATGACGGGAAAGAGACGGCAGGCGGCCGGGCGATCCTCATAGACGGTACAGCCGCAGGCCGCGTCCAAAAATGGACACCCCCCTGGTTCTTCCTCCCGCAAGGCCAGCAGCCGCAGGGGCAGGCGGGAGGTCTCTTCCATGATTCTGACGGTATAGCGGGCCAAAAAGGCGGTGCTGGTGATCCCCAGCCGTCGCCGCAACCGCAGGATGTCATAGGGTTTGAGGATAAGGGTGGGTTGGCGACAGCACTCGTTGAAACAGGCCAACCCAGAGTGGCACTGAAACCGGAAGGTATTGTCCGGCTCCAGGCGTTGGTGGTTTTCCGGGTGTGTGTAGATGTTTACCATGGCAACTCATCGACCAAGGGGCAGCCGGCAAGCGGTTTTGGACCCGTCGTGAGCCACCGCCGGACGGCTTAGCCAGGATAGATTTTTTAGGGTATGATTATATCATAATTTTTCTTCCCACAAGGAGAGTCGGTGACCGTTGGCCGCGCCCGCGGCCGGCTGGTTGCCCACCACAACCATGTCACGCATCCTTCTCAGTCACGGGGCCGGCGGCCGGGATATGCTGCAGCTCATTGAAGACGTCTTTCGGAGCCGTTATAGTCCGGCGGGGGTCAGCCAGGATGACAGTGCCGTCTTGCCTCTGGACGAGGCCAGCCTGGCCTTGACCACCGACGCCTTTGTGGTGTCGCCCCTGTTCTTTCCCGGTGGGGATATTGGCCGGCTGGCTGTGGCCGGCACCGTCAACGATCTGCTCACGGCCGCAGCCCAACCTGTGGCCCTGGCTGCGGCCTTTATCTTGGAAGAGGGCTTGCCGCTGGCTGACTTGGAACGCATTGTGCTGTCCATGCAGGAGACCGCGGCGGAGGCCGGCGTGAGCATTGTGACCGGGGATACCAAAGTCGTGCCCCGGGGCAGCGCGGATCAGGTGTTCATTACCACCACCGGCCTGGGTCGGATCCTGCGACCCGGCGTTTCCGGGGCCGCGGCCCAGCCGGGGGACGCGGTGCTGCTGACCGGGAGCGTGGGCGACCACGGCACCGCAGTCATGTTGGCTCGGGAAAACCTGCTGGGTGCGGCGCCCATTAGCAGCGACGCGGCCCCCTTGACGGAGATCGTCCTCAACCTGATCAGGGCGGGGGTGGCCGTGCACGCCCTGCGGGATCCCACCCGGGGTGGTCTGGCCGCCACCCTCAACGAAATCGCCGGGCAGTCACAGACTGCCATCCAGATCCAGGAAGATCACATACCCATCCAGCCGGCCGTGGCCGCAGCCTGTGAAGCCCTGGGGTTGGACCCCCTCACCGTGGCCAACGAAGGCAAAATGGTGGTCATTGTGCCCCCTGGGGAAGCGGACCGGGCCCTGGCCATCATCCGGGGGAGCCGCTATGGAGAACGGGCGGTGGCCATCGGGACGGTGTTGCCTGGACCTGCAGGCCGGGTTCAAGTCCGGACCGCTTTTGGCACGGCCCGCCTGTTGGAGATGCCGACCGGGGAGCTGCTGCCGAGAATCTGTTAAAGACGGGGAAGGGAAGAGATATAAGGGAAGGAGAAAAAGAGATGCAGGAGATGGGTGCGGGAAGATCAGACCGAACGCCGGTGCGTCTCTTTATCCCCTGCTACGTGGATCAGTTGGCCCCGGAAGTGGGCCAGGCGGTGATTGACCTTTTGGCGCGGCTGGATATTGGCTGGCAGTATCCCGCAGCCCAGACCTGCTGCGGCCAATTTGCCTATAACGCCGGGGACTGGACCGGGGCTCGGCGCCTGATGCGCCATTTTATGCAGGTATTTTGTGGAGAGGGACAAATTCTGTGCCCCGGTCCCTCCTGCCTCCGAACAGTCCGGCGCGCCTATCCATATCTGGCCGAGAGCGCTGGGGAAGCGGCGGGGGTGAGCCGTCTTTCTTGTCAACTAGTCGATCTTTCAGAATATATCTATTCAATATTCCCTTTTCCCTTGTCCCTCCGCTGGCCGGGGCGGGTTTTTCTGCACCAATCCTGTGGGGCTCGGGAACTGGAGCTGCTGCCTACTCTGAAGGGACTGTTGGCCAAAGTGTCCGGCTTGGAGCTCTGCACCCTGCCCGCAGCCTTTGCCTGCTGCGGTTTCGGCGGCCTCTTCGCACTGAAACAACCGGAGCTGTCCCTGGCCATTGGCTGGCGCTATCTGCAGGCCGTGCTGGCCACCGGGGCGCAGGTCCTAATCTCGCCGGATGTGGGGTGCCTGCTGCACTTGCGAAGTATCGCGGCGGCTCATGCCCTCCCCCTGCCCATGCTGCACCTGGCACCCTTTCTGCTGCAAGCGGCGCGCCAGGCGGGCTAAGGGCACGGGCTACTTTTTATCAGCTCCGAAGATCGCCCGCAATTTTAACCGCACCCCCACATTGGTGAGGTGCTCCTCCTCAATCAGCCTTTTAATGGTTTGGATAACCTCCACATCCGCCAGCCGATATTCCCGCCGGTTGGACTCGGTGCGCACCGGTTTGAGAAATTCTTCAAAGGATTTTTCCCAATAACGCAGCGTGGACTTCCGGACCCCGGTCAGACGGGACACCTGATCAATGTTTAATAAGAGTTCTTCACCCAAAACGTCTCCCACCATAGCTGTTCTCCTTTCCTTGCCTGCTTGAGGTGGTCTTGGCAGACAGGGTATGCGCCACCGTAGCTATCTATAAGTTTTTCTTAGATTTATTTATATTTTTCATAACTTTACATAAATTCAGGGGATTATATTATTTTTCATAACGACTTAATCATGCATCGAATTTTTCGTGGCGGAACTTAAGTGATTTCTGCAAAAATATTTTTTGGGATGATGGTCGGTCGGCAAAGGGGAAGTTTGACCAGGGTAAGTCTTCCTGGAGAGCGGGAGTCTGGGACCGGCGCTGGAATTTTCCGGATGGTCATTGACGTTTCTTTATATACGAAATATAATTATAGTTTAATTTTAAGACAAGCCTCTAGGCAATGAGGAGAAGGGCCCATGGCCGATGATCAGATTCAGAATGCTTTTACCTTTGATGACCTCTTGCTGTTGCCGGCGGCTTCGGAGGTCTTGCCCACCGAAGTAAACCTGGAAACCCGGTTGACCAGAAATCTGCGGATGAATATCCCTTTAGTCAGCGCAGCCATGGATACTGTGACAGAAGCTGAGACCGCCATCTGTATGGCCCGGCAGGGGGGTATCGGTATCATTCACAAGAACATGCCCATCGAGCGCCAGGCCTTGGAAGTGGAAAAGGTGAAGAAATCGGAATCCGGGATGATCCTGGATCCGGTCACCATCCATCCGGAGGCCAAGATCAGCCAGGTGCTGGAGCTCATGCAGACTTACCGCATCTCCGGGATTCCGGTGGTGGAGGGCCGACAGTTGGTGGGCATTGTCACCAACCGAGATCTGCGCTTTGAGACCAATCTGGACCTGCCGGTCAAGGAGGTCATGACCAAAGATCGTCTCATCACGGCACCGGTGGGCATCACCCTGGAGGAATCCAAGGCCCTGCTGCACCAGTATCGCATTGAAAAACTCCTGGTGGTGGATGATAATTTCCAATTGAAGGGGCTCATCACCATAAAAGACATTGAAAAGATCCGGAAATATCCGGCGGCCTGTAAGGATGAGTTCGGCCGTCTGCGGGTGGGGGCGGCGGTGGGCGTCGGCGATGACCGGGCAGCCCGGATTGATGCCCTCCTCAAGGCCGGAGCCGATGTCATTGTCATTGATACGGCGCATGGTCATTCCAAGAACGTCTTGGATGCAGCCCGGGCCAGCAAACAGGAGTTTCCGGGGATCGAGTTGATCGTCGGCAATATCGGCACCTACGAGGGGGCCTTGGATCTTATCCAGGCCGGGGCCGATGCCGTCAAGGTGGGGGTGGGACCGGGTTCCATCTGCACCACCCGGGTCATTGCCGGGGTCGGCGTGCCGCAGATCACGGCCATTATGAATTGTGCCCGGGCCGCCCAGAAACACGACGTGCCGGTGATCGCCGACGGCGGCATCAAATTCTCCGGTGATATTACCAAAGCCATCGCGGCCGGGGCCGACAGTGTTATGATCGGCAGCCTCTTTGCCGGGACCGATGAAAGCCCCGGAGAAACGGTCATCTTCCAGGGACGCAGCTATAAGGTCTATCGGGGCATGGGGTCCCTGGAGGCCATGAAAGAGGGTTCCAAAGACCGGTATGGCCAAGCCGATGTGGAGTTGGAGGCCAAACTTGTCCCCGAAGGCATCGTCGGCCGGGTGCCGTATCGGGGCAAGCTTATGGATATCATTTATCAACTCATGGGCGGCCTGCGCTCGGGTATGGGCTATGTGGGCTGCCGGACCATTCCCGAACTCATGGCTAAAGCCCGCTTTGTCCACATCACCCCCGCCGGTCTGCGGGAATCCCATGTCCATGACGTGGTCATTATGAAAGAGGCGCCCAATTATCGTTTGGATTAACTTCTCTGTCCGCCAATTTTGGAGTCTGCTGCCATGGAAAAGATCAGCAAGGAAAAACCTTCGAAGTCGCAGTTGGAGTCCCTGCAGGTGCACACCTGGAGCCCCTGGGAATGTGAACCCAGCACCTTTGACTGGACTTATGACGCCAATGAGACGGCTTACGTTCTGGAAGGACAGGTAACGGTGACCTGCCCTGACGGCCAAAGGGTGGACATCGGTCCGGGCGATCTGGTCCGCTTCCCCCGAGGGCTGAGTTGTACTTGGGAAGTAAAGCAAAAAATCCGCAAGGTCTATCGGTTCGATTGAGCTGCGGCCGGCGTATGACGGAGGGGAAATAGACGCCCATGGAAAAATGCCCACATCAAAAAGAAGACGGCTCCTGCGAAGGCTGCGAACTGTTGAGAGAAGAACGGCAAGAGGGCCAGACGGAGGATTATCAGATCCGCTGGACCCTGGATCAGATCCGCCACAAATTATTGGTGATGAGCGGCAAGGGGGGCGTGGGCAAAACCAGTGTGGCGGTCGCCGTGGCCCTCATGCTGGCCCGCCGGGGCTATGCGGTGGGTCTCATCGACGTTGATCTGCACGGCCCTGATGTGTATCGCATGCTGGGCGTGGGCGAGCCCCTGGACCTGGTGCACGGCCAATATTATCTCCCCGCCGATGTGGCCCGCAACCTGAAACTGGTCTCCGTGGAAGCCATGATGAAGAATCGGGAGGCCGCGGTGATCTGGCGGGGCCCCGTCAAACATAAGATTATCCGGCAGTTCCTCACCGAAATCCAGTGGGGCCACCTGGATTTCCTGGTTATCGACGCGCCGCCGGGCACCGGCGACGAACCCCTGACGGTGGCCCGGGCCATCCCAGAGGTGCAGGCCGTCATCGTCACTACTCCCCAGGAGATCTCCCTGGCCGATGTCCGCAAGGCCATCCAGTTCTGCCAGAAAGTTGATATGCAGATTCTGGGCGTGGTGGAAAACATGGGGTATCTGCGCTGCCCGGATTGTGGCAAGGCCATCCCCCTGTTTACCTCTGGCCAGGGCAGCCGGCAGCTGCAGGCTTTGGGGCTGCCGGTCTTAGGCTCCCTGCCTTTTGATCCCGAGGTGGTGGCCGCGGCTGATGAGGGCCGTCTAACCACGTTGGAGACCTCCCAGAGCCCCTTTCTCCAGGCCATGGAGGCGGTGGTGACTCAAATTGTCGAGGCTTTGCAGCAGGCCGCGTCGCAAACCCAGCCGCCGGCGCGAGAACCGGGCACCACCATTTTTGCCGCGCCGGTGGTGGACGGCAACCTGGCCCCGCAATGCAATCAGAATCAACGCTTCCTGCTCGTAACAGTACAAGACGGGCAGATTGTCAATCAGCTCCAGGTGACGCCGCCCGATTTCAAACCAGGGCTGCTGCCGCACTGGCTGGAGCGCCAGGGGGTCAGCCATCTCATCGCCGCTGGTCTGCCGGAAAACGCCCGGAAACTCTTCCAGCGCAAGGGGCTGGAGGTCATTGCCGCCGAGGCCGGGACGCCGCTTGTGGGCCTGGTCCAGGAGTTAATCAAGGCAGATTAGCACGCGGTTGCCCAAGGGCGATAAGGGGAGGGGGCCAAGGAGCCGAGCCCCCTGCCCGCAAACCCTGCCCTCATGCCAACGAGGGCTTTTTCTCCCACTCGAAAAGCCTGAGGAGGCTTCATGTCGCTTCCAGCAATTCGGCAAGCCATGGTGCTGACCGCTCCCGGCACACCGTTGCTGTGGCAGGAGTTGCCCATGCCTATGCCGGGACCCGAGCAGGTGCTCCTGCAGGTCCAGGCCTGCGGCGTCTGCCGTACCGATCTGCACGTGGCTGACGGCGATCTTACCCAGCCGAAACTCCCTCTGATCCTGGGGCATGAGATCGTGGGCACCGTGGTGGGGTTGGGGAGCCGGGTGGCCAAATTCCGCCTGGGCGACCGGGTGGGCGTCCCCTGGCTGGGGCAGACCTGCGGCCACTGTCGCTACTGCCGCAAGGGCCGGGAAAACCTCTGCGATGCCCCCGGATTCACCGGCTATACCTTGGACGGCGGCTTTACCAACTATACGGTGGCTGACCAACGCTACTGTTTTCCGCTGCCGACTTTTTATCACCCCGTGCAAGCGGCGCCGCTGCTCTGCGCCGGCCTCATTGGCTACCGCTCTTATCGCCTGGCCGGAGACGATGTTGAACACCTGGGCATCTATGGGTTTGGCGCTGCGGCCCATATCACCGTCCAGGTAGCCAGGCATTTCGGCCAGCAGGTCTATGCCTTTACCGTGCCCGGCGACCATGCCACCCAGGCCTTTGCCCGGTCCCTGGGCGCGGTCTGGGCCGGCGATTCCACCAGTAAACCGCCGGTTGCATTGGACGCCGCGATCATCTTTGCCCCGGTGGGGGCTCTCCTGCCCGCGGCCTTGGCTGCCGTCGGCAAGGGTGGGGTGGTGGTCTGCGGCGGCATCCACATGAGCCCCATCCCGTCGTTTTCCTATGATATCCTCTGGGGGGAGCGGCTGGTCCGGTCGGTGGCCAACCTGACCCGCCAGGATGGCGAAGAATTCCTGGCCCTGGCCCCGCAGATCCCCATCCGCACCGAAGTCCACCCCTTGCCGCTCACCGCCGCCAACGAAGCCCTGGATCTGCTGCGGCGGGGGCTGATCCACGGCGCCGCAGTGTTAACCATGGCCTAATGGCTTGTTGCCAAAGTGCGGCGCGGGGGAGCCAAGGGCCTCAGGCACCTGCCTACTCCCCACAAAACCCTCCCCCAACGATGGCTTTTGGCGGTGGCCCCTGTTAGCCGGTGCGTCCTGGCCGACGCCGGGATTACTCGTTATCCGGGGCAGACCTCATGAGAGTCTCTATCACCTCTTGATACCCCTCAAAAATCCACAGATGTCCGGCTGCTGGGATGAAACGCGCCCGGCAACCCGGGATGTGTGCCGCCAGGTAGCGGCCCATGGCGACGGGCACAACCCGGTCTCGGACGCCGTGCCAGAGGTGCACGGGCACGGTGATCTCCTCCACCTGAAACCCCCAGGGACGGCTGAAGAGGGCTAAATCCTGGGCAATGGCCTGCGCGCCCTGGCGGCAGGCCTGGACCACGCCGTCGATCTGGAGGCGCCGGACCTCTGGCCGGGAGAGCACGGCCCGATCCGGTTGCGGGACCAGAGGCAAGAGCGCAGCCAAGAAGCGCTGGGGATATCGGCGGATGGCGGTCACCAAGAGTGTCAGAAAGGGTTGAGTCAGCCTGGTCCTATGCAGCAGTTGAGCCAGGAGCCGCTGCGGCCACGACAGGCCTTGGTCTAAGGCCTCTCTGGGTGCCAGACCGCTGACGATCCCGGCCACCTGAATCCGCTCCGGCAGCCGCCAGGCACAGGCGGCGACATACGGCCCGCCTCCGGAAACTCCCACCACGCCGAAGCGTTCCAAACCTAAGGCGTCGGCCAGTTGGCGCACATCAGCAGGCCAATCCAGCAGGCGTCGGTGGGGCTGCGGGTCAGAGAGGCCGTACCCCGGGCGTTCCGGGGCCAGCAGGCGGATGCCCCGGACCAGGGCCTGGGACGCGGCAAACCCGGCCATGAGCCGGGAACCGGGAGTGCCGTGGAAGAAAAACAACGGCCAGCCACGGCGGTCACCATACTGGGCATACCCCAACCGCCGACCGTCGGCTAGTTTTACCGTGGCACTGAGGCCATAGTCAGAGTGGTTTTCTGGCAATGATTCAGGGCTGCTCAGGCGCCGTAAGCAGTGAGCGAAAAAAAAGGGAATAGTGAGGTATAGGAGGTGCAAGGTGCTCATGTGCTGAGACTCCCTTTTCCCAGGCCCTTATTCCTGACCTTCATTACGGTCCTATGGTATTCACCGGGGTAATGGTGCCGGCGGCAGGGTTGATCTTCACCGCGGTCCAGGTATTGCCAGGCTGGCCGCTGGGTGGCGTAATTGCCGGGAAGGCAGCCAAAGGACTGCCCCCAGTGACTAGGGCCTTGGAACCGCCGGTGGCAACGGGCACGATGGCGACCGTACCTCCCTGGATAAATTGCATGGAGACCCCGGAAGTGGTTGACAAGACATTGCTGGCAGAGTTCCCCCGATTGGTGAAATCCTTTACGGAAGCTGTATAAACGCCGCTCTGATCCCATTTATTGATGGTAATAACCTCGCCGCCGTTCCTAACTGTTGAATCATAATGATAATAGACAGGGGAGGTGGATGTGCCGGTATTGCCGTAATAATATTGGGTATTGGTGGGATCGGTGAGATAGAGATCCAGGTCACGAGCGCCGCTTCCCCAGGAAATCATAATATTAAAGGGTGTGACCAAACCGCTGGGTGCCGGTGGGACCGGTTGCGGGGGCACATAGACCGCACTTTGTAGATTCTGGATCAGACTGGTCTGGGCCGGCGTGCCGCTGGCGAGGGTGATGTTGCTGACCGGGCTGGCAGAGGCGGCGCCGCTGGTGGCCGCGGCGCTGAAAAGATTAACAGCCGCCGTGCCGGTAGCCCCGCCGTTGGTCTTGGCTGCAACTTTGGGGACCATCTGGCGTTTGATCCAATCAATATCTTCATTTGTGAGAGGCATGGGTAGGGTGGGTGGCAGATTTCTTCCCACTTGGGTAAATTCTTTGCCTTTCAGGATAACTTTGCCGGGGATTTCGGCGAAGACATTTCTGACTTCTGTGGAGCCGGAATTATTGTAGATATCAGAGAGGGCCGGGGCCACTAAAGTGAAGTAATCGGTGCCTCGAACGCCGATAACCGCGGTCTGGGTCTCGACGATAAAATCCGGGGCTTCTTTCCTGAAGATTTTATTAACCAGGGTGTGGACCAGGCCGTGGAAGATTTTCAGGTGAGCTTGCCGTTGACTCTTCTCAGGATTGTAGACGTATTCGTTGATGGCGACACGGCTCTCGGGGGCGATCGTCAGGATAGAGTCATCCTCAAAATGCAGTTTCACCTTGCCCGAAGATTTGGTTCGAATGATGTCACCCTGGGAGATGATATCGCCCACTTTGGCAGGGGTCGCCGGCAGCTTCCCGGCTTTGAGAAGATCGACGCCACCCACCACTTCGGCGATCTTACCCACCTCCTGGGCTGCGGCCACAGGCCCGGTCAGGAGCAGGCTGGCCAGCAACAGGGCGATGGTGGAAACCAGGAAAGACATGAACGGTTCTCCTCTGTTGACGTTAAGGTGTGCAAAAGCGTGCTTCTAGCCACTTTTAAACCTTTAATACCGGTATTCCACGAGTACGCCCGTTATCTGCCGGTCGTAGTCATATAACGGGATATTTGAGTCAGCACGGATGTAATAATAATGCAGATTAAGATCGAAATTTTTTTGAAATTTATAGAGGATTTGCAGACCGGCCACCATAATCTTGTCCCGGCGTTTAGCCAGATACTCGGCGCCATTAAACCATTGGTGGTCAAAAGGTTGGGAGACCAGCTCCAAGGAGGGGTTAAACCGGAGTGTGTCTGTAACGGGATAGAGGGCGGCCAGGAGGACTCCGTAAATAGAGGAGGTCCAGTTACTGCCAGAGGCCTGGTAATACTCATAACTGATCCGGCTCTGGACATAGGCTTGCTGCTTTTTGAAAAAGTAATACATGCCGAGATTACCGCCGAGATTCCGGGAGCTCCGGTTTTCTTGGGGGAATGGTTGCAGCCACCAGAAATAGTTGCGCACCAATCTGAGGCCCGTTTCCAAGCCCAGATCAGGGCTGAGCATATGGAGATAGGTAGGCGTCAGCGTATAAGACGTCCAATATTTGTTGGAGTCTAGATCCGTATAGTTAAACCGAAAGGGCAGCCAAAAAGTACCTTCAGCAAATCGGTATGATGGCGTAAGGCCTAAGGTATGGCTCATGATGTCGTATAGGGTCAGGCGGCGGTGCCAGGTCATGAAAAGATTATAGCTCGCCACCAGGCCATAGGGCGTGCCGACAAAGAAATCATACTCAAAATTCCCCAATTGGGTAAAGACAACATCACCTTTGCCGGAGGGAATGATCTTGGCTGCGGCCACATCGCCGGGGGTGATGGAAACGTTGGAATCATAATCAAAACTGGCACCCAGACGGATGTGCCAAGGCCGCAGCTCCTGTTGGCGGCGACGCAAGGCCTCCACATACCGTTGGGCAAAGCCGGCTTCACGGGAAGTGGGGTTCAGGGAAATGGCCTGTTCCAGGGCCCATCGGGCTTCGGTCTGACGATCTTGCTGGGACAAGGCCAGTCCTTCCTGAATCTTGGCTTCCTGGGCCAGCGCAGGATCTGTGGCGGCCTCCCGGAAATATCCCACGGCCGGGCTATATTTTTTTTGCCGCAACGCCGCCTGGCCTAAAAGCATGGCAGTCTGGGCAGGTTTATATCCTTCGGCTTCCAGCTGCTGCAAATGCGGCAGGGCTTCGGCGGGTTTTTCCAGGGCCAGCAAGATGGCTGCCAGCTGCAGGCGGGCTTCCTGGAAGGTGGGTGCCAACCGGAGAGCCCGTTCCATAAATACCACGGCCTGATCGTATTGAGTCAGGCGAAAGTGGACAATGCCGAGATAAAAGGCTTTTTCCGGAGTCTTGCTACCTTTTTCCCAGGCTTTCTGCAAGTCCGCCAAGGCTTCATCATAATTTTCCATTTGCAGATGGCGTAATCCTTGGGCCAGCAAGACGTCCTCAGAGGGGATTTGGGCTCCGGCCGACCATGGCATGATGAGGTTGGCCGCCACAGCCAGCCAGACAAGAACCTGCCAAACATGATTGAAAAATCGTTCTCTCCGTGCCACTTTCACACCCCCCTCCTGTCTTCGTTGGTGCGCCCCCCGGCTGCGCGTATCAAGAATGAAGCCAACAATATCTTTTTCAGTTAGTTTTCATCGGGAAAGTCTTTAGCTCACTCTCCCCGCAACGCAGGGAGATGGTTGGGTGAGGGGTAATAATTAATTTTTCCTTATAGTTATGTAGTGCGGGAGTTTGGCCTGGCGTTGTCCCATACTCCCCTAAACCGCGTTTCCGGATGGACACAAGTTGGATTATCTTCGGCGAAAAGATTTCTTAATGTCAAGAAAATTGCAAAAATTATTTGTAAATCGCCCGGCTCCTGGCTGGTTTGGCTGGCAACAGGGTTGTGCGACCGCACCGTTGGGGAGGGTTTGTATGGGAAGTCGGCGGCTGAGCATTTGCAGAGATTTTTCTCTCCCCTTTGGCGGGGCAAATCTGATAGGTTTTGAATTGGTCACGGCCGCAGATGGCCGCTGGAGAGAGGATCAAAGGTTGGCACGGTACACCGCTCTGCCGACTATGGTCATGCAGCCGCTAGGGGTAAATCGTGAGGGTGATATGGACAGACGCCGGAGTGCTGATCAGATTTTGAAGGTATACAACACGGTGGCCCAAAAAAGGAGTGGAGCTCCGAGGAAAAGGCCATGCGTCTGGAGCTTGCCGATTGTCGGTGCTGTTCTTTTCATGGCCATACTCCTTGCTGCTGGTGTGGCTGCAGGCGCAAGCCAATTCCGGGAGTGCCGGGTCGCCATTGACATCGGCCACAGTTTGCGAGATCCAGGGGCCATCAGCGCCCGGGGAGTGCCCGAATACCGGTTTAATCGCCACATGGCCCGGCTCCTCTTGGCCCGGCTGCAGCAGGACCCGATGTTTCGGGGTTCTTTTCTGGTGAACGAGACCGGCGAGGCGGTGCCGTTGGCCAGCCGACCGGCCGTGGCTGCGGCCCGGGGAGCCAACGTCTTCCTGTCCATTCACCATGATTCGGTCTATCCGGAGCAGCTGTCCAAGTGGGTCTATCAGGGCAGACTCATGGATGTCTGTGACCTCTTTAGCGGCCATTCCATCTTTTTTTCCGCCAAGAACGGCAATCCGGAGGCCAGTCTGCAGTTGGCCAAGAGCATCGGCAACGCCATGCGCCGGGCCGGCTTGCGGCCCACCTTGCATCACGCCGGTCGGGGCAATAAAGTGTTGGTAGACCGGCAATTGGGCATCTATGCCTTTGACAACCTGGCGGTGCTCAAGAACGCCGACATGCCGGCGGTGCTTTTTGAATGCGGGGTGATCAAAAATAGCCAGGAAGAGGTGAAGCTTTGTGATCCTGGTCACCAGCAGCGGCTGGTGGAGGCCTTATATACGGCCCTGAAGGAATATTGGGCTGGCAAAAGCCGGAATTTTTAAGGTATTAAAGAATCAGCATGCAATCGCCATAACTGTAAAAGCGATATTCTTGGGCTACTGCCGTTTTATAGGCCTGTAGGATAAAATCCCGGCCGGCAAAGGCGCTGACCAGAAGCAGGAGAGTGGTTTGGGGCAGATGGAAGTTGGTGAGCAACCGGTCCACTACCCTGAACTGATAACCGGGGTGAATGAACAGATCGCACCACCCTTCTCCGGGGTGCAGCGCGCCATTGTGATATTGGGACTCCAGGACCCGGACGCAGGTGGTGCCGACTGCCACGATCTTTTTGCCAGCTGCCTTGGCCTGATTGAGGACCGCCGCACTCTCGCTGGAGAGCGCAAAATATTCAGGGGCGAGGCGGTGGCGGGTATAATCAGCCTCGCGGACGGGTTGAAAGGTGCCGGGACCCACATGCAGGGTTAGGGGGACCACGGTCACCCCTTTGGCCGTTAGGTCGTGGAGCACCTGGGGGGTAAAGTGTAAGCCGGCGGTGGGCGCGGCCACCGCCCCCTCCTGGCTGGCAAAAATGGTCTGATAACGTTGGCGGTCCGCCTCGGTCACCGGCCGACGGATATAGGGTGGCAGGGGCACTTCCCCCACCTGGGCCAAGACCTGGCGCAGGTCCCGCTCCCGGCTCTGGAGGGACAACTCCACTTCTCCGGCCGCAGTTATCGCAGTAATTTCGGCAGTGAGTTCCAGGCCGAACAACACCTGCTGGCCGAGGCGGGGGGGCTTGGAGGCGCGCCAGAGGCCTCGGGCCTTGGCTTGGCGAGCCAGGCGGCTGTTTCCCTGGATCTGGGGAGGGGCCAGCAGGAGCACTTCCACCCGGCCGCCGCTGGCTTTGTGCCCCCGCAGTCGGGCTGGAAAAACCCGGGTGTTGTTGATCACGAGCACATCCTGGTCGCCCAGCCAGGTCGGGAGCTGCTGGAAATGGCTGTGGGTCAGCGAGCGCTGCGCCCGGTCCAGCACCAGCAGCCGCGCCCGGTCCCGCTCCGGACAGGGTTCCTGGGCAATCAGGTGCGCCGGCAAATGGTAATCATAGTCATGAATGGATGGCATGGGAAATACCGAGGCCGGTAAGATAAGGACTAGACAGCCGTTGCCCCCTGGCCACCGTATGGGCTGATAGTTTTTTTGAAATAGGACTAGGGTTCATCCGGAAACGTGGTTTAGGGAACTATGGTGACGCTGGAGTCGAAGCAACTGTATAATTTAACTCTAAGGAAGACTTCATTATTCCCCTCACCCCATTAAAACTAGACAGGAAAAAACCGGAAAAGTCAAGCCGGCAAGTTGTCTGAGATGAAAGTATCAAGGTGACCGAGGGGGCGGAGGGCCTCCGGGCCGCCGGTGGAGAGATCGTTATGCTCAATATTCCTCTGTGCATTTCCTGCAAACATTTTCATCAACGTTCTTTGGACAGCAAGACCCTGACCTGTGCCGCGTTTCCCGAGGGCATTCCCGGGGTGATTTTGAGCAATGAAATGCCGCATTATCTGCCGGTGGAGGGCCAAGTGGGGGACTTTGTCTATGAAGCAGATTAAAGGGCGCAGTTCCTGGCGGCGGCAGTCGGAGAAACGTCAGGCGGCCGAGGTGTCGGGGTCAGCGGTTGCCCTTGACAGCAGGAGCATATCCATGTATTTTCAACTAGTAAGTGGGTGATGTGATCACTGTTGGAAAGGTTCTGGATGCCCTGGCGGAGAGACTTGAGTTTGGTTGTAGCCACCTGGTTTGGGGTGGGCCGCCTGCCCGTCATGCCTGGTACCTGGGGCTCTTTGGCGGCGCTGCCCCTCTGGTGGCTGTTCAGTTCTCTGACGGGACTGGTATACAGCGGTTTGGTCGTGGGCCTGAGCGCCCTGGCCATTTACTTCTGTGATCAGGCGGAGATTGCATTAGGTCGGCAGGATGCGCCAGCAATTGTCTTCGACGAAGTGGTGGGGCAATTAGTGGCTCTGGCCGGTTGCTCCGGCTCGCTCTGGCAGATCATGGTGGGGGTGTTCTTGTTTCGCGTCTTCGATATTCTCAAACCATGGCCCATCGGTTGGGTCAATGTCCATATGACCGGCGGCCTGGGCATTGTGCTCGATGATGTGCTGGCTGGTCTCTTGGCCGGCCTTTGCCTGGCGGTGTTGTCCCGATGGCTGCCCCTGTAGTTGATCAAGGTTTTCAGGGCGAAATTATCTGCAGCGGCGATGAGTTGATCAGCGGCCGGGTGGCCGATGTCAATGCCCGCTATGCCGCGGCCCGTTTGCATGAAGCCGGTCTGCGGCTGCAATGTATCACCTTTTTGGGGGATGCGGCGCCGCTCTTTCAGGAGACCCTGGCGCAGGCGCTGCGGCGCTCCCGTTTCGTAATCATTACCGGCGGGTTAGGGCCCACCGCAGATGATATCACGGTGGAGGCGGCCGCGGCGGTATTGGGGCTGCCCCTCTATAAGGATGAGTATGTCCTGCGCCGTCTGCGGGAGTGTTTAGAGAAACGGGGTCTGGCCTGGGAAGAGCGCTATGCCCGCCTGGCCTTGGTGCCCCAAGGGGCCTGCCTCCTGGATCCCGAAGGCGCGGCCTGCGGTTTTTTTCTGCGCCATAACGGCACGCTCCTCTATTTTTTGCCAGGGGTGCCCCGGGAGATGCGTCTGCTCTTTGACCGCTATGTCCTGCCTCCCTTGCTCCAGGCCGCGGCCGGCGGTGAAGCCGTCTGCCAACGCACTCTGCGGTTCTTCGGTCTGCATGAGACGGCCCTGGAAACGGTGGCCCAAGGTCTTTGCGAACAGCACGAGGGCCTGTGCGTTGGCTACTACCCGAACTTCCCGGAGACCCACCTTTCCCTGACGCTGCGCGGGGCCGATTCCCAAAAATTGGAGGCGGCCATGGACGAGGTCACCCGCGACCTGGCAGCCCAAGCCGGGAATGCCTACCTGGGAGCGGCCACGTTAGAGGAAAATGTCGGGCAAGTGCTGCGCAGCCGTGGGCTGTCTCTGGCGGTGGCCGAATCCTGCAGCGGCGGCCTCATCTGCCACCGCATCACCAATGTGGCTGGCAGTTCCGACTATTTTCTGGGCGGCATTGTGGCCTACAGCAATCAGGCCAAGATGGATTTCTTGGAGGTGCCGGCCGTGACCCTGGAGACCTTTGGCGCGGTGAGCGCGCCCACGGCCCAGGCCATGGCCCAGGGAGCGGCCGCCCGCTTCCGGGCCGATCTGGCCGTGGCGGTCACCGGCATCGCTGGTCCGACGGGCGGCTCGCCGGAGAAACCGGTGGGCACCGTGTTTCTGGGCTTAGCCACCCCCCACGGCGTCAAGACCCGCCACTGCCGGTTTTTCGGCTCCCGGGAAGAGATCAAGATTCTCACGGCCCAGACCGCCCTGGACTGGCTCCGCCTGGAAATACAGGGAGAAGGCATGAGGGAAGAGGGAAAAGGGTAGAGGAGGGGCAGGTCCTGATGGTGCGAGCCTTTTTGGCCATTGATGTTCCGGACGGCTATCGAGCTGGCCTGGCGGCCGTGCAGGAGGCCTTGAAAAAGAGCGGCGCTGACGTCCGCTGGGTGACGCCGGCCAACATCCATCTGACCCTCAAGTTTTTCGGCGATGTCTCCGACGTGCAAGTGGAGGCCATTGCGGCCGCGGCCGCGGCCATGGCCGGGCCAACGCCGGTCTTTACCCTGCAGGCCCAAAGCGTCGGGACTTTCCCCGGCCAGAAAAATCCCCGGGTTATCTGGCTGGGTCTGGGCGGCCAGACCGAGGTCCTCGGCAGATTAGCCCAGATGTTGGAGAGCGCCTTTGTTCCCCTGGGTTTCCCTGCGGAAAAGCGGCCGTTCACGCCCCATCTGACTCTGGGCCGGGTCCGCTCCAGCCGGGGGCGGGAGGAGCTGCAACGCCAGTTAGCGGCCCTGGTTTTGCCAGCCTTCCCGGCCTTCCAGGTTACCGAGGTGGTCCTGTACCAATCCACCCTGCGCCCCTCAGGGGCCATTTATACGCCGCTCCGGAAAATCGGTTTGGCAAAAATGGAAAAATTGTAATCGCAATGTCCTCCTCCTTTAGGCGGGAAGCACGTCCTGGAGATCGGCACCGAGATAGAACGCAGCACAACCACTAACCAATGACAATTCACATAAGGAATCCCCGTATGGCCACCCCCACACTTACCAGTGACAGAACCAAGGCCTTGGAACAGGCGGTAAATCAGATAGAAAAACAGTATGGCCGGGGCTCCATTATGCGCCTGGGCACCGATGAAAAGCCGGCGGATATCGCGGTGATCCCCACGGGCTCCCTCTCTCTGGACCTGGCTTTGGGCATTGGCGGCATCCCCCGGGGGCGGGTGGTGGAGATTTTCGGTCCGGAGTCCTCGGGCAAGACGACCCTGGCTTTGCATGTCATCGCCGAGGCCCAGCGACTGGGGGGGCTGGCCGCGTTCATTGACGCCGAACATGCTTTGGACCTAAACTATGCCCGCCGTCTCGGGGTGAAAACCGAGGATCTGCTCATTTCCCAGCCGGATACCGGCGAGCAGGCCTTGGAAATAGCCGAAATTCTGGTGCGCTCCAATGCCCTGGACGCCATTGTGGTGGATTCGGTGGCGGCCTTGGTGCCCCGCTCGGAAATTGAAGGCGATATGGGCGATGCCCAGATGGGTTCCCAGGCCCGGTTGATGTCCCAGGCCTTGCGGAAGCTCACCGCGGCCATCAGTAAATCTCAGACCACGGTTATTTTTATCAACCAGATCCGCATGAAGATCGGCATCATGTTCGGCAACCCGGAGACCACCACCGGCGGCAATGCCCTGAAATTTTATGCTTCCCAGCGGCTCGATGTGCGCAAAGGCATGCCCCTGAAGGACGGCAATGACATCATCGGCGCCCGCACCAAAGTCCGGGTGGTTAAGAATAAGCTGGCCGCGCCGTTTCGGGAGTGCGAATTTGACATTATTTTCGGCCAGGGGATTTCCAAGGAGGGAGATGTCTTGGACCTGGCCGTTGATCTTAATCTGGTGCAAAAGAGCGGTTCCTGGTATAGTTATGGAGCAGAGCGGTTGGCCCAGGGGCGGGAAAACGCCAAGGCCTACCTCCGCGATCATCCGGAACTGCTGGCGGAGTTGGAACAGCAGGTGCGGGCCACCTACGGGATCGGCCAATCCTCGGGTACGACCCCCAGCGAGCCCTCGGGAGAAGGATCATGACCGGCAAGGAAATCAGAGAGAAATTTTTGGCCTACTTTGAGAGTAAAGGCCATAGCCGGGTAGCCAGCTCAGCGCTGGTCCCGGCCCAGGACCCCACCCTGTTGTTTACCAACGCGGGCATGGTGCAGTTCAAACGGGTCTTTCTCGGCGAAGAAAGTCGTCCCTATACCCGGGCCGCCACGGTCCAGAAGTGCGTCCGGGCCGGCGGCAAACACAATGACCTGGAGAATGTGGGCAAGACCGCCCGGCACCATACCTTCTTTGAGATGCTGGGGAACTTCTCCTTCGGTGATTATTTCAAGGCCGGGGCCATTGAAATGGCCTGGGAACTGTTGACCGAACACTATAAACTGCCGGCCGACCGCCTCTGGGCCACGGTCTATTACGATGATGCCGAGGCCGCAGACCTCTGGCATGATCTGATCCACATTCCCCGGGAGCGTATTGTGGGTCTAGGGGAAAAAGACAATTTCTGGGCCATGGGCGATACCGGTCCTTGCGGTCCGTGCTCCGAAATCATCATTGATCAGGGCGAAGAGCGGGCCTGTGGGCCAAACTGCGGCATCGGCCAATGCGACTGCGACCGCTATCTGGAAATCTGGAATTTGGTCTTTATGCAGTTCAATCGGGATGAGCAGGGGAATTTGCACCCCCTGCCCAAACCCAGCATTGATACGGGCATGGGCCTGGAGCGCTTGGCTGCGGTCATCCAAGGGGTGGCCACCAACTTCGATACCGATCTCATCCGGCCCATTATCGGCCGCACCGAAGAGCTGGCGGGTACGGCCTATGGTCGGGACCCGGCCCTGGACGTGGCCTTTAAGGTCATTGCCGACCACAGCCGGGCCATTACCTTTCTGATCGCCGATGGCGTTTTGCCCAGCAATGAGGGTCGGGGCTATGTCCTGCGCCGCATTTTGCGGCGGGCGGTGCGTTTCGGCCGCCTCCTGGGGTTTAAGAATCCCTTCCTGGCGCCGGTGGGGCAGAAGGTCATCGAGCTAATGGGCGATGTCTACCCGGAACTGAATGGGGCCAAGACCTTTATTGATCAAGTGGTCCGGAACGAAGAGGAGCGTTTTGCCGAGACCTTGGACCACGGCCTCAAGATCCTCAATGACGAACTGGCGGAACTGAAGGCGAAAGGCGAGCGGGTCCTGCCCGGGACGGTGGCTTTTAAGCTCTATGATACCTACGGTTTCCCTTTGGATCTCATTACCGACGTTTTGCAAGAGCAGCATTTGGAGTTAGACGTCGTCGGGTTTGAAGAGCACATGGCCCGGCAGCGGCAGAGCTCCCGGCAGTCCTGGAAAGGCGGCCTGCCCGGCGAGCTCCCCCTTGCTTATCAGTCCCTGGGGGATCTGCCGGCCACGACCTTTGTGGGCTACGACCACTTTACGGCTGAATCCCAGGTCCTGGCCATTCTTCAGGGAGAGGCTGCAGTCAGCGAAGCCGCAGCCGGGGGCGAAGTGGAGCTGGTAGTGGCGACGACGCCGTTTTATGCTGAATCCGGCGGTCAGGTGGCTGATACCGGCACCATCACGGCGCCAGGGCTGCTCGTTATGGTGACAGACGTGCAAAAGCTGCCCAATGAGGTCATCGTGCATAAAGGCAAAGTAGTCCAAGGTCAGGTCCAGGTTGGCCAGACGGTGCAGCTGACCATCGACGCCGACCGCCGCCGGCGCATCGCCTGCCACCATACCGCCACCCATCTCCTGCATGCGGCCCTCCGCCATCGGGTGGGAGAGCACGTCAAACAGGCCGGGTCCCTGGTGGCCCCCGACCGCTTCCGCTTCGACTACAGCCATTTTGCCGGGTTGAGCAGCGCTGAGCTGGCCCAGATTGAAGCGGATATCATGCAGGATATTCTGGCGAACCTGCCGGTGGAAGTGCGCCACCTTCCCCTGCAACAGGCCCTGGCGGCCGGGGCCATGGCCCTTTTTGATGAGAAATACGAGGATGAGGTCCGGATGGTGGCGGTGCCCGGAGTGAGCGTGGAGTTGTGCGGTGGCTCACACGTCTCCCGGACCGGCGACATCGGCCTGTGCCGGATTCTCTCAGAATCGAGCGTGGCCGCCGGTATCCGGCGCATCGAAGCGGTTTGCGGCCCCGCCGCCCTGGCCTATATCCAAGAGGAGAGTCAGGAACTCCAAGCCGTGGCGCAGCGGTTGAAAGCGGGGCGGGGCGAGGTCCTCAGCAAACTGGACAAGCTCCTGCAGCGCCAGAGAGAATTGGAAAAACAGGTGGAGACCCTCCAGGGGCAGTTGGCCGCAGCCCGCTCCGGCGATCTCTTGGACCAGGTCCGCAGCGTCGACGGTGTCCAGGTCCTGGCCCTGGAAGTGGATGTCAGCGATCCCAAGGGCCTGCGGGACTTCGCCGATAAACTCAAAGACCGCCTGAAAAGCGGTGTCATCGTCCTGGGCAGCGGCAAGGGCGACAAGGCCATGCTCATCGCCGTGGTCACCAAAGACCTGACGGGCCGTCTGCACGCCGGCAAAATCGTCGGCGCCCTGGCGGCCTTGGTGGGGGGCAAAGGCGGCGGCCGGGCCGACATGGCCCAGGCCGGTGGCCCGGAGAAAGAAAAATTGCCGACGGCCCTGGCCCAGACCTATGATATCATTGCCAAATCGTTACAATGACGGCTCATCTCAGAGGCTGTCTCAAGTTATTGCCAAAGTGTGTTGCAAGGCGGGTGGCAGGGAACGCCGCCTCCTGGCCCCCGCCCACAAAACCCACCTCTTGCCAAACAGAGCAAACGAGGCGTTGCCCCCGGTCTTGCCTCAGCTCCAAGGGACGGTGCGGCAGGGTTGGCAGGCGGCGGCCAACGCCCCCGGCCTCATCCAGATGCCATCGCAACCTCTCTTGAGATCTTGGCCCTTTTATTTCTGGAGTTCCTGGCCATATGGAAGTTTCCCCGCCCGCCTCTCGCACCGAGATTGAACTGCTCGTCAACCTCTCCACCTTAATCAATTCCTCTTTAAACATCGAAGAAGTTCTGGAAAATGCCTTGAACTGTGTGGAGCAGTTTTTGGGGGCCGAAGTCAGTTCCATCTTTGCGGTGGATAAGAGCACCGGCGAACTCTACTTCCGTCTGGCCCGGGGGCCCAGGGGGGCCCAACTCCAGGGCCTGCGGCTGAAAATCGGCGAGGGTATCGCCGGTTGGGTGGCCCAGACCGAAAAACCCTTGATTTGTAACGACACTGCCCATGACCCGCGATTTTCCCAGGTCTTTGATGCCCGCTCCGGCTTCCAGACCAAATCCATTCTGTGCGTGCCTCTCAAGGCCAAAGATCGCCTTATCGGCGTTTTGGAAGTGCTCAACAAGAGGGACGGGGGGCATTTCGGGTCCCCTGATTTGGAATTCTTAACCATTTTGGGGAATCAGATCGGCATTGCCTTGGAGAACGCCGGGCTTTACCAGCGTCTCAACGATAAGCTGGTGTTGACGCAGGAGGAATTAAAGGTTGCCGAAAAAAAGCTCATCCGGGCGGAACGGCTGGCAGGTTTGGCCAAAATTGCCCAAGGTGTGGCCCACGAAGTCCGCAACCCCATTATGATTATCGGCGGCTTTACGCATCGCCTGCAGAAGTTGGCGCCGGCCGGCGACCAGATCCAGGAGATTTGCCGGCTCATCTTGGCGGAGTTGGAAAAATTGAGCCGGATGGTCAGAGAGATAGAGGAATTCACCCGCTTGCCGGAACCCCGTCTGCAGCCGACCAATGTGGGTGAATTGCTGGCAAAATTCTTGGAGGACAATGCCCTGGCGTTGGCGCAACAAGGAATCCGGTTAGAGAGTCAGATCGCGCCCGACCTGCCGTCCGTCTTTGTGGATGAACGTCTTCTGCGTCTGGCCCTGCAGCATTTACTGGATAATGCTCGAGAGGCCATGGTGGCTGGCGGGGTTCTGGCCGTAACGGTGGCGTCGACGCCCACGCATCTGCAAATCTCGCTGCAAGACAGCGGCAGCGGGATCGACCCTGCAGATCAGCCCTACATCTTTGACCCGTTTTTCTCCACCAAACCACAGGGCACCGGGATGGGTCTGGCCACGGTGCACCGCATCATCTCTGACCATCAGGGAGAAATGTACCTCACCTCAAGTCCCGACACCGGGACGGCGGTCCAGATCCTACTGCCGCGCTGGCTCGATTTTTAACAGGTTGTCGAAAAAGGGCTTTGTGGAAAGGTAGCCAAGGGCCACAGCCCTCTACCCCCTATCCTCTCTCTCCCTTCTTCAGCCCCAACCAGACCTTTTGGCCACGCCACCGAGCAGGAAGAAGTGTTTTTCTCCCCCCTGCAGGACATGAGAAGTATCTTGTCAACGGCTTGTTAAAGCGCGGCCAGACGATTCATCATGGTCTGCGCTGTGGTCGGTCCCCAAGTGCCGGCGGCGTAGGAGTGAATAAACTCCTCCGGGATGGCGCAGCTTTCGCAGGCCTCGATCACCGGGCTGAAAAAAGACCAGCACACCTCAACGCCGTCCTGCCGCCAAAAAAGCATCTGGTCCCCCTGCATGACGTCGATGAGGGTTTTTTCATAGGCATCCATGATGGGACCATGGTAATTTTGGTAATAATGGAAATCCATGGTGACCTCCCGGAGGCAGACGGTGGCCCCCGGGTTCTTGGTCTGGAAGGTCAGGGTGATCTTCTCTTCGGGCTGGATGCCCAAAATAAGGCGGTTGGGGGCAATGGCTTCCAAGCCGATCATGTCAAAGAGGGAATGGGGCACTTCTTTGAAGTGGATGATGAGTTGGGTGAGCTTCTGGGGCAGGCGTTTGCCGGAGGCCAGATAAAAGGGCACGCCCCGCCAGCGCCAGTTGTCGATAAAGAGCCGCATGGCCGCAAAAGTGGGGGTCAAGGAAGCGGGGCTGACGCCCGGTTCCTGGCGGTAGCCGGGCACGTTGGCCCCATCGATGACCCCCGGGCCGTATTGGCCCAGGACCAGGTTGGCGGCCAGATCAGGGCCGCCTAACGGTTTTAACGAACGGAAGCTCTTGACCTTCTCATCACGAACCTGCTCGGCCACAAAGCGGGCCGGCGGTTCCATGGCGATGAGGGCCAAAAGCTGCATCATGTGGTTCTGGAACATGTCCCGGAGCACGCCGGCCTGCTCATAAAAGCCGGCCCGGTGCTCCACGCCGATCTTTTCCGCGGCGATGATGCCCACGCGGTCGATGAAATTGCGGTTCCAGAGCGGTTCAAAGATGGCGTTGGCAAAGCGGCAGATCAAGATATTCTGAACCGTTTCCTTGGCCATGTAATGGTCGATGCGGAAGATCTGCTGCTCCTGGAAACTCTGGTGCAGGGTGGCGTTCAGGGCCACGGCGCTGGCCAGATCGCGGCCAAAGGGTTTTTCCACGACAATACGGGCCCAACCCTGGCCGCCGGTCTGCTCCTGTGCCAACCCGACCTGCCCCAGCTGCTGGCCGATGGTCTGATACAGGGAGGGCGGCACGGCCAGATAAAAAAGGCGGTTGCCGGCGGTGCCCTGGCGGGCGTCCAGTTCCTCTAAAAAGGCGCGCAGTCCCTGAAAAGCAGCCAGGGACTCATAGTCTATGGCAAAATAAGCCAAGCCCTGGGCAAACTCCTGCCATTTTTGGGGGTCATAATTCTTCTGGGAAGCAACGGCGGCGTGCATTTTGTTTTGAAATTCTTCCCGCCGCCAGGGGGTGCGGGCTACCCCCACGACGCCGCAGGGTTGGGGCCAGGCCTGGCTGAGAAAAAGATTGTATAGGGCCGGCATCAGTTTGCGGGAGGTCAGGTCGCCAGAAGCGCCGAAAATGACGATGGTGCAGGGGTCCAGAGCGCCGGCAAAGAGACAGGCCTGGGCCGGCAGACCCAGATCGGGGGCGGTGCCGTCGACGACGGCTTTGGCGGGCGGGTTCAGCGGGCTTGGCATTGAACTCATGGGGAGCTCCTGGATACCGTGAGTTTGAGGACGGCAACCTGTAGCGGTTATTGGTCTTGGCTGGCCAGCTTCTGCCAATCGGTATGGAAGCGGCCGGAAGCATCCAGCCGCTCATAGGTGTGGGCGCCGAAATAGTCCCGTTGTGCCTGGATAAGATTGGCCGGGAGCCAAGCCCGGCGGTAGGCGTCAAAATAACTCAGAGAGGCGGCCAAGCCGGGGACGGGGATGCCGGCCAGCACGGCCGCGGCCACCACTGTCCGCAGATCAGGGTGAATGGCCAAGAGCCCCGGTCGGAGGTTGGGCGCCAGGAGGAGATTGGCCAGCTCCGGATCGCGGCCATACGCGGTCCGAATATCGTCCAGAATAGCGGCCCGGATAATACACCCCCCCCGCCAAATCCTGGCTACCTGCGCCAAGTCCACCTGATAGCCATAATGGCGGGAAGCCCGCCGCAGCAGGGCCAGACCTTGGGCAAAGGTAATGAACATGCCGGCCAGGAGGGCGTTTTTGACCTTGGCGATAAAATTCTCCGGCTGGTCGGCGGGACGGGCCGGCGGACCGGGCAGGACGGCGCTGGCCGCCGAGCGTTCTTCCCGCAACCCTGACAAGGCCCGCTGGCTCACGGCGGCATCAATGGTGGGGATCGGTACCCGCAGAGCCAAGGCCTCCTGGGAGGTCCAGATGCCGGTGCCTTTCTCACCGGCGCGGTCTACAATGACGTCCAACAGCCAGCCGCCTGTCTGCGCATCTCGAATTTTCATGATCTGGGCGGTGATTTCGACCAGATAGGATGCCAACTCCGCCTGGTGCCAGCGGGTATACACCTGGTGGAGATCTGCATTCTCCAGGCCCAGGCCGTTCTTCAGCAGGTCGTAGGTTTCGGCGATAAGCTGCATCAGGCCATATTCAATGCCGTTGTGGACCATCTTGACGTAGTGGCCGGCCGAGCCGGTCCCCAGATAGGCGACGCAGGGTTCGCCCCGGACCTTGGCGGCCACCGCCCTGAGGATGGGTTCGACCCGCTGGTATCCTGCCGGAGGGCCGCCGGGCATGAGGCTGGGACCGAAACGGGCCCCGGCTTCTCCCCCAGAAACCCCCAGCCCCATATAGAGGAGGCTGGCGGCGGCCAATTCCTGGCCCCGACGGTCCGTATCCCGGAAGTGGGAATTGCCGGCATCGATGATGAGATCGCCGGGCTCCAGATACGGCTGGAGTTCAGTAATCATGGCATCCACCGGCGGTCCGGCTGCAACCAAGAGGAGTACTGCCCGGGGCTTTTTCAGCCGGCGGCTAAACTCCCCCAGATCATAAGCGGCGGCAATGGGCTTGCCCACCACCTCTGCCATGAACTCCCGGGTCTTGTCTGCCGTGCGGTTGTAGACCGCGACGGCAAAGCCATGGTCGGCGATGTTCAGGGCCAGATTGCGGCCCATGGTGCCCAAACCGATTAAGCCAATCTCACAGGCAGGTGTGTTGCTGGTCATAGTTTCGAGTTTCGAGTTTCGAGTTTCGGGTTACCAAGATAATACCGTTACTTGTTCATAGTTCTGAGTGGCTGGGAGTCAGTTGATGGCGCAGGCCTCCTTGCCGGCGTTGGCCAGCCACCCGGCCCAAGCCGAATTTTCATGCTTCTCCTCTTGTTCCTAAGTATAACTTGGGAACAAGAGGCATGAGAGGAATAATCAATTCATCCCGCCGGTATTCCTACCGGCGCGCGTCCTCTGGTTTGGTGAAGAGCTCGGCCGTTTCCCGGATTAAGCCGAAAGCCGCAAAAGATAAGACCTGACTTATCCCTGGCCCCCTGACTTATCTTACCACAAGGGGCAGGTATTGCCCAGGCATTCCCGATTGAATCTGGCCTGCTGGCAGCGCAGGGGAAATTCCGCCTGCAGGGGTAAAAGCAGATAATCTTTGGACAAGTTTGCGGCTTGCTGTAAGGCCAGCCAGCTATCCCGTTGGCAGCAGCGGGCCGCGGCGAACCGGGCCTGGATCTGGATGACCGCCTGGATGATCTGCTGGACCTGTTGGCGTTCCCTGGCCTTTACGGGACTGGCGCCCAGGAGCAGGCTGAAGGCGATACCCACCCCCGCGGCGGCACCGCAGGCCCCGGTAAAGGCGCAGGCGCCGCCCGGCACGGTCTGGCCGCGACGCAACGCGGTGTGGAGCATGGTGCGAGGCACCTGGCCGCCCAGGTTCCGATATGTGGCCAGGATGATGCCCGGCACCATGAGGTGGTGCTCCGGGCCATGGACCGGTATGCTGGGATGCCGCCGGATCTCCGCGAGAAGCTGGATCATATCGGTAAGGGTGGTCGCCTCACAGATATGCTCCAGAAAGGCGACTGCGTCCTGGGTATGACAGGCGTCGCAGATAAAATGCCCCTGTGCGCAAAGGGCCTGGGCAGCCTTGCGGGAGCCACAGAAGGCGCAGGTCTGATGTACCTCCTCCGTGAGATAATGAACCGGGGCACTGCAGACTAAACAGCCGACGGCGTTTTTAGCCGGGCCCGTTTCATCGGCCGGGTTGGCTCGAAGTAAGGCGAGCCGCGTTGCCGGCAGGGGCGTGGTTTCCGGAACACCCGCGGCTCCGGCCATCTCCAGATTATCTGCTGCCGGCGTCTCGCAAGCGAGGGTCGATGCCCCGGCGCAACAGGCGGGCGGAGCCAGGTCAAAATTGGCAACGGCCCCGGCCTCGTCCAGGAGGAAGAGCTCTTCCTGATCAGCCAGCCATTCGGCCGGAACGACTTCCCGGGTCTGGCCCACCTCCAAAAGATCGCCTTGGGCGGTGAGGACCGCCGCAAAGGGACCGCGATAGATAACCCGCCTGGTCTCTTGGATGGCCGGTTTATAGGCGGCATAGGTCAGGGAGAAGAATCGATGTCCTTGCACCACCCGATAAGGGAAGCGTTTTAGAACCCGGGCGGCTACAAACCCGGTTTCGGCCAGGAGGCCGAAGAGATCCCGTTGGGTCAGGGCTCCGGCCAGACATTCCCCCTGCAGGACCGGGTCGTTCTTGATGGCCGGCGGCGGCTCCGATTCACAGACGACATCGGCGATGACCAAGCGGCCGCCGGGTTGCAGAACCCGAAAGATTTCCGCAAAAGTACGGCGTTTGTGGCTGGAGAGGTTGATGACGCAGTTGGACACTACCACAGTCACGGAGTCCGCTGGCAGCGGCAGCTCCTCCAGATAGCCTCTGATAAATTCCAGATTCCGGTACCCCAGATTGGCCGCCACATCGGCAGCCCCCTGTTCGGCTCTTTCCAACATGGTTTCCAGCATGTCCACGCCGATGACGCGGCCCTGAGGTCCTACCAGGCGTACGGCGATGAAGCACTCGACACCAGTGCCGCAGCCCAGATCCAGGACAGTATCTCCGGCCCGCAGCTGGGCGTCCAGGACCGGGCTGCCGCAGCCATAACCACGGAACCGGTAGGGCGGTGGAATGTGGGCCATGACCTCCGCCGGATAACAAACCGGGTTGAGGATGTCCTCGCGGGGGGATGTCGCCGTGGTTTGATAAAATTCCTTGATATGGGCGCGGCTGTCGGGGCTGGCCACGGTCAGCAGGCAGTTGCTGTGGGTCAGAGCCACCTCGCCGTGGGCCCCGCAGCTCACCAGGATATCCCCCATCTTCAGGCGCAGTCCCGGCTGGCCGTTCTGCGCCGGTTGACCGGCGGCTTCCCGGGCGATGAGCCAGAGGGCCGCTTGCTCATAGAGGGGCAGGTAAGGGTCCTGGCCGACCAATTCACCACCGGCAAAGTAACTGTGATCCGGATCACCGCCACCCAACAGAAAACGCCAGGGGGAGCTCAACCGGGCGGCGGAGGTCTCCCTGATTTTTACCAGAATCGGGCTGTGGCGCCAGGCGGTGGCCAAGTCCGGAGACAGATCACTGGCCAGGGCCGCCACCCCAACCAAGGCCGGCGAGGGATATAGCCGGCCGTCAGGCCCCACGGCCAGCGATTCCCAACCGCCGCCGGCGCCGTCGTGTTTGGTACCGCTGGGGGCAAAGATCTGCGCCTTAAGGGCCTCCAGATTGTCGATGTTGAGGCCAGCCGCCTGGGCCCGCCGTGCGGCCTGGAGAAAATAAGGGAAAATATCGCCAGGCGGGACAAGACGGTTGGCAGTACCCCGCCCCCGCCGGAAATGCCATAAAAAATGGAGATTGGCGGCACCTTGCGCAGCGGCAAAGTCCACCAAGGCAGGCATGTCCACCACATTGTCGGCAGTGACGCACATGGCCAGGGTGCAGGTGCGATGCTGCTCCCTGAGCCATTTCAAATTAGCCTGCAAAGCTGCGAACGCGCCTTGCCCGCGCAGCAGGTCATGGCTGGCCGCGAGACCATCAACGCTGATCTGCAGGTGGAGCCGGTTTCGGGGCCAACGGCCCAGAGCCTGGGCGTACTGCGGCAGGAGGGTGCCGTTGGTCAGGACCACGACGTGCGTGGCTTCATACCCCAACAGATTGTCCACGATGGCCTCGAAGGCGGGATGCACCAACGGCTCGCCGCCGGTTAAAGCAAAGACCCGGCAGCCCAGGTCATGGGCTTGGGCGGCCAGTTTCAGGATACAGTCGGCGCTGAGTTCGGCCGTCTGGGCCGGAGAGGAGGCAAACAGACAGTGGCGGCAGGCCTGGTTGCAGCGGTTGGTGATGTGGAACCAAAGTTCCCGTAATTGTTCGCTCGCCAAGTGTGCGGCCCGGCCCCGGTAGGGCCGGACTGGCTCGTCGGGCAGCCGCGCCAAAAACCGCCGGGCCGCCGTATCCAGGCCTTGATGGCTATTTCTGGCCAGCTCCTGCAGAATCTTTTCCCCCGCCTCGTTGGGGACAAACCAATCCGGTTTATCCCCCCGGATATAAATGGGCGTCCCCTGGAATTCATAACGGCTCCAGAGGTCAATTCTGAAAAGCACTGCTCTTCCTTTCCTTTCCTTGTTCTGGTTTTGCCCCAAGCCGGTCTTTACTATTGGCAGGCAGTATATTCTTGAGGCTCAACAACGCAAACTCTTGTGTCTATAATTACAGCGGCTTAGCGCCGCCAGGCCAGATAACGGGTCAGCCAGCGTTTCAGGGTGGGCGTTAAGCGGGAGCGGTTATACATGTCCCCGGTCTGGCGGATGGCCTCCGCTTGGGTGGGATAGGGATGGATGACGCCGGCCAGGGCGCCCAGGCCGAGACCGGCGGTCATGGCCGTGGCCACTTCGCTGATCATTTCGCCGGCATGGCGGGCGACGATGGTGGCTCCCAGGATCTTGTCCGTGCCGGCTTTGACCAGGATTTTCACGAACCCTTCGGTCTCGCCGTCCAAGATGGCCCGATCCACCTCGCGCCAGGGCTTCCTAAAAGTCTGATAAGCCACCCCTTTTTTCCGGGCCTCGGTCTCCGCCAGACCCACGTGGGCCACCTCCGGGTCGGTGTAGGTGCACCAGGGAATGGTCAGGGCAGAAAATCTCTTGCGGCCGAAGAACAGGGCGTTCTGGATGACGAGGCGGGCCGCGGCGTCGGCCAGGTGGGTGAACTGATAGGGCAGGCAGACGTCGCCGGCCGCGTAAATCTTGGGGTTGCTGGTCTGTAGACGGTCGTTGACGATGACCCCCCGGCCTTTGCCGCCCTCGTACTGCACCCCCGCGGCTTCCAGGTTGAGGCCTTCCACATTGGGGGCCCGGCCGGCGCCCACCAGAATTTCATCCACTTCGATTGCGGCCGCCTGGCCCGCAGCTTCATAGTGCACCACCTTGCCGCCGGCAGTGCGGGTTACTCCCAGAGGTTTGGCGTTGAGCAGGAGTTGCATGCCGTCCTGCAGGAATTGTTTCTGTACCAGGGCCGCGGCTTCCGGGTCTTCCCGGTTCATGAGGCGGTCGTATTTGTGGAGCAGGGTCACCTGGGAGCCCAGGCGCTGGAAGGCCTGGGCCAGCTCACAGCCGATGGGGCCGCCGCCCAGGACCAGCAGCCGCGCCGGTCTTTCGGTGAGGGCAAAAACTGTCTCGTTGGTGAGGAAACCGGCCTCGGCCAGGCCGGGGAGGGGCGGCTGCACCGGCCGGCCGCCGGTGGCGATGACCGCCTTGGCGAAGCGCAGGGTCTGGCCCGCCACCTCCACCGTGTCGGGGCCACGGAAACGGGCAGCGCCCAGGAAGACATCCACCCCCAGGTCCTGGAACCGCTGGACCGAGTCGTGGCGGCTGATTTCGGCTCGCAAGCGACGCAGGCGGGCCATGACCTCGGCAAAATCAACCGCAACCCCCGGAGGGACATGGACCCCGAAGGCCGCCGCTTCCCGGACTGCGGCGGCCGCCCGGGAGGCGCGGATGAGCGCCTTGGAAGGGACACAGCCGAAGTTCAGGCAGTCGCCGCCCAGGAGGCGTCGTTCAATGAGGGCCACCTTGGCGCCCAGCCCCGCAGACCCCGCGGCGCAGACCAAGCCGGCGGTGCCGGCGCCGATGATCACCAGGTTGTACCGGGGAGCGGGCGTGGGGTTGCGCCAGGTGCGCGGCCGCACCTGGGCCAAGAGGGCCTCGTTGTGTTCATCAGCGGGGGCCAGCTCCGGTATTGCCGGCGATGCCGCGGCCGGGCCAGCCGTTTCTGCCGCCTGGACCGCCAGCTCTTTCTGGTGCAGCTGCTGCCGGGCTTGGCGGACCAGGACCGTCAAGACCGCCAGCACCACCACCAAGACCCCCACCAGCGTCCAGGGTACTTGGCCCCGGGCCACCCCCTGAAAAACCGCGTCGGCGCCCACCACGTAGAGTACGGTCCCGGGGAGCATGCAGAGCCAGGTCCACAGGACGTAAGTCCAAAACGGCACCTTGGTCAGGCCGAAGCCATAATTGAGCAGGTTATAGGGAAAGATGGGGACAAGGCGGGTCAGGGCCACGATAATGGCGCCGTGTTCGGCGGTGAGGCGGTCCAGACGCTGGAAATTTCTATTCTGACCGAGCCAGCGGACCACGGCTTGCCGGGCCAGAGAGCGGGAGACCAGGAAGGCCAGGGCCGCACCGAGAGTCGCGGCATGGAGGGTAAGGATCACCCCCCAGAAGGAGCCGAAGAGGACGCCCCCGGTCACGGTCAGGGCCGAGCCCGGGATGGCTGCCACCGCCGCGGCAACATAGAGCACGAAAAAGACCAGGGGCCCCCAGGCACCCAAAGCCTGGATCCAGTCCCGCAGGGCTCCTAACTTCTCTCCCAGCCCCAAGACCCGGGCCACGACCAGCAGGGCGATGATGACCGTGAGCAGCAGGAGCGGCCGCCGCCAGCCAGCCGGCTGCGCCGCCTCGAACTCTTGCCGACCCTCGGGGGACCGGCGGTCAACGGCCGGGTCCTCTGTGGTTGCCTTGGCCACGGCGATCTCCCCTCGATAACGAGAACCGGGAACAGCGCTAAGGGGATCTTTGGTATCCCGACCTGACAGGCAAGCCCCCTGCCATGATCAGGACAGACCCCGAACTTATAAATAATGATAAGGTACATTTTAATCATGGGTAAGATTATCTCAAGAAAATTCACCAGAAAAATAACCAAGGTGGTAGCGGTGCAGCGTCAGCCGGTGGCCCAGGCTTTTGGGCCGCTGCACCTGGCTGACCTTTCTCTCACCAGAGGGTCGCCGTTCGCAGGGCCGCAATATTTCCACGACAGAAGAAATTTTTTTATTTCCTTGACTTCAAGAAATATTCTTGTATACTGAGATTAGTGTTTAGCATGTCAGACGTAATTCAGGTCGCAAGTCCTGGAGCAGAATCGGAGGGTGTGCGTACTTCCTCCGATTTTTTTTGGCTGACGGCTTGGCCGCCTGCTTATTTTAGTAGGATATCGATGCAGTAAAGTTAGGAGATTGTAACATGAAGGAAACTGGTACGGTAAAGTGGTTTAATGATTCCAAGGGGTTTGGGTTTATCAGCCGGGAAAACGGCCCCGATGTGTTTGTGCATCACAGCGCCATTCAAACGGATGGCTACCGATCTTTGTCAGAAAATCAAACCGTGGAATTTGAAGTAGTCCAGGGTCCCAAAGGGGCTCAGGCACAAAACGTCGTCATCCGTTAGTCCGAATCGAGCGCTGGTGGTCAGGCGGTGATTGCCGGGATGGCTATATCCCTGCCGCCCACCAGGCCACCACCTCATCCTGGCAAGACCAACAGGGAGAAGTTATGAGTATGAAATTATATGTGGGCAACCTGTCCTTCGACACCACCGAAGAACAACTGACCACACTCTTTTCCGAGGCAGGCTATGTCACCTCGGCCAAAATTATCACCGACCGGCACACCGGCCAACCCCGGGGCTTTGGATTCGTAGAAATGGAAACCAAATCAGCGGGCCAGAAAGCCATCTCCATGTTGAATGGCCGGACTGTTGATGGACGCGCCCTCTCCGTCAATGAAGCCAAACCCCAGAATAAAGGTGGGTTCGGCGGCGGCGGTCGCCGGGGCGGCTATCGCTAAAACCGGGAAGCAGACGGCCGGTATCAGGCACGCGTCGCTTCCGGTCATCTATAGTCCAGGGAATCAAAAGGCGACCTCAGGGTCGCCTTTCTCTTCAGAGATCGAGGCACCGCCAGCAGATTGTCACAGTTGGCGCACCGGGCCAGAAACGCAACCTAGCGTGCGGTCGCGGTGCAATCTCTGTGGCAGGGGAATAAAATCATGGCACAACCTGATGTCGGGCAGGAGCAGGAAGGTAATGGTTTGGCTTCCCAGGCAACCATCGCCATCGACCCCTTAAGTTTCTTCCAATACGCTGCCAGCCACGAAGATCGCTGGCAGGAACTGGTGGGACTTTCTATCAATCATTGTACTTTTGGCTTGGGGACGATCAGGAAAATAGAGGGCGAGTATCTCTATGTGGACCTGCCCGAACGCCAAGGAAAAAAACAACTTACTGAATTCGGGTGGGATTCTTTCCGGAGAGGGTTTTTCCAGAACCTGCAGATCGATACCGCGCTCCAGGAGAAAATCTTGGCTGCGGCAGCCTGTCCAGAAATGCCGCCATCCATAGAAACCCTGGCGGCAGAAGCCCCCAAAGAGCCGATAAAAAAGAAAAGGAAAAGCACGAAGGCCACAAAGACCACGAAAGAGAGCGAGTCTTAAAAAGCCCTCGGTTGGCGAGACAGGTTGCCGGCAAGCGACAGGAAAAATGTCCGGCCCAGACCATGCCATAAAAAGTTAATCATTTGAACATATCGGGAAATTAATTGCCCGAGCGCATAACAAGGAATATATGCAATTCAACCTCTTTGATTTTCACCCCCTGGTGGCCGCCGGCGTGACCGCGGCCCAATATCAGACGCCGACGCCGATTCAGGCCAAAGCCATCCCCCTGGTCATGCAAGGCCGCGACATCGTGGGCTTGGCCCAGACCGGCACCGGCAAGACTGCGGCCTTTGTGCTGCCGATCCTGCAGCGTTTGCTGCACGGCCAACGCCATCACGTCAGGGCCCTGATTCTGGCCCCCACCCGTGAGCTGGCCGAACAGACTCACGAAACCATCCGGCTCCTGGGGCGCCGGACGGGACTCCGGAGCGTTACCGTCTATGGCGGCGTGGGCTTCGGCCCTCAGGCAGACAAGCTTAAACGCGGCGTGGAGATCGTCGTGGCCTGCCCCGGCCGTCTCCTTGACCACCTCAGACAAGGCACCATTGACCTGTCCCATCTGGAAGTGCTGGTCTTAGACGAGTCGGACCGGATGTTCGACATGGGTTTCCTACCCGATATCAGAAGAATTATCAAGCAGGTGCCCGCCAGACGGCAGACGCTGCTGTTCTCGGCCACCATGCCGGCTGATATCCTGCAACTGTCCCAGGAAGTGCTGCAGACCCCGGTAACGGTGCAGGTGGACAAGACGGGGCCGGCCAAGAATGTCTCGCACCGCCTCTATCCCATCGCCCCGCACCTGAAAACCGCGCTCCTCTTGGAATTGTTGCGCCATACCGCCACCGACTCAGTGCTGATCTTTACCCGCACGAAACACCGGGCCAAACGGTTGGGAGAACAATTGGACAAGGCCGGCTATCGGGCCACCTCGCTCCAGGGCAACCTGTCCCAGAGCCGCCGCCAGGCCGTGATGAACGGCTTCCGGAACGGCACCTTTCAAATCCTGGTGGCCACGGATATAGCCGCCCGGGGGATCGACGTGACCCAGATTTCCCACGTCATCAATTATGATATGCCGGATACCCTCGATGCCTATACCCACCGGATCGGCCGCACCGGCCGGCAGACGAAAAGCGGTGATGCCTTTACCTTCATTACTTCTGAGGATAAGGACATGGTGCGCCGTCTTGAGACCGTTTTGCGGGCTAAGGTAGAACATTGCCGTCTGGACGGGTTTGACTATAACCAAGCGGCCTCGCCCCGTGATGCTGAAAGTGACCGAGCGTGGCGCCAACCGCCGGGCCGTTGGGAAAAGCCAAAAAACGCCTCCTCTAAACCGCGCTCGAAAAATGCCCCGTTTTTTCGAGATAGATAGCGAATACATAGCCAGCCGGGGCCGGACCGCCACTTTCTGACGCGCCTGGTCCCAACTGCCCCCTTTTCGAAAGAGAGAGCCCTGTCGCTCGGAAACCTCTCCACCCTGGTTTCACCTCTTTTTTCCATCCTGCCCTCTGGCCATCACCTGGTTCTGGTGAGTCAAGCGGAATTAAAGCGATCACAGCAACTCCTTAAAAATGAGAAAAGCCACTGTGATCTATAGCAGCCTGAAGCCTTGGCAAGCCTTGCAGAGGTGGAAAAGGAAGAGGAATAAATTATAACATAAAATTAGAATTAATTAATAAAATTAATTATTAAAATAATTTAATGATTAACATAATAAAATTATTTGTAACACTTCAGTTAACTGAGAGCTTCGCATCAGGTAAAGGAGGTAAGGAACCGGTAACCACATAAATTTTGAGAGCGCTGACGATGGTATCCAAAGGATCAAGGCCGCGCAATTTGAGGGTGCGATAAACCGACATTAATATGGCTTGGGCGTTAGCGCCGTTGCCGCTG
>DYEV01000027.1 GCA_020725545.1 Desulfobacca sp. | reverse complement strand
GATTGGCTGGACGACGTCGGGCTGGAGGAGGCCGCCGGTCTGGAGACCGGCTCTACCAGGAATTGCGGGGTAACATGGAGCACCATCGGCCTGTGTCACATTATACCTGTTCTTGCAAATGTCCATGACCACTTCCAGCAATAATCCTCGTCTGGCGGCTTTTCTCGAGGAGTTGCGAGACTCGGCGGATTTTCAGCCCTTCCTCAGCCATTATCACCAGATGCCGGCTGAGCCCGGCCAGTTTGCCGCCCCCCGACAGCCATTGCCGGCGCCATTGCAGGAAGCGCTGCGCACCTTAGGCATCACCCAGCTTTATGCCCACCAGGCGCGAGCCCTGGACCTCCTGGAGGCGGGTCGTCATATCCTGGTGGCCACGCCCACGGCCAGCGGCAAAACCCTGATCTATAATGTGCCGGTGGTGACGGCCCTCTTGCAGGAGCCGACTGCCCGGGCCTTATACCTCTTCCCCCTGAAAGCCTTGGAGCAGGATCAGCTCAAGACGTTGGGGGAATTGCGGGGGGCCCTTCCCGCCATTCCTTTTAGTGCCGCCATTTACGACGGCGATACGCCGGCGGAGGAACGCCAGAGACTGCGTCTGCAGCCGCCGAACATCCTGATTACCAATCCCGACATGCTGCATCTGGGGTTGTTGCCCAATCACGAGGCCTGGCGGCGGTTTTTTGCCGAGTTGAAATTCGTGGTGGTCGACGAGGTGCATAGCTATCGGGGGATCATGGGCAGTCACATGGCCCAGGTTCTGAGGCGTCTGACCCGTATCTGTCGGCTCTATGGCTCAACGCCGCAATACATCTTGGCCTCGGCGACCATTGCCAATCCGGCCGAGATGGCGGCAAAGCTCACCGGGGTCGAAGTGGAGGTTATCGCCGAGTCCGGGGCGCCGCTTGCCGGCCGCCATTTTGTCTTCTGCAACCCGGAGGATAGTTCCGCAGTCCTGGCGGCCCGCCTGTTTGTCCAAGCCCTGCGCCACGGCCTGGCCACCATCTGCTTTACCCAAGCCCGCAAGCTGACGGAATTGATGCACCTCTGGGCTCTGCGTCAGGCCCCGCACCTGAAGCGCCTCATCAGCTCCTACCGGGCCGGTTTTTTGCCGGAGGAGCGCCGGGAGATCGAAGGAAAATTGGCCAGTGGCAAGATGTTGGGGGTTATCTCCACCAGCGCCCTGGAGATGGGCATCGATATCGGCGGCCTGGATGTCTGCATCCTGGTGGGCTATCCCGGTACCATGGTGACCACCTGGCAGCGCAGCGGCCGGGTGGGCCGCTGGGGCCAAGACTCCCTGGTGATCCTGGTGGCCCAACCCGATGCCCTGGATCAATATTTTATCAAACATCCCGAAGAGTTTTTTTCCCGGCAGTTTGAGGCCGCGGTCTTGGACCCCCACAATCCCTATGTGGTCAAGGCCCATCTGCCTTGTGCCGCCCAGGAATTGCCTTTGAGCCGCCAACACGAGACAGTTTATGACCTGGAGGCCTGCCGGGAGCTCATCGGCGATCTGGAAAAAGAGCGGCAGCTGCTCAGGGCCGCGGCCTCGGAAACCTGGTATGCTAGCTCTCGTTTTCCCCAAAAAGAGGTGAACATTCGGGGCGTGGGCCAGAGCTTCGCCATTTTTAAAACCGGCAATAAACGTCCCATCGGCAGCATCGACGGCCACCGGGCCTTCAGCGAATGCCACCCAGGGGCCGTTTATCTCCATAAGGCCACCTCATATCTCGTGGAAAAGTTGGACCTGGAGCGCCGCAACATCTTTGTCCAGCCGGTGGAGCCCAACTATTTCACCCGCATCCAGAGTGATAAAGAGACGGAGATCCTGGAAGAATTCGGCAGCCGAACCTTGCCCCATGGCTCCGTTCATCTGGGCCGCCTGAAGGTCACACAACGGATCGTGGCTTATGAAAAAAGGCGCATGGTGGGCCAAGAACTCTTGGGGGTGATCCCTTTGGAGCTGCCCCCGCAGATCTTTGAGACGGTGGGTATGTGGCTGCAAATCCCGGATACGGTTAAACAGGCGGTAAGCAACGAGGGCCGCCACTTCATGGGCGGCATCCATGCCCTGGAACATGCCCTGATCAGTATGTTCCCCCTCTATGCTCTGGCCGACCGCTATGACATCGGCGGCATTGCCCACCCCTTGCACCCCCAACTGCAAAAGGCGGCCGTATTTATCTATGACGGCTACCCGGGGGGCGTCGGCCTGGCGGCCAAGGCTTATGAGATGACCGAACCATTGCTGCGCAAGACCCGGGACCTCATCGCCGCCTGTACCTGTGAGGACGGCTGTCCTTCCTGCATCCATTCTCCCAAATGCGGCGCCGGCAACAAGCCTTTGGATAAGGCCGCGGCAGTGCAGATCGCCACCGGCCTCCTGACTCAGAAGACGACGGCATATCAGCCGCCTCAGGCCGGTCATCTCCGGGTGGCCGAGGCCAAACCGGTGCTGCGGGAGCCCCTGCTGGTGGTGCCGGGATTGGAACCCTATCGGATCGCCGTCTTGGATATTGAAACGCAGCTCTCGGCTGAAGAAGTGGGGGGCTGGCACAAATGCCACCTCATGAAACTGGCTGTCGCCGTCGTGGCCGATCTGGCCAGTCAGCAGTATGAGGTCTACTTCGAAGACCAGGCCGCGGCCCTGTGCCGACGTCTCCAAGAAGTTGACCTGATCGTGGGCTTTAATCTGAAGAAGTTCGACTACCGGGTCCTGCAGCCCTATACGGAAATCGCCTTAAAACATCTGCCTACTCTGGATATCCTCGAGGACATCCAGCGATATCTGGGGCACAAGTTGTCTCTCGGGCACCTGGCGGAAAAAACCTTGAACGAAGGCAAGAGCGGTGATGGACTCATGGCCCTGCGCCTCTTCAAAGAAGGCCGCTTGGAGGAATTGGTTGCTTATTGCCGAAAAGACGTGGAATTGACGACCCGGCTCTTTGCCCACGGTTTCCGGGAAGGCTACCTCCTGTATACGCATCGGCAGGGCGCTTTAGTGCGGGTGCCGGTGGATTGGACTCCGGCGCGACTCTTGTCCTCGCCCCTGTGAATGACTACTTTTGTTTTGCTATTCGCGGGCAATTCATCTAAGATGGTAGCCAATTAAATATTTCAGGAGGATGTGCATGTACAGGCTGGGACTAGGTGTTTTTGTCTTGTTGCTGGGATTATTGACCGTGGCGGTTTTGCCGGCCCAAGCCGGGGTGGTGGCAACCGGGGATAAGTTGGGGGATCTGGAATTTCCGGCACCGCTATCTGCCGATGATGCCAAGGCCTTGGGAGTCGCAGCGGATAAACCTTTTAAACTGAGCCAATTAGGGACGCCCTACGTTCTGGTGGAACTCTTTGCCACCAGCTGTCCCCATTGTGTCCACCACGCCCCGATCATGAATCAACTCTATGGCCTGCTTCAAAAAGACGCCAACCTGGCGGGCAAAGTTAAGGTGACGGGTTTGGCAGCCGGCGACACGCCCAACAACGTTGCTTCCTGGAAGAAACAATTTAAAGTGCCCTTTGCTCTGCTGCCCGATCCCGAGTTTAAGACGTACAAAGCCATCAACCCCATGGGCACGCCGACAATCATTCTGCTGAACAAAAACGGCGAGGTCCTGCTGGCCAAAGCCGGGGCCTTTACCAACCCCGAAGCGTTCCTGAAGGAAATTGCGCCTCTGATGAAATAATCAATCAGCTCGGGCGGCTTGCGGCCGCCCTGGGCATTTATCATCATACGGAGGGTTGCTCAGATTTACCATGGAATTCAACTCCATTCTCGTCGCCACTGACTTCTCCGATTGCGCCGGCGTGGCCTTCAGCGCGGCTCAGACTCTGGCCCAGCGGTTCGAGGCCCGCCTTATTGTCTTGCACGTCATTGATCAACATTTTGTGGAAAAACTCAGCAACCACGTCGGCAAGAACAAAGAAGAAGTTATCAAAGAGCTGCGCCGCAAAGCCGAAAAAGACATGGGCCAGTTCCTGCAGCAATGGAACCCCAGCGGTACGGAGGTGGATACCCTCATTGCCATAGGCACGCCTTTCCAGGAAATCGCCGTCCTGGCCCGGGACCTGGTGGTGGATCTGGTGGTGGTCGGAGGGTATGGCCGCAAAGGCCGCGGCAAGATCGAAGAGATGTTCTTCGGCTCCACCGCCGAAAAAGTCGTGCGCCTGCTGCCCTGCCCGGTGCTGTGTATTCCCAAATGACCAGGCGGACCCAAGCTGTTATAAGGCAAAATCCACCTGGATTTTAAAAATCCGGTTGGCCGGGAAACTGTAGATCTTGGCAATGCCGCTCTGAGTCTGCATCTCCTCTAAAATAGCCGCAAGCCGTTCGGTATTCTCAGCGATGAGGGTGAACCAGACGTTCAGGCGATGCCGCCGCAGGTAGTTATGGGTGACGCCGGGATATTGGTTCACCACGGCAATGAACCGGTCGATCTGCTCCTCTGGCACCTCAGCGGCACATAAGGTACTGGTATACCCCAACCGCCGGGAATTAAAATTGGCGCCGATGCGGCGGATGACGCCGTCTCGCACCAGGCGCTGGACCCGGGCCACGACTTCGTCTTCCGCTAAACCGACCTTTTCTCCTACCGCGGCATAGGGGCGGGGGGTGATGGGGAAGGAGGACTGGATCAGGTTAAGGATGGCCTTATCCACATCATCGAGCTGGGCATTGGGCTGCGTGGTCATGCCGTGGCCCTCGGCTCATAGAGGCAGATGGGTTCATCCCCCAGAACGTCGCCGGTCAGGGCATAGGCCCGGGCCCGACAGCCGCCACAAACCTTGCGATATTCACACCGCCGACATTTGCCGTGATATTCTTCCAGGTTCCGGAGTTGGCGGAATAGAGCCGATTCGGCCCAAATACGGGAGAACGGCGCCTGCCGGATATCCCCTGCCGATAATTCCAGATAGCCGCACGGCTGCACGATCCCATTGTACCCCACAAAGGCAAACCCCTGCCCCCCCAGACAACCTTTGGTCATGGCCTCCATGCCATGGGTCGCCGGGGTGATCTTTTCCCCGGCTGCGGCCGCCTCCTGGCGCCAGAGACGGTAATATTGGGGCGCACAGGTGGGTTTGATGTGAATCTTCCCTTCTTTCTGGCGGGCCAGCAGCCAGCGCAGGGTCGCTTCATACTCAGCGGCGGATAAGAGCTGGTCTTTGATCTCCTCTCCCCGGCCGGTGGGTACCAGGACAAAGACATGGTGGGCCGCGGCCCCCAAACTCTCAGCCAATGCCGAGATGGCCGGCAACTCGTCCCGGTTGTCAGCAATGACAGTGGTGTTGATCTGAAAAGGTAGCCCCACCTCCTTAAGGATCTGGATGCCGCCCAAAGCACCCGCGAACGCCCCAACTACCTGGCGCAGCCGGTCGTGGCTGGCCGCGGTGGCGCCGTCCAGGGAAATGCTCAACCGCTGGATGCCGGCTTCTTGCAGCCGCCGGGCAATTTCCGGGGTCAGGAGGGTGCCGTTCACCGCCATGACCATGCGATGCCCCAGACTGGTGCCATGGGCGGCCAACTCAAAGATATCCCCTCGCAACAAAGGCTCGCCGCCCGTCAGGATGACGACGATCTGCCCTAACCCGGCGATATCCTCCAGCAAAGCCCTGCCCTCGGCCGTGGTCAACTCGCCTTCATACGGCCCCTTCCCGGCCGCGGCCCGGCAGTGGGCACAGGCCAGATTACAACGCCGGGTAGTCTCCCAGGCCAGGAGGCGGAGAGTTGGTGTTTTGTTGGCAAAATTGTGCAAATTTTCTTCCGTCTCTTAATTTATAAATCTTGGTGTTAGCTTCCGCTGACTCGGTCTCTGTCAGGAAAATCATACGGGTGCATCACGCCAGAGCTTAAGCATGCCTTCGAGCCAGCAGGGCCGCGGCCTCTTTGGCGAAATAGGTGAGAATCATGTCGGCCCCGGCCCGTTTGATGCTCAGGAGGGATTCCAGCATGACGGTGGTTTCATCCAACCAACCGTTGGCCGCGGCGGCCTTGATCATGCTGTATTCGCCGCTCACCTGGTAAGCGGCCAGGGGCAGGTCGATTTCGCCCCGCAGTTGGCTGATGATATCCAAGTACGGCAGGGCCGGCTTCACCATGATGATATCGGCCCCTTCTTCCACGTCCAGGGTGGCCTCCCGGAAGGCCTCCCGGGCGTTGGCCGGATCCATCTGGTAGGAGCGGCGATCGCCGAACTGGGGCGCGGATGCCGCCGCCTCCCGGAAGGGGCCATAAAAGCCGGAGGCGTATTTCACCGCATAGGACATGATGGCTGTCATGGTAAAACCTTGCTCATCCAGGGCTTCCCGGATGGCCAGGACCCGGCCGTCCATCATATCGGAGGGGGCGACAATATCTGCGCCGGCCTCGGCGTGGGACAGGGCGATACCGGCCAGCAGTTCCAGGGTGGCGTCGTTGTCCACTTCGCCGTGGTGGATGACGCCGCAGTGGCCATGGCTGGTATAGCCGCACAGGCAGACATCGGTAATGACCAGGACCTCCGGCACCTCTTTTTTCAGGCGCTTAACCGCCCGCTGCACCACGCCGCTGCGCTTGGCGGCCTCACTCCCCAGCTCGTCTTTTTGCTCCGGCAGGCCGAAGAGCAGGACGGCCGGCACGCCGACATCAGCCGCGGCTTTGACTTCATCGCTGACCAGATCCACTGACCAACGGTAGAGGCCGGGCATGGCCGCAAGGGGTTCTTTCACCTTGGTGCCGGGCACCACAAAGAGAGGATAGATAAAATCCTCGGACCGCAGGTGAGTTTCTCGCACCAGACGGCGAATGGCAGCCGTACGCCGCAGGCGTCGGGGGCGATAGGCGAGATCCATAATTTTCTCCGCATAAACACATTGCCGTATTTTGATTAAAGTAAACCATAGCGCGGTTGATGTCAAACCTTCCCTGGTGTGAATGAGTTATCTCCCGGAAATTTCCCCGGGAACTCCGGGCTTGACCCCCACACCGAAGATGGTTACACTAGAAGCTGTTGCAAAACCCTGGGATCGAATCTTTGTCATTCTGAGCAAAGCGAAGAATCTAATCTTTACATCAAGATAAAGATCCTTCACTCCGTTCAGGATGACAAAAAAGAGGTTTTGCAACACCCTCTAATATTCATTACCCGAGGAGCACCCGCGCACCATAAAAATCAAGATCGCTACCCCTGGCTGACTAGGGCGGGCCCGGAGGCCGCCCCACTAATGGAATTTTCTGACAACTGACCACTGAAAATCGGCAACGCTATTTTCTTGGTAATAAATATATAATCATTAGCTCACGTTATATGGATCTGGAAAATATGGATCTGGAAAAAGCCCGTCAGATCTTGGAGCTGGATATCACCGCCACCCGCCGAGAGATCCGCGAAGCCTACCGCCGGGCCGCCCGGCGTTGGCATCCCGATGCCGCCCCGCCGGACCAGCAGGCGGCCTGCCACCAACGGATGTTGGAGATTAATGAGGCTTATCAGCGCATCCTGGCCTTTTTGGAGACCTACCGCTATCGCCTCGAGGAACTGCCTGAGACCAAAGAAGATTATGACTCCTGGTGGCACAGCCATTTCGGCCAGAGCATGGGCTGGCCCAACCGACCCGGCCGCCGCCCCAAGAAAACCTAAGTTGCCCATGACCCACCAAAGACCCTGCCGCGGTTCCCGCCGTTGGCCCCTAAGAGCCATTGGCTATCAGCATTGGTACCGTAGCCTTTTTGGCTGGTTTATCCTCCTCACCACTCTGGCGCTCGCCACTCTGCCAGCCTTGGCGGCGATGCCCCAGCCGGAGACGCTCCAGTATGTGGTTGATGCCCCCATGTTTAAGAACGCCGGCCGGGCTACCGTGTCGCTGCGCCAAGTCGGCCCCGATCTCTATGAAGGTGGAATCAAAGGAGAGACCAGCGGCGCCGTTGCCTTATTCTCCGGCTATCGCCGGGACCATTACCGCACTACCATGCGCTTCAGTCAGGGAAAGTTGCAGCCGCTCCTCTACATCGAGGAGTCTTGGGTGGGGAAAAAACATCACTACAAAGAATACCGTTTCGACTACGCCCAGCACCGCCTGGAGATGTGGCGCTTGGAAAAAAACGGCGCAATGGTCCGGAAGTGGGAGACCGATCTCACCGAACCGCTGTACGACCCCATCAGCGCCTTTTACAATTTCCGCTGCGGCGGCTTCGGGGACCTCAAGGGCGGTGAAACGCTAAGTGTAGCCGGCATTCCTTACCCGCAGCCGGAGACCATTATCATTCATCTGGGTCTGCAGGAACCGGCCAACCGCCAGGCCACGATCACGATTCGCCAACGGGCCTTCGAGAATGAAACCGGCCTGGTTCATATCCGTTTTGACGACGACTGGGTGCCACTGTCAGCCTGGACCAGGGTCCTGGTGTTCGGCAAACTCTCCGGCCGCCTGGTGGGCCGGTATTGAGGAGAGGGGAAATGCCAGCAGGAGGAAGTCGACCGCCGCTCATCTCTTTGTCAACCCCAGAGAGCCGCCGATGACAGCCCCCATTCGTATCCTTGGCCTTGATCTGGGGGAAAAGCGCATCGGCGTGGCCCTCAGTGATGCCTTGGGCCTGACGGCCCAGGGGCTGACGGTGCTACACCGCCGGGGGTTGGAGCTGGATCTGGCCGAAGTGGTCGCCTTGGCCGAAAAACATCAGGTCCAGGAGATCGTCATCGGCCTGCCTCGGCACCTGGACGGGCGTATGGGAGACATGGCCCAGGAAGTCCAGCACTGGCTTGAGGAACTGCAGGCACGCTTGGCGGTGCCGGTCCACACCTGGGACGAACGCCTCACCACCATGCAGGCGGAACGAGTGCTTCTGGAGGCGGATGTCAGCCGGCGGAAACGCCGCCAAGTCATCGACAAAATGGCTGCCGGCCTGATCCTGCAAGCTTTTCTGGATAGCCGCCGGCGGGGTCAAAGCGGCAGGGACGACACCCCTTGAGATGGGGGAGCAAAATCACCCCATAACAACCAATAGTTGGCCCTCCGCCTCTCTTAATGCGGCACACCCCAGAGGGCGAATTCCAACAACTGCTCCGAGACCAGCCAGGGAAATTTGGTCTCCAGCCCCTGCAGACGTTTGCGCACATACGCGGCCCGGGCCGTCAGGTTGGGATCACCCTCCCGGGAGAGGAGTTCTTCTTCGGTGGCTCGCAGCACCTGCCGCAATTCCTCGTACTCCCGTTCCACGGCTTGGGCATACTGACGGAAGTCCTTATACTCCTGGGGCAGGTCATCAAAAAACCAGGTCAACGTTAGCTCTTTTTCCTGGTCATCAGGAATATAATTTATACCTTTTTTCATGACTCCCTCTTTGTCGGCCCTGGGCCTGGCCCTCTCCACCACACCGCCCCCCTGCCGCTGACCCCCTCTGTCTTGCCCTGGCCTTTTTGCCTTTTCCCTTTTTTATTGCGATCCCAGGACCCGTAGAATGTCATGGTAGAAGACAATGAACATCAGGGTGAGTAGGGCTGTCAGGCCAATGGCTTGGGCAATCTCCCGGTGTTTCATGGAGACCGGTTTGCCCCGCACCGCCTCCACCAGGAAGAACAGGAGATGGCCGCCGTCCAACATGGGGATGGGCAGAATATTCAACAGAGCCAGGTTGATGCTGAGCACCGCCATAAAATGGATGAGTTGGGAAACCCCCTGCTCCGCCTGCTTGCCGGCCACTTGGGCGATCATAATGGGGCCGCCTAAAGAATTCAGGGGCACTTTTTGGGTGATCAGCTTGCCGATGCTGACCACCGTCACTTCCAGAATGCGATAGGAATAAGTAAGGCCGTGCCACCAGGCGCTGATGGGGCCGACGCGCTCAATCTCATAGCGCTCCGGGGCAGAGACGCCGATGAGTTTGGCATAGACCTTTTCTCCAAAGATATTGGCGGTTTCCATGGTCCGGGGTTGCAGCTGCACCTGCAGGTCTTGGTCGCCCCGGCGAAATCTGATATCCAAGGGCCCATCACCGCTGCTGCGAATGAGGCGGGAGAGGTCTTCCCAGCGCGTCACTTCCTGGCCATTGATACTCAACACCAGATCGCCTTTTTGCAGCCCCGCTTCCTCGGCCGGCGAACCCGGCTGGATACCGCCGATTTCCGCCTTGAAATAGGGAATACCAGTAAAGGTAAAAACCAGCGATAAGGCAATGATGGCAAAAAGGAGATTGAAGATCGGCCCGGCCGCAACAATGGCGCTGCGCTGGCCCAGGGGCCGGTGGCTGAAAGAGCGGGGAAGCAATTCCGGCGGCACCTCTTCGCCGGGGTTTTCGCCCAGCAATTTCACATATCCTCCCAGGGGGATAATGGAAATGCGATAATCCGTTTCGCCCACTTTTTTGCTGATTAATTTGGGCGGGAAGCCCAACGAAAAGGCTTCGACGCCCACCCCGTAATATTTGGCCACCAGAAAGTGCCCCAATTCATGGACGAAGATGAGGACGCCGATGACCACCAACGTGGCCAGAATAGTTTCCATGGGATAGCTTACTCCAACAGATGCGAAATTATGGTTTGCGCTGACTGCCGAGCCTGTCGGTCCACGGCCAACACCTGCTCCAAGGAAGACAGCGGTTGGACCACATGCGCGGCCATGGCCCGGGCAATAACCTCCGGAATGGCCGGAAAGGGTATGGCCCCTCGGAGAAACGCCGCCACCGCTATTTCGTTGGCGGCATTGAGCACCGCCGGCATATCGCCTCCCGCGGCCAGGGCTTGAAAGGCCAATCCCAGGCAGGGGAACCGTTCCAAATCCGGCGGTTCAAAGGTGAGCGTGCCCACCTGAAAGAGGTTGAGCGACGGCAGCTCCATGGGCAGCCGCTCGGGGTAGGCCAGGGCATAGCTGATGGGCACCCGCATATCCGGGATGCCCAATTGGGCGATGACCGAGCCGTCGATGTACTCCACCAGCGAATGCACAATGCTCTCCGGATGGACATGTACCTGAATGCGCTCCGGCGGCAGATTGAACAGCACGCTGGCCTCGATCACCTCCAACCCTTTGTTCATCAGGGTCGCCGAATCTATGGTGATCTTGGGCCCCATGCTCCAATTGGGATGCTGCAAGGCCGCGGCAGCCGTGACCGTGGCCAACTCCTCCCGGCTGCGGCGCCAGAACGGCCCGCCGGAAGCAGTAATCCAGAGGCGATGGATATCCTTCGGCCGATTTCCCTGGATGGCCTGGAAGATGGCGCTGTGTTCGCTGTCGATGGGGATGATGGGGACCTGCTGCTGCCACGCGGCCGCCATGACCAGAGAGCCGGCCACCACCAACGTTTCTTTATTGGCCAAGGCAACGGCGATACCCTGCTCGATGGCCGCCAGCGTCGGCTCCAGACCCACGGCTCCCACCATGGCGGAGATCACCAGATCGGCCCCGGTGGCTGCGGCCACCTCCTTGGCGCCAGAGATGCCCGCAGCCATGGGGATAGAATTGCCGCCGGGAAGCAACCGTCTCAACTCCGTTTGCAGCTGCGGGTCCGCCACCGAAACCAGGGCCGGGCGGAATTCCCGAACCTGCTCAGCCAGCAGGGCCACATTACGACCGGCCGCCAGACCCACAACCTGAAAGCGCTCGGGGAATTGCCGGACCACATCCAGGACGTTGCAGCCGATGGAGCCCGTTGACCCCAAAATTGCCAAGCGTTTCAAAACGTTACCTTCTGGAGCCACCCTGCCAGCTTTTGGCGGCAGACCTTTCTCTCACTGTGATATGTCGACGCCATGGCGAATAAACTTCAAGAAAAGGTGGTCAAAGGCCTTGGCCAATTAACACGAAATACAACCCTGGCAGATTAGCAAACTTGTGCTCCCAGCGCTTAGGCCTTTCTTGAGAAGGGTGGCCTGGCATCCTCGCCCGTTCCTGATACATTTTGACGAGTACGCCGGCAGCCAGCGACTGGTACCGGTAAAATTTAACCCTGTAATCTATCTATTATAATATATTAATTCCGATTCATTAAGAAAGAAAGAGTTTGGCATAAAAAAGGACCGCACCGGTAAAACTAATGCTGTCTAGTCGATCCAGGACGCCGCCGTGGCCAGGCAACAGGGAGGAGGCATCTTTTACCTGGGCCCGGCGCTTGAGCATGGACTCAAAGAGATCGCCCGCCTGGCCGACGACGGCCGCCACGAGAGCCAGACCCAAGAGGAGCGGCAGACCGGTCTGCAAAGGCAACCACAGCCCGAGGCCGGCCCCTACCACCAGACTGGCAATCAGGCCGCCCACGGCCCCCGCCACTGTCTTGCCGGGACTTACCTGCGGATAGAGCTTGGTCCGGCCAAACCACCGGCCGCTATAAAAAGCCCCGGTATCGCCGGCAAAGATGACCAACAAGAGCCAGAGGACCCAGAAGCGGCCCTGCGGCATCTGCCAGAGCCAGAAGAAATGGCCTAACAAATAGGGGACATAGAATAAACCCAGACAGGCTAAAGCCAACTCCGGCAACAATTGGGGATATTGCTCATACCACCACAGATAAAAGAGAAAATAGGCCAGCATTCCCATGAAGAGAAAAAAGCTGGGGGCATAAGCCCGGCCTAAGGAAAAGCTCAGCACCAGCAGCAGACCGGTCACCAGACCCAGGACCTTCTCTCCGGTGGTCCGGCCCAGGCCGCTCAAAGCCAGGAATTCCCAATGAGCCGCGGTGCTCACCAGGGCCAACAGCAGCATAAAACTAAGGACCGAACCTTTGAGGAGGATATACAGGAGAATGGGCAGGGCCACCAGACTGGTGAGCCACCGCTGGAGATGACTGGAAACCACAACAAGTTCCTTATAAGGTAAGCGGTGAGCCGGAAAAAATCAGGGGGTGAGAAGTCAGAGGCCCAAAAGATTTGGTTAGGCTTTTCCCTTCTCCCTCAGCACTGGCCACTAATCACTTGCCATTGCCCACTTTTTTTGGCAGCCCGAGCCCGCCAAGCCAGAAAAAGCAACCCGCCGACAGCCACAACCAGAGCAATCACCTGGGTGCTGGCCATGCCCCAGAACAGGATCGGCCCCCGCTCATCTCCCCGCCAAAATTCCACGATGAAACGGACCGTCCCGGCCAAAAAAAGATACACCCCCAGGATCTGACCGGGAAAGTGCTGCCGATGGCGAAATCGCAGCAGGAACAGAAAAACCCCAAGCATTAGAAAGGATTCATAGAGCTGGGTGGGGTGCAGAGGCACACCCGGACGGGCCAAGGTCTCCGGATGGTTAAAGGTCACGGCCCAGGGCACCGTCGTCTCCTGGCCGTAACAGCAGCCGGCCATGAAACAGCCCAGCCGGCCGATGAATTGCCCTAAGGGGACGGCCAAGGCCATGGTATCCAGGGTAGCCCACAGGGGCAGTTGGTATCTATACAAGAGGTAAATCACGGTGACCAAACCGAATATCAGGCCTCCCTGAAAGGCCAGGCCACCTTTCCAGAGGGCAAAAATCTCCAAAGGATGGGCGGCAAAATAATCCCATTCCAAGAGGATATGCAGGATGCGGGAGCCGATGATGGCCCAGACAATGCCATAAAAACTCAGATCATAAAACTTCTTGGGGTCTAGCCCCCGCCGTTTGGCCTCCTGCCCCACCATATACATGGCACAAAGAAAGGCCAGGGCCAAGAGAAAGCCGTAAGTAAATACCCGCACCGGCCCGATGTTAAACAGAACAGGATACATTTTTCTCTTCCTCGGCACGCCACATCGCCAGAACCAGGAGCCCGGCGCCCACACAGATGAGGCTGTCGGCCACATTAAAGGCCGGCCAGTGGTGCCGCCCGACGTAAAAATCCAAGAAATCCAAAACTTCCCCCAATCGCAGCCGGTCCAGCAGATTGCCCAGCGCGCCGCTCAGGACCAAACTATAGCCCCACAAAAACAGGGGATATGACCGGGGGGTCCGCCAGTAGAGATAGCCCAGGATGGCCACGATAATCAGGTTGATGGCAATAAAAAAAATCCGGACCCCTCCAGCCGACCAAGTGGATAAAAGGCCGAAGGCCGCCCCCTTGTTATAGACATGGACCAGATTGAAGAAATCCGGAATGACGGGCACTATCGCCTGGGGTGGGATAGTCTGGGCCACCCACCATTTGCTGAGCTGGTCCAGCGCCACCCCCAGGACCAGAACAAGGCCCAGCAAGAGATATTTCCCGTTTGACGAAGCAGTGCCAGGAGCCTGTGAAGTTAGGTATGTCAACGTTATTCCAGTTACCGACCACTGACCACTGGCCACTGGCCACTTTGTATGATTCAGACTGCCAAAATCCGCCGACAGCGGTCACACAGCTCCGGCTGCGCCGGGTCGGCACCCACACTGGGTAGATGGAACCAACAGCGCTGACATTTCTCGCCCACCGCCCGCTGCACGGCCACCGTCAGGCCAGGAACTTCCTCGCTGCTCAACCCGGCTACCGGCTCCGGTCGCAGGTCCAATTGTGAGACCATGGCCAGGGTCAATAATTCCTCCCGACAGTCTTTGAGCTGTGCAAACAAGGCGCCGTCGGCACCAAGCAAGACGCGAGCTTCCAGGGCGTTGCCGATGAGTTTGTCCCGCCGGGCCTGCTCCAGGGCCCGGTTCACTTCGCTGCGTACCTTGAGGAGGACCTCCCAGGTGCTCAGCAAGGCGGCGTCGGGAAAACCGACCGGCGGTTCTGGAAAAGCCGCCAACAGGACGCTCTCCGGCTCCCCTGGTTTGGCCAGATAGCCCCAGATTTCCTCGGCCGTGAAAGAGAGAATGGGTGCCATCAACTTGACCAGGCTGAGGAGCAAGTCATAGAGGGTGCTCTGGGCACTGCGGCGTTCCGGCGATTCGGCTCGAGAGACATAGAGCCGGTCTTTGAGAATATCCAGATACAGGGAGGACAGTTCCACGGCGCAAAATTGATGCAGGCTGTGGTAGACCGTATGGAACTCAAAACGCTCGTAAGCAGTCCGCACCCGCTGGATCAGGTTGGCCAGCCACGACAGGGCCACTCGATCCAATTCCAGCCGTTCTGCTGCCGGGACGTAATCCCGCTTCGGGTCAAAATCATAAAGATTCCCCAACAGAAAGCGGGCCGTGTTGCGCAACCGACGGTAGGCATCGGTGAGCTGCTTGAGGATCTGGTCAGACAGGCGTACTTCGTCCCGATAATCCTCGGCCGAGACCCACAGCCGCAGGATTTCGGCGCCGTAATGCTTGATGACATCCTGGGGGGCAATGATATTCCCCAGGGACTTGGACATTTTCTTGCCTTCGCCGTCCACCGCGAAGCCGTGGGTCAGGACGCTCCGATAGGGGGCGCGCTGCCGGGTGGCCACCGCGGTCAACAGGGCACTGTGAAACCAGCCCCGGTGCTGATCCGAGCCTTCCAAATACAGATCCGCCGGGAACCCCAGTCCTTCCCGGGCCTCGAGGACCGCGGCAAAGCTCACCCCGGAGTCAAACCAGACATCCAGAATATCCCTTTCCTTGGCAAACTCGCCGCCGCCACAATGGGGGCAGCGGCAACCCGGGGGCAAGAGCTCGGCTGCCGTCCGGGCAAACCAGATATCCGCCCCCTCCTGCCGGACCAAAGCGATGATACGGTCCAAAATTTCCTGGGTGAGGATCACCTGCCGGCACCCTTGGCAATGAAAGGCCACGATGGGCACCCCCCAGGCCCGCTGCCGGGAGATGCACCAATCGGGCCGGTTCTCCACCATGCCGTAAATGCGTTCCCGGCCCCAACGGGGGATCCACTCCACCTGATTGATGGCCTCCAGGGCCTTGGTCCGCAGATCATTGGCAGCCAGGGAGATGAACCACTGCTCGGTGGCCCGGAAGATGATGGGGCGTTTACACCTCCAGCAGTGGGGATAGCTGTGGCTGATCTCAGCCCCACCCAACAAGGCCCCCCGTGCCTGCAGGTGTTCGATAATCCTGGGGTTGGCCTCCCACACCGACAAGCCAGCGAATTCTGCCACCTCCGGTAGAAAGCGACCATTGTCATCCACCGGTGAGTAAGTCTCTAACCCATACCGCCGGCCGCTGTCATAGTCCTCCTGGCCATGGCCCGGGGCAATATGCACCAGACCGGTGCCGGCCTCCAGGGTGACATAGTCCGCCAGAATGACCTGGGACTCCCGGTCCAGCCAGGGATGGCGGGCCCGCAGGCCTTCCAGCCGGGCCGCCGGCAGGTTCGTCAATGCCTGCCCCGGCTGCCCCAGCATCTGCAGGATCTGTGGCGCCAACTCTTTGGCGACGATATATACTTCCCGCCCCACCAACAGAGCCGTATAATGGAAATGCGGGTTCACCGCAATGGCCAGGTTGGCCGGCAAGGTCCAGGGCGTGGTGGTCCAGATAACTAAAAAGACGGGATGGCCGGCCAAGACCGGGAATTCGGCACTGAGATCGGTCAGCAGCGGGAATTTCACATAAATCGACGGGGTCTGGTGCTCAGCATACTCCACTTCAGCCTCAGCCAGGGCTGTATGGCAGGTGCTGCACCAATGCACCGGTTTCTTGCTGCGGTAAATGCCCCCGCCCAGGAAGATCTTGCCGTATTCGGCCATGATGCTGGCCACATACTCATTGGCCATGGTCAGATAAGGGGTGGCCCAATCCCCCAATACCCCCAGGCGGATAAAATCCTGCCGTTGAATATCCACATATTTCAGGGCATAAGCCCGGCAGCGCTGCCGGATCTCCAGTTGCGAGAGGCGGACCTTCTCTTTTTTCAGCTCTTTGTCCACCTGATGTTCAATGGGGAGACCGTGGCAGTCCCAGCCCGGCACATAGGGGCAGTCATAGCCGCTCATCTGCTTGGATTTAATAATGATATCTTTGAGGATCTTATTTAAGGCATGGCCCAGATGAATGTTGCCGTTGGCATAGGGCGGACCGTCATGGAGCAGATACCGGGGCCGGCCCTGACCCTGGAGCCGCAGCCGGCCGTAAACATCCATGTCGCGCCAGCGTTTCAGGATGTCCGGCTCCCGGCGGGCCAGATCAGCTTTCATGGGAAATTCAGTCTTGGGGAGATTGAGGGTGGCCTTATAATCTTCAGCCATGCAGGCACTCCTAAACACGTCAGTTCTGCAGGGGCCGGGGGTGCCAACGCCTGTCCAAAACCGCACGATTAAAAAAATTAAATTTTAAGTTTATCTGCCTGGCCGCTAAAAGTCAATAATGATCGGGCAATCACCCTGCTTCCGACTTCTCGGCGGTGCACAGGGCGTTTTCGGGAGTGAGGGGTGTAGGGGGAGGGAGCTGTGCCGGCCACCCTCCGAGCACCGCAACAACCGGTCAAAGCCGCCCCGCCCCTTTGATGGCCTGGACAATCTCCTGGCTCAGCCGGCCCACGGCCCGGCTCTGCGCGGCCACCAGGTCGGCGTAGTCCGGCCCGGTCACCGGCTCAGTGATGCTGGCCCGCCGGGTGGTGATGAGTTTTTTCTCCGGACCCTGGAAGAGGCTCCAGCGGGTTTCCAGCACCGCGGCCTCGCCCAGACGGCCGTCGCAGCGCACCACATCCACGGCCACCTGAAAGTCAATGGGCACGGCCTGGCGCCAGGGGAAGAGGTGGATCTGTTGGGTGGGCAAAAGAGAGCCGATGTTATCGGCCAGGACGTTGGTGAAATTATTCTTGAAGGGGCCGCCCCAGCGATTGAATTCATCTTTCACCAACTGGTTGTCACCGGTGCGGGTGACGATCTGCGACTGATCCAGATAGTCGGCCATCCTGATGGGACCGATACCCACCACGGCGTTCTGCCATTGGCTGGCGCGGGCCGCGGCAAACTGGTCCGGTAGGGCACTGAGCGTGTAAAAACGGGGATTGGGACTCCGGCTGCAACCAGAGAGAGTCATGACCAAGATTATCAGGATGACCGCCAGGTTGGGAGAAAAGTGTCGCACCTGCATGGTTTAGTTGCCTCCAGGTTTCTTCTTGCCGCGAATCAGGCTCTCAGGATGTTGATCCAGATAGGACGTCAATTCCCGCAGGGAGCGGCTCATGGCCGAAAGTTCCTTCAGGGTATTCTCCAGGTCCACCATCACCGGCGCGTCTTCGGAGACCACGCCGCGTACCGCATGCATGGTTTTATCCAGCCCGGCCAGGGTCTTTTCCACGCTGCTGGTCAGTTCTTTCATGTGGGGATCAAAGTCTTTGGCCAGTTTGCCGAAATCCTTGACGGTCCTTTTGATGTCTTTGGTCAGGGGATCCAACTGTTTGTCCACTTTGGCAATGAGTTTACGGGTGCTCTGCAGGGTTTCTTTCAGATCCCGGATAGTCGCCGGCAGCTCCGGATCGTTGACCAGTTTGGCCATGCCGTCCAGGACTGACTCCAATTTCTGTTGGATGGCGCCGATATCAATTTTCTCCAGGGCCTGGGCCACTTTGGTAGTGGTGGAGGGGATGGTGGGAATCTCAACATATTCTTGACTGATCTTTTTCAGAACTACGGGGGTGTCAGGGAAAAAATTGAGTTCGATAAGGAGCTGCCCGGTAATGAGACTCTGCATTTCCAGCATAGCCCGCAGGCCCTTGTCGATGAGCCGCGGCATATTTTTCTGGGGATCGGCGATCTTCCGGGCTTCAAAAAATTGGAAACGGTCCAGCTCGACTTCAATGATGACGGGAATCTCAACTTGTTGTTTCTTCTGATCAGCGATAATAGTAATACTGACCACGGAGCCGACCTGTACACCCTGGAATAATACCGGGGCGCCCACATTCAAGCCTTTGATAGACTCATCAAAATAGAGAACAAAACGCTGGGTTTTCTTAAAGAATTTGCCCGATCCGAAGACGACCAGGCTGGCGGCCAGAATGGCTACGGCGAGGACCACAAAGCCGCCGATCATTGTTCTATTTGCTTGTTTCGCCATGGATGCTCATCCTTGCGGGGCAGATTCTTCACCCCGGGTTAAAAAGAGACGCAGGTTGGGATCCTTGCTTTCGGCTAATAGCTGTTTGGGATTGCCAGTGGCCGTCATGGTCCGTTTGGAGACGTCCAGAAACACGGAATTACTGCCGATGGCAAAGATGCTGGCCAACTCATGGGTGACCACCACCATGGTCGTCCCCAAACTCTCATTGAGTTCCAGGATCAGATCGTCCAGACGCCGGGCGCTCACCGGATCCAAGCCGGCGCCCGGCTCATCAAAAAACAGGATTTCCGGATCCAATGCCATGGCCCGGGCGATACCCGCCCGTTTCTGCATACCGCCGCTGATCTCGGAGGGGTAGAATTCTTCGAAACCAGCCAGGCCTACCAAGGCCAGCTTCAAGCTTGCCAACTCTCGGATCAGCTTTGGATTTAACGTCGTATACGTCTCCAGGGGCAGGGCGACATTTTCGGCCAGGGTCATGGAGCTCCAGAGCGCCCCGCTCTGGTACGTGACCCCGGCCCGGCGGATGATCTGGTCCCGGGTTTCCGGCTCAGCCCCCCAGAAATCAACGTCGCCATAGAAGACCTTGCCCTTGGCCGGGGCCTTCAGGCCGATGAGAATGGTCATCAGGGTGCTCTTGCCGCAGCCGCTGCCCCCCATGACGATAAAAATATCCCCGCGGTTGATGGTAAAGGTCAGATCCCGCATGAGGACATAATCGCCATACGCCATGGTAAGATTCTCCACCCGGATATGGGCTGTTGGTGCGCTCATCGGTCAGATTCCCAAGATGTTGCAGACAATGGTAATAAGGGCCGTAGACAGGATGATGCCCACGATGGCGGTGACCACCGCCGAGGTGGCGGCATCACCCACCGCCGAGGCGCTGCGGCCGCACTGCATACCACGCATACAGCCCGAGAGGGCCACGATAATGCCGAAGATAAAGCCGGAAAACAGACCGATACCCAGATTCCAGAGTCCCACGGCCTGGGCCGTCTCATGGTAATATTGCATAAAGTCAATATGCAGCAGCCAAACACCCACCACCATGCCGCCCAGGATGCCCATGAGGTTGGCATACAGGCACAACAGGGGCATCATCAGGGCCAGGGCCAGCATCCGGGGCAGCACTAAAAACTCCATGGGCGAGATGCCCAAGGTCCTTAAAGCATCAATCTCCTGGTTGACCTGCATGGTCCCCAGTTGCGCGGCAAAAGCGCCGCCGGTGCGGCCGGCCATGACGATGCCGGTCATGATCGCGGCCATCAGGCGCACCATGGCGATGCCCACCAGATCGGCCACATAAATCTGGGCCCCGAAGAGCTGCAACTGGATGGCGCCGATAAAGGCCAGGATCAGGCCCACCAGGAAGCTGATGAGCGAGACAATGGGCACCGCCTGGGCGCTGACGGCCTGCAGGATGAGCCACAGGTCGGCCCGGCGATACTGGGCCTTGCCCACCAGCAGCCGCGCCACCGCCACCACAGCATCGCCGAGAAAAGCCAACAGGTCGGCGGCGCCGGACCACAGCGCCACGGCCTGATCCCCCAAAGAGGCCAAAAACGAGGCCCGTTCTTCGGCGTGATGGGCGTCTTTCTTTTCCGGGACTGCGGTTGCCAATCCCAACAATCGTCTCGCCCCCGCCGGCAGGCCCTCGGTGTCCAGGCGGATATTCTCCCGGGCACAGCATTTCTGCAGATTCATAAGGAAGGTCAGCAGACCGCTGTCCCAGTGGCTGATCTCCCGACCGTCCAAAACCACTTGGCGCAGACCCGGCCGGCTAACTAATTTCTGCTGCACCTTCTCGGCTTCGGGTAGAGCACTGCCGAGCTGCCAATCTCCAGTAAGAATCACCCGCAAGGTATCCGCGCCGACCGGTTCCAGGACCAGTTCTCCAGGGGCTGTCATGCCGGTGGGCCTCCCCGATCGCTCGAACCTTGATAATTCAGTCTCTTCATTTCTCCTCCGTCGTCGTCCGGATCCTGATATCCGAGACCGACTTCAGGTTTACGTCTCTTTGCGGGTAGGGGATCTCGATATGGTTTTCCCGAAATTCCTGCCACAGAGCCCAATACAAATCACTTTTCACGTTGCCGAGGCCATTTTGCGGATCGTTGATCCAGACCCGCAGCTCCAGATTGATGGCACTATCCCCAAAACCCACAAAGCGGCAGGCCGGAGGTGGATCCCGGAGGACCCGGGGGTTGCGGTCGGCCACGGCCAGCATCAGGTCACGGGCTTTCTCCAGATCGGTTTCATAGGCAACCCCCACCGGCAGATGCAATCGGACAAGATTATGGGAATGGGACCAGTTAATCACTTCGCCGGTGATGAGATTCTCATTGGGAATGAGATGCTCCATGCCATCCCGGGAAATGACCGACGTATAGCGGCTGCCCAGGAAATTGATCCAGCCGTATTTATCGCCCAATTGAATAACATCGCCAGGTTTGATGGATTTATCCGCCAGGAGGATGAAACCACTGATGAGGTTGGCAAAGACCTTTTGCAGACCGAAACCCAGACCCAGTCCCAGACCACCGCTGAAGAGGGTAAAGATGGTGAGATCAAGCCCCAGGTAATGGAAGACCAGAACGATGGAGCCGAAAATCCAGACAATGGCCCCGAGTTTGGCGAATAAGATCTGCATGGCGGGCGGCAGGTCCGACACCATGGTCAACCAAAAACGCCAGATAAGCAAGACTTTTCTCGCTAACCAATAGAGAACTAACGCTAGCGCCGCGGCCCGGATAACGGTTAAGAGCGAGAGCTGCACCTGGCCGATGTTAAAATCAATCTGCTGCAGAAAACTAATCCAGTGATCGCTGATATGAAAAATATAGAGACTGGCCCAGAACCAGATCACCGCCGTCAGAATTCTGGCCCACCTCCGGTTTTGCATCTGGTCGGTAACAAAACGCAACAAGGTCAAGGCAAAGCCGATGATCGCGGCGGTATACAGGCCATCCCGAGGCAGGTCGAGATGCCGGGCCATTCGCCAGGCCAGGGCTATGAAGAGAAAAGCCAGAAACGGTCTGATAATCTTGAGGAATGACAGAAAGATGGTCAGATCGGCGCAGGCTTTTTGTTGGTCCGCGCATTTCTCGATCTGACGCTGACCCCAGACGTAGAATACCTGCGTGATCTGATACGAGAGGAGAAAGAGGCCAGCGATGATGAGCAACTGCATGGCCATGGCCCAGGAGAGAACTTGCGACAGGACATATTCCCCGGCTTGGGCCGCCACTTTTGCTAACGTCGCCTGATCAACAAAAACCGGCATGCTATTTTTCTCCGGGAAATTTCCTTGGTATGCCAGGCCATCTCCGCAACTTGCCCATCTCTGACCCTTACCCCCTTATTACATCGGATAAGCCTGGCCGGTGCACGCCAAGACTTCACTCCAGAGACGGCCGTTGGGGTCGATGCGCTTGCGGGCCGAGACAGCCAGAGAGATGGGTACGTGGGTGAATTGGCCGTTCCAATAGCCGATGAGCATGTTAGTCCGCCCCGCCATGCCGGCGTGCGCGGCGTGGTGCCCCAGGTTCAGGCAAAAGTAGGAATCATAGGGGTTGGCCCGGACACTGCGGATGGTGTAACTGGGATCGATATATTTTAAGGTGATGTCCATATTGATCTTTTTAAAGTAGGCGTTGATCTGTTCCTTCAAAAAGATGCCGATATCACCCAGTCGGATGTTCCCCGATGGGTCGGTTTCGCCGGAATGCTGAAAAAATTCCTGGCCGGCCCCTTCGGCCACGATAATGACGCAGTGGCGCCGCCTTTCCAGCCGGTCCCGAATCTCCCGCATGAGTCCCTCGAGAGTGAAGGGTATCTCGGGCACCAGGCAGAGATTGACGTCAGCGTTGGAGAGAGTGGCATAGGCCGCGATAAAGCCCGATTCCCGGCCCATGAGTTTCACCAGACCGATGCCGTTGCGGGCCCCCAGGGCCTCGATGTGGGCCGTGTAGATGGCGGTCCGGGCCTCAGAGACGGCTGTAATAAAGCCGAAGGAGTTCTGCACAAAGGAAATGTCATTGTCAATGGTCTTGGGGATGCCCACCACGCCGATCTTCAGGTTGCGCCGTTTGATCTCCTCGGCAATGGCCTGGGCGCCCCTGAGGGTGCCGTCGCCGCCGATGGCAAAGAGCAGACCCATATTCATGCGCTCCAGGGTATCTACCATTTCGCCCACATCTTGGGAACCCCGGGAGGAACCTAGGATGGTGCCGCCCTGCAGATAGATATCGGTGACAACCTCCGGGGTCAGCTCCAGAGGGGCATGTTTGTACCTGGGCGCCAACCCCTCAAAACCATAGCGAAAGCCGAAGATGCTGCGCACCCCGTAGTGGTAATACAACTCCATGACAATATGCTGGATAACGTCGTTGATCCCCGGGCAGAGCCCGCCGCAGGTGACGATACCGCATTTCAGCTTGGAGGGGTCAAAGTAGATCTTGCGCCGGGGGCCGGCCATTTCAAAATAGGGCGGCTCCCGATCGGCTGTGAAATACGGCTGCAGCTTGTTTATCTGATATTCATAGAGAACGTGTTCGTCATCCTCTACAAAGCGGGCATTGGTTTTGGGCGTCTCAATACGGCACTCTCCCAACCGCTCGATTTCGAAATCTTTCAGGTCCAAGCTCATCACCAAACTCCTCATTTAATAAGTGCCCATGCAGAAAGGCCATTCTTTCCCTACACACCCTTGGCCGGGAGCGGGGTTGCCCTGCTCCTCCCCACACCATTAGTTGTATGCTATTCGATTTTGCTAAAATTCACACAGGATTTCCAGATGAAAATTAAACAATGGCTCTCCGGCCAGCCTTTTTCGATGGCAACAACCTGTGGAAGCCGTTGGCGCGCCGCTCCGACATCCCAGGGATTTACAGTTTTCCTTCGTTTGGTCACGCCGTTGGCTGTGAGCAGGGAGGCGGAAAGGTAAACTGGTAAACGGGCAAAGGTCAAGGGTGAAATTAAAGGATAATGAGAATGGGCCCAGCGCCGTAACGTTCATGCCTCGGATTTGTCCCGGGCACCTTTTCGGGCGCGGTGAACTGGGGACCGAAAAAAGGCAGGGCTGGTCTTGAGGGCTTCGTTCCTTCTCCCTGATCCCCCTCTTTAGACAGCTCCGACGCCCTGCTTTAGGGCGCAGCATTTTTTGTACTTTTTGCCGCTGCCGCAGGGGCAGGGGTCGTTGCGGCCTACTTTTTTATTGCTCTTTTGGACAGGGACAGGCTGGGGTTCGGCGCTGCCACCGTGGCTGAAACTCAGGGGGGCTTGGCGCGGTGACCGAAACGGGATGGGTTCCTGCTGCCGCACCCGGATGAGGAAGAGGGTCCGGACCGTATCCTCCTGGATCCGCTGGATCATGTTCTCGAACATCTCATAGCCTTCTTTCTGATAGGCCCGGAGCGGGTCGACCTGGGCGTAGCCCCGCAGGCCGATGCCGTCCCGCAGGTGATCCATGGCCAGGAGGTGGTCTTTCCAGTGGGAGTCCAGCATCTGCAGCATAATCTGCTGCTGCAGCATGGGGAAGACGTCCTCGCCGATAGCCCGACGTTGGGCCTCATAGGCGGCCAGGACCTGCTCCGTGACGGTGTGCCGTACCTGTGCGGCCGTCAAGGTCTCGGGGTCCAGGCCGCTCAGGTCCAGGTGCAGACCCAGGCGCTGGCGAAAGGCTTCGGCCATCCCTGCCAGGTCCCAATCCTCGGGCAGGACTTTGTCATCGATATACTGATCCAACAGATCGTCCATCAGGTCCTGGAGGATGTTCTGGATTTCCGTGGTCAGATCGGCACCCCCTAAGATTTCCCGGCGCTGGGTATAGATCACCTCCCGTTGTTTGTTCATGACATTGTCATATTCCAGGAGGTGCTTGCGGATATCGAAGTTATGGGCCTCCACCCGTTTCTGGGCCCGTTCGATGGCATTGCTGACCATGCGGTGTTCGATGGGTTGGCCGTCCTCCATGCCCATGCGGCCCATGAGGTCCTTGAGGCGGTCAGAGCCGAAGATCCGCAGCAGGTCGTCTTCCAAGGAGAGATAGAAGCGGGAGGAACCGGGATCGCCCTGCCGTCCGGACCGGCCCCGCAGCTGGTTGTCGATGCGGCGGCTTTCGTGGCGTTCCGTCCCGATAATGTGCAGGCCGCCGGTGGCCACCACGCCCGGCCCCAGGACGATATCGGTACCCCGGCCGGCCATGTTGGTGGCGATGGTGACGGTGCCCAACTGCCCGGCCTGGGCCACAATCTGGGCCTCTTTTTCGTGCTGCTTGGCGTTGAGGACCTCGTGCTTAATGCCCTGCAACTTCAACATGCGGCTGAGCCGTTCGGATTTCTCAATGGAAGTGGTACCCACCAACACCGGCTGGCCCCGGCCGTGACACTCTTTGATCTCCTCCACCACCGCCTGGAACTTTTCGGCCTCGGTTTTGTAAATGACGTCCGGATGGTCCAGCCGGATCATCTTTTTATGGGTGGGGATCACCACCACATCCAGATTGTAGATCTTTTTGAATTCCTCGGCCTCGGTGTCGGCGGTACCGGTCATACCGGCCAATTTTTCGTACATGCGGAAGTAGTTCTGGAAGGTGATGGAGGCCAGGGTCTGGTTTTCGCTCTCGATGCGCACCCCCTCTTTGGCTTCAAGGGCCTGGTGCAGGCCGTCGGAGTAGCGTCGTCCGGGCATGAGACGGCCGGTGAATTCATCGACGATGATGACCTGACCGTCTTTGACGATGTAATCCACGTCCTTGCGAAAGAGGGCATGGGCTTTGAGGGATTGGTTCAGGTGGTGCAAGATCTCGATATTCCTGGGATCATAGAGGTTGTCCACGTTCATCAGGCGCTCGGCCTGGGCCACCCCGGCCTCCGTCAAGACAACGGTGCGGGACTTCTCATCCACGGTATAATCCCGATCTTTTTTAAGCATGGGGGCCAGCCGGTTGACCCGATAATAGAGTTCGGTGGACTCTTCGGCAGGGCCGGAAATAATCAAGGGTGTGCGGGCTTCATCAATGAGGATGGAGTCCACTTCATCGACGATGGCGTAATGAAATTCCCGCTGCACGTAATCAGCCAGAGAGAATTTCATGTTGTCCCGCAGGTAGTCGAACCCGAACTCGTTGTTGGTGCCATAGGTGACGTCGGCGTTGTAGGCCTGTCGCCGTTCTTCGTCGGAGAGGCCGTGGACGATGGTGCCGACGCTCAGACCCAGGAATTTGTAGACCTGCCCCATCCATTCGCTGTCCCGGCGGGCCAGGTAATCATTGACCGTGACCACATGCACGCCCCGGCCGGTCAGGGCATTGAGATAGACGGGCAGCACTGCCACCAGGGTTTTGCCTTCACCGGTCTTCATCTCGGCGATCTTGCCGTGGTGCAAGACAATGCCGCCGATGAGCTGCACGTCAAAGGGGCGCATCCGCAAGACCCGCAAGGAGGCCTCCCGGGCCACGGCAAAGGCCTCGGGCAGGAGATCGTCCAGTGTCTCTCCCCGTTCCAGGCGTTCTTTGAATTCGCCAGTCTTCCCCTGCAATTGGGCGTCGGACAGGCGCCGCACCTCCGGCTCCAGACTGGTGATCTGGTCTACCAGTGGCGCCATGGCCCGCAATTCCCGTTCATTTTTACTGCCGAAAATCTTTTTTAAGATATATCCCAGCATATTCATCCTTATCTAGCGGCCCGCCCAGACTCGGACCCCCAGAGTTGCACTCCTCAAGTCTACATTGCAATTGGAAGGAAATGGTAAGGGAAGTGTAAAGAAATCGTCCGCAGCGACTTTCCCTCATTGCGGCCGCCACACCTTGGCCGCGCCGGTACACATAAAAGGGCAAAGGCCCACCCCTGCCTCCGATTCTGGCCAAAACCCATGCTTCCTCGCTAAAAGTGTAGTCCCGCCAAGGTAGGTTGTCAAGGTGGCGCTGCCCGACGGGCCAGGGGCCCACCCACGAGAATGAGCTAAAACTTCAGGAGCATGGCGATTTCGTCGCATTCGGGAAACTTGGTGCAACGGACGCAGTCGGCCCAGACGATATGGGGAAGGATATTTTTGTCCACCACCTCGAAGCCGAAGCGGGCAAAGAAGTCAGGGCGGTAGGTAAGGACGAAGACCTGCTCCAACCCCAGGGTAATGGCTTCGGAAAGGCAGGTCTCCACCAAGCGGCTGCCAACCCCCTTCCCCTGGCAGTGCTCCAAGACCGCCACCGAGCGGAGCTCTCCCAAAGAGTCCCAACAGACATGCAGGGCCGAGACGCCGACAATGGGCCCGTCAGGATCCTCCTGGTAGACGTAATAATCCCGGACCAGACTATAGAGTTCGGCCAGGGTGCGGGCCAACAAGACCCCTTTCTCGGCGAAAGTGCGCAGAATCTTCCTGATCTCCAGGACATCATTGATGCGCGCTTTTCGGATCAATCCCATATGATTTCCACAGGCTTCAGGGGCAGTCTGCCATTATGCCAAATGTATAGAGTATGCAGATAAAATACCCCACCATCGAGAAAAAGGGAACCGTTTTCTCCCCATGGCTTCTAACAGCCGCAACCTTTTGTGTCACTTTGCTCTTCCTATTTTGCCTGGGAGAGATTAAGGTATTTAAAGAAAGAATTGAAGGAGTAGGGCATGATCATTCATCGTGATTGTTTTGTGAAGCTGGCCTACCGGCTTCAGCTGGCCTCCGGCCAGTATGTCCGGGGTTCGGCGGGCCAACCGGATATTTTAACCTATGTGGCAGGGTATAAGGAACTTCTCCCGCCCCTGGAAAACCGCCTGTTGGGTCTGAAGCCGGGGGATCGGGCCGAGTTTGTCATTCCGGCGGAGGAGGCCTTTGGCCGTCGTCAGCCTGAACTGCTCCAGGAATTCAGCCGCCGGCGGTTCCCTCCGGAGGCCGAGCTGCGGCCGGGCATGGCGGTCGTCCCATCTCCCTGCGCCATCGAGATTGCCTATCCGTATATGGTAGTGGAAGTTAGGGAGGACGTGGTGGTTCTGGACCAGAATCACCCATTGGCTGGTGAGGATCTGTATTATCAGGTGGAAATCCTGGAAGTGCGGCCGGCCACCGAGGAAGAGCTGGCACCGTTGCAGAGCTGCGACTCGTGCGGCGGCGATCTGGAGAGCTGTCAGACCTAGAGTGGGGTTCCTAAAAAAAACCGCTGGCTACAGCTAGGCGGCCAGCGGTTTTCGTTTGACCTGGGAATTATCACGTTTCGGTGAGGGTGATGGCACCAGAAGGGCAGACTTCCACGCAGCTTTCACAGCCAAGACATTCTTCCAAGTTCACCACCACGGCTTTACCTTCCTGCATTTCTAAGACGCCGGAGGGACAGACGTTGACGCATTCCTCATCGCCAGTGCATTTTTCTTCATCGATGTCGACATTCCAACCCATGAGAGTTTCATCCTCCTTCTCGAATATAGCCGAAGCTTGTTCCTTTCATAACTTATCCGCGGCGCGAAAATATGTCAAGAATTTTTCCAATCCTGAGAATGCATACAAGATCAATAGATTAACAAGGAAAAAGGAGGAGGGAGCAATCTCGTGCTCCCCGTGGTCGGCTAAAAAAAATTTTTTTCACATAAAGTTCTTCCCATGGCATTTTTGAATGTGTTATCTTCTCCAAGAAGTATATTTCTGTCCAGTTGGAAGGAGGTTCTATGGAAGTCAAGACCATTCTCTGGCCCACCGATCTCTCCCGCAACTCTTTGCAGGCAGCGCGGCAAGTGGTTTCTCTAGCCGACAAATATCAGGCCAAAGTCATCCTCTTGTACGTGGGGACGGATCTCACAGCCTTGGACCAGGCCTATGGTTATCCCAGTCAGGAGCATTTGAAGCATTTTCAGGAATGGGAATTGCAGAAAGCCAAGGAACAGATGGAAGGCATTTGCGCCAAAGATCTCAAGGCCTGTCCACTACTGCACCTCAAGTTGGTGCAAGGCGACCCGGCTACGGAAATCCTCAAGGCCATTAAGGAAGAAAAGGCCGATATGGTGGTTTTGACCTCCCATGGCAAGGGGCAGGAGGCCTTGGATGCCAAAACCGCCGAGTTCGGCAGTGTGGCCCGCAAGGTCTTGGCCCAATCACCCATTCCGGTGGTCGTGGTCAATCCCTTGACCACTTAGCGGCAGTTTAGCCAAGGGTCGCCGCCAGCGGCGTAACTCTGCAGACACCATAATCCCTATGAATACGCTCTTTGGCTTCAGTCTCCGCTTTTTGGTCAGTTTCATTGCGGCCAAGCTGCTGTTGCGGAGCTTGGGCTTGGATCATCCCAGCTACCTGATGGGCCTGAGTCTGTTTCTGACCGCCAATCTCTATTGGTTCGATTTGACCAGATACAGCGACACCCTCTTGGGTGGCAGGTTTAAGAGGCCGTCACAAAAGGACAAGGACGGTTCCGGGCGGTTCTTGCCGCCTTCCGAACCAACGCAGGGTCAACGGCCCTAAGTCCAGGATTATTCCTGGCAAGGGAGGCTAGAGCGACTGCCTGAGGATTGCCAGGCCGGAGGCCGGCTGCCGGGAAACTTTTTTCGGCAAATGATAAAAAAGCATATAATATCAATACATTAAACAGCATGCGGCTCCCCGTATTTTTCCCTTGAAAGCGATTTGGGAATGTTGTATCTTTCACAATTAACGTGCTGGAAAAGAATGTGGCCATGGCTCTGAACGATCTGCTGCTCCAAAAGAAGTCTGATATCCTGGACCGATGGCGTGACCTGGTCTTTGCCAGTTACGTCCCTGAGACCGCCCGCTTCCTGAGATCCCAGAAGGATCGCTTTGCCAATCCCATCGCCTATCAGCTCAATCGGGGGTTGACCGGCATCTTCGAGGTCTTCCTGGAGGAGGCGGATGCAGAACAGATCATGGGCCATCTGGACGAGGTTATCAAGCTCAAGGCCATTCAGGAAACCTCCCCCTCACGTGCTATGGCCTTTTTATTCCTTCTCAAAACCATCATTCGCGAAGAACTCGCCCCCCAAGCCAACGATCCCGCTTTTGCCGCCGAATTTACGGAGCTGGAGTCTCGTCTTGATGGCCTGGCCCTCCTGGGGTTCGACGTCTTTATGCAGCGGCGGGAACGACTGCACGAGGTCCGGGTCGGAGAGATCAAACGGAAAGTTGGGGCCTTGTTGCGCCGTCTGGGAATGGGGGACGAGTTTTTTGAGGAGCCTTCTGGTGAGGAACGAGACTCAAGGTAATATTGTCAATCTTAAGATGAGGTGACTGTAGATGGATTTTTTTAAACGGCATTTTTTGGTGCCCCTGATTGCGGTATTGGGCCTGATAGCCATCGCCTATCTTGGGGTTGCCGCCAATTTACAGTTTGTTTTCGGGGTGGTTATTCCCTACCTGGCGGTACTCATCTTTTTTGAGGGCCTGATATATCGGGCCATCAGTTGGGCCCGGTCGCCGGTGCCCTTCAAAATCCCGAGCACCTGTGCCCAGGTGAAGTCCCTGCCATGGATAAAGCGAGACTTGGCGGACAAACTTGACAACCCGGAGAACAAATGGTGGGCCATGGGCCGGATGGCCCTGGAAATCTTGGCTTTCCGCAGCCTCTTCCGCAACACCCGCACGACGCTGCTGCGCCACCAGGAGAAACCGGAGGACTCCCGCCTGATCCATTGGTCCTATAAATGGCTCTGGCTGGGGGCACTGGCCTTCCACTATGCCTTTCTCATCGTCATCCTGCGGCACATCCGCTTCTTTACCCAGCCGGTGCCCCACTGGGTGACAGCCCTGGCCGAAGTGGACGGCTTTGTGCAGTTCTACATCCCCACCGTCTACATCACGGGCGTCCTGATGGTGGTGGCTCTCCTGTATCTCCTGGCCAGACGCATTTATACCCCAACCCTGCGCTATATTTCTCTGGCGGCAGATTATTTCCCCCTCTTGTTGATCATCAGCATTGGCATCACCGGCATCTTGATGCGCTACTTCTATAAGGTTGATATTGCCGCCGTCAAACAGTTGGCGGTTGGTCTGGCCACCCTGAAACCGGTGGTCCCGGCCGGCATCGGCAGCATTTTCTATGTCCATCTCTTCCTGGTCTGCGTCCTGTTTGCCTATTTCCCCTTCAGCAAACTGATGCATGCCCCGGGGGTCTTTTTTAGTCCCACCCGCAATCTGCCCGGCGACAATCGTTGGAACCTGCATGTCAATCCTTGGAACTATCCGGTAAAATTCCATGATTACATGCATCAGGAAGACGAGTATCGGGAAGCGATGATTGAGGCTGGGCTACCAGTGGAAAAGGAGAAGTAATGTGGCTAAGCTCCCTACGCCTGCTGAATTAATCCAGATAAATTATCAGATGCCCTCCAAAGGGTGGCTGGATCTGAAAGCGGAGTTGCGGCCCGGCTACTACGTCAATGCCGCCGCACCCAAATGGATGCAAATGATTGACTACCCCTTCCCCCGGTCCTGGAATGTGGCCGATGAAGATTGGCAACTGCCCGAAGACTGGAAGGAACGGGTCCTCCAGGGGATGGAAGACCGCCTGCAACGCTTCCGCTCCCTGAAACTCTTTTTTGACATCTGTGTGCGTTGCGGCGCCTGCGCCGACAAATGCCATTTTTTCTTAGGCACCGGCGATCCGAAAAATATGCCGGTCCTGCGGGCGGAACTGCTCCGGTCGGTGTATCGTCGGTATTTCAAGACCGCGGGCAAACTCCTGGGCGAATTGGCCGGCGCCCGGGACCTGACCGATGACGTCATTAAAGAATGGTTCTATTACCTCTATCAATGCACCATCTGCCGACGCTGTTCCGTCTTCTGCCCCTATGGCATCGACATGGCCGAGATGACCATCCTGGGGCGGGAACTGTTGTCCTCGGTGGGCATCAATATCGACTGGGCCCTGGCCTCGGTGGCCCAATGCTACGACAAGGGCAGTCACATCGGCGCCACGCCCCAGGCCTTCAAGGACATGGTGGACTTCCTGGCCGAGGAGAACGAACGCATCACCGGCATCACCACCCCCTGCCCGGTGAATAAAAAGGGCGCCGAGATCCTCTTTGTGGTCCCCTCCGGCGACTACTTTGCCGATCCCGGGTCTTATACGTTCATGGGCTACCTCCTGCTCTTCAAGTATCTGGATCTGGATTTCACCATGAGCACCTATGCGGCCGAGGGCGGCAACTTTGGCTGGTTCATCTCCCACGAGATGGGCAAACGGTTGAACGCCAAGATCTATGAAGAGGCCAAGCGGCTGAAGGTAAAATGGATCCTGGGCGGCGAATGCGGCCACATGTGGCGGGTCTGTAATCAATATATGCCCACCTGGTGGGGCCCCATTGACTTCCTGGAGGAGCCGGTATCGCCCATCACCGGGACGAAATTTGAGAATGCCACAGTGCACAAGATGGTACACATCAGCGAATTCACCGCCGATCTCTTCAAACACGGCAAGCTCAAGGTTGATCCCCAGCGCAATGCCCATATCAAATTGACCTTCCATGACTCCTGCAACACCGCACGGGGTATGGGTATCTTCGAAGAACCGCGCTACATCATCAACCAGGTAATGCCAGAAGGCCATTTCTTTGAAATGCCGCCCAACACCATCCGGGAGAAGACCTTCTGCTGCGGCAGCAGTTCCGGCATCAATGCCAACGAAAATATGGATATCCGCATGCTGGGCGGTCTGCCCCGGGCCAATGCGGTCAAGTATGTCCATGAAAAATACGGGGTCAATCATCTCGGCTGCATCTGCGCCCTGGACCGGGCCACCCTGCCCACCCTGATGCAATACTGGGTGCCCGAGATGGAGATCACCGGCATTACCGAATTGGTGGCCAACGCCCTGGTCTTCGAAGATGAGATTGAACGCACCACCGACCTCCGGGATCGCCCCCTGGCTGGGTTCGAAGAGGCTGACGAAGAGGAGGGAGCGGAATAAATGGAGCACAACGGCAACTACAAGAATGAATTCGGTTGGTTCGCAGACAAGCCCAAGGTTCCCAGGAAACTCTTTCATGCCAAGGCGGTGGTTGGCGGCCTGCTCATCTTCCTGGTTCTGGTCACCGCCCCTCTATGGAGAAATCTGGGCAAAGTGGTACCGGCCCCTGATCCCAAGCTGAACACCCAGGCCATTCTGGCCCTGCCGGAAAAGGACCGCGTCTGCGTGGAAGATACGGCTTTTATGAAGGCCAATCACATGCGGCTGTTGGTGGATTGGCGGGATGAGGTCGTCCGCAACGGCAACCGGGATTACATCAACAGCAAGGGCAAACGGCATCTGGCCAGTCTGTCCAATAATTGTATGGAATGTCACTCCAACAAAAGTCAGTTCTGCGACCAGTGCCATAATTACGTCGCCGTGGCACCCAACTGTTGGGGCTGTCATTGGGAAAAAGAGAAAAAGCAAGTGGCGCAGACGGAGGCGAAGTAATGAGCATAAAGAGACGAGAATTCTTACGCTTGGCTGGTCTCTCCACACTCTTGGGATTGGGAGGTAAAGCGGCCTTTGAACTGATCGCCCCTGGCCAGTTGGATGCCCAAACCTACGCCCCCGAATCCCACGCTTTGAAGGCCAAACGGTGGGCCATGGTCGTAGACATGCGGAAATTGGACGAGAAAACTGCGGCCAAATGCGTTCAGGCCTGTCATGTGGCTCATAACGTGCCGGATATCGCCAATCCGACGACTCCGGCCGCGGCGGTGTCGCCGGAAGATCAAGTCCGTTTCCGCATCAAATGGCTGTGGACCGAAGATTATCACAATGCCTTCCCCGGGGAAGAACACGAGAACGTCCAGGAAAAATTGCACCATATGAAATTCCTGGTACTGTGCAACCATTGCGATAATCCACCCTGCGTGCGGGTCTGTCCCACCCAGGCCACGTTCCGGCGGCCCGACGGCATGGTCATGATGGACATGCACCGCTGCATCGGCTGCCGGTATTGCATGGCTGCCTGCCCCTTCGGCGCCCGGAGCTTTAACTGGAAGGATCCCCGGCCGTTTATCAAAAACGTGAACCTAGAGTATCCCACCCGGGAAATCGGCGTGGTGGAGAAGTGTACTTTCTGTGATGAACGGGTGTCCAAAGGTCAGATGCCGGCCTGCGTCGAGGTTTCCAACGGCGCGCTGACCTTCGGGGATCTGGGTGACCCCAAATCTAAGGTGCGGGAGTTGCTGCGGGCTAATTTCACCATTCGCCGCAAAGCCCATCTGGGCACGCTGCCCCAAGTCTACTACATCGTGTGAGGTCTCTATGCTGGAACAAGCCTTTACTGGTTCAAAAAAATACTTCGGCCTGCTGGCGGGTCTGGGCTTCCTCATCGGTCTGGGAGCTTTGGGGTATTACCAACAGCTCACCACCGGTTTGGGCATCACCGGCATGGGCCGGGACGTGTCGTGGGGGTTTTATATCGCCCAATTCACCTATCTGGTCGGGGTGGCGGCCTCCGGCGTCATGGTGGTGCTGCCCTATTACCTGCATGATTATAAAGCTTTCGGCCGCATCACTATTTTGGGGGAATTCCTGGCCGTAGCCGCGGTGTCCATGTGCCTGCTGTTCATCGTGGCCGATTTAGGGCGGCCCGACCGGCTCTTCAACATCATTAAGTATCCCACCCCCGGCTCAGTCCTGTTCTGGGATATGGTGGTCTTGAACGGCTACCTCTTGCTGAACATTATTATCGGTTGGAATGTCCTGGAGGCGGAGCGCAACGACACCAAATATAAAAAGTGGGTCAAATTTCTCATCTATGTCTCCATTCCCTGGGCCATCTCCATCCATACCGTCACGGCCTTCCTGTATGCCGGTCTGCCGGGGCGGGGCTTCTGGTTGACGGCGGTCATGGCCCCCCGCTTTCTCTCTTCGGCCTTTGCCGCCGGTCCAGCCCTTCTGATCCTGCTCTGCCTCATCGTCCGGAACAACACCAAGTTTGATCCGGGCCGGGAGCAGATCCAGACCTTGGCCAAGATCGTCACCTATGCCATCATCGTGAACATTTTCCTGTTCTTCTGCGAGATTTTCACGGTGTTTTACAGCCAGATCCCCGACCACATGATCCACTTCAAGTATCTCTTCCTCGGAGTGGAGGGCAAAGGCCAACTGGTGCCGTTCATGTGGTTCTCCCTGCTGGGCATGATTGTGGCGGCCATTGCCATGGTCAACCCCAAGATACGCCAGAATGAGAACACCCTGGCCTGGGCCTGCGGTTTGATCATTATTACCACCTACATTGATAAAGGCTTGGGATTGATCTCCGCGGGTTTCATTCCCAACCCCTTGGAACACATCACGGAATACTGGCCCACCGGCCTGGAAGCCATGATCACCCTGGGCATCTGGGCCACTGGCTTCTTCATCCTGACGGTGCTCTTCAAGATCGCCGTGGCCATTAAAGAAGAGGTGCGGGCTTAGGCGCTGGGAAAGCACCCCTAACAATAACTTGGACACAAAAAACGGGCGGGGAATTTCCCCGCCCGTGGTGTTTGGTAAACAAGGAAGGCGGGGCGGGGTTACCCCGCCCCTACCTTTTAGGCCCGCATGCGGGAGATCATCAGTTCCAGGTCTTCCAGCAACGACTGCAGGTCTTCTTCGTGTTCCACTTCCTGTTCCAAGATGGTGGTGACCATGTTGAAGGTGACGATGTCGACGTCCCGGGTCTTCTTCATGAGCTGGTCGTAATAGGAAATGGCGCACTGTTCGCCGTGGATGTTCTGCTCCAGGATCTTTTTGACGTATTCGTCATCGGGGGGCATGTAGCCGCAGCCAGACCATTCATACCATTTTTTGGGTTCGGTGATGGGTTTGCCGCCCAACTGGATGATGCGATTGGCCACCATGTCGGCATGCATAAGTTCTTCCGAGGCATGCTGCAGGAGTTCTGCGGCCACAGCGTCTTTCATGGGGCCCCGTACCACTTTGGCACCCAGCCAATATTGATAATAGGCAAACCATTCATCGGCGAAGGCCTTGTTGAGCAGATCCAACAGTTCTTTCACATCCATGCCGACGATCTCAGTTCCTCTGGTTCCCATAGATCACATTCCTTTCTTTCGCACGGGTTCAAATCATTGATAAAATACGCCAGCATACTATTTCCGGCTGACGGGCCGCCGGTTTGCAAGCGTCTAGATTCAACAAAGTTACATTAATACTTGTGGCCGGGAATGTAAAGGGCAGGCAAGCAAGGAAGTCGGTCTAAGCAGAGATTTAACCGCCGGCAAATCTTTACGGGCTTTCAAGACTCCTCAATTTCCTGCCAAAATTCTCTGTAGACGTCCACATCACCGTGCTTGGCCTGCTGTTTCTCCTCGTAAGGAGCGGCCAGACGCCGATAGAACTCGTCGGCGATGTTTTTAAAGGTGCCGGTCAGGAGGGCGATGAGCCAATAGCGCAGCCGGCCACAGCGTCGGCGGACTATCTGTAAGGCCAGGCGGGTGCAGGTATAATTGAGCAGACCGGCAAAGGCCGCCTCCTGCTCCAGGCTTCGGGCTTGCTGCACGATCCGATCGGCCAGAGCGTCAATGAGTGGATCCAATTCTTGTCGCTGCTGCGGTGGGATATAGGGCATAGTGGCTGCCTCCGCTGAGAAAAAAATGTATCAGCTGGATCAAACGACCTTCAGAGATTTTCTCTTTCCCGCAAAAAATCGCCCATTTCCCAGTCTATATGCTGGACGTGGTGGTCATACCAGTGCAGGATGACGTCGATCCATTCGGTGGGGCTGAAGGCACCGGGGCCGGAAATTTTTTCCTCCAACACGTTGGCAATCTCAAGGAATTTGGCATGTTCCTGGCGGTGTCCGCCGAGTTTCGGGTAATCAGAACGCTCCATCAAGGCTTCTTCGGTGGCAAAATGAGCCCGGGCAAACTCACGGAGGCCGGACAGGTCTTTTAGGAGTCTCTGGCGCAAGGCTTCCCCGTCCAGATTGTTGAGCTGATGGGAATAGAAATCAAAGGCCTTGTTCAGCAAGAGCAGAAAGGTCTGATGTTGCCGGTCGATTTCAGGGATGCCAAGGCGGTATTTTTCATCCCAGACAAAAGGCATGATCCACCTCCCGGAGCACAGGTTAGCGAAGTTTGTCTGGGCCGCAGGATAGCAGACTTTAGGGCGGAAGGCAACCGGCAGCCTCACTTAAAAAACCTAGCTTTATCACATTCTGCCCTCGGAGCACGGCACTAGCCCTCGGACTTTTGGCGCCACCACTCGTTTTCCTGCCGTGCGTCTTGACATTCATCTGGTTTTTTATGCTCTGGCTAACATTATGAAAACAACCATCGATATTCCCGATGCTCTCTTGCAAAAAGCGAGGAAATTGGCGGCTTCGGAGGGAACTACGCTCAAGGCCTTGGTATCTGAAGGTTTACGCAGGATTGTTGCAGAGCGGCAGAAAAAGGAGGCATTCCGGCTTCGCCAGACCTCTTTTCGGGGGCAGGGTTTACATCGCTAGCAGGCTGGCACCCCGTGGCCAGGGATCCGGAAAATGGTGTATGAAAGTTATGGTAACCCAAGCCTTCAATAAAACCAATCTGCCGCTCACACCTTTCGTAGCAGCGCATATCAGCCTTAGCTCCCAACGCCAGTTTTTTAGCCTTCCTCCCTACAGAATCGACAGCCGTTCATCATAGATGTATTCCCGGGTATGGCGGGCCACCCGTTGGGGGTCGATCTGCAGACGGGCGACACCGGAGTCGATGCCAGCCCGGGCCACGGCTTCGGCCACGGCCGGCGGCACGCGAAAATCCATGGCGGCCGGCAGGATATAATTGGGGCGCAAATCTTTGCCCACCAGGTCGGCGATGGCATAGGCGGCGGCCAGATTCATGGCGTCATTGATGGCTCGGGCCCGGATATCCAAGGCTCCTCGAAAGATGCCGGGAAAGGCCAGACAATTGTTGACCTGATTGGGGAAGTCTGACCGCCCGGTGGCAACCACAAAGGCCCCGGCGGCCCAGGCGGCATCGGGGTGGATTTCGGGATCGGGGTTGGCTAGGGCAAAGATGATGGGATCGGGTGCCATGGTCTTGATCATCTCCTGGGTCAGGACATTGGGACCGGAGAGACCGACGAAGATGTCTGCTCCTTGCAAGGCGTCTGCCAAGGTGCCCTTGAGGCCCTCCGGGTTGGTGAAGTCAGCTAATTCCTCTTTGATGCGGTTCATCCCTTTGGACCGTCCCTTGTAAACGACCCCTGTGGTGTCACAGACAATGATATTTTGAGCCCCTGCCAGGATCAGTAACTTGACGGTGGCAATAGCCGAAGCCCCGGCCCCGTTAAAGACGATCTTGACTTCCGACAACTCCCGGTGTAACAGCCTCAGGGCATTCATGATACCAGCCAGGCCTACAACGGCAGTGCCGTGTTGATCGTCGTGAAACACCGGAATATCCAGGCTTTCCCGGAGTCGCTGTTCGATGTCAAAACAGCGCGGCGAAGAAATGTCTTCCAGGTTGATGCCGCCGAAGGCCGGGGAGATATTCTCGACCAAGCTGACGACCAGATCGGTCTCTTGAGTGCTGATACAGATGGGAAAGGCCTCCACCCCGCCGAAGGTTTTGAACAGGATAGCCTTACCCTCCATGACAGGCAGGGCGGCCCGGGGGCCGATATTGCCCAGCCCCAGAACGGCGCTGCCGTCGGTAACGATGGCCACCAGGTTGTTTTTGGGGGTATAGTCATAGGCAGCCATGACGTCCTGGCGGATTTTGTCGCAGACCTGGGCCACCACCCGGGGGGAATACAACCGCCGATAAATGATCTCATCTTTGATGGGCACCTTGGCATAGACGCCGATACAGCCCTGGTAGCGGCGGTGCAGTTCCAAGGATTCTTCATCGATGCTCAAGGTGCCATAGTCCTGGCCTTCGGAGGGCAGCCAGGCCAGTTCGCCTTCATAAATATATCGTTCCAGCCGTTCATAAACCTTGGCCGGCGGCATCTCATCTGGGCCGATCCCGGCCACGCCGGTTGCCTGGGCGGCTTGCGCCACGGCCCGGGCGATGGTCGGGGAAATGTGCCAATCCATCTGCCGTGGAATAATATTGCTGGGCGAGACCTGATCCACCGGGATAATCTCGGCCACGGCTCGGGCCGCGGCCAGATACATGTCGATATTGACCCGATGGGCCCCCACATCCAGGCAGCCTCGGAAGAACCCCGGAGTGATCAGAGAAGACCTGATCTGATTGGTGCTGTCCGGCAGACCCGTGGCGGCCACGGCGGCGCCGGCGGCCAGGGCCTCGGCCTCGGTGATCTCGGGCTCCGGCAGGGCCAGGGCAAAGACGATGGGGTTCGGAGCCATGCTGGCGATCATCTCCGGCGTCACCAGACTAGGCCCGGAGAGGCCGATAAAAACATCGGCTCCTTTAATAACCTGGGCCAGGTCGCCTTTGACATCTTGAGGGCCCACCAGACGGGCAATCTCACTCTTGGCCCAATTCATCCCCACTGTCCGGTAGACCCGCAAAGCTCCATACCGGTCACAGAGGATAATGTTTTTATTGCCGGCCACGATTAAACCCTTGGCCACCCCCATGCCGGCCGCACCCACGCCGTTGATGACAATCCGGACGTCCTCAAACTTTTTCCCAACTACTTTCAGGGCATTATACAAGGCGGCCAGAACAATGATGCCCGAGGCATGGAATTCGTGGTGCAGGACCGAGACCCGCACGGCGTGGCGGATGCAATTTTCAATGGTAAAACACTTGGGTGCGGCAATGCCCTCCAGGCAGATACCGCCGAACGAGGGGGCCAAGACCCGCACCGTTTCGATGATCTCATAGGGATCCTGCGTCTTGATGGCAATGGGGATGGCATCGACGTTGGCAAAGGTCTTGAAAATAACGCTCTTCGCCTCCAGTTTGGGGAGCACCGCCAGGGCGCCGATATTGCCGAATTCAAAGACGGCGCTGCCGTCTGAAATCAGGGCGATGGAGTTGCCCCGACAGGTATAACGAAAAGAAGAGATGGAGTTGCGGTCGATCTCCCGGCAGATGGCGCCGACGCCGGGGGTGTAAATCCGACTGAGCACCGACATGTCACGAATCGGCATCTTACTCTTGACCCCGATAAGACCCCGGTGGCGGAGGCGGAAGTTGAGCGCATCGGATTCGTGGTGCATGGCCAGACCTCGCACAAAAAGAATAGGATAATCTGTAGATTAATAATTGTATCGTATCTTGCCATGGTTATCCAGTTTTTCCGTCCGAGACGGCTTTATCTGTTGGTTGACCCAGAACATGGAAGGGTAGGGGGGACTAGCCCCAAACCCTATCTCAATCCTGGCAAGGACCGGGAATCCCGAAACATCTCACCCAGAGATGGCGCCGACAGGAACAAGAGCACGGCGAGGGGATTTCAGAAAGAATTGTTGTGAAAATTTTCAATTAGCAAGTAATTTCCATTTATTGTATAAATAGAGCACAGGAGTGCAAGGGGGCAAGGGCCGACCTTTCAGGCGGCCTCCGCGGCGAGGGATAAGGTATGGCATACCGGTGATCGTTGGCAGCTGGATATTCCTTTCCTCCTCTCTAACCATGGAGGGCGCTATCATGGCCACGGTTTCCCAAGGCTTTCAGATCAGAAGTTTAACCCGCTGGATGGCCACACCATCCGACTCTATTGTCGCTTGCAGCGCCAGCGTTACACAGAACTCGCCGAGTACCGGCTGCATGAAGATCATCGGCAGCGTCATTGGTTAGAAATCGTCGCTGGGAGCTTTTCCCATCTGGAGGAATGTCCTGGCGAATATTTTGCGCAGCGGGTGGCGGCGGACCTGTTGGCCCTGGGGATGAATAAGGATAGCGGTTAAAAACTAGCGATCTGGATATGGGGCCACGGCATCCCAGGAAAGCAGGTGCCCCTTGCCTTATCTGGGCAGACGGGAAGGAATAATCCCGCAGGCACGCAAAGTTCCAGGAAAGGAAGGCATCATGGAATTGAAGGGTTCACAGACAGAAAAGAATCTCCTCACGGCTTTTGCCGGCGAATCCCAGGCCCGAAACCGCTATACCTATTATGCCAGTGAAGCAAAAAAGGCGGGGTATGAGATGATCGCCGCCATTTTTTTGGAGACGGCCGAGAACGAAAAGGAGCATGCCAAGGTCTTTCTGAAACACTTGGGTTCTGGGGAGGCCTTAATCGAGGCCACCTATCCCTATCACTTGGGAGATACCCTGAGCAACCTGGAGGCTGCGGCGGCCGGGGAAAAGTATGAATGGACCAGCATGTATAAGGATTTCGGCGCCGTTGCCGATCAGGAGGGATTTGGGGAGATTGCCCGGTCGTTCCGGGAAATCGCTAAGGTGGAGAAGTTTCACGAGGCCCGCTTTCGCGCTCTCATCGACCACTTGCGGAATGGCACCTTTTTCAAACGGCCAGAGACGATCACCTGGCATTGCCGCAACTGCGGATATATCATCGAAGGGCAGCAGCCTCCAGATCTCTGTCCGGCCTGCCGCCATCCCCAGGCCTATTACGAACCCCTGGCGGCAAATTACCTCTAACAAGCTGTTTATACATACTCTTCAATCTCTGCCGGTGAAAGAAAATCCCTTGTCCAGGCTTTTGGTGCAGCCAACAGGACAAGTTGGGGTTGGGAGAGCGGAAAGGCGATTTTGCCCCCCGGCCTCTTCCCAAAAAGCGCTTTTTCAACAACCTATTGGGCATTCGTCCATGGCTGATGTCCTTCGGGGGAATGGCCCTGTTATTGACCCAGGGTCTTGGCCAGGGACAGGTAAAAGGTGATGCCACAGGGCTGACCCGGTTCGGCCCAGGCTTTGCCGCCGTGTTTGCGGGCGATTTCCTGGACGATGGCCAAACCCAGGCCGCTGCCTTCTCGTCCTTGCGCGGACGAACCTCGATGGAAAGCCCCGAAGATCTCCTCCATCTGCGCCGTGGGCACACCCACCCCGTCATCACTCACCGACCAAACATGATAATCTGCTGTAGCCCGATAGTCGATGGCGATCCGGTGGAGTTCGCTGCCGCCATATTTGAGGGCATTGTCCACCAGATTGCGAAAGATCCGCAACATTGACAATTTATCGGCATAAATCGAGGGAATGGCCTCTGGCTCCAACCATTCGATCTGTTGGCTGCTCAAGGCGGTTTGAAACTCTTGCCGCACCTGGGCTAGAATAGCCTTGATATCCAGCGGTTCGAAGGTAAAAGGGGTCTCCTTGGTCTTAATGAAGGTATTAATTTCTTCAATCAAGAGCAGGGCCTGCTGGGACTCTTTGACGATCTGATCGCACATGATTCGGCCTTTGTCGTCCAGACGGTCCCGATATTTTTTCTGCAGCAGGGTGGTCAGCCCATGGATGGCAATGAGGGGATTTTTCAGGTCGTGGGAGACGGAGTAAGCGAAGTGTTTAATTTTCTCGGTGTAATCCTGGACCTCCTGTTCCAGCCGTTTGCGGTCGGAGATGTCCAGGGAATACTCGATCATCTGGACGACGTTCCCCTGGTCATCGAAGATGGGGTAGGCATGAACTTCCACCTCCCGGGGGTTGCCGTTGATATCATAGTGAATATGTTCCACGATCACCGGCTGCTTGGTGCGCTTCACCTCCTGGAGGGGGCAGAGATGTTCGCTGCCGGAGCAGGGGGTGGAACGGCGATGGGTCAGCCCATAACAGGTGGAGCTAGCCGACAGATCCCCCATCCGGGCTGCTGAATTGGCCAGAACGATTTCATAAGTGGTGGCATCCAGGACATAGAAGGGGTGGGTCAGGGATTCCAGCATGTGATGAAAGAAGGCGTTTTGCTGCCGCAATTCCATCTCGGCCAGTTGACATCTCTCTTCGATGGCTTCCAACGCGGCGATCTTCTCTTGGGCCTGGTGCAGTTCCGTCTGCAGTTGGGCTTTGCTCTTGTCCCGGGGTGTCATCGTCATATCTATTTCATGAGGTCTTGGGCCGGTCGCGGCCAAGGGGTAAAGGCTCAGGCCCTGGCATGCATAGGAGCATCAAGGTTCAACCAACTCAGGGCCTTGCCAGCGTGGTAGTGTCAGTCTTATTCCGGCAAATACCGCCGCACGCCGATGAGGGAGCGCTGCCAGCAGTCATCCTTGAGGTTGCTGATGGTAACGCCGCCTTTGCTGGCTGAGGCGTGGATGAAGCGACCGTTACCGATGTAAATGCCGACGTGGCTGGGTTGCTCATCTTTGGGAAAAGAACCGGAAAATATGCTGGCTGTGGCATAGGAATATTTGCTCTGACAATATTTATTAAAGAAGAGCAAATCGCCGTAGGCCAGCTTTTCTGTCGGTACGGTTTTGCCGTTATGAAACTGTTGTTCGGAGGTCCGGGGGATTTTGATGCCGGCCCGTTCGTAGGTTTTCATGACAAAACCGGAGCAGTCCAATGCCGTGGCAGAGGCGCCGCCGTAATGATAATCGGCACTCAGATAATAGCCAATGGCCTCCCGCAGGCGGCTGGCCGCCGGGGTGGTGGGCGGGGCTGCGACCTCAGGCGGCGGCAGTTTCGGCTTCGTGGGTTTGGCGGCGCAGCCGCTCAGGAGAAAGGCTGCCAAAAGGAGCATACCGCCAAAACCGAAGCTAAGCCAGCAACGGCCCAATGAGCCAGGCTGGAGGTTATGCCACCGTGGCCCCGGGAACCACCGGGGTTTCCGGACTGACGAGGACCAGGCGCCCCTCGCTCTTTGCCGCCAGAAGCATGCCATGGGATTCCACCCCCATAAGTTTAGCAGGTTTGAGGTTAACCACCACCAAGACCTGTTTCCCAATGAGGTCATCAGGTTGGTAATTTTGGGCGATGCCGGCCACCACCTGGCGGGGTTCGCCCAGATCAACCACTACTTTTAACAACTTATCCGATTTGGCAATGCGCTCGGCCCGAACGATGGTGCCAATGCGCAGGTCCAATTGTTGAAAAGAGGCAAGATCGATCTCCGGTTTCCCGGGGGCTGTGGCAGGTTGAGGACTTGCCGCTGGCTTTAATTCAGGTTCCTGGAGCTCTAGACGGGGGAAGAGGGCTTCGCCCCGGCTCAGGGTAGTCCCAGGCTGCATCTCCCCCCAGGTTAGGGTGGCCAATGCCTGTCCTTTGGCCGGCGCTGTTGATATCCCCAGTTGGGCCAACATTCTGATGGCACTTGTGGGCATGATGGGCTGCAGCAGCGCTGCCACCCAACGCAGCGCCTCGAGGATGGTATAGAGGACCGTGTTCAGGCGCTCCTGCCGCTGCTCCTTATACAGTTGCCAGGGTTCGCTGAGGACGATATAGCGGTTGCTTTCGCCGATGAGTTCCCAGAGGCGCATCAGGGCCTTATGGAACTCCAAGGCCGGCAGGAAAGCCAGATAATCTTGCCAGACAGCCTGGGCCAGCTCTTGGATGGCCTGATCCTGGGGTTCCAAAGGACCGGGCGTTGGCACCTGCCCCTGGCAATATTTAAAGACCATGGCCAGGGAGCGGGAAAAGAGGTTTCCCAGGTCGTTGGCCAGATCAGCGTTGATCCGGCCGCTGAGGGCCTCTTCGCTGAAGGTCGCGTCCAGGCCATAGACCATTTCCCGGAGGAAAAAATAGCGCACCTGATCCAAGCCATACCGTTTGACCAGGTCCAATGGGGCCACGACGTTCCCCAGGCTCTTGGACATCTTGCCGGTCCCCATCTGCCAATAGCCGTGGACGTTGAGATGCTGATAGAGGGGCAGACCGGCCGCCTTGAGCATGGTGGGCCAATAGATGCCATGGGGTTTGAGAATGTCTTTGGCGATGAGATGTTGGCAGCCCGGCCAGAACTTGGCAAAGGTCGGGGAGTCGGGATATCCCAGCCCGGAAAGATAGTTGATCAGAGCGTCGAACCAGACATAGGTGACGTAGTTATCATCGAAGGGCAGGGGGATACCCCAGGGGACTCGGGCCTTAGGCCGGGAAATGCACAAGTCTTCCAACGGTTCTTTGAGAAACGAGAGCACTTCGTTGCGGTAGCGTTCCGGCCGGATAAATTCCGGATGCCGGTGGATATGGTCGATGAGCCAGTCCTGATAGTGGCTCATGCGGAAAAAATAATTCCCCTCTTTGACAAAAGTGGGCTTGACCAGATGATCGGGGCATTTGCCGTCCACCAGTTCCCGCTCCAGGACGAAGCGTTCACAGCCGTAGCAATAGTGGCCGGCGTATTCGCTGAAGTAGATATCGCCCTGGTCCTGGACCTTTTGCAGGATGGCCTGGACCACCCGGATGTGAGAACTAGCGGTAGTCCGGATAAAATTGTCATAGCTGATGTTCAGGGCGTCCCAGGTAGCCTGGAATTGACCGCTGATCTGGTCCACATACTCCCGCACCGGCATTTTTCGGGCGTTGGCCGCCTCCACCACCTTCTCGCCATGTTCATCGGTGCCCGTCTGGAAGAAGGTTTCCGTGCCCATAAGCCGGTGAAAGCGGGCCAAGGTGTCGGCCACGATGGTGGTGTAGGCATGGCCGATGTGCGGTTCGGCATTGACATAATAAATCGGGGTAGTGACATAGAATGGCTTGCTGTTGGTATGCATACAATAACCCGGATCCCTGCAGAAACTTAATTAGTATCCATCCGGAAACTTGGCTGGATATTATTGTTGAATTCAAGATAAAGAAATAGCCACTGGAGGTAGAGACGTTCGCGAACCGCCACTACAGGGCTTTGCCAAGGATGAGAGCCTTTCCGAATGAACATTAACTAACAACTAACAACTGTATTTCCTGACTAAATAACCTCTGTTAGCCAGAAGGTCAAGAAATCCGTATGCCTACTCTCGGGCGCCAAGCCAGCGCAGGCGGTTTTGGCTGCGGCAAACTCGTTTTCGTGCAGCAGGATCGCCGGTAAAAAGGGCCAATCCCGGCAGATCCGGGGTTTGACCGGATGGATGCGGCAGCGGTTGTCTTCCTGGAAGATGCAGCCGCCCGCGGCTTTGTTCTTCACGGCCAAGCCCAGGGGCGTCTCTTCCAGGTAGATCCGGATGAGCTCAGCCACTGGCATCTTTAAGTATTGGGCGATGAGCTCCCTTTCGATGGGCGAGGGCAGAATGCCGCCTTTGCCCTGACAGCATTCACCGCACTGACGACAATGAAAGACTGGTGTTTTGGCTGCGGGGGCGGACATCTTCTTTACCACCTCTCCGTCATGGCGTCGATTTCGTCTTTTAAGGCTCGGGTCATCAGGGCCCGCACGGCCTGTTGGGGCGACTGCTCTTCATACAGAATGCGGTAGACCTGTTCCACAATGGGCATTTCCACTCCCAATTTTTTGGCCAGGAAGTGGGTGGCCGCGGTGGTTTTGATGCCTTCGGCCACCATCTTCATGCTGGCCAGTATGGCCGGCAGTTGTTCCCCGGCGCCCAGCCGGCGGCCCACCCGGAAGTTGCGGGATTGGACGCTGGTACAGGTGAGGACCAGATCGCCCAGACCTGCCAGTCCGGCCAGGGTCATGGGGTTGGCTCCTAGCCTCGTCCCCAAACGGATAATTTCCGCCAACCCCCGAGTGATCAGGGCTGCCCGGGGGTTGGCGCCCAGCCCCAGGCCTTCCAGGATGCCGGTGGCCAAGGCCATGATGTTTTTCAGGGCGCCGCCCAACTCCACGCCGGTGACATCGTAGGTAGTATAGACCCGGAAGCTGGGGGAAAAGAACAGGCGTTGTATGGCCTTGGCCACATCGCGTTGACGGCTGGCCACAGTCACCACGGTGGGCTGCGCCTGGGCCACTTCCAGGGCAAAACTGGGTCCAGAGAGGACAGCATAGGCATGTTCCGGTCCCCAGACCTCCCGGACGACACCTTCCATAGTTAAGAGGGTATCTGTTTCAATGCCTTTAGTGGCACTGACCACCGTGACCTGTGTTGGATCATGGGGGTACAGGGAGCCCAGGACCTGCCGGAAGACATGGGAAGGTACGGCCATGACCACAACGGCCGCATCCTGGACTGCCAAGTTCTTATCATCCCAATAGCTGATATTGGGTGACAGCTTGATGCCCGGCAAAAAAAAGGTATTTTCCCTCTGCCTCTGGAGGATCTCCAACAGTTCCGGTTCAAAGACCCAGAGGCGGACGTCGTGTCCCAGGCAGCCCAAGTGATGGGCCAGAGCCGTGCCCCAACTGCCGGCGCCGATGACGGCCACCCGGCTGGGGGCCGGCGTCTGGTCGGTCTTAATCGCCGTCATCGACCTTTTCCGCCAAACGGGCTATGCTCACCACCCGTTCCTCCGGTTCGGTGTCGATCAATTTCACCCCTTGGGTGACCCGGCCGATGAGAGAGATGCCAGCCACCGGTAGGCGGATAATCTTCCCCCGATCGGTGATGAGCATAACCTCGTCGTCTTCGGTCACCTGCAGGATGCCCACGACCGGGCCATTGCGTTCGGTGATGCGCATGGCTAATAACCCGATACCGCCGCGCCGCTGCGGGCGGTATTCCTCATGACGGGTGCGTTTGCCGTAGCCGTTGGCTGTTACCGTCAGGAGGGCGCCTTCGGCCGTCAGGATCTCCATACCCACAATGGCGTCATCCTCGGCCACAGTCATACCTTTGACGCCCCGGGCGGCCCGGCCCATGTCGCGGACGTCTTCTTCGCGAAAGCGGATCACCTTGCCCAGACGGGTGCCTAAAAACACCTCCCGGGTGCCGTCGGTGAGGGCGACGCTCACCAGCTCATCATCGGCATCGAGGGTGCAGGCGATAAGACCGCCAGCACGGGGCCGGCTGAAGTTCATGAGTTCGGTTTTCTTGATGATCCCCCGTTTGGTGACCATAATCAGGTAATGATTCGGGACAAATTCCCGGACGGGCAGCACTGTGGCCAATTTCTCCTGGGGACCGAAGTTCAAAAGATTGACGATGGCCTTGCCCCGGGCACTGGGACTGGCCTGGGGGATTTCATGCACTTTCAGCCAATAGATCCGACCCAAGTTGCTGAAGATGAGAAAATAGCTATGGGTGGAGGCAATATAGAGTTGGGAGACGAAATCGTCCTCTTTGATGGCCATACCCGTCCGGCCTTTGCCGCCCCGGCGCTGGGAGCGATACAGGGAGAGGGGATTGCGTTTGATATAGCCCTGATGGGAGACGGTGACCACCATCTCTTCATCGGGGATGAGGTCCTCCACCGTGAACTCGGCGGCTTCCGGAATGATTTCGGTCCGTCGGGGATCGCCGTAACGCTCCCGCAGTTCCACCAAGTCTTCTTCAATGATCTGATCCACCAGGGCCGAGCTGGCCAGGATTTCTTGGTAGCGGGCAATGGCAGCCAGTATCTGTTCATATTCATCAATGATTTTCTGGCGTTCCAGACCGGTGAGTCGCTGCAGACGCATATCCAAAATGGCCTGGGCCTGGACTTCGGTGAGGCCGAAGTTTTCCATCAACTGGCCCCGAGCCGTCGCCGGACTGGCTGCGGCCCGAATCAGGGCGATGATCTGATCGAGATGGTCCAGGGCGATCTTCAAGCCGGACAGGATGTGGGCCCGTTCTTCCGCCTTGCGCAACTCATACTGGGTGCGCCGGACGATGACCTCACGACGGTGTTTGAGAAATTCCTGGAGCAGGTCTTTGAGGCTCAAGAGCTCGGGCCGGTTGTTGACAATGGCCACCAGGTTGATGCCGTAGGTGACCTGCATCTGAGTGTGGGCGAATAATTGATTCAGGATAGGCTGCGCCAGTTCGTCCCGGCGCAGGGTGATGACCACCCGCATGCCCTCCCGGTCAGATTCATCCCGGATGTCCGAGATCCCCTCGATCTTGCGTTCCTTGACCAATTCGGCGATGCGTTCGATGAGTTTAGCCTTATTGACCTGATAGGGCAATTCCGAGATGACGATATAGTCCCGGCCGCCCCGGGTTTCGATGTCGGTGCGGGCCCGCAGGCGGATCAGACCCTTGCCGGTGCGGTAGGCTTCGGCGATGCCGCCGGCGCCATAGATAAAACCGGCCGTGGGGAAATCCGGGCCGGGGATGATGGCCAGTAGTTCGTCCAGATCGATCTCCGGCCGGCGGATGAGGGCCAGCAGGGCATCGCAGACTTCGGCCAGGTTATGGGGCGGGATGTTGGTGGCCATGCCTACGGCGATCCCGGAGGCGCCATTGATGAGGAGATTGGGGGCCCGGGCCGGCAGGACCAGGGGTTCCTGCAAGGAACCGTCGTAGTTGGGGACAAAGTCCACCGTCTCTTTATCCAAGTCCTGGAGCAGTTCTGCGGCCAACCGGGTCATGCGGATTTCGGTATACCGCATGGCCGCCGGCGCGTCGCCATCCACCGAGCCAAAGTTGCCCTGGCCGTCCACCAACGGATAGCGCAGGGAAAAATCCTGGGCCATGCGAACGATGGCATCGTAGACCGCGGTATCGCCATGGGGATGGTACTTACCGATGACATCACCGACGATGCGGGCCGATTTTTTATAGGGCTTGTTGTAATCGTTGCCGGTCTCGGACATGGCAAAGAGGATGCGGCGGTGCACCGGTTTCAGGCCATCCCGGACATCCGGCAGCGCCCGGCCGATGATCACCGACAGGGCGTACTCCAGGTAGGATTTGCGGATTTCATCTTCAATATTGACGTGGACCACTCGGTCCATGGGATCAAAAAGGCTTCTCATAACTTGGTTTCTGGTTTCCGGTGATTAGTTGTCGGCTTTTGTTCTTGTGACTTCTGACCTTTTACGGCGTTATTTTGGTCACCAGGACGAACTTGCCGCCTTTGACCTGCAAAATCATGACGTCTTTGCTGGGGTTGTTGTCCGGCCCCATGGTGATGGTACCAGAGACCCCGGGAAAATCTTTAATGCCGGCCAGGGCCTGGCGGACCTGTTGGCCGTCGGTGCTTTTGGCCTGGGTCATGGCCTGGAGCAGCAGGAAGTAGCAATCCGCCCCGAGGGCGGCAAAGGCATCCACGTCCCGTTTGGTCTCCGCCTCGTACGCCCTGATAAATTCCTGGGCCAGGGGTGTAGCTACAGCCTCCCGATGGAAATGCGCCGTAAAATACATGCCATCCACGGCCGGACCGCCGATCTTGATGAGATCGGTCACCTGGGCCCCGTCACCCGTGAGGATGGGGGTCGTCAGCCCCAATTCCTGCATCTGGCGGGCCAGGAGGGCGTCTTCCGCGTAATAATTGGGGGCATAGACGATATCCGGGGCCAAGGGCTTCAGGGCCGAGATCTGGGCCGAGAAATCCTGGTCGCCGGTCTGGATATAGGTGGTGGCGACGATCTGGCCGCCCAACCGTTGGAACTCCTCTTTGAAGTAGTTGGCCAGACCGACGCAATAATCCTGAGCCTGATCAATGATCAGCGCAGCTTTTTGGGCCCGCAGATGCTCCCGGGCAAAGCGGGCCGCCACCTTGCCTTGGAGGGTGTCCACGAAGCAAGCCCGGAAGGCAAACCGCCGGTTTTGGGTCACCAGAGGGTTGGTGGCCGTAGGGGTAATATTGGGGAGGCGCGCCCGTTCAGCGATGGGCGTCCCGGCCAGGGTGTTGCCGCTGATGACCTCGCCGATAATGGCCGCCACCTTATCCCGTTCGATGAGGCGGCTGACTGCATTGGCCGCCTCGATCTTCTCGCTCTTGGTATCCACCAGCACCAGTTTGACCGGCTGCCCCAATACCTGAGGCTGCAGACGCTGGGCAACCTCGATGCCCTTCCAGGTCACCTGGCCCATGGCCGCCGCGGCCCCGGTCATGGGGATGTAGCAGCCGAGACGGATTTCTCCGGCAGGTACGGCGCTAGCCATACTCGCCCACAGCAGCAGCACTATGCCAATAAGCCACCTTGTCATGCTGACGCTTCCCTCTTATGTCTTTAGAGCCAATTTTTCCTCTTAAAATACAGCATCATAATCAATACCGTGACCACCATCAGCCCCAAGGCAAAGGGGTAGCCGAGGTACCATTCGAGTTCGGGCATGTTCCAGGGAGAGACCTCCGTCTTAAAATTCATGCCATAGACCCCGGCAATAAAGGTCAAGGGCATGAAAACCGTGGCAATGATCGTTAAGACCTTCATGATTTCGTTGAGGCGGTTGTTGATGCTGGACAGATAGACTTCGATCAGGCCGCTGGCCATATCCCGATAATTCTCCATAAGATCAATGATCTGAAAGGCATGGTCGCCGCAGTCCCGCAGGTAGATGCGGGTATGTTCCTGAATCAAAGGATTGTCCTGGCTCAGCAGGTTGTTGACCACCTCACGCAGCGGCCAAAGGATGCGTCGCCCCCGCAGCAGCAGGCGCCGCATCTGTTGCAATTCCTGAATCAGGCTGCCGTCCGGTTTTGCCAGCAGCCGGTCCTCCAGATCCTCCAGCCGGTCGCCGAAGTCTTCCAAGAGAGGAAACCAGGTGTCTATAATATAATCGATGAGGGCATAGGCCAGATAATCAGGACCGCGGTGCAGAATCTGGCCTGAACTGTGGCGGAGCCGCTCCCGAATGGGGGCAAAATGATCGTGATGGGTTTCCTGGATGCTCAGGAGATAATCAGCCCCCAAAAACAGGCTGATTTGTTCGTCGGCAAAATCGGCCTGATTATTGACGAGACGGCAGACGATAAACAGATAACCGGGATAGTCCTCAACTTTGACGGAGGTCCGGCACTCCAGGATATCTTCCAAAGCCAGGGGATGCAGTCCCAAAGCGTCGCCCAATTCCCGGAGCATATTTAAGTCTTGGAGTCCTTCTAAATGCAGCCACTGAATGCCGGGCCGGTTCTTGCCGTCCAGATATTGGGCCACCGTGATGTTGTCTTGTTCCACCAGCGGCTCGGGGCCATAGCAAATGAGGCGCAGACGGGAGGGATAAACCTCACGTTCGCGGCACTGAACCAAAAAGCCGGGCGGACTGCCGGGCGGTGGAAATGCGGTCTCAGTCATTGACGGAATTTTGCACAGCGACAAAGTTTCGTGCGGCTGAGGTTGTCTGGTAATTTACCGCCGTATCTATATATTATCGCTTGTCTGAACTTATTTAACAAGATTATAATTGCAAAGATGCAGGCTGCAGGCAAGGTCAAAAAAGAGAGGATGCCGCTATGGAACTAAAGACCGTCGATATCTTGATACCGGAGGGGGCCAACCTTATTCTGGGGCATGCCCACTTTATCAAGACCGTGGAAGATCTTTACGAGATTATGATCACTTCCGGTTTGGGGGTGCAGTTTGGCCTAGCCTTCAACGAGGCTTCCGGCGAATGTCTCATCCGAGTGGAAGGCAACGCCCCGGACCTGATGGCCGCGGCCACTGAGAACGCCCGGAGACTGGCGGCCGGCCATACTTTTAATATCCTCCTGCGCCAGGCCTTTCCCATCAATATGCTCAATGCCATCAAGCAGTGCCAAGAGGTCTGCACCATCCATTGCGCCACGGCCAATCCGGTGCAGGCGGTGGTGGCTGAAACCCAGCAGGGCAGGGGGATCCTGGGCGTCATCGACGGCTTCTCGCCCAAAGGCGTGGAACAAGAGGCCGGCCGGGCCTGGCGCTATGATATCTTGCGGAAACTCCAGTACAAGAGATAGAGATAGCGGCCGGTACGCAGAGAGCGGGGCGCGGCATGGTGATTGTTCTGATTAAAAAAGAGTGCTCGTGAATATCTATCTCCGACCTTATCGGGCTGTCTTGGCGGCAGGCTCCCCATGGCGCTGAAGACTGCGGTCATCCTGGCCGCAGGTTTGGGAACCCGGCTGCGGCCACTGACCTATCAGATTCCCAAGCCCCTGTTCCCCATCCTCAACCGGCCCCTGTTGGGGCTCTTACTGGAGCAGCTGGCCGCGGCTGGATTCCAGCGACTGGCGGTCAATACCCACCACCAGGGTGAGGCCATTCAGGAATTTGTGGCTTCCCAGGCACCTCGGCACCTGAAGGTTGTGGTCCGCCATGAGCCGCAGATCCTGGGGACCGGCGGCGGCCTGAAAAATCTGGCGGACTTTCTCGGCCCAGACCCCTTTCTAGTTATCAACGGCGACATTGTGACCGATATAGAATTAGGGACAGTTTACGACGCCCACGATGCCACGGCTTTGGCCACCCTCTTGCTTCATGATTATCCCCGTTTTAATAACGTTTGGCTGACGGCTGACGATCGGCTTGTTGGGTTCGGCCCAAGGCCGGCGGCGCCGGAGGTCCTGCCCCGGCCCTTGGCCTTTACCGGCATCCAGGTGGTTTCGCCCCGGCTGTTGGGCCATATGCCGGCAGGAAAGTTCGTGAACATCATTGATACCTATCGCCAGGTCATTGCCGGCGGCGAGACGGTGGCGGCCCTGGTCCGCCAGGATTTCTTCTGGCAGGATATCGGCACCCCGCAGGACTACTTGGAAATCCATGGCCGACTGCTGCGAGGGGCAGTGCCGGGGCTGCAGCGCTTCTTCCCGCATCTGGCCGATCCCTGTCTCGGCCCCAAGGTAATTTTGGGTCGCGGCGTGCACTGTGGCGGCGGGGTCTGTCTAGGGGCCGGCGTGCGGGTGGGCGATGGCGTCAGCCTGAAAAATACGGTGGTCTGGTCCGGCGCCGAGTTGGCGCCTGGTATCAGCCTGGAGGATTGTCTTGTGGGTTACAACGCCCGGGTGCAAGAATCGGCCCGGGGACGGTGTTTGCTGTCATGATCATTCGCTGCTACGGCGCCCGGGGCTCCATCCCGGTATCAGGTCGGGAATACCTCCGCTACGGGGGCGATACCAGCTGCTTTGAAATCCGCAGCCGCGACGATGACATCATTATCCTTGATGCCGGTTCGGGGATCAGACGGTTGGGTAACAACCTGCTCCGGGAAAACCGCTTTGACTACACCCTGTTTCTGACCCATTCCCATTGGGACCACATCCTGGGCTTTCCCTTTTTCAAACCGATTTACGATCCGCGGACCAGCATCAGTATTCGGGGCTGCACCGAGGCCCAGGGGGACCTTCGCAAACTGCTGGCCCGGGCCATGACTGGCCCTTATTTCCCGGTAGACTTCGATTCATTGGCCGCCACCATCACCTATGAGGACGACTGCGTCCTGAGTTATCACGTCGGTCCCATCGAAGTCTGGCCCATCCATCTCAGCCATCCCAACGGCGGCCAGGGGTATAAACTGGTGGAAGATGGCAAAACCTTTGTGTTTTTAACAGACAATGAATTGGGTTACCGGCACCGGGGTGGTCTGCCGCCCGAAGCCTATGTGGAGTTCGCCCGGGGCGCCGATCTCCTCATCCATGATGCGGAATATACCCCTGAAGAATACCAACGCAGCCGCTCTTGGGGGCATTCGACCTACCTGGCTGCCCTGGAGGTGGCTATCCGGGCCCGGGTCCGTTGCTTCGGTCTCTATCACCACAATCAGGATCGGGATGATGCCGGCGTCGACCGCATCCTGGCGCATTGCCAGGAGATTGTGGCCGACCAGGACGTTGCCCTCGAAGTCCTGGCGGTCAGTCAAGACATGGCAATGGTGCTCTGAACCGCAGCAAGGCGGTCTGCCAGCAGGGGTTAGCTTGGGCGGGTCCGGAGGCCCGCCCTGTTTTTGTGGTAAGAAAAGGCTGCCGAGGCGCTTCCGCCATCATTAAAAGCGGGAGTAGGTTAGGCTGTCCTTTTCAAATTCAGTGATGATCTCCTCGGTGAGTGTCGGCCGGATTTTGGGGAGGATCTCCAGGATAGTGGCCGTGGTCACCCTGTAGTCCGTGCCGGTGGCCAACTCCTGCTCAAAGGCGTATTGGGCCACCTGTTGGAAGAGATACTCCAGGTCGGCCGGGGTAAAGCGGCTGGTCATCTTCACCAGGAGGTTGAGATCCACTTCGCCGGCGCATAACTTGTTGAGATAGTGTTGCAGGATGGTGGCCCGTTCGTCTTCGTTGAGGCCGCCCACCGGAATGATACAGTCAAAGCGGCCGGGGCGCAGGAGGGCATCGTCCAGCTGCCGGATGTAGTTAGTGGCGCAGACTAAGAGCAGATTTTTGCTTTCGCTTTTCAAGAGCGGCACCTGCTTGAGGAATTCGTTGGTAACAGACTTATCCAGGCGGTCGGCTTCATCCCGGCGGCCGGCCAGTTCCTCAAATTCATCGATAAAGATGACGGCTTCGTCCAAAGTCCGCACCTTTTCCATGATGGCCCGCAGATTGGCCCCCATCTTGGCGGTGCCTTCCACCAGCAGCATGCTGGGGGCGATTTCGATGAACCACCAGGCCAGGACCCCGGCAATGGCCTTGGCAAAATGGGTCTTGCCGGTACCCGGCGGGCCGAAAAAGATAATGGCCTTGGGCGGCACCACCCCGTGTTTTTGGGAGAGATCCGGTCGGGTGAGGGGCAGGATGATCTTGCGCTGCACGATCTGCTTGGGCGGCTGGGAATCGGAGATGCCGTCCCAATACTCCCGGCTGATGGAGCGGGCCCCCATTTCGTCCAACAGATCCTGCCGTTTATAGGCCAGGTACTCTCTATCGGCCAGCTCCATATTCTCCAGAAAATCAATACAGGCCACCCGCAAGCCCACATCGCGGCCCAATTTTTCGGACATGAGCCATTTGTGCTGGAGAATCCGAGGCCAGAGTTCGGCCGCAGCCTCCGGCTCGAATCTGGTGCCGCTGATCTCAAAGATCTGCTCGGCGGAGGCTTCGGGGGTTATGGCGTCAAGATTGTTCGTCATATCTTTATTTCCTTATGAGCTTTACTCGTGTGTCTTGGTTGGTATGGTACACGGTGATGGAACAAATTAATAAGTTAAAACCTCCCTTGACCTTGTCAAGATTCTTACTATGGGCCAGAAAAAGGATATCCGCCCTTTTTTGTCTTCCCGTTAGCCAGGAATTTATTCTTTGGCGTCGGCGACCCGCCTGCTGATTGTTGTAAACGGGAAACCGGCAAGCAAAAAAGGTTGACGGCTTGACGACGCTTTTATTAGAATGGGAATGTGAAAATTTACGCGTATTTTGGGTTTTTAGTCGAATTCGGGTATTTCGAGACGGAGGCGAATGAGAAAATGAGCACTCCCACAGTAACCATAGACGGCAAGACCGTCGAATTGCAAACCGGGCAGACCATCCTGGACGTGGCTCGGGCGGCCGGTATCTACACCATCCCCACGCTCTGCTATATGCAGGGAACCAAACCCACCGGCTCCTGCCGGGTCTGCGTGGTGGAGGTGGAGGGCTGGCGGACCTTGGCCCCGGCCTGCGCCACGGCAGCCACGCCAGGGATGGTCATTCAGACGGAGACGCCGCGGGTCAATGCGGCCCGGCGGAACATCATCGCCTTGATGTTGGCCTCCGGCAACCACAACTGCCTCATCTGCGAGGCCAACGGCGAATGCGAGCTGCAGGGCTTGGCCTACCGGTTCCAGGTGCCCACCCCGGCCTTTGCCGACCCGCCCGGCACCAAATACTATTATGAAGACAATAATAGTATGATCGTCCGGGATTTTGCGAAATGCGTCATGTGTGGCCGCTGTGTGCGGGCCTGCAATGAGCGGCAGGTGAACCTGGCCATCCAGATCGGCTACCGGGGGCACCACAACAAGATCGTGGCCAAGGCCGACAAGACCTATATTGAATCGGACTGCGTCTTCTGCGGGTCCTGCGTCCAGGCCTGTCCCGTGGGGGCTCTCCTGGACAAGAACGCCATCGGCCAGGGGCGGCCCTGGGAACTGCACACCGTGCGCACTATCTGCCCTTACTGCGGCGTGGGCTGTCAGCTGGATCTGAAGGTGAGGGGCGGCAAGATCGTTAAGGTAATGGGCGCCCGTGCCATTCCCAATGAAGGCCGCCTCTGCGTCAAAGGCCGCTTCGGCATGGGGTTTGTGCATCATCCGGAACGCCTCAAAACGCCCCTGATCAAAAAGAACGGTCAGCTCCAGGAAGCCACCTGGGAGGAGGCCCTGGATCTGGTGGCCAACAAATTAAAAGAGATCAAAGAGAAATTCGGTCCCAAGACCATCGGCGGCTGGTGCTCCGCCCGGATTACCAACGAAGAAAATTATCTTTTCCAGAAATTGCTGCGCGCCGTGGTGGGCACCAATAATGTCGACCACTGCGCCCGCCTCTGTCACAGCTCCACCGTGGCCGGTCTGGCCGCTTCTTTCGGTTCTGGAGCGATGACCAATTCCATCGGCGAATTGGAGGACGCAGAATGTATTCTGGTCACCGGTTCCAACACCACGGAAAATCACCCGGTGATCGCCGCCCGCATCAAACGGGCGGCCCGCTATGGCAACAAAAAGCTCATTGTCATTGAGCCCCGGCGCATTGATTTGGTAAAATTTGCCACCCTCTGGCTGCGCCAGAAACCGGGAACCGACATCGCCGTCTTCAATGGCATGATGCACGTTATCCTGAAGGAAAATCTCCACGACGCCGCTTATATCGCGGAGCGCACCGAGAATTTCGAGGCCCTTAAAGAAACGCTGGAGAAATATACCCCCGAATACGTGGAAAAGATCAGCGGCGTTCCAGCTGGGCAAATCATTCAGGCGGCTCGGTTGTTTGCCCAGAGCAAACCGGCCTCCATCGTCTATTGTATGGGCATTACCCAGCACACCGTGGGGACGGACAACGTCAAGACTCTGGCCAACCTGGCCATGCTCACCGGCAATGTGGGCGTCTGGGGCGGCGGCGTCAATCCGCTGCGGGGCCAGAACAACGTCCAGGGCGCCTGCGATATGGGCGGCCTGCCCAACGTCTTCCCCGGCTATCAGGTGGTTACTGACGCTAATAATCGCAAGAAAATGGAGGATGCCTGGGGCGTCACGGGCCTGCCCGATTATGTGGGCATGACCACGACGGAGATGTTGCCCGCCATTAAAAAGGGAGAAATCAAGGCGTTATATATTGTCGGCGAAAACCCGGTCGTCTCCGATGCTGACCTGAACCATGCCATCAAAGAATTGCAGGCCTTGGACTTTTTGGTCGTCCAGGATATCTTCCTGACAGAGACGGCCCAGTTGGCTGACGTTGTGCTGCCGGGCGTCAGCTTTGCGGAAAAAGACGGCACCTTCAGCAACACGGAACGTCGGGTTGCCCGGGTGCGCCAAGCCGTCCCACCACTGCCGGGGGCCAAGCAGGATTGGCAGATCATCGCCGAAATTTCCAACCGCATGGGGTATCCCATGAATTATGCCAATCCGCAGGAGATTTTTGAAGAAATCAGAAAGGTCACACCTTCCTATGCCGGAATCACCTATAAACGGCTGGAGTCCGGCGGCATTCAGTGGCCCTGCCCCACGGAAGACCACCCTGGCACCGTCTTCCTTCATAAAGACAAGTTTGCCCGGGGCCTAGGGCTCTTTGCTGCCGTCGACCACAAAGATCCGGCGGAAATGCCCGATGCCGAGTATCCTCTCTATCTCACCACCGGACGTATCCTCTATCATTACCACACGGGTACCATGAGCCGCAAAGCCACCGGCCTGGTGGAAAAGGCTCCCGACTGCCAGGTGGAAATCTCCGACCTGGATGCCCGGACCTATGGCATCGCTACCGGAGATCAGGTGAAAGTCAGGACTCGCCGCGGAGAAATCATTGCCAAAGCCCAGGTATCGCCCAAAGCCGTCCCCGGCACCGTCTTTGTGCCGTTCCACTTTGCCGAGGCGGCGGCCAACCGGCTGACCAACGCTGCCTTAGATCCGGTGTGCAAGATTCCTGAATACAAGGTCTGCGCCGTGCAGATCGAGAAGGCGTAAGGAGGGCCGCCATCATGACCGCACAATGCCAATACCACAGCGCCCCGCTGCCGGAGTTGACCCCGGAGCAGTGGGCCAAGGTAGATAGTATTATTGACTGTTACAAAGACATGCCCGGCAACCTCATGCCGGTGCTGCAGGCGGTCCAGGACGCCATCGGCTTCCTGCCGCCGGCCGTCCAGGAGCGCATCGCCACTGGCCTGAATGTGCCCGGCAGCGACGTCTTTGGCGTCATGAGCTTTTACTCCATGTACACCTGGCGGCCCAAGGGCAAGTACGTCATCCGCTTCTGCGAGTCGCCCCCTTGCCATGTCCAGGGCGCCGACAACCTCCTGGAGTTCATGCAGGCAGAGCTGGGGGTGCGCCTGCACCACACCACCAAAGATGGGCTGTTTACCTTGGAAACCAGCGCCTGCCTGGGGGTCTGCGAAGTGGCCCCGGCCATGCAGATCAACGAAGTGGTGCATGGCAACCTCACCAAAGACAAGATCCGCCAGATCATCGCCGACTACCGGGCCGGCAAGGCCCCGGATTATAAGAAGCTGCCGTACAGCACCAAAGACTTCCGGAGCTATAAACAGCCGCCGGGGGAGATGGTGCTCCTGAACAACGTGGGCGTCATCGATCCGGAGAAGATCGAAGATTATCTGGCCAAAGGCGGCTACGAAGCCCTGAAAAAGGCCGTTACCAGCCTGACCCCGGAGCAGGTGGTGGAAGAAGTCAAGACCTCGGGGCTGCGGGGCCGGGGCGGCGCCGGCTTCCCCGCAGGGCTGAAGTGGTCTTTCACCCGGCCGCTGGAGGTGCCCCAGAAATACATCATCTGCAACCTGGACGAAGGCGAACCGGGGACCATCAAGGACCGCTACATCGTGGAGGGCGACCCCCACAAGGTCCTGGAAGGTATGGCCATCGCCGGCTTTGCCGTGGGCGCCAACAAGGGCTACATCTACTGCCGGGGTGAATATTACCTCTGCAAGCACCGACTCAATACGGCCATTGAACAGGCCCGGGCCAAGGGGTGTCTGGGTAACAACCTTTTCGGCACCAATTTCTCCTTTGATATCGAAGTGCGTTCGGGGTTCGGCTGCTACATCTGCGGCGAGGAAACCGCGCTTATCGAATCCATCGAAGGCAAGCGGGGCTATCCCCGCGCCAAGCCGCCTTTCCCGGGCGTGGCCGGTCTGTGGGGCAAACCCACCATCGTCAACAATGTGGAGACCTTGGCCTCGGTCCCGGCCATTATCCTGAAGGGCGGCGAGTGGTACAAATCCCTGGGCACTGCGGACACCAGCGGTACCAAGATCTACCAGATCATCGGCCACGTCAATACGCCGCAGATTGTGGAGGTACCCGTGGGCATCACCCTGCGGCAGCTCATCGACGAGTATGGCGGCGGTATGCGCAACGGCGCCAAGTTCAAGATGTGCCAGACCGGCGGCGCCTCGGCCGGCATTGTCACCGCCGACGCCCTGGACGTGCCCATCGACTTTGCCATGAGTAAAGTGGGGGGTGCCTTGGGCTCCGGCACCATGTTGGTCATGGATGAGTCCGTCTGCGCGGTGGATTTTGCCCGGTCCGTGGCCGTCTTCTTCGCCCATGAATCCTGCGGCCAGTGCACCCCCTGCCGGGAAGGCACGCCGCAGCTCCTCAAAACCCTGACCCGCATCTGGGAGGGCAAGGGCCAGCCCGGCGACCTGGAGTTCCTGGAAAGCCTGGCCCAGACCCTGATGGACGCCTCCTTCTGCCCCCTGGGTCAGACCGCGCCGGCGCCCCTCATGAGCCTGCTGAAACACTTCCGCCAGGAGTTCGAGGACCACATCAGCGGCAAGTGCACCCACGGGGTGTGCCAGATTGGCTAAAAAGAACCAGGGTTCTCTAAGAAATAAATGAGCAACGGGGCAGGCAGAAAAGCCTGCCCCCAATTTTTTCAAAAGAGAGGTGGAACAGGCGCCCTTCCCTCAGTTGAAGGAGAAATTTCCCCTGCGATTACCACTTATACGGCCGGCTTCTGACCGTATAAGATTATATACAACTTCAACAATTTGATTTTATTTATATTTTTTCTTCCAGAAGAAAAGAGGTCGTATAAATAATTATACGAACCTCCTCCGACAAACTCCTTCCCCTTAGTAAAAAATCAATAACTATAATGGGATATCTATCAGCCGGGAATGGCATGATGATTGCTGGAGTAAGGAGGAGAATGTACTTTCGCCAGGAGATTGAGCCATTGTGATGTCCGTTGCCACTCCATCAGCGTCTCAGGGTCTGGTGCAGATCCTGCTCTTGGAAGACGAGGTCCATGTGGCCACCGCCCTGCAGATGGTTCTCCGGGAGGCCGGCTACCAGGTGGCGTGGGCCGCCACCGGCCAACGGGCCTTGGAATTGTTGGCCCAGACATCCTTTGACCTCCTGTTGGCCGACCTCTATCTGCCGGATATGGACGGTTTAGAGGTGGTGCGGCAGGCAAGGGTGCAGCACCCGCCAGTACCGGTCATCGTCATTACCGGCTATAGTTCGTTGGCCACAGCTCTTGCCGCCCTGCGCTTGGGAACCGCTGATTATCTGGAAAAACCCTTTACCGAGGAAGAAATCACCGCCTGTATCCAGCGGGTCCTGGCCGGGCGGGGTAAAGACGGGGGGCCAAGGGATAATATGCCAACACCTCTGTTGAAATATTAAGCACCAAAAATAATTAATGATATCAATATACTAAATAAATCGCAATAACGCCCTGTTGAAGAATACTACAGAAAATTAATCGGTTGCTTTTCATGAGGTGAACAAATGTCAGGAATACGGCCGCCTCCCACGAAATTCCATTTTTGGTACAGGTTATGCAATCAAACAAGGCAAAGATTGCTCAAAAGATAATCTCTGCGGCCGGTTTCGGGCTGAGGTAAAGCTCGGACGGGGCCTGACGACGCAGGAGCAGGGTTTCATGAATATACCACAAATGCAGCCGCTGATGCCGGCCACTCATTTGGCAAGCCGTTTGGCAGAAACCACCGCCATCTCGGTGTCGGCCTGTTATCAGTGTAAAAAATGTTCGGCCGGCTGTCCTCTTACTTTTGCTATGGATCTGCTGCCCGATCAGGTCATCCGGTTGGCCCTCTTAGGGCAGATGGAGCGGTTGTTGGGCTCTCGGACCATCTGGGTTTGTGCTTCCTGTGTGACCTGCACTACCCGGTGTCCCAACGGCATTGACATCGCCGGGGTGATGGATTGGCTCAAGGAAGAGGCCCTGAAGCAGAAGGCGGCAGTGGACCAGCCCGAGGTGGCCACGGCCCATCGTTTCTTTTTGGAGAGCATCCGCAAGGCGGGCGGGCGTCTGTCAGAAATGGCCCTGATGCAGCGGTTTCTGATCTATAAGCTCCGGCGCCAGCCTAATCTCAAAGAATTATTGGACAACGCCAAGCTGGGGTTGGCCCTCTTCAAACGGCGCCGTCTGCGTCTGGGACGGCCGCCGGTCATCAAAGGCAAGGGCGAGATTCAGTCAATCTTTCAGCGCGCGGGGGTCTGAAGAGAGCCATGAAGGTATCCTATTATCCCGGATGTTCTTTGGAAGGCACCGCCGCGGATTATGCCGCCTCCATTGCGGGGGTAAGCCCCTTATTGGACTTGGAGTTGGCGGAGTTGGAGGATTGGAGCTGCTGTGGTGCCAGTGCGGCCCACAGCCTGAGCCACCGCCTCTCCTATGAATTGCCGGCCCGCAACCTGGGCCTGGCCAAAAAGGCCGGTCTGGACGTGGTGGTGCCCTGTGCCCTCTGTTTCAACCGGCTCAAGGCCGCAGAGAAGGAGGCCGAGAAGGAAACCGGCCAGACTCCCTTAGATAAAAAAATCTGGGACCTGCTGGATTTTCTGACCCAGCCCTCTTTCTTGCAGACCTTGGCCAAAAAGGTCAGGCGGCCCCTCAAAGGGCTCAAGGCGGTGGGGTATTATGGCTGCCTGGCCTCCCGGCCGCCGGCCATTACCGATAAGCTTGATTACGAAAATCCCCAGAACATGGAGAAGCTCCTCACCGTGCTGCAGGCCGAACCCCTGGATTGGTCCTATAAAACCGATTGCTGCGGCGCCGGCCTGACTCTGGCCCGGCCGGATTTGGTGGACACCCTGGTGCGCCGCCTCTATGACCGGGCCTTGGCCGCAGGGGCGGAGTGTTTTGTGGTCTCCTGTCAGATGTGTCAGGCCAACCTGGATATGTCTCAGGAACGTATCTCCAAGCAGGCCGGTAAAAAGTATTATCTGCCAGTGTTCTATTTTACCGAACTTATGGGCCTGGCCATGGGGCATACGGACACGGCCAAGTGGTTGTCCCGGCACCTGGTGGACCCCCGGCCGCTGCTCCAGAAACGGGGGCTGTTATGAAGAAAGGGACAGGCAAAGGCAAGAGTCGGGGTCCCACGTCAGCAGACCCAGAGGTAGATCAGACGATGACTAGGAAAACAACTGAGCAGAGCAAAATCGGGGCAGTGGCCGTCATCGGCGGGGGCATCTCCGGTATGCAGGCTGCCATGGATGCGGCCAATGCCGGCTTTAAGGTCTATCTGGTGGAAAAGGATATCTCCATCGGTGGCGTCATGGCCCAATTGGATAAGACCTTTCCCACCAACGATTGCTCCACCTGTTTGATTTCGCCGAAACTCATCGAGGTGGCCCGCCATCCCGATATCGAGATCATCACGCAGTCCGAGGCGGCGGCGCTGGCCGGGGAACCGGGCCGGTTTACCCTGACCCTGCGTCAGGAGCCGCGCTATATCAATTCGTCCAAATGCAACGCCTGCGGGGCCTGTGCCGAGGCCTGCCCGGTCCTCATGCCCTCCACCTTTGACGAAGGGTTGGGGCAGCGCCATGCCGCCTACCGGCATTTCCCCCAGGCCATTCCGGCCCAATACGCCATCAAGAAGCTGGATCGGGCCCCCTGTGTGCGGGCCTGTCCGGCCAACCTGACGGTGCAGGGCTATGTGCAGCTCATCAAAGCAGAGAAATTCCAGGAATCCCTGGCCCTGATCATGGAGCGGCTGCCCCTGCCGGGCACCATCGGCCGCATCTGTCCCCATCCCTGCGAGTCGGACTGTCGGCGCCAGGAGGTGGACGAGCCGGTGGCCATCTGCAGCCTGAAGCGCTTTGTGGCCGACCAGGTGGATTGGGCCACCCTGCCCATACCGGAGATCACTTCCCGGGAGGAAAAGGTAGCCATCATTGGCGCCGGGCCCTCGGGTCTGAGCTGCGCCTACCATCTGGCCCTGCAGGGCTACCAGGTGGAGATCTTTGAGGCGGCGGCCGAGGCCGGGGGTTGGCTGCGCTACGGCATTCCCGAATATCGCCTGCCCCGGGCGGTCCTGCAGCGGGAAGTGGATTATATCCAGCGCCTGGGTGTCAAGATCCACTATAACTCGCCCATCGGCGGCGAGGGTCGGACCCTGAACGATCTGCTCACCAGCGGCGGCTTCCAGGCCGCCTTCCTGGGCGTGGGCACCCAGGATTCGGTGCGTCTGCTGGTGCCGGGGGCGGAGGCCGAAGGCGTCCTCTGGGGCGTGGAATACTTGAAAGATTCTTCCTCAGGGAAGCCCTTTGACTTCACCGGCAAGACGGTGACGGTCATCGGCGGCGGCAACGTGGCCATGGACGTGGCCCGCACCGCTCGGCGGCAGGGTGGCAAGGTCCAGATCGTCTGTCTGGAAAACCGGGAGGAGATGCCGGCCTCCCCGTGGGAGATCGCTGAGGCCGAGCAGGAAGGCATCAAGATCAACCACCGCTGGGGGGTCAAAGAGATCCAGGCCCAGGATGCTAAGGTCTCGGGCCTGGTGCTCAAGGCCGTCACCCGGGTCTTTGACGAGCAGGGCCGTTTTGCCCCCACCTATGACGAAGCCAAGACCGAGACCCGCAAAACCGATATCGTCATCATGGCCATCGGTCAGCGGGCCAACCTAAAGTTCCTCACCGAGGCGGACGGCATCAAGCTGACGCCCCGGGGCCTGATCGAAACCGATCCCGACACCCTGGCCACCAGCCGTCCCGGCGTCTTTGCCGGGGGAGACGTGGTCACGGGTCCATACATCGCCATTGCCGCGGTGGCGGCCGGCCGGGAAGCGGCCATCTCCATTGACCGCTTTCTCAACGGCCAGGACCTGAAAGCCGATCGGGAACTGCCCCTGCGTCCCGTGCCCGACGAGGAGGGCCGCTGGGCGCCCATTCCGCCCAACACTCCCAAAGAGGCCCGGGCCGTCATGCCGGAGCTGCCCCACAGTGAGTGGGTGAAGGGCTTCAAGGAGATCAACCTGGGCTTTACCCGGGAAGCGGCCATGGCCGAGGCCGAGCGCTGCCTGAACTGCGGCATCTGTTCCGAATGTCTGCAGTGCGTGGCGGCCTGTAAGGCTGGGGCCATCGAGCACAATATGGAGCCCCGGACCCGGCAGCTGGAAGTGGGGGCCCTGATCCTGTCCCCCGGCTTCCGGCCGTTTGACGCCAGCCTGAAGCCGGAGTATGGCTTCGGCCGTTACCCCAACGTCATTACCTCGCTGCAGTTTGAGCGGCTGCTGTCGGCCACCGGCCCCACCGGTGGGCACGTGCTGCGGCCCAGCGATAACCGCGCGCCTCAGAAGGTGGCCTGGATCCAATGCGTGGGTTCCAGGGATGCTTCCTGCGGCCGGGAATACTGCTCCTATGTCTGCTGCATGTATGCCACCAAGCAGGCCATTATTGCCCAGGAGCATGATCACCATATCAAACCCAGCATTTTCTATATTGATATCCGGGCTCAGGGCAAGGGTTTTGACCGCTACTACGAGCGGGCCAAGACTTCCCATGGCGTGCGCTATGTGCGCAGTATGGTCTCCCGGGTGGCCCAGGATCCCCAGACCAAGAACCTGGAGCTGACCTATGTGGACGAAGCCGGGCAGGTGACCACCGAAATCTTCGACCTGGTGGTTCTCTCGGTGGGCCTCAACCCCCATCCGGCCAGCAAGGAGTTGGCCGCCATCTGCGACATCCAGACCGACCGGTATGGTTTTGTGGAAAGTCTGCCGCTGGACAGCGTGGCCACCACTCAGCCGGGGATCTACACCTGCGGCGTCTTCCAGGCGCCCCGGGACATCCCGGAGACGGTGGGCAATGCCTCGGCCGCAGCCGGGGCCGCCGCTGCCTTCCTGGCGGAGGCTAAAGGGACCTTACTGACCATGGAGGAGTATCCCGAAGAGCGGGATATTTGGGCCGAAGAACCCCGCATCGGCGTCTTTGTCTGCCACTGCGGCATCAACATCGCCGGGGTGGTGGATGTCGAGGCGGTTACCGAATATGTCAAGACTTTGCCCCATGTGGTCTATGCGGATCATTATACCTTTACCTGCGCCACCGATTCGTTGGACAACATGCGGCAGGTGATCGAAGAGCATAAACTCAATCGGGTGGTGGTGGCCTCCTGCAGCCCTCGGACCCACGAACCTTTGTTTCAGGAGAACCTGCGCAAGGCCGGCCTGAACAAGTATCTCTTTGAGATGGCCAATATCCGGGACCAGGACTCCTGGGTGCATCAGGCGGATCATGCCGAAGCCACCGAGGTGGCCAAGGAATTGGCGCGTATGGCCGTGGGCCGGGCGATGACCTTGCAGCCGATCCAGGACCTGCTGTTCCCGGTGAGTCAGAAGGCCCTGGTGGCGGGCGGCGGGTTGGCCGGCTTGATGGCGGCTTTGACCATTGCTGAGGCCGGTTACCAGGTCTATCTGACGGAATCCGGCGACAAACTCAGCGGCAGTCTGGCCAAAAGAATGGTCAAGACCATGGAAGGCCATGAAATCCTGTCTCTCATCAATGAGCTGAGTCAGCGGGTGGAGGCGCATCCCCTCATCGAGTGGCTGCCCAACACTGCCATAGCGCACGTGTCCGGCAGTATCGGCAAGTTCCGGGGCACCCTGGTGAACGGTGACGACCAACGGGAGGTGGATTTCGGCGCCATCGTGGTGGCTACCGGTGCCATCGAATATAAGCCCACGGAATACCTCTACGGCCAGGATGAGCGGGTGTTGACGCAGTTGGAGCTGGAGGAGAAGCTGCACACCAACCCCACTGCCTTCCAGGCGGGATCCCGGGTGGTCATGATCCAGTGTGTGGGTTCCCGGGAGCCGGAGCACATGTACTGCAGCCGCATCTGCTGCGGTGAAGCGGTCAAGAATGCCATAACCATCAAAAAGCTGAACCCCCAAGCTCAGGTCTTTATCCTCTATCGGGATATGCGGACCTACGGCTTGAAGGAACTTGCTTATAAGGAAGCCCGGGACTTGGGCGTGCAGTTTGTGCGCTTTGAGCTGGAGCGCAAACCCCAGGTGACTGCGACCCCCCAAGGGCTGCAGGTGCTGGTCCATGACCAGGCCTTGCAGATGGATTTAGCCCTGCCGGCTGATTATCTGGTGCTATCGGCGGCGGTGCGGCCCCATCCCATGAGCCAGGAGATCGCCAAGGTCTTGAAGCTGCCCTTTGACGCCGATGGCTTTTTCATGGAAGCCCACCTGAAGTTGCGGCCGGTGGATTTTGCCTCAGCAGGTGTTTTTGTTTGCGGCCTGGCGCATAGTCCCAAGTTTTTGGAGGAGAGCATTGCTCAGGCCAAAGGCGCGGCGGGCCGGGCTCTGGGAGTCGTGTCCAAGGCCGAAATGTTTGTGCCTGGCGCAGTGGCCGTGGTGGACCCGCTGAAGTGTGTGGCCTGTCTCACCTGCGTGCGCACCTGTCCGTATGGGGTGCCGAAGATGGACGAAAGCGAGGGCGTGGTGGTCATCGATGCCGCGGCCTGCCAGGGCTGCGGCAACTGTGCCAGCGCCTGCCCCCGCAAGGCCATCAGTGTGAAACACAATCTGGATGAACAATTTATTGCCAAGATTGAGGCCCTGAACCCCTTCTGGGCGGCGCTTGGCTGGGGTGGGAGGAGCTAAGGTGACTGGCATGGACTTCGAACCGAGGATTTTGGCCCTGGTCTGCACCTACTGCACCTATACAGCCGCTGATATGGCCGGTTCGGCCCGGATGCAGTATCCGGCCACCGTGCGCATTGTCAAGTATCTGTGCACCGGGCGGATCGATATCATTCATATCTTGAAAGGATTTGAGGCCGGTGCCGACGCCATCTTTGTGGGTGGCTGAGAAGCCGGGACCTGTAATTTCCTGGAAGGAAATTTAAGAGCTCGTGAGCGGGTGGAATATGCCAAACACTTATTGGATGAATGCGGCATCGGTGGGGAGCGGTTGGCAATGTATGAAATCGCCGCCTCTGATGCCCCTAAGTGGGTGGCTGTCGTCAAGGAAATGACCGACAGGGTGAAGGCGCTCGGTCCCAGTCCGTTGAATCCGCAATTCCGGAGGAAAGCGGGGACTTGGGCAGGTGAACAACCCAGCGAACAGCAGGAACTGGCGGTGCAACCATGATAATAGCAGAGCGCAAACCATTTGCAGAGATCAAAGCGGCCCTGGAGCCCTATGAAAAGATCCTCATCGTCGGCTGCGGCACCTGTGTGGCCGTCTGTCTGGCGGGCGGGGAAAAAGAAGTGGGGCTGTTGGCCTCGCAGATAAAACTGGCCCGGGGTCAGAACGGCAAACCCGTTAAAGTCGGTGAGATCACCGTGGAGCGCCAGTGCGATCGGGAGTTTATGCAACCCCTAAGCGATGCGGTGGCTGATTACGAGATCGTCCTGTCCACGGCCTGCGGTGCCGGGGTGCAGTTTTTAGCGGCCATGCCCGAGATGAAACCGGTCATCCCGGCCCTGAACACCACGTTTATCGGGGTCAACGAAGAGGCCGGCTTCTATACCGAGCGTTGCCGGGCCTGCCATAACTGCTACCTGGGTACTACCGGGGGCATCTGCCCGGTGACCATGTGCCCTAAAGGGCTGCTTAACGGTCCCTGCGGCGGCAACCTCAAGGGCAAGTGCGAAGTTAATCCGGACAATGACTGCGCCTGGTGCGCCATCTACGAACGCCTGGATCGGCAGGGGCGCCTGGATCTCATCGATCCCATCCTGCCCCTCCATCCGCATGCCCGGACCACCACCCCGGGGGCCATCATCCACCCGGCTTACAAAAGGAGATACGGCGGCCATGAGTAAACTCCAGGAAGCATTAGCAGGCGGGAAGTTTCCCATCGTAGTGGAGATTAAACCGCCCAAGGGTATTGACCCCGAGGCCATGCTGGCGCCCGTCAAGTCGCTCAACGGCCGGGTCACCGCCTTCAGCATACCGGATAATGAACATGCCAAGATGCGGCTGTCGCCGGTGGCCGCAGCTCAGCTCGTCAAAGCCGCGGGGGCCGAACCCATGATTCATCTGACCTGCCGAGACCGCAACCGCCTGGCTTTGGAAAGCGAGCTGCTGGGCGCGGCGGCCCTGGGGGTGGAAAACGTCCTGATCGTCAGCGGCGATTTCGTTAATCAAGGCGATCACCCCGATGCCAAACCGGTCTACGATGCGGATTCGGTACAGTTATTGCAAATTGCTAAGGGTATGATGGCGGGCCACGACAGTGCCGGCAATGAATTAAAGGGCGCACCCCGGTTTTATCTGGGCGCCGTGGCCATCCCCGAGGCCGACCCCTTGGGGCCGCAACTGTTGAAAGTGAAGAAAAAAACAGCAGCAGGTGTTGATTTTTTAATCACAGCACCCGTCTACGACCTGACCAAGCTGCAAGAGTTCCGGCAGAAATTGGGGGCTGGGGCAGCAATCATTGCCACGGTCAAGGTTCCCAAGGCTGCGGAGGTAGAGCAGGCCCTGCAGGGCAAGCTCCGCAAGGTCTATACCCTGCCCGCATCGGTGGCCCAGGAACTCAAGGCCGACGATCCCGCTGAAATCGAAAAGAAGGGGGCGGCCCTGGCGGCCAGACTCCTGAAAGAGATCAAGGCCAAAAACCTGGCCGACGGCGTGTATCTCAAGGCCAGGGGCAAAGGCGAGCTCATGGCCGCCATCCTGGAGCAGGCGGGGATTTAACCACCGGTTACAGAGGGAACCATGGCCTCCCTCCGCGTCGGTTCAGACTCCGGCCCCAGGAAGGGACGGATGATGCAAGTAATTGCCTTCTGGTTGGTGAAGAATAGGAAACTCCCATGGAGAAGACAGATATGAAGCCGGTAGTCATTCTGGGTGGCGGTATCGCCGGTATCACGGCGGCATTGGAGTTGAGCAAGGCAGGCGTGCCGGCCGTTTTGGTGGAGAAGAGCCCCTTCTTAGGCGGTAAGGCGGCCACCTTCGGCTGCAAGGCTACCGATGCCTGCCAGAAGTGCGGGGCCTGCCGGGTGGAGCAGGGTTTGCGGGATCTCATGGCGGCGCCGGGTGTGACCCTCTATACCCAGACGGAATTAGTGGCCAGCCGGCCTAACAACGGGGGGTGGCATCTAACTTTGCAGTCCCGACCCCGGGTGATCGATCCCCAGCGGTGCAACGACTGCGGCGTTTGTCTGGAAGAGTGTCCGGTGCCGGGGGCTATCCAGACTACCGCCTCCGCCGAGAATCACCCCCGTTATGCGTTGAATCCCGCGCTCTGCCGGTATTTCCTGGACCAGTCCTGCACGCGCTGCCAGGAGGTCTGCCCCACCCAGGCCATCGATCTGGCCCAGCCCGGTGTTGCAAGGCAGGTGGACGCCGGCAGTCTCATCGTGGCCACCGGTTTCCAACCGGCTTCGCCACCGTGCCGGGGCGACTATACCAACTATGAGCTGCCCAACATCATTACCGGCTGGGAACTGGAAGAGCTGATGAAAGAGGGCGGCCGGTTGCTGCGGCCCAGTGACGGCCGGCCGGTGCGGCACCTGGCCTTTATCCAGTGTGTGGGCAGCCGGGACCAGGAACATACCTATTGTTCCCGGGTCTGCTGTGCCTACGGCCTGCGCCTGGCCCGGCTGGTGCGCCACCGTTGGCCCGAATGTCAGGTGACCACCTTTTACATGGACCTGCAGAATGTTGGGCCTGATCCCAAGGCCTTTGAGGAGGAGCTGCGGCAGGAGATTGAACTGATCCGGGCCTTGCCCGGCGACCTCATGGCCACGGCCGACGGCAGTCTGCGATTGCGCTTTCTGGACGAGGAAACCGGCCAAGGCCTGTTCCGGGTGGTGGACCTCCTGGTCCTGACGGTGGGCATCTGGCCGGGAGAGGATAACCCGAAATTGGCGGCGATGTTGCTCCTGGAATTAACCCCGGATGGCTTCCTCAAGGATGGATTGGCAGCCGGGCCCGAGAACCGGGGTATCTTCCTGGCCGGCACCGCCACCGGTCCGCAAAGCATCCTGGAGTGCATCGCCCAGGCGACGCAATCGGTCCAACGGGTGCGGGAGTATCTCGAAGCAAGCACGTAAACCTTTTACAGTGATCGGCAGAAAGGTCAAAGGTGAAGGGTCAGGGTCAAGGGTTAAGGTTTTATTCTTAATATACTTTCCCTGAAACCAAGACCGGTTTCCCGAATACTGACCACTGCTCACTGACCACTTTTTAAACCGGAGGCAAGGCCATGAATCTCTCAGAAACATTGAAACCGTTGAATATCCTGTTCCTGCACGGTCCGGAACTGAGCCGGGCCGGGCTCGATCCGCAAAACTTTTTCCAGGCGGTGGCCAGCCTACCCCATTGCCGGGTGCTGTCCATGGACACAGCCCGTCCCACCGCTGAACAGGAAGAGCAGGTCCGTGGCTTCCTCGGGCAGACCTCGGATCTGCACCCTGTGCTGTTGGTGGGCCAGGACCCGCAACTGCGGGGGGCGGACATCGCCAGACTGCTTTTGGGAGAGTTCCAGTTAAACCTGGAACAGCTCCTGCCGGTGGATTTGACCCCGGCTTTGGACCAACCTGATCCCGATCGGCGGGCGGCCAAAGGCTTGGACATCATCCGTCAGGCCGCGGTGCAGGCCAGTCTCAGCCAGCCCATTACTACCCGGAAGTTGAGCGTCAGCCGCCAGGTTCTGGTTTGGGGCGATTCCGGTGCGGCTTTACAATCAGCCCTGGATTTGGCCAAAGCCGGCTACCAGGTGCTGTTGGCCTGTCCCCATGCCGACCTGCGCCCGGTCCCTTGGGAGTATGGCGGCGAAGGCAAAGACATCCTCATCCAGCAGATCCAGCATCATGCCAATATTCAGATCCATCTGTCAGCCAGCCTGCGGGAGGTGAACGGGGTGGCCGGCAACTTCCAGGTGCGCCTGGATACCCCCGAGGCCTGCTTGACGGCCACGGTCGGCGCTCTGGTCCTGGCCCCGGAACTCCACTCCCAGGGAGATCTCCAGGCCTATGGGATCCCGGCACATCCCCAGATAATATCCTTGGCCGGCCTAGAAGAGAAACTGGCCGGCGAAGCCGGGAGGCCGACCAGCATCGCCATCATGCTGGGTCTGGCCTGGGAGAGTCATCCCCTGGCCTTGGAACGGGCTTTGGTGTCCGCGGCCACAATGTTGGCCGCCGGCAGCCAGGTCTATCTGCTTATGGGCAGCGCCAAAGTGGCCGGGCCCGATCTGCAACGGCTTATCAAGGAAGCCCATGATGCCGGCCTGATCACCATGAAATTGGACGAAGCCCCCGATATCCAACCCCAGGACAACGGCCTGTTGGTTACCTTCCTGGAACCCTCGGTGCGGGAACGGTTAGGACTCAAAGTCAATCTGCTGGTTTATGACGAATGTTACCAGGCCTGTCCCGATAATGGCAGGCTGGCCGCACTGCTGCGGCTGCCCACCGGCAGCAATGGCTACCTGCAAACGGGCAACGTCCACCAGCAACCGGTCGGGACGCCTCGCCGGGGGATCTATGTGATAGGACCGGCCCGGGGTATTATGGGCCGGGAGGAAACAGTAGCGGATGTGGCCGCGGCCCTGAAAGAGGTCCGGGACCTGTTGGGAGAGGGGGAGTTGGTGGCGCCCCTGGGCCGGGCCACGGTGGCCCGGGGCAAATGCGTCTTCTGTCTCACCTGCTACCGCCTCTGCCCCCACGGCGCCATTACTTGGGACAACCGGGCCATCATTAACGAAGCAGCCTGCCAGGGCTGCGGCATCTGCGCCAGCGCCTGTCCCCAGGAGGCCATCCAGGTGCTGAATTACAGCGATCAACAGATCGGCACCCTGCTGGCCAGCCTGGATCCCTCCCTCAGCCCCCGGATTGTGGCCTTTATGTGCCGCAATTCGGCCTGGGAAGCCTATGAAAACGCCGTGAAGCTGCACGATGCAGCTTTGCCGCAGGGGTTTACGCCCATCAAGGTGCCCTGCGCCGGCAAGGTGGATCCCAATTACCTGCTCCAGGCTTTTAATGGAGGCGCGGCCGGGGTCATGGTCATGGGCTGCCCGCACGATAACTGCAAATCCCAACACGGCAATACCTGTGCCCAATGGGCCGTGGAACAGGTCCAGGGGATGTTGGCGGAAGCGGGAATCGAACCGGCGCGGTTGCTTTATCAATCCCTGGCAGCCAACTCCCCTGGGGATTTCGTGGCTGCCATGGACACCCTGATGGCCAACCTGCGGCGCCTGGAAGTAGCCCCCAGCGAGGATTACCCCATCCTATTGACCATCGGCGCAGCTTATCGGCAGCATCGCACCGTGCCCCGGACTTATACCTATGCCCTTGAGGGGAAGGGTGAACCGGAAGTGGTCATCGAAATCAGTCCGACGGACGCCCAACGCCTGGGCATCCGCTCCGGGGAGCGCCTTCAGACCAAGAGCCCGGAGGGCCTGATTACCGCCACGGCCATGGTGAGCGACCGCCTGCGCCCCGGGACGGCCTTCTTGCCTCGCCACTTCCTCAAGGATGCCATCAACATCCTCCTGCAGGGGGCGCCGGTGCCGGCCAGTGGTTTCCAGTCCTCCGAGGGGCTGGCCGTGCAGCTGGAAAAGCTGGTGGAACACCTGGAAGAGGTTTTCGGCATCAAAGTCCCCACCTCCCGCTTCCTGCACCAGGGCCATACCTGGGTGCTCCAGGATACCGGCGGTCGGGTACGCGTCGGCATGGACGATTTCTCCCAGAAGCTCTTTGGCGCCAGTGATGAGATCCGCCTGCCCAAGATCGGCGAGGAGATCCGGCGGGATAAGGTCTCCCTGGCCATCCAGCGCCAGAGCGCCAAAGCCGGGGTCCTGGCCCCCGTTCGGGGGGTCGTTGAAAAAATCAATAAGGACGTGGTGCGTTACCCCCGTCTGGCCCACGACGACCCGTATGGCGATGGCTGGCTCTGCGTCGTCGCCCCCACCCATCTGCCCCAGGATCTGGATAACCTCTATACCGGCCAGGATGCCACCCACTGGATCGAAGAGGAAACTGGGCGCCTCCTGGAAATGTTGGATCCCGCGGTGGGCGCCACCCTGCAGGCCGGTGGTGGGCTCATCGATGATGTTATTGGCCAATGCCCGGAACTGGGTTGGGACCGTCTGGTGAAGGAGTTCCTGCGGTCGGCTTAATCGGACGCATTATAAGCCACGCGCAAAGGGCAGCGACCCGCTGCCCTTTTTTTATAGGAATTGTCAGTGGTTAGAGATAACCGTTAATCATCTTCGCCGGGGTAGGGGGCTATCCGTCCCAAACTCTGTGTTTCCGGCTCCAGGGCTTTGGGGATATAGTAGACCTCGCCATTGTGTTTCCAACTGTACTTATATCTGGTGCCCTTGAAATTGATGGTATTGCTCACCATCAGCACCACCCGCTCAATGAGCCGGCCATGCAAGGGATGGGGGAAAACTGCCACCAAGGGAACTCCCAGGACTTCTTCTTGGGGCAGGGGATCCAGACCGGTGCCATATGCATCTAACATAATATGTTTCCTCGCTTGCTGCAACATTCGCCATAAGGCCGTTGTGCACTTGCACTGGTGGAAAACGGTCCCGATGGCAGATTTATCCTTCCGAAATGGTAATACCATAAAGCTGGTTCGTCAACCGGTGCAGGTTAAAATGTTCCGGCTGGCCCGAGGGTGAAATATCACGCCAATCTTTAGTCTTGGTGCCATGAACGTTGCTCAGTCAGATAATATAGCAACGCCCCGCTGAGCAGCACGCCGAGCAATAAGATCAGTCCCCAAGGGACCTTGACCAGGGCATAAGTGGCAGAACTGTAAAGCATAAAGAGGGCGCTCAGGGAGAAGATGAGGGGGGGCAAAGGATAGGCGCTGACGCGGTAGGGCCGCGCCAGTTCGGGCTCCCGGCGTCGCAGCACGAACACCGAAAGGCCGGTGCCGCATAAGAAAAGCCAGACGACCGGGGCTGTGTAGATAATGGTATCCAGAAAGGATCCGGCCAGCAGGATGATGCCCAGGCTGATGGCGCCCTGGATTGCCAGAGACCATACCGGGGTGCCCAAGCGGGGATGCCAAACCCCCAGAAGGCGGAAAGCCGGGTGGCCGGCTCCCAAGGCATAGGAGATGCGGGCCCCGGTGAGAATGAGGCCGTTCACCGCGCCCAAGGCTGAAATGCAGATGAGCACGGCGATAGCCCGGGCCGCGGCGTCGGGGAAGACCCGGGCCACGGTGTCCACAGCCACGGCCTGCGAGGCGGCCATGGGCCCCAGGCCCAAAGCGGCAATAAAGGCCCCATTCATAAGGAGATAGAGCACGGTGACGGTTACCGTCCCAGCCACCAGCCCCCGGACGATGTTCCTGCGGGGGTTTTTGATTTCCGCCGCCACATAGGCCATTTCATTCCAGCCGCCATAGGTGAACATCACCAGGATGAGGGCCAGGTCAACCCCGCCCCAGGATGGGGGGGGAGGGGCAGACGTAGGTGCCAACGGCGCCGGGGCGCTGAAGCCCACCGCAATAATTACCGCCATCCCCAGGACCTTCGTGGCCGTGAGGATATTTTGGGTCCATTTTCCCGTGGTGACGCCCACAATGTTGATGGCAGTGAGGACGACCACGGCGCTGCCGGCGCAAACTATCTGATTCAGCCCCCCGGCCGGCCAGAGCTTTTGGGCATAGCGGGCAAAAATAAAGGCCATGAGGGCGATGTCGCCGGGCCGGATCACGGCCAACTGGGACCAGCCGAAGAGAAAGCCTACCCAGGGGCCATACGCTCGACTCAGATAAACATAATCACCCCCCGCCTGGGGCAGGGCGGTGGCCAACTCGGCGTAACACAACGCCCCGGCCAGGGCCAGACTACCACCCAACAGCCAGATGATTAGGACTCCGGTAGTGGAGCCCACACAACTGGCCACCGTCGGCGCGGTTTCATAAATCCCGGCGCCGATAATAATGCCCACAATAATGCAGGTCGAGTCAAAGAGGGAAAGTTCCTGTTTGGGAATGGCCGCCACGATCTCCCTATAATTCGATAAACCGGCTGCCCGGGTTATCGATAAAGAGCATGAGGGTGAGATAATCCCTGATATGGCGAGTGATGAGGAAATGGCGGCGGACAAATTCCCTGGCCAATTTCCCCATGCGCCGGGCCATCTCCGGACGATGCAAAAGGTAACGGATGCGGAAGGCGCAGCCCTCGGGAGAATGGACCAGAAAACCGGTATGGTAATCCCGGATCTGCAGGACGATGCCGCCCACCGCTCCGCCGATGACCGGCTTTCCCTTCCACATGGCTTCGGTGACGGTCAGCCCGAAGCCCTCCCGCACCGATTTCTGCACGATGACGTCCGCGGCCCGTTGCAGGGCATTGACCTCATAATGGCTGTCCGGCGGCAGGAGCAGGATGGTGATATCCGGGTCACCGGCCGCAGCCTCCTTGACCCGGGCAAAAATTTCCGGTCCTTCCGGGTCATCGGTGGCTTCCCCGCCCACCAGGAGGAGCTGACAAGAGGTGTGCCGACGCACCATCTTAAAGGCCTGGATTACCCCCATGGGGTCTTTAAAGGAATCGAACCGGGAAACCTGCAGAATAATGGGCCGATCCTTGCGGATGCCCAAGCGATCCATGACAGCCTGCACTTCGCCGGCCGTCAGGTCCCGGTTTTTGTCGCTCAAAGGATCTATGGAGGGGTGGATCAGATACTGGGGATGGGGCAGGTTCTGGGCGAAGCTGGACATGGAAAAGACCGAGGCGTCGTATCTGATGACATACTCTCGCAGAAACTTCCACACATGCCGCTGTGGCCGGGAAGCATCGATGTGGCAGCGCCAGACCCATTTGGGGGCCCGGGGGCGCAGGTGTTCGATCAATGCGGCAGGCTGTGGGTCGTGGACCAGCACAAAGTCGGCCTCCCAATCGAAACGCTTAGCATTTTCCCGGTTAATCTCCCGGTAATGCTCCATCATCCGGGGCGTGAAGCGCACCCGGTCGCCCTGGAGCCCATTATGCATAGCCTTGGTGATCTCAAAGAACTCGGGATCGCCGATGATAACCTCCCAGGTCGTCTCCAGCCCCAATTGATTTAACAGGGGCACGGCCCGGGAGAGGATTTCGGCGACGCCGCCGCCCGTCCGGGTGGAGTTGATGTGCACGAAACGGCGTCTGGTCAAGCGTTCGGCCAACCGTTGCAGCTGCTCAATAACTTCCTGGCCGACAATGGGCGTATAATCATGCAGTCCGTTCACAATAGACTCCCATGTGCTCGTTGATCAGGGCCAATAAGGTGGCGCGCAGTTCCGGCAGGCTGTAAAAATAGACGTCAATCTGCCGGATGTCTTTCACCAACCTGGGAAGGTCAAAATTATATTCGATCCAAAAGGAGAAGTCGTCCACTTTGCTGACACCCAGGCGCCAAGGGGCTTCAAAAAAATGGTAATAAATGGAATCCAGACCCACCCGCTGCAGACCTTGACAGAATTCCGCCAGAGTATAGGACGGCGTCGGCGATTGGATGACCGCAGTCTGAGCCTGGCAAAGATAGAGCTCAAACCCCGGGCGGGCCCAAGGCACATACGGCATATCCCAGAGGTACTCTTCGAGGATCTCCAAGACGGCTTCCCGCACCGCGGACATGCTCCCATACTCAAACGGATCAAAGGAGCTGAGCTTTTCGGCTAATTTGGTGTCCTGCAGGGCATTGGCAGCCCAGAGGGCGAAATCATTGGGGTACTCGATCTCCGGATCGGTCAGGGCCAGGCGGCTCTGGAAAATGTGATAGTAGAGCACATCCTCCGAGGCCTCCCGCAGGATTTGTAACAACTCCCTCAAGTTGCTGGCCTTGCGACCGATGGGCATGCGCATCAGGAAGCAATCCCGGAACCAGAAGGGGTCCCGGGCTGATTGCTGCAGAATATCACTCATGGCAGACTCCCCAACAGAGGTTCGAATTCTGAGTTTCCCGTTTTGAGAGGAGGTCAGGATGGCGACCGTCTAGTTCTTGTCAGGTGTTAATGGCCAGATAAAGGTCTTCTGCTGGATGTAGCTTTACTTTTCGGGCAAAAAGACAAAACCTCATCCCTGTCCGGCAATCTTCTTGCAGGGGGTTATAAACGCCTTCCAACGGAGAAAAAATTTCCCCCCCCAAAGGGAAAATCTTATCTTGTCATCCTGAACGCCGCGCAAGATCTGAGCTGCTTCGGTCGCTTCGCTGCCTCAGAATGACAGCTTGGGCCACCTTGAGATAAATTCGCAAAGCGCTGTGCTGGATGCAAGAATCTTACCGGACACCACTTAGCAAACCTCCAAGGTTTTTTTCATGGTTTGAGGGTGCATGAAAGTTTTAAGTTTTGAGTGGTACTGGTAATTACTCTCCGCAACCAGCTTCCCCCCCTGTTGCCCCCCTGGGCGGCTCATACTGGAAACCAAAAGCCGAGGGGAGGCTGCATCCTCATGGTAACGATTAATTTACTAAATTATCCGGCTTGGAGCAAGATGAATCGGCAGACCATGAAGCAAAACGGCGCGCCAAATCGTGAGTCCCATCGCACCGACAAGAGGATTTGGCGGATTCTGCTGGTATCTGTTCGCCGCTATGATAAATTAGAATAATTGCGCAGGGGGGCTGGGCAAGCCATATTACGCCACAAATTGAGGTTTTGATCTATGCCGCGCCCGGAACGGACCGAAGACAAGGCCGATATGCAACACCAATCAACCCAAACAACGATCTGGCCCTGCCGCTGGGACCGAATTATTAAATTTGGCGTGCCGGTGGGGTTAGTGATCTGCCTGCTCATATCCCTGCAGGTGGGCTCGTGGGGATATTTCTGGCAGCTCTTTCAGGCCAGCACCTACACCGCCAACCTGGCCGGCCTGGTGGCAGTCTACACTGTGCTCATGCTTTTTTTTCAGGGGGTGCGGACCATTCTGTGGGCCGTGTACCGGCCGTTTGCTCCGAAAGATGACGACCTGCCCAGCCTGACGGTGATCATCCCCGCCTACAACGAAGGGGCCATGGTGGAGCACTCCCTCTATTCGGTGGCCCGGGCGGAGTATCCTCGGGATAGGTTAGAGATTATCTGCATCGACGACGGTTCCACGGATGATACCTGGGAGTATATCGCTAAGGCGGCCCGGCGTTATCCCGATCTCATCAGAACCATCCGCTTCCCGGAGAACCGGGGCAAGAAAGAGGGTCTTTACGCCGGTTTTACCCAGGGCCGGGGCGAGGTCTTTGTCACCGTAGACTCCGACAGCGTCATTGAACGCCAGGCCCTGCGCCACCTGGTGGCCCCCCTGCAGCATGATCCCACGATCGGCGCCGTGGCCGGCAACGTCCGGGTCTATAACCGTCACGCCAGCCTCATGGGCAAGATGCAGTGGGTCCGCTATGTCAACCTGGACTTCCTGCGGGCCGCCCAGTCCGTTTATAAAACCGTGACCTGCACCCCCGGTTCTCTGGCCGCTTACCGGCGGGGGGCGTTGATGCCTCATCTGGAGGCCTGGCGCCGCCAGACCTTTCTGGGCGCGCCCTGCGTGCACAGCGAGGACCGGGCTCTCACCAACCTGGTCCTGCGCCACGGCTGGTATACCTACTACCAACGGACTGCCAAGGTGTATACCATCGTCCCGGAGACCTATGGGGGCGTGGTGAACATGTACCTGCGTTGGGAGCGGGGCAATGTCCGGGAATCCTTCGTGCAGTTAGGCTACCTGTTTACCCGCTACCGAGACCGCCACCGCCTCATCCCCATCATTGAATTCTTCCTCACCCAACTGGAGCTGCCCATGCTCATCCTGGGATTCGGCTTCTTTCTCACCGCAGTCTGGCTCTACCCCCTGATTTTTTTCAAGATCATGGCTTTCCTGGGAATTATGTCCCTGTTTGGCCTGGTCTACTACCTCTGGCTGGAACGAGACCTGGAATTTGTCTACGGCATCGTCTATAGCTACTACGCCTTTTTCCTCTTTCAGTGGATCTACCCCTATGCCTTTTTGACCGTCCGAGACCGGCGCTGGCTGACGAGATAATAGATATCTAGCCGAGCCCCGACCGTCAGGGAGTGGTTGATCAATTGACCTCTCGCTGACACGCACGGCTTGGATGAGAGGCGTTGAAGAGGGGTTTGTCATTGCCGCGGTTTTCGGATAGAATGGTCTCGCAATTATTTCAGGAAATTTAGAGCAGGGGGAATCCCATGAGCGACATCAAAAAAATGTACCGCACCGTTATGGACGATCATTTTCCGGAAAAGCTTACCATTGAATTCGGCGACCAGAAGTTGAAATATCGCAAGCGCACCTGGAAGCTGCCCGATGACAAGACCGGCGAGCTCATTGAGAAGGGGTTGCGCTACGGCGAGAATCCGGGGCAGGAAGCGGCCCTCTATGAGCTGGTGAAGGGTAATCTGGAGTTGGGCGAATGTAAGTTCCTGGAGCCGGGCTATGGCATGGTCAGCGCCATTGACGAGGCGGCCATGCTCCAGGCCGGTAAACACCCGGGCAAGACCAACCTGACGGACATCGACAATGCCCTGAATATCATGAAATTCCTGCTGAAGCGGCCCTGTGTGGTCATTGTCAAACACAACAACCCCTGCGGGGTAGCCTATGGCGACAGCCTGGCCCAAGCCTATGACCGGGCCAACCTGGCGGACCGCATTGCTGCCTTCGGGGGTTGCGCGGTCTTTAACCGGGCCATGGACAAGACCACCGCGGAGTTGGTGGTGCAAAACTACCTGGAGGTCATCGCCGCACCCGATTATGAAGCCGGCGTCGTGGATATCCTCAAGACCAAAAAGGACCTGCGCATCGTCCAGGTGCCCCGTTTCGACAAGCTCGCGGAACTCTGCCGCAAGCGCTTCGTGGACATCAAGTGCTTGAACGACGGCGGTCTCATCGTGCAGCAGTCGCCCCTCAATGCCATCCTGGAGGTTACGGATTTCAAACCTGCGGTCTGTGTCCACCAGGGGGTGGAGTACCGCACCCGGCCGGCCACGCCGGCGGAGCTGGAGGATCTCCTCTTCGGCTGGCAGGTGGAGCAGGGAGTTACGTCCAACTCGGTTCTTTATGTCAAAGACGGCTGTACCGTGGGCATCGGCACCGGCGAACAGGACCGGGTGGGTGTGGCCGAGATCGCCATCTACAAGGCGTATACCAAATACGCCGACGCCCTCTGTTTTAAAAAGTTGGGCAAGTCTTATAAGGATCTGGAACTGGAAATAGAGCAGGGCAGGGCGGATAAAGCCCTGAAAGAAGAGATTGACGCCCAGACCAGGACCGACAAAGGCGGGCTTATCGGTGCGGCCATGATTTCCGACGCTTTCTTCCCCTTCCGGGACGGCGTCGACGTGGCCCTGCGCCAGGGCATTGTCGCCATTGCCCACCCGGGCGGCTCCCTGCGGGATTTTGAGTCCATCCAGGCGTGCAACGAAGCCCAGCCGCCGGCGGCCATGGTTTTCACCGGCCAGCGGGCCTTTAAACATTAGGAAGTGGTTAGTGGCCAGGAGATGGTTGTTGATTCATGGGGCGGGGGGCAAACCCGCCCCGGCCTTCCTACCATTCTCAGATCTCCAGGTTGCTCAGCCGCCCGTGACGAGCCGGACGGCTTCCCGGATCATCTGGCTGGTATAGCCCCACTCATTATCATACCAACTCAGGAGTTTCACCAGATCGCCGTCCACCACCATAGTGCCGGTGGGGTCAAAAACGGAGGCGCGGCTGTCGCCGATGACGTCGGAGGAGACGATCTCGTCTTCGGCGTAGCCCAGGACGCCTTTGTAACGGGGACCTTCTGACTCTTCTTTAAATATCCCATTGATTTCTTCCACCGTGGTGGGACGGGCCACCAGGACGACGATGTCCACCAGCGAGCCCACCGGCACCGGCCCCCGCACCGCCAGGCCGTCGAACTTGCCTTTTAGCTGCGGCAGGGCTACTGCCGTGGCTTTGGCCGCGCCCGTGGACGTGGGCACAAAGTTGGCGGCCCCGGCCCGGCCCCGACGGTATTTCTTGGCCGGCCCGTCGACGATGGCCTGAGAGGAAGTGTAGGCATGGATGGTGGTCATCAGGGCCTTTTTGACGCCGATGCGGCGGTCCAGAATCTCCATGACCGGCGCGATGCAGTTGGTGGTGCAGCTGGCCGTGGAGATGATCCGGCAGCTCTCGTCCGGCGTATTAACGCAATGGACGACCATGGGGACGTCGCCGCCCCCTTTGATGGGCGCCGACAGGATGACGTTTTTGGCCCCGGCATCCAGATGTTTGGTCAAACCCTCCTGAGAAGTGAAGACGCCGGTGCACTCAAAAACGATGTCGATGTCCATGGCCTTCCAGGGCAGTTTGGTGGGGTCTTTTTCGCTCAAGAACTTGATTTCCTGGCTCCCCACTTTGAGCACGCCGCTGCCCGCAGCCACCGGCTTGTCATAGCGGCCATAGACCGTGTCATACCTCAGGAGATAGACCAGATTGTCCAGGTCCATGAGATCATTAACTGCCACCAGTTCCAGTTCCGGGGTCTCCTGAATGATTTTCAAGGCGGCCCGGCCGATGCGGCCCATGCCATTGATAGCGACTTTGGCTGCCATATCTGCCCTCCTGTAAAGTTTTGAGTTTCGAGTTATGGGTTAGCAGCTCCGCGGCCCGGTATGGAACGCTCATCTCCTCCTCAGAAGATGGGCGCAGCCCACAGGCAACCTTCCTCCTTGGGGCCGAATAATTTAAAGGTATCAGGAAATCTATTATAGGTTATTTGGCGATGGCGGGCAAGGGTTTGCTCTCCCCTCTGATGAGGTGCACGGCTTCCAGGGGGAGATAGGTCTTGCCGGTCTCGGCCACATGGATCACGAGACCTTCCAGGGGAAGCTCCTGTTTGTTCAGGATGAGGAGATTCTTGTTGATGGGCAGGGCCGCCTGCCGGCCTTGATGCTGAACCTGTAAGACGGGATTGTGGGGATCGGTGTGGTCTAGGTGGACGGCTTCAGGGGGGAAGGCCTGGGTGGCGTCGACAAAGAGGCGCAAAGTGAGGGTTTCCAGGTCAAAGCCCAGAGCCCGGGCCGAGAGCCGGCCGATATCCTGGGCGTCCAACAGGCCCACCGGCCGGAACGGACCGTAGGCAAAGAGGGGCACATCGCCGCCGGTGTGGCCGTGGGTGGTCCAGCCCAGGTGGGTATAGTGGGCGCAGATGACCTCCCCCAGGGCGTAGTGGCCTTCCTTGCCATATTGTTTGGCCAGGTCGGCGATCTGCTGGGCCTGTTCCCGGGTGATCTCCACGCCCCAATCCTGGTGGACAGCCTTTTGAATGTTATCAGGGGATTTGTCCTCGCCCAGGCTTTGCCAAAGGGCCGCGGCGGAGCGCCGCATTTTTTTGAGGGGGGCTAGAAGGAGTTCCGGCGTAAGCTGATCATAGGTTTCATCCGTGCGCCGGTTGCCGATGGACAGGCCGCCGGTGTTGTGGTCGGGCAGGGCCAAGACCAAGGTCTGGCCGTCTTTTTTGGCAAAATCCAGCGCCACCTGAACGGCCTGATCGAACATCAACAGATCGCTGAGTAAATGGGCCGGGTCATTGGCATGACAGGCCCAATCGATCTGGGAGCCCTCCACCATCAGGAAAAAGCCGTTTTTATTGGCAGACAAGAGGCTGATGGCCTTCTGGGTCATCTCCGCCAGGGACGGCTGCTCGGGTGCCAGGTCCGGCCGGTCGATCTCCGGGGCCAGATGGCTCATGGCAAAGAGGCCGAAAACTTTGGGGCCGGTCACTCCGGACATCTCCAGGCGCTTGTCAATGAGCTGATAATTGCGGCTGCGCAAGACCGCGGTCAGGTCTTCCTGATCCCGGCGACTGCCGCCGAGTTGGGTTGGCAGGAGGTAGCGGCGGCCGCCGCCCAGGACCACATCGATCCCCTGATATACTCCCTGTTCAGTGATATCCTCTTCCTGGTTGCGGCTGCGGACATGGGCAAAATAGGCAGCCGGGGTGGCGTGGCTGATCCGACAGGTCACCACGATGCCGGTGGCCTTGCCTAGGAGTCGGGCGCCTTCCAGGACTGACGCCTGGGGTTTCAGGGCCAGTGCCGGCGCGGCCGGCGGCAGACCGGCAATATTCCGGACCGGCGGCGCCAGGCCGATAATGCCGCTGCCGCTGCGGATACCCGTGGCATAAGCCGTGGCCGCCGGGGCCGAGTCGGCTATGACCGCATCGCTGATGTAAGTTTTCACTGCGCCGGTGCGCATGTCATCCAGGGCTAAAGGGGCACCTTTGAACCAGCGGGCCAGGGTGAGCTGTTCATCGCCGCAGCCGTCCATAATCAGGACGATGAGGTTCTTGACCGGCGCGGCGCCGGCCGGGGTTCCCACAAAGAAAATGGCCACCCACAACAACCAGATGACCAAGACCACTGTTTTGCAACGCGGGACTCTGCCAATTCGCATAGTCTGACTCTCCATTCGCCTCAGTTCCGCGATATTATATAACTATATCATAAGAGGAAAATGAGGCATAGATGAGAATTGGCCCCACCGGCCGCCGGCATCTCGTGTCCGCCCCCCAAAACCTCTTGCCAGCCCTCCCTCCTGCCCACCTCCCATGCCGGTTTTCCGAAAATTAAATTTTTGCTTTGGCACGGCAATAAGAATACCGGAGAAGAATGATATCTTCTCCGGCCGAAAGAGTCATTTTCCTGAAAGATAGCCTGCCGGCCGATGTGGCCCGCTGGAAAGGAAAAGCCAGAGCAATATAGCTTTTGCCACAACTTATGGAAGCTGCTGAACCGTTCTAATCCTGAAAAACGAGAGACCGGGAAAGAGAAACGCCACACCCTGAGCCGGGTAGGATTGTTTCAATATCAGGTTGGCACTGGGGGTGTGGAAGGAACCATCACCCTCCCTCATCATCCGGCCTCACCCAGATGACATGGCTTTTATTGACCACCAATACCTGATCGTGCTCCCCGTTCACCGAGGCCTGAAAGATGACCACAAAAGGCTCTTTGCGGCCCACGAAGATATCGCTGACCCGGTGTTCAAGTTCCCCCCGCTGGATGAGGTTAATCTTGCCGGTAATTATTGAGCCGTCTACCAATTTCAGAGTAATGGGGCGGGAATCCATGTGGCCCCGGGTAATCACGGACATAGCCTAGTCATCCTCCTGGAGCTTCTGAAGCGGTTTGGGGTGCAAAGACAGACGCGCATCAGCCCGGGGTTCACTGTCCGTTGTGATGGGCTGTCCGCCCTGCAGCCTGGCCAAGGTTTTATCCAGATTCACTCTGGCCTCCTCATAATAAGTCGGCCGCAAGTCCAGGGCTTTCTGGAAACAACGGGCGGCCTCCTCATAGCGGCCGTCCAGATAGTAGTAAACCCCGATGTTGTTGAAGGCTAGGGCTTCGTCGCCCCCCTGGCGGAAGGCCGCCAGGGTCTCGGGGTATTTTTTCTGCGCTGCGAAGACCATGCCCAAGCGCTGATTAATACGGGGATTTTGAGGACTTATGGTCTGGGCTTGCTTCAGCCAACGCAAGGCTTCATCATACTGTTTCAACTTGTAGTGGGCCCAGCCGATGTTGCCTATAACCCGGGCGTTCCGGGGAGCCTGGGCTAGGGCCGCCTTGAACTCGGTGAGCGCCTGGGTATACTGGCCGCCCCGCAGATAGGCCTCTCCCAACAACGTGCGGGCTTGAGAGCGGTTGGGATTCTGGGCCAGTACCGTGCGGAATTCTTGCTGGGCCTCGGCCGGTTTGTTTTCCTGGAGGTAGATGACGCCCATGGCTTCGTGGGCTTCGGGCATATCCATCTTCTGCACCAGGACCGCGGCCAATTCCCGCTTGGCGTCCTCCAAACGACCGGTCATGAGTAGGGCCAATCCCAGTTTATAGCGGATATCGTGGCGTTGGGGATCCTGGTGGAGGATTTTACTGTAATTGTAAATAGACCGCTCATAATCACCAGTTTGCAGCATCAACTCGGCCGTCTCTGCCAAGTTTTCCGGCGTCTCCTCCCGCTGGGGCCGCGGCAGCGGATGGCGCCAGTCCGGATTGTGCAGGGTTTCCAGGCGTTCGGTTTCCGAGGGGGAGAGCCCCCGCATGGCTGGAGCCTTTTTATTCCCCTGGGTGGTCAGACAGGCGCTCAGGAGCAGGGGCAGCAGCAGACCTAGGCCGAAGACCTGCCAAAAATGCAGGGCCAATGGATTGCTCGGCCTTTTCTCCGGCAACCGCAGCCGGGGGAGAATGGTTGGCGGTCTCATGGCGGTTCTCCTTGTCAATACACCGCCATTTCCGGCATGGCAGGGGGATTCAGGCCTTGATGGCTGTGTGGTTTGATAATATATTCCCGCAAAGGTTTGATCGTTTGGGGGAGTTCCACGGGCGGTACCGGGATCATACGAAACCGGGGCGTCCGGCGCCAGGGTTTGACTTCTCGAGGCTCTGCCAGCGCGGTGAGCTCCAGCTCGTCTGAGGCGCCGGGGCGGGATGGCGACAGCGTCACAGCCGTATTGGGTTTTTTGGGTGCTGCCGGTGTGCTTAAGACAGGCGGCAGCGACGGTGCTGACGCCGATGGGTTAAAGGAAGCCGGTTGGATGATCATCGCCACCTCTTCAACTTTGACCTGGGGCGCCGCCGCAGTGTCCTGCTTGGGTTTGAGCGCATTCGGCTCATGTGAGCTTTTCTGGGCCAGAGGCGGCGCTGTCAAGTTTCTTGCGGGCATAGTAGCCCCCGCCGGCGCTTCAGCCTGAGCTGGAGGCTCCGAAGTTGCGGTTTTTTCCTGGAGGGCGGCAGGCGGCTCAGAGATGGACGGCCGGGGCCCTGCGGCGACCTGCACGGGGGCGCTGTTAGGCGGCGTGGCATTTTTGCCCCGGCCTAAAAAGCCCAGGACCTGTTGTAACTTTACCTGGGCCATCTCCGGGCCATCCTTTTTTTCCCAGAGGGCCACGGCGTCCTGTTGCTTGCCCTGGCGGCACCAGACCAGACCCAGGTTATTGCGGGCGATGGTATTGTCCGGATGTTTGGCCAGCAATTCCTGGAGGATCTTTTCGGCTTGGGAGAGATCTCCGGCTAAATAATGGGAGTACCCCAGATTATTCATGGCCAAAGGATTGTCCGCGTCTTTGGCCAGAATTTTCTGATAGTGTTCCTGGGCCCGCCGGTAATCGCCCAGCTGATCATAGATATTGCCCAAGGCATTGAGCAGCCTGGCGTTCTGGGGATCTTTTCGCAAGGTCGCCTCCAGTTCGGCCACGGCCAGATCATGGCGACCGGCGATGCTGTAATATTTGGCGTATCTGAGGGCCCGCTCCTCGGCCGGGTCGGCGGCCTTGACGTGGGCGAAGAATTTCTCCTGTTCATTGGCCAGCGGCGACACGGCCCGGCTGCAGCCGCCGGCCAGTGAGAGTAAACCGATCAGGACCAGGATGGATGGCATGGTGTGCATGTTCATTTCCTCCACTGCTCTCGGCTGGAAAATTTTCGGAGCTGATGAAATTCATCAGATACCGAAATTGAGCGTTTTGAAGAAATCGCTTGATAGCCGCAGGCTTTAGCCTGCCCTCGCAACAACCTGATTGGTAGCAGTGAATTAGCGCAATCTAAAGGTTGCGGCTATAAATCGCCTAATTTGGGAGATCATGGCCATTATTTTTAAAAATCCTTCGCAACTCAGGAAAATACGTTCCTGCTGCCAATCCAGCTGATAAGGATCGAAGATGAGCCAAAAAAACCTTCCATCTCAGCGATGGCGAAGTTTAGGGAGAACGGAGTACTTCGGGTAACGTTTGGTTATAACTCGCCGTTCCCAGCTCCAGCCTCTCTTGCAACCGGGAGCCAGGAGGGGCTGGAGGCTGTTGCCCAACCCTGCAAGCCGATTTCAGGTGAGTCTGAGCGCAGCGAAGAATCGTGTCTTGCCGACTAGTTAGAGATCATTCACTTCATTACAGGATGTCAAGAAAAGAGGTTTTGCAAGAACCTGTAGTCTCATTAGTTGCCGCCCCCGCCGCCGGTCGACATCGGACCCAGATTTATAGTCGTGCCGCCCCCGCCGCCAGTGGCTTTGCCGGAGAAACTCTTGTCATACGCCTTCATGGCGTTTTCTGACGCCCGGGGGGGCAGGCCGGTGGCCGGGGTGGCTACCAGGCCGGCCTCGGGATTGACCACCTGCACGGCCTTATTATAGGCCCAGGATTTGCCGTAATCCCGCTCCAAGGCGGTGGGGCCGCAACATCCGCCGCAGGCCCAGAGAAGGCAGCCGATACAGAGGCCGGACCAAAACCGGCGGTGGCGCCTTGGGGCATCCGCGTGTTTTTTAATTTTATCAGGCATTCTTGCTCCTTCCTTGTTCTCTTGACAGCCGGAGGGCTTGCCATGCGGCCGGTGTCAGACCTGGAACCTACCCCCTATTGTCCCTGATGACCAAACTCCGGGGGGGTGGCGGTCGTCGGCGCCACGGCCGAGGGCCGCGGCTGAGGCCGTCCCCGTCCTTCCAGGCTATCCAACAGATAAAACTCGGTATCCGTGGGCTCCACATACTTATCCGTGGGCAGCCGGTGCGGACCGGGAGGCTGGTTCTTCACCAGGTGTGGGGTTACCAGGATGACCAATTCCGTTTCGCTCTTCTGGAAACTTTTGGAACGGAACAGGGTTCCCAATACCGGGATATCGCCAAGGAGGGGATACTTATTTACCACCGTCCGGTGTTGATCCGAGAGCAAGCCGGCAATGGCCAGGGTCTGACCGTCTTTCATCTCCACCTGGGTGGAGGTCCGCCGCACTCGCAACCCCGGCACAACGAAACCTTCCACGATCACCGTTGTCTGGCTGGCAAAGTCCAATTCCGAGACTTCGGGATTGATCCGCAGGGCGATTTTGTCGTTGTCCAGGACCGTGGGGGTAAAGATCAGGCCGACGCCGAATTTTTTGTATTCAATGGACGTAGTCCCCAAGCCTGACGGCACTGGAATGGGGAACTCGCCGCCGGCCAGGAAACTGGCCTCCTGACCGCTGGTGGTCACCAGGTTCGGCTCCGCCAGGATGCGGCCCAGACCCTGTTGTTTGAGCAGGTCAAAGAAAGCGGACCAGAAGATATTGCCCGTGACGCCGCCGAAAATGGCGTTGACCGTGGAACTAAGGGCCTGAGAGGATGAGATGGCATTGGAATTGCCGAGAGTATTCGTCAAGAGGCCCGGGGCGGTGACATCTTTCATATTGCGATTCAGGTTGGACAGCACGCTCAGGCGATCCAGCAGGGTGGCGCCGAAATTGCGGCCGTCCAAAGTGGAGTAAATGAAGTTAATGCCAATCTGTTTGCCCACCGAGCGGTTGATCTCGGCCACCCGCACGGCCACCATCACCTGTTGGACACCGCCGATATGAAGCAGGTTGACCACCTTCTCTTTTTTCCCGTCCACGAAGGGCACGGCCAGGGCCAGGGCCGTTTCCTGGGCCACGGGGCCGGAAACCTCCCCGGATAACACCACAGTGTCTCCGGCTGCTTCGACGGCAATCTTTTCTTTGGGCAGAACCTTATGAAGCTTCTCCTTCAGGATGCTGATATCCGGTTCCACCACCACCTTGGCACTTGAGAAGCGCTGTTTGCCCCAGAGACTGATGTTAGTAACCCCACTGGCGTTGCCGTTGACATAGACTTCCCGATCGGAGATGAGGACGATATCGGCAATTTCGGGATCAGCCACCGAAATCCGTTGGATGGGGAAGGCGGTGCGCATCACCTTGGAGCGGCCTACCCGCAGGCGGATGGTCTGTTCCAGTTCTTCGTCAGCCAACCGCTCCAGAAGATTGGGAGCGGCCATGGCCGGCAATGCCAGAGCCACCATGGAAATGGCCACCAGGAGGGTGATCCTCCCGAGGCAGGCGAACTGGCAGATGTCTTCGGCTATCCTGAGGCGTATCATCTGTATGGCCCGTACCATTGGCACTGAAACCTCTCCATCTGTTCGTGGAACTTTTTTCGACCCGTAATCCGGGCCGCAACATTTTTCAGCCTTAGAGCAAATTCCCCCGCCAAAGATACAACACCATGCCTATGGCAATGGCCACGCCATAGGGAATACCGGCGGTTTTTGTCTCCCCCGGCGATATGGTTTCCAGGAGGATTTTCTTCTGATCCCTTAAAAGGATCAGGTTAAGAAAGCGGCTCCAGCCCTGGCGGAGATACTGCCAGAGTTTGCCGGTCCAGAGGAGTACTCCCAGGCTCAGGAGGCCGCCGGCTAAGCCCATAAAACAAAAAACCGAAAAAATGCCTTTGGGGCCCAGCCAGGCACCCAGGGCCGCCAGGGCCTTGACGTCGCCGGCTCCCATGCCGCCGAGCACATAGGGCAGCAACAGGAGCAGCAGGCCCAAGGACAGACCGGCCAGGGATTGCCCTAAACCCGGCCAGCCCAACACCGCGGTTTGAAAGATGATCCCGGCCAGAGCCCCGCCGAAGGTGAGAAAATTGGGAATACGGCGGGTGCGGAAATCCCAGGCCGCCATCACCAAGGACAACAGCAGGGGCGACAAGGCGCCAGGGGGAAGAAGGGAAACCAAATACATATCGAGCCTCTTCTGTCTGCTCCTGAGAAAAAACCATGCGGTATCGCAGCTTGTTTAAGTTACTAACACTTTCATGTTATAAATCGGCAACTGCTGCTAATTTCATTAATCTGCATCCTGAAAAAAGAAAGAATTTTCTGTTATTTCAAGGAATAACCACAAACAGGTCAGGGGAGCCGGCCGCAGGGGGGGCCAAAGGAGGGGGGATTGCGGGAGGGGGAAGCCGGGAAGCTGGCAAAGCAGCAGAAAAGAACCGACTTGAAGGTTTTTTACCGATGGCCGGCTGGCAAGGAAGGGAGTCCTTGTTACCAGGCACAACCTGGCAACAAGGAAGCGAGGCAGATGGGTTCGCTTGGTTTTTATTCCTTGGCCTGAATCATCTCGATCTCCAACTGGATGAGCACTTCGTGACCGACCAGCGGCACACCGGTGTCCAAGGTTTTATGCCAGGTCAGGCCGAAGTCGCGGCGGTCAATGGTCGCCGTGGCCGAGGCCCCCCGCCGGATATGTCCCCAGGGATCCTGCACCGCCGGAGTGGGGCCGCTGACGTTCAGCACCACTTCCTTGGTGATGCCCCGCAAGGTCAACTCCCCGAAAACCTGGAGATTATCCTTGCCGCGGGGCGTGACTTTTTTGGCGACAAAGGTCATGGTGGGATAGGCGGCCACGTCAAAAAAGTCGGGGCTGCGAAGGTGTTCATCCCGTTTGGGAACCGCCGTATTGATCGACCCCACGTCGATACTGATCTGCACCGTGGATTTGGATATATCCTGATCATCGAGCTGGATGGAGCCCTGGAACTTCTCAAAGATGCCCCTGACGTAGGCGAGTCCTAAGTGTTTTATTTTAAATTGGATGCTGGAGTGGTCCGGATCAATCTGCCAGGTAGTGGCAGCTGACAGGGTCGGCGCCAGGAAGAAGGCAATCCCCAGGATGATGGCAAAGATGGTTTGCATGTTCTACTCCTTTCAGAAAAGAAGATACGGGTTTGAGACAACTGGTTTTTTCAGACGTTCATGCATCTGTCCTGCCGGAGATCAAGTTCCCGCCATAATCGGTCCACGGCCTCGGATGGTGAGGTTGCCGTCAGCATCCCGGGCAGCTGCCACTCGGTGGCCAGGCCGATGACGGGCTTGCCCAACTTCAGGGCGATGGCCGCCTCCGAGATGGTGCCGTAGCCACCGGCCACGGCGATGAGGCCGTTGGCGCTGTGGGCGATGAGCATATTGCGGGCATGCCCCAGGTTGGTGACAATGCTATAGGTCAAGAAAGGATTTCCCTGAATGCGGTCCGGCCCCGGCAAGATACCGATAACTACGCCGCCGGTTTCCTGGGCGCCTTGGGCCGCAGCCTGCATGACGCCGCCCAAACCGCCGCAGATGAGGACGCCGCTTCGGCGAGCGATCTCCCCACCGACGGCTTGGGCCAGTTCTAGAATAGGCGGCGGGGCCGTGCCGCCGCCGATGACCGCAATATAAGGCTGTTGTTGGTGGTTTCCCTTGAGGGTCGTGGCCATAGGCATCTCCTGATTGACTTTACTCTTGTGAAAAATAATAATAAAAAATAAAGAAGCAATGAAAACGGGAGGATTTTCCCTCTGAAAATAATAGGAGGGTTGATGGCGGGGAAGCGCCGTGGCCCTCGCTGATGATGGGGGCTTGGAATGAAAATGAAAAATCTCAGCTTTGCTGGCGAGGCAGAAATATGAAAAATATCCGTTGGCTGCACCGTTCTGGCCTGATTGCCGTCCTGGCGGCCCTGCTGGTGACCTCGGCCTGTGCCACCGCGCCTTACACCGGGCGGCGGCAATTGCTGCTAACTTCCGAAGGCCATGAGAATACTTTGGGCTACCAGGCCTTTTCCCAGATTCAAAAACAATATAAAGTTTCCCATGACCCCCAGCTCAATGAGCTGGTCAACCGGGTGGGCCGGCGCATCGCCGAGGCCGCCAACCGCCCGGATTATCGCTGGGAGTTTGTGGTCTTTGAGGATAACACGCCCAATGCCTTCTGTCTGCCCGGCGGCAAGGTGGGCATCTTTACCGGTATTCTGAAGTATACGCAGGATGAACCTGGCTTGGCTGTGGTCATCTCCCATGAAGTTGCCCATGCCTTGGTGCGGCATGCCGGCGAACGCATGAGCCAATCCATGATGGCCCAGTTGGGGAGCCTCGGTCTGGGGGTGGCCATGGCCGGGCAGAATCCTTATGCGGCCCAGGCCGCCCAGCAGATCTATGGGCTGGGGGCCACCGTCGGGGTGCTGCTGCCCTATAGCCGCAAACAGGAACTGGAGGCCGATGAAGTGGGGCTGATCCTCATGGCCAAGGCGGGGTATGACCCGGAAGCGGCCGTGGGATTTTGGGAACGGATGGTGGCCGGCAGCAAAGGGCGGCCCAAACCGCCGCCGTTCCTCTCCACCCACCCCACCGACCAGCGCCGCATCCAAGATATCCAGCGGATGCTGCCCCGGATCAAGGAAAAATATTACCAGAAACAGTGAAACGGCAGGTTTTCCGGACGCCAACTCACCTCTGGAGCAACACTCCGGACCGCCTGATCCCAGCCACGAGTGGCAGCGAGAGGTTATAAAGAATAGGAGGTTCTCCAGCCAAAAGATGCCAAGACTGGCCAGTAATCACCGCCTCAGGTCTGCGCGAGCCGGGTGACGGTCTCGAGGGGGGTCCCTCTCCGCAGAGCGGGGCGAGGGAAACAAGGACTTACCGGATAGGCAAGAATTAGATTAGCGCAGGCGGCGGTTTTCCCCCACCCGCACCGTCACCCGGTTGGCGTCAAAATACTCCATAAGGGGGATGGCAAACTTACGGCTGGTCTGGGTCAGGTCCTTGAATTGGGACACGGAGATTTCCGCATGCTTTTTCAGATAGGCTATCAATTTTTCCTGCAGGGCGGCCATGGTGGTCTGATGGAAAAGGAGATCTTCCTTCACTTTGATTAAGCGCCCCTGGCTGATGAGAAGTTTAAGGATATCCTGAAGGCGACTGCCGGTGGTGCCCAACGCGGCCTCCAGCTCCTTGAGGGTGGGGGGCGTCAACCCGCCCTTGTTATACAGGGCTTCCACCTTTTGGGCCAACTGTTCCTGGTCTTCCTGCAAGACCACCTTATGGCTGGCCAACCGCACCAGCTCTTTGTCCACCACGACCCGCTGCTGGCGTTCCAGATCCTGTAAGAGATAATTAAATAATCTGACTTCCAGCTCTTCGGGCAGGCGGCGGCGCAGCTCTTCTTTGGAGAGTCCTAATTTTAACGGTTGGTTCTGATGGAAGGACTTGAGGAAGGTGGTGGCCTGATTCTGCAGGTCTTTGACCACGGCCGTCAGGACATAGCGATTATTATCATTATCATAGAGGATCGCCTGGCCATTTTTGACCAGACCGGCCAACAGGGGCTCCACTTCGGCGGTGTTCAGGGCCGATAATTGCACTAATTCCTGTTGGGAGAGGCCAGCCGCGCCGGCCTCTTGGAGAAAGAAAGTCAGGCGGGCCTCTTCGGTGCAGGTCTCCAGGAATGCCAGCCCCTTGATGATCTGTTCCTGATGACGCCGGTGTTTGGGGGGGTGGATATGGAGAAAATGGCCGCCGCCGATGGTCAGAGCCGGTGAGACCTGGCGGATGACAAAGCGATCAAAGGGTTTCGCGGCCAGGGGTTCGGTCAGGAGGAACTGGACGAAGCCACTGCCGCCGGGCGGCAGTTCATCCTGATCCAACAGCACGGCCACGGCCAGCTGTTCACTGGTACCGGTGTGCAGCCGGACCTCCCGGCGGTTCTTCAGCGGCCGTCCGGCGCTGGGCAGGATGTCCAGACGGGCATCAAGACGCAGGCTGTCCAGGAGGGCGCCGGGCGTAGCCACCACCATGCCCCGGGCCAATTCCACCCGATCCACCCCCTGGAGGTTGATAGCGGTCCGGGAGCCGGCCAGGGCCTCCTCCACATTTTCATCATGTACCTGGAGATTGCGTACCCGAGCCTTGAATTGCGGTGGATAGATCTCCACCTGATCCCCCACCCGCAGCCGCCCGGAGATGGCGGTACCGGTGACTACGGTGCCGAACCCTTTGATGGTAAAGACCCGGTCAATGGGCAGGCGGAAGATGCCGGAGACGGGCTTGGGCTGGATAGTGGCGCACAGGTCAGCCAAGATGGCCAGCAATTCGTCTTGCCCCTGGCCGGTTACTGCGGAAAAGCGCACGATGGGCGCACCATCCAGGAAGGTCCCGCTCAAGAAGAGGCGCACATCTTCTTCCACCAGCTCCAGCCAATCTTCTTCCACTAAATCCACTTTGGTGAGGACCACCAGACCGCGTTTCACTTTCAGGAGTTGGCAGATCTCCAAATGCTCCCGGGTCTGGGGCATAACCCCCTCATCCGCAGCGATAATCAGGGCCACCAGGTCCATGCCGCTGGCCCCCGCCAACATGTGGCGGACAAAACGCTCATGCCCCGGCACATCCACAATACCCAACCGCTGGCCAGTGGGGAGGGTGAGGGAGGCGAAGCCCAGTTCGATGGTGATGCCCCGGGCCTTTTCTTCTTTTAACCGGTCGGTGTCAATGCCGGTCAGGGCGCGGATCAGGGAGGTCTTGCCGTGGTCGATGTGACCGGCGGTGCCCAAAATAATGGGAGGCATGGCTTGTTGCGGTTCTGTCATGGGAGTTTCGAGTTTCTCACAGGTTGTTGAAAAAGTGCTTTTAAGGAAGGGGGCCAGGGGGCGCGGCTCCCTGGCCCCTCACCTAAAATCCCTCACCCAACCCCAGCGCAGTCTTTTGGCTGGGCCAAAAGGCCTGAAAATTAAGAATATCACCGATCATCGTTCAAGAGTCGGGTCTTTTTCTTTAAAAACCGGACGGTCAGATAAAAAACCAGGCTCACGGTCAAGATCGTCATCCAAAGGGGATCGAGAGCCAGGGTCCGCTGCAGCCACAGGCGAGAGAGGAGGTGCAGGCAGAAGAAAGTGCTGATCAGGGCAAAGAACGAAGCATATTCCCGTTTCAAGGCGCTGCGCCAGGAAAACCGCAGCGCCGGAGCTTGCCAACGGGACAGGCGAGGGATGAGCAAGGGCGTCTGCTCGGCCCAGACCGTAAAGCTCTCCCCAAACTTTTCCCGGAGAAAGGCCTCCTCGGCATACATGATCTTCTCATAGTAGAGCCAGAAAATCAGGATGATAATGAGGGCCAGCCACCACACTTTGGGAAAAAGGGCGATGCCCAGCCACATGAGGAAGTTGCCCAGGTACAGGGGGTGGCGGACGAGGGAGTAGATGCCGGAGGTGTTTAAGACCGCGGCCACCTGCTCTTTGGTATTGCGTCCGGAAGTCCCTCGGGGCACAAAGCCCACGGTCAGGACCCGCACGATCAATCCGAGGCTGGAGACTGCCAGACAGAACAACTCCCAGGCGTGGCCGGGAAGGGGCCGGTGGGGCATCTTGGCCAGGTCAGCCAGGGCCAGGAGAAACACGACTACCAAGAGGAGGGGAAGATAGCTCCGCCAACGGAAGAGTCGGTTGCCCAGTCGTTCCAGTTCATGAGTCAGGGCCATTTGTTAGCCTCTTTCGCGGCCGGACTGGTATCGGGAGCAGCCAGGAAATATGTTTCCCTGCAGCATGGTAGTCAGTGTCCGGTGGTCAATAAATGATGGCATATTTTTCCCAATGAAAGTTGGGGTTGTTGACAAGAACGATCTTGCGCTGGTGGGCCTTTTCCAATTGCTCCAGCACGGCGCTGCCCAGGTCCAACAGGACATTGGCCAGTTCCGGATGGAGTTCGACAGTGACCTGTTCGCCTCCCAGGCTGGTGAGGGTGGCAGTCAATTCCCGCAGGATTTCGAAGGCTACGGAGGTCCGGGAGCGGATAAAGCCCTTCTGGTCGCAGTAGGGGCAGGGTTCGGTGAGCATGTGGTGCAGGCTCTCCCGGGAACGCTGCCTGGTCATCTCGATCAGTCCCAGTTCGGACATCTTCAGGATGCTGGTCTTGGCCCGATCTTTTTTTAAGGCCTCCTTTAAGGCATTATATACCTTGTCCCGATTGGCCTCTTTTTCCATGTCGATGAAATCGATGACGATGAGGCCGCCAATGTTGCGGAGGCGCAATTGATAGGCAATCTCTTTGACCGCTTCCAGATTGGTCTTGAGGATGGTCTCTTCCAGGTTGTGTTTGCCCACATAGCGGCCGGTATTGACGTCAATGACCACCAGGGCCTCCGTGGGCTCAATAATAATATACCCCCCCGATTTCAGCCAGACCTTTTTACCCAGGGCCCGCTGAAGTTCGATTTCGATATCGTAATACTCGAACAATGGCTCCGGACCCTGATAGAGCTCCAGGTTCATCTTCATCCAGGGTTGGAAGGATTCTACAAAACTGAGGATTTTGGCGTGGGTGTCCATATCGTCAACGATAAGGCGGTCCACTTCTTTGGTGAACAGGTCCCGGACCACCCGCAAGACAATGTCCAATTCCCGGTGGAGGAGGGAAGGGGTGGGGGCTGTCTCTTTTTTTCTGAGAATGTTTTTCCAGATCTGTAAGAGAAACTCCAGCTCATCCTGGAGCTTGTCCACCTGCACACCTTCGCTGGCGGTCCGGGCAATGAGGCCGCAATCCGGCGGTTTGATGGCGGCCAGGGCCTCTTTGAGGCGTTGGCGTTCCCCTTCGTCGGCGATGCGCCGGGAGACCCCCACGTGGTTGACGGTGGGCATGAGCACCAAGTTGCGGCCCGGCAGAGTGATGTGGGAGGTGAGGCGGGCCCCTTTGCCGCAGAGTGGGGGTTTGGCCACCTGGACCAGGACTTCCTGACCTTCCTGAAGAATGTCTTCAATGGGGACACTATGGGAGCAGACGCACGGGGAGGCCAGGCTCAGGAGGTTGCCGCTGTGGTCATCTTTGCGCCACTCTGTATAGAAATCATCATAGTGATCGACGACATCAGCCACGTAGAGAAAGGCGGAACGCTCCAGGCCCACATCCACAAAGGCTGCTCCCATACCCGGCAGGACTTTGATCACTCTCCCCTTGTAGATATTGCCAATCAAAGAACTTTCTGCCTCCCGTTCAATGTAGAGTTCCACCACATTGCCGTTTTCCAGCAGGGCCACGCGGCTCTCAAAAGGGGAGACATTAATGATCAGTTCATTGGCCATAGGCGACGGTTCCTGGCATCAATCCTGGGGCATCTTCTGCAGAGATCCTTTGTTTGACGATATCCAGCTGTCGGGCGGTCGGTTCCGGGAGTTGAAACACCGCCCCAACTAGATCGGTGATTTTTATATTATCCCTTTCCCGGAGCCGGATCACAAGCTCAACGTGGCAAGCATCACCATAATGGATGGCGGCTACCAGGGGGCGGATATCGATGCGCTTGGTTTCTTTGGGTTTTTTCCGCAAAGCAAAAAATTCCCGGCTCTCCAGAAAAGCAGCAGCTTTGTCCTGGTCAAACACCGGGGTTGGACTGGATACGGTAAAATGATGATAGGGAGCCTTGGGAACCCCATCCTGTTCATCCAGCAGTGCGACCTGGTAGATCTCCAGGCCCGGCGACAGCACCCGGTTGAGTCGATCCTGGATTGCTTGTGGCGCCACCGCCTCGGTCAGTTCAATATCCACCGTTTCGCAGCAACTTGCAACCCCGACGGGCAGCGCCCCATGAAAAGATACCCGGGGCAGGGGATGAAATCCCTGGCTGAAATGCAGCGGGAGGCCGGAGCGGCGCAGACCCCGGTAGAAGACCTGCATAAACTCCAAATGGCTGAGCCATTTGGCCTCATCTTGTTTGCCATAGTGCAGGCGATAGCGCTTGACCTCGACAGGTGGGGCTGCTGGCTGCCTTGCCGGCCTGCCCTGGCCCGCCGACTCCTGATAAAGCTGGGGTTGAACGGTCTGCCAGTCGCAGACCCCGCAGTCCAGGCAGCCGGCGCGGCGGCAGTCCGGGGTCTGGACCCCCTCCCAGGCCTGCCCGCGTTCGGCCAGGAGATAATCGCGGCTCACGCCCATATCGATGTGCTCCCAGGGCAAGATTTCTTCTTCCCGGCGTTCCCGCAGATAATCGTCGGCCTGGAGGCCATGCTCCGCCAAGGCCTTTGCCCAAAGATCCAGACGGCAATGTTCCGTCCAGGCGTCAAATCGGCAGCCCAGGCGTTGGGCGGTCAGCAGCACCGGCGCTAGACGGCGGTCGCCCCGGGAGAGGATGCCCTCCAGCCAGCTTTGGCCGCTGGGATTCCATTTGATCTCGATATGTTTGTGTCTGAGCAAGTCTTTGCAGAGATGCAGCCGCTCCTGGCTGGCCGGTCGCGACAATTGCCGCTCCCATTGGAAAGGGGTATGGGGTTTGGGGATAAAGGTATTGATACTGACATGCAGCCGGGCCTTGGCGGAAACTTCCCGGGCCGCGCCCAAGGCTCGGTGACAGAGATCGGCCATGGCTTCCAGATCGGCCCGTTCTTCCATGGGGAAGCCGATCATAAAATACATTTTCAGCACTTGCCAGCCAGCCGCGAAGGCCCGCCGCACGGTCGCCAAGATTTCTGCTTCGCTCAGGTTTTTGTTGATAGCCTGCCGCAGCCGCTCGCTGCCGGCTTCGGGTGCGATGGTAAAGCCGGTTTTGCGCACCCGCTTGATCTGTTCCATGAGATCGGCCTCCAGGGTATCGGCCCGCATGGACGGAAAGGACAGGGCGATGCGCCGGGGGGTCAAGCGATCCATCAACGTGCTCAGGAGAGTCGGAAGACAGCTATAATCCCCGGTGCTCAGGGACAGGAGCGAGACCTCCTCGAAACCGCTGGCCGCCAGGGCCGCTTCGGTCCAGGCCAAGATACTCTCCGGATCTCGTTCCCGCACCGGTCGATAAATCATCCCGGCTTGGCAGAAGCGGCAGCCGCGGGTGCAGCCCCGGGCAATCTCCACATTGAGGCGATCGTGGACGATCTGCACCTGCGAGACCAAGGGCCGGGGCGGGCGGTGGGCACTGTTGAGATCGGCCAGCACCCGGCGATGCACCCGCTCCCGGGAACCCAAGGCCCGCATCTCCCGGAGACTGTCGTGGGTGTCGTAAACAGGTTCGAACAGGGCCGGGACATAGACTCCGGCTATGTTCTCGAGAGCCCGGTACAGCTCCTGACGGCTGCCGCCGGCTTGCCGCCAGAACCGCACCTGTTCGGCCAGCTCCACGATGGCTTCTTCCCCATCACCCACCAGCATGGCGTCAAAAAAAGGAGCCATGGGCTCGGGATTACTGCAGACCGGGCCGCCGGCGATGACCACCGGTTCCTGCCGCCCCCGTGCCGCGGCCAGCGGTGTGATGCCACCCAAATCCAACATATTAAGAACATTGGTATAACTCAACTCATATTGGAGGCTGACGCCTACCAAGTCGAAGTTATGCAAGGGAGTGCCGGATTCCAGACTGGCCAACGGTAACCCCTGCTGGCGCAGGACCTCTTCCAGATCCGGTGCCGGCGCATAGGCCCGTTCGGCCCAGATATCCTCTTTCAAGTTGAGGATATGGTACAGCAGTTCCAATCCCAGATGGGACATGCCGATTTCATAAAGGTCTGGAAAGAGGAGCACAACCCGGAGATTGACCTGGCGCGGGTCTTTGTGGACGGCATGGTATTCCGTCCCCAAATACCTGCCCGGCTTCTGGACAAACGGTAAGAAAGGGGGTAATGGGGATATTGTTTTTCACCTCTCTCTGGCAATTATAGTTTGGCTGGCGGGTGGCAGGCCTTCTTGCCCTGGGGGCGCAACTCCGGATCGTTGATCAGGTCTCACCTAAGGAGATCGTCACTTCGGCTAGATTCGGAGACCTGGTCAGACCGGCCGCGAACCGCACTGGTCAAGGCCGTTGGCCTTGGCCTGCCATTTGCAGGGCTGCCTGGAAATCCAACGTCCCGGCATACAAGGCCTTGCCGGTGATGACCCCGATGACGCCGTCTTGGGTCAGAGGCAGCAGGTTGGCAATATCGGCCAGATTGCTGACGCCGCCGGAGGCAATGACGGGGATGGACACACCCCGGGCCAGACGTTGGGTGGCCGCAATATTGGGCCCCGTCTGCATGCCGTCCCGGTGGATATCGGTGTAGATAAAAACCGCCGGTTTGAGGGGGGCCAGGGCTCGGGCTACGTCCAGGGCGTCCTGAGTACTGGTCTCCACCCAGCCCTCCACGGCCAGTTTGCCGTCCCGGGCGTCCAAGGCGATGGCAATCCGGCCGGGAAAGCGCTGCAAGGCCGCTTCGGTGAGCTGCCGATCTTTGAGGACCGCAGTCCCCAAAATCAGCCGGTCCACTCCCATGGCCACATACAGTTCAAGATGGTCTAGGGTCCTGAGCCCGCCGCCCAATTGCATGGGGATGGTCAGACGTTGGCGGATCTGTTCGATGGCCTTAACATTAACCGGTTTTTTGTTAAAAGCCCCGTCCAGATCCACCACATGGAGCCAGGCGGCGCCGGCTTCCTGCCACCGCACCGCCATGGCCGCGGGATCATCGCCGTAGACGGTGGTCTGGTCTTTCAAACCCTGGCGCAGGCGGACGCACTTGCCTTCTTTTATATCAACGGCTGGAATAATCAGCATAAGTTACCTTACCAAGAAAATACCGTGGTCAGTTGCATGTTCAGAGTTCATAGTTCGTAATTCTCAGTTGTACAGAAGATTCCTTTCGTAGGGCGGGCCTCCGGGGCCGCCCGGGCCCGCTTTGCATAGGGGCGCGGCGCGAGCCGCCTCAGCAGGCACTCAGCTCATATCAAGGCCTTCCCGGATGGACACTGGTTAACTAGTGGCAATATGATGCTTACTTTAATATACCACCCGGAACCCCTGTTGGTCACCGATAAAAGGTTCGTAGGCCACGTCAACTGTGTGGACCACGGCGTAAGGCGGTCCCTTGTGGCACCAGAGCAGCATCTGGGCCACCGCAGTTTTGTCGCCTTCAAACAGGGCTTCCACATCGCCGTTGGGCAGGTTGCGGACCCAGCCATTGATGCCCAGGCGGCGGGCCTCGTCACGGGTGGAGGCCCGGAAAAAAACGCCCTGGACCCTCCCGGAGATGATCACATGGGCGCGTCGTTTCTCCTCAATCATGCCGTTCTCCCCAACAATTGCTCAAATCCCGCTTCATCCAGAATGGTCAGTCCCAGTTCCCGGGCCTTGGCATATTTGCTCCCCGGTTCCTCACCCACTACCACGTAGTCGGTTCTGGCGGAGATGGAGCTGGCCACTTTGCCTCCCAGGGCAGTGACCAAGGCTTTGGCTTCGTCCCGGGAAAATTTTCGAAGGGCGCCGGTGAACACGAAGGTCTTGCCGGCCAGCGGGGCCGCCTGAGGCCGGACCGGTGCCTGGGGCCGCACCCCGGCTGCCGCCAATTTCTGGAGAAGGGCCTGAGTCTTCTCGCTCTGAAAGTATTCCCGGATGCTGCCGGCCACCTGGGGACCGATGCCTTCCACCTGCAGCAGTTCGGCCTCAGTGGCCTGCTGCAGGGCGGTTAATGATTGGAAATGCTGGGCCAGCAGGTTGGCCGTGGCTTCGCCGACGTAGCGGATCCCCAACGCATAGATAAACCTCTCCAGGGGGGGATTTTTGCTGCCTTGGATGGCGTTGACGATATTCTGGGCCGATTTTTCGGCAAACCGTTCCAACGGCACCAGATCATCGACGCTCAGGCGATAGAGATCGGCCACGTCCTGAAGGAGGCCGTTGTCCACCAGCTGTTCGACGATTTTTTCGCCCAGGCCGTCGATGTCCATGGCCCCTTTGCTGGCAAAATGCCGAATCGCCCGCTTCAACTGGGCGCTGCAATCGGGATTGGGGCACCGGGTCACGGCCTCCCCGGCGGGGCGGACCAGCGGCGTGCCGCAGACCGGACAATGGGTGGGCATGGTAAAAGGCTTTTCTTGGCCGGTCCGTCGGCTGGTGATGACCTTGACCACTTCGGGGATGACATCCCCGGCCCGCTGGACCAGCACCCAATCCCCTTCCCGGACGTCTTTGCGGGCCACTTCGTCCTCATTGTGCAGGGTGGCCCGGCTGATGGTGACGCCGCCCACCTCCACAGGCTCCATGATGGCGGTGGGGGTCACCGCGCCGGTGCGGCCCACCTGGACGATGATCTTTTTGATCTGGGTGGTGGCTTGGGTGGCGCTGAATTTATAGGCCAGGGCCCAACGGGGGCTCCGGGTTTTCAGACCTAGGCGGGCCTGGAGATCCAGGCTGTCCACTTTGATGACGACCCCGTCAATCTCGTACGGCAGGGCGTGGCGCTGCTGTTCCAGGCGGTGATGGTAAGCGATGGCGGCTTCAATGCCCGCATGGCGCTCCACCTGGGGATTGACCCGCAGGCCCCAGGCCTTCAGCGTCTGTAAGACCTCCCATTGGCTGGCAAAAAGCCGCCCCTGCACATCACCGATGCCATAGCAATACATTTTCAACGGTCGACCGGCTGTGACGGCCGGATCCAGTTGGCGCAGCGACCCCGCAGCGGCATTGCGGGGGTTGGCAAAGGCCGGTTCGCCCTGCGCTTCCCGGGCCGCGTTGAGCTTTTTGAAATCCTGGATATCCATATACACTTCCCCCCGGACCTCTAAAAAGGCGGGGGGCGGGATGGACTCGCCCCGGAGGCGTAGGGGAATGGTCTTGACGGTTTTTAGGTTTTGAGTCACATTCTCGCCCCGCCAGCCGTCCCCCCGGGTGGCCCCCAGAGTGAGATGGCCGTTTTCATAGGTCAGATTGACCGCCAAACCGTCCATTTTAGGTTCCACCACGTAGGTCATGGGCTCGTCCTGCCGCAAGAACCGTTTGAGGCGATTATCGAACTCCCGGGCTTCGCCTTCGCTGAAGGCATTCTCCAAGGAGAGCATGGGCTGCCGGTGTTCCACGGCTTCGAAGCGCTCCGCAGGGCGGCCGCCGATTCTCTGGGTGGGGGAATCGGCCGTCACCAGTTCGGGATACTTCTCCTCCAACTCCTGCAGTTCCCGAAAGAGCCGGTCATACTCGCTATCGGCAATTTCCGGCTCATCCAAGACATAGTAACGGTAATCGTGATAATGGATCAGATCCCGTAATTGGGCAACGCGCGCCGCGATTTCTGTATCGACCATGGCTCTATCCACCGCCTGGCAAAAACAAACATCATTTAGGGGCCAATGCTTTTTAAGATCTTAGGCCGAGCATTGTTGTTGGTCAAGGGAAAAACCGGCCAGGGTCTGGGCCATGACAGGATGAGGCGCTCGAACCCCCTGGCCTGGCTGTCGGCCCCCATTGGGTTTTTTTCAAGATTCCCCCGAGCCTGCCGATATCTATCATAAAACTGAGCAATAGTGTCAATTCTGTTATCTGGAGAGGTTGCCATGATCTGTAAAACTGCGGTAACAAGTGCTTGGCCAAGATTTGGCCAGATTCTTATGATGTCCTTCTTGATGCTGGCCCTGGCCATCCCGGCCCTGGCAACCCCCATAGAATCGCTGGAGCCGGCGCCGGCGACCTATGAGATCCAGGCCCGGGTACGCAACGGCGGCACCGGCTTCGAGGCAGTGCTGTTTACGCCGGGTGATCCGGCGCCGGGGACTGCCGCCACCCAACTGAACCCGGCGGGAGCGCCGGTATGGAATGCCGGCGGCAATAAGTATGGCGATATTCACACCTTCCTTCTGACCTATGAAGCGGCCACCGGCACGGCCACCTGGAGAATTGACTTCAACCGGGACGGCGATTACCTGGACGCAGAGGAATCTGCGACCTCCACCTCCCCGAGTCTGACCAACAAAGGTTTCCGGTATGTAAATATCTGGGGGCAAGGGAAATCTGTCAGCCAGCGGGCTGAACTGCTTAATTTTACGATAAACGGGCAGAACCTGGGTTCCTTTGTTTCCAAAGACAATAAGCCGTTCAGTAAGTTATATACCGACAGTAGCGGTCTCTTCGCTGATCTAAACATTACGGCGCAATTCTTCTTTGCCGGCGGGACTAACCAGGAGCTGCCCCGCATCTGGGTGCAGCTTGGCGCTCCCGAAGAATTAAAAACTGCTATGGTGCCGCTGCCGGGAGGGGCGCTACTTTTTAGTGTAGGCTTAGCCGTCCTGCTTCTGTCCGGTCGCCGGCATAAGGTCGGCAGCTGCTAGGTTATAATAAAGACATTCTGTATCTCAGGGCCGGCCAGCCGGCCCTATTTCTTGTCCCGGCGCCGGGAGCATGGGCAGACTAAAGCGGTCGCAGTTCCACTTCCCCCCAGGCCCCCAGTTTTTCTCCGGCAATAACTACCCCGCCCAGGATACCGGCAATACCGGACAACCACTCCAGGGCTGAAGCGATATCGCCCGGGGCTTTCACCCGGTTCCCCACAGCTGTGGCCGCGGCGTCAGCCAGGGCTACGTCTGCCGCCAGGACACAGGCGGCGTCCGCCTGACCGAAGCTCAGGGAGTGGCCCACGGTTCCCGACGATGTACAGACCCCCAAAGGTGTTTGGCCCACTTCGAGATACAGGCCCACTTTAAGACTTAACGGCGAGGCGCCGGCAAAGAGGGCCACCGTGGCCGGAGCGGCCAGGTGCAGGTAGATGTCGCCGCCATTTTCGACAATGACTTCGGGGCTGAGGGGGAGCAGGGCTTGTCCCACCGCCTGGGCAATGGCCCCGGCCACCGCCGCCATGGGGCCGACCTGGGCGGCCTGGCCGGCCCGGATCATGGTCTGGACCAGAGGCGGCGCCAGCGGATCCATTGGCCAGGGGGTCAGAGTCTCCAGGAACTCGGGATGGGCGGCAATATAGCCCTCCAATGCCCGGCGCTCCTGCAGGACCACGGTGGTGGCCAGCTCACGCAGGTCCCCGCAGGCCTGAATCAACAGGTCAGTCTGATGAATTTTGACCCGAAAGGCCGTCAGATTTATCCGGGCTACCCGGGTGCGGTATTGGGGTTGATCCATAAGAATAGGGCAAGGCTCAGGGGTCAACGATAACAAATTGTCATAATGCCGCTGCTCTTTGCTTGTCCTTGGACCGGCAGCCCACGGTTATCTTGCCTTTGACTCCTTACAACTGACCACGGTATTCACCCCCACAGGCTGATGAGTATCACCCCGACTACCATGCACGTGGCGCCCAAGGCGCGGGCGCTGCAATGTTCTTCGCCCAGCCAGAGGCCGCCATACAACACGCTGAAGAGCAGGCTGGTGCGCTTCACGGCGATGAGATAGGCAGCCGGCGCCTGCTGAATGCCATGGTAATGGCAGAGGATGCTGCCTGCCAGACAGACTCCTACCAGCAGGCCACAGCCGGGTCGTTGTAGAAGGCGGCGGCCGGGTTTGGAACTCCAAGGATAGCTGGCCAGCATGATCCCGTTTAACGCCGTTGGATAAAAGAGGCCAAAAAATGTGGGGGATGACTGCATAACTGCCAACTTGCCCAAAGCTGAGGTCACCGCGTACAGACCGGCCGCCATGAGCATCCAACGGGGGCCGGGCAGGCGCCAGAGGGCGGTCCAGGGGGCCAGCCAGCCTTGGCGGTGCTCCGGCAGATTGAGGAGATAACTGCCCAGCGCAATGCCGGCAATCCCCAGGATGCCCCACAGATTTAATGCCTCCCGCAGCAGCAGCCAACCGGTGAGGATGAGAAGCACAGGCGTAAAGGCCATCATGGGGGCGCACAGCGACAAGGGCGCAGTTTTCAGAGCTCGCATATACAACAGGCTGGCCGCCACCTCCAGCGGCAGGGCCGCGGCCACGGCCACAAAAAAAGTGGGCCCGAAGGCCGGCAGCGGCGTCCACAGCCAGCCCAGACTCAGGATGGGCACGGCGTAGCCCAGACGTACCAGGATCATGCCATAGGGCGTCAGGTGCGTAAAAAAGCGCTTCAGGAGGGCGTCGGCCGTGGCCAAACCCAGGGCCGACCCCAACCCCCAGAGCAGCCAAACCATGTGAGTCACGGGTTGTTATCAGAGTTTGAAGTCTTGAGTTTTAAATGCTAACCAAAGAAGGGGCTCTAGATAAATTTTTTCACTGGGGCGGACCTCCGTGCCCGCCCGAGCCTGCTCCCAACGGCAAGCTTGCGTTGGGAAAGGGCGCGGTTGTCAGTTAACTTATATCAATTACCAAATAATTACCCTGTGCACTGTTTATTGGGCCGCATTATAACTTGCACCTGCCGGCTGTTTCCGGTTTCTGCCCTGATAATAAGGCTGGCCCAGACCTGGAGGTCTGTCCTACCGATAATTTTCAGGCCAGGGTCCGGACGCGTTCCAGAAGGAGATCGGCGGCCTGTTCTATATCAGCGGCGGTGGTGCCGCGGCCGACGCTGAGGCGGACCGCGCCTTGGCCGATATGCGGGGGGACGCCCATAGCCGCCAGGACGTGGGACAGTTTGACTTCCGGGCCATGGCAGGCCGCGCCGGTGGAGGCCGCCAGGTCCGGGATCCCGGCCAGGATTTCTGCGCCGCTGAGGCCCGGAAAGGAAACGTTCAGGGTGTTGGGCAGCCGTTCCTGGACCGGACCGTTGAGGACCAAGCCGGGCCAGCCGGCCTGCAAGAGCTCATGGAGTTGATCCCGCCGGGCTTGCAAATGGACCATGTCTGCCGCCAGGCGGTCTTTGGCCAGGTCGCAGGCCAGACCCAGAGCCACGTCCAGGATAACGTTTTCAGTGCCGGCCCGGCGGCCGCCCTCCTGGGCCGCGCCGTGGAGGAGCGGCGTCAACCTTTGGCCGGACCTGATATACAAGGCGCCGATACCTTTGGGGGCATACAATTTATGGCCGGCCACGGTGAGGAAATCCACGCCCAGGTCCTGGACGTTGACCGGTATCTTGCCTACGGCTTGGGCCGCGTCCGTGTGTAGGGCAACGCCATGCTCCCGGGCGATCTGGCTGATGGCGGCCACCGGTTGGATGGCCCCAGTTTCGTTGTTGGCCAGCATAACCGAAATCAGAACCGTCTCCGGCCGGATGGCCCGGCGGATATCCTCAGGGTCCACCAAACCGCGGCCGTCCACTCGGACAAAACTCACTTCCCAGCCTTCTTCTAACAGAAACAGGCAGGGGTTGAGGACCGCGGGATGTTCGATGGTGGTGGTGATGAGATGACGGCCCCGTTCCCGGCGCTGGTGGGTGACGCCCTTCAGAACCCAATTATTGGCTTCGGTGGCGCTGCTGACAAAGACGATTTCTTCGGGCTGCGCCCCCAAGAGCGCTGCCACCTGAGTCCGAGCTCCAGCCACCGCCGCGCGCGCCCGCTGTCCCAAGGCATAATCACTGCTGGGATTGCCGTACTCCTCGTGGAGGTACGGCTGCAGCCCGCGGACGACCTCCTCTGCCAGGGGAGTAGTGGCGTTATAGTCCAGATAGATCATGTCTGCTCCTGGGAGAGAACGAGATAAGCAGTTCCTCTGGCCTTGACCGACGCCGCCACGTTAGTTGGAAAGATGAGATTCTTTGCTGCACTCAGAATGACATAGAATCGGTGGTTAGGGTTTTGCTACAGTTTCTAAACTGTGGCTAGTTTAAACCAAGAAGCTGCCCCCGTCAACAACGCCCAGACTCATCTGTGACCGTAGCCCAGGCTGCAGGGCCAAACCGGGCGGTGGTGCCGACCGGCAAAGAAGATATTATTGCTTCTTTCTGAACCGCAGCCCGTAAAATCTAAGTCAGAGGGCCGGCTGGCTGCTCAGCCACCGGCAGCGCCAGCGCCTCTGTGACAAAACTCCGAATGGCCTGCAGTTTTTCTGTCCGCCAAGGAATGGCGCCGCCGGTCTCCACCCAGGTTTCCAGCAGGGTCAGGGCAAAGGTCAGGGGATGGGCTGCGGCGGAGTGAATGGCGGGCATCTTTTCCAGATAGCGGCGATAGCGGTTTTCAATGTCGCGGTGTGGTGAATGTATCAGACACCAGGCTAGGCAGCGGTAGCGCATATAATTGTAGGGCCGGGGGGCCACCCGCCAGCCCACCACCCCCCAGGTATCGTCGGGGCAGATAAGGAGGTGCGCCGGGGTAAAGGCCGTGTGAGCCAGGCTGGAGCCGTGGACCGCCAGATGGATGGAGGTGACGGTGGCGACGCGTTCGGCCAGGGTTGTCCAGGGTGGGGCTTGTTGGACGTCGGCAGCCGGCCAATGTGTGGCACACCAGGACAGTATCTCCTGGGCCCAGGTATAGCTCTGAGAGGCCTCCCAGCGCCGGACGGCCAAGCCATCCTGGCGCTCGCCCAAACTGGCCCCCAACGCGGCCAAACGTTGTGCGGTCGGCCGTTGGGGCTGGCCAGCCCCGGCTGATTGGCGGTGCCATCCTTGCACCATGGGGGCTAGTTTCAAGCTGCGGAACAGAGCTGTGAGCCGGCCGCTGAGGTCAAAGACGGCGGCCAAGACCTTATCGCTCTCAAAAGCAGCCTCACTGAGGGGGGTGCCGGGAATGAACTCATAAGCCAGGTAACAGCCGGCGCGGACCGCAAGAATCCGGGGATAGCGGAACGGCGGCTGCAGCGCCGCCATTTTCAGGAGAAAATCATGGAGAGCCACCGAGGCCCCGGGGCCGGTCTTGAGGACCACCAGATCGCCGGTCGTTTTCCGGGCCAACCACGCCCGGCGGCCCAAGGGCTTTACCGGAATCAGGTCTAAATGGCGGGCCAGGGCGGTAAAATCGGTCTGCTCAATCTCACCGGGCTCGAGGACGGTTGGATCAGTGCTGGTCACGGCTTTTCCTTTGGCTGGCGGCGTTGGCTCTGAGTGCCCAGAGGTGGGTTCACGATCGGCTCCGCCCCATGCCCCTTACCGCCTCAAAAAGCGGGCCAGTTGATGGCCGTAAAAGTCCCGGGCATCCTCGTCTTCGGGCCGGCTGAAGGTCGATTGCAGCTTGCCTTCCTTGACCTTCCGGACAATAACTCCCTTTTCGCCGAAGAGTTTCAGGGCGTTGCGGAAATTGGCGTCAGATAACGCTTCAGACCGTTCCACTTCGCCCACCTTATGGAGTTTACTGCCGATGGAATGGATCCGTTTGAGGAAATCCCGTTCGTTGCGGGGACGCTTCTTCAGGTATTTAATGGCCCGCAGCGTTATCCAATAGGACTCCAGATAATTATGCAGCAGGTTGGCGAAATAGGACAGCTCTTTCAGGCCGGAGGCCGATAGGAGATAGGTATCGGCATCCCGGTCAATGATGCCGATTACCCCCCGTTTCGTAAAGTAGTGGAGCATGCGGGCAACGTTGGCTTCGGAGCCCAGGTCATCATAGACAAATTCATATTTGAACAATTCTTTCAGAAAGCGATAGTCAGCCAGGACTTGCGCGCCGGTGAACTCAACGCCCTGAGTGGCCAGAATAGACATGGCGGTCAGGGAGGCGGGGATAAAGAAATGGATGATATTGTCCTTATAATATTCCAGGACAAGACGTTTACTCTCATCGATGGTATAGGCGCCCAGGCCCAGTTCGCCTTTCAGCTCCTCCTCTTTTTCGATGGGGCTGATAAGCTTGCGGGCCTCGCAGAGGTGCAGGGCCTCTTCCACGGCCGGCGTCAGGTGGGTTAAGGTTTCGGCCATCTGCGCGTGGCGGTCTTGGAGATAGTCATAGAAAACCTGAATGATCTCAAAGAGCTCAATCCGATACACTCCTTTGCGGGGATACGTCAGCAAGGCGGCGCAGACCAGGGCAAAGGGGGTGACTACGGAAACCTCATTGATCCTCTGGATGATGGCAAAGGCCAGATCCCGGCAGATGAGGCGGCGTTCTTCTTCGGAAAAGTTTCGGCCTCTGATCTGGCGCTCCCGCAAGTAGGCATTAAAGGAAATGGGGGCGCTGAAGCGCAAATAGACCCGGCCGTAGCGCTTCTTTAAGAGTTTGCGCAGGTGAAAGAGCTGCCGCCAGGATTCGGCCTTCTTCTGGCTGCCCTTGAGCTCCGTCAAATAGGCCTTCTCCTCCATGACCTGGTCATAGCCGATAAAGGAGGGGACAAAGATCAAGTCAGGGGTGGCGCCTTCCTGGTAGGCCCGGACGATCATATTAAGGAGACCCAGTTGGGGCAGGACCAGCTTGCCGGTGCGGCTGCGGCCCCCCTCGATGAAAAATTCGATATTATAGCCTTCTTTTATGAGGGTTTTCAGGTAGGTGGCAAAAACCTCGGCATAGAGTTTGGCCCCATGAAAGCGGCGGCGGATAAAGAAGGCTCCCAGTTTCCGAAAGATGGTCCCCACCGGCCAGAAAGCCAAATTTTTGCCGGCCGCTATCCGGGGTGTGTGCAAGTTATTGTGATAAATGATGTAATTGAGTATCAGATAATCGATATGACTTTTATGGCAAGGGACATAGATCAGAGTACCGTGGGGAGAGGCCTGGCGGATTCGTTCAATACCAGCCTCGTCCGAGGAGATACCTTCAAAAATATTCTGCCAGACCCAGGTCAGGGTTTTATCGGCCAGATGGGTGAGCAGGGCGTTGTAATCCGAAGCGATCTCGAGAAAATAGCTTTGAGCCTTTTTTTTGATCTTGGCGATTCGCTGGTTTTCCACTTCGGCCATGTGGGCCATGAAGTCGTTGAGAGCCGGATCGGTGAGGGTCAGCTCCATGAACTCTTCCATGGACTTGACCACCGGCCCGGAGATGACCCGCCGGGTCAGGTCAATGCGCCCGATGAGCTCCCGACGGACGTTTTGGGCCACCTCTTCCAGGGGATACTGTTCATTGGCCGGGTCGGCCAGGACTTCCTGCAGGTTGAGGGGCTCGGCCACCTCCACCACGGCTTTGGCACCGCGGAAGAAAAATAAGGCCAGTTTGCGCAGCCGGCCAGGGTTTTCGCTATCGCCGAAGAACAGTTGCAGGAGTCCCTTGTCTTCCCGGGCCGGGTCCTTTTCCATGACCATCTGGGGAACCAGGAAGATGGGAAGCTCTTGCTGGCGTTGGATTTCCAAAAGATGACGGATGGGATCTTCTTTGGGCCGGAAGAAGCGTTGGCGGAACCCTACCTCGTCCACCAGAAAGAGGAGGCCGGCGGTTCTTTGGCCGAGGATCCATTGAAAATAATTGTCGGCATAGGGATTGGGCCACTTCCGGGTGCGGGTGAAATAGTTGATGGAGGCACTGATAATCTGGATGAGGTGGGATAAGGGCTGCCACATCCAGAGGCTGAGATCAAAGGCGAATTCTGGGGGAGGGGCGCCGGTCTGGCGGTAGCGCCGGTTAAAAAATAGGAAATCCAGATGACTGCGATACTTGATGGCGTAGACGACGATGCCTTCTTGCCCTAACCGCTGCAATTCCTCCAGGCGGCGGGGGGCAATATTCACCCGGGTGAACAGTTTATCTAATGTATAGCGGAGCAGCAGACTGGGACGGCTGGGCAGATAGCCGTAATAATGATATTCCCGGCCACTAAAAATGCCGGCGAACCATTTTTTGACGCGTTGCCACCGACTCTGGGGCCGGTCTGACTGGGGAGTTGGAGCTTCCATGGCGTGCCGCCTCATTCATTTCTTTGGGCTCGCCTACACATCGGACGCCGGCGGTGCAGACTGGAGGGGAAAAGCATGGCTGGCCAATCTGACAGTGGCCTCTGAAAAGGTCAGCAACTTCGGCCAGGAAGTCTGCGGCGCACAACTCGACAGAAACCTCGACGTGGCGATGTGGGCTGAATAACTATTATACATTAAAAAATTGAATATAACGGCCGCCTTTCTGCTTGTCAAACAGTTTACGCGGCTTCGGGGGATCGGTGGGCCATGATTGCTGAGCGGCCGCGCGATTTGCCTGGAACCAGAGACGCATTGCCTCTGGTACCGAGTCCTTAAAGGGCCTTCGGGGGGAGTCAGGCATAACCTCCGGCCTAGGGAAAAATCGGCCTTGAAGACTTGACTTGCCAGGAAAAATTCGGAAAATAATTTTTTATGGTTAGAAATTGGTCATTACCAGCCAGGACCTCCCCTGGACCGTGACAGACGGTGTCCGGGTGGGGCCTGAGACAAAGGGGGCGAAAAAAAGGCCAATTGTCGAAAACTGGTTCACAAAGGAGGATTGCTGATGAAAAGGGAACTTGTCTTGGAAAATCCTCGCCCGGATGGCTACCATCTGATGCTCGAGTTTTTTGGCTGCGACGCCGCAAAGATTGATTCACTGCCCTTCCTTCGTCAAGCAATCAAGGCTGCGGTTCACAAAGCCGGTTTGACCAACCTGGGATCGCGGTTCCATCGATTTCAGCCCCACGGCGTCACGGGGTTCACTCTCCTCTCCCAATCTCATATCTCTTTTCATACCTGGCCGGAGTACGGCTATCTGGTGCTGGACATCTTTACCTGCGGTCCGGAAGAACAGGCTCAGCAGGTGGCCGAGGTCTTGACGAGTCGTTTAGCCCCATGTCAGGTCAAGCGCCAGGTGGTCCGGAAGGGCTATCGCTACCAGAAATAAAATCCTGTCCTTGGACTCGCCCCGGTTGCCGACAAAGGAACTTACCTGCCCCCGGTGCATTGACGCCGGGTGTGGCGATGCTATAATAAGGATGGATTTTTCTTAGAATCGGGCGCTAGATCTGCGCACAGGCTTCGCACGGCAACAAGCGACTAAAACCCAGCTGGGGGAATTGTATGCCTTTGTGCCTCATTATCCTTATCTTATCAGGATTCTTGTTTTTGGGCTGCGGCGGGCGGCAAGTGGTGGAAATGGAAGAAATGCCCACCCAAAAGGTTGCTGCACCGGCTCCCAAAACGGCAGAAAAAACTTTTAGTAAAAGCGAGTTGGCTACCCTCCAGGAGTTGGCCGGCCGGAATGTGATCAGGCCAGAAGAGGCCACCCAGCTCAGCAGTCGCCTCCTGCAGGAGGAGATAGCCCCGGTTCTGGATGAACAGACCTTAAACAACTTGGAAAAGGTCCTGTTAACCGCGTTGTCACAGAGTGATAAGCAGTCCCAGGCCATCATCCAGAGGGATTTGGGCATCACCAATTACTATAACAGGAAATACAACAAAGCCCGGCAGGCGCTGCAATCGGCCAACGAATCCAATCCCCGGGATCCCCGGACCCATTATTATCTGGCCTGTCTGTTTCAGCAGCAGGCTAAAATGGAAGAGGCCAAGGGCAATAAGATCATGGCGGAACGACACCGGAAGCGGGCCCAGATCGAGATTGAGACGGCTCGGAAGTTGGCGCCGGGGAACACCATGTATCAGAAAAATATTGCGGAGAACAATCGTCAGCGATGAGAATTTCCTGCCCGTATTGTGGCAATGATACCGACTTTTACGAAGTAGCCGATGAGGTCACTATCACCACCTCCTATGTGCAAAATGAGGATGGCAGTTTTACGGCAGTCAACGACCGTTCCGAAATTTTGGGGGAGGTGCGGTTTTTCTGTGGCGAATGTCATCAGGAGATCAGTCAATTCCATGACCGCTTTCTGCAGATGCTGTTCTAATCAAGGCCAGGTCCTGCCGGAGGCGGCTTGCCGTGGAGGCGAGCTTCTCGTCATAACGGTATGATCCGGATCCCTGTGCAGACGACCCGGGCCAAGCTGCAGGCAGCGGTGGTGTTGACCGTGGTCAGTCTGGCTTTAACGGCTGCTTTTGAGGTGGGCGGCATCCTGGCGCCTTTTAGTCTGAAAGCCCAGGACCAACTGCATCTCCGCCTGCCCCTGGCGCCTGCTTCCCCGGAAGTACTGCTCATCACCATTGACCAGGGTGATCTGGACTTTTTCCAAGAACAGGGGGTGGGTTGGCCTTGGCCCCGGGAACTCTATGCCCCTCTTCTGGATTTCTGCCAGCGGGGCGGGGCGGTGGCCGTCATCTTCGACCTGCTCTTTACCGAACCTTCCGTGTACGGCAGCGAAGATGATCAACGTTTTGCCCAAGCCGCAGCTCGGGCCGGCAATGTCCTGCTGCCCATTTTTCTGTCGCAGCGCCGGCCGGAAAACGACGGTAATCTTGTCGAGGTCCTGACCAAAAGCTGCTTGCCCCTGACTGGCACTCCTCCGGCCACCCCAAAAACCTTCCGATCCATCCTGACGCCCATCCCGCCTTTGTTGCAGGCTGCCCGAGGCCTGGGCAACGTGGAATCCACTCCTGATGCGGACGGCACGTTCCGACGGCTGCCATTGCTGGTGCCCTTCCAGGACCGTTGGCTGCCCAGCCTGTCATTGGCTGCGTTCCTGCTCTCCCGGCCCCCCGGCGCCACCTGGCAGTTTGCCGACGGTTATCTCCGGCAGGGGGAGGTGGCCATACCTTTGGATGCCCAGGGACAGCTGCTGCTGAAATTTCGGGGGCCCAGCCACTCACATCTACGGTTGAGTGCAGCCAATGTCATCCAATCGGAGATCCGGCTGCAACATGGCCAAGAGCCTATTTACACGCCGGAAGTCGTGCAGGGCACATGGATTTTGATTGGGGCCACCGCTCCCGGCCTTATGGACCTGAAACCCTCGCCGTTGGCGCCGATATTTCCTGGCGTCGAACTCCACGCTACGGCTTTGGATAACCTGCTCCGGGGTGATTTTCTCCGGTCGGTCCCCGGCTGGCTGGTCTGGCTGTGGGCCGTGTTCCTGGCCGTGGGGATGACGGTCCTGATTCTGTTGGTGCCCCGCCTGGGGTTGGTGATGGCCGGGTTTCTTGCGGGGCTCGGCCTGCACCTGGTGCTGAGTGCCGTTTGCTTTACCCAGGGATGGCTCATCGATCCCATCCTGCCGGCCACGGCCCTGGTGTTGGCTTTTGGCCTGACCACGGCCTTTAGTTATACCACCACCGGTCGCCAAAAAGCGGCCCTGCGAACCATGTTTTCCCGATACATGTCCGAGGAAGTCCTGCAGCACCTGCTGGAACATCCGGAGAAGGTGCGCTTGGGGGGGGAACGCCGGTATCTCACCCTGTTTTTTTCGGACCTGGCGGGCTTTACCACCATCTCCGAAGGAATGGCCCCCGAACGTCTGGTGCAGTTGTTAAATGAATACCTGTCGGCCATGACCGATATTATCCTGGCGGAGCAAGGGACGGTGGACAAGTTTGAGGGCGATGCCATTATGGCTTTCTGGGGCGCGCCTCTGCCGCAGGCCGATCATGCCCTGCGGGCCTGCCGCGCCGCCTTGGCCCAACAGGCCGCCTTGGTGGACCTCAACCGCCGGTTTGCCGAACAGGGTTGGCCGCCGCTGGCCTGCCGCATCGGTCTGCACACCGGCGAGGCCGTTGTGGGCAATCTGGGGTCCCGGAAGCGGTTTGACTATACGGTGATCGGTGATACGGTGAACTTGGCCTCACGGTTGGAGGGTTTGAATAAATTTTATGGCACCAACATCCTGGCCAGTGAAACCACCGTGCAGGATTGTCAGGGGCTGATCGAGTTTTTAGAGGTGGATTGGGTGGCCGTTAAAGGTCGGGAACAACCGGTGGCGGTCTTTCAGGCCCTGGCGCGACAGGGCGAGCTCAGCCCCGCCCAGGTGGCCGCGAGTGCCGCCTTTACGGCAGGATTGGCCCACTACCGCCAGGCCGCTTTTGGTCAGGCCGCGGCGTTCTTCCAACAGGCCTTGGTGCAGTGGCCTGGTCATGGGCCGTCCCGAACCTTCCTGCACAGATGTCAGCTCTATCAGACCAGCCCGCCGGCACCCGATTGGGACGCAGTCTTTCGGCCGGAAAGGAAATAGCGGCCAGGAGACGAGTTGATTCGGAAGCTGGACCTTCTCTGAATGGGGCAGGCTTTGGTTTCTTCCTGCCGGGTTCAGCCTCTGTTCGCCACCCGGCCAATTAAACTGATTTACTGATATCGCCGGCTTCTTTGCCAGTGAGGCCGGTTAGGTCAAGGAGGTTTCAGACATGCGATGGTCTTGGTGGTTTTGTGGCTTTGCCCTCATGATCCTGATTATCAGCGCGGCTAGCGGTTTTTCGCCAGAAACAGCGCAAGCCGATATGAGCAAGGGCGGCGCGCGGCGTCTGATCTATCAATGGGAGGGCGGCCACACCTTTGTGGTGGAGTTTGCCCCGCAAGGTGAGAGCGTCTATCTGCACCTGCCGGAAAAAAGCCTGCAGCTGCCAGCCGTGCCGGCCGCTTCCGGGGCCAAATACAGTGATGGCCAAACCACCTTCTGGACCAAGGGTGAAGAGGCCTTCATTGCGGTAAATGGGGAAATCAGGTATCGGGGCTGTCAGTTAAAAAAGGAATGAAGTATCTCTCCCAGGAAGGCCGTGTTGCGGCCAAGGCAGGAGGATACCAACTCGTCCTTGCTTTTTCCTCTGAAAAAGTGGTATGCAGAGGAGAAAGAGTCCGCCTGCATGGCCCCGCCGTCTTGGCACCTATCCAACAGCAGAAAATCAATAATTCCAGAGGAGGGAACTCAGGGATGAAGGCAAGAAGCGTGGTGTGGCTGCGAAGGTGGCGGCTGCTGCTCCTGTTGGCCCTGATCGGTCTGGCCAGCGGGCCGGCCGTGGGCACGGCCCAAATCTTTAAGACAGTGGCGAGCAAGCAACAGCTCTACGCGACGCCGAGTTACAGCGGCGAGGTGGTGGGAATGGTGCCGGAAGGGTCGGAGGTGACCATCGTTCAACAGAGCGGCGACTGGTCCCAGGTGGAGTATCAGGGGCAGAAGGGTTGGCTGCCGGCCCGAGCCTTTGCCGGCGGCAAAAAATTGGATCTTTCCAGTCTGCTGCAGGGCAAGGCCGTGAAAGAGAGCAAGACCGATGAAGTGGCCCTGGCTGGCAAGGGCTTCACGCCGGAAGTGGAAGCCGGTTTCCGGCAAAAACATCCGGAACTTAGGTATGATCAGGTGGACCAGATCGAAAAATTCAGCGTCAGTGCTGCTGAACTCCAGGCCTTTCGGCAGGAAGGAGGTCTGCGATGAAGATGGTTGCCTTTTTCCTGCTGTTGGTGGTGTTGGCGGTTGGCGGCGGCGCCGGTTGTGGTACGGTAGCCTCAACGGTGGCTTCCCTGCCGGGGGTGCCTGAGAGCGTGAAACCGGCCGTGGACATTGCCGCCAAGACCGGGGAGAAGGCCGTGGCCGCCTCCCGGGAGATCAGCCCCTCCGAGGAATACTACCTGGGCCGCGGCGTGGCCGCCCGCATCCTGGCACGTTATCCCTTGAGCAAAGATCAGGCCCTGAATGCTTATGTCAATAAGGTGGGGCAGACGGTGGCGCAAAAGGCCAGCGGTGCGCGGCCGTATAAAGGCTATCATTTCGCCGTCCTGGATGGCACCCCGGCCAATTCCTTTGCCTGTCCCGGCGGCATTATCCTAATTACCCAAGGGATGCTCAAGGCCTGTGCCAATGAGGACCAATTGGCGGCGGTGTTGGCTCATGAAGTTGGCCATGTGGCCAACCGGGATGGGGTGAACTCCATCAGCCAGGCCCGTTGGACCGAAGTAGCCACTACGGCCGGGACGGAGATCGCCAAACAATACGGGGGAACCTTGGGACAGGTGGTGGGCCAATTTGAGGGGGCTATCGATGACGTCTTCAAAACGGTCATTGTTAATGGCTATAGTCGGGCCGCGGAAGAGAACGCCGACCGGGCCGGCGTCGCCATGCTCCAGCAGGCCGGCTATAACCCGGCGGCCATGACGGCTATCCTGACGGCCATGGGCGCCAAAGGCGGCAGCGGCGGCATCCTGGGCACCCATCCGACGGTTACTGACCGGCTGGACAATATTAAAGTGGTGGCCCAGGAGGCCAATACTCAGATGGAACCGGTCCGTACCAAGCGGTTTCAGGCGCTTCTCAAGCCTTAGCAATCACTTTGACAGATTTGCGGCCGTGGCAGGGGAGCATCATGGCAACACCTGGGATATATCGTCAAGGATTTTACACCAGCGCTGATCTCCAGGAATTTTTGCTGCGCCAGCAGCCGGGTGGGCTGGTGCTGGTCCCCCACATGCGGCTGGCCCACCAGGTCTGGCGGCGGCAGCGCCAGGCGGCCCGGGCTCAGGGTCTGGCGGCCTGGGAACCTTTGGCCATGACCACCCTGAGCGGCTGGTGGCAGCAGCTCTGGCAGCAGGCTTGGCTTCCCTGGCAACCGGCCTCGCTCTGGCAGCGTTTAAACTACTGGCTGCAGGTCCTGGAGGCCACCCCGTTCCAAGGTCAGGTGCTGGCCGACCTGACCTGGGCGGCCTTGTTGGATGAGGCCTATGACCTGCTCCAGCGGTACCAACTCCCTGCCCCCGACCCGGCGAGCCTGGCCTCACCCTTGCTTGCCTGGCGGCAGACCGTCTTTCAGAACTTCGCGGCGCTGGCCGCGCAAGAGGGATTAAGAACCGGCGCGCAAATCCCGCAAACGCTCCTGCAGGCCCTGACGGCTGAAAAGATCGCCCTGCCCGATTATCTGGTGGTGGTGGGGTTGGAGACTCCGGCGCCCGGGGAGGAACAATGGCTGCAGGCGGTGGCCCAGCGGCGACCGGTGCTGCGACTCCATGTCTGGGGCCGCCAGGATCAGGAGAGCCAGCGCCTGGCACTGGCTTTGCCAGATCAACGGCAGGAAGTGGCCTGGGTGACGGCGCAAGTTATGGAATTGGCCCAAAAACACCCTCTCCACCGCTTGGCCATTACCGCCGCCAACCTGGAAGACTATTTACCGCTGCTGCGGCGCCTGCTCCAGGAGTTGTTGGGCCCGGCGACCACCGCCAGCGGCAGCCTTTATAACTTTTCCCTGGGTCCCACCTTGGCTGATGCCTCCCTGTTCCAAGCTGCGCTCCTGCCTCTCACATTCCTGTTGGGTGGAGAACGACGCCAGGACCTCCTAGCCTGGCTGCAGTCGCCTTATTACGGTGTCTGGCGGGATTGGCAGAAGACGTTTTTAACCTGGGACCTGACCTGGCGAGAGAACAACATTGCCTATGGCTGGTCGGCCCTAAAAAAAGCCGGGCAAGGGGTAACCCCGGTGGAGAATGGCGAACACCCGGCAACCCTGATTGATCAGGCATTGGCGCTGCTAACGGCTGGGCCGGCAGCATTCTCCACTTGGCATGAGCGCCTCATGCAGGTCTGGCGTTTCCTGGCTTTTCCTGTGTTGGCAGAGGGCGCTGACGTGGAACCTTGGCGTCGGCTGCAAGGCCTGCTGGCCGACTTGGCCCAAGCCGGCGGCAACCGTCCCTGGAATGCGGCAGACTTCCTGGAATGGCTGGCCTGGGGAGCGGCCCGTCAGGATCTGCCCGGCCCGGGTACGTCGGAAGCGGGCATTCAGATCCAGGGTCTGTTGGAACTGCGGGGCCTGGATTATGACGTAGTTTTTTGTCTGGGTTTGAACATGGGTTTCTTTCCGCCACCGCCCCGAACCTTGCCTCTGCTGACCTTCCAGGAGCGGGCGGCGGTTTTGGGGGGCACATTCAGCTCCCAACATCAGTTTGCCGAAATCAGCTATCGCTACCTGCAGGCTGCGGCGCCCCAATTGATTTTGACCAGACCCCTTGTCTGTCAGGACGAGGAGCAGCTGGCCAGTCAGCTCATTGCGGCCACCGTAGCAGAAAAGGGAATTACCTTTGCCCCCCTCAGCCATCTCCATGCCGGCTGGCTGCGCTCCCCGGCGGTGCGGGCTGCTTTTTGCCACCCCGAGGCCCAGCCCCCGGCAATCGGCGAAGAATGTCTGGCGCTGCCGTTGCCCGAACACATTTCCCTGACTGCCTTGGAACGGGCCCTGGCTTGCCCATGTCAGTTTTTTTTCGCCGATCTCCTGGGATTAGCCCCCCTGCCCGAGGAAGAGGCTGGCTTGACGCCATTGGTCCGAGGGCAGATGCTCCATCAAGTGGTCTACCGCTTCACCAAACGCTACAGTGGCCTGTTAGCCAAAACCGGCACTTGGCAGGACCACCACGCCGCGGCATTGCTGGAGAAGGTAGTGGCCGAGTTGGCCGCCGAACAGCCGGACGATCCCCATTGGCAGGCCGAAGTGGCCCGCTGGCTGGAGGCGGAGGACAGTCTCTTGCGGCGGTGGCTGGCCCTGGAGAAAGAGCGCTACCAGGAGGGTTGGCGTTGGCTGGCCCAGGAACAGGTCTTTGGGGGGTTGCGCCTGACGGGCTGGCCCACCCAGCTGCGGGGACGGATTGATCGCCTCGATGTGCACCAGGAGCACGGCCTCATGCTCTGGGACTATAAGACTGGGGAAATTCTGAGCAAAAAGGCGCTCCAAGATGAACGGCGGCATTTCCAATTGGTGGGCTATTTGGCGGCCGTGCAGCACAAGTGCCTCCGAGTCCCCGGCCGCCAAACTCTGCGAGCCGGAATTATCGGCCTGAAATCCAGCCGGCCGGAACATCTGAAGTTTGAGGACTTCAAATACAGCGTCGCCGACTGGCAGGAGATTCTGCAGAAAAAGTTACAGGCTCTGGGTGAAGTCGGCCAGAAGATCGAGGCGGGGCGCATTAGCCCGGATCCAGACCCGGCGCCGCCGCAACGGGAGAGCGCCTGTCAGTATTGCCCTTTTGGTCTGCTTTGTTGGTCTGCGCGACCAACAGCCGAGGAAGCAGGGTTATGAGGTCCACCAGCCCCCCGGATCAGCAGCAACGGGACCTGGCCGTTGATCCGGCCCACAGCGTGCATCTGGAAGCTCCGGCCGGTTCCGGCAAAACCACGGTGCTCCTGCACCGCTACCTGACCCTCTTGGCCGAGGGGACCAGACCCGAGGAAATCCTGGCCTTGACCTTCACCCGCAAGGCGGCGGGCGAATTGCGGACCCGCATCCAAAAGGAATTTCTCAGGAAGGAGACGCGGCCAGAGCCGCAGCCGCTGGAATTGGCCTTGCAGGAGTTAGTCCGCACCGCCTGGCTCCGCCACGTTAACCGTCCCGGCGAACCGTTTCTGGAACGCCTGCAAATTGCCACGTTCCACAGCTTTTGTGCCCAAATTCTGCGGCTGCTGCCGCATGCCAGCGGCCTGCCGCCGGAGTTCGGGGTCATGGAGGAGCATGAGGCGAAACGCTGGCAGAGCGAGGCGGTGGAGCGGTTACGGCGGCAGATGGCTGAGCTGCCCGCCGATCATCCAGACCGCCAGGCCTTGGTGCGGCGCCTGGTGCGCTTGAACAATTCCTGGCCGCGCCTGGCTACGGAGCTGCAAAACCTCTTGACTAGGCGGGATATCCTGGCCCAGTTCATTGCCCTGGCGCGCGCCAGCCAGGATCAAGGAGCCTACACCGAGGTTCTGCAGGAGCAATTAGAAACGATGCTCCTCCCCGATCTGCAGCGGTTGGCCCAGGAATTCAAGCGGGCGCCCATCGGCCGGCAATGGGAGGAGTTGGTGTTCTGCCTGCAAGCCGGGGAGGCCCAGATTGCCCAGGATTTGCCGGAAAAGGTACCGGGAACGAAGTTAGCCGATCTCCCAGCCTGGGTGAAGCTGGCCAAAGCTATCCTGACTGCGAACGGGACCTGTTATCGTGCTTTTCGCCGCCCCCAATTTCCTACAGGCTTCAGCTCCCACCCCCTCTGTGGTCTCCTGCGGGATCTACCGGAACCGCTGCTGCAGCGTCTCAATACCTTGCGCACGCTGCCGACGATTCTCATCCATCCCGATGAAGCCGAGGCCGTGCGGGATCTGATGATCCTGCTGGACCGGGCCTTAGCCCTTTACAATGAACTCTGTCTGGCACAGCGCGCCGTTGATTTTACCGCTTTAGAGGAGAAAGCCCTTGCCCTTCTACGCCAGGGGGCGTTGCCGCACGTCTGGGCCCATCTGGACAGCCGCTACCAGCATCTGTTAGTGGACGAATGTCAGGATACCAGCCGGCAGCAGATCGAGATCTTATGCCAACTCTTAACGGGCTGGTCAGAAAAACAGGGCCACAGCCTGATGGTGGTGGGAGATCCCAAACAATCTATTTATGGTTGGCGACAGGCGCGGGTGGAGCTCTTTCTGCGGACCCGGGAGGAAAAACGGCTGCCCTGCCCAATGGCGCCGCCTTTGGAAATTATGACCTTGGAGACTAACTTCCGCTCCACCGTCGCTCTCATCGACTGGGTGAATGGTGTTTTTGGCCAGACCGTGATGTCGGCGCAGGAAACGAGCGGGGTTAAGTTCCATGCCGCGGTGCCCCGGCCCCAAGCCGAGGACGGCGTCCCGCCGCAGTTGGTTCTGGTCGCGGACAGCAACACCCAAACCGCTCGACGCCGGGAGGCCGCCTGGCTGGCCGCAGATCTCCAGCGATTGCAAGACTCCCTGCAACCCGGCGAAACCGTAGGGGTGCTCTTATTCACCCGGACGCACCTGCAAGTCTACTTGGAGGCCTGGCGCCGGGCCGGCCTGAACCTCAGAATCAAGGATGGCCTGTCCCTGGCGGCGAGCCGGGTGGTGCAGCATGCCCATAATGTGGCCACCGCTCTGGTCCGGCCCCATGATGATGTGGCTTGGGCCGGATTGCTCCGGGGATTCGCCGGTCCCCAGCCTCTCGCGCTGTTGGCTGCTATCGCGGCATTACCAGGGGATTTTTGGTCGGAAAAGATCCCGGCCTTCGTTCTCGGGGACCAGGGCCCCCCGGCTATGCGCCGGTTTTATCAACCCTTGGCTGCGGCCGCCGAAAAACTGGGCCGGGTGCCTCTCCATGACATCCTCTGGGAATGGCTGGCCGCCGTGGCCGCCTGGGACCAGGCGGCCCATTGGGAGGGGGCTCAGGGGGTGGCCAATCTGCAGACCTATCTGGACTTGGTGGCCGCGGCGGCAGCAGCCACTCCGGCCGAGACCCTGAGCCGGCTGCAGGACCTGTTGGCCCAAACCTATCAGCCGCCGGATCCCCGGGCTCAGGATGCCGCCATCGAAGTTTCCACGGTGCATGCTGCCAAGGGGCTGGAATATGACCATGTCTATGTGCCGTTTTTGGATTGGCAACCTTTGAACACCAACAGATCCGATAGTCCGTTCCTTTTGGAGGAAATGCCGGGGACAGGCACGGCCCTTATGGCCCTGAGTCGTCCTTATCACCAAGAGCAGCAGAGCGTCCTCTACACTGTTCTCAAGAAGATGGGGCAAGCCAATGCCCTGGGCGAGGCCCGGCGCCTCTTTTATGTGGCGGTCACCCGGGCCAAAAAACACCTGTACCTCTCCGGCTGCGTCAAGATGAAAGCTTCTGGCGATTGGGATTTTCCGGTCCAGAGTCCATTGGGCTGGCTGCGGCAACACTATGCCGCCGAAGAGCTTATCCCCGATCTGGCGCTGGAGTGGCGGGAGCCCCCCCTGGTGGTCCAGGTGAGCGTTCCCCCCCCCAACGCCACGGCGGAGGCGTCCGCACCGGCGGCCGGAGGCGGCCAGGGCCAGGGGGGAGATGAGGGGGGCTCAGGCGCGGGGCTTGCCCTGCCGCCAGCCCTGGAGATTCAGCCGGAACGCCGCCCCTATGAGCTGATCCTGCCTTCGCACCTGGCAGCCGGAGTGAACCTGGAAGAAAGAGAAGAAGTCGAATTTCCCGAGTCGGATTCGCTGTTTCTGCCCCTGGCCCGGGTACGGGGCGACCTCACCCACCGGCTGTTGGAGGACGTCGCCCGCGGCCGCCCCCTCCCCGAAGCCGCAGCGGTGGCCGCGGCGTTGGCCAGAGTGGTGGCCGGTCCGGAGACAGCCCTGATCTTGGCCGAAGAAATCCTGGCAGAAGTGCAGGCCTGCCAGGCCGACCCGTTCCTGGCGCCGCTGCTGGCTGCGGATCTGCCGGTGGCCAGGAGTGAATGGCTCTTGGAGGCCTGGGAGGACTTGCCCGACGTCGATTCCGGGCCTCGGCTGCAGGCCAAGGGTCCTTTCTTGTATCGGGGCAAGATCGACCGGCTGGTTTTTGACGGCCAGGACTGGTGGCTGGTGGATTACAAAACCACCCGGCCGGGGCCGGAAGAGTCCTGGACAGACTTCGAGGCCGCCGAGGTAGCCAAATACCGCCCCCAGATGCTGGCCTACCGGGACATGGCCGCCAAATTTTTCGGCCTCCCCGACGCCACCGCCATCAAGACGCTTCTTTATTTTACCGCCAAACAGCGGGCGGTCTTGGTCGAATAGATTGTTGAAAAAGTGCTTTCCCCTGTCTTCATTTTATAATAAGCTCGACACAGGGCACCGGACAAACAACCGGCGAGAGCGAGCGCCGGGGCCGGCGAGTAGCCCGCCGGACAGGCTCGCTTGCCGCGCGACTTTGTTTGCAAAGTTGCGGATAAAAGTATAGCCAACCGGAAACCGGCAATCAAACCAAAAAGGAGACGTCATGCCAGCGGATGCCGCCACCCTACTCCAACCTGCCTCAGCCATCGACGAGTTATGCGTTAACACCATCAGGTTTCTGGCTGTAGATGCCGTGCAACAGGCCCATTCCGGCCATCCGGGCATGCCCATGGGAGATGCGGCCATGGGGTATACGCTGTGGGACCGCTTCCTCAGATTTAATCCCCGGGATCCTCACTGGCCCAATCGGGACCGCTTCGTGCTGTCGGCCGGCCATGGCTGCATGCTGCTGTATGCCCTGTTATATCTCTATGGCTATGATCTGCCGTTAGAGGAGATCAAGAATTTCCGCCAGTTGGGAAGTATCACGCCGGGCCATGCCGAACACGGCAAGACGCCGGGGGTGGAGGTGACCAGCGGGCCCCTGGGACAGGGATTTGCCAATGCCGTGGGTTTGGCCATGGCCGAAGCCTCTCTGGCTGCCACCTATAATCGCCCCGGCTTTCCCATCATCGATCACTATACGTATGTGATTGCCAGCGACGGTGACATCATGGAGGGGGTCAGCGCCGAAGCCGCTTCCCTGGCTGGCCACCTACAGTTGGGCAAGCTCATCGTCTTGTGGTCCGACAACCGCATCACCATTGAAGGGGGGACCAATCTGACCTTTACGGAGGATGTGTTGGCCCGCTTTGCCGCTTATGGTTGGCAGGTGCAGCGGGTCCATGACGGCAATGATCTCTCTCAGGTCGCCGCGGCCCTGGTCCTGGCCCGAGCCGACAGCCAACGGCCGTCGTTTATCGCCGTCCGGACTCACATCGGCTATGGCAGTCCCCATAAACAGGATACGGCCGCAGCCCATGGTGAACCCTTGGGCCGGGAGGAAGTCCAGCTCACTAAACAACACCTGGGTTGGCCCCTAGAACCCGCCTTCCTGGTTCCCGAGCAGGTCCTGGGCCATTGCCGCCGGGCCATTGCCCGGGGGCAGGCCTGGCAGGAGGCATGGGAGGGGCTGCGCCAGGCCTATTCCCGAGAATTCCCCGAGTTGGCTCAGGAGTTGGAGCGCCGGCTCAACCGGCAACTGCCGCCGGACTGGGACCGGGATGTCCCCGTCTTCAAAACGGATCACGGTCCCGTGGCCACCCGCAGCGCCTCGGGCCAGGTCCTCAACGCCGTTGCGCCGCATCTGCCGGAACTGGTGGGGGGCTCAGGCGATCTGGCGCCGAGTACCAAAACCATCATCAAAAAGGGTGGCACGTTGCAGGCCACTCACCTCTGTGGCCGCAACATCCATTTCGGCATCCGGGAACACGCCATGGGGGCCATCGTCAACGGCCTGGCCTACTACGGCGGCTTCCTCCCTTATGGCGCCACCTTTCTGGTCTTCAGCGACTATATGCGGCCGCCTCTCCGGTTGGCAGCCTTGAGCAAACTGCACACTATCTTCATCTTCACCCACGACAGTTTGGGCGTAGGGGAGGACGGCCCTACCCACCAGCCGGTGGAGCATCTCCTGGCGCTGCGGGCCATCCCCGGTCTGCTGGTCATCCGCCCGGCTGATGCCAACGAGACCGCAGCAGCCTGGCGTCTGGCCATCAGCCGCCAGGACGGGCCGGTGGTCCTGATACTCTCCCGTCAGAATCTGCCCATTTTGGATCCGGCCAGCTATCCCCACGTCCAGACCGGGGTTTCCCTGGGGGGCTATATCTTGGCCGAGGCCCCGACTGGCGGCCTTCCCCAGCTGGTCATGGTGGCCACCGGCTCCGAGGTCCATCTGGCTCTGGCTGCCCGGGAGGCCCTGACCGACGAGGGTATCCAGGTGCGGGTGGTGAGCTTCCCCTGTTGGGAGCTGTTCCAGAAGCAGTCCCCGGAGTATCAGCAGGAGGTCTGCCCCCCGCAGATACCCCTGCTGGCCATTGAGGCCGGTGTATCGCTGGGCTGGCAGCCCTACATCAGGAGGGAGACGCGTATGGACGTTATTGCCGTGGACCGCTTCGGCGCCTCGGCCCCCGGGCCGGTGGTTCTGCGGGAATATGGCTTTCACCTGAAAAATATCTGTGAGCGGGCCCGACTGCTCGTGGCCCGAGCCCAAACCTGAGAGCGGGGCGGGAAAGGTCAGGGATGGCAACACCGCCTTGCGGCCTTTTCCTGATCTTCAGTCAAGAGCCATAAGAGTCCGGCCGAGGGTTAAAAAGGATATTTACCTGCTGCGCAGGTGATCCGCAGGAAATGACCAATACCCTGAGTGATGAGACTTAGCGCCGCCAGCAGGGTTCTGGAACCAAAGACCTGCGGGACGGAATCTAACCGACAACTTACAACTTACAACCAACAACCAACAACCGGCCACTGGCCACTGGCCACTGCCGCAAGGAGATGAGCCATGCAGGTGGGTATCGCCGCGGACCACGGTGGTTTTGAACTGAAGGAGCATTTATTGTCAATCCTCCGCCGCTGGGGGTATGAAGTGATCGATTTCGGCGCCCATACCTACAATCCCGAAGACGACTACCCTGATTTCATCATTCCCCTGGCCCGGGCGGTGTCCTATGGTGAGGTGGACCGTGGAATAGCCATCTGTGGCAGCGGCGTGGGGGCGGCCATTACCGCCAACAAACTGCCCGGGGTCCGGGCTGCCTTAATTACTGACTATTATTCAGCCCACCAGGGCGTGGAGCACGATGACCTGAATCTGCTCTGTTTGGGCGGCTGGGTGACCGGCGCGGCCCTGGCCCAGGACCTGGTGCAGGCCTTTTTGGAGGCCGAGTTCAGCGGCCTGGAGCGCCACCGCCGCCGCCTGGAGAAGATCGCCCGCCTGGAAAAGGCGTCCTTCGGGTAAGATCGTAACTCGGGGAAGCCGTTTGCCAGCAACGCCCTTGAACGGTGGCATCTCGGGCGCTGACCACCCCCCCGGTGCCTGACTCTCTTCGCAAACATGCCCTCCCATTTATTGGTTCCCCGCCGGCGCTACAGGACTGCGGCCGGCCGGGGAACCATTTTATTTTGAGCCAAAACCGTTCGGAAAGAGGCAAGAGTCGGAAAAGATTGACGGTGGCGGGTTCTCCCGCGATACTAAAATACAGATTTACATATTGACGATCTTGCCGGTTCCAGGCACAAGGAGCAGAGCATGACAGTGGTGAAAGTGTTGCGCCATGGCCAGATCACCTTGCCCAAGAATTTACGGGAGGTACTGGACATTAAGGAAGGGGATATCCTGGAGATTGAACTGGAGCAGTCGTGTCTGGTTCTGAAGGCCAAGATGCTGGTGGATAAAGACAAAACCATGGGCCAGGGTGGCCAGGAACCGGTGCTGCCGGTGCTGCGGGCTGGCGGGCTGCATGGTCTGCCCGTGGCCGGGGCCACGACCGGGCAAAGGAGGGGGCGCCATGACTGAAGTGGTCCTAAGTTCCGAGGAACAACGTCGAGAGCAGCCATTACCGTTGGTCGTCGAAATTTTGCCCGGCCAGGCTGGGGAAGGGTTGCTGGCCATCTTCGAACCAGGCACCTACGAAGACCAAACCTTGGCCGACCTCTGCCAGGAAATGCTGGCCCGGCGGGATTGGAGCATTGAAGAACGGCAGATCCTGGAAGATATCCAGCGGCAGTTGCAGGGCGGCACCCTTTTGGCCCGGGGGCGGGATACCCAGAGCCCGGCGCTGGCATATGCCCGGCTGGAGCTGTCGGAGGAAGGCGAAAGTTATTTGTATGTCCCGGTGCGGGCCATCAAACCCCAGGAGGGGGGCTGATCAGTGGTCCGGGATCAGTGGTCAGAAAATAAGTCGCGTCAGCGGAAAGAGCTTGGGCTACGGAGGAGAGATGGTGGTCTTTTCATGGGGCCAACCGACAAGGTCCGCCCAAACCGGCGGCTGGGCGCCCAACGGCACTTTTAAAACTGGCAAAGCGTATCTCCATGTGGCAACTGCTCAGCGGTCAGACTGAAATCCTCGTGCAGGACGGCTTTCTTTATCTGCCGTTGCTGTTTGATGCCGAGATCGCCGCGGAGCTGGCGGCAAGGGGAGGGGAGGGCAGGGCCGCGGGAGATGGTGGGGCCTGCTCCCTCGAGGCGGCAAACCGGCGTCCGGATGCGGCAGCCCTCCTGCTGCGGCAAGATGGCCGCTACTTTGTTCAGTCTCTGTCCCTGGCAGCCCTGGCGGAGCACTATCAGACCGTTTTTCCAGAAGAGTATGAGAAGCTGCGGTTGGCCCTCCTGCAGGAAGTTCTATCGCGGTTGCGCACCTGCACGCCTGTGTTGGCTCCTGAGCTGGAGACCATTCTCTTCGTCGTTTTGCCATATTTTCTACGCACCCGTCGGGGAAAGCACCGCGCCAAGACGGAGGCCGGGGCGTTTTTGGCCTATGTGGCAGAGTCGCACACCATACCAGATCAGGCCGCCGATTTGCTGGCCGCTTTCCAGGAACAGGCGGCAACACTCCGGGAGGTGCTGCAATGGCTAACAGCCCGTCAGGCCGCCAACCCCGACGTGCCGGCTCCCGCCGGGAATGGCCCGGCCGTGCGGCGGTGGCTGCGTACCGTGCTGCAAGCTCGGATTATCGCCCAGGAGATGGCCCAGGTCCAGGAGGAACTCGCGGCCCGGCAAGCTTTGGCAGACCTGCCCAAGGAGCAGTTAGCCATCCTGCTCACCATTGCGGCCCGGGGGGCCTTGGAAGTTGACGACGTGGGCTTCTGTGGAGACGCCAAACGTCCGGGAGTGTATTGGGTTTATAAGAAGACCGGGGAATATGTCCTGCAGGATTATTACGGCCGCCCCTATCTGTTCCCCGACTGTCGGGTGGCGGTCTGCTCCGCGGGGCCGTTTCAGCCGGTGGTTTTAGATACCTACAAGCATCCCCTCCTGCGGCGGTGCGCGCCCCGACAGCCCATCTGTTTAACAGATTATCAGGCCCCCCAGGAATTTTCTGCCAGGGCGATTATCCAAGCCCTGCAGGAGGGCCTCAACGCCCTGTATTACGGCTATAACAGCCGCAAGCGCAACGGCTATAACAGCCTGGATGGTTTTGGCCGGCATCACTCGGAGGTTGATTTCGAGGATTGGCGACTGCCGGAGGATGATCCCAGAATCTTGGCCGGAGAGCTGGAAGTGAAAAATAGGTAACTGCGATCATGCGTATCCGGCAGAATCCTGGCAGGGAGTTATAACCTTCCCACAGAGGGAAAAATCTTTTCCTACCTAAACTGAGCGGCAGAAGGGGCCAACTTGCGATACCTGCGGCGCCCGCCGGGGGCTGCCTGCAAAAACCTTATTGGACACTACTGAACCGCGATGACAATGGCAGCAGATCACTGGCAAGGCAAACCAGCATGTCTTTATTAGAGAGCATTAAAGAGGGGCGGGGACGCCGGCTCGCCAAGGAGCTGTGGCCGCAGACGGCCTTTGCCGCAGTCGCGGCCATTGTCAGGGACTATGGCCTGAGGAGTCTGGCTCAACTCGACAATGACACGGTGCCGAGCAGCGCGCCCCCAGCCAGGGAGCGCCTCAGCCTCTTCCCATTGCTCAGTGCCGGACAGTATCACCTGGCTCAGGAAATCATCCGCCAATACAACAATCCCTATCTCGGCTACGCCCGCACTCCGGCTGATATAATCCTGAGCCAGCGGTTATTCCTTGCTCATCCCGACTTGGACCCCGGGATCCTGGCAACCACGCCTTTGGCTGAAATCTGGCGGCAGAATACAGCCTGTCAACCAGAGCCATAAACCTGACGGCCCAAAAATGGCTAAAAATAGAAACTGGAAACTCTGACTAACATTCACCCCCCCTTATAAGGGAACGTCTATGTATGATTTCGTCTCTGACCAGACTCGCCGGCGTATCCAAGAAAAGCTCGATTATCAACGGCAGCAGAAGGTCGAAGTTGCGGTGGCCCACATCATTGAGTTTGCCAAAACGCCGGTGGCATTGAAGCAGGACCTAGATCGGTTCATCATTGGCCAGGAAAAGGGCAAAAAGATCATGGCTACGGCCATTGCCTTTCATTACCGCCGGTTGGGCCATGCCCTGAAGGAATCCCTGGCCAACAATGGCAAAGACATTGATCAGGCCTTAAGCCAGACCCGGACCCCCAAGGCCAACATCCTCCTCATCGGCCCCACCGGCTGCGGCAAGACCTATACTGCGGAAACCGCCTCACACCTGGTGGGCGTGCCCTTTGTGGTGGAGGATTTGACCAAATTCAGCGAAACGGGCTACGTGGGCCGCAATACCGCCGACATCCTGTTGGACCTGCTGACGGCGGCCGACGGCAACCCCCAGGTGGCCCAGATGGGCATTGTCTATCTGGATGAGGTGGATAAAGTGGCCACCGAAACAGTGACGCAGCGGGATGTCTCCGGCCGGGGGGTCCAAAAGGGGCTGCTGAAGCTGGTGGAGGGCGTGGAAAATACTGTGGAGGTGGGCAAGGAGCGTTTCTCCCTGTCCACCAAACACGTCCTCTTTATTGCCGGCGGCGTTTTCGACAAGTTGGACACGATTGTCCAAAACCGCTTGGATCGGCATGGCTTCCAGGGGGACTGGCGGGACCATCTGCTGACCGAGGACCTGGTGGTCTTCGGCATGGAGCGTCAGCTCATGGGCCGGTTTCCGGTGCGGGTAACCTATGATTTGCTGACCACCGATGATCTGGTGGATGTCCTGACCAAAAGCGAGGATAGTCCCCTGAAGGCTTATGCCCATGATTTCAAGACCTGGGGGATTGATCTGGAGTTTACCCCCGAAGCCTTGAAGGCTGTGGCCCGGCGGGCTCAACAGGAACGGACCGGCGCCCGGGGGCTGATCAGCATCCTGCATCGCGTCCTGGGGGAGGATATGTTCCGGCTGCCCGGCACCTACACCGGTCCGCTGCAGGTGGATGAAAACTATGTGCGCCGGAGACTGCTGTGAGGCTCAAACGTCTGGCCGACCTGAAAAAGCCTGCCCAGCGGGAGATCCCTCTGGCCGATCTGCCTCACGAGATTCGGATCACGCCTTTCGCCCGGGAAAAGGCTTATACTATCAATAAGTTGGTGCGCGCCATCCATGGCCAGAGTTACGAGTGGTATGGCTTTACCCTGGCCTGGCGGCGGCAGCCGGAGGTCATCGTGGACATCGGCCTGCCGGTCAACGAAAAGAATCAGGATCAGTACGTCAGTCTGGCCCCGGACCAGATTGCCGCTTTCCGGGAGGCCTTGCCCAAGGCCATGTTGATCAACGGGTGGATTCACTCCCACGGCGACTTGGCCCTGCAGCACTTCTCTAGGGTCGACGCGGCCAATCAGGCCACGGTATTGGATTATGTCACGGCCCAACTCTGGCTGCCGGTGGCCAAGGTGGAGGTGGCTATCCAGGATCTTGTCTGCCTGGAGGAGGGCCGTTGGACCGAAGCGGACCTGCGCCCCGGGAGCGTCACCCTGATCACCGACGTGCCGGTGCGCACCGCCCGGCTCTGGGAGACTGAATACGGCGGCTTCTGCTTTGCCATTGTCATCGGTGACGATGGCTGGCACGATCAGGAAATCCATTATAAAAAGCGGGGTATCCTGTCGGGCCGGACCTTTGTCAGCCACCAGTCTGCCAACATGAGATTGGTCCCCGATGGCCGGCAGCTGACCCCCTCCGACCGGGAGGAGTTGGAGGAAGCGGTGCGGACCCGGTTGTCGCCGGTGCCTTATATCCCGGCCAAATTAGAAGGACTGTAAACCTCGTGGCCAGCCCCCGTCTGGATCGACAACTGCGCATCCCGGAGTGGCGTCAAGAAATGCTGAGTCGCGCCCGGCTCGGCGTGGTCGCTGACGACGCCCAGCTGACCTCGGTTTTTTTATTGGGTGCGGCAGCCTTGGGGCTCAACGAGGTCAGGGTGATCGCCCCCTGGCTGGACGAGCGCCTCATTGGTTTGGCCCGCGCCTTGAACCCCGACTTTCGTCTTCAGCACCTGACCGGTTACCTCACCCATCCCCTCTGCCTGGAAGCCTTGCGGCACTGTCACCCCCTGGTGGACCTGAGCCACTTCGGTCTGGCCAGCAAAATCCTGCTGGAACAGGCCTTTCAACACCGCCTGACCGTGGTCCGGGGCCATCGTTGGCAGGAGGCCCAGACCCAGGGATTGGCTGTTTGGACATATCAGCGGGGCCGGGAATGGCTGGACCTACAGGAGGTCTTGCCGGCCGCACAACTACCCGGGTGGACCGTGCCAAATTTGGATGGGGTCCTGGACATCATCGCCGCCGGTATTATGTTAGAAGAAATCAAAGTAATCCTCATGACCGGTCAGAGCTCCCCTGAGGTCAGCGCTTATACGGGCCCCCGGTGGCCCGAACCTGAGCAACAGCCAACCATCGGTATTGTGGGCGCCGGCGCTCTGGGCAATTTTGTGGGCCTGGGGTTGGCCTTGGCCGGCTTCCGGCATCTGACCTTTATTGATCCGGATGTGATTGAAGTGACCAACTTAAACCGGCAGATATTTTTCGGCGGCGCCGTGGGCGCCGGCAAGGCCCAAACCTTGGCGGCGCGGCTGCATCAGGATTTCGGCACTCGGGCGCAGTATGTGGCAGACTACTTTCAGGAGCAGGATGTCAGACATTTTGACCTGATTTTTGATTGCGTGGACAATTTTGCCAGCCGGATTGCCATCAGCGAGGCTTGTGCCGCTTATCATAAGCCGCTGCTCAGCGGCGGTGCCGACGTCTCCCGGGGCCAAGTAGTGGCCTGCCATCCGTTGCTGCAACCCCAGACCCCGGCGGCGCTGCTCAAGATGTACGAGGTGCAGAAGACCAGGGAGGAAGAAAATCGGCGCCAGCCCCGGGCCGCGTGTATTTATCAGCCCAATCCCGCCGTCATTATGACCAATCAGGTGATCGGCGGCTTTATGGTGGAGGCGGCCCGCCACCTTCTGGCCGGCCTGCCTTGGCCGCCCCTGTGGTATGAGGCGACGGCGCCCCAGAAGCTGGGCCAGGCCTGATATGCTCAGACTACTGCGCAATCGCGATGTTATCCTGATCCTAGCGCTGCTTGCGGGACTGGGGGTAGGGCAGGGGGCAGCTTACTGCGAACCACTGGTCCTGCCGGCCCTGGGGTTGGTCATGACCCTCTCAGTCCTGGGCGTACCCATGGATATCTTGCGCTCGCCCAAAGATCTGGTGGCCCCGACCCTCCTGGCTCTCTTTGCCAATTTCCTCCTTTTGGGCGGCCTGCAACTGGGGCTCAGCCGGCTGTTGATTCACCAGCCGGAAATCAGCAACGGCTTTGTCCTCCTGGCGGTGGTGCCACCGGCCGTGGCGGTTATTCCTTTCACCCACCTCCTGGGCGGCGACCGGATCTTTTCCCTGGTGGGAACGGTGGGCTCCTATCTGAGCGCCCTTATCCTCACGCCGGTATGCGCCTGGCTGTTCCTGGCCGGCGAGGTGGTGGTTCATCCATATAGGATCGCGGTCATCGTGGCCGAATTGATCCTGCTGCCGCTGCTGCTGGCCGCGCTGCTGCAACGTTGGGGCTGGGACCGGTCCCTGGAGCCCTATAAAGGCACCGTCACGAATTGGTCGTTTTTTCTTATTACCTATACCATCGTCGGTCTGAACCGCCACCTTTTTCTCCAGCAGCCCCTGGAGTTGCTGCCGGTGATGGTCATTGCCCTGGCCACAACTTTTCTCTGGGGCGAGATCATCGAATGGTTCTGCCGTTGGCAGGGTGTCAGTCAGCCGCGGCTGACCAGCCTGGTGCTTTTGGGCACTTTAAAAAACTATGGTCTGGCCGGCGGTTTGGCCCTCACCCTGTTCAGCCCGCAGACATCAGTGCCGGCCGCGGTGTCCACGGTCTTTATGATCGTCTATATTATTTGGCTCAATCTCAAATGGCAATGGGTCTGGAAACGGCAGGCCAAACTTGCCAAATTTTAACCATCGGGAGGAAGGAAAATGAGTGGACAAGAAGGCTTGCTCCGGATTTTTGAATACGCCCTGAACCAGGAGGAGACCGGTAAAAAATTCTTTCAGGATTCGCTGACGCGCCTGAACATCGGTTCGGCCGTGTCAGCTTTCCAACGCCTTATTCAGGAAGAGCAGAAACACATCGAATTCCTGCAGCGCCTCATCGGTCACATCAAAGCCGGCAAAAAGATCGGTTTGGCCGACGTGGAAGAGGTGGTCCTGAAACCGGTAGACTATTTCGATTCCCGGGCCCGGTCGGAATTTCTGGAGCGCTGTACAGCAGAGTCCATGGTGCCAGATGTCACCGTGTTCAATCTGGCCTGGCTCATTGAAAAGGACCTGAGCGAGTTTTATCACAATATGGCCCAGAAGACCGAGGGTGAAGCTAAACTGGCGCTGGCCATGCTGGCGGATTGGGAAGCCAGCCACGAAAAATTTTTCCGGCAGTTCCGGGATGCCCTGACGGAGACGTATGCCCACATGCCCTGGGGTGGCTGAGGCAAAGAGGGACAGGATCGGGGACGCCAGTTCGAGACCCTCCTTACGTTTTTCGTGAGGAGGGTCGATACTTTTTTTAAAAAGGGGACCATGCCGAGTTCGATGTCATTGCGTGATCCCCGCGCCACGCCAGAGAGAGAGAGAGGCGTGGCCGGTAGGTTGTTGGCAGGCAGCGCGGTGTGCGCCGAATGTCTCTCAAGTCGGCCCCTTCGGTCATTCTTGGGGAAGGTTGCACCCTCCCTGCCAGAAGTCTGCCGGAGGCGCATTTTTATCAAATAATTTTTTGTAGTTGGACTAGTAAGTTAAGAAAAGTTTTTCGGGAAAATCTCCAACGGGCATTTTTTTAAAAAAGGATTGACTTTTTTTGCGGCGCTAAGTACCATTAAATGAACGGAGAATAGGGGGGAAAAAATGTTTTGGGGGAGAATCAGACAGAGCCTCTGGCTATTGTTCTGTTTCTTATGGCTAGGTATCCTTGCTAGCAAGGTCACCCCTGCATCTGCCTTCATTCCGGCTGGCGTGCCATCCGCCACGCCGAAAAATTCCCTGGAGATGCAACTCGGTGAGGCCAAGGAAGCGGCACCGACGTTGACGTTTTCTTTTACCGAAGCACGGCCGCGGATGGTGACCCGGGCCCTGTCGGGCAATTTGGGCTCTTTGGAGGCAAGCGAACCCCAGGCCTCGCAGTTAACGACCAAATTTCAGTTGTCGCCGACGTCGGAATTGCGGGTGTCTTTTCTCTATAATCAGGATCAAACACCGGGGCAATCCCCCATCAACCCCGCCGGTCATCTCCTCTTCCGCTATTCCATGGATTATTGCATCATGCCCCATCTGAAGGTAGGGATCAGCGGCTATCTCTACAAACCGACGCCTGGTTCTTTGACCTGGCGCAGCAACCCCCAGTTGGCTGATCCCCTCTATGGCTTCGGTCCGGGTGTCCAATATGATCTGGGCCGCTGGAGTTTTCTCCTCCGCACCCAACTGGAACCGGGCACCAAAGACCGGGGTGATGCCCTGCATAACTGGTTCCGCGTCTGGTATGCCTTTTAAGCAAACGACCTGCCGTTCATCCCCCTCAGAATCATAAACAATTATGCCCTTCCGGACCAGGAGGCAGTCGGCTGCCAGTGATTTGTTGCTAACAAATAAGCAGCCTGTCAGAATTCTGTCAAAATCGGCTTGCCAAGACCTTGAGGATATTTTAACATAATCTGGTTGCCATGACAGCGCGGCGCGCCCAGCGATGTCGAACGAGTGCCCCGGAGGGTAGGGAGGCTGCGGGGCGCTTAGTCTCAATGCTTATGAAATAGGGCGTTGCCCCCCTTTGTCATCCTGAGCCGCCGCAGGCGGCGTAAGGATCTAACCTGACGTACTAGGTTAGATTCCTCGCTGCGCTCAGAATGACCTCCCATAAACGCGCGGCTTCATGCAACAGCATTGGCGCTTATTCTGCCTGGACTATAATGATCTCGGTGTTTGGAGTAGGAAGAGATGGACACTGATCTGAAAATCTTCGCCGGGAACAGTAATCCTGATCTGGCCTGGGAAATCTGCAACTGTTTATCCATGCCGCTGGGCAAAGCCCTGGTGGGAACGTTCAGTGACGGCGAAATCAAGGTGGAGATCGGCGAAAATGTCCGGGGACGGGATGTCTTTGTGATTCAATCCACCTGCCAACCGGTCAATACCAATCTCATGGAACTGTTGATCATGATCGATGCCCTGAAAAGGGCCTCGGCCCGCCGGATAACCGCTGTCATCCCCTATTATGGCTATGCCCGGCAAGACCGCAAAGTGGCTCCCCGGGTGCCCATCAGCGCCAAATTGGTGGCCGACCTTTTGACCAGCGCCGGGGCCAACCGGATCCTGACCATGGATCTGCACGTCGGCCAGATCCAGGGCTTTTTCAACATCCCAGTGGACAACCTCTATGCCTCGCCGGTCATGATGCCCTATATCAAGGCCACTTTCCAGAACAACCTGGTGATGATTTCCCCCGATGCCGGCGGTGTGCCCCGGGCCCGGGCCTATGCCAGGCGGTTGGGGTCCAAACTGGCCTTCATCGATAAACGCCGGGATGAAGCCGGAACAGCCAAGGCCATGCACATCATCGGCGAAGTCAAGGATCTCATCGCCGTCATCCTGGACGATATCATTGATACCGGCGGCACCCTTACCGAAGCGGCCAAGGTTATTATGGATCACGGTGCCAAAGCGGTGTATGCCTGCTGCTCCCATCCGGTCCTGTCGGGTCCGGCCATTGACCGCATCGAGGCGTCGGTCATCAAAAGGTTGGTGGTTACCGACACCATTCCCCTCTCTGAACAAGCCAAAAAATCAGATAAAATCGTCCAACTTTCCGTGGCGCCACTCTTTTGCAAGGCCATTACCAGCATCCATCATGAAGACTCCATCAGCTCCATCTTCGATATTCAATTCTAACGAGTATCGGCTTCTTACCTCATAAAGCGGCGGGACCGATTCTGGATGTGAGCCAAGCTCTTGACCTGGAAGGCCGGTCTCGGCATAGGAGTGCTTATGGCAAAAAGCAATATTGTCATGCTCAGCGTTGGCAGCCTCATCCTGGGGGTCCTGGCCGTGGCGGCGGCTCAGGAAAAGTCGGCATCATGGCAGCAAGGAGAGAAGGTGTATGCGGCGCGCTGTGCCGCTTGTCACCGCCAGAATGGCCAAGGCCTGCCCAACGTCTTCCCGGCTCTGGCCAAGAATAGTTTTGTCACCGGCGACCGCCAAGGCGTCATCCAGATTATCCTGGAGGGCCGCCGGAGCAGCATCGGCCGCATGCCGGCCTGGAAGGCAATCCTGAATGATCAGGAGATTGCTGCGGTGGTGACTTATATCCGGCAGGCCTGGGAGAATCAGGCCGAGGCGGTGACCCCGGAGCAGGTGGCCGCCCAGCGCCGTTAGCAGCTTGTGGGAAAGGGCCGGGGGCAGGAGCCAAGGGGTTGGCCCCATTCCTTACCCCGGACCATTAGTGGTGTGTTCTTTCATTATCCTGGCAGCTTTTCTCGACGCCGGTTCCTCTCAGCCGTTGGCCTTGCCCCCATTGTTCTCCTGGCTCGCTACCCCTGCTCATCGGCGATTGACCCGCTTCCCGCCGTCGCCAGAATCCGTTTTATCAGGCTGCTCGTGGAGTAGCCGGGGACAAAGGGAATGACGTACACTTCGCCTCCCCAGGAGAGGACCTCAGGACGGCCGACGATGGTTTCCAGAGTGTAGTCGCCGCCTTTGACCAGAACCTGGGGACGGAGGGTCCGGATCAGCTCCAACGGGGTATCCTGGCTAAAGATGACTACTGCGTCCACACAAGCCAAGGCGGCCAGGACTTCGGCCCTTTCGGCCTCAGGGACCAACGGCCGCCCAGGACCTTTGTGCAAGCGGCGGACCGAGGCATCGTCATTGAGGCCGACGATGAGGAAATCGCCCAAGGCCCGAGCGGCTTGCAGGTAGCGGACGTGGCCGACGTGCAGCAGATCAAAACAACCGTTGGTGAAGACCACCCTCTGGCCTTGGGCCTGGAGGTGCTGGACCTGGCGGCGGGCTGCGTGCCAAGCCAAGACTTTCTGGAGTGAGGTGCCGGGGTTAGACATAGCCAACTCGGGCGACGGTGACGATCTCAATACGGGCGGCCCCGGCCCGGCGCAGGACCCGGGCGCACTCGGCCACAGTGGCGCCGGTGGTATAGACATCGTCCAGGATAACCACGTTTCTGCCGGCGACCTGGTGAGGCTGACGGACTAGGAAGGCCCCCTTAACATTCGCCAAACGTTCCTGGGAGGAGAGGCCGACCTGGGGCAGGGTTGGGCGCGCCCGGCAGAGAACCTCCCGGGTCACGGGTTTACCCCGAAAAGTTTCGGCCAGGAGCAGGGCTTGGTTAAAACCCCGCCATTGCAGACGCCGGGGATGCAGGGGCACTGGCAGGAGAAGATCGGCCGAGGCCACTATCGCGGTGATGTCCGATGCCTGTCTCATAATCTCCCCCAAGAGCTTGCCATAGAGCAGCTGTCGTTGATATTTGAAGCGGTGGATGGCTTCCAGGACCAGGCCGTCGTAAAAAGCCGCGGCCCGGGCCCGATCAAAGGGCGGCGGCTGGCGCAGACAGGCCTGACAGAGGCGATCGCCGCCCTGGCGGCTGCGAAAAGGCGCACCGCAACACAGACAGCCAGGCCGGGGCAGGTACGGGATCGCAGCTTGGCAGGCCGAACACGCCAGACCCGGTTCTCCGGCGGGTAGGGAGGTTTGGCAGAACAGACAGAAACGGGGAAAGAAAAAATCCAGGACGTGGTTGAGCCCCCTTATAAATCTGTCGGCGTCTGGCAGGAGCATGGCGGTTTACCGGGCCTGGAACCGGAACAGGACGATATCGCCGTCCTGGATAAGATAATCCCGGCCTTCCAGGTGAACGAGGCCGGCCTCTTTGACCTTGGCTGCAGAACCCAACCGCAGCAGATCAGCAAAAGCCATGATTTCAGCTTTGATAAAGCCCTTTTCCATATCAGAATGGATGCGGCCGGCGCACCGGACCGCGGGGGTGCCGGCCGGCACGGTCCAAGCCCGGACTTCGGCCCCGACGATGGTATAAAACGTGATCAGACCCAGTAATTCGTAGCTGGCCCGGATGAGGCGGGTGAGAGCCGATTCCGGGAATCCGGCCGCGGCCAGAAATTCCTGGCGCTCCTCTGGCGGCAGGTCCTGTAGTTCCGCTTCCAGGTCGCCCAGGATGGGGATCAAAGGCACCCGGCGTTGGCTGGCCAACTCTTCGAGGGCCGGCAGGAATCGCCGTGCCCGCCACTCCTGCTCACTGATATTGGCTACCAACAAGGAAGGTTTCCGGGTCAGCAGGGGAATGTCAGGCCAGCAGGATGCGTCGGCCTCGGCGACGGGAAATTCCCGGGCCCACCGGCCTTGATTGACAAAGGCCTCCAGCCGCCGCAGGAATTGGAGCTGGGCCATAGCCTTTTTGTCCCCGGCTTTGGCCACTCTTTCCACCTTGAGGAGGTGGCGGCGGAGCAGTTCCACATCGGCCAACAGGAGTTCGGTGTCAATGATGCCCACATCCCGGACCGGATCGAGGTCCGGAGCCACATGTGGGATGTCCGGGGCTTCGAAGGCGCGCACCACCTGGACCAGCAGATCTACCTCCCGGATGGCGGCCAGAAACTGGTTCCCCAACCCCTCCCCCTGGCTGGCCCCGGCAATGAGACCGGCGATATCCACAAACTCAATGGTGGTGGGGGTGAGTTTGGGGGGCTGGAGCAGCCGCCCGAGGGTTTCGAGGCGGGGATCAGGGACGGGCACGATGCCGACTTGAGGTGCGAGGGTGGTGAAAGGATAACCAGCTACCTCGGCCTGGCCACCGGTCAGGGCGTTAAAAATGGTGGATTTGCCCACATTGGGCAGGCCGACCAAGCCACAACGACAGGCCACGTGCGGGACTCTCCCGGCGTTCAGAGTTAACTACAGTTGCAGTAATTATATTATAAATAACAAATAGATAAGCTAAAAAGCTAAGAAATGTTCTTAAGTTATGCCTCTTTCCTTGGTCCTTCTCCCTTTTCCCTGTTTTTTGACCAAATGCCCGGGATCGCGGCGCCGCAATAGCCGCAGGCACCATTCTTGATCTTGATCTCACCCACCTGATAGCCCCGGCGGGGAATGAGCAGTTGTTGGCAATTATGGCAATAGGTGCTCTCGGCGGGATGTTGGGGGACATTTCCCAGATAGACATACCGCAAACCCTGTTGCAGGGCAATTTCCCGGGCCTTTTCCAAAGTACTCAACGGCGTCGGATAGTGCTGCTTCATTTTATAGAGGGGGTAGAACCGGGAAAAGTGCAGGGGGGTTAAGGGACCCAATTCGTCGCGGATCCAGGTGCACATGGCGGCCAGGTCTTTGGGATTATCGTTGTATTGAGGGATGACCAGGTTGACGATTTCAAGGTGCACGCCCTGGCGGCGCAGGATTTTTAAGGCCTCTAAGACCGGGGCGAGGGTGGCGCCCACCAGGTCGCGGTAAAAGGTATCGGTAAAGCCTTTGAGGTCCACACAAGCGGCCTGCAGCAGGGGACAGAGCTCCTCCAAAGGTTTGGGATTGATGTAGGCCGCCGTATGACAGACATTGAGGATCCCGGCGGTTTGCGAGAGCCGGGCGATATCGCGCATATATTCATAGAAAATCATGGGTTCCACATAGGTGTGGGCGATGCTGGGGCAGCCGGTCTTTTGGGCCGCCTGGACGATGGCCTCGGGGCTGAGGGCGAAGTTGTGGGTCTCCTCGGGCCGGGCCTGGGAGATCTCCCAGTTCTGGCAAAACTTGCAATGCAGGTTGCAGCCGGCCGTAGCCAAAGAGTAGGAGCCGGTGCCGGGCAGGACATGGAAAAGGGGCTTCTTTTCAATGGGGTCAATGTGGACTGCGCAGGGGTTGCCGTAGGCCAAGGTAACGTATTTCCCGCCGCGGTTTTCCCGCACGCCGCACTCACCCCGATCACCGTCCATGATTTCACACTGCCGGGGGCAGAGTTCGCAGCGGATATTGCCATTGGCCAAAACACTATAAAACACCGCAGGGGCGGGGCGGACATACCCCAAGCGCACCTCCTGGGCCGAGCCAATCCGGACCAAACCCGGCAGGCCCACCATGCCCAGACCTATGAGACCGGCTTGGAGAAAGCGTCGCCGGGTACAGGAGAAATTCATACAGCCATTCCTTAATGCCGGGTCAATGCACTTTACGAGATAACCTGTTTAAACAATTTTCATTATATCACGGGAAGCCAGCCTCCTGCACGGCTTTTTGGCAGGGGGAACCGGCGGTATGCAGTAGGGCGAGGGGAGAGGCGTTAGGGCAGCGTGGCGACCGGCCAAGTTTTTCAGCCTGGCGGGGAAGAGGTCCTTCTATTCTTTGACGGGGGGGTTTAGCCGTTGCCTGAGAACCCCGGAAGTCTTAAAAACGACGACGCGCCGGGCTCGCAGGATGAGATCCTCTTTCGTCTGGGGATTACGGCCGCGGCGGGGATTTTTATGGCGGACGCTAAACTTGCCAAAGCCGCTGATGAGAACGTCTTCTTCCCGGACCAAGGCCGCCTTCATGAGTTCCAGGACCCGTTCCACGGCGCTTCGGGCTTCGGGTTTGCTGAGGCCGAGCTGCTCAGAGATGTTGCTGATTACTTTTTCTTTGGTTAGAGCCATGGGCGGCCCTCCCTCCTTTGCCGGACGAACCGCAAGCCTTGCCCGGGAGTGCCAACTATTATTATTCACTTATAAATCACTGTCAAGTTTTTTATCGCCACAGGAGAATTTTCCGAGGCCGTGTAGGTCGGTCCGAGGAAGGCAGGTAGCGGTCCAAGAGGGGAGGGGGCCAGTGTCAGGCCAGCCCCGTAAGGAAGGCGAGGCAGTTTTTTCCCAGGTCCGGCAGATAGTAGCCCCCCTCCAAAAGGCCAAAGCGCCGCCCTTGGCAGTCCCTTTGGGCCGCTTCCTTGACCCAGGCGCCGATCTGCCGATAATCCTCGGTCTGCAGGAGGCCGCCCCAATCCTTGACATAGGTATCAAACCCGGCGGAAACGCCGATAATATCGAGCTGCCGGCTGACTTGCAGGGTGTTTTTGACCGCAAAGAGGAACTGCTCCCGGGTCGCAGCCTCGATGTTGACGACTTCAACTTCTGGAACGGCGGCAAAAATGCGGTCGGTGCCGTCGCCAAAGTGCAGATCGATATCCAGGATCAGGGCCCTCTGGATGCGGCCCTGGCGCCGCAGCCGCTCGATGGCGATGGCCATGTTATTGTAAAAACAAAAGCCCCAATGGCTGTCGGGACCAGCGTGGTGGCCGGGGGGGCGGAGCAGACCAAAGGCCGGTTCTCCGGCCAGCGCCAGCGAGGCGGTCAGGATGGCCCCGCCCACCGCCAATAAGGCCACCTCATGGACATCGGCTTGGCTGGCCATGGATTTGAGGAGACGGGGGGTGTGGACCAGGAGGAGGTCCTCGGGTTGGGCCGGTACCGGCGTCACGATCTCCCCATGATCCTTAATTACCTGGTAGATGGTCTTGAGCCGCTGCGGCTTTTCCACGCCCGCCGTCGGATATGGGGTCAAGAAGCGCTCGTGGTAAATAATTTTCATGAGTGCACTTTGTCATTCAGGCTGGCAGCTGCGACCGGGCGGCGTTGGAAGGCCAGGGCGCCGAAGCGGCAGGCCTCAAGGCAGCGCAGGCAGTTGATGCAGGCCGCACTGTTGGCGTCTTTGTAGGGCTTGCAGCCGGTGGGACAGCGGCGTTCACAGGCCAGACAATGGACGCATTTTTCCTCATCGAACTGGAGACAGAAGAAACTGACCCGGTTGAACAGGCCGTAAAAAGCACCCAACGGGCAGAGCAGGCGGCAGAAAAACCGGCTGATGACCATGGCGCCAATAATAATAATCACCAACCAAAAAATCTTGTGCCAAAAAAAGAAGCCGATGTTTTGCCATAAGGCTGGTTTGATGACAAGAAGCGGCAAAGCCCCCGTCAAAGTCCCGGAAGGGCACAGGAGTTTGCAGAACCATGGCTGCCCCATGCCCAGATCGTCCAACCAGAAGAGGGGTAGGAGGAGCACCAGCAGGACCAACACCACATAACGGAGATAGTTAAAAGCCGACGGCAGCTTCAGTTTTAGCACCGGTATCTTATGCAGTAAATCCTGGATCAGGCCGAAGGGACACAGCCAGCCGCAGGGGAAGCGGCCGCTGATGACGCCGATGATGCCCAAATACCCCACCACCAACGAGCCGAAATGAAACACGCCCGATTGCAGGGACAGGCGCAGGGAGGCCACCATGTTCTGGAACGCCCCCACCGGACAACTGAGAACCGCAGACGGGCAGGAATAACAATGGAGGCCCGGCGTGCACAGGCTTTTCAAAGGGCCTTGATAGATGGCCGAACCGAAAGGGAAAAGCAAATAGGCATTGGTGATGATGGTAAAGAGAGTTTGCACCAGGCGCCGGATGCGGTTCATTAACCCACTCCGATGCAGGAAAGACAGATGCTGGTGCCCGAATTTAAGATGCTGGCAACCTCACCACTGTTCAACCCCAGAAGCAAGAGGAGGACGAAAAGGATAAGAAGCCATAGGGATCGTTTGGGCATGAACTCCTCCGGTCGGGATGGAGATGGCAAACGGACCACCCCGGCGCTACCTGTGCTTCTATTGCCATGCCAGGCTAACCCCGCAGAAGACCAGAGTGGCGGCCACAAAGGCTAGAGACACTTGAATTAAACAATAATATCTTCTTCGGCGGCCTCAGGCAAGTCAGAAAAAATATTTCCCGGTATTGCAATATCAGAATATAAGAATATAATAAATAATTAGTTCCCACAAGGTTCCCGCAAGCAAGTAACTGCCCCTTCATTGGGCTTGCTTTTGCGTCATGCTGGCATCTGAAGGAGCGCAGCGACTGAAGAATCTCAGATCCTTGGCTGCGCTCTACTCTACACCAAGTGAGGTTGCCCTGCTGGGAAAGCGTTTTCAGGACACCGGTTCAAGCCTGGCAGCGAGGCTTAAAGCTCGCTGCTTGCAAAGCAATCCTGGGTTTCTCTGATGCCCAACGATCTCCGCAGCTTAGAAAAAGCCAGCCAGGCCCTGAAGGCCATGGGCCATCCGGCCCGCCTACAGATCCTGCAGATCCTGAGCCAGGCCGAACGGACGGTCGGTGAGTTGGCTGAGCTCTTGGACCTTGGGCAGGCCAATCTCTCCCAGCACCTGAACCTCATGAAGGACAAGGGCTTGCTGACCTCTCGGCGGACCGGCAACCAGGTCTTTTATCGCCTGCGGGACAACCGCCTCATGGGCCTCCTGGCTCTGGTGCTGGATTTGTTTGGCAGAGAGTTATAGTTTATTATTATAATCTAATATATTAAGCACAAATCTCTCCGCCCCCGCCGTCCATTTTTCCCTTGACAAAAAATTTCATCCTTGATTAAGGTGGCCTAGCCAAAGTGTGGAGCCAACGCCGCCGTGGCCCTGCCCAGCACCGGCAGGTTATCTTGCATGAGGGAGGCTTAATTTCCATGGGAAAACGGCTTATGGTGGGCTTGTGTCTACTGCTACTGCTCATCCCCGTGACCGGCGCAGCAACGGAGTTGGGATTGACCTCATACGCCGACGGCATTGAGAATTTTGCCTGCGGGGTGTTCCCGCCGCCAGGGATGTATTACCTGAATTACTGGCTCTTCTATACTGCGGACCGGTTCCCGGGGGGGCCGCCCAATCCCAAGGCCTTTCTCTTTGCCCAGGTTTTTCGTTTCATTTATTCCAGCAAGTTTCAGATTTTTGGGGCAAACTGGGGGACCCATCTGGTGCTGCCCCTGGTCTATACCGATTTAAAATCCACTTTTCAGGGAATCACCATTGCCGACGACCAACGCTTCGGGTTGGCCAACACGGCCTTTGATCCCATTATTTTGGGGTGGCATTTCGGGGATTTCCATGTCACGGCTGCCTTCGAGATCCAGTTCCCGGGCACGTATGATCGGTTGCAGCCGGCCAGTCCATCCCGCAATTATTTTACGTTTCAACCCATTCTGGCTTTCGCTTACATGCCGTCCTGGGGATTGGGGATCAACATCAAGATGATGTATGACTTCCCCACCCGGAACAATCGGCCGCTGGCGATCACCGGCGCCCGGGATACCTATCAATCGGGACAGTCCTTCCATTTTGATTATTGTGTCGATTATGCCGTGCTGCCCAGCCTGCGGATAGGCGCGACCGGCTATTACTATACCCAGACCACTTCAGATGTGGCGGATGGGATTGATATCGGTTTCCATGGCCGGAGTTTTGCTCTCGGGCCGGGCATCAAATATGATTGGCAGCGCTGGAGCTTTGCCGCCATCAGTCAATTTGAGATGGCCACCAAGAACCGGCCCGAGGGTGTCCGCAATTGGGTCAGGATCTGGTATGCTTTTTAAGGGTTCCCTTGCGGGGTGATGCCCTGGGCGGGTGAACTCCACAAAAGAGTGGAAATCACGAAGTTGACCAACAGCCAGATACCCGAAGCCGAAAGATAGGCCTCGATGGAGCGGTCGAAGAGGACGGTGCCTTGGGGTGGAAACTCCTCGTCGCCCAGCCAGAGGAGGAGAGAGACCGGCAGACGGGGGAGGGGCAGAAAGGTATAGGCCGCGTCGGCCATGGCCAGGGGAGTCCCCGCCAAAAAACGGGCTACCCGCTGGAACCCGGGGAGGTCCTGACCGAAGCGCTCGGCCAGGATATCCACCGGCAGGCGGTGTGGCCCTTTGAAATATTGGGCTTCTTTCAGGTCCGCCACACTGACGAGCTGGTGGCTGAGAGGCTGCAGCTGCTGGGTTTTGGCCAAAAACAGGAGGGTGAGCAGCTCCAGCTGGGGATCGTCGCTGCGCTCCCAACGGCCCTGCTGTTGGCGGAAGAGCGCCCGTTGGCGCCGGTCCAATAAGATTTCTTCGTGGAAGGACGCAAAGATCAGGCCATCAGCACCAAAAGGACGGGCCGGCAACAGACGGCAGAGCTCGGCGATCTCGCGGCCCAGGATTGCCTGCCAATAGGGTTCGGGGGTTTGAATGAAGCTGCGGTAAGGGCTGATGGCCGGCGGCCGCTGCTGCCGGCGACGCCGTTGCATGTCCAGGAAACTCTGACTGAAAGGGTAGGGGCCCTGGACAAAATTTTCACAGGGAAACAGCTCGCAGTCCCGCAGACAATAATCCACCTGTTTGAGCGCGGCGCAGGCCAGGATAGGGCAGGGGGCCCCCAAGAGGCGTTTTTGGGCCGCCAATTTGGCCTTGGCCAGCTGGCTTTTACCCGGACCACAACTAGAACAAATCATTAATAATTTTAATTTACAGACGTCGCAGGCGACTCCGCAGGCTCCGGTTGCCATGGTAGAGGTATCCTTATTGATATTTTTTACGGCTCAGCCGTCATGGCACCTGGCTCCCAGAGGAGACCATGGCCAGAACGCATTTCAAATAGGCGCTTTCCGGCAGGGCCAGGAGGGCGGGGTGATCCCTGGCAGCCCCCCGGCATTCGATGAGGCGGGCCGAACGGTGGGCCTCCTGCGCGGCTTGGCGGAGGAGGTCCAGAAAGGCGTTCAGGGGCAGATTATAGGAACAGGAATTGGTCACCAGGACCCCGCCCGGCCGCAGGAGTTGGAAGGCGCGACGGTTTAAATCCCGATAGCCCTTGACGGCTGCCGGCCGGTCCGCCCGGCTTTTGGCAAAGGCTGGCGGGTCCAAGATAATCAGGTCATATTGCCGGCCGGCGTTAACGGCGCTTTTGAGAAAATCAAAGCAGTTAGTCTGGACCCAATCAATATTGTCCAGGCCGTTCAAGCGGGCGTTTTCCTGGGCCATCTGCAGGGAAAAGGCAGAAGCCTCGACCGCGGTTACCCGGCGAGCCCCTCTGGCCGCATGTAAGGCAAACCCACCCTGGTAAGAGAAACAATCCAAGACCTCGCCTTGGGCCCAGGCCGCGGCGGCCTGGCGGTTCTCCCGCTGGTCCAGAAACAGCCCGGTCTTTTGTCCCTTGAGCAGATCCACTCGAAACTGCAGAGGGCCTTCCTGGATAGTGAGGTTTTCGGGTACGCTGCCGAAGATCGTCTGGACTTCCAGGGGCAGGCCTTCCAGGCGACGGACTTCACTGTCGTTGCGCAAGGTGATGGATTTGACGGGCAGCAGGCGGTGGCAGAGGGGCAGCAATTCGGGCAAACAGCGGCTGAAACCGGCATGGTGCACCTGCATGACCAGATGGCCGTCATAATTATCGACAATGAGGCCGGGAAAACCGTCGGCTTCGGCATAAATCAGGCGATAGGCGGTGCTGTCATGGACGACCCGGCGGCGATATGCCAGGGCCTGCTGAAGTCTGGCCTCCCAAAAAGCCGCGTCAATGGGCTCGGCGGCCGTGGTCAAAAACCGCAGGGCCAACCGGGAGGTGGCGCTGTAAAAGGCCTGGCCCAGGAAGCGGCCATGGTTGTCCTGCACCCCAACGATCTCGCCGGGCGACGCAGTCTGGCCAGGAAGGAGGTCGTCCCGGTATATCCAAGGGTGGCCGCTGCGCCACCAGGCCACGCCCTTGCGACTGAGCATGATCGTCGGTCTTGTCTCCATTCCGTTCCTCTCCTTGATCTTGAGTCGGCCGGCCGCCAGTACGTCTTACCATACGGCAGCCGTGGCGCCAAGTCTTGGTGCCCTCTTTAATCTATGATATAGTAGGAAGCTACTACCGGCAGAAAGGAAAATTGCGGCGATGAGCACCCTGGCCTCAGAAAATATTCGAAAAAAAGGCTCGAAACGATTCCTCCTGACCGTGATCGGGGTGGTCATTCTCCTCGGCCTGGCCATCGGCGGTTACCTCGGCTACCAGACCTATTGGCGGCAGACGCCGCGCTACGCCCTCTGGCAGATGGTCCAGGCCATGCAAGCCAATGATACGAAAACCCTCTTTCAATTTATCGATTTGCCGGCCGTGGTTGACAGTCTGGTGGAACAATCGGCCGGCGATCTTGGCACCTGGCTGCTACCCAAAGGCTTGGAGTTGCCTGACGACCAGTTAACCCGGCTGGGGCGCAACCTTACCAAAAAATTTGCCAAATTTCTGGCCCCCAAACTTGTGGTGGCCTTGGAGCCCCAGATAAAGGCGTCGGTGGAGAAATATCTGGCGGAATTAAATACCGCCGAAAGAGCGGCCTTGGCAGCAATCCCGGCCCAGGCCCAGATCCGCCAGGAAGAAGGTAGCGCCTGGGTGACTTTGACTATTCCCAACGGCAGCCAGAGCTTTCGTTTTCGGATGGTGCGACCTGAAGATGTGAGGCAGTGGCGCATTGTGGAAATCAATTATCAGGACCTGCGGTCCTTGTTGGATCGGCACATTTCCCAATGACTCTGGGAGGGCCTTTTGGCCCGACCCCTTCAATGCGTCTGATAATATATATTATGTAAACTAATATAACCATCGGCCTGGGGGGCACCCTGAAAATCTTGCCAAGGTGCCCACACCCCCACACAGCAACGAAAGGATGCGCCCATGAAATTTTTCCTGACCGGCGGCACTGGTTTTGTGGGAACTTATCTGGCCAAACATCTGCGGCAGCAAGGCCACGAACTGACCATTCTCTCCCGCCGGCCGCAAGCCAGCTCTGACCCGCAAAGCCGCTATGTGCAGGGAGACCCCACAGAACCCGGTCCCTGGCAGCAACACGTGCCCGAGCACGATGTTATCATTAATCTGGCCGGGGCTTCCATCTTTGTCCGGTGGACGGCAGAAAACAAAAGGATCATTCGGGCCAGCCGGGTTCTGACCACTCAGAATCTGGTGGCCGCCCTGGCCGCCGCCCCGGACCGGCAGACCAAGGTCCTCTTGAGCACGTCGGCCATCGGCTATTACGGCGATCGGGGCGACGAAGAGCTCACCGAGGACTCGCCGCCGGGAAACGATTTCTTGGCCCAGGTGGCCCAGGAATGGGAAGCTGCGGCGCTGGCAGCCCAAGACTTGGGGGTGCGCACCATCATCACCCGGTTTGGCATCGTTTTGGGACGCGGCGGTGGCATCCTGGCATCGATGGTCCCGCTCTTCAAGAGTTTTGTGGGCGGCCCGGTAGGTTCTGGCCGGCAATGGTTTTCCTGGATCGACCAGAGCGATCAATTGCGGGCCTTTCTCTTTGTCCTGGAACACCCGGACCTGAGCGGCGTCATTAATTTTTGCTCACCCAACCCGGTGCGCAATGCCGAATTTGCCGCGGCCTTGGGCAGGGTGCTCAATCGCCCCAGTTTTCTGGCGGCTCCGGCTTTTATGGTGAAAATGGCGTTGGGAGAATTCGCCCCCGTGATCTTGGGGGGTCAGAAAGTATTGCCCAAAAAACTGCTGGCCGCCGGTTTTACCTTTGCGTATCCGACCCTTGAGGCGGCTTTACGCCACCAGCTATCAGAGCAGGACTGAGGGTTTCGGGAACGTGGCTGTCAAACCAATGGGTCTCCGGTTCTACCACGGTTTGGCCACCCTGGTGGGGGCGGTTGGCTGGCCCTATCTCTATTGGCGCTTGCGCCGCCGGGGCTATGGGGAGAGTTTCCGCTATCGCTTGGGGCTGAAGCTGCCGGTTGTCCCCTCCCCCAACAATCAACCCCGTCTCTGGCTGCACGGCGTCTCCGTGGGGGAGATTGCCGGCGCTGCGCCTTTGGTGAGGGAACTGCAGGCCCGCCTGCCCCAGGCCCAGCTGTTCTTATCCACCGGCACGGAGACCGGTCAGGCGGTGGCCCGCCGCTTATATGGCCAGAACGGCACGGTATTCTATTATCCCGTGGACGTTCCCTGGAGCGTGCGCCGACTTTTGGCTCATGTGCAACCCTCGCTTTACGTGGCCCTGGAAACGGAAATCTGGCCCAATTTTCTCCTGGCGGCCAAAGATCAGGGCGTCAAACTGGCCCTGGTCAATGGCCGGCTGTCCGCCAGATCCTTAAGAGGATATCTGAAGTTTAAAGATCAACTACGCTATATTCTTAATCTATTTAATGTCATTGCCACCAGCAGTCCCGAGGATCAGGAGCGTTTCGCCTCTTTGGGCGCCGAGCCTCGCAGGCTGGTCTGCACCGGCAACACGAAATTTGACCGCTGGCCTGATGCTGCGGCCCAAGAGCAGGTCGAGATTTTTCGGCAACGCCTGCAGATTAGGGACCAGCCGGTTTTTCTGGCCGCGTCCACTCATCCGGGCGAGGAAGAGATTCTTATCCAGGCCTATCAGGAACTGCGGCAGACCTCCCCTGCCCTGCTTTTGTTGTTAGCCCCCCGCCATCCGGAACGCGCCGGTGCGGTGAGCAAACTTCTCGAGGCTGCCGGACTCCCGTGGCAGCTCTGGCAGGAACTGAAAGAGGGCGGCAGACCGCGTCAGGCCCAGGTGGTCCTCATCGACACCGTGGGCGATCTCTTTGCCCTTTATGGCCTGGCCGACCTCATCTTTGTGGGCGGCAGCCTGGTCCCCCACGGCGGCCAGAATATCCTGGAGCCGGCTGTCTGGGGCAAGGTCCCCCTCTACGGCCCCCACCTGGACAATTTCCGCGCCGCCCAGAGCCTCCTGGCAGGGGTGCAGGCCGGCATCCAGATTGCCGACGGCCCCGGCCTGGTCGCCGCCGGCCGCGCCTGCTTGGCAGACCCGGCAGAGATGCGCCGACGGGGGGCATTGGGGCAGGAAGCCCTGAAACTGCACCGGGGCGCAGCGCAACGCCAGGCCGACCTGTTAATGACCCTTCTCTCCTCGCCAGGCCCCCCCGTTTAACCGGACCCCACCCCCGCTGCTGCCAGCCTCCCTGCCTGCCCAGGCCAGAACGAACAAGCCTTAAACTTAAGAAAAAGTATTAAGTTTAATTATCTACCTATTGATATTTAATGCAAAAATGAAGAAGGAGTGGAGGGGGTAGTCTTCAAGAAACCGCCCGCGTCCCAGACATTAGCTGGCAACGCGGGCAGGTTAAACCGGCGGGCAGTTATTCGCCTTTCTTGGGCGGGGCCGCGGCCGGTGCGGCAATCCCCAGGGACTGCCGGGGGGTCAACATTTCCTGGATGCTGAAGGGATCCAGGAATTCCATTTTAGGTTCAAAGTTCAAAGGTTTTACTCCGCGGTTATTCAGGTATTTGGCCAGCTCCAGGTTGATTTCTTTGGGAACAGCCACTCCGGCTTGGGTAAGGGCCTGGCGCAGCAGGGCCTCAGCCTGGCCGGCCATGGCAATGGCATCACCCAGGATGCGGCCCATCTCCGTAGGGTTGTGGAAGCCCACGGAGTTCTCGGCGCCCGAATAGATGACCCGATAAAAAGCCTCAATATACAAATCCTTCGCCCGGTCGTAGAGATCCGGCGGGATAGCCTTGCCTTCGGCCTGAGCGGCGTGCACCTTCTCAATGAGTTTGGCCGCGATGGCTGTGGCGTAGCCGGCCCGGAGCATCAGGGAGACCGTCCGGTCCTGGATGGCCAGCACCTGGTTCTTCAGCCATGCCGGGGATTCGGTGTGGCACTGTTGGCAGGCCCGCATATTGTCTTTCAAGGGGCTGGTGACGTTGTGGTTGGAAATCTTGTTGGCCCCCACCCGGGTATAGGGCATGTGGCAGTCGGCGCAGGAGACGTCGGCGTTCCAGTGGGTGCTGTTCCGGGAATAAAATTCATACTCCGGGTGGCGGATAAATCCGAACTTATAACCGGTGACAGCCTGTTTCCACTCGCCATAGGACGGACTGCTGCGCAACACCTTAATAATATTCTCCATTGAGATATTGCCCACGGTGCTCCCCTGCCAGGGGAAGAAGACGTCGATGGATTTGTTGTTGGCGTCCTTGGGGATAATATAGGTGACGTGGCATTGGGCACAGACCAGGCTGCGCATTTCCTGGCGGCCGACCCGGTTCATATCCACCCCTATCACCGCCAGGGCCTTTTTCAACGGCGGCTGATGGATCCTCAGAGCCATATCCCGGTTGTCATGGCAGTTGATGCAGGCTACTCCCAGTTTCTGACCCTCCTCGGGAATCCTGGCATGGACGTCCAAGTAGGGATCAGAGAAATAACTGGGGCCCAATTCCTGCATTAATTTCGGCACGTACGGCGACTTGCAGGTCAGACAGACACCGCCTGCTTTAAGGCGGGAGGGGTCGATCTCCAGCTGATCGATGAGCATATAGTAATGGCCCCGGGGTTCGTTGTATTCCACCCCAAAACCCCAGCCGTTGAACAAGAGGGCCATGTACGGAAATTGACTCAGTTTGTCCCAGACGATGAGATCCGTGTCCCACCCCCGCTTGTAGCGACTCAGTGGCGGTTTGGGATCCCGAGTCTTCATGTAGGAATCGTATTCCAGCGGATAGACCTTGCCCCAGACCGCCGGATCAAAGGCATTATCCGGGATGGTGGCGGTCTTTACCGGTTCCGGTTTGGGCGGCGGTGAACAAGCCGGTACGGCGGCCAACAAGCCGAGCCAGCCCACGAGCAACCAAACCGCACAGATTTTTTCCCGTTTCATAGGCACCCTCATCAAACCGCGACGTGAAGATTATTGAGTGGCCATGGCACCGGTCAGGCGGTGGGACAGGCGGCGGTGGCAGCTCCAACATTGCCGGTCGACGCTCACCCGGGCCATGGTCTCGGCGTGGCAGCGGAGGCAGTTTTCCTGGACCACGCCCGCCCCTCGGGCTGACAGGCGTGGATTTTCGCTGATCTGGCCGGTTTGAAATCGGACAACGTCATGGACGCCGTCCACAGTCTTCCAGAAGAGATGGCGGGCCATGGTATCATTGGGCAGGTGGCAGTCCACACAGGCGCTGCGTTTATGAGCCCCGCCATGAAACCAGGCTTCGTATTGGCTGCTCATGACGTGGCAACTGGCGCAGAATTCGGGGGTGGAGGTCTTGGCCAGCAATTTGGGCGGGCCAAAAGCCACGAACAGACCGACAAAAGCGGCGACCGCCAGGAGTATCCCAAGGTGCAACGAGATTCTGGCGAACCGGGATAAGGCCATCGGCATTTCCTCCTGATCGGCTGTCAGGGCCCCAGCTGTTTGCCGCCCTGCCTGATCTGCCTGGAATCTCTGCCTGCAGGAGCGGTCCCAAAATTATGGAATTTGTTTCTACATTAGCTCAGGAGAGAAATGTTTGGCAAGTGTTTTGTTGGGAAATTGTTTAAGAAAATTTTCTCGAAAAGGAGGCTTGGTTGATGAGAGCGCGACAAGGCATCGACTCTGGGGTTTCGGAAGCGGTTTAAAAGGACCGGAGGGTATCCATGGGCTGCAGGCGGGCGGCTTGGCGGGCCGGCAAAAAGCCGAAGGCCACTCCCACCGTTACCGAAATGAGGAGGGCAGCCAAGGCTGGGGCCAGAGAAAAGACCATGGGCCAGTCCAGCAATCGGGCTACAATGTTTGCCGTGGTCGCCCCCAGGACCAGTCCCACCAGTCCCCCGGCGCAGCTCAGGACCACCGCTTCGATGAGGAACTGGACCATGATGTCCCGGGGACAGGCGCCCACCGCCAGGCGCAGGCCGATTTCGCCGGTGCGCTCTTTTACCGACACCAGCATAATATTCATGATGCCGATGCCGCCCACCAAAAGGGAGATCATGGCCACGCCCCACAACAGCCAGGTCATGGTGGTGATGGTTATCTCCCAGGTTTTTAACACTTCGGTGAGGTTGCGGATGGAAAAATCTTTCTCGGCCCCAGGCTTTAAACGATGCCGCTGGGTCAACAATCGATCAATTTTATCCTCGGCCTGGGCCAACTCACTGGGATTGGCCACAGATACCAAGATAAATTTCACCACACCCGGCAATGCCGTGCCGAAGAGCGATTTCTGGGCGGTAGGCAGCGGCACAAGGACAATATCGTCCTGATCCCGGCCATCCGGGGTCCGGCCTTTTGGGGCCATAACGCCCAGGAGATGGAACGGCGTGTTATTGATCCGGACCGTCTGCCCGACGTGCGCCAGGGCCCCTGGCAGATTCTGGGCCGCAGTAAATCCCAGGACGCAGACCTTGGCACCGCGGTTGCTTTCGGCCGAAGTAAAAAACCGGCCTGCGACCATGGTCACCCGCCTGAGTTGGAAGAATTCCGGAGTAGTGCCCAAGATCAGGGTAGACCAATTGTGCGCCCCCAGGACCACTTGGGCCACATCCCCCCAGAAAGGCACAGCATATTCCACTTCCGGCACCTCTCGCATAATGGCCTGGACATCCCCGATGGTCAGAGATGGCATGCTGCCCAGGCCCATGCGCCAGCCGCCTTTACTGGTGGCCCCGGAGTTGATCATGAGGAGACCGGCTCCGGCCCCGGAGATCTGTTGGGCCACCAACGTCCGGGCCCCGGCCCCCAGGCTCCAGACCAGGACCACGGCGCCGACGCCGATGATTACGCCCAACACGGTCAGAGCGCTGCGCAGTTTATGCACCCACAAAGACAGGGCGATGCTGCGGAGACATTTGCCCCATCTCATAGGCGCGTCGCCTCGCTGCCACCCAACCGGCAGACCTTTTGGGTCAAGGGCGAGAGCAGAAAATCAATGGGCCAAATCAGAGTCGGCGACTCGGCAAAGGCTATCCCTTCCTGAAAAAAGGGAAAGGCGATGATGGTGGAACAGGACAGAGGGAGTATGCCGTTCCGGCCGAGAGATGCCACCGGGGACAGGCCTTTTGGATTAAGTTTCTTGCCGAACCGGCGTTGCAGAAAGCTGCGTATCACCCAACGTTGATTAAAGGGGGCACCAAAATTTTCCTGCACAAAACGGCTGATGCGTTGCCGTTGTCCGTCGGTCAAACCCGGCACCCGCAGGAGCAGGGCCTCATCCAAAAGGGATACCAGTCTTTGGTAATCAACCCCTCTATACCGCGACCTTTCCCAGTGCAAGCGCAAGCCGTAGCCTGCCACCAGATTGTGGTCCAGATAGATTTTGGCTGAACAGTAATGACAAGCCTGGGCCAGACCGGAAACTTTGACCCACAGGCGCCGGAGCCAATGATCTTGAGATTTTCTGGGGGTTGTCGTCAGGATGATATCGCAGGGTTGCGTATGCAGATAAAAATCCTTTTTCGACACCAACGGGGTGGCGGCGATCAGGGCAGACGCCTGTTGCGCCTGCCATTTATACCGTTGCCAAGACCAATTGTCACTGTCCAACCTGTTGGCTACCACTGGAACCTCCCGGAAATTAATGACTCCAAAAAAGGGCAGAGAACCGCGTAGAAACCTTTGTGACCTGAGGCATAGGCTGAGCCTACTTTCGTACTCACCTTGCAACAGAGATGGAGCACGGTTCCCAAAACGGCATGGCCCAGGGCGGCGGCCAGCACGTTCGGTCTCCGGCTGAAAATTCTGCCCCAAACAATTCCCAGGATCAGGGCCAGCCCCATCACCGGTCGGTTGGGGAGATGGTACAGCGAAAACACCAGGGTGTTGGCCACAATGGCCAGCCATCCGGGGTCGGTGGCCCGGAGTTTGCCAACCACACCTGACCGCGGCCAGGACACGGCCCCGGCTTCGGCCGGCTGGCAGACGGCCTGCCAGCGTCGCAGAAAAAAGCTGAAGAAGAGGCCGTCCTGGAAAAAGGCCGAGGGGAAGTAAAGAAAAAATCTTAAGAAAAAGGTCTGGCTGCTGAAATCGAACCAGGGACCGTATCCCAGCAGATACCCACCTGAGAGGATCAAAACGATGCCGCCAAGGGTGCCGGCCCCAAAAATACGGCCGGCTTCGGCCAGATTATCCTTCCTGATAAAGAGATCAGCGGCCGGACCGATTCCCCGGCTCGTCAGGGTCTCCCGATGGATGAGGACAGGAGAGACGTAGGCCACATAGATTATTGTCAGGAGCGTCAGGCCCAACGGGAACAATCGTGGTCCGCCGGTCACCAGCATGGGGGTGGCGATCCAGGCCATCCAGAAGAAAATGGCCGAAACCGCAATAATTTCGGCCAGGTGAAAAAGTCTGCTGGCAGTCAGGCGGCTTCCCGCTGCCAGCCAAGCAGCGGTGATCTGCTGGGGGCCGCATCTCCAGGGCAGGCCCAGAATTGCTGTTTTGTTATCCGGCCGAGGCATGGTTCTCCGTGTCCGAAATAATGAGACCGTCCCGCAGAATAAGCTGTCGCCCGGCAAAGGCAGCCATCTCCGGATCGTGGGTCACCAAAATGATGCTCAATCCCTGGTGGCGATGCAATTCCTGGAGCAACGCCATGATCTGAAAGCCGGTCTGCCGATCCAGGTTGCCCGTCGGTTCGTCGGCCAATAAGAGTTCCGGTTGATTTACCAGGGCCCGGGCCAAGGACACCCGCTGCTGCTGGCCGCCCGATAATTGCCGGGGCAAATGGTGAGCCCGATCGGCCAGATAAACCTTGGCCAGGGCCGCCAAGGCCAACTCCCGTTCACCGTTGCCCCGCCCCGGGCTGTACATCAATGGCAGGGCCACATTATCCAGGGCGGTCAGACGGGGCAGCATGAAAAAAGACTGGAAGACGATACCGATCTTGGTATTACGAAGGAGGGCCAGTCGCTTCGGGGACAGATGGGAGACCAGCTCCCCATCCAGATAATACTCCCCGTGAGTGGGTTGATCCAGACAGCCCAAGATATGAAGAAGCGTGGATTTGCCGGAGCCGGAGGGTCCCATAATGGCAACGAATTCTCCGGCCGCCACCTGCAAGGAAATCCCTCGCAAGGCCGGCACCTGCACGGAATCCAACCGATAGGTTTTGTGAATATTGCGCAGGGAAAGCAACATGGTCAAATCAATAGAATAGGCGCCGCAAACCGAGGCCGTCGCCACCGGCGTTGCCCTTCTGTTCGACGATCACCGGCTCACCTGCCTGCAGGGCTCCGGCTTTGATCTCCGTCCAGAGGCCGTCGCTGATGCCGACGGTCACCGGGACCTGTTGGGGCCTGCCGTTGGCCGACAGCCGCCAGACCGAGGGCGAGTCGGCCGCGGCTTCTATCTTATTCCCGTGCGGCTGGAACCGTAAGGCTGCATTAGGCACGGCCAGGACATTGCCGCGGCTGGCAGCTAGAACGGTAACCGTGGCGATCATCCCCGGTTTCAGGAGGAGTTCGGGATTGGCGGTCCGGATCAGGATAGTATAGGTCACCACATTCTGGGTGACATTGGGGGCCAGACGCACCTGATCAACCTGCCCCGCAAAGACCTTGTCCCGGTAGGCGTCCACGGTAAACGTCACCGGCTGGCCCACCTTGACATTGCCCATCTCACTGCCATCCACTTCGGCGGCCACCTGCATCTGGGTCAAGTCCTGGGCAATGGTAAAAAGGGTCGGGGTTTGCAAAGCCGCAACCACGGTGCGGCCTACCTCCACATTGCGGGAAATGATAATGCCGTCCACCGGCGAAGAGATCGTCGTATAACGCAGATTGGCAGCCGCTTCAGCATACTGGGCTTTGACCTGGGCCAACCGGGCTTGGGCCGCCTGAAAATCGGCCCAAGCGGCTTCCGCCAGAGCCCGTTGGTTGTCCAACTCCATTAGGGGGATCAGGTTCTGGCCGGCCAGGGTCTCGTAGCGCCGGAGTTGCGTCCGAGCCAGTTCCAGGTTGATTTTGGTCTTCTCCATTTCGGCCTGGGCCGAAGTCAGGGCTGATCTGGCCTGCTCCACCTTGGCGGCGTAGATGGTGGGGTCGATGCGGGCAATGACCTGCCCCCGCCGGACCGGGGAATTAAAATCCACCAGAATTTCTTGAATCAATCCTGAGACCTGAGCGCCCACCTGGACCGTTTCCAAAGGATTGACTGTGCCGTTGGCCACAACCTTCTGTTCCAGGGTGCGGATGGCCGCCTCTTGGGTCACATACTCCAGCCGGGAGTTCCCCGATTGACAGCCTAAACTCAACAAGGCGCTGAGCAGGCCGAGAAGCAGCAGCCTCAGCCTGTGGGGCAATGCGATCCTAATGTGCACCATCCTCTTCTGATAACCCTTCTACCTGATGGCGGCCTGTGATTCGGCCGATAAATATTTCTGCCGGGACCGGCGTCGCCGCCCGCGGCCACGACGCGGGCGAGTCCGCTGATAACGATATCGACAAAAGGTCTGGATTTCTTGACAGCACGGCGGCGGGAAAACTTAATTGTTTATCGTACCAGCCGGGTTTTTGCTTGTCAAAAGAAAATGATTGGGTAAGACTAAAGAACATTGTTTGGAGACGCGCGTGCGCGATTTCTGTTGTCCCGGTCGAGCACAGGCACAAACCGGACGGTCGTTGCCCACTGCTGCTACTACTCGGGGATGATGTCTAAGCTAGGTGATAACTTCCCTTGGTCAACCCGAAGAGAAGGCCATGTTGAATAACTGCATAAATCAGGCATCCCGAACTCACAGGCTCGGGCTATATATTTGGGGTTGCGTCTTGGTGCTGGCACTCCTGATTTTCGGGTGGCCCCCCTGCCCTGCTCGGGGGCAGGGTCAAGGGGCGGGGCAAAAGTTGACCCTGGAGGAGGCCATGGCCACGGCTCTGGCCAACCATCCGGCCATCCAGGAGTTCAAATCCCGGTCTCAGGCAGCCCGGGCCCAAATTGGCGTCAGCCGGGCCAACCTCCTGCCCAAGGTGACCCATACCTCTTCCTATTATTATGGTACGTCCGTGCCCACCTCCAGTCTCGCCGTCCCCTCGGGATTCGGCCAGTTTGCCGGCACGCGCGGCCAGATCAACGATTTTACCGTCCACCAGTTTCAGGGCAATCAACTCCTTTATGACTTCGGCAAGACTCTGGGGCAAGTGGGGCAGTCCAAGGCCCTCTTCGAAGCCGCCAAGATGGATCTGCAAAATATCCGGCAGCAGGTGGTGCTGGACGCCAAGACTGCCTTTTATGGATATTTGGCCGCGGAACGGGCCGTCAGGGTGAGTGAAGAAAATCTCCGGTTGAACGAAGACCTGGTGCGGCAGGCCAAGGGGTTTTATGAGGTGGGGGTGCGGGCTCGCATCGATGTCACTACCGCCGAGGCCAACCTCTATACGGCCCAGGCCGACCTGATCACCGCCCGCAACAACCTGCAGATTGCCCAGGTCTCCCTTATGACCGCCTTGGGACTGAAATCCTGGCCCTACGCCGGCCTCAGCTATCAGGTAGAGACCCGTCCCAAAGCCATCAATCTGAATGAAGCCAAAGAAAAGGCCCTGAGCGATCGTCCGGACCTGGCCCGCAACCGCTATCAACAGGAGGCCGATAAACAGGCCATCCGTGCGGCCCGGGCCGGCTACTACCCGACCCTTTATGCTCAAGGGTTGCAGAATACCCAGGGCAAACCTTATGGCGATATGCGGGGCACCTGGTCCCTGTCCCTGAACGCCTCGGTCCCCCTCTTCGAGGGGCTGGCCACCCGCTACAGCGTCCAGCAGGCCAAGGAAAATCTCCGGGCCACCGAAGCCAACGCCGAGGTCTTGCGCCAGGACATTAACAAACAGGTGGAACAGAGTTATCTCAACATCCGGGCCGCGGCCGAACGGATCCGGGCCGCGGCCAAGGGGCAGGAGGCAGCCAGGGAAAACTGGGATCTGGCCCGGGGCCGCTACAACGCCGGAGTCGGCTCCATCATTGAAGTCACCGACGCCCAGGTGAAGTATTTCAATGCCGAGCTGACCTATATCCGCGCCGTCTACGATCTGAAGGTGGCCGAAGCCCAGCTGGAAAAGGCCATGGGGGTGGCGTATTAGGGGGCAGTGGTCAGTTAGTGGCCATCCGGGCATCTGGGAGGTTAAAAGAAAAACTGGCAGCGCCGACCTTCAATCCGGCATTCGGCGCCTTTGACCTTACCCCTTGCCCACCAGTTACCACAGACCCGCTTCCTGAAGTTGTTGCATCAGGCGATCCTTGTCGGTAAACTGCCAGGCCTGCAGCCCCTGTTCCCGGGCCGCCTCGACAAAGGGCAGTTTATCGTCGATGAAGAGGATCCGGGCCGGCTGCGTTTTGGCCTGATAGATGAGGTGGCGATAAATCTGCGGCTCCGGTTTGCGACTGCCCACCTCATAGGACAGGATAAACTGAGTAAATCTTTCCAAGAGGGGATATTGTTCCTGGATATATTGAAAGTGCAAAGCGTTGGTGTTGGAGAGGAGAAAGAGGGGGTAATGGGCAACCAGATGCTCGACGACCGGCACCATCTCAGGCATGGGGGTGAAGATGCTGTTCCACCACTCCCGGAAGGTGGCAAACGGTAAAGCGACCCGGAACTTGGCCAATACTGCCTCGTAAAACTCTTGGGAGGAGAGGCGCCCGGTATCATACCCCGGTTCCAGCTCGCTGGCAAAGACTGCGGCAAAGACCGCCTCGGGGCTGGTCCCGGCCAGGGCCGCCAAGCGGCGGCAGAATTCCAGGTGGTCGACCCGGACTAAGACATTGCCCAAGTCGAAGGTGATAATATCAACGGCTTTCCCTTGAGGCTGCAACACCCTTCCTTCCTCCCAAACTCTTGACATTTGCTGTAAAATAGCGGAGTGTATATAGTTATACGGCTTTTGCCACAATTTTGCCTGAATTTTTTGCTTGGGCCGCCAAGCGAGGAGAAAATATGGCCAGAAGCACCGGATGGACGTTTCTCTGGGCCTTAGTGCTGGGGGTCATCGCGGCCAGCATCTTTTTGCTTTACGGACCTTATTTGGAGCGGGAGATTAACCGCCGGGTGGCCGGGGCCTTGGAGAAAAAAGAATTTACCCTGCAGGTGGGCAAAGGGAGCGAGCCCCTTATGGCCGGGGCGCCGGCCAAGGCGGTCGGGCCTCGCTATGCCCTGGTCTCTGAGGGCGGCAAGACCTTTCTGGCCGATCTGCAGACCGGCCGGGTCTGGCGCTATTTTCATTACGGCAAGGCCGAGGGCTGGTCCAAGGATGTGGAAGGATTTGCCCCCCTGCCCTTTTTTCAGGGGAATAAAAAATTCTTTACAGCTGGCGAGGCAGCCGGCGCACCGGAAGGTGCCGACCTCAAACCGCAATGAGCCGTGGTCTGATCGTTCGCAGCACCATGGCCTCCGACCTTACCTGGGCGGTCTGTCTGGCCCTCCTGGGAGCGGCCCTGGGGTTGGTGGCCCAATGGGGCGTTATCCGCCACGGCTGGCAGGGGACTCTGGAGCTGCAGATTGCGGCCGTGGAAAAGGTGGAGGCGACCCGGCGCCTGGCGGCCATCCAAACGTATCCTCTGGATCAGGTTCTCAGTATTCATCAGGAGGGTCGGGCGGTTTTCATCGACGCCCGGGAGCCAGCAGAGTACCGGGAGCTGCATATTGCACGGGCAGTGAGTCTGCCGGCCTCCCAGATCTCTGTGCGGCAGGTGGCCGCGACCCTCGCCGGCATCGCCCGGGACCACCCCATCGTGGTCTATTGCGGTTCGGCGGACTGCCATGCCAGCCTGCGGGTGGCAGAATTTCTCCAAAAACAAGGTTATACTCAGGTGGCAGTGTATGTGGGGGGGTTTCGCGCCTGGGATGAGGCCGGATATCCCGTTGACATCGTCCGCTAAAAATTGGCTGGTAATTGCCGCCCGCCTGGTTCTCGGCGGCCTTTTTCTGTACGCCGGCCTCGCCAAGATCTTCAAACCCTATAACTTTGCCGCCGCGGTGCAGGCCTATCAGCTTCTGCCCCCGGCCCTCGTTGCCGTCACCGCGGTTTTCATCCCCTGGATGGAGGCCGTGGCGGCCGGTGCCCTCATCATCGGTTGGAAGCCCCGGAGTGCGGTGCTGGTCCTCAGCGCCTTGATGATCGTCTTCCTGGCAGCCATTGTCATTACCATGGCCCGGGGGCTCGACATCGACTGCGGTTGCGGTCTGCTGGTGGACCGCCCCGTAGGCTGGCAGGCCCTGCTGGAAGACGGCATCCTGCTCCTGCTCCTGCTCGGCCTGTATACTGCCCTCCTGCCCCCGCGGGCTGCGGTGCAAGCAATTGAAACTGTGCCTTAAGGTCCCCGGCGGGGTGGACCAAAAGGGCTCACCCCTCTCCCCCTCAAGGGCTTAGCATTTTGTAGCGCCGATCTCCAAATCGGCAGCTGGCGCCGATCTCCAGGTCGGCATGGTGCCTCTCTGGCTGCTAAGTTATTGGCAATATATTTATTTCGAAATATGAAATATCTCACCGCCGTTATCCCCGCAATCATAAGCCAGGCAATGCCCGCGGCGTGGGGGGGACCTCTGCCGAAAGTGCTTTGCAAGCCCATGGTTCACAGGCTACAATAACAGGGACAAGACGCCCAACCATGCCCAACGGCTGATTGGCTCCCACCGCAGCAAAGTCCAATAAGGAAGAACCATGAGTCGCTTTTTCAGTCTCCATGACCCGGCAGAGAAAAAATATATCTTCAACAGTTTTCTGATTTTTGTGGTCCTGGTGGAGCTCATTATTCTGGGCGCCACCATCATCTGGCAGATCGACGAAGGCTGGTTCGGGGGCGAGGTCAGGGTTATCCCTTTCCCTTGGCAGGAATATCTGCTCGTCTCTTTCTTGGCCCCCATTGTCATGATCTTTCTCTTCGGCATTATCATCCGGGGCTTTGATCTGCTCAATGCCACGCCGGCCGGGGAGGGGGACGACGGCAGCCAACCTCTGCGCCGCTGGCGGCACCGCTTTGCCCTGATCACCTACCTCATGGGCCTGGCCCTGGTCTTTGCCTTTTTCTATGGGGTGATGTATCCGGAAAAAGTTTTAGGCTTTCTCAAGGCCTTGTTCTCGGTCCTGGGCCTCTGGGGAACGTATGTAGTCATCGGCATCGTGGCCCTGAGCATGTTGTATTTTCCCATCAGCCTGATCCTGCGCTACCGGTTGGCCAAACAGGCCATGGAGTATCAGTACCTCCTCCTCCTGGCCGAGCGGCATGGGGTCATCGTGGACCGGAAAACGGGAAAATTGATTGCCGCACCACCCAAGAACGGATCAAAAGCCGCCGACCAGTTGGCTGAGCCCGAGCCTTCCCGCCCTCTCTTGGAAATAGACCACCTGGACGCCTCCTGAGAATACGGCGGTCCAAACTCCAGTAGCAGGTTGTTGGTCAAGTGCTTTGAGGGGAAGGGGCCAAAAGGCGCAGCCCCGGCCCCTGCCAGATGACTCTGCACCACCCCCGGCTCTCCCTTTTTGCTGGTAAAGCCAAACGAAAGGCGCCCCTAGTAAGGGGGCGCCTTGGGAGAACACAGACTGTCCGGACACAATCAGGCGGCCAGCTTCTGATCCAGAACCCCCCGAATACCCTCGGTTAATGTCCAATAGAGGCGGTTTTTCTTTTCCCGCAGGCGCTGGTAAGCCTTGAGGATATCCAAGGTCAGGATGATGCGGGTCAAACTGCAGTTTAATTCCCCCTGGAGGTGGCTGCCGATGACCTCAAAACCGAGGATACGGGTATGGAATTGCAAAGGCGAGTGGGGTTCGCCCTGGAAGACATCGGTAATAAAGTGCGTGTAGTTGCGCGCCACCACTTCCTGGACGGCGCTCCCCATCAGGCGAATGGCCACCAACATTTTTTTCCGATAGGCCGGCAGGATCATGAACCGGCCGATCTCCACAAAACGCCCATTCTCGGCCATTTTTTTCAGGTCCACCCCCTGGTGCAGCGATACCTGGAATTCGGCCGGCATTTCCAAGGGCGGATCGTAAAACAGGCGCAACACGCCGGCCGGCTGGCCATTGACGGTGGCCAGGAACCAGGAGTAGGGCCCAACAGGATCAATCGGCAATGGGATTTCTGTCTCCACTGACTGGAGCCAATTTTTCTCCCGCCGGTATACCTCTTCGATCACTTGTAGGGCTTGCTGTCTGGCAAAGCCGTCTAGAACTTTCTTGGTCTGAATTTTTCCCATCTTCATTTCCCCCCGAGAGAAAATAAGTGTGCGACGTTGGCCCCAGCGCCAACCCCCTGGGCTGGCGATAGGGATAATGCTTGCCAGACAAGCGGGCCAGTTCCTGCATGACGGTATGGGTAATGCGGCGATTGAGGTAAAGGCGAAGCTTTTCCCGGACCGCCGGCGACAGGGCATTGTCCTGCTGGGCTTGTTGCCAGGCGGCAATTTCAGCGGTAAAATAGAGAGGCTCGCCAAACCGGAGGATGATCCGCCCGAGAGAAGGGATGCGGCCACAGCGCACGCGGCCGGGAAAATCAATACCCACCGGCAACACCGGCACCTGGGAACGCAGGGCGATCTCGCCAATCCCCTGCCGCCCCCGCTTCAGGACAAAGGGATGGCGATTGCGGCTGCCCTCGGGAAAAATCCCCAGACTCCAACCCTGGGCCAGGCGGTCGAGAGACTCGGCGATGGGATTATGGGCGCCTAGGTTCCGGCGGCGATTGAGAAAATCCCACTTGGCCGGTTTGTTGTAGACGTATACCGGTTGCACCCCTTGCAGGAGCCACCGCAGGATAGGGAATTGGCCATACATCCAATCTACCACGAAACTGATCCGGCGCCGCCAGCAGTTCAAAAAGTAACTACTTAAAACTATGGTCTCATAGTAGTTATTGTGATTATAGGCAAATATTATAGGATGGGGTATTTTTTTGAGATCGCTGACTTCTTCCACTTGGATAACATTGCGAAAACAAAGATGTAGCAATTTAGCAATAAACCGATATGGAAATAAAGATAATGAATCCATTGGATGATTTCTTAGGAAAAAAATCAGCATGATCCATGATAAACATCATTTCTATATATCTTATGATCAGTTTGTTTTATTTTTATAATAACTCCTTAAAAACTGTGTTTTTCTTCTGTTATAAATCAGATAAAAGGCGTTTTCCCGGTTAGGTTGGCTCGGCCTGGTGCCGTGGCCCGGAGCGCGGACCCGCCATCGCGCCTCTTTCCCGCCCCAGGGCAGGAAAAATTTTTTGGCAAACGGGGCTGGGTCTGATAGCATACGGAAAAGAGGGTTCTTAAGTTGGGTTGTGCTGGCAAGGCCAGCTCTCCTGGCGCAGTGAAGACCTGCACCCCCGGAAAAGTTACCAGCAGCGAGGAAGATATGGCTATCGCCAAGGAACTCTTGGATATCCTGGTCTGCCCGCAATGTCGGCAGAAAGTGCATCTTAATGACCGCGGCGACGGTCTTATCTGTGCCAACTGTCTATTGTTGTATGAGATCAAAGACGACATCCCGGTCATGTTGGTGGAAAAAGCCAAACAGCTCGATGCCGGATCATGCCAGGCCTCTCAATAACGGTCATCACCCACAACGAAGAGCAGAATATCGTCCCCTGCCTGGAGTCGGCCCGCTGGGCCGATGAGATCGTAGTGCTGGACTCGGGCAGCACCGATCGGACGGTGGAGTTGGCCCGGCAATTCACCGAGAGGGTCTTCACCGTGGCCTGGGAAGGGTTCGGCAAAACCAAGAACCGGGCCGTGGACGCGGCTACCATGCCCTGGATCTTTGTGCTGGACGCGGATGAGCGGATCACGCCGGAACTGCGGCAGGAGATAGAGGGCATTCTCAGAACCGATGGGCCGCTGGACGGCTACCGGGTGCCCCGCCGCAACTTTTTCTGCGGCCGGTTTATCAGACACCTGGGCTGGTATCCCGATTACTCCATCCGTCTGTTCCGGAAGGAGAGGGGCCGGTTTGTGGAGCGGGAGGTGCACGAGAGCGTCCAGGTTCAGGGCCGGGTGGGGACCCTCGTCCATCCCATGCTGCACTACACCTATAGGTCGTTGAGCGATTTTCTGCAGCGTCTGGACCGCTACTCGACGTTGGCAGCCCGGGAGTTGGTCAAACAGGGGAAAAAACCGGTCTGGGGAGAGCTGGTCTGGCGGCCGTTCTTGACTTTTTTGAAACTCTATTTTCTGCAGCGGGGTTTTTTAGATGGACGGGATGGCTATACCCTGGCCTTTCTCTACAGCACCTATACCTTGGTCAAATATGCCAAGGCCCGGGAGCTGCGGCAGCAGTCTGGCCAGGAAGGACAAGCATCATGAAGATTGATGCCACTGCCCGTATCGGAGCCGCCGTCGAGCTGGCGCCCGACGTGGAAATCGGACCGGGTGTCCTTATTGAGGGGCCGACCACGATCGGCGCCGGCACCAGGATCCAGGCCCATGCCTATATCGGGCCCTATACTACCATCGGCGAAAATAATCTCATCTCCTTTGGCGCGGTCATCGGGCACGAACCCCAGGACTATGCCTTCAAGGGCGAGCCCAGTTTTACCATCATCGGCAATCACAATATTATTAGGGAATATGTGACCATCCACCGGGGCACGGTGCCCGGCAGCGCCACCCGGGTGGGCGACCACAATTTCCTCATGGCTTTGTCGCACATGGCGCACAACGCGTCGGTGGGCAATCATGTCATTGTCATCAACGGCGCCCTCATCGGCGGCTATGTGGAGGTGCAGGATCGGGCCTTGATCTCCGGCAACTGCGTCATCCACCAATTCTGCCGGGTGGGGCGCCTGGCCATGATGCGGGGCGGTTCCCGGGCCTCCCGGGACATCCCGCCCTTTTGTATCAGCGACTGGGAGCATACCGTGCGGGCCCTGAACCTGGTGGGCTTAAAACGGGCCGGGTTTGACCGGGAACGGCTGGCCGCCCTGAAAAAGGCCTTCCGCCTCCTGTTCCAGCATCGGGTCAATCTGAAAGAGGCCCTGGTCCAGGTGGAGGCCGAGGTGCCCATGACCGAGGATGTTCAATACCTGTTGGCATTTATCCGCCAATCCAAACGGGGCGTGGCCCTGGGCCCCAAAACTGCCGCGGCCTCCGATGACCTTTAACAATATCCTGGTGATCCAGCTCAAACATCTGGGCGATGTCCTGCTGACCACGCCGGTGCTCCGGGCGCTGCACCATGCCTGGCCGGCGGCGAGCCTCAGCGCCCTGGTGCCCCGCGGTATGGAGGCCATGCTCCGGGAACATCCTCTGCTCCGGGAAATTCTGACGCTGGCTCGGCGGGCGGGCGGTATGGCTGCCCCGGTGCGGTTTGCCTGGGAACTGCGGCGCCGGCATTTTGATCTGGTCCTGGAATTTTCCGGGGGAGACCGGGGGGCCATTGCGACCTGGCTGACCGGCGCGGGCACCCGGGTGAGTTTTGCCCATCCGAAGCGGCCGTGGTGGCACCGCCGCCTGGCCTTTACACTTCTGGCCCCTCCCCTTCCCTTGCGGGCCCATACAGTGGAAAAAAATCTGGCCCTCGTGGCAGCCCTCGGGGTCAACCCCCACCATCAGGGTTTGGAATTTTTCTGGAGCCCAAAGACCGAAGCAACGGTGCAGGACCTCATGTGTCGCTTTAATCTGACGCCCCGGGGTTTTATTCTCATGCACCCCCCGGCCCGCTGGCTGTTTAAATGTTGGACCGCGGCTGGCTACGCCCAGGTCATCGATGTGCTGCAAGGAGAGTATCAGCTGCCCGTGATCCTGACGGCCGCGCCGGCTCCCCAAGAGATGGATTTAATCACAGAGATTCTATCCCTGGTCCGGACCCGTCCCATCAATCTGGCGGGCCAACTCGAGCTGCAGACTTTGGGGGCCCTTATTGCCCAAGCCCGGCTCTTTGTGGGGGTGGACAGCGCCCCCATGCATCTGGCCGCGGCGGTGGGCACTCCCAGCGTTGTCCTCTTCGGGCCATCGGGTTCATACAATTGGGGGCCTTGGGGGGCCGGGCACATGGTTCTGACGAAGGATTTCGACTGCCAGCCCTGCGGCCGGGATGGCTGCGACGGCAGCAAGATCAGCCGCTGTCTGACCGCCATCACTCCCGAGGAAGTGTTGGCCGCCATTGACCGGCAACTGCAGGTATGCACCTCGCCCTTATCCGCCAGCGTTTGAACAGTCTGGGAGGCGCCGAGACCACCCTTTTGGCCCTGACCCAGGAACTCCTGCGCCAGGGGCACGAGGTGACTATCCTCAGCGCCGATGACCGCCGGCCCCGGGAGCTGGCCGACCTCGGCGGCTGTGGCTGGGTGCGGGTACCAATCTGGCCGGGCAAAGTGGGCCGCATCCTGGGGTTTGCCATCAATGCCCGCCGGTTGGTGCGGGCCGGCCATTATGATCTGGTCTATAGCCTGGAGCGGACTCTGGCCCAAGATGCCTATCGGGCCGGCGACGGCTGCCACCGGGAGTGGCTGGCCCGGCGCCGGTCTTATGACTCCCTGCCCCAGCGTCTCTGGCTGTCCCTCAGCCCTTTCCATCGCACCCTCCTGAGCCTGGAAAAGAGGCTCTTTGACGCCCCGGGGCTCAAACTGATCATCGCCAATTCTCGCCAGGTCAAGGAGGAAATCGGGCGTCATTATCAGGTGCGGCCGGAGAAAATCCAGGTTATTTACAACGGCGTGGATCAGCGCCGTTTTCGGCTGCTGCCCAGGCCCAGTCAGACAACACCGCCGACCATCCTCTTTGTCGGCTCCGGTTTCAAGCGCAAGGGCCTCAGTTTTCTCATTCAGGCCCTGGCCAGACTGCAGCACCGGCAAGCCCGTCTGGTGGTGGCCGGCCAAGGTCGGATTGCGGCGTATCAACGCCAGGCCTGGCATCTGGGGGTGTCGCGGCGTCTCGCCTTCCTGGGTCCGCAACCCCGAGTGGAGCGGTTGTATGCCCGGGCGAACGTGTTGGCTCTGCCCACCATCTATGATCCCTGCGCCAACGTCGTCCTGGAGGCCCTGGCCTGCGGTCGACCGGTGGTCACCACCGCGGCCAACGGCGCCTCGGAGTTTATCCAACCCGGGGTCAACGGTGCGGTCCTGGCGCGGCCCGATGACATTACCGGTCTGGCCGCGGCGTTGGACGAGTTTTTGGACCGGGCTGACGATCCGGCCGTGCCGCAGGCGGCCGTGGCCGCCGTTGCCGACCTCTCCTGGCCCCGGAATGTGACGGAAACGATGGCTGCCCTCCAAAAAGTTGCTTCCCGTTAACTGCCGCCATCACCTTGCCGAATTGGAACAAATTGATTATATTGAACATTGATGTAAAGTGGCCAGCCACCGACCTGGCTGCTCGATACATTGAGGAACCACATTGCAAGCCCTAGTTTATGACGGTGATGTCCGACTCGTTGACCTGCCGGTGCCAGAGCCGCAAGCCGGTGAGGCGCTGCTGCGCATCCGGCTGGCCGGCATCTGCGGTACCGATCTGCATATCAGCCGGGGCTACGCTGACTTTCATGGCATCTTGGGCCATGAATTTGTCGCTGACGTGATGGCGGCCCCGGAGCCGCAGTGGCTGGGCCGGCGGGTGGTGGGGGAAATCAATCTGCCGTGCGGGACCTGCGCCTGGTGCCAAGCCGGTCTGCCCCGCCATTGTGCGGCGCGGCGGGTGTTGGGCATCCGGGGCAAGGACGGCTGTTTGGCGGAATTCATCACCTTGCCGTTGGCCAACCTGCATGCGGTGCCGGACACGGTCCCGGACGCCTTCGCCGTCTTCACCGAACCTTTGGCCGCGGCCCTGGCAATCCTGGAACAGGTGCATATCTGCCCCAGTTCCCGGGTGCTTGTCATCGGCGACGGCAAGCTGGGGCTGCTCATTGCCCAGGTCCTGCGCCTGGTGGGCTGCGACCTGCACCTGGTGGGGCGGCAGCCTCGCAACCTGGATCTTATAGGCGCGCGGGGGGTCAAAGTGTATCCGGCCGACGGCTTCGCCCAGGCCGGCTTTGACGTGGTCATTGAGGTCACCGGCAACCCCAGCGGTTGGCAGACTGCCCTACAGGCAGTCCGGCCCCGGGGCACGATCGTGCTCAAGAGCACCTACCCTGGCCGGGGGGCAGAAAACCCCACTGCCCTGGTGGTTCCTGAGGTGACGGTAGTGGGCTCCCGCTGCGGGCCTTTTGCCCCGGCCCTGCGGCTCCTGGCCCGGCGCTTGATCAATCCGAAAAAACTTATTTCCCGGGTCTACCCGTTGGCTCAAGCCCGAGAGGCCCTGGCCTATGCCGGCCAGCGGGGGGTGTTAAAAATTCTGGTGGAGATGCCGTTGTATGAGTCCAACGTATCTGTGGTACCACGTGCAGCCCTCTGACCAGCTGCCCGCGGGCATGGCGGCGGTGACCCTCACCGTGTTGTCGCCTGTCTGGCAGGGAGCCGAACTTACCATCGTCTTTCCAGACGGCTGGCAGCAAACCCTGAGCGGCCGCACCGTTACTGACCGTCCCTGTGATCTCCGGGTCTTCTGGACCGAAGCGGTCATCGGCGGGCCGCCCGTCTGCTTGGCCATCGGCGGCGACGGCGGCGTTTACCTGGTGGAAGGCCACCCCGACGATCTTGACAGCCCACAGACCGCGGTCGTCAGACCCTTTCTGGCCCTGGCCACCCCCCTAATCCCCCAGGCGGTGCGCCGGGTCATCGGCCCGGAACCGGCGAGGTCGCCCCGGTTGTTGGGGTAAACAGTGAGGGGGCAGAGGTCAGAGCTGGCTATTGCCGGCAAGAATGCCGGCGCTACGATTTCAGGACAGACAACGTTATTACCTTGATACTTGCACAGGCTCATGGCGAGCACGGCACGCCCGCTAGTGCTGCTCCCTGTTTTTATTAATGATAACGGATAATTATTGAGGATGTTATCATGCTGCGTTTGTGCTGGCCGACGTTGGCTGCGATCTTTCTCTCTTTAACTTTCATCCTGACTCCGGCGCCGAGCTTGGCTGTCAGCGCCTTTGAGCTGCAGCAGGATTTTGTCCGGGCCGCGGAGCGGGTTGCCCCAGCTGTGGTTAGTATCAAATGCGTCCGGGTGGTGGATGTGGGGCCGGTGTTCGGATTTGACGAGGAATTTTTCCGGGGTACGCCTTTTGAGGGGTTCTTCCGGGAGATGATACCGCCCCGTACCCTGCGGCAGCGCCAGGTGGGGCAAGGATCGGGGGTTATCATTGACTCCCGGGGGTTTATCCTGACCAACCATCATGTGGTGGCCGGGGCGCAGGCCATTGCCGTACATCTGCAGGATGGCCGGACCCTGCAGGGCCGGGTGGTGGGGAGTGATCCCCGCTTTGACCTGGCCCTGGTGCAGGTCAATGCCAACGGCTTGCGAGTTGCGCCCTTGGGCAATTCCGATGCCCTGAAGCCCGGCCAGTTTGCCATTGCCATCGGCAGCCCCTTTGGCCTGGAAAACACCGTCACCGTCGGCGTTATCAGCGCTACCGGCCGCAAAGGCCTGGGGGAAGGCCGGGTCGGCGATTTTATCCAGACCGATGCCTCCATTAACCCGGGCAACAGCGGCGGACCCTTGGTAAACCTCAACGGCGAAGTCATCGGCATTAACAGCATGATTGTCGCCCCGGGCCAGGGCATCGGCTTTGCCATCCCCATTAATCTGGCAAAAAAGATCGTCTCCCCCTGGCTCCGGCAAGTCGGGCAAGCCTTTTGAGCCAATTTGGTCATCGCGAAGAGGAGGAGGGAAATGTCTCAGACCGTTCAGGCGCTCGCCTCAACCCAGATTACCCCTGAACAGCTTGGCAGTGATCAGGAGGCCAAGCTTCGGGAAAATTTTGCCGTGGTTAAGCAGATCATTACCGAGCAAGAGATGCTGGAACGGGTGCCGGCCGCATACCTGGAATTTTCCCCAGAGCATTTGGAAGGTCTGGTCAAGTTTGCCTATTTCGGCGGGTTTATCCAGTTGGGCGAGGCTCGCCAGCTCCTGCTGCTGCCCAAAGAGGCCATGAAACCGAAACTGCGGCAGTGGTATGCAGAGATCCGGGAGCAGGGCTGCTGGCTCTGCTGAACCCTCGGGAGGAACGCCGGCTTGGATGATCATGAGACCCTCGTAGCCCTGCAGCGTTTGGTCATCGCCTTTCGGGACGAACGGGCCTGGCAGGCGTTTCATACGCCCAAAAACCTGGCCATGGCCGTCGCCATTGAAGCGGGGGAGCTGCAGGAATTGTTTCTGTGGAAAGATGACGGGGAAGTTCAGGCTGACCTGGCTGCGCCCGAGTTTCAGAATCGCATGCAGGAGGAGATGGCCGATGTCCTCATCTTCCTGCTCTATCTGGCCGAGGCCGCCGGAGTGGACCTGACCGAGGCTGTCAAGGCCAAGATTGTCAAAAATCAAAAGAAATATCCGGTGGCGCAGAGCTTCGGGCGCCATACCAAATATAATGAACTGAAATAAACGGCCTCGGGCCATCGGCAGGAAATCTCTTCCCGGCAGCCGCCGGCCAACCGGCAACGCCGCCGTCTTTCGGCTGCGAGAAAAAAATGATAGGATAAAATCCGGAGCGTCTGGTAAGGTTTTGGCAACTGCACGGCGCGCTGCGAATGTATCTCAAGGTGCCCCCCTTCTGCCATTCTGAGGCCCCAATATCTTGGCCTATGGCGGACGAGCCGCGGATCCGCCCTGATTCCTGATACTGCCACCGCCGGCGTTGGCCTAGTCGAGTCTCAGGCCCACGCCAAAGCCTTGGTATAATTTTGCAACATATGGATAGTATTCCTTAATTCCCACTCCCCCTCGGGGGCGGGTTAAGATCAATATTGTTGCACGAAGACCAAGTTCGGGATGAGAGAAAACCAACTGCCCCTGTAGCCACGTTAAAAACGCGGGTATTTAAACCCGAAACCGGAAACGAGAAACCAGAAACCATTTCCCTGTGAAAGTCTATCCCATCTTCCTCAATATTGACGGCAAACCCTGCCTGGTGGTGGGCGGCGGCGCGGTGGGTGAGCGCAAGGTCCAGGATCTGCTGGCCGCGGGGGCCAAGGTAACGGTAATCAGCCGGGAGGCCACGCCGCTGTTGCACAGCCAAGCCGCCCAGGGGCTGATCACCCTGCAACAGGGGGACTTCCGCCCTGAACACCTGGAGGGCATGGTCCTGGCAATCGCAGCCACCAACGCTCAACCCGTCAATGAAGCGGTCAGTGCGGCCGCGCAAGCTCGGGGGCTGCCGGTCAACGTGGTGGATCAGCCGGCCCTCTGTTCCTTCGTGGTGCCGGCCACCATCCGCCGGGGTGATCTGGTGGTGGCCATCGGTACCGGCGGCCGCAGCCCGGCGTTGGCCAAAAAACTCCGGCAGGAACTGGAGGCGCGCTTCGGGCCTGAATATGGGCCATATCTGGAGCTGTTGGGGGCAATCCGGGAGGCGGTCCTGGCCGAACGCCGGGACCACCCGGAAAACCAATCTTTGTTTACCACCATCGTGGCCAGCCCGCTGTTGGCCTGTCTGCGGCAGAACGATCAGGCCGGATTGGCCGGGCTGCTGGCCGACCTGTTGGGCTCGGTGTTGCCGCCGTCGCGCCTGCAGGAACTGCAACGCCAGGCCAGCGCCCTGTGCCAGTCCCTGGCCCAGCCGTGTCCGGCCTGACAGGAGGTCATCGTGGATATGTGGCTCCTTTATCTAGCTTTGGCCTCCTATGGCGTCGCCACCCTCATTTGGCTGGGCTATGTCTGGTTCCAGAAGGAGTCTTACTATCTCGCCGGCAGCCGGACGATTGCCCTGGGTTGGCTTTGCCATACCTTGGCGCTGCTTGTCCAGACCTTAACCCAAGGCTTTTTTCCGGTGGGGAGTTTCGGGGCGGCGCTCAGCCTGTTTAGTTGGGCTCTCATCACCACCTTTCTGATCCTGAATTGGCGCTATCCCGTAAAGGTCTTGGGTGCCATGGTCATCCCCATGGCCGCCATGCTGCTGTCCGGCTCCCTAATTCTGCCCCGGCCACAGGAATTGCCGGCCATCCTGCAGAGTTTCTGGCTCTCTTTTCATATCGCCGCCGCGCTTTTGGGGAATGCCACCTTTGCCCTGGCCTTTCTGGGGGGGATTCTCTATCTTATCCAGGAGCGGCAGATCAAAAGCAAGAAATTCGGCTTTTTTTACAGGCGCCTCCCCTCCCTGGAAACCCTGGATGCCCTGAATTATTATTGTATTAACATCGGCTTTGTCCTGCTCACCTTGGGGATTATCTCCGGTTCCCTTTATGCCCAATATACCCTGGGCACTTTCTGGCAGTGGGATCCCAAAGAAACCATGACCCTCATGGCCTGGCTGCTGTATGCCGGGCTGTTGCACGAACGGTTGGTCAAGGGCTGGCGGGGCCGGCGGGCTGCCCTCTTGGCCATTGCCGGGTTTGTGGTCCTCATGGTGACCTTTGTGGGCGCCGATTTCTGGCACCGGAGCTATCACCGCTTCGACACCTTCGGACGGCTGCCGTGACCCTGGTCCTCATCGGTCTGAATCATAAAACCGCGCCCGTGGAACTGCGGGAAAAGCTGGCGGCCCTGGCCCCGGAGCCGGCCGCGGCCTATCAGTACCTGCGCGAACTCCAGGCGGTTCAGGAAGCCTTGCTCTATGCCACCTGCAACCGGGTGGAAATCCTTTTTGCCAGCCCGGACCCGGAGACGGCCATCCCCCAGGTCAGGCAGTTTCTCATAGCCCAGGGCGGCGAGGCAGATGTCCAGGCCATGCAACAGGCCCTGTATGTCTATCGAGAGGCCGAGGCCGTCAGCCACCTCTTTCAGGTGGCCTGTGGTCTGGACTCCATGGTCATGGGCGAGCCCCAGGTCCTGGGTCAGATCAAGGCCGCATATCGCCAGGGCACCGAGCAGCAGGCCACCGGCCCCTTGCTCAATCGCCTGCTCCACAAGACCTTTTCCGTGGCCAAGAAAGTCCGCAGCGAAACAGGGATCGGTGGCCTGGCGGTCAGCGTCAGCTACGCCGCGGTGGAATTGGCCCGCAAGATCTTCGGCTCTCTGACCGATAAAACCGGGCTGCTCATCGGCGCCGGGGAGATGGCCGAATTGGCGGTGGAACACCTCAAACGCCACGGCGTGGCCCGTCTGATTGTGGCCAACCGCACCGTGGAACGGGGTCTGGAGTTGGCCGGCCGCTTTGGCGGCGAAGCCGTCTCCCTGGCGGAACTGCCGGAACAACTCCTCCGGGCCGATATCGTCATCAGCTCCACCGGGGCGCCGGAACTGATCCTGACCAAAGACCAGGTCAAGGGCGTTATGCGCCGGCGCAAACAACGCCCCCTGTTCCTCATTGACATCGCCGTGCCCCGGGATCTGGACCCGGCCATCAACGACCTGGACAACGTCTACCTCTATAATATCGACGACCTGCAGGGGGTTATTCAGGCCAATCTGCACCACCGCCAGGCCGAGGCGGTCAAGGCCCAACGCATCATCGACGTGGAGACCCAAAAATTCCTGCAATGGCGGGAAACGCTGGCTGTCACCCCCACCATCGTCGCCCTGGTGGACAAGGCCAGACAGATCTGCCAGAGCGAATTGAAAAAAACCCTGCCGCAGCTCGGCCCCCTGACCCCGGAACAGCAAAAGTCTCTGGAAGTCCTGGCCGAATCCATCGCCCTGAAACTCCTGCACGATCCCTTCCTCTACCTGAAACGCAACCACCACCCCAAACGCCGCTCCCAGGATATCGACCTGACCCGCCGCCTCTTCAACCTGGACCCGGATCGCAGCGAAGACTTGCGTTAGCTAGTGCCCATCCGAAAACCCTCATTAAACTAGACCATGGCCATTTAAAAAATGAAGTAGCGCCGATCTCCAGATCGACACAGGAGCCGACCTCCAGATAAGCAAAGTAGCGCCGATCTCCAGATCGGCACAGGAGTCGATCTCCAGATCGGCAAAGTAACCCTCGAGCATTTAAACCAGAAACTAAAACCAGCAACCGGAGACGGTAGAAGTTATGGGTCTTGTGGTTATTAATAAGAATGATTATTTAAAAAGAAAAACCTTTTATAAGGAGTATGGCAGTGCACCTTCAAACAGATGAACCTCTCCGTGGCTCGCACTCTCTACCCCCTGAGACCGTTATCACCTCCCACAGTCTCGTGGACCTGATCTGGGAGTTGCGTTGGCAGAGCGGCGGCGTCCAACACACGGAAACTCTCTTTACCCCTTTCAACGTCTGGCGGGATTTGGACTTTTGTCCGCCGGCCATCGTGCGGGACCTGCCCGGCCAGGCCGTCGGGGCTACCTTGAGCTATCGCTGCGGTGCCGGTGAGATCCTGCCCGTCCCTGATCCCCAAAAAATCCGGGAATTCCCTCTGGCCAGCTTTGCCCAGGGCCGGCTGCAGCCTCGCCTGGGCCGCTTCTATCCCCTGGGCCTGTTGCGGGAGTTTCCTCTGTTCGGGCAGGCCTGCCGCTGTGTGGGCCTGACGCCGACCAGTTTCACCATGGACCTGAACCACCCTCTGGCCGGCCGGACCCTGGAGCTCAACATCACCGTCCAGAACATCCGGCGCAAAAAGGGCGAGACCGGCGGCCAATGTCAGGAATGGCTCGGACAATTGTTGGATGGCCCCGGCCAGCAGAGCCGCTGGCAGGGCCAGCCCACGGATTTTTTCAGCGCCGATGCTTTCCGACGTCAGGATGAACAGCCGGACGAGCACTTTTATACCCAGCCTCGGTTGGTCAGCCATCTTGACGCCCAGGCCCGGCAGACCATCGGCGCGCTCTACGGTCGCTTGCTGCAGCCGGGCTGGCGAGTTTTGGACCTGATGAGCAGTTGGCAATCCCATCTGCCCACCACCTACCTGGCTGCAGAAGTGGTGGGACTGGGCCTGAACGACGAAGAAATGCGGCGCAATCCCCAATTGACCGGTTATCTCGTGCATGATCTGAATCAGGACCCCCGCCTGCCCTTGCCGGAGACCTCTTTTGATGCCGTCATCTGCACCGTCTCGGTGGAGTATCTCACCCGGCCGTTGGAGGTCTTTGCGGGAGTTAGGCGGCTCCTCAAGCCTGACGGCATCTTTGTGGTGAGCTTTGCCAATCGCTGGTTCCCGCCCAAGGTGATACAGATCTGGACGGAATTGCTGGATTTTGAACGCCTGGGGCTAACCTTGGAATACTTCCTGCGGGCTGGCGGTTTTACTGATCTGCAGACCTTCTCGGCCCGGGGCTGGCCGCGGCCGCCGGAAGACAAATACTTCCCCCAGGTGCGCTTTTCCGACCCCATCTTTGCCGCCTGGGGCCGCAAAGGCGCTTAAACGCCAACAACGCGGCAAAAAATTTCAGGGGAGAGCGGTGGGATCTGCGCCCCCGCCCTCCCCTCCCCTCCCCGAGCACCTCCTGCCTTTCTGGGACATGTCCCGGGACGGTCCCTGTCAGGCCTGGGCGGGTCATGGTAATCCCGGTGCCGGTCCCGGCCTCCCTTCCCTGAACCGATATCTTCTTGGGCTAAGTCGTGCTTCTTTTCACCAGACCGTAGGATTTTCCATAAGATAGTAAATTATTCTATTTTTTTATGTTGTTGCCAGTTTTGTGATTGACTTACAGCAAATGCCTGTCACAGGAAAGAACTTCCAAGCCAGGTATAAACCCGTGCCCACGGTACATCTGGCAAGCAATTTGCACAAGAGTATAGCAAAGTTGAAGGATCCAGGAAGAAAATGCTCCTTGCACACGCATCTTGCATAGCACCGACATAGGCCTGGAGGAATCATGATGTGGGTTGTCGATCAGACAAGGGACAGCAGCGGCCATAGGGAAGGCAAGGCGCAGGAGAAGCTGGACCGCGCCCTGGTGGCCGGTCTGATCGTCGAGGTCATCTTGGATCAGACGAACTGGCCCGATTCCCTGCCCGCTCGCCAGCAGGAAGTGAAGCGTTGTCTCCAGGATTATTTAGTGCAGTATCTGGCCGGCCGGATCTCCCTGGACCATTTCCGGCGCTTGGCCCAGAACCTGGATGGTTGGTTTGATTATTACTTTTCCTTGCTGGCCGCCAAGGAGCGGTCGACGCCAGCGGCAGGTCAGCCGGTGACCTATGGCGTCCTCGAGTCCCGCCCGGTTTATGCCGTGCAGGAAGACCGGGCTGCGTGGTTGGGAGCCAAACCCGCAGACAAGCCGTCTGGCCCGAGGCGCCAGGCCTGTTTGGAAGAATTGTTGGAAAGCTGGTTGGCAGAGGCCAAAACCGAGATGCCGCACCGTTCCCACCGAAAGTTGACCCCTGATAAGCTGCGTTCCTTCCTCTGTCAGAGCGGCGGCCGCTGGTTCCGCCTCCGGGATTTCGAACGGTACGTGCAGATGGATCGCAAAACCGCCTGGGACTATTTGCAGCAATTTTTACAGGCGGGTTTGCTCTGTCACAACCGCAAGAATTCTGCGGCCGTGCGCTATTGTTTAGCCCCCGCCTTTCTCAAGGTGGAGGCCGATGCCCTCCGGCTGGCCATTAGCCTCTGTTTGTCGCCGATTCTTGAAGAACTGGCGGAAAAAGTCAGCGATTTCCTGATTGCCACCGCCGGCGAGCCCTTCTCTCAGAACGATTGGGAGCAGGAATTTCCCGAGCCAGAGCAGCAGGCTTTTCTGAGAGACTTGGCGGCTCAGGAAATCTTGGTCTGGCGCAGCCTGCCCACCGGTTCCCGTTTTCTCCAACTCCACCCCCGCTGGCTGCAAAAGGACGTGGCTCGCCGGCGTCAATCCCCCTGTGAGGCAGGAGACGGGACACGTGGGGGAGCAGCGCCGGTGCAGCCAAGCTGCGATAGGTTTGGCAAAAAAGCCGGCCCCGGCTTTTAAAGTCTTTTGCATCCCCCCAAAACAACCCGAGGCCGGGGTGAGTTTCCCCCGGCCTCAGGTTGGCATCGGAATATTGCTCTTTATCTCTGTTTAACCTTGAAAATGTTCTACCAGCTCACTTTCCTGTTTCCCTAAAGATCGGAACTGCTCCAAGATGGCCAAAAAAATGGGCGCCGCCTGCGGCGTGCACAGACCTTCCACCAACCGGGTTTCGTGCTCCGTGGCATAGTCGTCACAGTCTTTCTGAACCTTGCCCCCCTCTTCCCGGACGAACTTCTTTAAATATTCATTATTCGTCTGGATAATATCAAAAATAGAGCGGATCACCCCGGTCTGGGTATCAAACAGGCAATTGGTCTGCGACACCGCTTTTTCGGAAAAGAGGATGCTATCCTTCACTTTTTTCTGGATAGGCTCCTGCAGGCCGGCCAGGGTCGTGACCAGTCCCTCCAGAGCGGCCAAGATCTTCTGATAGACGGTGAATTGATCTTTTTCCGCGCCCTTAGCTTGGGCCAGATACTCTGCCACCTTCTTTTTGGCCGCGGCAATCTCCTGACGAGCCGCCTCTTCCAGGGTTTTGAATTGTTCCAGACTGGCCCGGCTATGCCGATTGAAGGCGTCCCGGCCCGCCCCGATCATGGCCACCAGTTTTTCCTTGATCGGACTGAAATCCATCGTTTTTTGCGCCACCATGGTCTGTCTCCTTTTTCCAGACGTGCATCCGAAGAGATTCAACCTCCATCGAGGCCAACAGTTGCCTGTGATAATCTCCATGCCAGGAGGGTAAAAGGCGACATAGCAGATTTTTTAAAAAACCGAGGCCGCGTGGTCACTCACCGCCGGCCGGCAAAAAGCATTTTCCTCTCTAGATATCAGCAAGAACTTGCCGGCCGCGTCTGACTCATCCTAATTCTTTACAGCTTAACCACCAATATAAGTATTCTTCCTGAAAAATCCAGGCGGTGGGGCTATTCGAGGCGATATTTTTCCCGCAGCCGTCGGGACAAGGACTTGACCCAAGCATAGGCTTTGGCCACGGTCTTTTCCCGATCGGGATTGATAAGGCAGCAGGTGGCCGGCCCCAGGAGGCTTTGGGCCAGGAGCTGTTCCCGGGCAATACCGGCTTCGCCCAGGGTCGTCCAGACTTCTTCCAGCAGCCCGATGAGATGGTCTTGTGACTCTCGGTCAAAGGTCTCAAAGCCCGTGGGCACGACCCCCCAGGCCAGCACACTGCCCCGCTCCAGGAAGCGTTTGATTTCCTTGCCATAGCAGCGGAAGATCTCGGCATTAGTATAGATATCCATGGAGAGGATATCCAGATCCCGGTTCAGGAGGAACTGCCAATCGGGGTTGCCGCACAGATGAATTCCCCGGGGCCGCTCAATCTGGGCAAAAAACCGGTCCAGGTCCTCCCGGCCCATGGTATCGGTGTACCCTGAGATCGAACTGAAGATGAACTGCAGGCCCGGTTCGTCAATGAACATAAAGGCGCCGGGATGCCGAGTCTTGAGATGGACCAATTGCGCCTGGGCCCGGCGGGCCATGAAATCCATGAGCACTCCCCGGACCTGTTCATTGAAGATCAGCGGTCGGTCGTTTTCATCCAGGATCTTCATGCCAAAACTCACCGGCCCCTCCAACTGCCCCCGGATAGCCGCATAGTGGCTCAAATCCAGCGAGAGGAAGCGATGATACACCGCCGAATAGGTCTCGGAAATATCAAAATAGGACAGATCCTCCCAGTGCTCCAGCATTTCCGGCAGCTCTTCATAAAACTTGTTGCTATCAAAACGGATGCTGTTCTGCTCAGGGAGCAGGATAATGCCGGGAAAATGCTCGGCGGCCTGCACATACATGTCTTCGAAATAGCTGACATGCGGCAGCTGCGGCCAGAAGGGGATATCCAGGCTCAGGGCCAACTCCAGGGCCGCTTCCACCTCGTCATGAGGCAGAATGGCCATGGCCGTGGTCAGCAGATTGCCGGGGATCAGCTGGGGCATGGCTACCTCGAAAAAGCAGTTGGTGAAGTTGTTGGTTGTTAGTTGATAGTTGTTAGAAAAATCGGCTTCCGGTTTCTCGTTTGAAAATGATGCTTGCCCAGGCTGGAAAGCCGGTGCCATTGCAAAGTATCTAGTAGAGCGGACCTCCAGGTCCGCTACCGACCTCCAGGTCCGCTACCGACCTCCAGGTCCGCTACCGACCTCCAGGTCCGCTCAAGCCAGCCTTTGCCGTCGCTTTCCATTATCTTGCGAAAGCCAGAGGCTCATGAACGCCTGGATCCTGGAGCATATTCTCTCTTAGGGGGGCGGGCCTCCGGGCCCGCCCAAGCTTGGGGTGAAAAGTGTTCTGTATTGCATACTTACCCAATGCCAAGCCACGACCGTCAGGGAGTGGTGCCCAATGATAACCATGCGCTCACGCTCGCGGCTCGGGTTAGGGCAATTACTCCCAAGAGGGGGCAGCCGCGGTTTTCTCCCCCCGTTTTTCTCATTTTTCCGTCAGCGTCGCCGTGCCATCCCAATCCGGCGGCAGCGGACTTCCTGGCAGATCTTTGGTCCGTTTCAGCAAGAGTTTGGTCGGCCCGTCATCGGGGTATAATCCAAGACAGTGAGCAAAGAGCTTTTCTGCCTCCTCCCAGTGTTGTTGCCGGAAGGCGGTCAGCCCGGCCGCGAAAGCCTGCAGTAGTTCCTCTTCTTTGCCCTCAGGCTGGCCCTGGCCCCGCAGTTCAAAGATGCTCACCGGGGCCTTCTTGCCTTTGACCCGCACCCGATCCACTTCCCGGAGGATAAAGATGGGGGGCAGCAGCTTTTGGGTGGCCTCGGAGATCAGGATAGCCGTGCCATAGTATTTATTCAGCCCTTCCAGACGGGAGGCCAGGTTGACGTTGTCGCCGATGACGGTGTAATCAAAGAGCCGTTCCGAGCCCATATTGCCCACGGTCATGGGGCCGGAATTAATGCCGATGCCGATCTTTAACTCCGGCAGCCCCTGGGCCCGCCAACCCTCCCAGAGGCGGGTCAGGGTGGCCAGCATGTCCAAAGCCGTTTCGCAGGCCCGGGCTGCGTGATCGGGCAAGGGCAACGGTGCCCCGTAGATGGCCATGATGGCGTCCCCGATATATTTATCCATGGTGCCTTTATGCTGAAAAACAATCTCCGTCATGGGATTCAGATAGGAATGCAGCAGGCTCACCAAGACTTCCGGCTCCATCTGCTCCGAGAGGCTGGTAAAGCCGCGGATATCGGAGAACAGGACGGTCATCTCCCGTTTTTCGCCTCCGAGTTTGAGCTTTTCGGGGTGCTGCAGCATGGTATTGACGACCTCGGGGGCCACATAATTCTGAAAGGCCGCCCGGATGCGTTTGCGCTCCCGTTCTTCCGCCAGAAACCGCAGAAAGGCCACGACGACATAGGTGACAATTAAACAACTGAGCACATAGGTTATCTGCAGATAAATCTGGTGGCGGGTAAACAGATAGAAGTTGATATAAAAAGCCACAAAGATCATCAGGGCCAATAACATCAGGCCGAACCAGGGGCGCACCCGGGGTTGGACCCAGCAAATGATAAGGGCCAAGAAGATGAGGACCAGGGCCGTGGGGTTGACCAAGCCCGTGGGGGCCCACAGAAAGTCCCCCCGCAGGATGTTGTCAATGACATTGGCGTGCACTTCGACACCGGGAAAAACGGCCGCAAAGGGCGTCACCCGGATGTCATAGATGCCCACTGCGGAAGCGCCCACCAGGACGATTTTATCTTTGAATTTTGCCAGCGGCACCTCGCCCGAGACTACATCCACGAAAGAATAATAGGGAAAGGTTTTGGCCGGGCCGCGAAAATTGATCCTTAAGCGGCCGTAATCATCCACCGGCAGGCGGATCGACCCCAGGGCCAGATTCAGGATGCCATGATCACCTAAGGTAATTTGCAGAGGCGGATCATCGAGATAGCGCTGCAGGATGGCAAGTGACAGAGGGGCGTAGAGATCATCCTGATAGCTGATTACCAGGGGGACTGAACGGATGGCGCCGTCAGGATCGGGCATGGCGTTAAAAAAACCGGTGTCTGCAGCGGCGGCCGTGAGTTTCGGCAGGTTGGTCTCCACCCCCCAGGCGTTCACCAGCGGACAGGGGCTGCAGTGGTGGGAGGTCCAGCGGACTAAATCAAAGGTGGAGGATTTAATAATATCTTTGGATATGCCCATGCCGAAAGACTCGGGTCCGCTGGCGACACTCGCCAACCCTTGAAAATAATAGCCCAAAACCACATTGCCGTGCCGCTGGAAAAGGGCCGCCAGTTTGGTATCCGGATCCACAGTCTGCAACTCCTGCTGCAGCCAGCGTCGCAACTCCGGTATCTGCCGGGCAAACTGCGCCAGGTCACGCTCCAGGCGGGACAGGAAAGCCAGGTCCAGCCCTTCCTCTTTCTCGGCAAAAATAATATCAAAACCGACAACACGTGCCTCAGACTGAGTCAGCACCTCCATAAGTCGGATGATTTCCCGCCGGGACCAGGGCCAGCGGCCGATGGCCTTGACGCTGGCATCGTCAATGGCCACAATGACCACCTCCGGTCCCACCGGGAGCGGCCCCCGGAGCTGAAACATGAGATCATAAAAAATCATCTCCAGGTTATGCACAAAACGGGGATGCACCGTCATCAGGAGGAGATGCAGGAGGATGACGAGAACTGTCGCAGTCAGATAGGTGGGCCGCAACAAGAAAGAGAGGTATTTTTTCATGGTCGCCCGAGGTGCCGTGAATTTTTCAAAATCATTCTAACATAGTCTGGCACTGGGGCAAACCCCAGCCCCGGGGCGACAGGCTAATGCACAACCTTGAAAGCCGATTCCTTGTTCTGCTGGGCATAGCGAAGAATCTTGTTTTGCCACCCAAAGAGAGATCCTTCACTTCATTCCGGATCACAAGCACGAAGGTTTGGCAACAACCGGTAAACCCTGGCCGCTCGACTCCAAGATGATTACTTTCATATCAAATCATTGCTGAGCAGTGCGCCGTAAGAAAAATTCTCAAGGCCGGCGGCAGGCAGCGCCGTCCCAGAAAAGGAAAAACCATGGACTTACCCCGACGCCGATTAGGCCGCACCGGAGTGGAAGTTACCGCCTTGGGATTGGGCGGTGAAGGCATCCTGCGCACCTATCACCGCCACCAGGAGGCCCAACAGGTTATCCAGGCGGCCTTGGACGCCGGCATCCTTTATTTTGAGTCGGCCCGGGCCTACTCCGACAGTGAAGTGTATCTGGGCCACGGCCTGCAGGGCCGCCGTGACCAGGTTTTTCTCACCAGCAAATCCCACGGCCGCAGCCGGGCCGAAGCGGAGGCCCATCTGCATACCACCCTGACGAATCTGCAGACCGATCACCTGGACCTCTGGCAGGTCCATGACCTGCGCAGCAAAGATGAGGTCATGGCCATCGGCCGCCCCGGCGGCGCTCTGGAGGCCTTTTATCGGGCCAAGGAGCAGGGCAAGACGCGGTTCATCGGCGTCACCGGCCATCATGATCCCGACATCCTGCGGCTGGCCATCGAGACCTACGATTTTGATACGGTCTTGTTGCCCGTCAACCCGGCCGAACCCCACCACCGCTCCTTCCTGCCCCTGGCCCAGGAGGCCGCGGCCAAAGGTCTGGGGGTCATTGGCATGAAAGTCCTCTGCCGAGGGATTCTGGTGGAACTGTTCGAGACGGGCTTGCCTTTTTTTATCCACTATGCCCTCAGTCAACCGGTGGACGTCATCGTTGTCGGGGCCGAGACGGTAGGCCAGGTCCAGGAACTGGCTGCGGCCGCTGCGACTTTTGCGCCCTTGTCCCCGGACCAGCAGCAAATGCTGGTGGACAATATGCAGCTCTATGCCCGCCAGATGATGTATTATAAGCCTTAGTAGGACGCGGCGCGGTTGTCACAGGTATTACGACAACCCTGTCAGATATATTCGGCCACCGGTGTCACAAATGGCTTGAAAGTATATCCGCCGCCACTTTCTTGTTTTCTCTGGCCGGATGTTTCGCTATATTGGTACAGTGGCAATTCAGCCAATGCGCCGATTTCGCTGCAATTGCCGCCCGCTGCCGCATACCCCGGCCGCCTCACCGGGACGCGGCGACATTGGTGCCAATCATAAGGATGAGTGGTGCGCCCCTCATCCGGGAGAAAAAGGAGTGAGTATGTCAGCTTTGGAACGTATTAAGGCGGCAAAAGCCAAATTTGAGGAGAAAGTCGCCAAAACTTTGCAGAAGATGCCGGAACGGAAACCCGCCTTTGTCAACACCTCGGGGATTCCGGTGGAGCGGGTCTACACCCCCTTGGATTTAGAAGACTTCGACTACATGGAGAAGCTGGGCTTCCCCGGCGACTTTCCGTATACCCGGGGTGTCCAGCCCACCGCCTACCGGGGGCGGTTCTGGACTATGCGCCAGTATGCCGGCTTCGGCTCCGCCCAGGAGACCAATGAACGCTACCATTACCTGCTCAATGCCGGCCAGACCGGCCTGTCCGTGGCCTTTGACCTGCCTACCCAGATCGGTTATGACTCGGACCACGAGCTGGCCCGGGGGGAAGTAGGCAAAGTAGGGGTGGCCATCGACTCCCTCTGGGATATGGAAACCCTGTTCAAAGGCATTCCCCTGGACAAAGTCAGCACCTCCATGACCATTAATTCTCCCGCGGCCATCCTCATGGCCATGTATCTGGTCCTGGCGGAAAAGCAGAACATCAGCTATGACAAACTCCGGGGCACCATTCAGAACGATATTCTGAAAGAATATTCATCCCGGGGCACTTATATCTTCCCGCCGCGGCCCTCCATGAAAATTATTACCGATATCTTTGAATACTGCTCCAAAGAAGTACCGCAATGGAACACCATCAGCATCAGCGGCTATCACATCCGGGAAGCCGGGGCCACGGCGGTGCAGGAAGTGGCCTTTACCCTGGCCAACGGCTTTGCCTATGTGGATGCGGCCATCAATGCTGGCCTGCCGGTGGATTCCTTTGGCCCCCGGCTGTCGTTCTTCTTCAATTCCCATCAGGATTTCTTGGAAGAAGTGGCCAAATTCCGGGCCGCCCGCCGCCTCTGGGCCAAGACCATGAAAGAACGCTTCGGGGCCAAGGACCCCCGCACCCTGATGCTGCGCTTCCATACCCAGACGGCCGGTTGCACCTTGACAGCCCAGCAGCCTCTGAATAACATCATCCGAGTCGCCTTCCAGGCCATGAGCGCCGTCCTGGGCGGCACGCAATCCTTGCACACCAACTCCATGGACGAAGCCCTGGCCCTGCCTTCCGAACAGGCCGTGCAAGTGGCCCTGCGGACCCAGCAGCTCATCGCCTACGAAACCGGCGTCGCCGATACGGTCGATCCCCTGGCCGGCTCCTACTACATCGAAAAACTCACCGACGAGATCGAAGCCCGGGCCCAAGCCTACATCGATACCATTGAGAAGATGGGCGGGCCGGTGGTGGCCATCGAAAAGGGCTATATCCAGAAAGAAATCCAGGAAAGCGCCTATCGGTATCAGAAAGAGATCGAAAGCAACGAACGGATCATTGTCGGACTGAACAAATTCCAGGTCCAGGAGGAAAAACCCAAGGAACTCCTGAAGGTCGATCCGAGCGTCCGGGATCAGCAGGTCGAACGGCTCAAACAACTGAAGAGCCAGCGGGATGCCGCCGCGGTCAGCCAGGCCCTGGCCGGCGTCAAGGAAGCGGCCCAGACCGGCGCCAACCTCATGCCCCCCATCCTGAGTGCGGTCCGGGCCATGGCCACTTTGGGCGAGATCTGCGACACCCTACGGGATGTCTTTGGGGAATACGAAGCGGCTCCCTTTGTCTAAGGGCCAGCGATCATTGAAGGAGAGAGAGTATGCCTGAAAGAAAAATCCGTGTTCTGGCCGCCAAACCTGGACTGGACGGCCACGACCGTGGCATCAAAGTCATCTGCGCGGCCTTGCGGGACGCCGGCATGGAGGTGATCTACACCGGCCTGCGCCAGACCCCGGAACAGATCGTCAGCGCCGCCATCCAGGAAGACGTTGACGTCATCGCCATGAGCTGCCTCTCCGGCGCCCATGATTACCTCTTCCCCCGGGTCACCGAACTGCTCAAAGAAAAGGGCGTCCAGGACATCCTGGTCCTGGGCGGCGGCATTATCCCGGAAGAAGATATCCCGACCCTGAAGGCCAGCGGCATTGCCGAAATCTTCACTCCCGGGGCCACTACCAACCAGATTATCGATTTCATCCGCAATAACATCCGGCGCAATTAGCCAGCAGCAAACGCACCGCGGCCTCAGACCCCGCCTGGGCACCCCCCGGCGGGGTTTTTATGGTAGGGAAAAGGGCAAAATTTTTTTTTGGATCTTTGCCCATGAACCCTCCACCGGGGAGGATTCTTGCCTTTTCAGGGATTTTAGGCTATAAGATTATTGTTGTGAAAGAACCGAGGAGGAGTGGGAATGACTACTGCAGACATCAAGGCCCGGATTCAGGCGGCCGCGCCGGAGGGCAAAATCCCCTGCGCCGCCGCCTTTAAGTTGGCAGAGGAGCTGGGGATCAGCCGCAGTCGACTGGGAGAACTCTTAAACGAACTCCGGATCAAGATCGTCAGCTGCCAATTGGGCTGTTTTCCGTAAAAAAGTCTCCTGTTCCCAGTTTCTGGTTCCTGAAAATCAATTCAGGACAACGGTGCCCTGCAACGTAATGATGCCCAGATGGCTAAGTCCGGTTTAATCGGAATTGTAATGATAACTTTATTTTCTTGGTAATCGCCATTGCTGATAAAGGTGTCACTCGCGAATCTGGGAAATTAGGCTTGCTGCTTCTGGCGGACGGTGGCGGGCACGGAGGCCCGCCCCACTATTGATATTTTCTATCAACTATCAACTATCAACAACAAACTAACAACTAAAAATTATCAACTTACAACTAACAACTATAAACTACCAACCCATGAACTACCTCTTCGGACCCGTGGCCTCCCGGCGTCTGGGGCTGTCTCTGGGGGTGGACCTCATCCCGCCCAAGACCTGCCCGTTGGATTGCATCTACTGTGAAGTTGGGCGGACCACCGTTAAAACCTTGGAACGGCGGGAGTACATCCCAGCGGCGGCCATTATCGCGGAATTGCGCGCCTATTTTGCCGGCGCCAACCCGGAGCCTGATTACGTTACTCTCGCCGGCTCCGGCGAGCCCACGCTGCATAGCGGTCTAGGGCAGATCATTGCTAAGCTAAAAGAGCTGACCAAAGCGCCCATCGCCGTGCTGACTAACGGCGTGCTGCTCATCGATCCGCAGGTCCGCCGGGAAATCAGCCAGGCCGATGTTATCCTGCCGTCCCTGGATGCCGTCACCCCGGAGCTGTTCCAAAAGATCAATCGGCCAGTGGCCGGCGTCACCGCAGAAACCCTGATTGCCGGCCTCAAGGCCTTGCGTCAGGAATACCTTGGCCAGATCTGGCTGGAAATCCTGCTCTTGCAGGGCCTGAACGACACCCCGGCGGAACTGGCCCGCCTCAAAGCCGTCCTTGCGGACCTTCGACCGGATGAAATCCATCTCAACACCGCGGTGCGCCCAGTGGTGGAAAACTATGCCATGGCCGTCAGCCCCGAGGCTCTGGCCACCGCAGCCGCCTTTCTGGGGCCGAACGCCCGGGTCATTGCCTCCTGGACACACCCGCAGCAGCCCCATTTTGACCTGAGCGACGCTGATTTTCTGGCCAGCCTGGCGAGGCGGCCGCAGACCGCCGCCGACTTGGCCGCCGTCTTGCACCTGCCGGAAGAGGAGGTTGCCAAACGGCTGCACTTTTTGCAGCAGCAAGGCCGGGTGCGGGCCACGCACCATGAGAAGCAGGTTTTTTATCAGACCGTGTCGGCGTAGTATGATCAGGGGCGAAGCGGCAACCTTCGGCTTACGGCTCCGGGGGTGTTCCAGAATGAAAGAATTCCAAAAGATTCTTGCAGATATCCCCATGATTCGGCTATATTAAAGAACCATCGAGAATATGCTGATCCTCCTTTAAAATGAGAGCCAAGGCATTCTCTCGAAACTCGAAACTCTCTCTAACAGCATATCTGGTATACCTTCTCCGCTAGCTTATTTCTAAGGACGATTGTATGAAGCCAAGGTTTGATCTGGGCATGGACATCGGGTCGGTAAGTATCAACACTGTGGTTCTCGATGAGGCCGGCCAGGTTCTCTACGAGGACTATCGGCGCACACATGGCGAGCCTTTGCCCACGGCCCTGAAGATAGTGCAAGAATTGGAGCAGCAATTTGGCGCCGAGGCTTTTCGCCTGGCCGCCTTCACCGGCATCGGCGGCAAGGTGCCGGCCCAGACCTTGGGCGGCGTCTTTATCAACGAAGTCATTGCCCAGGCCCGGGGCACCTTTACTTTCTTGCCCCAGGTCCGGACGGTCATTGACATGGGCGGGGAAGACGCCAAATTGATCCTGCTGGCTCAGGACACCCAAGGCGGCCTGATTATCGTCGACTTTGCCATGAACACCCTGTGCGCCGCCGGCACCGGCTCATTTCTGGACCAGCAGTCGCACCGCTTGGGCTACACCATCGAAGAATTCAGCCACTTGGCCCTGAAGTCCACCACCCCGCCCCGGGTGGCCGGGCGCTGCAGCGTCTTCGCCAAGACCGACATGATCCACCTGCAGCAGGGGGCGACGCCGGACTATGAGATCATTGCCGGCCTCTGTCTGGCCATGGCCCGCAACCTGAAGAGCAATCTGGCCAAAGGCAAGACCATCGGCAAACCGGTGGCCTTCCAGGGCGGCGTGGCCCACAACCTGGGCGTGCGTCAGGCCTTCCGGACGGTTTTTGAGTTGGCCGAGGACGAGCTCATCATCCCGCCCCACTTCTGTTCGCTGGGGGCCATCGGCGCCATTCAGGTGGCCCGGGAGAACCCACCCCATGATTTCCACCTGCGGATTCAGGCCTTGGCAGACTATCTGGCCCAGACCCAGGGCGAAGAGCGGCATCATCCACCCCTGCAGCCGCCGGAACCCTTAACCGAGGAGCATTATCGGGTGGTGGAACTTGGCCCCGAGGAGCGGGCCGAAGGGTATCTGGGTATCGACGTCGGCTCCATTAGTACCAATGTGGTGGTCATCGACCCCGAGATGCGGGTCCTGGCCCGGGAATACCTCATGACCGCTGGTCGGCCCCTCGAGGCGGTGACCGAAGGTCTGAAACGCATCGGTGCCAAGTTCGGCGACCGCTTGACCATCCTGGGCGCAGCCACTACCGGCTCCGGCCGCTATCTGACCGCGGATTTCATCGGCGCCGACCTGGTGCGCAACGAAATCACCGCCCAGGCCACGGCCTCCGCGGCCATCAACCCCAAGGTGGATACTATCTTTGAGATCGGCGGCCAGGACTCCAAGTTCATTGCCCTGGAAAACGGCGCCATCGTCGATTTCATGATGAACAAAGTCTGTGCCGCCGGCACCGGTTCTTTCCTGGAGGAGCAGGCCGAAAAGCTGGGCATCGCCATCAAAGAAGAGTTCGGCCGCCTGGCCCTGCAGAGCCAGAAACCCGTCCCCCTGGGCGAACGCTGCACCGTCTTCATGGAATCCGACCTGGTGCACCACCAGCAGCAGGGCGCGGCCAAAGAAGACTTGGTGGCTGGCCTGGCCTACTCCATCGTCCAAAACTACCTCAATAAGGTGAAAGAAGAGCGGCGGGTGGGCCAGACCGTTTTCTACCAGGGCGCCACGGCCGCCAACCGGGGCATCGTCGCCGCCTTTGAAGCCGTTCTCGGCCAAAAAATTACCGTGCCGCCGCACCACGACGTTACCGGCGCCATTGGCGCCGCCATCCTGGCCATGCGGGAGCGCACCTGGGAGAAATCCCGCTTTAAGGGCTTTGCTCTGGTCAACCGGGAATATGGCATCTCATCCTTTGAGTGCCAGGGTTGCCCCAATACCTGCGAAATCCGGCAGGTCAAGATCAGCGGCGAAAAACCCCTGTTTTACGGCGGCCGCTGCGAAAAATACGAAGTGCGCCGGGATCAGCAGCTGGCCGACCTGCCCGACCTCTTCCAGGAGCGGGACGATTGGCTCTACGGCCCCGAACCCGACGGCCGCGGCCGGCGGGGCGTCATCGGCCTGCCCCGGGCCATGTACTTCCAGGAGATGATGCCCTTCTTCCGCACCTTCTTCGAGACTCTGGGCTATGGCGTGGTCTATTCCCAGAAGACCAACAAGGCGGTCATCCATAAGGGCGTCGAGTGCATGGCCGCGGAGACCTGCTATCCCGTCAAAGTGGCCCATGGCCATATCCTGGATCTCTTGGACAAGGGCGCCAAGACCATCTTTTTACCCAGCATCATTGATCTGCCCCACAAGAATCCGGAAATTGAGCAGGGGCTGGTCTGCCCCCTGGCCCAGACCCTGGCCTACACTGTACCGGCTACCATTGATTTTGCCGCGCCTGGCGTCAAACTGCTGACCCCGGTCCTCTATTTCGGCCGGGGGCCTCGGCTCCTGCGTCGCTCCCTGCAGATCCTGGGCAAAGAACTGGGCGTCTCGGTTTTCGCCGTCAATCGGGCTCTCAGGGCCGCGGAAGCCGCCCAAAAAGCCTTTTATGCCAAACTCCAGGCTCGGGGCCGGGAAATCCTGGCCAACCTGCCGCCAGGGGAACAGGCCATGGTGATTGTCAGCCGGCCCTATAACGGTTTTGACTGCGGCATGAACCTCAACCTGCCCCGCAAACTCCGGCAGCTGGGGATCCTGGCCATCCCCATGGACTTCCTGCCCTTAGACGACGCCCAGGCTCTGGCCGAAATTAAGCCTATGTACTGGCGCTTCGGCCAGAAGATCCTGGCCGCCGCCGACCTCATCCGCCAGGATAACCGGCTGCACGCCGTCTATGTCACCAACTTCAGCTGCGGCCCCGATTCCTTCATCCAGCACTTCTTCAAAGACATGATGCGGGGCAAACCCTTCCTGGAAATCGAGATCGACGAACATTCCGCCGACGTGGGGGCCATTACCCGGCTGGAGGCCTTCCTGGACAGCCTCAAAAACGTCCCCCCGGCCGCGGGCATGCACTCCCGGCCGTCCATCACCATCCGGGTGGCCAACCCCCAGCGCCGCAAGGTCTACCTGCCACCCATGACCGACCACGCCCTGGCCTTGGTCGCGGCCTTCCAGGCCTGCGGCACCGATGCCGAGCTGCTGCCGCCCTCCGATCAGGAAACCCTGGTCTGGGGCCGGCGCCTGACCTCCGGGAAAGAGTGCTACCCCCTCATCCTCACCACCGGCGATATGGCCAAGATGACCCAGCGGCCGGATTTCGACCCGGAGAAGAGCGCCTTCTTTATGCCCAGCGGCGACGGGCCCTGCCGCTTCGGCCAATACAACCGGCTGCAGCGGCTGATCCTCGATGACTTGGGCTTCCCCCAGGTGCCCATCATCGCCCCCAACCAGACCGAGACCATGTATGAGGAATTGGGTATGGTGGGCGATGATTTCACCCGCATCGCCTGGCAGGGCGTCGTGGCCATCGACCTGTTGGAGAAAAAAGTACGGGAAACCCGGCCCTATGAGCGCTACTCCGGCGATGCCGATCAGGTCTATGCCCAGGCCCTGCAGCAGGTCTACCAAACCCTGCGGGATCGGGGCGACCTCGAGGCCACCCTGCGCCGGGCCCGCCAGGCCTTTGAGGCCGTCTCCAGGAACGGCCTGCGGGACAAACCAGTGGTGGGCGTGGTCGGCGAAATTTACACCCGGGCCAACACCTTCTCCAACGAAGATACGGTCCGGGAGATCGAAGCCCTGGGCGGCGAAGTCTGGATGGCCCCCATCAGCGAATGGCTCCTCTACGTCAATCACACCGCCAAACGCCGGGCCTGGCAGATGCGCAAATGGAAACACTTCCTCCAGGTCTATCTGACGGAGCGGGTGCAGCTCAAAGACGAACACCGGCTGGAAGAGATTTTCCGTGGCGGCCTAAAAAACCTCAGCGAACCCCCCATCGCCGACCTCATTGCCCAAGCCAATGGCTACCTGGATGCCTCCTTTGAAGGCGAAGCCATTTTGAGCATCGGCAAGTCCAAAGATTTCGTCAGGAAAGGCGTCAGCGGCCTGGTGAACATCATGCCCTTCACCTGCATGCCCGGCACCGTGGTCAATGCCCTGTTTAAACGCTTCCGGGAAGAACACGGCAACATCCCCTTCCTCAACTTGGCCTACGACGGCCAGGAACAGACCAACACCCGCACCCGCATGGAGGCCTTCATGTACCAGGTGCGCCAGTTCCGGGAGCAGCGTAGGGGTTAGGGGCCAGGAGTCAGGGGCTAGAGGCTGAAGGTATGAGGGGCCGGGGACCAGGGGCCAGGGTGCAGGGGTTAGGGGCCAGGGATTAGTAATCAGGCACCAGAGGGCAAAGATTTCTGTAATGGTGCGGGCCTCCGTGCCCGCCCCCCGCTTAGGAGCGCCGCCCTCCAGGTGGGCGTTTGCCACCTATTCTCCCGTTCCCAGGTTTCACTTGGAAACGCCAAGCGATAAACCGCGGCCACTCTGCCCCACGACCGGCAGCCCCACTTGGCCAGCCTCTGCCGCCAGGATTCACCCCCCGCCCCGCAAAAATGCGACAACCGTTCCAGGGGTCCTGCTTTTTTTCAAGTATGATATGCCAGACCAAGGTGCCCCCGCCGGGCAATCCTTCCTGCCCTAGCTAACTTTCGATAAAATCAGAATATTTATAATGATTTCGAATAGTATTTTTGTTCGAGGTGATCGAGGGCTACTACCCAATGCCTGAAGGAGGAATCAGTGACTTTTTAAAAATTAGGGGCGGGTGACAAGTTAGGCCAGCCATGCCCACGCCCACCGACGCCTTACCGTCCGCATTTCGATATGGCTGAGGAACAAGAAAGGCAACCGGCTGTTGGAAAAAATGTAGCAGATCAGGACATCCCTGTCCTTGCCTCTAAGCATTTACAGTAAGATTATTTTTGCCGGGAAATCGCCAACCAGAGCAAACCAGAGCCCAGAAGGAAAACGGCGCCGGGAATGGGCACTGCCCCAGCCGGGTAAGACACCGGCAGGCCAAGAGAAATTTCATGGGTTAAAAATGCCGTTGGCATACGGCCATGCCAATTACTATGGGATGTCCGCATGTAACTTTCGTAGGAATCAATACTTAGGATATCCCCTATCTTTAGGTCAATTGGATGGAAATAGGTTTCAGAACGCCAATCACTGGCATAATTAGTTTCTAATTTAGGACTGTAAGCAACTATTGATCCATTTATTCGGACGAATAGTGGCCCGATTGAACCAAAACCTCCCTCACCATCAACGTCGATATAACGATATTCAATTAGATAATATTCCTCCAGAGGATCCCCGAATTTCTCACCCATATCTGGAGCCACAAAATATGAAAATGGTTCAATAATAGAAAATATCATAATACTCTCAGCACTAGCTGAACAATCAGGGGAGTCTATATAAGTTCCACTATATGAACTTCCTGTTAAATGCAAGCCATAAGTACCAATAAAGAAATCAGTTTTTATCCCTGCCCCGGCGCTGGCATATCCATACTCGTTATGTAAATTAACACCATTGCTATATTCTATATGATAATCGAAAGCACGAATCGGTCCCTGATGAAAAGAAAAAGAATCGTTTATGAATTGCCGACCGTTTTCATTCCAAGATGATGGGACGCTGACATAACCCAATGCATAAACTTCCATGGTTGCTTTACCGCCTAAATATTCCAAATAGGCACTGTAACCTTTCGGCACTAAACCAAAAAGAAGACTTGGCGCCACAAGCAGACAACAGATAATGCGGCATGACAAAATAATTCTAAAAAACTTTTTGGCACCCCATAGGTTCATCTCTTTCTCCTCTCGAGCTCATTGAAGATTTACACCAAAAAGTACGCAAATGTCATGCCATATAATAATTTTAATATTTTTAGCCGGTTATTTGATACCCCCTTTCTAGGCTTTCTTGCCAACGTTTGAAATTCTTAACACGAAAACAATATAAATCGGCTAACTATATGATATTATTAGATAATATAACGTTAAAATATTTAAACAATATAACGTTCAAATATTTAAACCTAAGGCAATCTCTTAAAGGGGCAACCCGTTCTGCCCAAAATTTGTCAGCAGGAAAAAACTCGTAAGGCGATAATAAAAGGTTCTTATCCTAATGGTGACGACGCTTGTTTTTCCTCGAGGAGTTCCCCGGGCTGATTTGCCGTTGCCGCCTGGCGGCCGACGATCCGGCAGTCCTGGCCCGACCCTGCTGCACCAAACCGCGCCGCAGCGCCATCGCAGCGAAAATTGCAGGGACGTTACCGAATCACAACCGAAAAATTAACGAAAAATTACACAAAAAAAGCGGCCAAAAAACGCTTTTAGACGCTTAACTCGTTGATTTTTTATTATTTCCATCTGGGGAAAAACTCAGCTATTTTCATCTCGCCCCATTTTGTGATACCATGAACCAATCGAGAACGGCGATAACTCATCTTTTTCCCTTATCTCTGACCAATGGCCCCTGACCACTGGTCACTTCACAAGGAGTTGGGTCATGTCCGCTGACACGCTCATCAGACTGGAAGATGCCATCCCCGACTACCATATCCGCACCGGTTATTATCTCAAAGCCGGCTGGGAATTATTTAAACAGAATGCCGTGGGCTTCGTCGGCTTCAGCGTCTTGGCCTTCATCGTGGTCCTGGCCCTGAATAAACTCCCCGGTCTGGGCCAGGTCCTGACCTATGTGGTAGGGCCGCCGCTGTGGGCCGGCTTTCTCATCGTCGCCTTGAAGCTGCGCCTCAATCAGCCGACGGAAGTCAATGATTTTGCCGCCGGCTTTGCCTATATCCTGCCGCTCTTGCTCTACAGCGTCGTCTCGTCCATTTTTATCAGCGTCGGCCTGCTCCTCCTGATCCTGCCGGGTATTTATCTGATGGTGGGCTATGTCTTTACCACCTGGCTGATCATTGACTGCAAACTGGATTTCTGGCCGGCCATGGAGTTGAGCCGCAAGACGGTGCACCGCCGTTTCTTTGAGGTTTTCGGCTTTCTCCTGATCCTCTGCCTCATTAATCTCGGCGGCCTGCTGCTTTTTGGGCTGGGGCTGTTGGTCTCCTTTCCGTACAGCCTCTGCGTCTTGACCATTGCCTACCAGGACATCTTCGGCATCCGCTCAACCTCTTTTTAGGTATGGCCAAGGGTCAATGGTGTCTCCTCATTATGTATCATTCTATCTATGTCCCTTCGCCATTTTCTCTGAACACTGGCCACTGACCACTTGCCGCTCTTGCAAGGTGAACCTTGAGCCGTGAGCCCAGGTCTGAGGTGGGAGAGGCGGTCAGCCAGCTCGGCCCCCTGGTGGCGGTGGCCGTGCCCCTGCCCCTGGCCCAGCCCCTGACTTATCGGCTGCCCGCGACACTGGCCGCCGCCGCCCGGCCCGGCCAGGCGGTCCTGGTGCCGGTGGGCCGGCGGCGGTTGGTGGGTTATCTCCTGGGGCCGGCCCAGGAAGTCCCCCGGGTGGCCCTCAAAGAGGTCCTGGCCATCCTTGATCCGCTGCCCCGCTTTGACGCCGACCTTCTCGCCTTCTATCGCTGGCTGGCCGACTATTATCAGCATCCCCTGGGCGAGGTTCTGCAGACAGCCATTCCGGACCCGCCCCGGGGGCAACAGATCGCTCAAGAGCGCTGGGTTGCCCTGGTGCCGGAGAAACGACCCGATGCCGAGTCGCCCCGCCTCGGACCGAAGGCCGCTGCCATCTTGACTTTTCTGGCCGAGCAGGGCAGTTGTCCACTCCGCGAGTTGGCCCAAGAAATCCCTCAACCCCACACCGTGCTCCGCCGCTTGGTGCAAAAAGGCTATGTGGCCATGAGCGCCCGCCCCCGGCCTGGTGCAGCGCTGATCACGCCGCCCTTGTCGAGTCTGGCCGCGCCACCGGTTTTAAGTGCGGACCAGGAGCAGGCCGTCCAGGCCATCCGGGCCGCGTTGGCGAAGGGAAACTTTACCCCATTTCTCCTGCATGGGGTCACGGCCAGCGGCAAGACCGAGGTCTATCTGCAAGCCGCGGCTGCGGCCCTGGAGCTGGGGCGGGGGGTGCTGGTGCTGCTGCCGGAGATTGCCCTCACCGATCCGGTAGCCCAAGCCTTTCAGGCCCGCTTCGGCCAGCGGGTGGCTTTGCTGCACAGCGGCCTGTCCCCCGGAGCCCGCTTGGACCAGTGGCGGCGCCTGGCCAGCGGCGAGATGCAGATCGTCGTGGGGGCAAGATCGGCCGTCTTTGCCCCGGTGTCCAACTTGGGCCTTATAGTGGTGGATGAAGAACATGACCCGGCTTATAAAAACGAAGGCGGCTTGCCGTACCAGGCCCGGGATGCGGCCCTGTATCGGGGCCATCTGACCGGTGCCGCCGTGGTCTTGGGCTCGGCCACCCCGGCGGTGACCACTTTCTATCGGGCGCAGCAGGGCAGATATCAATATTTACCGCTGCCCCAGCGGGTGACGCCCCAGCCCTTGCCCCAGATTCACCTCATCGACCTGCGCCAATACCGGGAGGGGCGGCGCCAACCAATCCTCGCCGCGCCCCTGCGTCTGGCCCTGCACGAGACCCTGGCCCGGGGCGAACAGGCCCTGCTCTTTCTGAACCGCCGGGGCTACGCCAACATATATTTCTGCCTTTTTTGCGGGCATATTCGCCAATGCCCGTCCTGCAGTGTTACTCTGACCATGCACCGGCAACAGGGCCGCCTGCGCTGCCATTACTGCGGCTATCAGGAGGATATCCCGGCCCTCTGCCCGGAGTGCCAATCCGCGGCCCTGAAACACCACGGCCTGGGCACCGAGCGCCTGGAAAAAGAGGTCCAGGCCCTCTTCCCTCAGGCCCGCATCGGCCGGCTGGACCGGGACACCGCCGCCACCGCCCGGAAAGTCCGGACTATTCTTGAGGAGCTGCGCCAACACCGCCTGGACCTCCTCATCGGCACCCAGATGATCACCAAGGGGCACGACTTCCCTCAGGTGACCCTGGTGGGGGTGGTCATGGCCGATCTGAGCCTCTATTTTCCGGAGTACCACGCCGGCGAGCGCACCTTTCAGCTCCTCACCCAGGTGGCCGGCCGGGCCGGTCGGGGCGACAACCCGGGCCAGGTCTTTATCCAAACCTTCCATCCGGAGCATCCGGCCCTGCAAGCCACCCTGAACCATGCTTACGAGACCTTTTATCAGACCGAACTGGCGGCCCGTCAGGAGTTGGGCTATCCTCCCTTCACCCGGCTGGCCCTTTTGACCCTGCAGAGCAAAAATGCCGAGAAAGTAGCGCACGCGGCAACGACGTTGGTCCGACAGCTCCAATCCGTGCTCACCACGGCCGGCCTCACGGCCCATGTCCGAATCCTGGGCCCGGCCCCGGCCCCCCGGTCCCGCCTCAAGGAATACTACCGCTGGCACATCCTGCTGAAAAGCTACGGCCGCCAACCCCTGGCCACCGTGCTGGCCGCGCTGCGGGAGCTGGCCACCAAAAAACTCGGCTCAGCCGTCACCGGGCTCCTTAATGTCGACCCGGTGGGAATGGAGTAGCAGGCTGGTGAAAAACTCTCTTCTGTCTGCCGCGATCGAAGCAAATCCCTGATTGCTAGCTCTTAGCGAAGCCAGCACCCGTCGCAGTTGGAGGCAGGGTTCCGGGGGAGGGGGCAGGAGTTTTGGCCCCAGGCTTTTTTCCTGAAGGCACTCTTTCCATAACCTGTTAACCGCCAATCTTCTCGAGCTCTTTGGCGTAAACCTCGTAGGCCTGCTGGCCAAAGAGGACGAAGCGCACCAATCTGATCTCCGGGTGTTCCTCCAGATAGTCCGCCGTCGTGCGCAGGGCGATGCGGGCGGCTTGCGCCACGGGATAGCCATAGACGCCAGTGGAAATGGACGGAAAGGCCAGACTCTTGATGCTCCGGGCTGAGGCCAGTTTCAGGCTCTCACGGTAGCAGGAGGCCAACAGGTCGGCTTCGCCGCTGGTGCCGCCCCGGTAGATGGGCCCCACGGTATGGATAACATATTTGGCCTTAAGGTTGCCGCCGGTGGTGATGACGGCCTGACCCGTAGGGCAGTAGCCGATCTGGCGGGCCTCAGCCTGGATAGCCGGACCGCCGGCCCGGTTGATGGCGCCGTCCACTCCCCCTCCAACCCGTAATTCATTATTGGCCGCATTGACAATGGCCTCGGTATCCTGTTGGGTAATATCGCCTTCCACAATTTCCAGGACGGCTTCGTTGATCTGGACCTGCATGATTTTCCTTCCCCCCCTTTGCCTGAGTGGTCAGCTAACAGGCACACGGCAAGAAGAATATGGAATTAACCTTACCTCTTAGATCTTCGCCCTTTGACCTATCTTTAATTGACGAATCCCTTGCCACAGCTTATATTTTAGCAGAATCAAGCATTCTCTTCGAGAAAAAGATATCCGGAGGTATCAACTTTGTCCTATCTTATTGCCATGGCCGGGAAGGGCGGCACCGGCAAAACCACGCTGGCCGGCCTGGCCGTCCGTTATCTCATCGAACACGGCAAGAAGCCGGTCCTGGCCGTTGACGCCGACGCCAACAGCAATCTCAATGAAGTTCTGGGGGTCACCGTCGAGATGACCGTGGGCCAGGCCCGGGAGGAAGTGAAAGCCGGCGGCGGCCGGGTAGACATGACCAAAGACCAGTTGGTGGAATTCCGCATTAACCAGTGCCTGGTGGAAGCCGATGGCTTTGATCTCATCTGCATGGGCCAGCCGGAGGGACCCGGCTGCTACTGCGCCGCCAACAACCTGATCAGCCATTATATGGAAGTCTTATCCAAAAATTACCCATACATCGTCATGGATAATGAGGCCGGCATGGAGCACCTGAGCCGCTTGACCACCAAAGACGTGGACCTGCTGCTCATTGTCAGCGACCCGTCGTTCCGGGGCGTCCAGGCGGCCCGCCGCGTCCATGAGGTGGCCAAGAGCCTGAAAATCGTCGTGGGTGCAGCTGCTCTCATCATCAACCGCGTCACCAACGGCATCCCGCCCCGAAGCCTGGAGGAGATCCAACACTGGGGCCTGCCGCTGGCGGGAGTCATCCCGGAAGACCCGTTGATCGCCGAATACGACGGCTTGGGCAAACCCACGGTCACCCTGCCAGCCGACGCCATGGCCGTCAAGTCGGTGAATGAGATTTTCGATAAATTAATAAAATAGGGTCAAGGCACAAAGAAATTTCCCATGTGCCGCGCGCCGCAATGAGGTTTTGTCCTACCTTGCCAACCGCAGGGGTTGGAGCGTGTAACAATGGATGCCGTGGTCATATTGGGGGCGCGCGTCGGCCGGGACGGCTACCCCGGACGAGTCGCCCGCTTCCGCCTGCAATATGCCCTGCCCCTGGTGATCCAGGACTACCCCGAGAGTTATGTCATCATCACCGGTGGTCGACTGCCGGGGCAGCCGTGCAGTGAGGCCCGGGCCATGGGGGCTTGGGCCGTGCAGGAGGCGGCGGCGCAGTGGGGCGAGGCCGCGGCGAGAAAGCTGGCGGCGCGCCTGCTCCCCGAGGAAAACAGCCGGAATACGGCGGAGTCGGCGCACTACACGGCCCTGCTGCTGGAGAGCCATGGGTTAAAACGCGCCGGGGTGGTGACCGATACCCTGCACATGCCCCGGGTCCGTTACCTCTTCGGACAAACTTTTGAGCTTCGGCAATTGGAATTCCAGCCCTTGCCGGCCCCCGGTCTCTTGCAGGATTATTGGCGCCGGCGCCGCCTCCTGCGCCTCAGCAAGTTTCTCCTCCGGGAAGCCGGGGCCTGGATGAAAGTTTGGGGCAGGAATATCTGGTGATGCCTCTCCCCCCTCTTCCCTGGTCCCTGGCCTGTTGACGCTCCGCTACCCCCCTTTTTCTGAGTAAAATCCTTGAAGTCCGACTGATGGCCAGACAATTTCCTTTTCAGATTTTTTGCAACTGATTATAATCAGATAAGAAGGGTTGCCGCGCCGGCGACAACGTGGGGCGCGGCATGGCAGTGGCGACAGGAAAGGACACCCCAGGGATGCCAGGTTTGGAACAGACCTTTCGGGAGATCAGCCGGCGGTTGCATGCCAGTCAAGGGGCAGAGGAAATCGCTGCTCTCCTGGTGGACCAGCTGGCCCAGACCCTGGGGGCCCGGGGGGCGGTGTTGCAGCTCTGGAAATCCCAGGAAGACACCCCTTTCCTGACCAAAGTGTGGGGTTGGGGAGAGCGCTGCCGGGCGGAACTGGCCATGGAGCCGGAGCAGATTTTCGCCCGGTCTGACCGCCAGCAGGCTTGGGTAATCCACCAACCGGTGTTGGTCGACTACTTTCCCACCTTAGCCGACGGGCCGGAAGCCGTGGAGACCCTGGCCTGGCTCCCTCTCGGCGGGCAGGAGGAGTGGTGGGGGGGGCTCTACCTCTTGTTTGACCGCCGTCAGGAAATGGCCCCGGCCATCCTGGACCATCTGGCAGACCTCGGGCAACAGAGCACCTGCGCTCTGGCCAAGATCCTGCTCATCGTGAGACAAAAAACGGAATTTGCCCGGTTGGCCCAGCAGACGGAGCGGTTGACGGCTCTGGGGCGGCTGGCCGCCGGCGTCGCTCATGAATTGAACAATCCTTTGGCCAGTATTCTCCTTTACAGTAGCAACTTGCTGAAAAAGGTGCCAGCCGACAGCCCGCTCCATGAAGGTCTGAGTATTATTATCCAAGAGACCAAGCGTTGCAAGGCCCTGATTCAGGAACTCCTGGAACTGGCCCGCAGCAAAGAACCCAAAAAGATTGTCGCCAACCTCAATGCCATCCTCACCAAAGTAACCCATCTGTTGGAGAACGAATTCCGCCGGCGGGCTGTCCGCCTGCGCCAGGAACTGGACCCCACCCTCCCGGATCTGCTCATGGATATCGGCCAGTTGCAGCAGGTCTTCGTCCACCTGCTGCTGAACGCCCTGGAGGCGGTTCCCGCCAAAGGAGAAGTAGCGCTCGCCAGCCGGTGGGACCGGGAACAACAAACCGCGGTCATCACCATCTCCGATAACGGCTGCGGCATCCCGCCCGAGAACCTGGCGCGCCTGTTTGACCCCTTCTTCTCCACCAAACCGAGGAGCACCGGTCTGGGACTGACCGTCAGCCTGGGCTTTGTCCAGAATCATCAGGGGGATATTCAGGTGGCCAGCGAACCGGGAAAGGGAACCCGCGTCACCGTCACCATACCCGGCCCCACCGGGGCGGCCGGGGTCCCGAGGTCAGGTCTCTGATGCCAGCCGGCACGGTGCTCATTATTGACGATGAACCGGTCATTGGTCTGGTCTGCCGCCTGGTCCTGGAGGAGCAGGACTATCAGGTAGAAGTTTGCCAGACGGGCCGTGAGGGTTTAGAGAAACTGCGCACCGGAGACCACGACGTAGCCTTGCTGGATTTCAAACTGCCGGACCTGGAGGGGATGGAAATCCTGCGCACCATTCAACAAGAGCGCCTCAGCCCCTATGCCATCATCATGACCGCCTTCTCCACCGTGGAGAACGCCGTCGCCGCCATGAAGGCCGGGGCCTTTGACTATCTGGCCAAACCCTTTACCGATGATGAGCTCCTCATTACCGTGGCCAAGGCTGTGGAAAAGAAGCGGCTGGTGGAGGAAAATCTGGCCTTGCGGCAACAACTGGTGGAAACCTACGGCTTTTCCAATATCATCGGGGAAAATGCGGCCATGCAAAAGATATTTTTAGAAATCAGCAAAGTGGCGCCCACCGATACCACCGTGCTGATCTGCGGTGAGCCCGGCACCGGCAAGGAGCTCTTTGCCCGAGCGATCCATACCTATAGCCGCCGGGCCGGCCACCAGTTTATCGCCATCGATTGCAGCACCCTCTCCCCTACCCTTCTGGAAAGCGAACTTTTTGGCCACGTCAAAGGCGCCTTTACCGGCGCCAGCAAAGATAAAGCGGGCATCTTCGAGGTGGCCCACAAGGGCACCCTCTTTCTGGACGAGGTAGCCAACCTGAGTCTGGAAATTCAGGGCAAGCTCCTGCGGGTGTTGGAAACCCATGATTATAAACCGGTGGGGGCCAGTCAGGTGAAAAAGACCGATGCCCGGATGCTGGCGGCCACCAGCCGGGACCTGAAGGCCATGGTCCAGGAGGGCACGTTCCGGGACGATCTGTATTATCGCCTGAACGTCTTTCCCATCTATCTGCCGCCGCTGCGGGCCCGCCAGGACGACATCCCGCGCCTGGCTTATCATTTCCTCCGACACTTCAGCCGCAAAATCGGTAAGCCTCTGGAGGGGTTCACCCCTGAAGCCTTGGAAATGCTGGCCACCTACCCCTGGCCGGGGAATGTCCGACAGTTAAAAAACTTGGTGGAGCGGTTGGTGATCATGGTGGACCATCCCATCTTGGATGGCGTTGATCTGTTGGAACATCTGGACCGCAAAGGCTGGCGCACCGAGACCATCCCGGCAACGTTGCAGGAGCTCAAAGAGGCCAAAAAAAGGCTCATAGAAGAGACCTACGGCCAATTGGAAAAGGCTTTCCTGCTCAAAGCCTTGACCGCCGCCGACCACAACATTACCCTGGCAGCCCGCCGGGTGGGGATGCAGCGCTCCAACTTCTCCATTCTTTTGAAAAAGCACCGCCTCTCGCCGGAACGCCGGGAATCCTGAGCCATGTGGATGCGGCCGACAAATCAGGGCCGGCCTGAGGCTTCAGGCAAACCGCAGTTGCATGAGATAGAAGGCGTCGTTCTCGTAATCGGCATCCACATGGACCACCTTCAGGGTCTTGAAGCCGAACTTTTCGTAGAGCCGCTTGACATCTGTCTTAGGGATCTCCACATCCAAATCAACGGTTCTGATTTTCTTTTCCCGCAATTCAGCCAGGGCCCGCTCCATGAGACGGGAAGCGATGCCCCGGCCCTGGTCCCGGGGATGCACCGCCACCCGCATGATCACCGCCCTTTTGGCCACCTCACAGGAGCAGGCGATGATGAACCCCAAGACCGCGCTGTCCTCTTCGTAAACCAGGAAAAGATCCTTAAATGCCGGGTAGAACTGGCTCTCGTTCCATTGCCTGGGAAAACAGCGGCTTTCGATTTCCAGAATCTGCGGCAGATCGCCGTGATGAGCCGCTCTGATCACTCCTTCCACACCACTCGGCTGCATAGCTGCCCCCTTTGTTTGGTTAATTTCAAAGGAAGTTTCTCATCTATTTTACGAAAAAATAGTGGCTCTGGATAGTTTTTTGCTGATGTGGGGGGCGGAGGGGTGTTAGGAGAGAAGGCAGGGGGCTCTACTCAGCCCCCCATCTTACAATGGCGCGCCCCCTAAGAAACGCTGGCAGCAGTCCGTGGCGGTGCCGTGGCCACAATGGTTTTGGCCACTTCCCCCAAGTGTTGCAGGAAGGGACTGTCTGCGGGGTCCAGGAGGCTGAGCTGGCCGGCGTCGGCGCTTTCCAGGACCTTGGCGTCGAAGGGCAAAGATCCCAGGTAGGTTACCTTGGCGAGGGTAGCCAGACGCTGGCCGCCGCCGGTGGAGAACAAGGGGATCTCCTTGCCGCAATCCGGGCAGAACAGGCGGCCCATATTCTCCAGCAGACCGACGATGTGCATGTTGGTCTTCCGGCAGAAGTCAATGGATTTGCGGACGTCCGCCAAGGAAATCTCCTGGGGGGTGGTGACAATGACGGCCTCCACTTCGGGAATGGTCTGCACCACGGACAAGGGTTCATCGCCGGTGCCCGGCGGTGCGTCGATGACCAGGTAGTCCAGGCGACCCCAATCGATATCCGCAATAAACTGCCGGATGGCCGAGTGTTTGAGCGGCCCCCGCCAGATGACGGCGCTTTCCCGGTCGGGCATAAAGGCCTCAATGGAGACCACCTTCAGGTTGGCCACCCCCGGGGGAGTATAAAACAATTGGCGTTCTTCCATATTCAGCGGACCGCTCAGGCCGAGCATGCGCAGGACATTGGGCCCGTGCAGATCCACATCCATAAGCCCCACCTGGTAGCCCTGGCGGGCCAGGGTGAGGGCCAGACTGACGGCCACGCTGCTCTTGCCCACGCCGCCTTTGCCGCTCATGACCAAAAGTTTCCGGCCGATCTGGTTCAAGGCGGCCCGCACTAAGGCTTCTTCAAAATGTTCCTGGCCTCCCGCATGGCTGTGAGTATGGCCACAGGTAGCGCCGGCCCCGCAGCTGGAGCAGGCATTTTTCTCCGAATCATGGTCTGAAGTTGACATCTGGTACATACCTCGTCAGAAAAAGTTGTGATGTATGGGGGCGAATCTTGGCGTTGTCTCTAGCCGCGACGGCCAGCGACTGTCAGCCGTGGGCGGCCACACCCCTGGCCCCAAATCAAACCTGTCGCCAGTAGCTGCATTCCTGAGAAAATCGAGGAAACCAACGGAGAGCCGTCAGGTTTAGGATAATTTAGGGGCTATGACTTATGGGCAGGGTCTTGATGGCCATCACCGCGCTAACCGCCGAACTTCTAATTGAACAAAAGTTCATATATAATGTAGGCTGTCAATGCTCAACTGTCAACGAAAAAAGCTGGCGTCAATTCTGCCGCCGGGGCTCGTGCCGCTCAGGCCAGCCGGGCGAAAGCGATCCTCAGGGTGCCAAGTCTGGGATCAGACCTCTTCCCAATGGATGCAGGCGGTGGGGCAATTGTCCATGGCAGTCTGAATTATTTCGGGATCGGCGCCGCCCTGATCGCTGACAATGGCATAACCCTCTTTCTCGTCCATCTGAAAGACCTCGGGGCAGAGTTCGACACATACCCCACAGGCAATGCATTCAGCGTAGACGATATAGGGCACGCGCACTTTTCTTTTCATGCCCTCCTCTCCGTTGGCAGAACGGTTCTCTTTCCTGCAGAACGAGGGCCAAGAGCTGTTGACCCGATTATGCCGAAGGCTATGCTACAACCTAACCAAAACCGGCTGTTTTGTCAATCGGGCCAACGGGCCCAAATCCTCCGCCTTCCAGGGTTGCAGGTGCGCGGTGGGGGCCGATTGGTGAGATTGAGCCAGGGTTAAAGAGAGCTGGCCGTCATTTTTTTCGCCTGCTGAGGGCGGCTTTGCTCTTTGCCAGGGGGGATGTGCCACATACCTCTCCCCCCGCTGGCACGTTGCCATCCCGGGACTCCGCAGCCCACCCCAGCTCCTGTTCAGCCCCATACACCTGCTGCCGTTGAGACGCCTTCTTGCCCTGGCAACTGATCCAGGCCTCCTGTTTGTGGGTGGCCATCAAGAAGGAAGCAAGCCTTGTGTCATAATGGCTTCCCCTCGTTGATAATAGCTGGTTTGTTGATGCCTTATTCTATCCGCCTGATTTCTCAGGACCAACGAGGTTTTTCTTTTTTTGCTGGAGACTTGGGGCTGGCCCTGCAGACACAGGCGGCAGAGTTTTTACTATCCACTTGACAACTATTCTTCTGTATAGTATTATGGAGCCATGAAGACGCTCACTGCCAAACAACAGGCCGTTCTCGCTTTTGTGGAAGACTTTTTTCAGCAGCAGGGCTACCCGCCCACGGTGCGGGAGGTGGCGGCCCATTTCGGCATCCAGCCCCGGGCCGCGGCCGATCACCTTAGCGCCCTGAAACGCAAGGGCTACCTGCACCGGGAGCCGGGCCGCTCCCGGGGCCTGACCCTCGTCGGCCGCGGCCCCGAAGCCGTGGTGGAGGTGCCCATCCTGGGACAGATCGCCGCCGGGCAACCCCTGTTGGCCACCCAACAGGTGGAAGACACCCTCCCCTTGCCCAGGTCCTGGGTCCGAGGGGATGAGGTCTTTCTCCTGCGGGTCAGCGGCGACAGCATGGCGCCCCTCATCCTGCCCGGCGACCTGGTCATGGTGCGGGTGCAGCCCCGGGTGGACCGGGGCGACATCGCGGTGGTCTTGATCTACGACGAGGCCACCGTCAAGCGGGTCTATGAAGAGGCCGGCGGCCTGGTCCTGAAGGGCGATAATCCGAGCTTCACACCCTTGCGCTTCTCCCCTGCTGAAGCCGCGGAGCTGGTGCAGATCCTGGGCAAGGTGGTGGGGGTGTATCGGGCGTTGTAGGGGTCAGGGGTCAGGGAAAAGATACTTAGGGAGAGCGATTTATGCAAGATAGGCCGATTCGATCTTATAGCGATTTGCTGGTCTGGCAGAAGGCACTGGCCGTGGTGACCGAAATTTATACCATCACCCGCACGCTTCCACCGGAAGAACTATTCGGTCTAACCTCGCAGATGCGGCAGGCGGCGGTATCCATTCCCAGCAATCTCGCCGAAGGGCAGGCGCGGGCTTCCACTGGAGAATTCAGACAATTTTTGGGACACGCGCGTGGCTCATTAGCCGAACTCGAAACCCAACTGTATATCGCCAAAAATTTACATTATCTTACGGAAGAACAGCTCTCCCATTTATCCGAGGCTGCCACCGCAGTTGGCAAGTTGCTTAACGGACTCCTGGCCGCCCTCAGAAACAGCACGCCAAGATCGGCAGGAAAGCACAGAAAGGTTTGACCATGGCCCGGCATACCACTAATCACCGACCACTGACCACTAACCCCTGGCCCCTGACCACTAACTCCTGGCCCCTGGCCACTAACCACTCTCTCCTCGCCTTCGGCACGGCCATGCGCCCCCTCACCGCCGCGGCCGCGGCCTGGGGGGTGGCCCAGGGGGTGCTGGTCTTTGTGGTGGATGCGGCCAACCGCTTCGACCCCTATGAGTTGGTGCGGGAGGGTCGGAAACGGGGGCTGCCCCCAGATGTGGTCCTCCAGCAGGTGCAAGTGGCCCGGGCCTTCACCTGCCACCAACTGGTGCAGTTGGTGCAAGAAGGCCTGCCCGCGGCCTTGGCCGGGGCGGAGCCGGCCTTGGTGATTCTCCTGGGCCCCTGCAGCCTCTTCTACGACGAACAGGTGCCCTTGCCGGAGCGCCGGCGGCTCTTCCGCACCATGCTGGGGGCCCTGGCCCAGATCAAAAAGCGGGCGGCCTTGTGGTTCCTGCAGCCCAGCCTGCCGCCGCAGGTGGCCAACCAGCATTTCGGCCGCCTCCTGGCCCGCCTGGCGGACCAGGTTGTTCGGGTGGGGGGCGAGGCGAGGACGGCGGTGCGGCGGGCGTTATCCGGACGGCCGCCAGAAAGAGTGGCGGCGGCAGGCAGGCTCTTAGGGTCGTGAATGTGCGCTCCAGCCCGTACAGCCACTATTTCCCCCGACCACCCGCCGAGACACTGGCTCCAGGTCAACAACTTCCATTTCCTGGAGCAGCCGGCCTGGCGGCTGGGATAGGCGGGCATAGATAGGGTGAAGGAGAGAGCATGGCTCAAACCTCGCCTCGCCGCCGCTCCCTCCGCCTGCCGGAGTATGATTATGCCCAGGCCGGGGCGTATTTTGTTACTATCTGTGTGCAGGGGCGGGAGTGTGTGTTGGGAGAAGTGCGGGATGGCGTTATGCAGGCAAACGATTTCGGCAAGATTGTCCAGGATTGCTGGTATGCTCTGCCGAACCATTATCCCGGGGTCAGCTTGGATGCCTTTGTGGTCATGCCGAACCATGTGCATGGCGTGATAGTCCTCGGAGGGGTGGAGGTGGGGCCGCCTGTAGGGGCGGGGTTACCCCTGGGCAGGACCTGCCGACCAGCTGGCAGGGGAAAAGTGGAGGTGGGGCCGCCTGTAGGGGCGGGGTTACCCCGCCCCTACAGGGATGAAACGGCCCCGACGCCTCAACCGACGTTAGGGCAGGTCGTTGGCTATTTCAAATATCAAACCACCAAAATGATCAATCTTCTCCGCCGACAACCAGGAACCAAGTTCTGGCAGCGCAACTATTACGAACACGTCATCCGGAACGAAGACTCCCTGACCCGCATCCGGGAATACATCCTCACCAACCCCCGGCGGTGGGACCTGGACCAGGAAAATCCTCAACGGCAGGGGGACGACAAATTTGACCGCTGGCTGGCGTCTTTTCATACGAGGCCCGTTAAACGACCAAAAAAACCGTAGGGGCGGGGTTACCCCGCCCCTACCCCTGGCCACTAACCACTACCATGGGCCGCACTGTCATACCCTATACCCAGATCCTGGACGAGGAGCGCAGCCGCTGGCAGAAGTTCCGGCGGGCCTTGCGCCAAGAGGATCAACCCTATTTCGACCGGCTTTTTGAGCTGGCCCGGCGCCACACCCAGGCCGGGGTCTATGCCTCCCAGCCCTGGCCGTTGGAGACTATCCTCATGTCCATGCTCCTGGAGCAGCAAAAGGCCCTGGCCGCCCTGGAAGAGCGGCTGCGCCGGTTGGAGGAGAAAGACCGCCATGACGATCCGGGGCTGGCTCTTTGACCTCTACCCCTGGCGCTCCCAGGTGGTTCTATGGTTCCTCACTGCGGACGGCCACCGCCTCCGTTTGACCGACAGCTTCAGCTACCGGCTCTACGCCTGGGGTGAGGCAGCCCAACTGCGGCGGTTGGCTCAGCATCTGCGGGCCCAGGGCTGGGTCCGGCACGCCTGCTTTGAGGAGAAAATCGATCTGGCCAGCGGGCGCACCGTCCCGGTCCTCTGCCTGGAGGTCACATCCTACGAACAGCGGCCCCGGCTGCTGGCCTTCCTGGGCGCCCTGGAAGAGGATTTTACCTTTTACCACTGTGATCTGGATATCGCCTCCTATTACCTCTACACCCGGGGCCTCTACCCCTGCTCCTGGTATGAGCTGGAAGCAGACGGCGACCGGCTCACCGCCTGGACCGCCTTGGAGGCGCAGTTCCAGGAAGACCTCACCCTGCCGCCCCTCACCACCCTGGAGATGGCCCTGACCCGGGACTACCTCATCCCGTTGGGCCGGGGCAACGGCCTGGCCCTCACCTGGGAAGGACGGACGGTGGAACTGACGGCCGACAACATCCCTACCCTGCTGCGCGAATTGGCCGGTTTTCTCCGGCGTTGTGACCCCGACCTCATCCTCAGCGATTGGGGCGACGAACATATCCTGCCGCTCCTCTGGCGTTGGAGCCGCCAATACCGCTGTCCCCTGCCCCTGGACCGGGACCCGACCCCGCCGCCCCGACACCTCACCCCCCAGGGCCGGTCTTATTTCTCCTACGGCCGCATCGTCTATCAGGGCCCCTCCGTCCCCTGCTACGGCCGCTGGCACGTGGACCGGCGCAATTCTTTCTTCTACCGGGAGACGGGCCTCCCCGGCCTGGCCCAGCTCGCCCGCCTGGGACAGATCCCCCTACAACAGTTGGCCCGCACCAGCCCTGGAACCCTCATCACCTCCATGCAGCTGGCCCGGGCCGTGGCCGACAATATCCTCATCCCTTGGCGCAAAGGCGAACCGGAGCGTTTCAAGACCGCGGCCCAACTTCTCACCGCGGACAAAGGCGGCCTGGTCTTCCAGCCGCCGGTGGGCTTCCATACCGACGTGGCCGAAATCGATTTTGCCTCCATGTACCCCACCATCATGGCCATCCACAACATTTCGCCGGAGACCGTTGACTGCCCCTGCTGCGCCGCACCTCGGGTGCCGGAAGACAACTACGTCCTCTGTCAACACCGGGAAGGCCTGGTGCCCCGCACCCTCAGACCCATCCTGGACCTGCGGGCCCGCCTGAAAGCCCGGGCCCAAACCGCCCCCGACCCGGCCACCGCCGCGGACTTCAAGGCCCGGCAGACCGCCCTGAAATGGATCCTGGTCACCTGCTTCGGCTACCTGGGCTACAAAAACGCCCGTTTCGGCCGCATCGAAGCCCATGAAGCCGTCACCGCCTACGGCCGGGAAAAACTCCTCACCGCCAAGGAAATCTGCGAAGACGCCGGCTACGAGGTCCTCCACGGCCTGACCGATTGCCTGTGGATCAGGCGGGTGAATGGAGGAAGAGTGGACGGGATGATTGGGTTTTGTGGGGGAGGGCCAGAGAGCAGTGCTCCCTGCCCTCCCCCACACCCCCTCCCAATCCCAGACGGGGGTTGGGGGTGGGGCGTGGGGAGGGGGGAGGGGCCGTTGGCCCCTCGCCTCCTCCCCACGTACACTCAACACCTCCACCAAACCGACCTCCTGGACCTCTGCCGGCGCATCACTGCGGCTACAGGGGTGACTATGGCGTTGGAGGGGGTGTATCGGTGGATTGTTTTTCTGCCGTCGGTGCAGCAGGAAGGGCGGCCGGTGCCCAACCGGTATTATGGGGTGTTTCAGGACGGCACGTTGAAGTATCGGGGGTTGATGTGTCGGCGGCGGGATACGCCGCCGCTGGTGCGGCGGGCCCAGGAGGCGTTGTTGGCGCGCTTGGCCGGGGTCCAGGATTGGGAGGATGGCTTGAAAAAGTGGGGTGATTTTCAGGAAATAGTGACCGAGTGGCGTCTGCTTCTGGACCAGGGGTTGGTCCAGCCCCAGGATCTGGTGATCACTAAGGTGTTGTCCCGGCCGCTCGCCGAGTTCCGGGTGCAGACGCATACGGCCCTGGCGGCCCGGCAGTTGGAAGCGGCCGGCATCCGGTTGGTACCGGGGGAAAAGATCCGTTACCTTGTCCGGGATCGGCAGGGGCCGCCGGAGGGGCGGGTTCTGGCCGCCCCTTTCAGCGACACCCTGGACCGGTATGACCGGAAGTATTATCTGGAGCTGCTGGCCAAGGCGGTGGACGAGGTCCTCTGGCCCTGGCAGGGTCGGCTGTCTACTGCTCCTTAATCTGGCGGCCGATCTGGCGGCCCAGCTCCAGGCATTGTTGGAGATCCGCGGCACTGGGGCCGTAAAGGACCTTGATACCCGGGCTGGCCAGAGTGAATTTCATCTCCTCCAGATATTGATTGATCTGGCCCACAGCCTCGCCGCTCCAGCCATAGGAGCCGAAGGCGGCGGCGATCCGGTCCACCGGTTTTAGGCCCTTCATATAGGTGAGTATGTCGGCCATGGTGGGCAGCATGTTGTTGTTCAGGGTGGAGCTGCCGCAGATGATGGCCTTGGCGTCCAACACCTCGGTCATGATCTCGCTGCGGTGGTTGGCCTTGAGGCTCATGAGCCGGGTGGAGATGTTTTCCCGGGTCAAGCCCTCGACGATGGCGTGGGCCATTTTCTCGGTGCTGTGCCACATGGTGTCGTAGATGACTACGGCTTTCTGGGCGGTCTCCTGCCGGCTCCAGCGGTCGTAGGCCTGAATAATAGCTTGGGGGTTGCTCCGCCAGATGAGGCCATGGTCCGGGGCAATCATGTCGATGTCCAGACCCATTTGTTGGACATCGGCCAGGAGTTTTTGCACCAGCGGCGAGTAGAGCAAGAGGATGTTGGCGTAATATTTGGCGGCATGGGCCATAAGCTCAGCCATATCCACCTGGTCGTCAAACCGTTCATTGGTGGCCCAATGCTCGCCGAAGGCGTCACTGGAGATAAGTAGCTTATCCTGAGGAAGATAGGAGAACATGCTGTCCGGCCAGTGCAGCATGCGGGTTTCGATGAACTGGACGGTCTTTTTTCCCAAACTGATGGTCTGGCCGGTCTTTACTACCTCGTAAGGATAGTCGGCCGGAAAGTTGTAAGCCAACATGGTCTTGTGACCCATGGCCGAGCAAAAAATCTTTTCGGGTTTTACCAGATTGACCACTTCCTGGATAGACCCGGCATGGTCCATCTCCACATGGTTAACAATGAGGTAATCGATCTTGGCGGGATCGATGAGCTGCCGGATGTTATTGAGTAATTCCCCCCGAAAGGGGTATTTGACCGTATCCACCAGGGTGATTTTTTCATCCAGGATGAGATAGGCGTTGTAGGTCGTGCCTTTGTAAGTGGAATAGCCATGGAAGTCCCGGATATTCCAGTCGATGGCACCGACCCAGTAGATGTTTTCTTTTATTGCCACGGGAAACATCGCAAGCTCCTTGTAGGTTTGTCGAGGGCGAGTATTATGGCGTTTATCAAAAAAACGCCCGGGGAAACCACCCCCGGGCGGAATGGGATGACATTTTCCACATAAAAGCGAGGGGGCTTATTCGGCCTCGAATTGGTCTTTAGAGGCGCCGCAGACCGGGCAGACCCAGGTGTCGGGCAGATTCTCAAACGGAGTACCCGGAGGAATGTTGTTTTCGGGATCTCCTTTGGCCGGATCATAGACAAACCCGCAGACGCTGCAGACGTATTTCTTCATGTTTTCCTCTCCTCTGTGCATTCAGTCCATTGTAACCTAAAATGGCTTGGTAGTAGTGACGCCATAAATTTCAGGGGCGTATTTGTTCATTTATTAATAAGCATTGGCTGCTAAAATGCAAGTCGGAATCTGCCTTAAGCCGCTGCCAACCGTTTAAAAAAGGCCTTGCCGACGCCGCACAGGGGGCACTTCCAGTCAGCGGGCAGGTCTTCAAACTTGGTCCCCTTGGGAATCTTGCCTTTTTTATCACCCCGCTCCGGGTCATAAATATAGCCGCAGTTGGCGGTTTGACACTGCCACATCTCAGCGAAATTAGCCATCGCCATCCTCCTCAGACTTATTGAAAATGGGCCAGGAGCTCTTGGAATTTGGCCTTGGCCACCGGTTGCCGGACCAGCGGCATATCTTGCAAGCAGGCAAAATGGGCCTCAAACGGCAGCCGGTTGTTTTTGTATATCACTCCCAAGGGGATTTTGTCGCCCCATTCGTGGGCCTTGACCATGGCTGTCGGCCAATCAGTGGGGTCATAGGAATCAGGCAAAGTATAGCAGCGGTTTTTATACCAGCCAAAAGTGTTGACTTTATTGAAGGACACACAGGGCTGGAGAATGTCCACCAGGGCGAAGCCAGGATGGGCTATCGCCTGCTTGATCATCTCCACCAGATGGTCCTCCAGCCCAGCGAAGGCCCGGGCCACAAAATTGGCCTGCAGGGCCACAGCCACGGCCAGGGGATTAAAGGGCATGGCATAAACGCCGTGGGGCTGCGCCTTAGTGACAAAACCTTCGTCCGAGGTGGGGCTGGCCTGCCCTTTGGTGAGGCCATAGACTTGGTTGTTATGGACCAGCATGGTCAGGTCCACATTGCGGCGGATGGCCGCCAGGAAATGGTTACCACCCTCGCCGTAACTGCAACCGTCACCGCTTTCGACGATGACCGGCTGCGTGTGGTTGGCCAGGCGGGCCCCCGTGGCCACCGGCAGAGAGCGGCCGTGCAGGCCGTTAAAAAGGTTGACATTGAGATAATGGGGTGCCTTGGCCGCCTGACCGATGCCGGAGACAAAGGTCACCTGATGGGGGGCCAGATTGCTTGCGGCCAGGGCCTTTTTGACGGCCGGCAGGATGCGGAAGTTGCCGCAGCCCGGACACCAGGCGGTTTCGTAATCGCCGTAAATCGCTAAATCCAACATAGGGTCACCTCGCTGCGGTTGCGCCAGAAGCCAAGGCCTGGAGTACATATTCCGGAGTAATGGGCAGCCCGTCATAGCGCCGGATGTGGCGCCGGATCTCAAAACCGGTCTCCCGGCGGATGAGCCGGGCCATCTGGCCCAGGGCGTTGCCCTCCACCATGACTACTTCCCGGGCGCTCAGCAGATAGTCCAGAAAATGCTCGGGTATCAACGGCCAGACCTGGGAGAAACACAGGGCCGCCACCTTCTGCCCTTTGGTCTTCAGGGTAGCAGCGGCCTCCAGGACCGCCCCCCGGTTGGATCCCCAGGTGACCAGGAGGAGGTCGGGACTGACATGGCCGACATAGGCCGGCGGGCTCACCTCGGCCCGGAGACCGGCTGCTTTCCGTAGCCGTTTGTCCACCATCTGCCGGCGGACCGTCAGGTCTTCGGTAATGTGGCCGTCGGGGGTATGCTCGTCGCTGTCACAAACAACCAAGTGTTCACTCAAGCCCGGCAGCAGGCGGGGCGAGATGCCGCTTTCCGTAAAGGCATAACGCCGGTAGGGTTCCGGCACCATAGCCGGGTCATTCCCGACCTTAACCGTCTCCAGGGAGTCAATATCAAAAGGCGCCACGGCCCGATAGGAGTCGGCTAGAAACTGGTCGGTGAGCAGAAAGATGGGAGTCTGATATTTTTCCGCCAAGAACAGCGCCTGACGGCTCAGATGAAAGCATTCCTCCACGGTGCCCGGGGCCAAGATGGCCCGAGGGAACTCGCCATGACCGGCATGCAGGACAAATTCCAAATCTCCCTGTTCGGTCCGGGTGGGGAGACCCGTGGCCGGGCCCGGGCGTTGGGCCACCACGATCAACACCGGCGTTTCCGTCATCCCGGCCAGGCTCACCCCTTCCACCATGAGGGCAAAGCCGCCGCCCGAGGTGGCCACCATAGCGGGCACCCCGGCATAGGAGGCGCCGATGGCCATATTGATGGCGGCAATCTCGTCTTCGGCCTGCTCCACCACCAGCCCCATAGTATCGGCCGCAGCCTGGAGCGTCAGAGGGATGGAGGTGGAGGGCGTCATGGGATAAAAGGCGCAGAATTTTACCCCGGCGGAGATGGCCCCCAAAGCAATGGCTTCGTTGCCGTTGAGCATGAGGCGCTCCCGACGATCCGTGGCCGGGGCCAGCCGCACCGTCTCGGGCAGATGTTTCTCTTCAGCCCACTGCACCGCTTTGGTAAAAACGGCTTGATTAGCCGCAGTCATCTCCGGCTTCTTGGCGCCGAAGTAATCCTCCAGGGCCTGAAAAACCACAGCCTCATCAAGGCCCAGAAGTTGGGTTAAAATGCCCAGATAGGCCACATTGACGCTGCGGTCCGTGGCAAATTCCTGAAAGGGCACCTTCAGAACCTGGTCGTTGCCCCCGGCAAAACGCTCGTCCACTAAGACCAAACCGGCGTCGCTCATCTCCGGCCGGTGCCGTTGTATGGTTTCTTCATTCAGAGCCACGAGAAAATCCACCTGGGCCCGAGAGGCAATGATCTCCGCCGGACTGATGCGGATGGCAAAGGTATTGTGTCCCCCTCTTATCCGGGATTGATAACTCTGGGTGACGACAATAAAATAACCGGAACGGACCAGGGCTTTGGTCAGGATCATGGCGATGGTCACCAACCCTTGTCCGGCCTCGCCGCCGATGAGGAGATTCAGATCATGGCGTCCCATGGGTTTCCTTTATACTGTTGAGAAAATTTGGTTTCCGACTCTTGCTCGCCTGGCAAGAAAGGATAAGCACAGACCCATAGTCTGTGCTTAACTTGTGCAGATAAGGATGGGTTTGGAAAGGGGCAAGGCTTTTGCCCCCTTCCCCAAGAAACCCGTTGGCACCCTCCTGCTAGGCTCCAGTCGCCGGTGGCGTAAAGACCCGGGTGCCCAACTCCCGATCCAGCATGAGCAGAGCCTGGGGATTATCGCCGGCCAACCTGAGGTTTTGGATAATGGTCTCGGCCGAGGCCTCCTCCTCCACCTGTTCGGTGATGAACCACTGCAGAAAGGCGTTGGTGGCATGGTCCCGTTCAGCCATGGCCACATCCACCAGATGGTTGATCAAACCGGTGACTTTTTGCTCGTGCCGGAGGGTCGCTTCAAAGACGTCCAGCGGCGATGTCCATTCGCCCTCCGGTTTGGCGATGGTATCCAGGTGCACCCGCCCGCCCCGTTCGTTGATGAAGTGATAGAACTTCATGGCGTGGGTGGTCTCTTCCTGATTCTGTACCATCATCCAATTGGCAAAGCCGTTCAGGTTGTGGGCATAAAAATAAGCTGCCATGGCCAGATACAGATAGGCGGAATAGAGTTCGGCATTCAGCTGTTTGTTGAGCTCTCGCTCCATGTTGGCGCTGAGCATGGCTTAGGCCTTCCAAAGTCCGTGCAGGTTACAGTATTCCCGAGCGGTGACTGTTGCTGCGTCAATACAGAAAACTGCTTCGGGGGCATCGCCGGGTTTTAAATACTTCCGGTAGGTTTTGCCATCGGCGATGATCTCAATCCATTCGATATAATGTTTTTCTTCCATGGGATGGGCCACGCTGCCGACCTTCACCTTGAATCCCTCGGCTACCTTCTCGACCACCGGCACGTGTTTTTCTTTGGCCGCGTCGACGGTGTTTTCTTCATACCTTTTCATGGGCTGGCCGCAGCAGACCAACTGCCCGGGGCCGGCATGCAGCACCTCAACGATGTTGCCACAGATTTCACATTTATAGACTTCCAGTTGTGCGGTCATGGTAGTTCCTCCTTAGATGAGTTTCGAGTTTTGAGTTTCGAGTTTTGAGTATTGGTTGCAGGTCATAATGTTGAATGGGGAATGGACGTATTATCTTTTTTCCCCTCATCCCTGATCCCTGGTCCCTGCCCCCTAAAAGCTTTCAGCCAGGACCTCAAAATGGGCCTGGGGATGGGCGCAGGCAGCACACATGGCCGGGGCGGCAGTGCCTTCCACCGTGTAGCCGCAATTGCGGCAGCGCCAGGTCACCGCAGTCTCCCGGGCAAAGACCCGGTTGTTGGCCACGTTGGCCGCCAGAGCCCGATAGCGCTGCTCGTGATAGGCTTCGGCCACGGCAACGGCTTCAAAGACCGCGGCCACGTCCGGGAAGCCTTCGTCCCGGGCGATTTGGGCGAAATTGGGATACATCTTGGTATTTTCGTAGTGCTCGCCTGCAGCGGCCGCCTGCAGATTTTCCAGGGTGCTGCCGATCTTGCCGGCCGGGAACCCACCGCTGATCTCCACTTCGCCACCCTCCAGGAACTTGAAAAACCTTTTGGCATGCTCCTTTTCCTGATTGGCGGTTTCTTCAAAGATAAAGGAGATCTGCACAAAGCCTTCTTTTTTGGCTTTGGAGGCAAAATAGGAATAGCGATTGCGGGCCTGGGATTCACCGGCGAAGGCGGTGAGCAGATTCTTTTCCGTCTGAGTGCCTTTAAGAGATTTCATGCGTCCTTTCCTGGGTGGTGTGTCAAAGCCCGGCAGTCGGCCATCCCTGGCCGACTCACCTGAGCCGAAGCCTGGATCTGTCTCATCCTTCTGGTCCAGGCTTGTCTGTCTTATAGTAAACCTTTTTTCGGCTTAATCAATACGCTCGAAAAATTTCTTCAGCGTATTACAGACGGGGCATTTTTCCGGGGGCTCGCCTTCTACGGTGAGGCCGCAGACCGGACAGATATAGACATCCACCATGGTCTGATTGTCCAGGTTGTCCAGCATTTTTTGATAAAGTTGGGCGTGGATCTTTTCCACTTCATTGGCGTAGGTAAAAGACCGTTCGGCCTGGGTATTACCTTCAGCTTTAGCATCGGCGATCATCTGGGGATACATGCTCTTAAATTCGTGGGTCTCCCCGGCGATGGCCTCCATCAGGTTTTCCTTGGTGGACTTGATGCCGCCCATAACTTTTAAATGGGCATGGGCATGGACGGTCTCCGCCGCCGCAGCTGCCCGGAATAGGCGGGCCGCCATGGGAAAGCCTTCCTGGTCGGCCTTTTTCGCAAAGGCCAGATATTTCCGGTTGGCCTGGGACTCACCGGCAAACGCTTCCTTAAGATGCTCCATTACTTTCGACATAGTCTTCCTCCTCGTAAATGTGGGTTATATGTAGACAGCTTAATCATGATGGGGCCAAAGCTCCACTTCTTTTTCTTCCACCAGATAACAGAAAAGGGGCCACTCAAACTCCCGAAAGGACACCGGACAGCGTAGCTTCACGTGTTTTTCGGACACGCCGATCACCTCCCAGTCCCCCCGTCGGGGCCCGCCCTGAATGGTGATCTTCTGCCCGATCCGGAAGGGATAGGGACGGAAAAAAGTTACCTGGGGCATATCTCCTCCCAATGGCCGTGCCAGGAACAGCGTTGACAGAAGCTCTCGGTATCCCTCTGCAGTTCTTGCGGCTCCCCCAGAAAAACCGGTTGGCCATTCTCGAGGTTAAATTCATAGGTCTCGTATTCATCCGCAGGGTCTTTGAGAAAAAACTTCGTGGAACCACAAACCGGGCATTTCATCTTGTTTTCCTTGCGAGTATGTTTAGTCGATCCTTGGACAGCTCTGTCCCAACTAAGCAAGTTTTTTCAGCAGTTGCTCCATGAGCCTTTCCACCAGGAACAATAAAGATTCCAGATCAAGAAAGTCCATCACCTGGGCATCGAAGAGGAAATGGGCTTCGGCGGCAAAATTCTCTTCGGGTTCGGCTTCATGAAAGACCAACAACAGAGGGATCCGGGGCAACGGCTGGAAAATTAACTGGAAAGTGGCCTCAGGCGTGACGTCGATGGGCTCACCGCCCAATTCCCGGGCGCTGCGGACAAAAGCGGTGACTTTGCCGGTAACCGCCTCAGCCAATTGTTTCTGCAAACGCAACAATGTTTTGGTCTTGGAAACGGAGTTGGGCAGTTCCGGGAATTTGATCCACCGGCCGCTGGGCGGGCGCTGGCCGCCGGATGTTATATAATTATAGAGAAGGATAGGATCCCACGGATTGGGCGCAAATCCCTGGCCGTAGCGCACCTCATCTTTGAATACCTGCACCGGCCGGGAGAAGTAGCGGAAGGAGAGGAAAGGCCGACCGTCCTCTTCCCCGTAAACAGCTCCCAGGCCAGGGGCGGCCGTGGCCAAATCCACGGGGGCTACTTTTTCCTGGAGAAATTTGAGGGCGATGGCCAGATTATCCCGTTTGCGCCCCACACCCTTTTCCTGTTGGCTTTGGATGGTCCCGGCCAGGGCTTTGGCTTCCTCGGCAAGATAAGGACAAGCAGCCAAATCAACGCCCTCCACCACGACCTGGGTGGCAAAGGCCAGACAGGTAGGCAAACCACATTCTCCGCAGTTGGTTTGGGGCAGAAGCTTAAACAACTGTAATGCTGAAACAGCCATGAGTTATTGTCCGTTGGAAGGATTTGGTCCTGCCGTTTCCCGGCAGCGGGGACAGATGCCAATTAGCTCCAGGCGGTGTCCCAAGATAGTGTAATTGTTGAGGGTGTCAGGCAGCTGGCGGATCTGCACCAAGAGCGGTCCAGGAATGTCGTCCACCTGACCGCAGGCCAGGCAGCGAATATGATAATGTTCGGAAGTGTCGCCGTCAAAGCGCCGCTGCTGGCCGGGTAGCTCCAACTTGCGGATCACACCATGAGCCGCCAATTGCTCCAGGTTGCGGTAGACCGTGCCCAAACTGATCTTCGGTAGCCGGGGGCGGACCCGGTCAAACACCTCCTGGGCCGACGGATGGGTCTTGCCCCGGCGCACTTCCTCTAAAATAATATCCCGCTGATGGCTATGGCGTTTCATTGCTTATCAATTAATAATAAATCCTATTATTGATAATTATAATAATGCCGCGCCACAGCCTTGTCAAGGTGAGGGAGGAAAGATTTTCATCGGATTCCATTCTCCTCCCTTTATCCCGGCAAATGGCTCTGCCATGTCTAAGCCACTGGTAATATTAGGAAATTATCGGCATCAGAACTAACATATCAATGAGGGAGGAGAAACCGGCAGGAAAGATGGGCTTACGCCCCAGCAGGCAGTTGAAAATTAGGGTCCAGGATGACCAGCAGGTCCACCAGTATTCGCGCCGTCGCCCCCCAGATCGTGGCGTCTTCCAGATCACAATAATAAACCTGGTGGGATCGTCCTTCCCAGACATGGGGGCCGGTGCGCCAGCGGTGGGGTTCCAGCAGTTGCCGGACAGGGAAAGAAAGCAGGCGGGCCACTTCCCGGGCGTTGAGCCGGAAAGGGTATGGATGGGGGATGAGGCCCACAAAACTGTGGACCAGGTAGCCCGTGGTGGTCAAGGTGGTGTTGAGAAAGCCCAAGACGTCCACCGCCGTCGGCGCCAGGCCGATCTCCTCCTGGGCCTCCCGCAAGGCGGTGTTCAGGAAATTTTCATCCTCCGGATCGTGGACGCCGCCGGGAAAAGAAATCTGCCCCCGGTGCTGTTTGACCCACTGGGTGCGTTGGGTAAACAACAGCATCAATTCGTCGTCCTGGAAAAACAGAGGGATGAGTACTGCGGCCGGTGTGCCGGGGCCGAGATTCGGAGGGTTCGGCACGACCTCAGGAAAAAGTCGATGCAGGCGTTGGGGGGTCATTTTCACACCAAAAACACTGGCAGGAATTGCGTGATCAGAATACACTAACTATATTGAAAATACCGGCTCTCGGCAAGAGGAGATCACGGCCGGCCAGCAAACCCAGACAGGTGAGGGAGAAAACTATGGCGGCGACCGAATGCCTCATTTTAAGCGATCTGCGGACTGCCATCCAGATGGAAGAAGATGGCAAGAAGTTCTATGAAGAAGCAGCCCGCCGGGCCAAAGACGAAGGGACCAAAGAAATCTTTACGTATCTGGCCAACGGTGAAGTTTATCATATCAAACGCATCCAAGAAATCTACGACGCTCTGGAAAAAGACCCCCATTGGCAGGAATCCATGTGCGAGTTCAGCCCACCGGCCGAAGATCCCAAAATCTTTTCCGCCGCCCTGGCGAAAGGCAATATGGGGGCGGGAGATGCCAATGACCTGCAGGCCCTGGAGCTCGGCATGCAGATGGAGTCCAAGAGCATCGAGTTCTACCAACGGCTGGCCCGTCAGGCCAAGGACCCCAAGGAACGGCGCTTCCTCCTCAGTCTGGTGAATGAGGAGCGGGGCCATTACAATTTTCTGGCCGACTACCGCAACTACCTGGTGGATCCGGCGGACTGGTATTTCATCAAAGAAATGGGCCACGTGGACGGTGCCTAAGCTTGGCTTCGGACTATCTGGAAGTCGTCATAATCGGTTCGGGCACGGCGGTGCCCTCGCGCCGGCGGGGGTCGCCGGCGCTGGCCATCCAGGCCGGGGGTACCTTTCTCCTCCTGGACATCGGCCCCGGCACCTTGCGGGCCATGCTCAACTATGGCCTGAATTTTAACGATATTGACGTTCTCTGCCTCAGTCATCAGCATCCCGACCATGTGGCTGATCTGGTGGCGTTTCTTTTTGCCAGCCGCTATGGCTTGGGCTATACCCGCCAGGATCCTGTCTGGCTCGTGGCGGCCCAGGGCTTCCAGGAATTTTACCACCGGCTCCGGGGCGTCTGGGGCGAATGGCTGGAGCCGCCGGCCGGACTGCTGAACGTCAAGGAAATGACCACCGACCGGGAAGACATTCTTTCTCTGGCGGCAGTGACCATCAAAACCGCGCCGGTGCAGCATCTGGCCAGCAGTCTGGCCTTTCGGGTGGAGCACGGCGGCCGGGCCGTGGTCTATTCCGGTGATACCGACTGGAGCGACAGCCTTATTCAATTGGCCAGGGGAGCGGATCTGCTGATTCTTGAGGCTGCCAACCCCTGGAAGGTGCCGGGCCACCTGACCCCCGAGGAGGCTGGCCGCCTGGCCGCCCACGCGGGCGTCCCCAGGCTAGTGCTGACCCATTTCTATCCCCCCTGCGATGAGGTGGATATGGCCGCAGCCTGCCGCCAGGAGTTTGCCGGCGAAATCATCCTGGCCGTAGACGGCCTGAGATTGACGGTGTGAGGCAGGTCCCTCCGCCGCCCAAGACAAAAAGGAGACGTTATGGACGATTTTCTGAAAAAAACCATGCAATTTGGCCTTGGCCTGTTCGATTACACCAAAGAAAAAGTGGAATCCCTGGTGGAAGAGATGGTCAAACGGGGTGAGTTGAGCCGCCAGGAGAGTTCTCAGGCCGTCGAAGAGTTGTGGGAGAAGGCCAAAAAAGAACAGAGCGCCTTCTGGGACCGGGTGAAAGACTACGTCAACAAACTGGTGGATGAGATGGCTCTGGTACGGCGGTCGGAATTCAAAGCCCTGGAAGAACGGGTGAAAGCCCTGGAACATAAGCTAGGCGGGGGAGCAGAGTAAGGCTGGCCCAGGTCAGGCGGTGCGGTGATATAAGTAGTCGGTAATCTCCAAAAAGAGGGTTTTTTCCGAAGAATCGGGGAAAACGGCCAGGTTTTGTCGGGCCGCCAAGGTATAGTGTTGGGCCTTTTGGCGGGCGTAGGCAATGGAGCCATATCTGTCCAGCAAGGGCAGGAGCTCTCGGGCCAAAGCCGTGACGTCGCTCTCTTTGACCAAACGGCGCAAGTGGTCCTGTTCCGCCGGCGTGGCCTGACCTAGGACGTGGATAAAAGGCAGAGTGATCTTGCCCTCTTTTAAGTCGTTGCAGACGGGCTTGCCCATCTCTTGGGGATCGCCGGTAAAATCTAAAATATCGTCCACCAATTGGAAGGTGATCCCCAAGTTGAGGCCGAATTCGGCCATGGCCTGCTCCAAGGCCGGAGCAGCCCCCCCCATGAGGGCCCCGATCTGACAGGCTGCGGCCATGAGTTTGGCAGTCTTGCGGATGATGACCTCAAAATATTCGGCTTCGGTCATATCCACCCGGCCGGTGTTCACCAATTGCAACACCTCTCCTTCCGCCATGAAGGTGGTGGTCTGGGCCAGAACTTCCATCACCCGGATGTTTTTGGTGGCCACGGCAATGCTCAAAGCCTTGGAGAGAAGAAAATCGCCCACCAGGATAACGGCCTGATTCCCCCAAATAGTATTGGCAGAGGAGTGACCCCGACGGACGGTGGCCGCGTCCACGACATCGTCATGCAGCAGGGTGGCTGCATGCAGGTACTCGAATATAGTCGATACCTCTGGCAGACGATCCTCTTTGGCCCCGCACATCCGGGCCGCCAGGATAAAAAGCAGTGGCCGGATGCGTTTGCCTCCGGAAATGCGGATATGATCCCAGACCTGCGAGATGAGATGGACGTGGGTGGCCAGGTGGCCGCTGAGAGCCTGATTGATGCGCAAAAGATCGGGCTCCAGGCGTTTTAAGATCATTTTTTGGCGCAATTTCACAAACTTTCCCCTTAACGTGATAATAGTATCTTTTCAAGGCCTGCTTGTCAATATACACTGAGACGTGAGCCGCAAAGAGGCACGAGGTATGGCTCACGCCTTTTTTCCCGCAATAGGGCCCCGGACCATTCTTTTGGGCCCTTGGCTATGACAACTCTCTGAGGCCGAGCTTGGAACACTCATCATCCTGCCAGGGCCATCTCATTGCCTTTGAGGGGCTGGATGGCGTCGGCAAGACCACCCAGGCCCGACTCCTGGCCGCAAATCTTGCCCGTCTGGGACTGCCGGTGGTCCTCACCCGAGAGCCCACCGCGGGTGTGTTCGGTCAGGAAATCCGCCGGCTCAGCCAACGCGGCCGCCAGGGTATCACCCCGGCCGAGGAGTTGGCCCTCTTTCTGGCCGACCGTCGGGAGCACGTTGACCAGGTGATTCGCCCAGCTTTGGCCGCAGGGAAGATTGTCATCACCGACCGCTATTATTACTCATCGATGGCTTATCAGGGCGCCCTGGGGCTTGACCCCCAGGACATCGAAGCTCAACACGCGGATTTCGCCCCCCGGCCCGATCTGATCATTCTCCTGGAACTGCCCCCTGCCGAGAGAATCTCTCGCCTCCGGCAGAGGGGCAAAAGGCTGGATACCTTTGAAGAGCAGGACTATCTGGCCCACGTGGCCGCCATTTTTGACCGCCTGCAGGCTCCCAACCTCATTCGGGTGGATGGTTGCGGCTCCGAAGTGGAAGTGCAGGCCCGGATTCTGGTGCAGGTGCAGCAGCGGCTGCATTTGCCGACATCTCCCAGAAGGCCTGCGCCCCCAGCCCATGAAAAGGAGAACGACTCTTGACCATTGCGCTTGCCAGCCCCATTCTCATGACCCAAGCCGGCTATTTTCTCGTGGTTACCCTGAACCGGCCCAGGGTCATCAATAGTCTAAATCTTGATATGATCCGGCTCGTTCGGGCAGCCCTGGAGATTGCTAAGGCCGAACGCCAGATTCGCGGCGTCCTGCTGCGGGGCGCCGGGGAGCGGGGGTTTTGCGCCGGGGCGGATTTGAAAAGCCTGGCCCAGGCGGTGCAGGCCGGGACAGCCGAGCAAGCCGACCAGTTTTTTCAGGAAGAATACGCCGTTGATCTGGCCATCCATGAATTTCCCAAGCCCGTTATTGCCCTGGCCGACGGCGTGACCATGGGCGGCGGCTTGGGGCTGGCGGCCGGTGCCGATCTGGTTATTGCCACGGAACGGACCCGCATGGCCCTGCCGGAGACCCGCATCGGCTTTATCCCGGACGTCGGCGCCACCGGCTGGCTCTTCAGCAAATGTCCGCCGGGCTACCCGGAGTTTCTGGCCCTGACGGGCTATGAAGTTCAGGGAACGGAGACCGTGCGTTTGGGGCTGGCCACTGCTTATTGCCGTTCCAGCCACCTGCCCCTCATCCAGGATGCCCTGACAAGCTTGAAACTGCCCTTGCCCCCTGAGCGCCGGGCGGCAGCCGCCCTGCTCCGGGCTGAAATCGCCCTGTTTTTGGAGACCCCCCCTACCCTCCCCTGCCCTCTGGATGACTGGGTTGCCCAACATTTCCAAGGCAAACAAACCCTCCAGGAGCTGACCGAGTCTTTGTCCAGCTGCTCCCTGGAGAGCCTGGTCTGCCGGGAAGTCTGGTCCCGTCTGGGTGAACGCTCCCCCACGGCCCTGGCCTTGACCCTCAAACTTCTCCGCCATAATGAAGGCCGACCCTTGCCCGAGGTCTTTGCTGCGGAAGCCAAGGCCGCGGCCTTTATCGTGCGCCATCCCGATTATGTCGAAGGCATCCGGGCCCGCCTGTTGGACAAAGATGATCAACCCCGCTGGTCGCCGCCGACCCTGGCGGCGCTGGGACCATTGCCAGTGGATTTTTGAGGGTTGCTGGCTGAGCTCGCTTCTGCCGGTGAAGTTAGGGAAGGTCTGGTTGAGGAACCCAAAAAATCGGGACAGAGCCGCTCCGCCGTGTTATAAAAAGAGGGAACTCGTTATTCCCCCCGGCAGCCGCGCAGCATGAAAATCCAGTGCGGCGCGGCGAAAGGTATTTTTTGGGCGGGCACGGAGGCCCGCCCCACTGATAAAGATGGCATAGTAGGCACAGGGGGTCACCCCACTGATAAAAATTGCAGGGCGGGCCCGGCCCCCGAGGAGTGGCTTTTTTAAACTCGAAACTTATTTTCTTGGTGAGACATTTCGTCTATTCAAGGTTGCCAACCATGTTTTCTGATGATTTTAGAGCAATAATGCGCGGCTTTTCAAAGGCGGGCCGGTTCAACCGGGCGGTTCGCTGGCTGCTGGGCTGCCCAGTTTTCCTGCTGGCCCTGGGGTTGGCCCAACCAGCCGCAGCCCAGATGGAAACCAAAAACCCGCCACCTTCTGAAGAGATGTTAAAATCATACTACCCTCTCCCGGCCCAGGTGAGTCTTTGCGGCGAAGACGTGCCTTTGCACGAACCTGAGGTGCGGGAGGATCTGGATCGGGAGTTCACCATTATCCTCTGGAGCCGGATCCAGACCATTATGTGGCTGAAGCGGGCCGCCCGCTACTTCCCGTACCTGGAAAAACGCTTGCAGGAAGCCAAGTTGCCCGACGATCTGAAATATGTGGTCTTGGTGGAGAGCGACCTCCGTCTGGACGCCCGCTCCGGGGCTGGAGCCGGCGGCCCGTGGCAGTTCATGAAGCCGGCGGCCAATCGCTTTCTCCTGAAGACAGATACAAAATTTGACGACCGCTTCGACTTTTATCGCTCCACCGAGGCAGCCTTGCAGTACCTGAAAACGCTCCACCGGGAATTCCAGAACTGGCCTTTAGCTCTGGCAGCCTACAATTGCGGCGAAGGCCGACTGCGCAAAGCCATCAAAGACCAGGGGGTGGCTAATTATTACCACCTGGATCTCCCCGATGAGACGGACCGCTATGTCCTGCGCATCATTGCCGCCAAGATCATTCTGAGTGAGCCGGCCCGCTATGGCTACCAGATTCCGACTGAGGACCTCTATCCGCCTTTGCAGCCGGATCAGGTGGAATTTGTCCTGGCCAAAGAACTGCCCCTCCGCCAGTTGGCCGAGGCCTGCGGCACCTATTACAAGCTCATCCGCCGCCTGAATCCGCGCCTGCAGACCGCGGTTCTGCCGCCGGGCATGTATAAGCTCAACGTGCCGGCCGGCACTGCCTCCCGCTTTTATGAAGTTTATCTCCGAGGTGGTCTCGGGGGCAGCCGTGGTGAGGCGCCGGCCGTCGGCGAAACCGCACCTCCTTCCAAACCAGCGGCAAGCGGCAAAAATCCTCCGAAAAAACGCTGATGTCCTATTCCCTAACAACTGAGGAGCTTTCCTGTGACGGAAGTTTTTGCGCACCCGGAACCTGTTGATCTGCTTCTGACTGCTGGCACAGTCATAACCATGAATGGGGCGGGGGAAGTCTTCCAGGATGGCGCCATCGCCGTGCGCGGGGACAGCATTGTGGCCGTGGGGCCCCGGCCTGAGGTGGCCAGCCGCTGCCAGGCCCGCCAAACCCTTGCCTACCCCCAGGACATTATCCTGCCCGGCCTCATCAATGCCCATACCCATGCTGGCATGACCTGTTTTCGGGGCCTGGCCGATGATCTCCCCTTGGAAATCTGGCTCCACGACCACATCTTCCCGGCTGAACGCCTCATCTGCCGGGATCTGGTCTATTGGGGAACACGTTTGGCCATCGCCGAGATGATCCTCTCCGGCACCACCACCTTCTGCGACATGTATCTTTTCGCCGATGCTGTGGCCCAGGCAGCCCGGGAAATCGGCATGCGGGCGGTGGTGGGGGAAGTCCTCTATGACTTCCCCTCCACCAATTATGGGGAAGCGGCCAACGGTCTGAAATTCACCGAGACGCTGATCCAGACCTGGCAGAATGACCCTCTCATCCAGGTGGCGGTGCAACCCCACGCCGTGTATACCTGTTCCCCGGAGCTCTTGCAGCAGTGCGGTGCCTTGGCCGGCAGCTATGGGGTCCAGCTCATCATCCACCTATCCGAGACTCAACAGGAGGTGGCCAACTGCTGGCAACGTTACGGCGCCTCGCCGGTCGTCCATCTTTATAACTTGGACCTGTTAAACGACCGCCTGGTAATCGACCACGGTGTGGTCCTCAGTCCGGAGGATCAGGCACTTTTGGCTGACCAGGGGGTCGGGGTGGTGCATTGCCCGGAAAGCAACATGAAACTCGCCTCGGGTGTGGCTCCGGTAGTGGAGTTACTGCAATTGGGCGTCAACGTTGCCTTGGGAACGGATGGCTGCGCCTCCAATAACAATCTGGACATGCTCCAGGAAATGGACACCGCGGCCAAACTGCATAAGGTTTTTCGCCGGGATCCCACGGTGATGCCAGCCACCACCGTTCTCAAAATGGCCACCCGTCAGGCGGCCCAAGTCCTCAACCTGCAGGACCGGGTGGGCTCCCTGGAACCCGGCAAACAGGCGGATGTGATCGTCATCAATGGCGACCAACCCCATCTGATTCCCCTGTATAATCCTTATTCCCAGATCGTCTATGCGGCCGGCGGCGGCGATGTCCGCACGGTGCTCATCGCCGGCCAATTGGTTCTGCAGGACCGGCGCCTGTTAACTCTGGATGTGGCTGAAGCCATGGCCCGGGTCAAGGAATATGCCCAACGATTGGGCACCTTCGCCTGCCAAAGGGCTGGCTCTGAGGCGCGACGGTCCCAAAAAGCCAGACGCCGGTAAGAAAAATCAGCCTCGCCCCCGCCCTGGAGGACAAGGGCTGGTGGCTTGCAGGGAAGCCTTTTCCCTGATAGCATTAAATGGATTTTTCTGAGGAGGGTGCAGCCATTAGCAGGAAGCGAACCTGGTCAAAATGGGGAAGTTACTTCTCCACCTATCTGTTTCTGGCGTTCATCGGCCTGGCCTTCATTGCCGGGGCTGTTTGGCTCACCGGCACCTGGTTTGATCTGCATGCGCCAGTGATACAGTTACAACCGGATGCCCAATTATTGGGTCCCAAACAAACCTTCACCCTCACCCTCAGTGATGATAACAGCGGCTTGAGTCGGGTAACGGTCCGATTGCAACAGGAAGGCAACCGCAAAGAGGTCCTGGCCCAGACCTTCCCGGGCCGGCGCTGGGGCCGGGGCGGCCAGGACCGGCAGGTGCAGATTCCTTTGACCTTGGAAGCCAAGGCCTGGGGTTTTCAGGAAGGACCGGCCACCTTGACAGTGGAAGCCCGGGATTACTCCCTGATGGGCTGGTTCCAGGGCAACCGGGCCGAACTGGTGCGGCCGCTGCACATTGATCTGACCCCCTTGCGCCTGACTTTCACGTCCATTAACGAGGTCCTCAATCAGGGCGGCACCGGCCTGGTGACCTATCAGGTCAATAAGCCGACGGCCAAAACCGGGCTTTTGGTCAACGGCGTGTTCTATCCCGGTTATGCCGTGGGCAAAGAAGCCGGCCGCTATCTGGCCTTTTTCGCCGTTCCATACGACCTGCCCCAACCCCTGAACCTGGAACTGCTGGCCGTGGACTTAGGCGGTGCCGAAGTTCGGCATAAGTTATGGTATCGCCTCAAGCCGCGCAAGTGGAAGGCGGATACCTTAAACATCAGCGATGACTTCCTCCAGCGCAAGCTGGCCGAATTTCAGGGGATGAATCCGCAACTGCAAGGCCTGACCGACCCGTTGGCGGTCTTTCTCCAGATCAATCAGGCCGAACGTCTCAAAAACGACCGGTTTATCTTGGACGTCTGCCAACAGAGCCACTCTGAGCCTCTGTGGCAGGGGGCTTTTTCCCGACTGCCCAACAGTAAGCCGATGGCTGGTTTTGCCGATCAGCGCACTTATAAATATCGCGGCCGCGAGGTCGACAAACAGGTGCACCTCGGGCAGGATTTGGCCTCCCTGGAGCGGGCCGAAGTCCCGGCTGGCAATACGGGCATTGTGGTCTCTACCGGTCCCTTGGGGATTTATGGGCAATCGGTGATCCTCGACCACGGCTTGGGATTATTCAGCCTTTATAGTCACTTGAGTGAAATCAAGGTTGAAAAGAACCAAAAGGTCCAGAAGGGTGATATCCTCGGCCGCACCGGCGCCACCGGCATGGCAGGTGGAGATCACCTGCACTTCGCCGTCATGATCCACGGTCACCCAGTCAATCCGGTGGAATGGTGGGATCCCCATTGGCTGAAAGATCAGGTTTACCGGCAACTGGCCATCGTCGGGTTGCCCGCAGCCCCGGCCAAAGCGGTGGCGGCGCCGGAGTCAGGGACGGAATCCCGGAAAACGCCGGGAACAAAAAAGAAAAAACGCCAATAAGGAGATCAACTTATTCTTCTGCGCATTAACCCTGACAATCCCCAGGAGCGTCTCCTCCGCCGGGTCGTGGAGGTTTTGGCTGAGGGCGGCATCATCGCCTACCCCACGGACACCTGTTATGGCATCGGTTGCGATCTGTTCAATAAAAAGGCCATTGAGCGGGTGTATCAACTGAAAAAGCGGCCGCTCAGCAAACCCTTCAGCTTCATCTGCGGTGACCTGAAAAACATCAGTGAATACGCCAAAGTCACCAACTTTGCCTACAAAACCATGCGCCGCCTGCTGCCCGGCCCCTATACCTTTATCCTGGAAGGCAGCCGGCTGGTCCCCAAAATTATGTTAACGCGCCGCAAAACGGCCGGCATCCGCGTTCCGGATCATGCCATCTGTCTGCGCCTGGTACAGTTGCTGGGCCACCCCATAATCACCACCAGCGCCAGCCGGGAAGACGGCACCATCATGAGCGACCCTTATGATATCGCTGAATATTATAAGCCGCCGCTGGATCTGGTGATTGACGGCGGCATTATCGTGCCGGAGCCGTCCAGCATCATCTCCTTAATCGATGATACGCCGGAAGTCCTGCGCGAGGGCAAAGGAAAGATCAGTGAAGTGTTGTAGATGGCGGGAATCACTGGCCGGGAGCAAAGAGATATGCCGGGCTGGCCGCGCCCGGTCCAAGCCAGCGGCTGAGGAGTTCTTCCGGATCATCTCCCATGAGCAGCCGGAAGAGGGAAAATCGTTCCCTGGGCGGGTAAACGGGCTCTACTTTGCCCGTCAAGCCGGCCAACTGGCCGGCCAGATCAATGGCCTCGGAGAGGTTGCCGAATTGATCCACCAGCCCCAAGTGTTTGGCCATCTCGCCGGTAAAGACCCGGCCGTCGGCCACTTCCCGGACTTTGTGGAGCAGCATTTTGCGCCCCCGGGCCACGTCCAGAATAAACTGTTCATGGACGTTATCGATGAGTTTCTGCAAATAGGCCCGTTCCACAGGAGTCATGGGCCGGGTGGGTGAACCGGCGTCTTTAAAGCGACCGGCCTTGAGATTAAAGAGCTCTATGCCCAACTTCTGGGTGAGCTGTTCGATATTGGTAAAATTCATGATCACCCCGATACTGCCGGTGAGGGTGCCTGGATTGGCCAGGATCACATCGGCCCCCGAAGCAATATAATATCCGCCGGAAGCCGCCACCGTGCCCAACGAAGCCACCACCTTCTTCTGCTGACGAGTCCGGTAGACCTCGGCCAAAATCTCCTGGGAAGGTCCCACCGCCCCACCCGGGGAATTGACCCGCAGGACAATGGCCTTGATCGCGGCGCTTTCCCGAAATTTCTTCAGGGTATTCAGGGTGCTCCGGGCCTCGGTGATGATCCCCGTGACCTCCACCACGCCCACTTTATTGCTCCGGACCAACTTCACCTGGCTTCCGGTCATGGACAGCATAAGCAGGATAACCCCGCTGAAAAAAAGCAAAATAGCGCCCAATAACAGAAAGATTACCACCGGAGAACGATTGGCCATGGCAACACCTTAAGGCGTCGAACGCCTCATCATGAGTCGGTAAGGGGAAAATATCGCTTTCGGTCTATGCGTTTGCCAAGCATACCCTGGCACCAGGTTATCAGGCAGAAAAGTTGGGGCAGGCGGGCCCAACACCGGCCCGCCCGGAAGAGGATGGCTCTGCCAAGCGTGCCTTGTCCTAGTCTGAATCTTCTTGTTTCTCTTCCTGTTTCAGCAGTTCGCTCTCCTCCAAACGCTCCTGCAACAGCTCGCCCAGCGGTGTGGTGGCTTCCTGGCGGGAGTGGAGGTAATCACGATAGACCGATTGCTCCTGGTCGGTCTCCAACTTACGGACACTCAAGCCGATCTTGCGATCCTTGGGCGATACGTTGATCACTTTGGCAGTCACCATATCACCCACTTCAATCTGGAGGGGCTTATTCTTATCCCGACTCAATTCCGAGACGTGGATCAGGCCTTCAATCCCTTCTTCCAGCTCGATGAAGACCCCGAAATCGGTCTTGTTGGTCACCAGTCCGGTGACAGTTTTGCCGATGGGGTAGCGCTGGTCGATGGTCTTCCAGGGATCGTCGGTAAGTTGTTTAATGCCCAAAGAGAAACGTTCGTTTTCTTTGTCAATTTTTAGGACCTTGGCCTGAACTTCCTGACCCTTTTTAAAAACCTCGGAAGGATGTTTGATGCGCTTGGTCCAGGAAATGTCAGAGATATGCACCAACCCGTCGATGCCTTCATCGATGCCGATAAAAATTCCGAAGTCCGTGATATTTTTGATCTTGCCTTCGATGACGGTACCTTCCGGATATTTTTCACCGATGACATCCCAGGGGTTGGGCTCCACGTGCTTCATGCTCAGAGAGATGCGTTTTTTCGCCGTATCAATATCCAGAACCTGGGCTTCGACGATATCGCCGATGGAGACGATTTTGGAGGGATGGCGGACTTTCTTGGTCCAAGACATCTCGGATACGTGGATGAGGCCCTCAACCCCCGGCTCCAACTCCACAAAAGCACCGTAATCGGTCAGGCTGACCACCTTGCCTTGCACCCGTTGCCCCACCGGATACTTTTCCGACGCGGTAAGCCAGGGATCTTCCACCAACTGTTTCAGACCGAGGGAGACTTTTTCGTTTTCCCGGTCAAAGCTCAAGATCTTGACCTGGATGGTGTCGCCCACCTGAAAGAGGTCGGCAGGATGACCGATGCGTCCCCAGGACATGTCGGTGACATGCAGCAGACCGTCGATGCCGCCCAGATCCACAAAGACGCCGTAATCGGTAATATTCTTGACGGTCCCGGTTACGACTTTGCCTTCTTCGAGGGTTGCCAGGGTGGCGGCCTTCTGCTCAGCCCGTTCTTTTTCCAAAATGACTCGGCGGGAGAGAACTACATTCCGGCGTTTTTTATTGTATTTGAGAATCTTAAACTTATAGGTCTGGCCAATGAGGTTGTCAATATTGCGCACCGGCTGCAGATCGACCTGGGAGCCGGGCAAGAAAGCAGTGACACCGCCCAAATCGACGGATAAGCCGCCCTTGACTTTGGCCACGACGTTGCCTTCAATCTCGCCATCCTGTTGATAGGCGGCGCTGATTTCTTCCCAGACCTTAATCTTGGAGGCCTTTTCTTTGGAGAGCAGGATGATGTCTTCTTCATCATCACGCCTTTCCAGCAGGACGTCCACTTGGTCGCCGACCCTGGCGGTATTTTCGCCACCGGCATCCAAAAACTCATGAATGGGAATGTGGCCTTCGCATTTATAGCCGATGTCGACGATGACGTAATCTTTATCCACGGCCACGATCCGGCCGCTGACAACTTCACCTTCCTGGTATTGTTTCAGACTTTCCTCATAAAGATCGGGCAGCTGGTCAAAGCTGCCGCCCAGATCTTTCATCTCCTCGGACTCGGCAGTCTGGACATCCGAGCCCTGGGAAGGACCCTGTTCCGGTTTTTCCTCCCCCGTGGTGTTTGGGGCAGCCGTGGCTACCTGTTCTTCTGTGACGTTAAAAGTATTGTCCGATGTCATCCCTACCCCCTGAACCTATATTTTTAACCCTCTCGGGTTTTTATCCCTCTAGGCCGACCGCCACGCTGTCTGGACGGTTGCCGACGGCCAGCAGAAAATCTTATAGATGTGCTTGGATCAGCTGAAAACAGATCTCCTCCATCCGGTCCGGATCAGAGGCCGTGCTGTCAAGGCAGTAGGCCCCTTGGGGAACCCGCAACGGATCCTCCTGCCGTTCCCGATCCCGTTGATCCCGTTGGGCCATATCCCGGAGGACCTCTGCTTCGCTGACATTATTCCCTTGGGCCTGCAGCTCCAGCCAACGGCGATGGGCCCGCACGGCCAGGGAGGCGTCCAGATAGATTTTTACCTCGGCCTCGGGAAAGACCCGGCTGCCCATATCCCGGCCTTCGGCCACCAGCCCGCCTGCGGCCCCCAGAGCCCGCAGCTTGGTCAAGACCCATTGGCGCACCGGCCGCAAGGTCGCCACCAGCGAGGCATTTTGACTTATCTGGGGCAGACGCAGGTCCTGGGTGATGTCCTGCCCGGCCACGGTTAGAAAAAACCTATCCTGCCCCGGCATGACCTCCACTGGGGTGGCGGTCAATAACGCCGCCAGCCATTCGGGGTCAGTAAGATCTCCTTCGCCCCGGATCGCCAGCCAGGCGGCGGCCCGATAAAAAGCGCCGCTTTCCAGATACCGCAGGTTAGCCCGTCGGGCCAGGCGTTTGGCCAGGGTGCTTTTGCCGGAGCCGGCCGGACCGTCCACCGTCACAATGAGCCGCCGGCGGCAATCAGTCGCCATAACCCATGACCCGCTTGAACGTTGCGATAAATCTCTGGTTTTCCTCCGGCAAACCGGCATTAACCCGGATATATTCCGGCAACTGATAACTGCCCATGGCCCGGATGATCACTCCCTGGCGCAGCATCTGCTCATATACTTCCCGACTGTCCCGCCCCACCTGGATGAGCAGAAAATTTGTCTGAGTGGGGATATAAGGGACCCCCAGCTGATCCAAGGCGCCGCAGATGTAGGCCAAGCCTTCTTTGACCACCTGCCGGGTGCGGGCCAAAAAATCGTCGTCATCCAGGGCGGCCACCGCCGCAGCTTGGGCCAACGAATTGACGTTAAAGGGCGAGCGCAGCCGATCCAAGTAGCCGATCAGAGTGCTGGGGCCATACCCGTAGCCGATGCGCAACCCCGCCAGGCCATAGGCCTTGGAAAAGGTGCGCAGACCGATGAGCGGCCGGTCCTCCCGGAGATACTCTAAACCTTGGGGCACCGTCGGCGTCTCGGCAAATTCAATATAGGCTTCATCGACTACGACTATAACCTGTGGGGGCAGCGCCTCTAAAAAATCCTCCCAGTCTGAGCGGCTCACCGCCGTGCCGGTGGGATTATTCGGATTATTGATAATGATCACTTTGGCCCGGTCGGTAACAGCCTGTAAAATAGCGCCCAGATCGACGGCAAAGTTTTTCAACGGCACCGGCCGAAAAATCCCGCCGGCGCCCTGAGTCAACAGGCCATACATCAAAAAAGAAGGCGCAGCACTGATGACTTCCTGGCCCGGCTGGACAAAGGCCCGCATAATCAGTTCCAAAATTTCATCAGAACCATTGCCGCAGATCAGCTGGGCCGGGGCCACCTGTAAATGCCGACTCAAACGCTGCTTGAGGTAATAGGCGTTGGCATCGGGATAGCGATGCAGGCGGTTGAGCTGGCCGGCAATGGCCCGCAGAGCCAAAGGCGAAGGACCCAACGGGTTTTCGTTGGAGGCCAATTTAATGGAATCGGTAATGCCAAGTTCCCGTTCCAGTTCCTCCAAAGGTTTACCGGGCGGATAGGCCGCTAAGGTGGCAATATGTATAGGTACTAATGCTTCAAACATACCTAATATGGAAAATACCTGCCGTATTGGTTTGCCTGAGGCGCTCTGAGAGCAGATTGTCTGTAGGTGGGTGCTAACTTTTAAGGGTGGGTAAGCTTGTGTCTTAAGTATTCTTATTGATAAAACCCATGAGAGCAACGACGAATAACAGGCCTCAGTTTTCTGGCCGCTCCCTGCCCTTCAGGGCAACAGCGGCACTACCCTTAAAACAGCACTAACAGTTCGCTTCCTTCTAATGTCCGCAAAAATAAGCAAAATATACCGAATGTATACCTGAGACGTTTCAAAAAATCAACAGCTTTTTCATGGTCCGCCCCTTTCCAGTTCCAAATGATCCGGCCTGCTGGCCGAGTCTTTGATATTCCGCCGTCCAGGGCCGGGTTGCCTCGACCGGATTGGGTTGACGTTCAGGAAAAATTTGATAAAATTGATACTTTAAATTAACTATCAACAAGGATCGACACGTATGGCCGTACTCGTGCCCTGGCGGGCGTTGCATTATAATCCTGAAAGAGTTCCGGATCTTGGCCCCATTGTCACACCTCCCTACGACGTCATCTCGCCCGAACAGCAGGCCCGGTTTTATGAGCAGCATCCCTACAATATCATTCGCCTGATCCTGCCGCAGCCCCCGGCCACTAATCCTGATCCCGATTCGCGCTACCAGCAGGCCGGGGTCCAATTACGGGCCTGGCTGCAGCAAGGCATTCTGATCCGGGATACCGTGCCGGCTCTGTTTTATTGGGAAACCGATTATCAGCTGGAAGGTCAGCCCCACACCCGGCGGGCTTTGGTCGGTCTGGTGCGTCTGGAGTCTTTTGACAGCGGTATCGTGCGTCCCCATGAAAAAACCTTTTCGGCCCATAAAACCGATCGCTTTAAGCTGATGTTGCAGGTGCAAGCCCATTTGTCCGCGGTCTTCGCCCTCTATCCTGATAGCCGCGATCTGGTCTTGGATGGACTGCGCCACGGTGTGCCCGCGGCTCCGCTGTTTGCCTTCCGTGATTATGAGGGGTCGCAACACCGGTTTTTCCGGGTCACCGATCCCCAGGCCATCCGGGCGGCCGCGGCCAGCCTGGCCGACCTGCCCATTTTCATTGCTGACGGCCACCACCGCTATGAGACCGCTCTCGCCTACCGCAACTGGCTGCAAGAACGCCATCCCCAAGCGCCGCCTCAGGCCAGTTTTAATTACGTCCTCATGTATCTGAGCAACATGTTGGACCCCGACCTGGTCATTCGTCCGGCCCATCGGCTGGTGGACGTCCGACGTCTGCCAAACTTCTCCGAAGAGGCCCTTCTGGCGCAGTTGCCCCAGTATTTCGAAGTCACGCCGCTGAGCCTGGCCCCCCCGCCATTAGCCGCCAATGCAGCCGCCTTAGGGCAGGCCCTGTCTGAGGCCGGTCAACACGGCACCGCCCTGGTCGTGGTCACAGCCTCCCACCGGGCTTATCTCCTCAAACTCAAAGCCGGCGTCATGGATAGTCCTCTAACCGCCCATCTCCCGCCGGTCCTCACCAAATTGGACGTCGTTGCCCTGAACTTCTTGATCTTTGAAAAGGTTATGGGATTAGACAACGACCACCAGGATGATGAACACATCTTCACTTACGACAGTACCGTGGCCGGCGCCCTGACGGCCTTGGAGCAGGGCACGGTCGGGCTGGTTTTTCTGTTGAACCCGACGCGCATCGAACACGTCCAGGAAGTGGCCAGCAGCGGCCTGATCATGCCCCGCAAATCTACTTATTTTTACCCCAAGGTGCCGGCGGGTCCGGTGATGCATCTCATCGATCCCACCGAGACGGTCTGATCCGTACCAGCCGCTGGGTTGTGGTAAAAGTGCTATCCGGGGAGGGGGATGTGCCCCCTCCCCGGGCCTTAATGCCCTGCCCCCTGCCCTCTTCCTCGTATCACTGCGGCTAGGGCTGCGGCCAGACGCCGGTGTCCGGTCGGAGTCAGGTGGGCGCTGTCGGCAAAGTACTGCCTGAGCGGATTCAGACCGGAGAAGACCTGTCCCATGGACACCACCTGGACCCCCGGACCTTGGAGGGACTGTGCTAATGCCCCCAGGCCGTGGTCGTCCAGGCGCTCAGGACCCTGGTCGCCGGCCTGCCGAGAGGCCTGGATCACCAGGATGACAGGAATGCTCCGTTCCCGGATCAGAGCCACCGTCTCTCGAGTGGTCTCCCAGAAGCGCTGCTGCCAGCGGCGTTGTTGGGCCTCATCCAGGGAAGCGGCCAATTCCGCGTCGGCGTCGTTGAGCAGTTGCTGTTGGCGAATTGTTTCCGGCAGGAGGCGCCACTGCAATTTTTCAGTCTTGATCTCATAGGCCCGGGCCAGGATAAAGCTCTTCATCAGCCAATGGCGGGGATGCCAACCCTGGAATTCCCGACTGCGGCGGTATTCCCGTTCATCTTCATATTCATTGGAATCATTGAGGTGCAAGATTATCAGGCTGGGCTCATACTGCAGAATTTTTTCCACCACCAAGCGGCTGCGGCGGGCGCCAAAACCGGGGATGGCCAGATTGATGACCTCGACCTTCATTCCCGCGGCCGCCAGGAGCTCCTGGAGCTGCCCCGGGTAAGCCGCCGCCAGACTGGGCCCCCGCGGTACGGAATCGCCGATCACCATAATCCGCAGGGTGTCCGGCGGCCGGCGCCGACTAAAGGTCTGAGGATGGAAGCGGCGGCCGCCGGCCCGCACCAACCGGACAACCTCCCCCGATTCCACAAAACCGGCCTCCCGGTCGTAGCCATAAGAAAATCTGCCGCTGACATCGTGGGGCAGAAACAGACGCACCGCCAGTTCAGCCACCAACAACAGGCAAAGGGCCAAGAGAAAATCGGCAAAGAGGCGTCTTATCATCAGAATTGAAAGTAAATAAATTCCTGGTCCTGGGCTGTGGAGGAGACCACGAGGATGAACAAGAGCGCATAAATCACCCCGCGCGCCACCCAGGGCAGATCCAGGAGTTTGGTTTCATCAGCCCGGCGCCAGGTCAACCCCTGGAGCAGCAATAGCGGCGCCACATGGATGGCCAGCCACCAGAAAGACGAGTGCCAGGGGAGCGTTCGGGTGCCCCAAGCACCCAGGGCGGTCAGCCAGGTCCAGAAGTGGCCCAGGGTGGGACTGCGAAAGATGGCCCAGCCCACCACTGTCAAGACAGTCATTATCACCCCGGCCAGGAGGCCGAGCCCGAGAGAATTGTACTCTTTGCGGTTTAGCCAGGTGAAGGGGCCGAAACGATAGAGGAGCAGCAGGAACCCATGGTAGGCCCCCCAGATGACAAAGGTCCAGGCTGCGCCATGCCAGAGTCCGGCCAAAAGCATGGTGAACAGCAGATTCCGGGTCGTCTGCCAGTCAGTGCCCCGATTGCCGCCCAAGGGAATATAGACGTAATCCCGAAACCAAGTGGATAGGGAAATATGCCAACGGGACCAGAAATCCGAAGGATTGCGGGCGAAATAAGGAAAGTGGAAATTGTGCACCAATTCCACTCCCAGGAGTTTGGCCGTGCCCCGGGCGATGTCCGTATACCCGGAAAAATCCCCATAAATCTGAAAGGCAAAAGCCACGCCGCCCAACAAAGCCCAGGGGGCGTTGAGGCTGGTGCCGGGATCAAAGACATAATTGGCCAACAGGGCACAATTATCGGCAACAAACACTTTTTTAAAAAAACCCACCAAAATCCGGATAAGTCCCTCATGGAGATCCGCAGCCTGAAATTTCAGATCAGTGATCAATTGGGGGATCAACGTCCGGCCCCGCTCGATGGGGCCAGCCACCATCTGGGGAAAATAGGCATCAAACACCGCGAAGACTAAGAGGTCGCGGCAGACCGGACCCTGCCCCCGATAGACATCGATGACATACCCCAAGGACTGGAAGGTATAAAAGGAAATGCCCACCGGCAGGATAATATATAAGGTGGGCCAATCCGGCGACAATCCGAGTCCGGCCAGGGCCGCGGCTGCGGAGCTGAGAAAGAAGTTAAAATACTTAAAAAATCCGAGGATTGCTAAACAAAATCCCAGGCTCAGCAGCAGAAACCCCCGAGGTCGGGCCGCCTCCGGCAACCGCCAGACCAGGCCGTAGCCGACGAGAAACAGAACGGTGGCCGCCAGGGCCGTATACAGGACTTTTTGATCGATCCCCGCCGCCGGCACCATTAGGGCCATGGCCGCCAGCCAGCTAAAGGGCAGAAAAACCAAGGCCAGCCATTGCACCGGCCGGCATTTTTCGCCGACGATACCCAGGGCACAGAGGTAATCCACCACCGTGGTGGTAAAAACCAGGGCCAGGAAGCGCACATCCCAGAAGCCGTAAAAGGTATAGCTGCCCAGCAGCAGAAACCACAACCGCGGCCGGTGGGGCAGACGCCAGTAGAGAAGGACAAAGCCCAACAGGAAAAAGGGAAATTGCCAAGAAATAAAAGACATGCAGGGTGTCTCAGCTGCTTTTGAACCAGAGCAGGATGTGGCCCAAAAATTTTTGAGGGGAGGCGGCCAGGAAGCCCAGCCCCGGCCCTACCCCGCACCCCTTCCACCAACTTTAATAGTGGTTGGGGAGTTTATACACCAAGCCTTGTCAACCTCAGTTGGCTCGCCGGACCAGGCTCAGGGTTGCACGGCCATCAACTAGTATGATACAAACAGATACTATATCAATTTTTCCCGAAAATACCATGGCGGCACGGCGGGACAGACCAGATTATTATAGCCGCAAGGCCCGTCAGGAGCAGTTTGCCTCCCGGGCCGTCTATAAGCTGGCTGATATTGACCGACAACATCGGTTGTTGCAACCGGGTCAACGGGTCCTGGATCTGGGGTGTGCCCCCGGTTCCTGGCTGCAGTACGTGAGCTCCCGGGTCGGCCCCCAAGGCTTGGTGGTGGGGGTGGACCAACACCCTTTGCCAAACCCCCCGGGACCGCCGATAGTCTTTCGACAGGCCGATATCACCAGCCTCCCCCCCGAAGATTTGCATCATCTAAGCGCGGCTTTCGATGTCGTGTTGAGCGATCTGGCCCCGGCCACTTCGGGAATTAAGGACGTGGACCACCAGCGTTCTTTAAACCTGGCGCGCCGGGCTTGGGAATTTGCCGAGCGCCTCCTCGCCGCGGGGGGACACTTTCTGGTCAAAGTCTTCGCGGGGCCCGATTTTTCAGCCTTTGTGGCCGCCATCAAACCTCACTTTCAGAAGGTAGTACTCATAAAACCCACTGCCTCCCGGAAGGAAAGCCGGGAGATCTATGTGCTGGGCTATCAGAAAAAGGCAAAACCTCAAATAAAGTCTTAAGATTTTTAACTATCATATAGATAAAAAGGCAAAAGGAGCGGGAAGAGGCAGCGAGCCACTCACCAGGCACAACCGGCAACTGACATCCGGCAACGAATCACTCTCCCCTCTTCCTGTATCCTTTTTCCCTAAAGTAACGGGAGGGGACCGCGTCTATGTCTGGACATTCGAAATGGAGTACCATTAAACGCAAAAAAGGGGCGTTAGATGCCAAGCGGGGCAAAATTTTCAGCAAATTGAATAAGGAAATCATGGTGGCGGCCCGTTTGGGGGGCGGCGATCCCACCGGCAATCCCCGCCTGCGGGCGGCCATCGCCGCGGCGCGGGCCGAAAATATGCCCAAGGAAAATATCGACCGGGCCATCAAAAAAGGCACCGGCGAATTGGAGGGGGCCAGCAATTTTGAAGAGGTCATCTACGAAGGCTATGGCCCCGGCGGCGTGGCCGTCTTAGTGGAAAGCCTCACTGACAACAAAAACCGCACCGTCTCGGAGGTTCGCCACCTCTTCAGCAAGTATGGCGGCAGTATGGGCGAAGCCGGCTGCGTGGCCTGGATGTTCGAAAAAAAGGGCGTCATAGCCTTTAATAAGGACTCCGTTGCCGAAGACGACCTCATGGAGGCGGCGTTGGAGGCCGGCGCCGAGGACCTGCAGGTGGGTGAGAGCGAATACGAGGTCATCACTGACCTGGCCAGCTTCGAAAAGGTCAAAAGCGCCCTGGAAGCCAAGGGCTTCAAACATGACATGGCGGAAATTCAGATGCATCCCAAATCCACGGTGCGCGTCGAAGAAGAAAAGCCGGCCCAACAACTCCTCAAGCTCATGGAAATGCTGGAGGATCACGACGACGTGCAGCACGTCTTTGCCAATTTTGACATCCCCGATTCGCTCCTTGAGGCCATGGGATGAGTCTGATTATTCTCGGGGTAGATCCTGGCTCCCGGGCCACCGGCTATGGGCTGGTGGCCGCCGACGGTGACCGGCTCTCGCACGTGGACAGCGGCTGTATCACGGTGCCATCTTCCCTGCCCCATAGCCGCCGGCTGACCAGGATTTACCAGCGCCTGGCAGAAGTTCTGCAGCGTTACCAGCCAGCGGCCCTAGTCGTGGAGGAGGTTTTTTTGGCCCACAACGTCCAAAGCACCATTAAATTGGGCCAGGTCCGGGGCATCATCCTGCTGGCCGCCGGTCAGGCCGACTTGCCGGTGTTTGAATATTCTCCTTTGGTCCTGAAGAAAGCCATCGTCGGTTATGGCCAGGCCACCAAAACCCAGATGCTCCTCATGGTGGAAAAATTGCTGCACCTGAAAATCAGCAACCATAACACCGCCGACGCCCTGGCCTTGAGCCTTTGCCATCATTTTCACTGCCGCTGGCACCAACACCTGGAGGCCGCCACTTCCCTATGATTGCCTATCTGGAGGGAGAACTCTGGGAGAAGCGCCCGGAATATGTCATCATTAAGGCTGGTGGCGTCGGCTATCAGGCTTTTGTGCCCTTATCCACCTTTTATCAGTTGCCGGAGCCGCCGGCCCCGATCTGCCTCCACATTCATACCCACGTGCAGGCCGATACCCTGCAGCTTTACGGCTTTGCCACTCCTGACGAAAAGCAGACCTTCGTCAAGCTGCTCACCATCCCGCGCATCGGCCCCAAACTGGCTCTGGCCATCCTCTCTGGGATCAGCCCCCGAGATCTGGCCCAAGCCCTGGCGGCCGGCGACATCCGCCGCCTATCGGCCATCCCCGGCTTGGGGCGCAAGTCCGCCGAACGCCTGTTGGTGGAGCTGAAAGGCAAGCTGCACCCCGAGACCCTGCACCTGGCGCCGACAAGCGTCGGACCACAGGGTTCCTTGTGGGATGACGCCCTCTCAGCCCTGGTCAATTTAGGCTACTCCCGGTCCCTGGCCGAAAACGTCCTGCGCACCGTCCATGCCCAGGAAAAACCCCTTACCCTCGAGGATATCCTCCGCCTCAGCCTGGCCCGCCTGGCCGCCGCCTGAGTAGCCCAGGCAAGCAACCTGGTCCTCCTACCCAGACCACGAGACCGACACTCTCAACCTGGCCCGAGAGAACAAAATGACAGGGGCAAGCCCCAAGCTCACCCCTGCAAGCACACCCGTAACAGCTTCCCGATCTCTGGCCTCTAGCCGCGCCCCTACCTCCGTTGGATAACCACCAACGAACCGGGGCGAATTAGACGGTAGATCTCCTCCACATCCCGGTTGCTCAGGGCAATGCAGCCCTCCGTCCAGTTTTCCCGCAAGAGGTTTTTCAGCTCATCGTCCGTGCCGTGGATGCCGATGTCACCGCCGATCTGGGCCTCGCTGGGAATCTGCCCCCGCTTCTTGGCCTGGGCGAATTTCAGCCAGTTCTCCCGGGTGGGATAATTCAGCAGGATGAATCTATGCCATTTGGGATGGGGGTATTTGGTTACCACCCGATAAACCCCCTCGGGGGTGCACTTATCCCCCTGCATGAGCTTGTCGTTGCGGGGGTTGTGACCCAGAACCACCGGATACTTCTTCACCGGCTTGGTCCCCTGAAAGACCGTCAGGGTGCGGCTCTGTTTGCGCACTACCAAAATCGTGGCATTTCTGTCCGTCCAGAAGTTTGACTGGCCTAGGACCCGTTGCACCACTTCCCGGTCCGCCACAAACTTCGGCTCGATCCTTTCCTCCTGCTCCGCAATTTCTTCGACAACTGGCGGCGTCTTGCTCACCATCGGTTTTTTGCCACAGCCCCCCACAACCAATAAGATTCCCAGTACTGCAAAAAATAGCCAGACTTTTTTCATACCTCTCCCCAGACATTACCCTTGTGAGCTTTGGTCAGCGGGACCAGAAGCCGGTCGGAAGATCTGACCTCCAAGGATAATAAATGGTTAAGAAAATCAATATAATAGATAATTATATAGCGATATAAATTTGTTATCTCTTGTTACCACAAACACCCGGGCTTGACAAGCCTTTTCGTTACTGCCATTGCATCTTGCAACCTTTGGCTGGCAATCCTCTCGCCCCCGTTAGCCCCTCTTGGCGCCCCGCCGCATCGCGAGAAAGGCAGGGTCCCGATGGGTCCTGCCTTTCTCGCGTCTATCGCCCCTTTTCTCCTCCGATCCCTGGTCCATGAGGACGCACCTCCTTGGCATCTGGGGAACAAGGGGGTTCAAAGAACCGTTTAATCCGTTTCATGCCACACGCAGCTCGCCGACCCGAAACACCTGGGGAACTCTCCCACCGGATATTTCAGCAGAGCCATCTTTTAGGTTTTCCTTGAGTTTCCCCTGCGTTTCATAATCAGGAAATTTCTCCGGCCAGCCGATGCACATGTCGTCTTCCTGGCAATAGAAAAATTTCTTCGTTTCCGTGGCTCTATTCTCTCTATTTTTGAGAAATTACTTTTTTGGCGCCCATAGTGCCAGTGGACGCCAAAAGAGGGTCCTACAACTGATAGCGTTCCGCCACGATGCGTTCCACCTCTTCTTCGCTGGGCATGGTATCCCGGTACCCGGCCATATATTGGTTGCGGAGCCAGCGGAAGAGGCTGACGGTTTCGTTGATCCGGACGATTTCCGGAATGACGCCGCTCTCCTGGGTGTGGATATGTTGATTGTATTGGCCTAGCATGCTCACCACATCATAGAAGGTGGCCGCCTCCCGCTTAATATTTCTCTTGAAGGACTTGCCTTCCAGCGGATAGATGTTTTCCGGCTCCGGATTGCCGGAGATATCGATACGTTGGAAAGGTCGGCGCACGGCGATCTGCCATTTCCGTGATTCCACCATCATCCGGGAGACCAGCGGCCCGGCCCAATCATGGCTTTGGTGCCCCTGGGGGCAAAAGGAGAAGAACTCCACCATGGAGGGGCCGTTGTAGGCAATGGCCTCTTTAAGGATCTTGATGGCATACATGGGATTGTCAATGGTCAACTTGGCAGCATAGACATGGGAGATAGCCATGGCCTGGCTGATCAACCGGCGGTGCAAGGTGGTCTTGCCGGCGAATTTGGTACCGATGGGCGAGGTGGAGCGATCGCTGCCGAAGCGGGTGGCACCGGATTTTTGCATACCGGTATTCATGTACCCTTCATTATTGTAGATGACCCAGGTGATGTCAAAATTTTCGCCCAGGGCGTAGTTGAAGGGACCGTTGCCGATATCATAGATGGCGCCGTCGCCGGCAAAGACAATGACCTTGGTGAAGATGTTGTTGTAGCGGTTCTCATAGGCCTGATCCAAGCTGAACTTGGACCCCAGAGCCGCGGCTGAGGCCGTGCCGAAGCCATAGTGACCGGCCTGATAAATTCGGGCATTGAAAGGATTCGTAAGCTCCGACACCTGGTCGCAGCCGGTGGAGTTGATGGTATAAATGTTGAAGCCATGATCCAGCATGTGCTCGATGGCATAGCGGACCTTGTCCGACAGAATTTTAATGCCCTGATAGAAGGTGGCGATCCCCTCGGGATTATTCCGCAACGACTCTGCCGCGAAATAGGTGAGCAGGTTGATGGTCGGCTCGCTGCAACCCGGACATAATGTATGTTTACCGGGATACATCTTGGAAAGCACGAATAGGACCTGATGCATCTGCGTCAACTGACTCACATGAGGCGCCAGGCCATAAGTATTATCATACTCCCGGCAGGGTGTCGGCAGGAAATCCCGATCCGTCAGTTTGGTCTTGTCCACCATGCGCAGGGCATCGGTGGGACAGACCGCCGCACAGACGCCGCAACCCTTGCAGGCACTGGGCACCGCATCAATGTTCATGGCAAAGCTGTCCCAGGGCACCCCTTTGGGCGGTTTCTTAAAGATTTTAAAGTAGTTTTCGTATTCCAGAGGGATGGGCCGTTCTGTCACCGTGCAGAACAGGGCCGAATCCGGACAGGAGGCGGTGCAGGTGCCGCAGGCGGTACATTTGGCCGCATCCCACACCGGCAGCTGGGTGCCGATAAAGCTGAGATCACGATAGCGAGTGGTGGCGGCCGGCACCACGGGGAGGAAATGATCCCAACTGACCTTGCGCCCTTCGATGATGGGATGCACCATTTCCAGATAAAAGATTTCCTGGTAATTGGGGATCAGGTTCACCGGTTTAATGGTCCCCAACTCATCTTTTTCCTTGAGTTGCACGGGCAGTCCGGATGTGCCGGGCTGCTGGCCGAAATCCTCCGGGAGAGGCGGCTGATAATCACTGCCGGGCATTTCCATAGCCGCCAGATCGTTCGCCGCCGTCCCTTTGCGCGTGGCGCCGCTCTTTTCGGCACCATAGCGGAGCAGGTTCAGGTTGACGTCGATGACCGCCGTCCCCTTTTTCTTGCCCATCTTCCGCTCCATAATGCGCCGGAAACGTTCTTCGAATTTCTTTTCCGGCAGGATCCCCAACTCTTTGTTGATCAGCCCCAGGAGGACCGCACCGGGCAGGTTCTTTTTCATCTGTTGCAGGGCCGCCCAGGTAGCGTCAATGACCTTAACCCTGATCTGGCGATACTTGATGAGACTCTGGATTTTCGGAGGGAAAGAGGCTATGATTTCTTCCGGGTCCCGCAGGCTGTTGATCACCAGCAGGCCGTTTTCCTTCAGGCCGCCCACATATTCCCGCAGGATCTGGCCTTCCAGGAATTTTTCATTGAAAAAGGCCAAGACATCCCGCTCCGTCAGCTCGGAACTGTTGCGGATGGGCCGGGGACTGAGGCGCAGATTCATGAAGACCGGCGCGCCCTTGCGGGCTGCCCCATAACGGGCCCCCGTTTGAATATAGTTCTTCGGACCGTCGCTTTCCTCCGCATAAATCAAGGCCGCGGTCTCCAGGGCCGTCTTCACCCCTTCGGCGCCGATGCCAATGAAGGTCATTCCCAATTCCCTTTCCGGATAGCCGGGCAGCGGCGCCGGTTTCAGGGTATAGGGGCCTTCAATACCCACGGAAAAATCCCGCAGAAAACCGCCCCGCTTCTTTTCATAGCAGGCGATCATGTTTTCCACCACCGCGGCGGCGTCGTATTTATTGAAGTCTTTGCTCCCCAGACCATAGACGCCGTGCAGCAACGTCGGCATGCTCTCCCGGCCATAAACCCGATGCTCCGGTTTGCCTTCTCGACCAGCTCGCAATGAGATCTGCAAGGCCGCCTGTAAATCAGCCAACAGGAGCTGGTTGTGGGCCGTACCGGAGCGTTCCAGCACCGAAATGACCTTGGCCTGGCGGACTCCAAAAGCGATCTCCTCATAGCACGGCGGGTTAAACAACACCGGCCGCACCACGCCGATCTTATAGCCCCGGGACTCCCGGTAATAGTCCACCACATCTTTGACCACCCCAGCAGCTGAGCCCAGCACCATGACCACCATATCTGCATCCTCGGTGCGATAACACTCCACCACTTTGTAGTTCGTCCCGAGGATCTGGTTGGCCACGTTCATCGCCGCAATATAGGCCTTGCGCATAAAATGATAAGCAAAATCCTGGCTGATTTGACCCTCCATGGTCAGATCGGTATCCGTGAAAGTGCCTGTCAGCGTCGGATAGGAATAATTGGGCTGATAAAAACGGTTGGGCGCGCCCACAAAATAACGGAGATACTCATCAGATAATTCTTTAATACTCTCGATGGCATGGCTCTTAATGAAGCCATCGCCGATGACCATACACGGCAACATCACCTGCCGCAGCTCCGACACCCTAAAGGCCACCGGCAAGAGATCGTGGAGCTCCTGGTTGTCGCCGGTCACCAGCTGCGCCCACCCGGCGTTGCGCACCGCATAGAAATCGGTGTGACCGCAATGAATACTGAGTGACCCTTTGTTCACCTCCCGGGCCATGACCGTCATAACCACCGGCAGGCGTTTGCCAGCCACCGAAAAGAGGTTCTTGGTTTTCAGCAGCAACCCCTGGGAAGAAGTGTTGTCAGAATAGCGACCCCCTTGACAGGCCATGGCCTCCACCGAGACGATGGCCGACAACTCATCACTGGGCTGGAAATACATCAGCTCATGGCCGAACAGGTTCTTCTGGCCCTGGGCCGCGGCCCGGGCAAAAGATTCGGCAATGGGCGTCGATGGGGTAATGGGATAGCCGCACAACCCGTCCACCAGGCGGGTGAGTACGGAAATCGCCGCCGTGTTGCCGTCCATCAAGACTTCCTGACGTTTTCGCATGGACTCCAGGTCTGCTACCGGAATTGCCGCCAGATCAAATTCAAAGAGCTTCTTGGCGTCAAAGCGGTCCCACTCCGCCCGCCAGTCGATGTCCACTTTGCGGCCCAATTTTTCCTTAAGGTTGTAGTAGGGCAAATTCATCTGCAGGGTCAACAAATCAATCCTTGGTTCCATGCGGGGGTCTCCTCCCTGAAAAATTCATGCCAGACACTCCAAACAACCGGTGCTGGATTCTTAGATAATATCATGTGTCAAAAAAATTGCCTACTCCCAGTCATCCCTTTTTTGACAAAATTCTGCCGTTGGCAAAAAGAGAAACTTTCCGGTGGTACATCCCCTTGCCAAATTCCCAGGCTCATATTACACTAAGAGAAATTTTCGGAATGGCCGGCAAGGAAGAATCTCTGCCTCGACAGCAGGAAGGCCGCTGATTTCCTTCCCCACTCATTGGCCGGAACTCCGGGGCAGAAACCCTTCAGCCCTCCACTCCCGACCCTCGCCACTCGCCTCTGGAGCCTGGCATGATGGCCGGCCCCTCCCCCGCTGCCTGGGTGGCGGAATTGGTAGACGCAAGGGACTTAAAATCCCTCGGGGTTTATCCCCGTGCCGGTTCGAGTCCGGCCCCAGGCACTCAATATCATTATTAAATTAGATGAGGCTCTGCACTGCTCCCCGAGAACTAGACCAGTAAAAATGATAGAATCTCCTGAGCGCCAGGAGGTTCAGGATGAGGACAAGGCGGTTTTCAGCGGCGCAGATCATTAGCATCTTGCGGGAAGCAGAGCGGGGCGAACGGACCATCGGCGAAATTTGCCGAGCCCCTGGCGTTTCCGAGCAATCTCTTTACCGCTGGCGGCAGAAGTAGGGCGGCCTGGAGGTGTCCGAGGCCCGACGCCTGAGGGGGTTGGAGGCGGAAAACGCCCGTCTAAAAGGCTCTTGGCCAACCGGGACCTGGAGATCGACGCCATGAAGGAATTGCCGGCAAAAAAGTCGTAG
>DYEV01000026.1 GCA_020725545.1 Desulfobacca sp. | reverse complement strand
TTTTTTGGGTCAATTTTACGTAATAATTTCGATACGTTTTGCAACAGTCTCAATATATCCTTCAAAACCAAAATGAAATTAAGCTAAATTTAAGCGGGAAAGAGATTAAAGAACTGCCTAAGGAAATTGGATATCTCACTTGCCTCCGGGAACTTTATCTTGGAGGGAATAAACTAAAAACATTGCCTACAGAGATCTGCAAATTGGGCAATCTTGAAGTACTTGATTTATACGGAAATCAGCTTAAATACTTACAACCAAAATTTTACCAATTGAAAAACCTCATTAAACTTGATCTTTCTGAAAATCAAATAACATCATTTCCGCCAGAAGTTTTAAATCTACAAAACCTTCATCAACTCGAACTTCGGGGTAATCAGATGAAGGAGCTGCCGCCAGAAATAGAAATGTTGGTCAATATAGAACGATTGAATCTCTCTAAAAATAAAATTACATCTATACCTAATACGATTGGTTCTCTGACTAATTTGAAGGTACTTGTCCTCCACAGTAATCATCTCACTTCTCTGCCATCTCAAATCGGAGAATTAGTAAATCTTCAAAAACTATTGCTTGGATTTAATCAGCTCACCTCATTGCCCCCTGAAATTGGCAGATATTTAAAACAACTACAAGTATTAGTTCTTCATGGAAATCAGCTTCTTTCCTTGCCCCCAGATATTAAATTATTACCACAAATACAACTACTTGATTTATCCACAAATCTTCTTACGGAATTATCGAACAAAATTGGTCAAATGGCCAGTTTGAAAACTCTTCATTTATGGGGCAATAAACTGACTACTTTGCCTAATGAAATTTGTGACCTTAAGAATCTTAAGGAATTGAAGGTGGATAAAAATCCTTTGGAAACTCCCCCGCTGGAAGTTGCCGTTAAGGGAATAAATGCCATCCGAGAATATTTTCGGCAATTGGTAGACGAGGGAATTGATCGACTTTACGAGGCAAAATTGGTTATCGTTGGGGAGCCGGGGGCTGGGAAAACCTCTCTGGCTAAAAAAATTCTCAATCCCAATTATAAGCTTAGAAAGGATGAGGATCTTACAAAAGGTATAAAGGTATATACTTGGAATTTTTTAAATAAGGAAAATATTTCTTTTCAAGTAAATATTTGGGATTTTGGCGGGCAGGAGATTTATAAATCTACACATCAATTTTTTCTCACTAAGAGATCACTTTATATCATACTAGCTGATGCACGCGAACAAAAAACAGACTTTTATTATTGGCTGAATGTCGTTGAATTGCTAAGTGACAATAGCCCACTGCTCATTATTCTCAATGAAAAACAAAATCGCCATTGGGATTTTAACGAACGGCAATTGCGAGGACAATTCAATAGTATTAGAGCTTCCTTGTCTACCAATTTGGCTGATAACAGAGGGCTTAATCACATAGTCGATGAAATAAAACATCAGCTGAAGACTTTGCCGCATGTTGGTGCCTCTTTACCCAAGACTTGGGTCAAGGTTCGGGAGGCATTAGAAAATGATCCAAGCAATTATAAAGAATTAAGAGATTACCTCGATCTCTGCCAAAAGCATGGATTTATCAAATACGAGGATAAGCTTCAATTAAGCGGTTACTTGCACGACTTAGGAGTTTGCTTACATTTTCAAGATGATCCCCTTTTGAAGAAAACCGTCATTTTGAAACCAGAATGGGCCACAACAGCGGTATATAAAGTCTTAGATAATCCCAAAATTCTTAGGAAGCAAGGAAGTTTTACACGGAATGATTTGGCAAATATTTGGGATGGAGCGGAATACACCGATTTAAAAGATGAACTCCTGCAATTAATGATGAAGTTCAAGCTTTGTTATAAGATTCCAGGGACAAGAGATAATTATATCGCCCCTCAATTATTAACAGAAAATCAGCCCGAATATGAATGGGAAGAAGGTAATAATCTTTTTCTTCGCTATACTTATGAATTCATGCCCAAGGGAATACTGACTCAGTTCATTGTTGCGATGCACAAATGGATTTCTAACCCAAAATTAGTATGGAAGAGCGGTGTTGTCCTTGAGAAAGATGGAACTCTTATAGAGGTTGTAGAATATTATGGGCAGAGAGCAATCAATATTAGAGTCGCTGGAAAAAATAAGAAAGAAATATTAACTATCATTCTACATGAACTGGATAAGATTCATTCTTCTTATAATCGGTTAAAATATCAAAAGCGAATTCCATGTAATTGTGACAAGTGTCGCCAGAGCAAGGAGCCGGAATTTTATCCATTCGAAACTCTACGGCAATTTATGACAGAACAGCAAAATAGAATCCAATGTCGCCGCAGTTTCAAGATGGTTTTAGTACGAAGTTTGATTGATGACGTGATAGATAGAAAGAGTTCTTTCTTTCCCGAAAATGACCTCATGCTTTATTTTGAAGCTCCTGGAGCGCGCACAAATGTATTTGTTAGTTATAGTCACAACGATAAAAAATGGCTTAGACGCTTGCAAACGCATCTTCGCCCTCTGCTAAGAAATGGTATAATTGACTTATGGGATGACGGTAGAATCAAAATTGGAGCTGATTGGCGATTTGAAATAGAAAACGCATTGGCAGCCTCTAAAATAGCAATTCTCCTCATCAGCGCAGATTTTATGGCGTCTGATTTCATTGTCAATTATGAGTTACCCCCAATTTTGGAATTAGCAGAAAAAGAAGGCTGTCGAATTTTGCCAATCATTGTTAGCCATTGCCTTTTTGAGGCTACACCAGAACTTAATAGATTTCAAGCTGTGAATTCCCCGAAGAGGCCTTTGACTGCCATGGAGGTTTCTGAACAAGATGAAGTTTATTTGAAGGTAGCAATGGCTTTCTTGGAATAGTGATAATTGGACTTAAGAACCAATATCAGAAAACCTCTTCCCTATTCTATAATGAGACGGCCTGTACCAAAAAATATAACCCGAATAATTCATCAATAAAGCTGTAAAAAGCAAAGGGCATCTACTAATATACTGTTATCACAATCAAAACAGTTGATCAGCGAGGATGCCCTTTGGAAAAAGTGTGTTATAAACAACTTCATTTTGGAAGTCTCTTCACCAAAGAAATTATTGCCGATTTTGAGGGCGGCCAGATTACCTCGGATGGCGGTGGTCTGCTGCTGCGGGAGGTTGATCAGCGCTATCACTTGAGCGAGAACCTTACCACCTATCTGTATGATTCCCGAGTTCCCGGACGCATTACCCACGAGTTATCGACCCTTCTGATGTAACCGATTATTCATCCACAGTGACAATGGATAAGCTCACATTCTCCTTTTCTGTTCCTTAACATAAATCATCTTGGACACCCAAAAAGCGATTTCTTGGCCTTCTCCAGTCGGCTAGTGAATAATTCGGGCTAAATATTTTTTCTTATCGTTTAGGCCTGCCTCAATCTGGATTCATGCACACTATATGCACACCTCAAATAAAACGGGTTAGCTAATTTAAGCTAACCCATTGTTTTTATTGGTGCCCCCGGCCCGACTCGAACGGGCGGCACACGGATTAGGAATCCGTTGCTCTATCCTCCTGAGCTACGGGGGCAGAAAAGACGGGCAAAGCAGTCCGGAAGCTAACCGCGGCGGCTCCTTGCTTTCTTGGTTGATTGCTGCGGCTGGCTGGCCGCAAGCGTTGACTGTTTACATCTTCCGGGAAAGGCCTGCCCCTGTCAATGGGAAAAATGCTGGACTTTTAAAAAAGATTGAGGAACAATGAGTTAAAATCAGAACAAACGGGAGACTCAGCATGCGCATCCTGGTGACCGGCGGGGCTGGCTTCATCGGCTCCCATCTGGTGGAATATCTCCTGGCCCAGGGTCATGAAGTCCTGGCCCTGGACAACTATTTCACCGGCTCCAAAGATAATTTGTTGCACCTGCGGGAAAATCCCCGCCTGGAGATCATTCGCCATGATGTGGTCAATCCCATCATGTTGGAGGTGGAGCAGATTTATAATCTGGCCTGCCCGGCTTCGCCGCTGCATTATCAATATAATCCAGTGAAGACTATCAAAACCAATATTATGGGGACGTTGCACATGTTGGGGTTGGCCAAACGGGTCAAGGCGCGCATTCTCCAGGCGTCAACCTCGGAAGTTTATGGCGATCCCACGGTGCATCCCCAGACCGAGGAATATTGGGGCAACGTTAACTGCATCGGTATCCGCAGTTGTTATGATGAAGGCAAGCGGGCGGCCGAGGCATTAATGATGGACTACCACCGGCAGAACGGTGTCCAGGTGCGGATTGCCAGGATTTTCAATACATACGGGCCCCGCATGGCCATCAATGACGGTCGGGTAATCAGCAACTTCATTGTTCAAGCTCTGACCGGTGAGGATATTACCGTCTATGGGCAGGGGCAGCAGACCCGCTCCTTCTGCTACATCTCCGATCTGGTGGAGGGGTTGGTGCGGCTCATGAATTGTGACATCTTTGAAGGTCCGGTAAATCTGGGCAATCCCGAGGAGTACACCATTCTAGAGCTGGCCCAAAAGACGCTGGAGCTTACCGGCAGTTCCTCCCGTTTGATTTTTCAACCCTTACCTCAGGATGATCCGAAACAACGCTGCCCGGATATCAGTCGGGCCAAAAGGCTGCTGAACTGGCAACCCACCGTCCCGCTCACCACCGGCTTACAGGAAACCATCCATTATTTTGGCGAAAAATTACGGCAGTTGGGGAAACTACCGGCCGCTTAGGATTGCTGTCGGTATTTTGGTCCTCTGGGCCCTCTGCCTGGCGGCGGGCTGCCCCGCGCCCAGTGGCCCGCCGGCCACTGGCATGGTGGCCAAGGTCAAAGACGGCGACAGCATCGTGCTGGCCGACGGCCAAGAAGTGCGCTATCTGGGCATTGATACGCCCGAGCTGACCAGCAGCGATCCCCGGGAGCAGGAGTTGGCCCGGCAGGCCAAGCAGGTCAATGCTGATCTGGTCCGAGGGGTGAAACTGCGGCTGGAATATGACGTGGAGCGCTATGATCAGTATAACCGCCTATTGGCCTATGTGCGGCTGCCGGATGGCCGGCTCTTAAATGTGGAACTGGTGCGCCGCGGGTTAGCCCGGGTATTACTCAAACCTCCCAACCTGCGTTACCGGGAAGAACTGATTCGGGCCCAAAATCTGGCCATTGACCAGCGGTTGGGGATCTGGCGGGAGCTGCCACTGGCGCAAGAATCCCATTATGTCGGCAATGCCCGGAGTTATCGTTTCCACCGGCCCACTTGTCCCGGCGCGCAGACCATGACACCGGCCAATCGGCGGATTTTTGCCACGCCTTTGGAGGCATACCGTCAGGGCTACAGTCCGGCCAAAGATTGCCGACCGTGAGGGCAGGGATAAGGGATAAGCTTATCGGTGGATTCTCAAGAAAGAGGGGCTGGCGACAATTGGCTAAAGATCAAAAATGATACGGGCTTCCCAGCCGGTGGGTGTGGGGGTGATGGCTAGTTGATGGTAAGTGGCTGCTTTGACGCCGGTTTTGAGAACATGGCGCTGATGATCCAATGTTTCCCCATGAAGTTTGGCATGCAGTCGGGTGGGGGTTATCTCCATAATCTCGATGCGGCGGGCCAAAAAATTTTCCGCGTCATAGAGATAGAGCAGGTGGTTCAGCCACTCCACCAGGAGCATTTCCTGATCTGCAGCCTCTATCTCCACCGCCCGGGTCTGTCGGGCCCGGAGGCGCCGGCGGTCGGTCATGAGACCGATTAAGGCCAAAGCGCCCTGAATAAAGATATCGGCCAGGGTCGGCCCCCAGAGTTTAAAGCCGACATCGGCGGTATGGGAAGTGGCCCGAAAACCGGCACGGCGGGAGGGCCTGGGTGCGACTGTCATGGCCTATTCCTGCAAGTAATGTGGAAGTCGCCGCAAAACCCTGGGGCCGAATACAGGTCATTTCTGAGCGTAGTAAAGAGTCTCATCTTGCCAACTAGATAAAGATCCTTCCCTTCGTTTAGGATGACAAGAAAAGAGTGTTTGCAACAACCTCTGGCGAGGGTCGGGGGACTCCCAAGCCCCCGACCTCTGTGCCCGATGCATGGTTGCGGCCATTAGCCGGGAAACTTCGGGATAGCGCAGATGGCTTCCTGAATCATGGAGTCAGGATATTCGAAATCCTCCAGTTTGCCTTCCAGGTAGGAATCATAGGCGGCCAGGTCCAGGAAGCCATGACCGCTGAAGGCGATGACGATGCATTTTTCTTCGCCGGTTTCTTTGCACTTCAGGGCTTCATCGATGCCGGCCCGGAGGGCGTGGGAGGTCTCGGGAGCCGGGATGATGCCTTCGGTGCGGGCAAAGGTGATGGCCGCCTCGAAAACCGGATTCTGCGGGTAAGCCCGGGCTTCGATGACCTTTTCATGCACCAGCAGGCTGAGCAACGGGGCGTCGCCATGATACCGGAGTCCGCCGGCATGGATACCGGGCGGGACAAAGCTGTGGCCCAAGGTGTACATGAGCATCATGGGAGTGAGGCCGGCGGTGTCGCCGAAATCATAGGTATAAGCCCCTTTGGTAAAGGTGGGGCAGGAAGTGGGTTCCACGGCTACGAAACGGATATTGTCACCCTTGAGTTTATCGGGCACAAAGGGGAAGACGAAACCGGCAAAGTTACTGCCGCCGCCCACGCAGCCGACGAGGACATCGGGCTTTTCCCCGGCTAACTGCAACTGTTTCTTGGTCTCCAGGCCAACGATAGTCTGATGCAAGAGCACGTGGTTGAGGACGCTTCCCAGGGCGTATTTGGTATCCTCGTGTTTGGCGGCGTCTTCCACGGCTTCGGAAATGGCGATGCCCAAGCTGCCGGGCGAATCGGGATTTTTGGCCAGGATGTTCCGCCCCGCATCGGTGCGATCCGTGGGCGACGGGAACACTTCGGAGCCCCAGACCTGCATCATGGAGCGGCGGTAGGGCTTCTGATAATAACTGACTTTCACCATATAAACGGTGCAGGCCAAACCGAAAGCCTGGCAGGCAAAGGACAGGGCCGAACCCCACTGCCCGGCGCCGGTTTCCGTGGCCAGACGGGTGACCCCTTCCATTTTATTATAATAGGCCTGGGGAACCGAGGTGTTGGGTTTGTGGCTGCCGGCCGGACTTACCGATTCATTCTTGAAATAAATGCGGGCCGGGGTTTGCAGGAATTTTTCCAACCGGCGGGCCCGGTGCAAGGGTGAGGGCCGCCAGAGCTTATAGATGTCCAGGATCGGATCGGGGATGTCGATCCAACGCTCCTGGCTCATCTCCTGTTGAATGAGGGCCATGGGAAAGATGGGGAGCATATCCTCCGGCGTCACCGGCTTACCGGTGGCCGGATGGAGATAGGGTGGCAAGGGCCGGGGCAGGTCTGGCTGGACATTGTACCATTGTTGGGGCAGCTCTTTCTCACTTAAGATGATTTTGTAAGAATCGTTCACGATCGCCTCCTGGGGATATTGTCGCTAGGCCGGGGCCTAAGTCAGTTGTTAGTTGTTAGTTGTTAGATGTTAGTTGCTTCTCATGGGGAAAGCCCTTTCGGCAACGGGGTAGCCTTTATGGGGGGCGGGGTTAAGCCGGCCCGAAAAACGAGGTGGCCACAGTCTCTTCCCGATTCCCTTCTCCCTCTGCCCTGCTTTACGTTGGCAGGGAAAAAATAGCGTCAATCTGCTGATCGGTCAAGAGTTTTTTCTCCCGCAGCAAGTCCGGCAAGGGTATACCCCGGGTTAAGCTCTCCTGGGCCAAGAGGGCGGCTTGCTGATACCCCACATAAGGGTTGAGCAGGGCGGCTAGGCCATGGCTCTGTTCCAGGAAAAAGCGGCAGCGGGCTGCATCGGCCTGCAGGCCCCGGACGGCCCGCCGGGTGAACATGGCCAGACCTTGGCGGAGCAGATCGATCATGCTCAAGATCTCATGGATGACCAAGGGCATCATGACGTTAAGCTCCAACTGCCCGGCTTGGACGGCCAGGGCCACGGCGGTCTCCTGGCCGATGACATGGTAGCAGACCATGTTGAGGGCCTCGCAGATGGAAGGGTTGATCTTGCCGCTCATGATGGAGGAGCCGGGCTGCACGGCCGGCAGGATGATCTCCGCCAGGCCGGTCTTGGGACCCGAGGCCAACAGCCGCAGATCATTGGCCACCCGCGTGAGGGTCAGGGCCAGGAGTTTAAGATCGGCCGCCACTTGGCCGAAGGGATTAAGGTTCTGCATGGCCTCAAAGAGATGGGGATGAGCCTCCAGCTTCAGGCCGGTAAGCCGTCGCAGCCGGCTGATGACAGCCTCCCGGAAGCCGGGCAGGGCATTGACGCCGGTGCCCACCGCAGTGCCGCCGATCCCCAACGATACCAGTTCGGCGGCATTCCGGCGGAGGCGCTCCAGGTCAGCCGCCACGGCCTGGGCATAGGCGGAGAATTCGTCGCCCAGGGTCAGGGGCAAGGCGTCATTCAAATGGGTCCGGCCGGCCTTAAGGATGGCGGCGAATTCCAGGGCTTTCTGCTCTAGGGCCGCGACCAAGGCCTCGCCCTCGGGGTAGAGGGTCCGCAATTCCATGAGGATGGCCAAACGCATGGCGGTGGGAAAGACGTCATTGGTGGACTGGCCCAGATTTACGTCATCGTTGGGATGGATGAAGTCGTATCGACCCCGGGGGCGGTCGGCCAGCTCCGCGGCCCGATTGGCCAACACTTCATTGACATTCATGTGCAGGGAGGTGCCGGCTCCGGCCTGAAAGACGTCCACGACGAAATGCTCCCGCCAAAGGCCAGACAAGACTTCCTGGCCGGCCTGGATGATGAGCCGGGATTTCTCCTCCGGGAGGCCGCCCAAGGCCATATTAGCCTCCGCTGCGGCCATCTTGATGAGCACCAGGGCGTCCACCAGGATGGGGTGAGGCTTGAGGCCGCTCAACGGAAAATTCTCCACCGCCCGCTGGGTCTGGGCGCCCCAATAGGCCCAGGCCGGGACGAAAACCGGACCCAGTGAATCCTTTTCCTGCCGCCAGGCCGCAGATCTCTGCACCTCTGCCATGCTCCTCTTTCCCAGAAAAGCCATACCACTATAGCTGGCCATCATCTTATGTGATTTTTCCTGAGGCTGCAATGCCTTGTTATGGCGACGGCCACGGCCCGGTCATGAGGTGGCCTTGTCCCTGCAACAAAAATCAAACCGCCGGGGAAATCTGTCGTTTTCTTTGCCAAGGTGAAAAATTTGCTGACACCTGGACGGCCTCTTCTGATATATTAGCCCCTCGGGACAAAAAATATTCCCTGCCAAACCGCCGAGATTCCATTGTAACAGTGGCCAATTCCCCTGGCATAGCCCTTGCTTGAGAAAGACCCAGAGGCGGGCTGGCGCGCAGCAGCACAGGTCTGGCGCTTTATATGAGCTTTTTTTCTTTTGTGGACAAGGCCGGGGGCTGAGAGCGGTCCCAGCCGGGTTCTGCGGCTTTCCAGAGGCTCTCATATTAAAGGAGGCATACGGCTGAGTAAAAAAATATCTTGACAGGCTGCAACGGTCTGCTATATAAAAAGATCGTGCTATTCTTCACGAGCACGTGCGTCGGTTTGGCCGCAAGGCGACGCACACTCCAGCCCAAGCCAACGGTAGCTCCATGCTGGAAGAGGAGGCAGCGTTGGTTCAGATACTTATCCTTAACAAGGAGAGTTTCCACACAGCCCGCGGAGCAAAACTGAAGAACACGGACTCGCACTGTGGCGCCAGAAGAAAAAAATCAGTGATAAGGACATGACAGGAGGAACAGGATTACAAGCTAGGGCAATGTGTGTCAGCTTACCAGGGACCGGGCTTGGATCAGGAAAGTCAGAACTTAAGTACAGAAGAACTGTTACAGGAAATATTAATACAAAGAAAGGGGAATGGTATGGAATATATTGGCCACGGTAACAAACCTCTTGTTGAAAGAGTAATCACCGATAAAGCCGAAGCCAAAAAGAAAATCGCAGGCCTCCCACAGGTACCGGCAAGCCGGCAGATGGCCACCGAGGCAATCGGTATTGCCTATGGCTTTTTCTCACCCATCCAAGGCTTCATGGGCAAAGCTGATGTGGAAGCCACCTGCAAAAAGATGGAATTAGCAGATGGCACGGTCTGGAGTATTCCCATTGTTTATGACATCTCTGACAAGGAAATTGCTGACTATGGCATCAAAGAAGGCATGAGTGTTCTTCTGACTTATGATGGCAATCCTTTGGCCATCTTTGATATCGAAGAAATCTACACCTACAATAAAGAAGACATGGCTCAGGATGTCTATGGCACGAAAGAAGAGAAACATCCTGGCGTGAAACGGACCTATGCCTATAAGGATAAATTTTTAGGCGGGAAGATCACCCTGGTCAATGAACCCAAAGTTCGTGAACCTTTTACGCCCTACTTCCTTACCCCCCGTCAGCATCGGGCTAAATTTGCCGAGAAGAACTGGCAGCGGATTGTGGCCCATCAGACCCGGAACGTCCCGCATTCCGGCCACGAATGGCTGATGAAGCATGCCTATATTGCGGCCCACGGCGAGATGCCGGTGGAGCAGATGGAATCCATGGGCAAGGCCATCTCGGGCATCCTAGTCAACTGCATTGTGGGTGAAAAACGGGCGGGTGACTATATTGATGAGGCCATCGTCTTGACCCAGGATGAACTGCGCAAGGCTGGTTATTTCCGGGAAGATATCCACATGGTGACCATGACCTTCTGGGATATGCGCTATGCTGGTCCCCGGGAGGCTGTCCATCACTCCATTATCCGCACCAACCTGGGGCTGACCCATCATATGTTCGGGCGTGACCACGCCGGTGTGGGCACCTATTACCATTCCTATCAGGCCCATCATTTACTGATGAGCATTCCCAAAGAGAAATTAAGTATCACCCCCATCTACGTTTTGGAATGGGCCTATTGTCCGCATTGTGGTGAAGTAACCTGTATCGGCCTCTGTGGTCACTGGAATGAACTGCAGAAATTCAGTGGTACCAAGATTCGCTCCATTATCATGGACGAAGTGAAGCCGACCCGGTTGATTTTCCGCCCCGAAGTTTTTGATGTGGTCATGGATTGTGCCAAAAAATATGGCTTTGGCTCCCCCTTCGTAGGCGAAGATTACCTGGCCAAGGCAAAGCCGGCCTTTACCATTGAACCGTTATAACGTCCACCATCCCGCCGGACTGTGACGTGTTGCTGGTATTGCTTTGATGGCTATTATTTTGGACTGATTATGAGGAGGAAAGGACATGGCTGAAACTTTTCCCATTAATATATGGATCAACGAAGAGAGATTTAAAGCATTGCAAGAGGCCGGGTTGGCCAACCTGCTGAAAGAAGAGCTGGCAGGGATGAAGGTGTTGATTGTGCCCTGCAATGAGGCCCAAAGGGATAAAGTCCTGAAGCTGTTCCCGATGGCCAAATATGACGCGGCTACCACCAAAAGCATTGAATTGTTGCCAAAGTATGTTAAAGACAAAATTTATTCCATGGTAGTGGCTAAAAAATCTTTAAATGTGATGGATGAATTCATTGCCGGCTTTGAAAAAGAAGGCGAAAAATTTTTCCAGTAATTCAAGAACGTGGATGCCTTTGAAAATACAAGGTGGAAGTTAAGACAAAGCAATTAGTGTATCGCCCTAAGTAAAATTAGGGAGAGGAGGTGACCGGATCCCGAAGTTAACCTGTTACCTATTGATTGAAAACATCTCTAACCAACCATTTATAAGGAGGTTTAACTAATGCCCAGTTATGTCATTGCTGAAAAATGTGACGGTTGTAAAGCTCTGGACAAGACCGCTTGTCAGTACATCTGCCCCAACGACCTGATGGTTCTGAATGCTGAAAGCAAGAAAGCTTACAACCAGGAACCGGAACAGTGCTGGGAATGCTATAACTGCGTCAAGATCTGCCCCCAGCAGGCCATTGAAGTCCGCCACTATGCCGACATTATGCCCCTGGGTTCCAGCACCATTCCGCTGCGCGGCACCGACTCCATTATGTGGACCATCAAATTCCGGGATGGCAAAACCATGAAACGGTTTAAATTCCCCATCCGGACGACGCCGGAAGGCTCCATCGACGTGTTGAAGGGCAAGACTCTGCCCACCGCCGACGACCTGAAGAAACCCGGTTTCTTCACCATGGCGGCCCGCACCGAATAAGTCTGCCAAGCAGCGAATATTCTAAGGAGGAAGATGAGATATGGCTCTGGAAAGAGAATTTTGTAAATGGTCCTTTTGTCAGAAACCCGCAGTGGAAACGGTGGAGACCGACCTCCTGCTGGTAGGTGGTGGTATGGCCTGTTGTGGCGCCGCCGTGGAAGCTGCTGCTTATGCCAAAACCTTGGGCCTGAAAGTCACCTTGGTAGACAAAGCCGCCCTGGATCGTTCCGGCGCCGTGGCCATGGGTCTGTCCGCCATCAACACTTACGTGGGTCCGGAAAACCCGGTCAACGATTACGTCAAATACGTCCGCACCGACCTCATGGGCATCATCCGGGAAGACTTGGTCCACAGCCTGGGTTGCCATGTGGATATCTCGGTGTATGACTTCCAGGATTGGGGTCTGCCCATTTGGCAGAAAGACGCCGAAAACCATACCGTCGACGGTCAGACTGCCCGTGACGAAAACCTGCCCCTGTTGAAAGACGGCGGCAAATGCGCCCGGTCCGGCCGTTGGCAGTGCATGATCAACGGTGAATCCTACAAAGTGATCGTGGCCGAGGCTGCCAAAAACGCCTTGGGCATGGAAAACATCTACGAGCGGGTGTTTATCGTTAAACTGTTGACCGATAAAAACAACCCCAACCGGGTCTGCGGCGCCGTGGGTTTCAGCGTCCGTGAACATAAAACCTGGGTCTTCAAATGCAAAGCCATGATCGTGGCCTGCGGTGGCGTCGTCAACGTCTTCCGGCCTCGGTCCGTGGGTGAAGGTCAGGGCCGTGCCTGGTATCCCGTCTGGAACGCTGGCTCCACCTATGCCATGCCGGCGGAAATCGGCGCCAAGATGGTTCTCATGGAAAACCGCTTCGTGCCCGCCCGCTTTAAAGACGGCTACGGTCCGGTGGGTGCCTGGTTCTTGTTCTTCAAAGCCCAGGCCACCAATGCCTACAACGAAGACTACTTGGCCAAGAACTGGGATCGGGTTAAAGCCGAATATCCCGGCTATGCTGACAGCCCGGGCACCTGCCTGCGGAACCATGCTGCCATGATCGAAATGCGGGAAGGCCGCGGCCCCATCATGATGCATACCGACAAGGCCATGCAAGAACTGGCCAAAGTCCTCTCCAAGAAAGAGCTCAAACACCTGGAAGCGGAAGCTTGGGAAGACTTCCTGGATATGTCCATCTCCGCCGCCTCTCTGTGGGCCTCCATGAATATGGAACCCGATAAGGTCCCGTCGGAAATCATTCCGTCTGAACCCTATCTGCTGGGCTCCCATGCGGGCTGCGCCGGTCTGTGGGTCTCCGGTCCCTCCAAGAACTACATGGGCGCCCCCGATGAATGGTTCTGGGGCTATGACCGTATGACCACCGTCGAAGGTCTCTTCACCGCGGGTGATGGCGTCGGCGCTTCCGGTCACAAGTTCTCCTCCGGTTCCCATGCTGAGGGCCGTATGGCGGCCAAGGGCGCCATTGCCTTCATCCTGGACCACAAGAATGACAAACTGGAACCCGCGCAGAACATCGACGAGGTCATCGCCGAGATCTACCTGCCGTTTGAAATCTATGAGAAATACAAAGATTACACCACGGCTCCGGAGATCAACCCCAACTACCTGATGCCGAAACAGGTTCAGAGCCGCCTCCAGAAGATTATGGACGAATACGTGGCTGGCATCGCCACCATGTATATGACCAACAAACCCATGCTGGAAGAAGGTCTGAAACGCCTCACCATGCTGAAGGAAGATGCTCACCGCATGGCGGCCCGGGATCTCCACGAACTGATGCGGGCCTGGGAACAGTATCACCGGATTCTCTCCGGCGAAGCTCACCTGCGCCACATCCTGTTCCGGGAAGAAAGCCGTTATCCCGGCTACTACTATCGCTCCGACTTCCTGTCCATTGATGACAATAAGTGGCGGGTGTTCACCATCTCCCAGTATGACAAGAACACCAACGAGTGGAAATTTGAAACCCTGCCCTACAAGCAGTTAGTACCGTAACCCGGAATCAACCCCGGGGCGCCTTGGCGCCCCGGGAACATCTGTGGCCGTGGCCATACCGGCCACGGCCAATTTTCTGTGTGCGCTGTGAGACCCTCCAACCCCCCTTTAAGAATGCGGAAATTTTCCCCCCAAAAGTCACGCGTGGCAATCTCCTCATTCTTAAAGGGTGGGTCTGGGGGAATATCCGCCTGGGGTGGATATTTGTTGGCCGGCGGCCACGCTGCAAACACACCCCACCCACACCATCTGAGTGCATCTTTTGAAGCTTTGGAACTCCTTATCCCATATCCGATGCGGGGAAGTTCTGAAGGAGGTCTGATGTGAACGCAAGTAATAAGAAGATTCTCGTCATCGGGGGCGGTATGAGCGGCCTGACCGCGGCGTTGGAAGCCGCGGAAACCGGGGCCCAGGTAGTTTTGGTGGAAAAATCCCCCTATCTGGGCGGCCGAGTGGCCCAACTCAATAAATATTTTCCCAAGCTCTGCCCTCCCACCTGCGGCCTGGAGATTAACTTTAAACGGATCAAGAATAACCCGGATATTACTTTTTATACCATGACCGAGGTCACCCAGATCACCGGTCAGGCCGGGGATTTTCATGTCACTTTGAATGTGCGGCCCCGCTATGTCAATGACAAGTGCGTCGCCTGCAACAAATGTGCGGAAGTCTGTCCGGTGGAACGGGTCAACGACTTCAATTATGGCCTGGACAACAACAAGGCGGCTTATCTGCCCTTTGATATGGCCTTTCCTTATCAATACGTCATTGATATGAGCGTCTGCCTGGGCGATGCCTGTAAAAAGTGCGTCAAGGCCTGTGAATATAATGCCATTGAGCTGGACATGGCTCCCCAGACCGTTACGGTGGACGTGGGCGCCATCGTCGTGGCCGGCGGCTGGAATCTTTACGACGCCACCAAGATCGACAACTTGGGCTTCGGCCAGGTAGCCAATGTCATTAACAATATGCAGATGGAGCGACTGGCTTCCCCCAACGGCCCCACGGGCGGCAAGATTCAACGTCCTTCGGACGGCGCCGAACCCAAAAGCGTCGCCTTTGTGCAGTGTGCCGGTTCCCGGGATGAAAATCATCTGCCCTATTGTTCCTACATCTGCTGCATGGCTTCCCTGAAGCAGGCCACCTACCTGTTGGATCAGGATCCGGAGGCCCAAGCTGCGATCTTTTATATCGACATCCGGACCCCGGGCCGCTATGAACAGTTCTACTGGAAAGTGCGGGATCGGGAAAATGTCGAATTGATCCGCGGCAAGGTGGCCAAGATCACCCAGGCCCCCGGGGATAAAGTGGAAGTGGTGGCGGAAGATACGGCCACCGGCAACAAGGTCCGTCGGGTCTTCGATCTGGTGGTGCTGGCTGCCGGTATGGAGCCCTGCACCAAAGCCGATAAGATCCCGTTGGCCCTGAAATATACCGACGAGGGCTTTATTGATCCCACCGGTCTGCCCGCCGGCATTTTTGCGGTGGGCTCCATGAAGAGTCCCCTGGATGTGGCCAAGTCTGTGCAGGACGGCACCGGCGCCGCCATCAAGGCTCTTCAGAGCTTGGTAGGGAGGTAACAGATGGAAGAAAGAAAATACGGTGTGTATATCTGCCAGGGGTGCGGCATCGCCGAGGCCGTCAAGATTGAAGGTCTGGAAAAGGTGGCCCGGAAAGGTGGCAAGATCCCCCATATCAAAAACCATCCCATCCTCTGCAGTCCGGAAGGGTTGGAATTCATCAAAACTGATATAGCCGCAGAAGGCATCAACGGCTTGGTTATCTGCGCCTGCTCCCCCCGGGTCAAGTACGAGGAATTTGACTTCCCCGGCTGCCTGATTGAACGGGTCAACATCAGGGAACTGGTGGCCTGGACCCAGGAACCCCAGGCCGAAGAAACCCAGCTCCTGGCCGAAGACTATGTGGTCATGGGTTGTGCCAAGATCAAAAAAGCCGATATCCCGGAAGGCGTGCCCGTGGAAATTGAGCGGGCCATCCTGGTCATCGGCGGCGGCGTCACCGGTCTGACAGCAGCCCTGGAAGCGGCCAATCTGGGTCAGCAGGTGGTCCTGGTAGAGAAAGAGGCGGAATTGGGCGGCTTGGGTGCCGGTCTGTTCCAGCAAACGCCCCGGAAATATCCTTACCAGGAACTGGAAGTGCCGGTGGTCTTCAACAAGATCAAAGAAGTCCTGACCAATCCCAAAATCAAGGTCTTGACCAAGTCGGAAGTGGTTCTGATCGATGGCCAACCCGGCCTTTACGACGTCACCATCAAGACCGATGGCAAGGAAGACATCTATAAGATCGGCGCGGTCATCCTGGCCGCCGGGGCCAAACCCTATGATGCCACGAAACTGGGGCATCTGGGTTATGGCAAATCTGACGATGTGGTCACCAACTGGGAATTGGAAAAGATCGCCGCTGACGGCAAAATCCTGCGGCCCTCCAACGGCAAACCGGCTCAGAAGGTGGTCTTCATCCAGTGCGCCGGTTCGGTGGATCCCGATCATCTGCCCTACTGCTCGGCCTTCTGCTGCGGCACCTCCTTGAAGCAGGCCAAATACGTCCGGACCATGAACCCGGATTCCCTGGCCTATATCATCTATAAAAATATGCGGACCCTGGGACAGAACGAACTGTTCTATAAACATGCCCAGAATGATCCCGGCATCCTCCTGACCAAGGGTGATGTCACCGGCGTGGAAGTGGCCGATGACGGCAGCCTGGCGGTTATCGCCGAAAACACCCTCTTGGGTGACAAGATCAAACTGGAGGCCGATCTGGTGGTCCTGGCCACCGGTCTGGTACCTGCTACGGTAGAAGGTCCGGTCCTGAACCTGAACTACCGCCAGGGGCCGGGCTTGCCCGATCTGGAGCTTTTCCAGGGTTTTGCTGACTCCAACTTCATCTGCTTCCAGTATGAGACCCGGCGGACCGGCGTCTATGCCGCCGGGGCGGTACGCCAGCCCATGGATATGGCCACGGCCATGGAAGATGCGGCCGGTGCGGCCTTGAAGGCCTATCAGTGTCTGGAGCATACCGCCAAGGGCATCGCCGTGCATCCCCGGGCTTGGGACCAGACCTTCCCGGATCCCTTCATGCAACGCTGCACTGCTTGTAAGCGCTGTACGGAAGAATGTCCCTTCGGCGCCATCGAAGAAGACGAAAAAGGCACGCCGTTCTACAAAATCAATCGCTGCCGGCGCTGCGGCACCTGTATGGGGGCCTGTCCGGAACGGATCGTCAGCTTCAAGGACTTCAGCGTGGATATTATCGGCTCTATGATAAAAGCCATGGATGTGCCCGAGGAGGGCACCCGCATAGTTGCCTTTGTCTGCGAAAACGACGCCTACCCAGCCATTGATGCCGCGGCCCTGAACCGCCTGAAACTGCATCCGGCCGTTCGTTTCATTTCGGTGCGCTGCCTCGGGTCCTTCAACCTGGTGTGGATTGCCGACGCCCTCTCCCGGGGTATTGATGGCATCTTGATCATGGGCTGTAAATACGGCGATGATTATCAGTGCCATTTTGCCAAGGGCAGCGAGCTGGCCAATTACCGCATGGGCAAGCTGCAGGAAACCTTGGACCGTTTGGCTTTGGAGTCTGAACGGGCCCAATTTATGGAAGTAGCCATCAACGACTTCGACAAGCTGCCCAAACTGATCGATGATTTCGTGGTCAGAGTCGAAGAAATCGGGCCGAACCCCTATAAGGAGTTCTAGGAGGGTAATTCATGGCTGATGAAACTGTCATCAAATCCGACCTGGAATTTGTCAAACGCCTGCAGGAATACGGTGGCGAGTCACTGAAGAAATGCTATCAGTGTGCCACCTGCTCCGTGGTCTGCAACATCTCCCCGGACGACAAGCCGTATCCCCGCAAGGAAATGCTCATGGCGCAGTGGGGCCTGAAAGACCAGATCGTCAAGGACCCCGACATCTGGGCCTGCCATTACTGCGGCGACTGCACCACCTACTGCCCCCGGGGTGCCAATCCTGGAGAAGTTTTGGGAGCCATGCGCCAGGCCTGCATCGAACACTATTCCTTCCCATCCATGTTGGCCCGGATGGTCAGCCAGCCCAAGTTCTTGCCGGTCCTGCTGGCCATCCCGGTGCTGGTCATCCTCTTTGTCATGAAGCTGACGGGCACTCTAGGGAACATTCCCGCCGGTACAATTAAGTATTCCAATATGCTCCCTCTCCTGGCCGTGGACGCCATCTTTGTAGCCGCGGCCGGCTTCGCCGTCTTTGTCTTTGTCAACGGTGTGCGGCGCTATTGGAAAGACCTCAACGCCGACATTTCTCCCTGGAAGGCCAAGCTGAGCAACAAGAGCGTGGTCAGCGCCACCATCGACGTGCTCAAAGAATTCATCGTTCACAAGCGCTTCAAGGAATGCGTCACCAACTACGCACGGTCCACGTCCCACCTGTTGTTGGTGTTAGGCTTTATCGCCCTGGCCATTGTCACCGCCTGGTCCGCCTATTATGAATGGGCCTCCAAGTTCGGCCTGATTCCCCACAAGGAATCACCGTTCAGCATCACCGAACCCATCAAATGGGTGGCTCTGGTGGGCACTTTCCTGCTGCTCTATGGCATCTATCTGATCTACCAGCAGCGGCAGGCCAAAGCCAATGGGGCCGGTTTCGGCGGTTACTTTGATTGGCTGTTGATCTGGGTTATCGTGGCCGTGGGCGTCACGGGAGCCATGAGCTGGATCCTGCGTCTGGCCAACCTGGCTTCCCTGGCGTATCCCATGTATTTCCTCCATCTGGTGTCGGTCTTCTTCCTGTTCTTCTACGCCCCCTACACCAAGATGGCCCACCTGGTCTACCGGACCACTGCCTTGGTCTTTGCCAAAATGCAGGGCCGGGAGTAATTGTTAAACAGGTAAGATAACAACGTGCGCCGGTCCTCCTCGGGAGGACCGGCTTTCTTTTCTCGATGTTGGGATACTGATCGACCTCGTAGATTCCTTGCTGACAAAACCCCTCCTGTGACCAAACTGCACCCGAGTTCCTTGGCGGTCGGCTGAGAATAATGTATATTAAGAAAAGCCTGCGTACCTGACCGCCTCGGCCTCAGGAAACCGGCATTATTGATTGATTCCCGAGGAGTAGTTGTATGAAAAGTATGAAAGACGTCAGACCGATCCAGATGGGCCTGAACAGCCGCTTTAAATTCAAATGCTATCCCGGTATCTCCTGCTTCACCGAGTGCTGCGGCCGCATCGACATCGCCCTGACTCCCTATGACATTATCCGCATCAAGCAACGCTTGGGGATGCGGTCGGATGAATTTTTGCGGACTTATACCCGTATGGAAATTGATGAAAAATCCGGCCTGCCGCTGGTTTATCTGCTCATGCCGGCCGAAAATAATCATAAATGCGCCTTTGTCACCCCCGAGGGCTGCACCATCTACTCGGACCGACCCTGCGCCTGCCGCTATTACCCCATCGGCCAGGCCACCCTGCAGCGGGAAGAAGGCCTGGAAGGCATCGAAGAATTTTACTTCCTGATCAAGGAGCCTTATTGTAAAGGCCACGAAGAAGCAACGGAGTGGACCGTGGCCTCCTGGCGGGTGGACCAGGAGCCGGATTTGTATGATGAGATGAACCGGGAATGGAAGGCCATGATGCTGCGCCGGGACTCCAATGCTCGGCAGGCCGTCGACGAGAAGAAGCAGCAGCTCTTTTACCTGGCCAGCTATGACTTGGACAACTTTCGCCGCTTTGTCTTCGAAAGCCGGTTTTTGGAGATTTTTGACGTTGATCCCCAAACCCAGGCGGCTATCCGGGAAGACGACATCGCCCTGATGAAATTTGCTTTTAACTACCTCAAATATCTCCTGGTCATTGAGCAGAGCTTGACCGTCAGGCCCCAAAGCCAGCCGGCCCAACCGGCGGCGTAGAGACAAGCCGCAGCAAGGTGATTTTTCGGCAACCCCAACAATTCAGATGATAAAAGGGTGGACCAGGGGGTCCCCCCTTTTTTATTAACCTCCGGGATTCAATTAATAATTTCCAATCAATATTCCTCCTTTCATTGATATCATTGATAAATGGACGTCAACAGCTCGAGTAAACGCCCAGGAGAAGAAAAATCATGTGCTGTAACTCCCGCCGAGAAGCAATCCTTGGACATAAAAGGCTCTCCAACGGCGACGCTCGGCACGACCCAGCAACGGCAAGAAAGGCTTCAAAAAAGCTTCCAAGCGACCACGGGCCTCGAGCAGTTCTCTCCTGTCCATGTACCCATGGTTACCCAAATAAATAAAAATTTTAAGACTTAACGTAATAGTATCCGGGGAAAGGGGAGACAGCTTCAAAATTAGCCGCCAGCAATTTTTCTGATGTCAAAAGCGTCAGGGTCGGATAATTTATAAGGGTGATGAGTGGAGCCAAGAAAACCATCTTATTAGACGGCAAACTGACCCCATACCGTTGGCTCAGCCAAGCGTGGCGGACTCTTCCCTGGCAAAGCGCCGTTTATCTGACCACACCCAGGGGAGATGAGGATGAGCATGCAGAAAGACACTTTGAGAACCGTGATTTACGGAGTCAGACCTTGAAGGAGATCATGTAGAGGGATATCCAGACCCTGATCAATCTCAAGCCCACCAACCTCATCGGGGAGAAGGAAATGACCTCCCTGATTCAGATGGCAAAAGAAGAAAAGGCCGGAGTCGAAGTAAGGACGATAAACGAGAAGTGGAAGTGTGGTCGCACACCTACTCCCGGGTGCTGGATAAGTTTGCCATGCTCCAGGAGCGGTTCGGCGAACAGGAGATCCAGGAACTTTTCGACAGCGCCGAGGAGGGCCTGCAAAAAAAGAACTGATCTGCAAAGACCGGTCCGGGTTGCGGGGGCAGGCGGCGGCGACCCGCGATCTGCTGAGTTTGGAACCCCTGACAGAGGTCCACAGCCTGATGGATGCTGCGGCCAAACGCTATACCGGGCTGGGCCACCGCCGACGCCATCACAATTTGGAGACGGCCGGCCTTTTGGAGCAGTATTACCGCCGGATAGCCCCACATCTGGCCGAACAGGCCTACCGAGAAGTCATTCTGCATATCGCTTACGACCGCGGCCTTATCCAAGGGATTGACGTCGCCCTCATGCGCCTCTATACCCGAGCGACCACTGGCAAGAAAAACTTACTGAGCGAAAAGCTTAACTTTAACGTCAATCTCCTCATCTTACCGGGTTTTCGCCTCGAACCGACGCTGGCGATGGTGGCTGTCGCCTTTCTGGGTTTGGTGCTGCCGGCGGTCATTCTCTATCAAGGGAGGAGCGGCGAGCTGGCGATTTTGAAAGAAGAAGACGAGGGAGTCTGGCAGAGCTTTGCTGCCGGGATTGTGCAAGCCGACCACCATCCAAGGCCGACGGGAGAAGAACTATGAAACAGATCAATCTTTTTGAAGCCAATGATTTTGCCGACAAGGGCCTGAAAAAGTTCCTGGTACACGATTCACCTTACTTTAAGATCATCAATTTCAATTTCAAGCCCGGCCAGGAGCTTCCCGTCCATTCCCATGATATTGAAGGGCAGCTCAGTCTGGTGATCGTGGAGGGCACCGGAGAGTTTCTGGGGAAGGATGGGACCTCGTTCCCCGGCCGGCCAGGGGACGTGGTCATCTCGGATATCGCCGAGCCCCACGGCTTCCGGGCCACCAGCCATGTCCGGCTGTTGGTCACCATCGCCCCGCCCATCTGATGAGTCCCCAATCAATCATGAGGCACAAGGAGGAATAAATATGAGCAGAGCAGTCTACATTGACACCGAGGAATGCATCGGCTGCGGCTCCTGTGTGGAGATCTGCCCCGAGGTTTTCCAGATGCAGGAGGGCGAGGAAAAGGCAGAGGTGATCAGACCTGAGGGCGGCCCCGAAGATCTCATCCAGGAAGCCATGGATACCTGCCCGGTCTCCTGTATCCATTGGGAAGATTAACGTGCGCCGGGGGCTTGGTGGAGCCTGGAGGGATTACCATGCCGATCCGACTTAAGCGGGCCTATGATCCTCCTAAGGCTGCCGACGGCGAGCGGCTGCTGGTGGACCGGCTCTGGCCCTGAGGCCTGCGGAAAGAGGCGGCCCAGCTCAGAGGTTGGCTTTCAGACCTGGCACCGAGCGCCGAACTGCGCCAATGGTTCCAACTCGATCCCACCCGCTGGCCGGACTTTCAATCGCGTTATCGGGCCGAGCTCCAGGCCCCCGAGAAAGTACGCCGGATCCGTGAGCTGGCCCAGAAAGCGGGTCAAGGCAACATTACCCAGATTTTTGCTGCCCACGACCGGGACTGCAACAATGCGATGGTCCTTAAAAAGGTTATTGAGCAGTTGCAGTGGCAGCCTGAATAGTTGGCGGATACTTTGCAGCTCCCGGGCATGGGAAGGCGATGGCAACCGTCTGACACTGCCCGGCAGGGTAACATGTTATGAGGAAAGATGAACGCGCCAGGGAGGGACAAGCGTCGGACCTCGAGCTCTCGGAAACCGACGTTTTGGCGGCGATGCAAGCAATTCCCGGCTATATAGATAAAAGCCTTCGTGATATCAAGGATATTTATCGTTAGGCCCATCGCCCCGCCAAGCACCGGTTGGCTCGGGAGGTAAAAGCCGCGGCAATCATGACCAAGGATGCGGCCGCGGTCCAGGAACAGACCCCGGTGGCCGAGGTGGCGGCCATCATGGGGGCCCGGAGCATTTCCGGGGTGCCGGTGCTTGACGACCAGGGGCCGGTGACGGGAGTTATTTCAGAAAAAGACTTCTTGAGGGAGATGGGGGTCGGCGCCCAGCAGAATTTCATGGCGATGGTGGCCTTTTTTCTGCAGACTAAAGGCTATGTGGCACTGCCCATCAAAAGCAAGGTGGCCAGGGATATTATGTCGACCCCGGCATTGGTGGTCAGCTCGGAGACGCCCCAGGCGGAGATCGCGGCCATCTGCGCCAACAGTGGGATTAATCGGGTGCCGGTGGTGGATCAGGATGGTAGATTAGTCGGAATCATCTCGCGTGGAGATCTGGGGCGCGCTAGGTCGCCTGGGGCGAGGACATGCTGAGGGGCTATTGGAGTAAAATGCGCGGTTTGACCACCAGCCCGCCGCGGGTGGATCTCCAAGAGATCTTTTGTTCCTGGTTGGGCAGCCTCCTGGGTATCGGCGTCGTGGCGTGGGGACATTATGTCTTTTTTGAGGGCACGACCTTGGCGTTGCTCATCGGTTCTTTTGGAGCCTCAGGTGTGCTTATCTACGGGGCTACCAAGAGTCCGTTAGCCCGGCCCCGCAATCTCATCGGCGGACATCTCATTTCTGCCGTGATCCGGCTTAACAAGCTGATATTATGCGGTCCCTGGGTCTGGCTGGCTACCACCCTGGCCGTGTCCCTGAGCATTGCGGCGATGCACGCCACCAAGACCCTGCACCCACCCGGCGGCGCCACTGTCCTGATTCCGGTCATTGGCGGTCCGAAGATCCAACAACTGGGTTATCTCTATGTCCTGCTGCCCGTTGCCTCCGGCATCCTAATCATGCTCGCTGTCGCTTTGATCATCAATAACTTGGCACCGAACCGCCGTTATCCGGAATTTTGGTTTTAAGGCGGTGGTTCCGCTCTCCTATTCCATGTTTGCCAAGCCTCCTTTTTTCGGGGGAAAAAATGGCCCAAGCAGAGAGTGTGGCAACGGCCAGCTAAAAATAGCGAACCCCCGCCTGGGGGAAGCATAACAGTCACTTTTGCGCGCCTGTCTGGGAGTCTTGGCCCAGCCATATAAAATCTGTTTAGGCCTAGGGACCATCTTGGCACGGTGAGAGCACGGCACCGCCCGGACGATGGTGGGCCGCTGGGATTGACGCCAGGAGGACCGATCCGATTTCAGGCCTGGTCTGGCCGGGACCACGTCCAAAAGGGCGGCGGGTTTTCCAGATTATTATCTACTCTTCATTAGGAAACAAGGGTGGCGCATCGGCAGCATGGAAAGGGTGCCAGGCCCAAGTATATTTAACTATCGGAAGAAATTGAAATACCCCTCACTCGAAACCTCCCCCCGCAAGCGGGGCGGGTGAAGGAATTAAGGACTGGGAGGACACAATCTAATCCTCATCCTAAACCTGGCATCCAAATGCTAATTGTCACCCCGACTGGTTTTTCCATGTCCAAGCCGGGGTGGGCTGGAACCGCTTGTCACTTCCGCCTTATAGGGAGCCAGAGGGGTCATTTATCCCGGCCCCGCACCGGGGAGTAAATATTCCTTGACTTATCGTCGCTTTTTATTAAATTCTTAATGTTGCTTGGCGCTTTTTCTGGCTAACTCCTCCGCCGGGGGCACTTCCCCGGGCAGAGGGACGTTATAGGTAAAATGTAGAGGTAAAGGAGAAGCCGTGTACGTCCAAAAAATCCTTACCAAGACCCCTCGGGGGGAAGCTTGGATGGAGCTGTTGGAGATGATCAGCGGATTATTTCTGGCGCTTTTCATCCAAGTCCACATCCTGGCGGTGTCCAACATTCTGTTTGGGGCTGCGGCCTTTGATCAGAAGTCGCACCAGATGGATGAATATTTCATCTCCCACATCGCCATTTTTCTGGTCTGTGTCGCCATTCTGGGGCATGGTCTCTTGGCCATGCGCAAGGCTCCTTGGCGGGTGCAGGAGGCCCAGATTGTCTGGCGCCACAGTAAACTCCTGCGGCATGATGAAACTTGGTACTGGCTGGTGCAGATCATCACCGGCCTGGCGGTTCTGATCCTGGCGGTCATCCATATCGCCGGCGTGCTCACCGATTGGCCCATTCAGGCGGTGAAGAGTGCGGCCCGGATCCAATCCGGGGGATTTATTTTTTATCTGATCCTCATCGGCATTGCCCAGGTACATGCCTTCCTGGGTATCTACCGGATTTTCATCAAATGGGGGTGGTGGCCGCGCAAACCCATCTTTAAATATCTGGCCTACACCGCCATTGCCTTTTCCACCTTTGGAGTCTTTACCCTCTTTGTCTTTTTACTCTTTATTTCTGCGGGAGGTGCTTGATGAAGTGGCAAGATACGCATATCACCGAGGTCCTGGTCATCGGTGCCGGTCTGGCTGGTGAGCGGGTCGCGGTGGAAGCCGCCTCCCACGGCCATGAATGTACCATCCTAAGCCTGGTGCCGCCGCGGCGGTCGCACAGCACCGCGGCCCAGGGGGGCATGCAGGCCTCTTTGGCTAATGTGGCTATGGGCTATGGCGACAATCCGGATACCCATTTTGAAGATACGGTGAAAGGCTCGGATTGGGGCTGCGAACAGGATGTGGCCCGCCTCTTCGTCAACCTGGCCCCCATTGCCGTGCGGCAGTTGTCCTATTGGGGCGTGCCGTGGACACGGGTAGTGCCCGGGAAAAAGGTTCTGCCCGATGGCCGTGAGATTGAAGACCTGCCGGAAAAAGAAGGGCTTATCGCCCAACGGGCCTTTGGCGGCACAGCCAAATGGCGCACCTGTTATGCGGCGGACGGCACCGGCCATGTCTTGCAATATTCCATGGACTCCATGGTCATCAAGTTGGGCGTTACCGTGCACGATCGCATGGAAGCTGTAGCCCTGATTCATGATGGTGAAAAATGCTACGGCGCCGTCGCCCGCTGTTTGCGCACCGGCGCCTTCCGGGCCTATCTGGCCAAGGCCACGGTTATCGCCACCGGCGGCTATGGCCGCATCTACGGCACCTCCACCAATGCCGTCATTAACGAAGGCACCGGCATGGCCATTGCCTTGGATACCGGCGTGGTCCCCTTGGGCAATATGGAAGCGGTACAGTTTCATCCCACCGGCATCGTGCCCACCAATATCCTGGTGACTGAAGGTTGCCGGGGGGATGGCGGCTATCTGTTGGACAAAAACCTGCACCGCTTTATGCCCGATTATGAACCGGTGAAAAAAGAGTTGGCCAGCCGGGACGTGGTCAGCCGTCGCATGATGTATCACATCCGCCAAGGTTACGGGGTGGAGAGCCCTTATGGCCCCCACCTGTGGCTGGACATCCGGCACCTGGGGACAGAACACCTCTATACCAATCTCCGGGAAGTCTGCACCATCTGCGGCAATTTCTTGGGCGTTGATCCGGCCAAAGACCTGATTCCGGTGGTGCCCACCCAACACTACTCCATGGGTGGCGTGCGTACCAATATTGATGGTGACGCCTATGGCCTCAAAGGGTTGTTTGCCGCCGGTGAATCGGCCTGCTGGGATCTCCATGGTTTCAACCGCCTGGGGGGCAACTCCCTGGCCGAAACCTTGGTGATGGGCATGGTGGTGGGCGCCCGGGTGGCCGATTATGTCAAAGAAGCGGTGGTTGACTTTTCGCCCCCCTTAGTGAGCGATGCAGTTAAACAGCAGGAAGCGCGGGTCCAGCAGTTAATGGCCTCCAAAGGCACGGAAAACGTCTATGCCCTGCGCAAGCAGATGGAAGAGACGCTGTTAAATAAGGTAGGCATCTTCCGGAATGAGGCCGATCTCCAAGAGGCGGTGGCCACATTGGCAGACCTGTACGCCCGCTCGCAGCACATTCGCCTCCGTTCCAACGGCTTGGGACCCAACCCCGAGATGTCGGCGGCCTTGCGGTTGCCCGGTATGCTGCGCCTGGCCCTCTGTATTGCCACTGGCGCCCTGAACCGGCAGGAAAGCCGGGGCTCGCACTATCGGGAAGACTACCCGAAGCGGGACGATGCCAACTGGCTGAAACGCACCCTGGCCTACTGGCGGCCGGGAGCGGATAAGCCGGAGCTGCAATACGAATCCATTACCATCAATGAACTGCCTCCGGGGGACCGCGGCTATGGCGAAGCCACCGGTGTTACTCAATTAGGCGATTAGGAGGTGCCCCCCATGGAGCAACGCACGCTGACCTTCAGTATCTTTCGCTATAACCCTGCCACCCCGGAAATCACCCCCCGGATGCAGGATTTTCAATTGGATGAGAATCCCAACATGACGGTCTTTATTGCCCTAAACCGTCTGCGGGAAGAGCAGGATCCGTCTTTAATGTTTGATTTTGTCTGTCGGGCAGCCATCTGTGGCTCCTGTGCCATGCTGATCAACGGCCGGCCACAGTTGGCTTGCAAAACCTTGACCGCGGACTTGCCTGATCACATTACCTTGATGCCCCTGCCGGTTTTTAAACTGGTGGGGGATCTCTCCGTGGACACCGGTACCTGGTTCCGGCAGATGTGCGAAACCACGGAGGCCTGGATCCACACCGATGCCAAATTCAACCCCAAGGCCGAAGAGGAGCGCATGGACAATGCCATCGCCCTGGACATTTATGAGGCCGAACGCTGCATTGAGTGCGGCTGTTGCATCGCCTCGTGCGCCACGGCCAACATTCGGGACGATTTCCTGGGCGCCGCCGGTATCAACCGGATGGCCCGCTTCCTCATCGATCCCAGGGATCAGCGTTCTCCGGCCCAGGTCTTCGAAGTAATGGGCACCGATGAAGGCGTCTTCGGCTGTATCGGTCTCATGGCCTGTGATTTTCTCTGTCCCATGGAAATCCCCCTCCAGACCCAATTGGCCCTGGTGCGGCGCAAGATGATGGCCGCAGCCCTAAGCTGCAAATGTAAACATTAAGGAGTGGCATGAGGGAGGCGGCGAGCGCCTCCCTTGGTCTTTGAGGAATCAGCAATGGCTAAATTGCTCTTTCTTGTTACCAAGGGGTTCGATAACGCCGGTCTGGCGGTTCGGGCCATCCAATTCGCGGCTGTGGCCGCCGACAAAGGCCATCACGTGGAAGTATTCCTCATTGAAGATGCGGTGTATTGGGGCCAATTGGGCATGGCCAATGGCGTCTATAGCGTCACCGGCGATCACATGCAGGATTTCCTTGATAAGCTGACCAAAGCCAAGGTCACCCTACATGTCTGTAAGCCCTGTGCCGACAAGCGCTTGATCTCGCCAGATGATCTCATTCCTATTGCCAAGGTTTCCCTGGGCTCTGATTTGGTGGAATTGGTAGCCAATCCGGAATATAAGGTCGTGACTTTTTAATGAGACCGCCGATGAACGGCTGCAGGGAGGCCGACCCGGGATGAGGCTGCAATATCCATCCCGGGTTTCTTTTTCTGGCAAGACGGCCCAGAGGGCTGAAGCACGTCGAGGCGTGTGGGAAAAGGCTGGGAAGAGAGGGCCATAGGCAACGGCCAGTCCGCAGATGCACCTCGCCGCATTATCTCCCAGAAGGCGGTTTGTCATCCTGAACGAAGTGAAGGATTGCCTAGAGAATTCTTCCCTTCGCTCAGGATAACAAGTTTAACCGCCAATCTTAAACTGGCTTATTACCAGGTCTTCAGACCTGTTCACGATGGCAGCGAGGCAGAAGGAACGCCCAGGTCAGTTGGTATTGTAACTTACCTCGAACACCCGTTTGGCGACTACAAAGGTGCTGAGGTAATAAGGCTGGTTGAGATCGGTGACAATGATACCGCTGCGGGGGCTGGAGGCATGGATCATTTTACCATTCCCCATATAGATGCCCACATGGCCGATGCTGCGGCCACCCCGGCGGAAAAAGAGGAGATCGCCCGGCAGCATCTTGGAAAAATCCATCTGCGCGGTGACCGTTTTGCCATAATTGGCCTGTTCACTGCTGGTGCGGGGGAGTTCCACCATAAAATTCTGGCAGACATACTGCACAAACCCCGAGCAATCAGTGGCTGAACTGGTCTCTAAACTGGCCCCCCGACAGTAGTTGCCGCCCTCATAACGTTTTGCTAAAGTGAGGAGTAATTCAGAAAAATTCCAACGGGGAGAGATGGGGTTGCCAGGTGAGGACTGGACGGCGGAGTAATCATCGCCGCCCCGTCGCATGGGCGCTAGTTGACGATCCACAGTGGAGGAATTTTTATTATTCCCCACAGCTTTTTGTGGTCCCAAGGGCTCCAATAAAAAGCGACCATCACGCTGCGGCGTAATCTTCATTAAAGGGCCCGTTTGGGCGATGCCCGCCCGATAATAAGACGACCTGCTGTACCCGGCATACGGGTTGCTGTCGTACTCTGCCGACCTCCGGCTGTAGGAAGATGCCGGAACATACTCATACGTGTAGTAGGTTTGATAGCGGTAAGAGCTGCGACTGGAGGAGGAGCGTCCGCGGCTTTGGGAGCTGGAACGCTCGTTAGAACGTTTACTGCTTACCTGGGTTGACTTTTTCCGGCTGGTTTTGGCGTGAATGTCGTTGACCAGAAACGGACACAGCACCAGAGCCAAGCTTATAATAGTGCCAAGAATAAGCCGACTCACCATCATAGACCTCCTTTCGGCAAGACCATGACTTCAGTCAGGGTTAGGGGTGTCAAGCACAAAATCTAAATGCCAAAGAAAATAAATATGATGCCTGATGATTGCTTGTCTGTAAAACCAATGCTTGCGCCCCTAGTTTGGTTCCTGGCCCAAAATTTTGTCCTTTATAAAACATAATCGGTTGAAAGTCAACCTTTTTGTGGCCAGCCCCAAAGGACTTATGATAAATTAATAATAATATCAAAGTGATATCGATGAAAAAAGAAAGTCCGGAGGGGGCGGTGTGATGTCTTTCACAACCGACCGCAGTGGTTGGGAGGAATGTCTGCCAGCGGTCTTAAAATTGTCAAGTCCCTCGTTGGTCAATTTTCGGGTATCATAATAGCTGTTGTCGCCATGCCGGCCGACAGCCGTCAGGGACAGGTCGGCGTGCGCCATGATCCGGGGCAAGCCTGTCTCTTCGAGTTCAGAAGCAACCGGGGGTTATCAAGAAAATAAAGTTCCGAGTTCCAAGGAAATGCCCAAACGGCGAACCGTTGCCAAGACCAGTGGTCGGTTATCAGAAAATTTCATTAATGGGGCGGGCCTCCGTGCCCGCCCACGCTAATCATTTGCAGCAAGGTGAATTTTCCAGGTGCGCATGTTCGCGCAGGTAATGATCATTAGTTTGAATATGCAGGTTCTGGTTTCTGGAACAATATTTTGTTGCAGCACTGGCCAGGGGACCAGGGGGCAGGAACCAGGGGCCAGCAAGTCGCCCCGCTTTTTTATCTTTGCTCTCATTGGGGCGGAAGGCTCCGGCTAACAATCACAATTTCTTCCTGACACGACAGCAAGTTTGTCAGGTGACAAGCACTCACTGGAAAAACATCACAATGGACCATAACCACCGACTGTTGCCAGAATCGCCCAACGGGGTGAGCGACGGCGAGCACCTTCTCGCCCTGGAAGAACGGCTGAACTATAGATTTCACCACCGCGCCTGGCTGGCCCAAGCACTGATTCACAGTTCCTTTGCGCATGAGTTTCCCCAACTCGGCCCCAGCAATGAACGCTTGGAGTTTTTAGGGGACGCTGTCCTTAATCTGGTGATCAGTGATGGTCTGGTGGCTGCTTACCCGGAGGCGTCGGAAGGGGATCTGTCAAGATTGCGGGCCTCTCTAGTGAACGCCCGGCATCTGGCTAACTTGGCCGGCCGACTCGCTTTAGGTACCTGCTTGCGACTGGGCCGGGGGGAGGAGCAGCAGGCCGGCCATAAGAAACCATCGGTCCTGGCCGATGCCCTGGAGGCACTCATCGGCGCGGTTTATTTGGATGGCGGCTATGCTGCGGCCAGAGCGGTGGTGCTGGCCTTGTTTCAGGAAAGCTTTGCGGCCCTGGGCCACGAAGCCGTCACCCAGGATTATAAAACCGCTTTGCAAGAGTATGTGCAGAAATGGCTAAAGGTGTCACCGGAATATCGCCTCGTGCTGGAAAGCGGCCCGGCTCACGCCCGCCGCTTTATAGTCGAGGTCTGGGTAGCTGGCGCGCCATTGGGTCAGGGGGAAGGGAACTCAAAAAAGCAGGCCTCCCAGCGCGCCGCCCAACAGGCCATGCTGAGGCTGCAGCAGCGGGAAATGCTGGGGCACAATAGAGCAGACGTCAGGACAGAAAGTTAGAGGGGGGTGGCAGCCTCGTTTTGGCAACGGCGGCAGAGGCCAAACAACTGCACCGCCACGGATTCTACCTGAAAACCTGAGGACCTCAGATCAGGTAAGGGTATCTCTTTGGGCCAATCCCAATAAAGGTCTTCCACCTGGTGGCAGCGTGTGCAGATCAAATGGGTATGAGGCGTCGTATTGCCGTCATAGCGGGCGACTTCATGCAGAGGGTTGACTTTCATAATCAGACCCAACTGGCAGAAGGTTTCCAGAGTCTTATAGACGGTATTGAAAGAGATCATGGGCAGAGCCCGGCGCACCTCTTGAAAAATATTATCGGCGCTGGGATGGTCATGCCGCTCCATGATATTTTTTAGTATCTGGACCCTCTGGGGCGTCACTGAGATGTTCTGCTGCTTGAGGATCAGGGATAAATCTTCGGCCGTCGTTTTCATAATTGCATGTTACCCTATAATAGTTATTACTGTCAAGAAATATAGTCTGAAATCAGCATATAATTAACGGCACTCGGACAGTAACGCCATCCTCTGCCCCTCAATATGTAATCAATCGATGTTCGTTAAAAAAAGGCGATTCACTCTGCGACCGGTGGCTTTTTATTTTCCTTGGCGGCGGCCAGCTTAGTGATCTCCTCCATGAATTCGGTGATGTCGCTGAAGTGGCGGTAGACGGAAGCGAAGCGGACATAGGCGACGTCGTCCCACTGATGCAGTTGGGCCATGACCTTTTCGCCGATGAGGGTGGAGGGCACTTCCTTTTTGCCGGATTCTTGCAGTTCCCGTTCCAGGTTGTCCAGAAACTGCTCGATGTCATCGATGCTCACCGGTCTTTTTTCGCAGGCTTTTTTGATGCCCTCGTAGACTTTACTACGATTAAAGGCCTCCCGGCGGCCGTCTTTCTTGATCACCAGGGGAGTAATATCTTCCACCTTTTCATAGGTGGTGAAGCGACGTTTGCAGTCCAGGCATTCCCGGCGGCGGCGGATGGCATTGGCTTCCCGGCTGAGCCGGGAGTCGGCCACTCGGGTTCTTAAACTGCGGCAATAGGGACAGCGCACTCACGCCTCGCGTGCTACTCAATCACAATACCATTCCCGGGAAAAAAGCGGGTAACCCCGGCAGAACTCTTTGACCTGCATTTCAATGCGGCGCAGCCGGTCCTCATCGGCGGTGGCAGACAAGGCATCATGAATAAAAGCGACCACCTGCCGCATTTCCGGCTCTTTCATCCCCCGGGTGGTCAAGGCTGGGGAGCCGAGCCGGATACCGGAGGTCACCTTGGGCGAGCGCTGATCAAAGGGGATACGGTTTTTATTGACGGTGATCCCGGCCTTATCCAGGGCTTTTTCCGCGTCCTGACCGGTTATACCAAGATTCGTCAGATCAATGAGGAGGAGATGGTTGTCGGTGCCACCGGTGACTAACTGATAACCATGGCGCCGAAATTCTGCTGCCAAGGTTTGGGCATTCCGGATGATCTGTTGTTGATAGCGCTGAAAGGCCGGACGCAGGGCTTCCTGAAAAGCCACGGCTTTCGCGGCGATAATGTGCATCAGAGGGCCGCCTTGGATGCCGGGAAAGAGAAAATTGTCCAACCGCTCAGCATAGGACTGTTTTTTCCCTTTGATCTCGATCTCCTGGCTGCGGGCCAGGATGAGGCCGCCCCGGGGCCCCCGTAGGGTCTTATGGGTAGTCGAGGTGACAAAATCCGCCACCGAGATGGGCGAGGGATGGAGCCCTGCGGCCACCAAGCCGGCGATATGAGCGATGTCGACCATGAGGTAGGCGCCATAGGTCTGAGCCAGAGCGGCAAAACGGTCGAAATCGAGGCGGCGCGGGTAGGCACTGGCCCCGGCTACCAGCATTTTCGGCCGGTGGGCTTTGAGCTGGGCCTCAACGCCCTCGAAATCGATTTCGCCGGTCTCCTTTTTTACCCCATAAAAACAGGCTTTATAGATCTGGCCGGAGAAATTAATGGGGGCGCCGTGGGAAAGGTGGCCGCCGTGGGCCAGATCCATACCCAGAATGGCATCTCCCGGTTCCAGGAAGGCAAAATAAATGGCCATATTGGCCTGGGAGCCAGAATGGGGCTGGACATTGGCATAATCAGCTTTAAATAACTGTTTAACCCGCTCCAAGGCCAGGTTTTCGGCAATATCCACATATTCGCAGCCGCCGTAATACCGCCGCCCCGGGTAACCTTCAGCATACTTGTGGGTCAGAACCGACCCCTGGGCCTCCAAAACGGCAGGACTGACAAAGTTCTCCGAGGCAATGAGCTCCAATTTGTCCAATTGGCGCTGCTCTTCCAGTTGAATGGCGGCGTAAATTTCGGGGTCGATCTGAGCCAACGAACGCATGCAATCACCTTCACAGAATTAATGTCCCTCAGGCATCTTTGGGTCAATAAGATTCAGGCGCTCCTGATGGCGGCCCCCCTCAAAGGGGGTGGTCAGCCACACCCGGACAATCTCCCGAGCCAATCCGGAGCCCACAATCCGGCCACCCATGACCAAGAGGTTGGCGTCATTGTGGAGGCGGCTCATTCGGGCGGTATAGAGTTCCTGGCAAAGGGCAGCCCGGATCCCGGCAAACCGGTTGGCCGCAATGGACATCCCCAGACCGGTGCCACAGATGAGAATCCCTCGACTACCGGGATGGGCCAGGATAGCGCGCACCACTCTTTGAGCATAATCGGGATAATGTACCGAGACCTCGGCACAATCACAGCCCAGGTCCTGGTAGGGCCACTGCAATTCCGCCAAGGTGCGCAGGATGACCTCTTTTAAGGCGAAACCGGCGTGATCGCAGCCGAGAAAGAGCTTTTCCATGAGCCTCAGGGGATATAGCGCTTAAAGATCAATACCGCATTGGTCCCACCGAAGCCGAAAGAGTTGGACATGACCACATTGATCGGCACCTGGCGGGCTTGGTTGGGGACATAATCCAGATCACACTCCGGATCAGCGGTCTCATAATTTATTGTCGGTGGCGCCACGTTGTGGACCAGGCTGAGGATGGAAAAAATCGCTTCCACAGCCCCAGCGCCGCCCAAGAGGTGTCCGGTCATGGACTTGGTGGCGCTTATCGGGATGCTGTAGGCCCGTTCGCCAAAAACTTTCTTAATGGCCATGGTCTCCGAGACATCATTTAACGGCGTGGAGGTCCCGTGGGCGTTAATATGATCCACATCGTCAGGGGTGAGCCCGGCGTCGGCCAAGGCCTGTTGCATACACAAGACTGCCCCCGTGCCATCGGGCGACGGTGCCGTCATATGGTAGGCGTCACCGGTGAGACCATAGCCGGCCACCTCTGCATAGATTTTGGCCCCCCGGGCTTTGGCGAATTCCAGCTCCTCCATGATCATGATCCCGCCGCCTTCGGCCATGACAAAGCCATCCCGGTGGAGATCAAAGGGGCGTGAGGCCTTTTCCGGCTCGTCGTTATGAGTGGACAAAGCTTTGAGGGAGTTAAAACCGGCCACCCCCAAGGGCGTAATGACCGACTCCACTCCTCCGGTAATCATGGCCTTGGCCGCCCCCCGTTGGATGGTCTTGAAGGCATCCCCCACGGCATGGGCTCCGGAGGCGCAGGCCGTCACAGTAGAGGTGTTCGGCCCCTGGGCACCGAAGTGCATGGCTACCATCCCTGGCGCCATGTTGGGGATGAGCATGGGAATAAAAAAGGGGCTGATCTTTTTGGGACCGCGTTCCAATAACACTTTGTGATATTTTTCAATGGTGGCCAGTCCACCCAGACCACAGCCGACAATGGCCCCGACCAGCGGCTGCAGATGCGGGGTGATCTGCAACCCCGCGTCCTCCATAGCCATCACCGCCGCGGCCACCGCCATTTGCACAAAGCGGTCCATGCGCTTGATCAGCTTCGGGGACATGTATTTTTCCGGTTGAAATTCCGGAATCTCACCGGCAATGGTCGTGTCGAAGCCCGTGGGATCGAAACTCGTAATCGGCCCGATCCCGGATTTACCGGACACAATCCCCTGCCACGTCGGTTCCACTCCGATTCCCAGGGGAGTTAACATCCCCAGGCCGGTTACCACCACCCGCACACTCATGCTGCGCCTCGTCTTCTTTGCTTACTTTTTATTGCTGCTGGAATGTCATTGAACCGAATAAATGCATACTGTCTGCGGGCCGTCTGGAGAAAACTTCAAGTAGTATGGGCTTTAATATAATCCAATACATCTTGGACGGTACGCAGTTTCTCGGCCTCTTCATCGGCGATTTCGATATCAAATTCTTCTTCCATGGCCATAATTAATTCAACTAAATCTAGAGAGTCCGCCCCTAGGTCGTCAATAAAAGCCGCCTCGGGAACAACCTCGGATTTATCCACCCCTAAGCGGTCGGCGATAATTTCTAGAACTTTCTCCTCAGTAGATGCCATCTGGACTTTCCTCCTCCCTGATTCTGGTTAGCAGCATGTCAAGAGATAATGTCTGAAAAATGATAAGTGCACATATATGAGCAGGCTTAAGCCTGAGGTGAGGAATGCCCGCCTCGGACTCAGGCCATAATAAGGCCGCCGTTTATATGGATGACTTCGCCGGTGATATAACCTGCTGCTTCGGAAGCTAAAAAGGCCACCGCCGCTGCCACGTCTTCAGGGGTGCCAAAACGGGCCAGAGGAATTTGGGCCATCATCTCGGCCCGGACTTTTTCCGACAGGTTGGCGGTCATGTCCGTAGCAATAAAACCCGGCGCCACGGCATTGACGGTTATCTGGCGGGAAGCCAACTCCCTGGCTGCGGCCTTGGTCAGACCCACCAGCCCGGCTTTGGAGGCGGCGTAATTGGCCTGGCCGGGATTTCCCATATACGCCACCACCGAAGAAATATTGATGATGCGCCCGCCGCGTTGTTTCATCATCGGTCGGCAGGCCGCTTTTAAACAGTTAAAAGCACCTTTCAGGTTGACGGCCAACACCCGATCCCAGTCTTCCTCTTTCATCAGGGCGATCAGGTTATCCCGGGCGATGCCGGCGTTGTTGACGAGGACGTCCAAGCGGCCGCTGGCTTTGAGGATAGCCTCCACTGCCGCATTTACCTCGCCAGCCTCTGCCACATTAAAGGGCAAAACCTCGGCTTCGGCGCCTTTGGCCGCGGCAAGATCGCAGGTCTGGGCCGCCTGCTCCAGGTTGGCCACATCATTGACATAGATTTTGGTCTGGGGTTGGGCCAGGGCCTCGACACAGGCCCGACCGATGCCCCGGGAGGCACCTGTTACCAGCACCACTCGTATGTTGTCGCCCATGCCTCCTCCTTAGCGGTTGGCCTTGATTTGCTGTATCAAGGCCGGCAAAATCTCGAAAACATCCCCCACCAAACCGATATCGGCGATCTGAAAAATGGGAGCCTGGGGATCACGATTGATGGCCACAATGAGGTCAGATGATTGCATGCCCACAAGGTGTTGGGCGGCTCCCGAGATGCCGCAGGCAATATACAGTTTGGCGGCCACCGTCTTGCCGGTCTGGCCGATCTGGTGTTGATACGAAATCCAGCCGGCATCCACCGCGGCCCGGGTTGCCCCCACCGCCCCACCTAACAACTCGGCCAACTCTGCCAACAGCCGAAAATTTTTGGCGTCCTGCAGGCCACGCCCGCCAGCGACGATCACCTCGGCCTCGCCCAAAGGCACTGTTTCCGTTATTTCTGAAATGGTCTGGACAAAGCGGCAGCGCCACGGCTGGTCAAGTTCGGCTAACTGCACAGGGATGATCTCGCCCTGACGTTCGTGTTCGGCGACCCAGGGCTTCATGACCCGAGGACGGACCGTAGCCATCTGGGGATAAGAACGGGGGGTCAGAATGGTGGCCATAATATTGCCGCCAAAGGCAGGGCGGGTTTGCAGGAGGAGATGGTTTGCTGGATCTATGGCAAAAGCCGTGCAGTCTGCCGTCAGGCCGGTATCCAGGAGTGCGGCTACTCGGGGAATGAAGGCTCGTCCCACGTAGGTGGCCCCGGCCAGGATAATTTCTGGACCATACCGACGGCTTAAAGCTGTCAGGGCCGCAGCATAAGGTTCTTCAAGAAACTCCGCCAGGTTGGGATGGTCCACGACGTAGACTTTATCCGCGCCGCCGGCGATGAGTTCCTCTGCCAACCCCTGGACGTTGTGGCCCAAAAGCACCGCCGCAACCGCTACCCGCAACTGCTCCGCCAGGCGGCGGCCCTCGCCTAACAGTTCCAGGGCCACCGGCGCCAGCCGCCCCCGGCGTTGCTCGGCAAAAATCCAGATGCCATCCGCAGGTCGGGGAACCGGCTGCTGGCCAGCCTCTTCGGGAGGCATACTGAGGGCCTCGAATTCGCAGACCTCGACACACGCCCCACACAGGGTGCAAGCATCATTGACCACAACCTTATCGTCTTCCAAGGTGAGGGCATCGAAGGGGCAGACCGCCAGACACTGCCCACAACCGGTACAATTATCTACAGCTATGCGTATTGTCATGGAGATTGGGTATGTTTAATTTCTCGGAAAGACTCCGGCTTCCGCCGGTCGCCGGCGCTGCCATTTGGAAAATTATCCTGACCCTGTCGTTGCCGGGGCGAGTTCTGGACCAGTTCCCCGGGGGGTGCTCTTGTGCATCGCTCCAGGTTGTTGCCTAATCTCTTTTCTGGGCATCCTGAGCAAAGTGAAGGATCTCTCTATAGCTGGAAATGATGAGATTCTTCGCTGCGCGCAGATTGACCTGGATCGGCTTTCAGGGTTTTGCAACAGCTTGAAGCTTCTACCGCCACTCAATTATCAAGAAAAAGCAATTTCGTGTTTCGAGAAGATTTCAAGTTCACGACCCGTTCACGACAGGATAACCACCAAAGATGAGTTTTCTGTTTTTGCCAGGGGTGGGCTTTTGTGTCCCCTCCAACCCCTTCTTGAGTGGGACGAGCCTCCGAGCCTGCCCATAGTGGCGCCGCCAGAGCCGGGCAGGGGAGACGCCGCCCTCGCCCCGGTCATTGCCCTCGCCATTGGCGCAATCGGGCCCACAAAGCGGCGGCCATTTCCTCTGGCGTGCCATCCAGCAGTTCCCTCTGGCCTCGGGCAGGAGGTGGAAAAACTTTCACCACCCGGGTAAAGGAACCCTCGAAACCCACTCGCTCGGCCGCCAACCCCAGATCAGCCGCCGTCCATACGGGAATCTGGGCTGACTTGGCCCGTAATTTCGCCTTAAAAGAAGGTAGTCGAGGGGTATTGATTTCCTTCACTACAGTAATCAGGGCCGGCAATTGGACCTCGACCAGGTCATAGCCGTGGTCCAGCAGGCGTTCCACCTGCAGCAGACCGGTATCAGCAAAGATCAATTTGCGTGCCCAAGCAACATGGGGTATATCCAGGAACGCGGCCAATTCAGGTCCTACCTGGGCTGTATCCCCATCAATGGCCTGCTTGCCGCAAAAAATGAGGTCAGCCCCGTCCAGACGCCGCACTGCTGCCGCCAGGGTATAGGCGGTGGCCCAGGTATCGGCGCCGGCAAAGGCTCGGTCGGAAAGCAGGATGGCCCGATCGGCGCCATAGGTCAACGCTTCCCGGAGAGCACTTGCCGCTTGGGGAGGCCCCATGGACAGCACGATAACTTCGCCCCCGTGCTCCTCCCGAACCCGCAGCCCCTCCTCGAGGGCATACAGATCAAAGGGGTTGATAATACTCTTTACCCCTTCCCTTTGCAGATTATGGGTGACCGGGTCCAACCGGACACTCTGACTTTCGGGTACCTGTTTGAGGCAGACGATAATTTTCATCATACTGGTTTACTGGTGAGCCTTTGGCAAAATGGTTGTTATTGTCATCCTGAACGAAGTAAAGGAGCTCGATTACCCATAAACTTGAGATTCTTCGCTTCGCTTAGAATGACAAAGAATAAAACACATGAATTTTGTAAAAGCCTCTGGTGTGTGGCCACCATGCTCACCAAGTCGTACCCCCGTCCGGGGCCAAAAAAACTAATAAAAAAATTAAGCTTTAAGAGCGCTTTTTGGCATATTCCTTATTTAAAGCCTGGCCGATGATGTTCCGCAAGATCTGATTGGTGCCCTCGAAGATCTGGAAGATCTTGGCATCCCGCATCATTTTTTCCACAGGATATTCCCGCATATAGCCATGGCCACCCAATATCTGGACCGCATCAGTGGTAACCCGCATGGCCACGTCGGTGGCAAAGACCTTGGCGACAGCCGCCTCTTTGGCGAAATCCTTGGGATTCTGATCAATGAAGCGGGCCACCGAGTAAATCAAGGCTCGGGCCGCCTCAATTTGGATGGCCATATCCGCCAGAATGTGCTGGACGGCCTGGAAAGCGATGATGGCATGACCGAACTGCTGGCGCTGCCGGGCAAAGATGACGGCTTCGTCCAAAGCCCCTTGCGCTAACCCCAAGGCGAGGGCGCCGATACCCGGACGGGCATAATCCAAGGTTTTTAGGGCGATGATGAAGCCCATCCCTTCTTTGCCGATGAGCCGGTCTGCGGGGATGCGACAGTTTTGGAAAAAGATTTCCCGGGTGGCCGAGGCCCGAATACCCATTTTCTGTTCTTTTTTGCCGAAAGAGACGCCGGGATCATCGGCCTGGACCACAAAGGCACTGGCCCCCCGAGGCCCTTTGGCCCGATCAGTGAGGGCGATAATCGTATAGAGGCCAGCCTCACCGGCGTTGGTGATCCACTGTTTGGTGCCGTTGAGGACATAGAAATCACCGTCGCGCACGGCCGTCGTCTGAATGGCGCCAGCATCGCTGCCAGCCTGGGACTCCGTTAGGGCAAAAGCAGCCAGCTGTTCACCCCGGACCAACTTGGGCAGATAATGGCTTTTCTGGGCTTCCGAGCCAAAGAGCAATAGGGGATAAGCTCCCAGAAAGGTGGCGGCATAGGTGGTCCCCACCCCCACACAGGCTGCACCTATGGCCTCCAAAACCAAACAGCTCTCCAAACAACCTAAGCCCAAACCGCCATACTCTTCCGGGATAATGATCCCAAAGAGATCCGCCTGGGCCATCTCCTGCATCAGGTCGGCCGGAAAGATTTCCTGTTCGTCCAGTTCCGCCCGCACCGGTTTAATGCGCTCTTCTGCCACCTGCCGGGCCAGATCCTGGAGCAATCGTTGCTCCTCGGTCAGCACATAGTCCATGCTTTACCCTTTTAATCCTCAGATTTGGGAATGACCAGCCGTCCTTTATAGACCCCGCAATGGGGACAGGCATGATGTGGCAGACGGTATTCGTTACATTGGGGGCACACCGCCAACTGCGGCAGGGTGATGTGGTCATGGGACCGCCGCATTTTTTTCTTGGAAACGGAGGTCCGGTGCTTTGGTAGAGCCACGATAGTTACTCCTCTTGTGCAAATCTTAACCGCAAACTACTCTCTCTTTTTCCATTTGGCCAAGGCCGCCATTGTCGTCGGCCCTTCTGACTGTTGGCAAGTGCAGGCCTCCTGGTTTAAATTGGCGCCGCAGCGACGGCATAACCCCAGGCAGGATTCCCGGCAGAGCGGCTTAAGGGGCAGCGCCAAAAGAATCTGCTCCCGCAACAAGGCGTCAAGATCCAGCTGGTCTCCGGAACAATACTCCTCGTCCAGATCGTCGGCATTCAACTCCAGTTCGGGCTCCAGCTTGGGCGGTCCGCCCACTTTTATGAGCATCTCGAAGGTCGTGGCCACCGGCTGGGCAAAGGTATCCAAACACCGACTGCAAGTACAGGCCACTTCCCCCTGGATCTGACCTTGCAGCAATATATTACCATCATGCCGCTCCAGATGAAGGGTAGCGCGGACGGGAGTCTGTAGGGAAAATTCTAAACTCGGCTCATCCTGCTGCCAACGGGCGAACCATTCTGCCTCCAGGAGCACGGGGATATCCAGCCCCTCCCAAGTGATGCGCTCCAGGGGTACCGCCAAGATCTGTTGTTTTTTCATAGAATCATCTGCGCTCGGTAGGAGAGGATCACCAAGCAAACATAAAATATTAATTATAAGGAAAATGAAATAGCTGTCAAGCATTGCCAGAACGTCTGACAAAAGTTTTTGTGTCCGCCCTTCCCCTGTGCCTCTGCTCGAGAAACCGGGGAGCAAAAAAAGGGTGTGGCGGCCTGACGACCGTGCCACACCCCTGATAAAGGAGAATTGCTACGTTTGTGAGAAGATTACATTTTCTTCTTGATGACTTTCTTCTTCACAACCTTTTTCTTCAGAACTCTCACGGGTCTTACCGATGCCATAGCGGCACAGACTTCCTCGGCTGCTTTTTCAGCACGCATTGCAGCCGTTTCGGCGCGATTAGCAGCAGCTTGCGCTTTTGCTATCGGTTGTTTAGCAGCCTGTGCAGCATTCTCAGCGCTGTTGGCAGCGACTGCGGCACGGTCGGCAGCAGCTTTGGCCTGCTCCATTACCATCTTACACTCATCATTGTAAGATTGGCAGCAGCCAGAGACACCGACCACCAGGGCAAAGACCGCGAGGAGCGCAAAGGCAGAGCCTTTTCTAACAAACGCTTTCCTCATCGATTACCCCCTTTTCGGAGAGGAGCCAGCTTTTGTTGTGGTACATCCCCCCCAGTCAACTTAATCTTTTACATGCACAGACTTACTTCCGGATCCTCTTCATCAGACAAGCTTCTGCTTTTGCGGCAGCGGCTTCAGCCCGGTCGGCAGCAGCCTCGGCTCTGTCTGCGGCTGCCTTGGAGTCGGCAGCTGCGGCTTCAGCGTTCCGAGCAGCAGCTTCAGCCTTAGAAGCCGAAGCTTTTGCTTGGTCAGCATACACTTTGGTGTCCTCTAAGGCCTTTTTGCAGGGATCGCAACACCCCGCTCCCATGACGAGGACGAACGCCATGAGAATGGCAAAGGCAAAACCTTTACGTACCAAAGCTTTCCTCATCTTTATCCCCCCTTTTCAAAGTAATTGTGTTTCTCGAACACATTTATCGGTATTAAACAACAAGACAATCAAAAGATCAAGTAAAAATTGCAGTCGACATGATTTTTTTTTAAAAAAAATGCCTTCCGGTTTTTCTCCTCTTTTCCCGGAGGTTAGCCGCGCCAGCGCTGCAGCTCGCCCCAATTTTTCCCTACCGAAATATCGACTATTAACGGCACATTAAGCTTGGCCAAGCCTTCCATGGCCCGTTTTACCTCCCGGGCGGTGGCTGCGAGCTCTTCCTGGGGCACCTCCAGGAGAAGTTCGTCGTGGATCTGGAGCAGCAGCTGTCCGGATATTTTTTTTTCCCGCAGCCGTGCCGTCACCGCCAGCATGGCCTCTTTAATCAAATCCGCGGCCGACCCCTGCAAAGGGGTATTGACGGCGCTGCGCTCCGCCTCCTGCCGCAGAGAACGATTGCTACTATGCAGATGGGGGATGGGCCGGCGCCGCCCCCGCAGCGTTGTTACCCAGCCCTCCCGCCGGGCGGTGGCCAAAGTCTCCTCCAAATAGGCCTTGACCCGGCTGTGGCGGGCAAAATAGCGATCTATAAAGTTTTGTGCCAGGCGCTGGCTGACTCCCAACTGTTTGGCCAGGCCAAAGGCGCTCATACCATAAAGAATACCAAAATTAATGACTTTGGCCTGGCGCCGCATCTCACTGCTCACCAGCTCCGGGTGGAGGCCAAAGACCTCGGCTGCGGTCTGCCGATGAATATCCTCGCCGGCCTGAAATGCCGTCAGCAGGATGGGATCTTGGGAAAAATGCGCCAGCAGCCGGAGTTCAATCTGGGAATAATCGGCGCTGAGAAAGACTTGGCCCGGGCCGGCCACAAAGGCCTGGCGAATCTGGGAGCCTTGTTCCCCCCGCACCGGAATATTTTGCAGGTTCGGATCCCGACTGGCCAACCTCCCCGTGGCCGCCGCCGATTGCACAAAGGTGGTATGGATGCGGCCGGTCTGGGGATTGAATTGCTTCATCAGGCCGTCCACATAAGTGCTTTTTAATTTCCCCAGGGTGCGGTAGGTAATAATTTTGGCCGCAATGGGATGTACCCCAGCCAAGGCCGTCAATACTTCGTTGTCAGTGGAATACGCGGTCCGGCCCCGGGTTTTTTTCTGGACAGGCAACCCCAAGCGGTCAAATAAAACGACGGCCAACTGTTGAGGTGAATTGATCAGGAAGGGTTCTCCTGCTAATTGGTGGATCTCTTGCTCCAGGATGGCCATTTCCCGTTCCAAATCCCGGCCGACGCGGTCCAGGAACTCCAGGTCAACCCCGATCCCTCTGAATTCCATGGCCGCCAGCACCCGCAACACCGGCAGTTCCAGGTCGTCATACAGGGCTGCCAACCCCGCACTCTGCAGCTCCTTTTCCAGCCGGGGCCACAGTTGCCAAGCCGCCGCGGCCCGGCTGCCCACATAAACCGCAGCTATCTCCACCGGCAAGTCAGCTGCGGCAGTCGGTCGACCCAGCAATTCCCGGGGATCCGCCAGATGTGAACCAAGATAATGGAGGGCCACATTCTCAATGGTCTGATCATAGCGCACCGGATTGAGAAGATAGGAAGCCAATAAAATATCGCCCCGGTCCCCGGCCAAGGAATAACCCAGCCGCTGCCCCCAGATCCAGGCGTTTTTCAGGTCAGGCCCCATTTTCACAATGTCCGGGTCCGACCACAGCGGCCCCAGGACCTTCCAGATCTGCTCCGATGGTAAGTCGCCCTGGATGGGCACATAAACACCCCGCCCCTCCGTCCAGGAAAATCCCACCCCGACCAGCTCCGCCAACATGGGATGCTGCGGACCGCCGTGGCAGCAAAGCGCCACCCGGCCCTGAGCGCGGATGGCGGCCGCCGCTTCTTGTAAAGCGGCCAAAGTGGTCACGGCGCGAAAATCGCCGTGATTCTGGCCCCGGCTGATCTCCTTGGCCAGCGAACTGAACTCCAGTTCCGCAAAGAGCGCCGCCAGGCTTTCTCGATCCCAGGGGCCGGGCTGCAGAGCCGTCACCGCCACCGGTATCGGCACCTGGTCGTCCAAGCTCAGGAGACGTCGGCTCAGCCGGGCCTGATCCTGATAGTGGGCTAAACGCTCCCGCAGCTTTTTCTCTTTCACCTCGGGCAGATGGGCCAGCAAGGCCGACAACGTTGAAAATTGCCTCAGGAGCTTCTGGGCCGTCTTGGGCCCGATCCCTGGCACCCCGGGAATATTATCGCTGGGATCGCCGGTCAGTGCCCGCAGGTCCACCAAGGCGGCCGGCGGCAAGCCGAATTTTTCCTGGATGACCTCCGGGGTATAGGTTACATCCCGCATGGGGTCCCAGATGGTCACTCCCTCCCCGGCCAACGGCAGCAGGTCCTTATCGCCGGAGATGATCTCCACCGTCAGGCCCGCTTCCCGGGCCAGGCGCGTCAGGGTGGCAATGAGATCATCGGCCTCGTAACCCTCCACCTCCAGGGTCGGAAGGTGCAGAGCCGCAATAATCTGGCGGATATACGCCAACTGTTTGACCAGCTCCTCGGGCATGCCCGGACGCTGGGCCTTATAATCGGGATAAAGGCGGTGGCGAAAGGTGGGCGGCTTGGCATCAAAGGTCAGGACCAAATACGTGGGCTGACGCTCCCGCAGGACCTTCAGGAGCATATTGGTGACGCCATATATGGCGTTGGTGGGGAAGCCCCGGGAGGTAGACAGGTCCCGGATGGCAAAATAGGCCCGATAGATATAGGAGCTGATATCGATGATGTGCAGCACCGGCTGTCCTGCCGGTGCTTGGCCCGCTGCCGCTGCTACTCGCTCAGACACAGTACCTGCCACAGCTCCTTTTTCCAGCCCAGAAAGAAGGCTTTGACCTCCTCCCAGGATGTCCCAGTCAGGCTGATCGGATCGGGACTCTCTTCCGCCTCCGCAAAATAGATCAACGAATTCAGGATATGGTAAAAATTAAGGCGGCGAGCCCCATACTGGGCTACCAGCAGATCTTTCAGCTCCGGCGCCGGCAGCCTCTGCAAAACGGCCCTCAGATCAAAAAGTCTCTTTTCTCGGCCCGTTGGGAGATGGCGATCACCTTCATACAGCCGATCTCGGCCACCAAGGCCAAACGGAGTTCGTCCCACAAGAGGCAGGGCGTTACCAGGGGATAGGGATAATGGAATAATGAAACCCTGCCACCGGCCATGCTGGCGTGCACCGTCCGGGCCTCGGCGACCAAACTGCTCCCCCCCAGCCCACGAACAGTGGCTCCAGGAACTCGGCTGGCCAAGGCTCGGGACTGCAGAAATCCAGGTCGTCGCTGCGCCGGTGCCCTAACTGCAGGGCTAGGGCGGTGCCGCCGGCTAGGTAAAAATGCGCCGTAATCTCCGGCGAGGCGGCCAGGCGCCGGATCAAGAAAAGCAATCCTGGAGCCAAGGCACTTCCGGCGGGGTACCGAACTTCAGAACCCGATCAATAATAAAGGCTTTGTGCCTCTCAACGTCCAGGCCGGCTTTGTCCACATCCCCGAGCAGGTGCCGAATGGCTGCGAAAGTTGCCACGGCGATCTCTCCCACCTCCCGTCGCTCTGCCGCCAAGTCATTATAATGGCTGCCGAAGCAGATGTATAGTGAAAAAACGCCAAAGGTGCCGGGCCACCCAGAGCGGCGCCGCCCGGCACTTTCCACCAGATTCTGCCCTAGCCGAGGGGCAACTTCTGGATAATGGGCCAGTAGTTTAATCTTGCTTGTTTTTCCGGGGTCTTTGCAGGAAAAAAACGGCCCCGACGCAGAGCCAGAGGGTCGCCAAGGCGTGCGTATTAATGGCTGGGATAGCATCGAAATCCGCCCGGGTCAGTCCTGCGGCCAGGTCAAAGGCATTGAAAGCCAACCGGATTTTTTTGTAATCCTTTTCAGACATGCCGGGACGATATGGTTCGCCCTTCTCATACGACTGCGACGGCGTTTCGCTCAATAATCGGTCATAATGCGAAAACGCGTACCTGCTGGCCACCATGCCGACTCCGCCCAGGACCAGAATCAGGATCAGGAAGGCCGAAACAGCCTGCCATTTTGAACTCATAAGGGATTCACCTGCTTAGATTATTTTGCACCATCGGACCATCTCTGGTCTTTTCTTAAAAATAAGCTTTTTTTTTCAGTTATCAATAATCATATATCGGCCGGTCGACGCCCAAACAAAAAAGCCGGCTCCGTTGGCCGAAGCGGGCTTCCCAAAAATAATGCAGCTTTCCGGGGTTCTTGGGGACTACTCGGGAAGGACAGCGACAGAGCTTTTGTCCTCCTTACCCGGTTGCCCCAGCAGCGGAGCAAGGGAAGGCAGGACTTGCTGATGCGATACTAATGGTCATTACCTGTGGTCAGCCGCGAGCACTGACCCTTTTATTTTCTCGATATTTCCCTGGGCTTGGCCTATTTTGTCTACACGTTGAGGCAAAACCTCTTTGCTTGTCATCCGGGACGAAGTGAAGAATCTCTATCTACCTGGAAAGTCCAAAAATCTTCGCTGCGCAGAGAATGGCCGGGAATTGGCTTTCAGGGTTTTGCAACAGCTTCTCATAAGTCAAACTCTTCCCGCCAGATTCTCACCAAGCCGGTCACGGCCACCCATACGCCAGCCATGTTAAAGGCCGCTGACCTGCCGGAAGTGTTCCGGCTCAATTTTATAGTGTTTCAGCCAGCGGTAGATGGTCTTGGTACACACCCGCAATCTCCGGGAAATGGCTGTAATATTACCATGTTCCGAGCGGAGCAAATCCCGCAGGTCGGACTCCGGCGGTCTGGTCGGTAAAGTGGCAACGGCGTTTCCCTCGCAGCCTTTTCCGGTATCAGCGATGATCTCATCATTCTCCAAATGGACTTCTTCGACGGCAACATCCTCTCGCAGCAAAACGGCTCGGGCGATGACATTTTTTAATTCCCGGACATTTCCTGGCCAGGGATAGGCCAAGAGTTTTTTTTCCACCGAACCGGTCAGATACACCGGTCCCAAACCATACTCCTGGGCGGTCTGGGTGGCAAAGTAGGTGGCTAACAACAAAATATCCGCCGGACGCTCTCGCAGCGGCGGCAGGTGGAGCAGGAGGGTACTGAGACGATCATACAGATCCCGCCGGAAGCGGCCTTGGGCGATGAGTTGCCGCAGATCCTGGTTGGTGGCCGCGATAAGTCGGACTTCCACAGTCAGCGTGCTTTCGCTGCCCAGCGGCTCAATCTCCCCCAATTCCACGGCCCGCAACAACCGGGGTTGGACCGCTAACGGCAGGTCGCCAATTTCATCCAGAAACAGCGTACCCTGATGGGCCAGTTCAAACTTCCCCTTTTTGCCGCGATGGGCATCGGTAAAAGCACCGCGTACATGGCCGAATAGTTCACTGTTGGCCACCGATTCCACCAAGGCGGCGCAGTTCAGCTTGACAAGATCGCCGCCCTGCTGCGGACTATGGGCCCAGAGGGCTTCGGCCACCAACTCCTTGCCCGTGCCAGGCTCCCCGGTAATTAATACCGGCAAATCCGTGCGGGCATATAAAGGAATGAGTTGGAGAAGTTTTTGAAAACGGGGGTCTTGAGTGAGGATCGGCTTTTTGAGGGTCAGCCAGGGGGCTGGCGAGCTACCGCTCACCTTTTGGGTCAGTGGCTTTCTTCGTTGCCCGTCGCTCTGAGGCAATCTTTCTTGCGGCAAACTTCGGCGATCCGTCCTGATCGTTGACATGGTTGCCTCCTTGCAACACCGAGTTAACCGGAATTTCAATATTATTTAAGCCATAGTGATCTTTTTATACCTAAAGTCATTCCCCCTGTAAATAAATTTTTCATTCTGATGACATAAATAATAGATAAAATTTCAATTAGTTCCAGTTAGCAAACTGACCTGCCTCTTGCAAGGCCAGTTTCAGGAACTTTTTTCTTGGCCGCATGATCCGAGGCTGTATTTCGGGGAAGCTGCAACCTCTGGAGAATTCGGGTATAATAAAAAAATATTCCAAAATTGCAAAAAGGCGCCGCTCCGTGGTCGGCAGTTTTGGGCGGCCAGAGGCCAGTTTGACACGGTGAGGTTTTTATGCCGAAGATCATGGGGCATCGGGGGGCCAAGGCCTATGAGCCGGAAAACACCCTGCGTTCCATCCGCCGGGCCTTGGCGATGGGGGTTCAGGCCGTGGAAATAGACGTCCATCTGAGCCGTGACGGTCAGTTGGTGGTCATCCACGACGCCACTGTGGACCGGACTACCAACGGTACCGGTCGGGTGGCCGACCTCACCTGGGCGGAGTTGCGTCGTCTGGACGCCGGCTTGGGCGAAACTTTGCCCAGTCTGGAGGAAGTAGTGGAGCTGGTGCGCCACCGCGTCCACCTTTTTGTGGAGATGAAGGATCCCCAAGCCACGGCGCCATTGGCGGCTTTTTTTGCCAGCCGGGCTCTTTTTGATGAAGCCCATGTTATTTCTTTTTGGCATCCGGCCGTAAAAGAACTGCGCCGTCTGGACCCCCGCCTGCGCACCGGGGTTCTCTTTGTGGGGTGTCCGGTGGATCCGGCCGCGTTGGCCCACAATGCCGGGGCTGAGGCCTTGGTGCTCAACTACCAATACGTGACCCCGTCTCTGGTCCACCTGGCACGCCAGGCCGGGCTGCAGTTAGCTGTCTGGAATATCGATACCGTGGCTGACCTCTTGCCGCTGCTACCACTGGAACTGGATTATATCGGCAGCAACGCCCCCGATATTCTCCTTAACTATCTGCGGCACCAGTGTTGATGGTTCCGGGGGTAAATCCTCATGGAGAAAGTCAGCAGATCACCATTCGGCCATCTCGTGCGCCAATCCCGGGAAGCCGTCGGTCTCAGCCAACGTGCCCTGGCGCAGCGGGTCGGTCTGGACGTCAGTTACATTAACCGTCTGGAAAGCGGCGAACGCCGACCCCGGCGGGGCACCGTGCTGAAATTGGCAGCTAGTCTGGGGATCTGTGGACCGGAGTTGGACGTTTGGTTGGCTGCCTGTGATCTTGCCCCTATGCCGCTGTTGTCAGGACTGAGCGCGGCTCGGGTGGCAGCGGGGACCGTCCCCGGCGGGACCGGCGGCCAACCATTGGGTGCTGATCAACTGGCGCTCTGGGAAGCCCTGGCAGCCATCGGTTTGGACGAACAGAGCCTCCGACGTCTCCTCAAAAACCTGGCCGCCTCTCCTGAGCGTCACCAACAGGCTGCGGCTATGGTGGCCGCCACCCTGGATCTGGTAACTGACTATCTGGCCACTCCTGTCAATCGGGCCATTATCCCGGCGGCCGGCGGTCAGCACCGTCTGTTGGCAACCCACATTATGCAGCGCCTGCTCTTGCAGAGCATGGCAGAAGCCGCAGCTGTGGGGGTCTACCAGTTTATGCTGGTCTTGGCGCCCGGCACCGAAGAAGCTCTTTACCGACCGCTGCAGACAGCTTTGAGCATGGCCGCCACGCCCCGCTATCAGGTGGATTTTTGCCTGCAGCCAACGCCTCTGGGCCTGGGAGACGCCGTCTTCCGAGCTGCTGATTGGGTGGGTCAGGAAATCTTCCTGGTTCTCTTGCCCGATGAAATGGTGGATCACCGTTCTTCCGGCACCATGCCCCGGGAGCTGCAGCACATGCGCCGGGCTGTCCAGGACTTACCGGCTGTCCCCCTCATCGCCGTGGAGGTGGTGCCCAGGAGCCGGCTGCCCTTGGGCGGCGTCGTTCGTTTGGGAGCGGCTGTCGGCAGCCCCCGGCTGTTCCACGTAGAAGAGCTCCTGGAAAAACCGCCTCTGTCGCATCCCATCCTGGGAGCCGAGACAACCCGCTCCATTGTGGGGCGTTATTTCCTTCCCCCAGAGATCTTCGCCGCCCTCGACCAAGTGCGCCAGACCGGCAGTCATCCCCTGGAGTTGACCACGGCTTTGGAGTACCTGCGCCAGCAGGGAACCACCATCTATGCTTATGAACTGAAAAAATCCCGCCGGGATCTGGGTGGGGTCATCGAACGGGCCGGCGACCTCCTCGGAGATATCTATCAGGTTATTGCAAAAGTCCTTTAGGGGAGGAGGCCAGGGGGCATAGCCGCGCCCAACCCTTTCCCAATGAAAAACCTGGCCATGATGTCCGGAGCAAAAGAAAGGCCAGGGAGAATAATCCCTGGCCTGTCCTTAGCGGTGGGAGTTGCGGCGCCTTCAATTCTCTTTCTTTTTCTTTTTGGTCTTACTCGTCTCGTCGGATTTTTTGGCGACCGCCGCCGTGTCTTTCTTGGCTTTTTTCGAAGTGCCCAATCCTCCCAGCATGCCTGCTGCCATGGGTTCGGCGGCCGCTTTCTCACTACGGCGGGCCGACTCTTTCGAATTGGCGCGGGCCGTCTCTTTGCCGGCCCGGTTGGCGTGATAGGCCACCACTACCTCTTTCTTGTCTTTGGCTCCCTTCACGTTGGCAGTCCGGCTGCTGGCGGTTTCTCGGGCCGGCTCACGCTCGCCCCGTTCGACAAGTTTCGGCAAGTCGTCATATTTTTTAGCTTTTTCCCGCAAGGCCGTCTTGCCGGAAGTTTTAGCGGCGGCATAGGACCGGGATTTCGTCGTGCCGCTCTTTCTGCCGCCTGAGACAATCGAGGCGGTTTCCACGTAGTCCCGGGATCGGCGGACCTGTTGGGCAGTGGCGGGATAAGCACTGGCATCTCCCAGGGTCTCGCGGCTGGCATAATAGACACTGCTACCCACGGGGAACTGGGCCCGAGCCACCATAATATTTCTTTCAAAGGCTTCCTTCTTGCCCGGCGGAATCTTCAGGAGATAGGCACTATAACCCCTGGGTGTGGCCTCCCGGAGCAGTTCCGGATTCAAGGAACTGATCTCCTCATAGCTGGTCGTAGCCGCCACTGCCGCAGCCTGCAAGGTGGTGGGTTCGGTCACCTTCACCACGTCGTACTTCAGGGGTGGTTGATAAGGGATTCTTTTAAAGCCGTATTTCTCGGGGTTCTTGGCGATAATAGTGGCAGCGATCATTTGGGGGACATAATTTTTGGTCTCGGTGGGGAGACTGTAATTACTGGAGAGGTCCCAGAAACTTTTCATGTTGCCGTTCTTGCTGATCTCCCGTTGCACCCGCCCTTCGCCACAGTTGTAGCTGGCCGCGGCCAGATACCAGGAACCGAATTGCTTATAGAGGTCTAAAAGATACTTAGCGGCGGCGTGGGTGGCCTTTTCCGGATCCCGCCGTTCATCAATTTCATTGTTGATGGTCAGGCCATAGCGCAGGCCAGTGCCCTTGATAAATTGCCACATGCCCACGGCGTTGGCCGTAGAACGGGCTTTGTTGCTGTAGCCGCTTTCGATCATGGCCAGATAGGCCAAGTCTTCGGGCAGGCCATACTCTGCAAAGACCTTTTTTATCATGGGCAGGTAACGACTGGAGCGGCTTAAATAACGACCGAAGATCTCCTTGCGGTCGGTAGAAAAATAATAGATGTAGTTGCGTACCTCTTTATTTACCTGGATCGGCATATCAAAAGTCTTCTGCAGTTCCCATTTTTTCATCTCCTGTTCCAGGGCTTCATCCAGGCTGGGGATATGGGTCTTGCCGTATAATTCCTCCAGCCGCTGGGAACTTATGGACCCCACCAAGGGCTCGTCTCTATCATTTTCCCAATTCATGGCCAATTGGTCCTCGGCTTTCGCCGGTATGGCTTTTTCCGGATCTTGGGCTACTTGTTTACCGCCGCCGCAACCGGACGCCAACCACACCAGGACCAGTAGTATGATGCCGAATCCTTTCATGAGTTCTCCCTGCTCAGGTTAACAAAGGCCCCCCGAGAGGATGTCGCCAATGGAGGGTGGGGGAAGGCGCCGCCTCTCCCCTGAGGCGGGCAAAAAGCTAGATTTTTATCGACAGTTTTGACTATCCCCTTAAGTTTACCCCGTTTAGCACAAATTTCCTGAAAAAGCAAGGAAAAAACCTTCGGACATCATATATCCTTATGGATTTATTAGCTATTTTCTCTATCCAGCCATCTGCCCCAATCTTCTGGCCTTCCCTTGGCCGACATGCCTCCATACCAACGTCAGCCCACGAACAAAGGGCGAGCCAACGGCCCGCCCTCCTAAAGCAACAGCGGTCAATTTTTTTGAGACGATCTGGAAATTATCCGGCCACGCTTTTCTGGTAGATAGGAGACATATCCCGCAGGGTCTGGACCACCTTGGGCATAACCGCCAGAAGCCGGTCCACCTCGGCCTCGGTATTGTCCCGGCCGAAGGTGATGAGCAGCGTCCCCTGGGCCAAGGCGAAATCCATCCCTGTCCCGATCAGGACGTGCGAAGCCCGCAGCGACCCCGAGGCGCAGGCCGAGCGGGTAGCCACGCAGATACCTTCTTCGTCCAAGAGGAGCATGAGGCCTTCGCCTTCGATGAACTCCACCGATACTGACACCAGGTGCGGCAGGACCTGGGTGGGATGGCCATTGAACTTCAGGTGCGGGATGCGGGCGTTGAGACCGTCAATGAGCTTCCGGCGCAGACTCTGGAACTTTGCTAGACGATCGTGGCTTTCCAGCCAGGCCATCTCCGCGGCCATGCCCAAACCGACGATCCCCACGACGTTTTCGGTCCCGGCCCGTTTGCGGTTTTCCTGGACACCACCTTCCAGCAGGGGCCACAGCGGCGTGCCCCGCTTGACGTAGAGGGCGCCGACGCCGTTGGGACCGTTGAACTGGTTGGCCGCCAGGCTGAGCAAGTCCACGTCCAGGGCCTTGACGTCAATGGGAATAATGCCGGCTGCGGCCACCGCGTCGGTATGCAAGACCACCTTCTTTTGCCGGGCGATCTTGGCGATGTCGGCGATGGGTTGAATGGTGCCGATCTCGTTGTTGGCCATCTGGATGGTGATTAAAACCGTCTGGTCGGTAATGGCCTTCTCCACTGCGGCCGGGTCCAGCAGGCCATACTCATCCACATCCAGCGAGGTGATCTGGTAGTCTACGAGTCGGAGGGTGCGCAGGCAGTTGAGGACTGATTTGTGTTCGATGTTGGTGGTGATGATGTGGCGGCCTTTGTCCCGCTGCGAAAAGGCCACCCCTTTGATGGCATGGTTCACCGATTCGGTGCCGCCCGAAGTAAACACAATCTCCTCGGGGTCGGCGCTCAGCAGGTTGGCTGTCTGCTTGCGGGCTGTATCCAGGGCTTCGGCCGCAGCCTGGCCGAAGCGATGGTCGCTGGACGGATTGCCGAAGACCTCCTCCACAATCCAGTGCATCGCCTCTTTCACCTTGGGATGCAAAGGCGTGGCCGCATAGTTGTCGAGATAGACAACGCTCATACTCTTGTCCTCCAGCATCCCGTGGTTTTAATGTTCATGGGGCAGATCGGCGCCGCAGGAGACGCAGAACTCGGCCTGGCCTTTATTTTCCATATCGCAATAGGGGCAGTAGCAGCCGTCCACCTTTTCCGGGATATGGGGTACTTTCTCCGCATCGCCGGCCACGGCCTTCCGAGCCAGCCGGTCCCGGTAGTTTTTAATGGCCGCATGCAGGGCATCGGCCCCCAGGTTGGAGCAGTGCAGTTTATTCTTGGGGAGCCCCTCCAGAGCCGCGGCCACGTCTTTGTTGGTAATCTTCAGGGCCTCGTCCAGGGTCTTGCCCTTGGCCAACTCCGTGAGCATGCTGGACACGGCGATGGCCGCGCCACAGCCGAAGGTCTTGAACTTGATATCCTCAATGACATCATCCTTGACCTTCAAATAAACGTTGATCATATCCCCGCAGACCGGGTTGCCCACTTCCCCTACGCCATCGGCATCGGCGATCTCCCCCACATTGCGGGGGTTTTTAAAATGATCTAAGACGGTCGGTGAATACATGCGTTCGTCCCCTCTCTTCTGAAGCTTGAGCGAAATTTTGTGCAGATAGCGCTAATGTAAGGACTTTTTTGGTCAAGTTCAAGGCAAGGGGGCAGAAAAGAGTGGTGGTGGTGGAAAAGAGGGGAAAAGCAAAAAAAATGTCTGAGGAAACTTCCTAAAACCGGCAAAGAAAAAGGCCGGGAGGGCCCCCGCCCCATGATGTTCATAATTAATTTCGCAATATTTGTGCTATTATATTCAATAGAATAATTGTATTGATTTTATTACTTATCATTTCTGCCTGACAAAAGGGACGTTTCATTTTCTAAACATATATTCGAGATATCCTTTTAACCAATAAATTTTATTATAAATTTATATGTTTGATTTATTGCCCATTAAGTATTAAAAGTTAAACTAAGGTAGGTGGCTTGCAGTATTTTATGGTAGGAAACAGATTCGGCATCAGCCTTCTTCTTGGCGTGGATGCATGCCTGCCGGCGGGAAATCGTGGTGATAAGGCTGATCTCAGTGATGTGCAGGGCTTTGTGGATTGGCTGCCGCCGAATTTTTGGCTGAAGCCAGGCAGCCGGCCGTCTGCCGTTGGGTCCAACACCAGAACCAGCGATAGGCAGCGAGGAGAAGGAGGGCGACGGCTACCAGGACCGTCAGGAGGATTTCCAGGCGGGAGACCAGGTGTTGGATGGCGGTGCCGAAGGCGTAGCCGGCCGCAGCCATCCCTAAAGCCCAGAGGCTGCAGGCAAAAAGCTGCCAGAGAACAAAGGCCCGGACACTGAGCTGCAACGTGCCCAGGACCAGACAGGTGACCAGGCGCATGCCGTAGAGAAACTGCACGATGAGGATGCAGGCGGGGCCGAAGCGTTCCGCCAGGGCGTGGGCTTTGGGATAATTGGCCTGGAGTTTGGGGAAGCGCTGCACCACCGCCAAGCCCCGCCAGCGGCCTAGCCAGAATACCAGACTATGACTGAGGAACGAGCCGGCCACGGCCATGACGATGACGATCCAGACATTCATCAGCCCCTGACGGGCAAAAAGCCCGCCTAAAGCCAAGAAGATCTCGCCTTCCAGCAGGGTGCCCAGCAGGATGGCCAGATAGCCGAATTTTTGAATAAAGTAGAGGTACCAGTCCATAGTTAGTTGCCGGTTGTTAGTTGTTGGTTGCCGGTTGTTAGTTGTTAGTTGTTAGTTGCCGGTTGTTGGGCGAGTCGGCTGCCAGTGGGCTCATTTCCGGCTATTCCACCTTAGGTTTACAGGCCAGGGACACGTTTTCCAGCTTTTTCCGGGCCTGGCGGCGCCGCCAGAAGAAGTAGCCTCCCAGGCCGAGAACCGCCGTCGCCACCACCACGATATCCAGGGTGTGGGAATAGTGGTGGATGATCTCCCAATGCTCTTTGAGCTTCATTCCCAGAAAGGCCAGAAACATATTCCACATGGTGGCGCCGATGGTCGTGTAAATGAGAAAAGGCACCAGGGACATGCGGCCCAACCCCGCCGGAATGGAGATGAGATGGCGCACCACCGGGATGAACCGGGAGATGAAGATCGTCCGGCTGCCATAGCGGCAGAAGAAATCCGCAGTCCACTCCAGGTGGTGGGGGTTGAGCATGAGGTAGCGCCCATAGTGCAGGACCACGGCCTCGCCCTTGCGGCCCATCCAGTAGGACGCCAGGGAGCCAACGATGGATCCCAGGGTGCTGGCCAACAGCACCCCCAGAATGGTGAATTCGCCAGTGTGCATGAGAAAGCCGGCAAAGGGCATGACCATTTCGCTGGGCACCGGCGCGATCATGCTCTCCAAAGCCATGAGGATAAAGACGCCGGTGTAGCCCAAATAGGAGATAAGCTGGGTGATGTAATGCAATAAAGTTTCAGTTAGGCCCATAGGAGTTTCGAGTTTCGAGTTTCAAGTTGTGAGTTGTGAGTTGTGAGTTCCGAGTTCCGAGTTTTGAGGGTTGAGGTTTTTGTTTGCTAGCCCCTCCTCAAAGCTCCTGCCGCCGTACCCGCGCTTCCACCTCGGCCTGCAACGCCTGCAGGGCCGGACTGATGGCCACCGGGTAGGCCGGCGGGTTTTCCAGGCTTTTATACTGCATCGGCAGTTTGACGAATTCCTGTAAGAAATACTCCCGGCTGGCGTGCAGCGAGGGCAGAGGTTGGCACAGTTTCCCCTTGGACATGAAGGGCTGCAAGAGCGGTGTCGCCTCCGCAATGGCCTCGTCCCGCCGGCCGATGGTATCGCCAGCCATCAGACCTTGGTCGTCGAACCGGCGGAAGACCTGTTTTTTGTCCACATAGGTCACCTTGCCGGTGGACAGTTTCATGACCGGCCGGCCGCCATAGCGCACCAGTTTATAGGCACAGTCAAAATAGGGGGCATCCGCGGAGACGCCCATTTTAGTGCCCACCCCATAGGCGTCGATCTTGCCCCCGGCCGCCAGGGTGCGGGCGATCTTGAATTCGTCAAAGCCGCCGCTGGCAAAGATGGTGACATAGTCCAACCCGGCCTCATCCAGGAGGCGCCGCACTGCGATGCTCAAGGCGGCCATGTCGCCGCTGTCCAGCCGCACACCGCGGAGCTTCTGCCCCCGGGCCGCCATCTCCTGAGCCACCTGAATGGCTTTCTTGGCTCCAGCAATGGTATCATAGGTGTCGATCAAAAGCACGGTATTTTGGGGAAAGGCCCGGGCAAAAGCACGAAACGCCTCGATTTCACTGCTAAAACTGGTAACATAGGAGTGGGCCATGGTCCCGAAGATGGGTAGATCGTAGAGTTTCCCAGCCAAGACGTTGCTGGTGCCCACAAAGCCGGCCAGATAGCTGGCCCGGGCCACTTTCAGGCCGGCATCAATGCCCTGGGTACGGCGCAGGGAAAAATCCACCAGGCGGCGGTGGCCGGCCGCCACCGTCGCCCGGGCCGCCTTGGTGGCAATAAGGGTCTGCAGGTTAATGGCGTTGATGATAAAGGTTTCGGCCAACTGCGCCTCGATGATGGGCCCGGAAACCTCCAGGATCGGTTCATCCTGAAAAAAGAGGCTGCCTTCCGGCAGGGCCCAGACTTCGCCGGTGAACCGGACCGTCTTGAGGTAATCGAGAAATTCCTTCTTAAACAGGCGGGTCGATTCCAGATAAGCGATATCATCGTCACGAAACCGCAGGGTCGCCAAGTAGTTCAGGGCGTCCTCTAAACCGGCCGCCACAAAATAGCCACGATTCGGCGGATATTTCCGGATGAAGAGGCTGAAGGTAGCCTCCTCATGCATGTCCTCCTCAAAATAACTGGCCGCCATGGTCAGTTCATAGAGGTCGGTGAGGAGGGCGTAGTCTGCGCCGGTGGCTCTGATCATAGTTCGGTCGGCAGCCCCATAAGGTTCTATTTACAAAATAAGGTACAGATCCCCTCCAAGTCAAGAGAAATTCCCGCCGGAGAGGACGGCCGGGGCTCAACCCAGGGCGACGGGGCTGTTGCCGGAACGCTGGCGGACAAAAATATTCTGCCGGGGGCGCGCCGAGTTTCCGCGCCGCCGGTGTTTAGTAGGGTAAAGAGGCGATTCTGGCCTCTACCATCTCATCCGGAGGATGTACATGACTCAAGGTTCTCGAAAAAAATTTCTGGTATTGATCACCCTGCTCATCCTGACCCTGGGGCTGGCAGGCTTCAGTTGGGCCCAGCCTTACGGCATGGGGGATTGTTGCGGCATGGCTGGATTTGGCATGGGCATGGGCAAAAAAGGCGGCCGCGGCATGGCCATGATGCAGATGACCCCGGAGCAGGCCGGCAAGGCCTTTGACCTGCACCAAAAGTTCATGAATGACACGGCTGAGCTGCGGCGCCAGATGATGGTCAAACAGGCGGAATTGGCTGAACTGTGGCGGGCCAAGGATCCCGACCAGGCCAAGATTGCCGCCAAACAGAAAGAAGTGAACGCCCTGAGAGACCAGCTCCAGGAGAAGGCCCTGCCCTATAAAGTGGAAATGCGGCAGATTTGCCCGATGATGGGCCAGGGTATGGGCATGGGTATGGGCGCCGGCCCCATGGGCCAGCCCCCGGCTGCAGCCCCCAAGAAATAAGGTTTCGCAACACCCTACCCCCTCACCACCATCCCTCCAGCCAGCAGGGGTGAGCCGCTTGGCTCCCCCTGCTGTTTTTTCTGCAAAAAAATACCTCAACCAGATACCGATGGCCGTTTGCCTGCCCCTCTCGCCTGCGTGCAAGCTGGCGGAGCAAAAAACTTCCTTGACAGGTTGCTGTTCAGGCCATACAATGTTTAGTGAAAATAAGCACATATCTGGGGAGTCTATGCAGACCTTTTTGCACTGGTTGGCTGTCATCTCCATCCCCGCCGGCGGGCCGGGGCAGTCGTTTCAGGCCTCCTGGCAGTATGTGGTGATGGCTTTACTGGCCCCGGCCGTCATCGGTCTGGCGGCGGCGGTGGTTATTATCATGTTGGAAAAAGCCCTGGGGATCAGAATGGGCGGCGGCGGCATTTAATTCTGAGGTTGGCTGGCGTCGAATTTCGTCCCTGCGCATAACGAGAACCGCCCTGATGGTCTCGCTTTGAGATAACACCATGGAACTGACTTTACCGATTGCGAGTTATTGGCAGACTTTTTTCTATCCGGAATTGGCCAAGCTGGCCGTCCCTCTGCAGGGCTGGTTCTATACCATCCAAGCCCAGGGTTTTCTGATGGTCAACCTGCCGGTCCTGATCCTGGTGGGCTTATTGGTCGGCTTCCTTACCGGCGTCTACGGCGTTGGCGGCGGCTTTTTCATGACGCCCTGGCTGAATCTGATATTTCACGTGCCCTATAATGTGGCGGTAGGCACCGACCTGACCCAGATGATCGGTACGGCCACCATGGCCAGGGTCCGGCAGGGCGGCGAGGGCTATGTGGATTATAAACTGGGGCTGCTAATGTTTTTGGGCAGTATTGTGGGCGTCGAACTGGGTGCCCGCATATTGGAACTGCTGAAATTCAGCGGCGTTTTTTCTCTGGGAGGGTGGCGCCTCAGTTATTTGCAACTGATCATGTCCCTGATCTATGGTCTGCTCCTGGCCTGGATCGGTTCCCTGGTTTTCCGGGAGGCCAAAGTAGCCCTGCAGCGGCAGGCTCCGCCCATGGCTGCCGCGGCCCTGGCACCTGCAGGGGCCAACCGCCTCCGGACGGTCAACCTGCCGCCGTTCATCTCCCTGCCGGTCTCTGGCGTGGACTCCATTTCAGTGTGGGTGGTGTTGGGAGTGGGGTTCTGCAGCGGCCTCCTGACCGGTCTGTTGGGGGTCAGCGGCAGTTTTGTCCGCATGCCGGCCCTTATCTATGTTTTGGGGGTGCCCACGGTCGTATCCATTGGCACCAATCTCTTTGAACTGCTCCTCTCCTCTCTTTATGGGACGTTAACCCATAGCCTCAAAGGCAATGTGGAGCTGGTCCTGGTGGTGATCCTGTTGCTGGCCAGCATTGTGGGCAGCCAGATCGGGGCGGCTTTGCAACGCCGTCTGACCCATCCGATCTGGCAGCTCCTCTTTGCCGGCCTCTTCTTTGTCACCATAGTGCTGATGGCCCTGAAGTTATTCTGGTAAGAGTCAAAAGGCCGGATACATGGACCGGCCTGAAAAAATCTGCCCTTCCGAACCTTAGCCCCATTCCCTTCTCCCATGGCGCTCCTCCCTTTTCTTGAGCAGGGCGGCCACCGTTTTTTTCAATTGGGCCGGGTCTTCATTTTTTTCTAAAAAAATGGCATTGTGGTAGGCGGCCAAGGCCTGGGGGTTGTCAGGTTGAAAGGAATGGATCAGGAGGGGCAAGGTGGGATAAAAGGTTTGCAACTGGGTCAGGAGGTTGGCTTCCACCACATACGGCACTTCCAGGTCCAGAATCAGGAGATCAAACTTCTCTCCGCCCCCCAGAACCGTCAATATTTCCTGGGCTGATCTGGCTATGGCCACCGTGTGGCCTTCTGTTTCCAATTCCCGCTTGAGAAACTCCCGGACGTGACGATTCCGATCAGCAAGCAGGAGGCGCGCTGGCTGCAAGAATCCGGACCTTTCCTCTCAGTATTCGCCACAGATACTTCTGCAACAACGATACCAAGCAGAAACAAGACCTGGCAAGAGATAATAAATTGATATAATTATTAAATAAGTATGACAGGCAATTTGCTGCAAAGAAATTCTGTCGGTTTTTTTTACAAGTTGTAAACCTGGGCTTTCTCAAGGCGGGGGGCAGGCGGGGCAGGGGCTCCTGCGAATTTAATCCTCATCAGCTCTGATGGAGGTTTGCACCCGGAGGCGGTATTTATCAATTTTGGCTTGCAGGGTAGGGCGGGAGAGGCCCAGGAGTTTGGCAGCCCGAGTCCGATTGCCGGCTGTGAGTTCGAGGGCTTCACTCACCAGAATACTGGCAAAGCGGTCCATAAAGACCTCAAAGGCATTCTCTTCAGGACCGCGCAGCAATTCCTCCCGGACCCACTGCTGCAGGCAGGTCAAAATATCTTTGTCGGATGCTGCCTTGGCAACGCTGCTGATGAGTTGGGAGACCTCTTCCGGGCGGATCAGGTAGCCCCGGCTGAAGATTAAAGCCTTTTGAATGGTGTTGGCCAATTCCCGGACGTTTCCCGGCCATTGGTACTGCCGCAGGACTTCTTTGGCCTCCCGCGTCATACCCGGGTTGTTCAGGCCCATTTCCAGAGCAAAACGGCCCAGGAAATATTCGGCCAGGGCGGGGATATCATCCAGCCTTTCCCGCAAGGGCGGCAGCCAGATGGTGACGACTTTGAGCCGGTAGTAGAGGTCTTCCCGAAAGCGCCCTTCGGCCAAAGCCGTCTCCAGATCACGATTCGTGGCGGCAATAATCCGGACGTCCACGGGGATGGGGTCACGGCCGCCCAAGCGTTCGATGCTTTTCTCTTGGAGCAGACGGAGGATCTTGGCCTGAATGCTGAAGGGCATGTCGCCGATTTCATCCAAAAAGACTGTGCCGCCGTGGGCCTGTTCGATCTTGCCCACCCGGCGGGTCAAAGCCCCGGTGAAGGCCCCCTTTTCGAAACCGAACAGTTCGGACTCCAGCAAGGTCTCGGGAATGGCCACGCAGTTAATGACCAGAAAGGGTTTGTCGGCCCGCAGGCTGTGTTGATAGATGGCCCGGGCCACCAGTTCCTTGCCGGTGCCGGATTCTCCCCGCAGCAGCACGGTGGCATCCGTGGGGGCCACCCGACCGATGGCTTTATAGACCTCCTGCATGGGCCGGCTGCGACCGATGATAGCCTCTCCCTGGGCGGTGGCGGGATCCCGATCCACTTCCACTTTGGAGCGCATGATGCGCCCGGCTTCCAGGGCCTGGTTGATGGTGGCGAGAATATCTGGTACTTCAAAAGGCTTCAGGATATAGTCATAGGCCCCCATTTTGGTGGCCTCGATAGCCGTTTCCGTGGTGCCAAAGGCCGTCATGATAATCACCGGCAGCTTCGGCTGCAGGGCGTGGATCGCCTGAAAGGCCTCCAAGCCGTTCAGGCCTGGCATACGGATATCCATGATCACCAGTTCCGGGGGCTGCTGGCGCACCAGGGCAATGGCCGCTTCCCCATCGGCGGCCGTGGCCACCGTATGTCCTTCAGCGGCCAGAAGTTTGCTGAAACTGAGGCGCAATTGGGGATCGTCGTCAACTATTAAGATGGTTCCCATATCTCATCTTTCTCAGAGGCAACGTCAGGATAAAAGCGGCCCCCTGCCCCGGCCGGGATTCCATCCGGATGCTGCCGCCGTGTTCTTCGATGATACGGGCCGCAATGCTAAGACCCAAACCGGTGCCTTCCTCTTTGCTGGAAAAAAACGGTTGAAAAATTTTATCCTGGATCGCCGGGGGGATGCCAGGGCCGCTATCCTGCAGCCGGATCCGTACCACCCGACCGATGCCAGCCAGAAAATCTTCCTCCTCAATAATGGTAATCTGGCCGTTTTTCTCCATGGCCTCACAGGCATTCACCATCAGGTTGACCAAAACTTCCTTTAACTGGTCCGGGTCGGCCCAGATTTCCGGCAAGGGCTGGCGGCGCTGCACCGTTACCGCCACCTGAAAGGATTCCAGGCGGGGCCGGAGGAGCGTCAGGGCCCAATCCACCACCGTGGACGGGCTGATCTGTTGCATCTTCAGTTTCGGCGGCCGGGAATATTCCAAGAAATTCCTGACAATGGTATCAATATGGCGGATCTCCTGGGAAATCACCTCCAGGTCTTCCTGTTGTTCCGGCGTCAGATTCAGGAGGCGCCGCATTGAGTACAAGCGCATCTTCACCGAAGTGAGGGGATTGCGAATGCTGTGGGCCACGCCGGCCGCCAATTTTCCCACCATGGCCAGCTTCTCCGATTGCACCAAAGTCACCTGACTTCTCTTCAACTGGGATTGGGCTAGATCCACATCTTCGCGCAGGGTGTGGACTTCCTGGCTCAAGGCTTGTACCTCATTCAGAGCCGGATTGGCCAAGTCGGTCGGATTCGTCTCCCGCAACAGTTCCCGGATGGGACCCAGAATTTGTTTGACGAGGGTATAGCCGAGGAGGAGCCCCAGGACGGCGATGCCGGGGATCAGAGCCAAAGCAGTATGAGTAATAACCTTGGCCTGAAAGCGACTCACCAGCTTGGCTTCGGCAATGCGGCGTTCATGGATCAATTTATAGCGATCACAAAGTTGAAAAAGCTCTTGAAACTGCTGCCGGAGTTGACGATGCAGCTCGGCGCCGGCCTCCCGTTGACCCTGCTGATAGAAGGCTATCACCTGATCGCGGCCTTGCCGATATTTTGTGTAGAATTCGCCGATTTCCTCCATCAACCCTGACATAAAAGGATTGTTGGCCGAAGCCTTGGCCCGCTCCAGCCATACCAGAAAATCCTGGTGATGTTCCTCCAACTTTTTCAGCCACTCTGGATCCTGATCCAGGGAGAAATACGTCACATAGCCTTTCTGGCGGAGGAGGGACGACTCCAGCCGCTCCGCAGCCTGGTAAGATGCCACATTCTGATTGATGAGGTCGGTCACCAGGGAATCAATGGCGTCGGTATGCCAGACGGTGACCAGGCCGCCGGCCACCGCCGTCAGGATGAGCGCCCCCAAAAGAATAAAAATACGACTCTGCAGGCTCAGTCTTTTCCACATGGTCTGCCTATTGCCAAGTCATCCGTCTTTGCCACCAAAATCCCCAGGGGCGACCGCGTTCTTATCCGGCAGCCCCGGGCGCACGGCAAGGTTGGCATGAACAGAGGGAATTGAAAAGAATCGTGTCCTCAGGACGGGCATTGTGCCTCGGTAACTACAGTATACCATAAGAAACGGGAGATGGCGCCAGGCAACTGGCACAATTGGGCGCGCCCAGATCGGCGCCAACAGCAAAAAATATCTTCTGGGACGATTTGGCCGGGCCAACCCCACGAACAGCAGGGTTGTGGGCGGACATGTGGGGCCCCCGACAAACATCGGCCCTCGATATTTTTGGGAGCCCGGGGCTGGCAAGATGGCCAGCCCTAGTGGATTTGCTGACAACTAACAATGATTCACCATCTGGGCAGTTTCTCAAAACTTGAAATGCGACTTGCTATTTCTTTGATAATACAAGACTCCTGCCCGGTGGGAAATTTTTAGCCCCCCAAAGATGGACAATCTCACCAAGACTATTCAATAATAATATTTGCCTAGTTGTAAAACATTTCGCAGAAGTTCGACGAAAATATCCCTTTGCGGAAAACCATAAATGAATTTTTTCACAAAAGCATTATTTTCTTGACATCCCCCGAGAATCACCGTATTTTGATCACCAGTGGGAGAAAGTGGTTTTATGTGGAGCAAAATGGGGAATAGGGGGCCACATTGTTCAGGGGGCGCTTTTTCCACGTCATGGATGACAAAGGGCGCATCACCATCCCGCCGCGCTACCGGGAAATCCTTAGGGAGCGTCATGAAGAGCACCTCATTGTCACCAACCTGGACGGGTATTTAATCGCCTTTCCCCAATCAGAGTGGGAAGTTATTGAGGGGCGCCTCAGCCAGCTTTCCATCCTCGACAAGAAGTTCCGCTCTTTCCAAAGATTTTTCGTCTCCGGGGCGTATGAGTGTCCATTCGATCGCCAGGGGAGAATTCTTGTGCCTCCAAGTTTACGCGAATACGCTAAACTCGACAAGGATGTGGTGTTAGCGGGCGCCGTCCGCTGTTTCGAGATCTGGGACCGCCAGCAGTGGGATCAGGAAATGGTCCGGATCGAAGAGATGGACAGCGATGAGGTACGGAAGGAATTGGGAATCTAGCCAATCACAATCACATTTTGCATCTGCCGGTAATGGTGGCGGAGGTCCTCCAGGGTCTCCAGGTGCAACCGGACCGGACGTATGTGGATGCGACGGTGGGTTTGGGCGGCCATGCCGAGGCCATCCTGCAGCAGAGTTCCCCCACCGGGCGGTTGATCGGTCTGGATCAGGATCCCGTCAATCTGGCCAAAGCCAGGGCCCGTTTGCAGCCTTTCGGATCTCGAGCCCTTCTTTTTCACTGTAATTTCAAACAATTGACCGAAGTATTGGAGAGGTGCCACCTGACGGCAGTTGCCGGGATCCTTGTCGATCTCGGACTCTCCATGGAGCAGTTGAAGGTTTCCGGTCGAGGTTTCAGTTTTGGGGGAGATGAACCATTGGACATGCGCATGAATCCGGAAACTCAAACCCAGACCGCCGCTGAGCTGCTCAATACCTGGCCCGAGGCCGACTTAAGCCGGATTTTTTGGGAATTGGGGGAGGAACGCTGGGCGCGCCGGATAGCGCGCCGGGTGGTCCAGGCGCGGCGGCAGAGGCCTTTCCAGACCACCGCGCAATTAGTCCAAACGGTTTTGCAGGCCATCCCGGTCAAACCCTCTTCCCGTCGTCTTCACCCGGCCACCCGGGTTTTTCAGGCCCTGCGTCTGGCCGTCAATCAGGAATTGGAACATCTTGCCGAATTTTTGCCGCAGGCCATAGCCGCGCTGGTACCCCAGGGTCGTCTGGTGGTCATTGCCTACCATTCCCTGGAGGACCGCATTGTCAAGCATACTTTTCTGCAGGCGGAAAAGGCCGGTCAGGTCCGGCGCTGTCAGAAAAAACCCCTTAGACCGACGCCGGCCGAAGTTCAACGGAATCCCAGTGCCCGGAGTGCCAAACTGCGCTGTGTAGTCAAGACCGCACCTGGCACCGACTCAGCGAGGGAGGAGGTGATGTAAGCTCGTCACTCAGGGACCGCGACAGTTCTTTCCAGCCATATCGAGGCTTATCATGGCAGTACTCGTACAGAAGGAAGGAAGTGAGCTTATGACCCGCTCTCATGCCCGCAGCATCGCCCTGGAGAAGGTTTTGGGGGGCAATCAACGCCGCCCCGCCCCTGATTACACGGTGCCCAACCTCGGCTTGGGCAAACTGTTCGTCATCTTTACTCTTGCCTCAGTCTTAGTTCTCACCGGCTGTCTGGTTACTTGGTCCCATATCCAGGTAATCACCTATAATTATCAGATTTCGCAATTCTACCGGGAGCAGAAGGAGCTCGACGATTTGAAGCGGAAGTTAAAAGTCGAGTTGAATCATTTGCAATCGTTGGACCGCCTTGAGCGTCTGGCTGCCGAGAAATATAATATGGCACCGCCCGAGCCACAGCAGGTGATCATCCTGAGATAACTGCTATGCTTACCAAATGGGTCAGAGTCCGCATCATTTTGGTTGCCGCCGGTTTAGGGTTTTGTTTCCTGGCGATTGTGGTGCGACTGATTGATCTAAAATTTGTCCAAGGGCCGATGTTGCAGGAAAAGGCCCTGCGGGAGTATCAGAAAGACTTTCCCATCCTGCCGGTCCGGGGTTCGATCATGGATCGGCACCGGACGGAATTGGCCATGAGTACATTTGTGAAATCTTTAGGGGCCCACCCCCGACGTCTGCCGGATAAGAAGGAAATTAGTCGCAAACTGGCACCCCTCATCGGCATGACGCCGGCTGCGGTCCTGGAGATTTTAGAGCGGGACCGCCCCTTTGTCTGGATCAAACGCCATCTCACCCCCCAACAGGCCGAGGCGGTGGAGCACTATAAAGCGGAGTATGACAAGCAAATCAAGGCCCAGAGGAAAAAAGCCAAAGAGGGCGAGAATCCTGAGTTAGCCCGTCCCGATGCCATTTATCTGATTCCCGAGGCGAAACGTTATTATCCACATCGGACCCTGGCCGGTCCTTTATTAGGTTTTTGCAACGCCGATGGACATGGCGCCGAAGGGCTGGAGCGTTTTTTTGATGAGTACATCTATGGCAAGCCGCAAAAAAGTCTCAATATTATCGACGCCCGGGGTCAAATCGTCCTCTCCAGCGAAAAAGAATTGGTGGATGAAACCATCGGCGACAACCTCATTCTGACCATTGATCGGACTATTCAATACATTACTGAGAAAGAACTGCAACAAGGGGTCCAGAAATGGCATGCCACCGGTGGCTTTGCCGTCGTGGTGGCTCCCCAGACCGGGGAGGTCTTGGCCATGGCCCAAATGCCGCCCTTTGATCCCAATGTCTTTAACAAATACAGCAAGGATTTTTATCAGAACCGCAATGTCACCGTAGCTGTGGAGCCCGGTTCCACCTTTAAGATCTTTACAGTTGCCGCGGCCTTGGATGCCAAAGTGGTAAAGCCGCTGGACAGATATCATTGTGAAAATGGCAAATATGCCATCGGCAATGCCGGGGTCATCCACGATGTCCATCCCTACGGGTCGTTGACGGTGGCGGAGGTAATCAAAAAATCCAGCAATATCGGGGCGGCCAAGATCGGCCTGAAGCTGGGCGCCCAGAAAATGGACCACTATTTAAAGGGGTTTGGCTTCGGGCAGCGCACCGGCATAACTTATGCGGGGGAGAACTATGGTCTGGTGCGGAACATCATGTCCTCCCGTTCTCTCATTGACCGGGTCACCGTCTCTTTTGGCCAGGGCATTACCACCACCCCCATTCAATTAGCCATGGCCCTGTCTGCCATGGCCAATGACGGCATCCTCATGCAGCCTTTGCTGGTTAAAGAGATCGTCAACCAGAAAGGGGAGGTAGTCAAGCAGTTCCAACCCACCCCGGTCCGTCAGGTGATCTCGCCGGAAACGGCCCGGACCATAATGGCCATGATGAAAACGGTGACTGAACAAGGGGGGACAGGCACCGAGGCCGTGCCGCCGGGCTACACCGTGGCCGGCAAGACCGGCACCGCCCAGAAGGTAGTAGGGCGGGCCTTTTCCAAGAGCAAATATTATTCCCTCTTCATCGGGGTGACGCCGGCCGAAAATCCTGTTTTGGCCATCGTCGTCATCGTCGATGAACCGAAAGGGGCCATCTATGGCGGCACCGTCGCGGCCCCGATTTTCCGGGAGATTGCCGGCCAGGTCCTGCGGTTTTTAGGCTATTATCCCCAACCGCAGCCGGCGTCGCCCACCGATACCCTCCAGGTGAAACATAGCCAACCTGCCAATCCGGCGCCGCCCCCAGCGGCGTCCCCGGCCCCAAAGTTGACGGTTGCGCTGCCGGCCGAGGCGGCGATGGTACCCATTAACGATGGCCCTTTGAAAAAAATGCCCAATCTGAAAGGTAAAACGATCAGAGAAGTGATTGCCATCCTGCATAATGCCGGCATCCGCTGTCAGGTCGAGGGCAGAGGGTTGGCTTTTGAGCAGAAACCGGAAGCAGGAGCACCGTTGCCGGCCAATAACCAGTGTTTAGTAAAGTTTAAACCCCAGTAAAAACAGGAAGTTTTGATTTGTCCCGCCACCGGGCTTGCAAAGGTGGGAGAGTTTGGGTAGGCTAATACTACCTGCACTAAATCTCCATTCTCTCCCTGATCATAGTGTGCTGGCCTGGTGGGCAGGAACACGGTGGCACCAGAGAAGCAGAGTCAGAACTTCTGGACTGGCCAAGCCTCTGGGAATGACCGTATCTGACCTAGAGCCTGCATTGCTTGGAACGCCAACGAGGTAGCGTTGTTGTCGGAGACATGCCAGCAGTCGGAAAAATCTTTGGGACAGTTGCTCGCAGGTCTGCCTATCCTGCAGCTTGACGGGGACGCGTCTGTACCGGTCACGGGGCTGGCTTACCATTCCGGCCGGGTGCAGCCCGGTGATGTTTTCGTTGCTTTAAAAGGCTTGCAGACCGACGGGCATCGGTTTATCCCCCAGGCAATTGCCCGGGGAGCGCGGGTGGTGGTGGTTGAAGATGAGGTGCCCCGGCAGCCGGGTTTGGTTTACGTCCGCACGCCGGATACCCGCTTGGCTTTGGCACACATGGCCGCAGTGCTGGCGGACCATCCCTCCCAGGAATTGACCCTCATCGGCCTTACCGGGACCAATGGCAAGACTACCACCTCCTACCTCCTGGAGGCCATCTGGCAGGCCAGCGGCGCCCAGGTGGGGGTTATCGGCACCGTCAATTGCCGTTTCGGCGGCCAGGTGCGGCCGTCGCCGGTAACCACGCCGGAGTCCCTGGATCTGCAAACCCTGCTGCGGGATATGCGCACCGCGCAGGTCTCCTGCGCCATCATGGAGGTTTCCTCCCACGCCCTGGATTTGAAACGGGTGCATGCCAGCCGCTTTGACGCGGCCGTGTTCACCAACCTGTCCCAGGATCATCTGGATTACCATCAAGATATGGAGTCCTATTTTGCCGCCAAAAGCCGGCTGTTTACCGAGGTCTTGACGGCCAACGGGGCCGGCGGCCTGGCAGTGTTGAATCTGGACGATCCCTGGGGCCAGCGCTTGCGCCGACTCTTGAGGGTGCCGGTGCTGACCTATGGCTTTGCCCAGGGGGTGGATGTCCGTCCCCGGCATTACACCTTGGCCCCGGACGGCATCCAGGCCGTTCTGGAGACGCCGTCCGGCCCCGTGGAGATCAGCTCGCCGCTCTTGGGACACTATAATCTGGCGAATATCATGGCTGCTGCGGCCACAGCCTTGGGCTTGGGCCTGGCCCCGGACCACGTGTTTAGCGGTCTGGCCGGTATTCATGGGGTGGACGGCCGCCTGGAACCGGTGGCCAGCCCCGGGCAGCCCTTGGTCCTGGTGGATTATGCCCACACACCGGATGCCTTGCAGCAGGTTCTCAAGGCCCTGCGAGCCCTGCCGTTTGCCCGGCTGATTACGGTTTTTGGCTGCGGCGGCGACCGGGATAAGACAAAGCGGCCGTTAATGGGTCAGGTTGCGGCCCAGGGGAGCGATCTGGTCATCGTCACCAGCGATAATCCGCGCAGCGAAGACCCGTTGGCCATCATCGACCAGATCGTCGCGGGGTTGCAGGAATTGGGCTGGCCTCGCCTCGATAATCACGATTTCGACCTGGAGGCATGCGGCTACCTGGTCGTGCCGGACCGCCGGGAAGCCATCCGCCTGGCCGTCCAGTTAGCCGCCCCTGCCGATGTTATTTTATTGGCCGGCAAGGGCCACGAAACCTATCAGATCGTGGGCAGCAAACGTTACCATTTTGACGATCGGGAAGAGGCCCGGCAGGCCTTGGCGGCGCGGGCCCAGGCCCAAGGCCAGCAAGGCCAGGAGATTCAGCTTCAGACCGATAGCCAGACGGATAGAACATCATGACCGCCCATTTTTCTCTACAGGAGATCGCCCAGGCCACTGGCGGCGTTATTCGCCGGGGACAGCCAGAGGCACGTTTCGTGGGTCTGAGCACTGACTCCCGCACGGCCCAGGCCGGCCAGATTTTCCTGCCGCTGCCCGGCGAGCGCTTCGACGGGCATGATTTTATCGGCGCAGCCCTGCGGCGGGGGGTGGGTGCGGTCGTGGCCAGCACCGCTTGGGTTCGCCGCAACCACGTCGCCTGGCCGGCAGCCGTGGGAGTCGTTGTGGTGCCGGATACCCTGAAGGCTCTGGGTGACCTGGCCCACGCCTGGCGCCGGCGTTTCCAAGGTCCGGTCGTGGCCATTACCGGCAGCTGCGGCAAGACCACCACCAAAGAAATGATCGCCCAGGTCTTGGCCAGTCGATATCGGGTGCTGAAAAATGACCTGAACCTGAACAATCTCATCGGCATGCCCCAGACCCTGCTGAGCCTTTCGCCGGAGCATGAGGTGGCGGTGGTTGAGTGCGGCATGAACCGGTTCGGCGAAATCCGCCGTCTGGCCCAGATCGCCCAACCGGATATCGCTGTCTTGACCAATGTGCATCCGGCCCATTTGGAGGGAGTGGGCTGTCTGGAAGGAGTGGTTCGCGCCAAAACCGAGATGGTTGAAGGGCTCCGTCCCGACGGCACTGTCATCTATAACTATGACGATCCACACCTGCAGCAGGCTTTGGGCCGCTTTCCAGGTCGCACCCTGAGTTTTGGCTTCTCGGCCGGGGCTGACCTGCGGGTCCTGGAGGTGGCCACGGCCGGTCCCTGGGGCCAACAGCTCGTCTGGACCCACCGGCAAGGCACTTGGAACCTACAGCTGCAACTCCCCGGGCCTCATCAGATTTATAATGCCTTAGCCGCCCTGGCCGTAGGTTTCACCCTGGGGTTGGCACCGGCGCAGATGGCCGCGGCCTTAGGCAAATTTCAGAGTCCAGAGAAGCGCTCCCAGCTAGAGCTCCATGAGTCTGGCTTGGTAATCTACAACGATTGCTATAACGCCAATCCCGGCTCCATGGGCATGGCCTTGAAAACCTTGGCCGCCTTGCCCCGCCAGGGCCGCATCGTGGCAGCCTTGGGAGATATGCTGGAATTGGGCGAGGCGACGGAGCAGTGCCACCGTGAGATCGGCGCCTTGGCCGCCCAGCTGGGGGTTGACCTCCTGGTTGTTTATGGTCAGTATAACAATTCTGTCAAAGAAGGGGCCCTGACCGCCGGCCTGCCGGTCCATCGTCTCCATGCTGTTTCTTCCCACGCCGACGGCGCCCGCATTATCAAAGAATTCTGTCGGCCGGGGGATATTCTTTTGGTGAAAGGCTCCCGGGGGGCCCGTATGGAGAAACTCCTCCAGTGTCTATAACCAAAGCCGTGTTGCGGGCTATCCGGTCAAAAAGACCGCCATCTGCAGAAAACGGGGAAATGCCACAGTGCTCTACCATCTCTTCTATCCATTAAAAACCGTTTTTGGCGGATTCAACGTCTTCCGGTATATCACCTTCCGGTCGATTTACGCGATCCTGACCGCCTTGATCATCTGTTTCCTCGTTGGGCCCTGGGTGATCCGGCAGCTGCAAAAATATCAGATCGGCCAGTATATCCGGGAAGATGGTCCGGCCTCGCATTTCAGCAAAGCCGGCACCCCCACCATGGGGGGGATTTTGATTATCGGCGCCACCCTCGCGGCCACCCTCCTGTGGGCCGATCTGACCAATCCTTACATCTGGCTGTTGATTTTTGTCACCGTGGGCTTCGGCGGCATCGGCTTTCTGGATGATTACCTGAAACTCATCAAGAAACACAATCGCGGCCTCTCCGGTCGGGGGAAATTGGCGGGGCAGATCGTGGTCGCGGCCGTGGTCGCCGGCTGGCTTTATGCCTTGCCCGGCTTTGACACCACCTTGACCCTGCCGTTTTTTAAAGATGTGCGGCCGGACCTGGGTTGGGGTTTTATCCCCCTGGCCATCTTCATTATTGTGGGTTCGGCCAATGCCGTCAATCTGACGGACGGCCTGGACGGTCTGGCCATCGGGCCCGTAACCATCGCCGCGGCCTTCTTTATGATCTTTGCCTATCTCAGCGGTAATATCAAGATCGCTGAATATCTGCAGATTCCCTATGTGCGGGGGGCCGGCGAACTGGCCATCTTCTGTGCCGCCCTGGTGGGGGCAGGCATGGGCTTTTTGTGGTACAACTCCTACCCCGCCCAGGTCTTCATGGGGGATGTGGGCGCCTTGGCTTTGGGCGGCATTTTGGGGACCGTGGCCATCGCCACCAAACAAGAGATCCTGCTAGCCCTGGTGGGCGGTATCTTCGTTGTGGAGGCCCTATCGGTCATCATTCAGGTAACCTTTTTCAAGGTCACCAATGGTCGGCGCATTTTTCGAATGGCGCCCATTCATCATCATTACGAACTCAAAGGCTGGCCGGAACCCAAAGTTATTGTCCGGTTCTGGATTTTGGCCCTTATTTTGGGGCTCTTGGCGCTCAGCACCCTGAAACTGCGGTAGATGGGGCAATCGATGGATTTTTCAGGAAAAAAGGCTTTGGTGGTTGGCTTGGGGAAGACGGGCCTGGCCCTCTGCCGTTTCTTAGCGGCTCGGGGGGCAAGGGTGACAGCCACGGACAGCAGTTCGGCCACCGCCTTGACCACGGCCCAGGAGGCCTTGCAGGGCGTCCCCATTACCCTTGAGGTGGGCGTGGCCGTTCCCGCCACCTGGCCGGAACATGATCTCATCGTCCTCAGCCCCGGCGTGCCGCCCGAGCTGCCTTGGCTCCAGGAGGCTGCCGGACGGGGCTTGCCGATACTCGGTGATCTGGAGGTGGCCAGTCATTTTTTCCGCCTGCCGGTGGTGGCCATCAGTGGTACGAATGGCAAGACCACCACGACAACCTTGGTGGGGGAACTCTTGCGGGCCTCAGGCCGGCGTCCCTTGGTGGGTGGCAATATCGGCACGCCCTTGGTGGCAATGGTGGCGGCCCAAGACCAAGCCGAGACCCTGGTCTTGGAGATCAGCAGCTTTCAGTTGGACACGGCACCCTCCTTCCATGCCCAGGCTGCCGCTCTTTTGAACATCAGCGCTGACCATCTGGACCGCTACCCTGACCTCCAGGCCTACGTCCGCTCCAAGGCCAAGCTTTTCCGCCACCAGGGACCGGCCGATGTGGCTGTCTTGAACGCTGATGACCCCTTGGTGGCTGGTCTGGCCGCCGAGCTGCGCAGCCGGGTGTATTTTTTTTCCCGCCGTCAGCCCCAAAAATTGGGGGCCTGGCTCGCGGGGTCTCTGCTGCACCTCCGTTTGGCTGATGGCCGGCAAGGGACCTTGCCGGTGCAAAACCTGAAACTACAGGGTGGCCATAACCTGGAAAATATCATGGCGGCCCTCCTGCTGGCCTTGGCAATGGGGGCAGACCTCGAGGCCTGTGCCGCGGTTTTGACCCGGTTTGGCGGCCTGCCCCATCGCCTGGAATGGGTGGCCAATGTGGGCGGCGTCGATTTTTATGATGACTCCAAAGGCACAAATGTGGGAGCCGTGGTGCGAGCTTTGGAACATTTCGACCGGCCCATTGTCCTCATCGCCGGCGGCCGGGACAAAGGCGGCGATTATGCCCCGCTGCTGCCCCTGGTCCGGCAAAAAGTCCGCCAGCTGGTTCTTTTGGGGGAAGCCAAAGAAGCCATCGCCGCAGCTCTGAGCGGTCAGGTGCCTATCCACATGGCCGCCGACATGGGTGCGGCCGTCCAGATGGCGGCTGCGGCGGCCCAGCCCGGTGACGTCGTCTTGCTGTCCCCGGCCTGTTCCAGCTTTGATATGTTTCAAGATTACGTCGCACGAGGTCGGGCTTTCCAACACGCCGTCAAGGAGTTAAGCCATGGCAGAGCCAACCGCCAATGCGCCTGCGCCTGAGTATGATCATTATTTAATGCTGGCCGCCCTGTTGCTACTGGGGATAGGTCTGATCATGGTCTTCAGTGCCAGCGGTGTGGTGGCCCATGACCGTTATCAGGATTCGGCTTATTTTCTGAAGAAACAGCTCCTCTTCGCCGTCCTCGGTTTGGGGTTGATGCTCTTTATCCGGCGAGTGCCGTACCAGACCTATAACCGCTATGTCTATCCGATCCTGCTGGTCAGTCTGGTTCTGCTCGTCTTGGTTCTGATCCCCGGCATTGGCGTGCGCATCCGCAGCGCCGCCCGCTGGCTGAAATTCGGCCCCCTGGTCATTCAACCTTCGGAGTTTGCCAAGCTGGCCATTATTATCTTTCTGGCCTATTCCATGGCCCGAAAACAGGAGAAAATTCAATATTTCTCCATCGGTTTTCTGCCGCATATCATCGTCGCCGGCCTTTTTATCCTGTTGATTGAGAAAGAGCCGGATTTCGGTACCGCCCTTTCCGTTGCTGGGATTACGTTTTTAATGCTTTTTGTGGGCGGCACCCGCATCACCCATATCCTCCTGGCGGTGTTGGCCGCCTCGCCTCTGTTGGTCTACGTGATTATTAAAAACCAGATGCGCATCGGCCGGATCGTCACCTTCTTGGATCCTTGGAAATATGCTTCAGACCAAGGCTACCAACTCATCCATTCCCTTTATGCCATTGCTTCCGGCGGCCTCATGGGTCTGGGTATCGGCAAGAGCCGGGAAAAACTGTTTTATCTGCCCGATGCGCATACCGACTTTATTTATGCCATCCTGAACGAGGAACTGGGGCTCATCGGTGCTGTCACGGTCATCGGCCTGTTTGTCATCTTGGTAATCCGAGGCTTTCTCATCAGCTTGCGGGCGCCGGACATCTTCGGCTCCTACCTGGCCATGGGTTTGACCTCTCTAATCGGCCTGCAGGCAGCCATCAACATGGCGGTGGTCAGCGGCCTGATGCCCACCAAAGGGTTGTCATTGCCCTTTTTAAGCTACGGCGGCTCCTCGTTGTTGGTGAATATGATTGCAGTCGGGATATTGTTGAACATCAGTTCGCAGACACAGCGCTCCCCGGATTCCTCTCGCCGGGGGAAGGCGTGAATGCTGTCTAAGAAGGGATCATGACGCACTTTGGCGCCGCCATCCGAGCAGACCAGCCCCGCCGGGTTATGATTGCGGCCGGCGGCACCGGTGGCCATTTGTATCCGGGTATTGCCTTGGCCCAGGAATTTCGTCGTGGTTACAACGCTGAGGTCAGCTTTATTACCACGCCCAAACCGGTGACGCAGGAAATTTTGCGGCAGTATGATTTTCCCTGGCAGACCTTGGACGCCCGGGCCCTGCAAGGGACCAGTTGGTGGCGGCGGTTATGGTCTCTGCTGCGCCTGCCCGGCAGTATCTGGCAGGCCGGGCGGATCTTGCGACAGTCCCGCCCCCGGCTGGTGGTGGGCATGGGCGGCTATATCTCCGGACCGGTGGGCGTGGCCGCCAAGAGGCTGGGTCTGCCGTTGGTGATCCATGAACAAAACGCGGTTTTAGGGGCGGCCAATCGCTACCTCGGGCGCTTGGCGGATATCATCTTCCTCTCTTTTCCCGAGTCTGAGGGGAATCCGGCGCCAGAGCGTTCGGTGTGGTCCGGCAATCCCATCCGGCCCGAGTTCTGTGCGCCGCCGCCCACGCCGCGGCCGCGGGAACCGTTCACCATTTTAATCATGGGCGGCTCCCAGGGGGCGCACCATCTCAATATGCAGATGTTGGCTGCGCTGCCCTGGTTGACATCTCTCAGAGACCGGCTGCATTGCATCCATCTCTCCGGGGCGGCAGATCTGGTTGCAGTGGCAGAGGGCTACCAGGCTGCCGGAGTGAGCGCTCAGGTTCTGGCCTTCAGTCCGCAGGTGGGGGATTTTATGCACCAGGCCCATCTGGTCCTATGCCGGGCCGGGGCTTCGACTCTGGCAGAGTTAACGGCCTTGGGGCGGGTCGGCATTCTGGTTCCCTACCCTTTTGCCGCCAATCAACACCAGGAAAAAAATGCGGCCTATGCGGTCCGGGCTGGGGCGGCCTTCCTGATTCTGAATCAAGAGTTGACGGGAGAGAAAATTGCTGCCATGATAGAACAACTCTTCCACCATCCCGAACAATTGCAACACATGGAGGAAAATAGCCGGGCGCTGGGTCGGCCCCAGGCCGCCGCGATTATTGCCTCTGAGTGTAAAAAATATCTCTCATGAAATGCAAAACTCGTTATAATATGGTGGAAGAATTTTACCTCTGCTTACCAGGGCCGGTAAGAAAGTTGCCGCAGACGGCTGGATTTCCTGCCAGGCTCTGGAGTTCGGGATGATAGGTGGTGCCATGCATCTCACAGCCAGACATTATCATTTCATCGGCATCGGCGGCATCGGTATGAGCGGCTTAGCCGAACTCTTAGTCCGCCAGGGGTATACTGTCAGTGGCTCTGATCTGGCGGCCAACGCCTTAACGCAGAAACTCCAGGGTTTAGGGGTCCGATGCTGCCAAGGACATGCCCCGGAGCATATCCACGGTGCGGATCTGGTAGTTATTTCCTCGGCCATCGGCATGGATAACCCCGAGTTGCGGGCGGCCCAGGCCAAGGGTCTGCCGATATTGTCCCGGGCCCAGATGTTGGCGGCCCTGATGGCCGGGAAAAAGCAGATCGCGGTGGCTGGGACTCATGGCAAAACCACGACTACGTCCATGGTGGCCGCAGTTTTGCAACAAGGCGGCCTCAGCCCTTCGGTCATGGTCGGCGGCGTGGTGGATACGTTGGGCAGTAACGCCGTCTGGGGATCCGGCCAGGTTTTTGTGGCGGAAGCGGATGAGAGCGACGGCTCCTTCCTGGCTTATCAACCCCACGTGGCGGTCGTGACCAATGTCGATCGGGACCATCTGGATCATTATCGGGATTTACAGCATATCCAAGAGGTTTTCAGGGCTTTTATTCACCAGATCCAGCCGGACGGCTTTTTGGTGGCCTGTCTGGACGACCCCCATCTCCGGGCCATTTTAAACGGCCGGCCCCAACAGCTCATTACCTATGGCCTGCAGACCCCGGCGGCCTATCAGGCCCGCCAGATCAGCATCAACCAGCGGGGCAGCGTCTATACCCTGGTGCAGCATAATCGGTCTCTGGGGCAGATCTATCTACCGTTGGCCGGCCAACACTATGTTTGCAATTCTTTGGCCGCGGCGGCGGTGGGTTTTGCCCTCGGTCTGAGTTTTCTTGACATCCAGGCCGGCCTGGCTCACACCGGGCGGATCAAGCGGCGTTTTGAACTCAAGGGGGAGGCCCAAGGCATTACCGTGATCGACGATTACGGCCACCATCCCACAGAAATCCGGGTAACTCTGGCGGCCATGGCTCAGGCCTTTGCCGGCCGGCGGCTGGTTGTCGCCTTTCAACCCCACCGCTACAGCCGCACCCAGGCTTTACTCAGGGAATTCTTCGATATTTTCGGTGAGGCCCACCTTCTTTATCTTACGGATATTTATGGCGCCGGCGAACCGGCGATCCCCGGTCTCTCCGGCTACGATCTCTATCGGGGCGTCAAAGAGACCGGCCATCCGGCGGTTGTATATGTGGCGGACCGCCGAGAGTTGGCCGAAATTCTTTTGACGCAGGTGCGCCCTGGGGATGTGGTGGTCACCATGGGTGCCGGTGATATCTGGCAGACCGGCGAAGAATTGCTCCAGCTATTGGACACCCGGCCTCTGGAGGAACTTCCCTGCTTTACATCTTATGTCGTTCCTGTTGCGGAGATCTGTTAGCCATGACTTATGCCCGCAGTTACGCCACCAGCCGGAAGCCGCAAAAGATTAAGAAATTCCGCCGCACGTCCAACAAACGAAAGATCCCCAAGCTCTACTTCCGCCAGAACGCTCGGAACCGACCAAGTCTCTGGCCCAAGATCAAAGCCCTGATTTTGACCACCAGCTGTCTGGTCGGCGCGATGGTGGTATTGGCCGGCTTCAGTCTGATGTTGGTGGCCGGCTATCAATATCTCCTCAGCATGCCTTACTTTTGTATCAAGGATGCTGACAGTATTATCATTGTGGGTCAGAATCGTTCTCAACCCGAGGCGATTCTCCGGGAGATGCAGATCAGGCCCGGGACCAGCCTTTTGGCGGTGCAGCCTTTAAAAGTAGAGCAGGCCCTGCTGCAACAGCCTTGGATCGAAGCCGCGGAACTGAGCCGCGTCTGGCCGGATCGGGTCCGTCTGATCGTCCGGGAACATCAACCGGTGGCCTTGGTGAAAATTGATAAGAAACTCTATCTCATGAACAGCCGGGGGATCATCTTTAAAGCTATGGAACCCCATGATCCCCACGAGTTTCCGGTGATTACGGGCCTGGAACTTGAGCATTTCCAGCGGGTTGGGGGCAACAAGACCCCATTGTTGGCCAAGGTTTTTGACTTTATGGAACTGTTGCAGGAAAAAGATACTTTCCTGTCTTGGCAGACCGTGGCCGAAATACATGTGGATGCCGAACGGGGCTTTACTATCTATCCCACCGATTTGAATATCGGCTTAAGTTTGGGTTTCCGTGACTATAAACAAAAATTGGCAAACCTCCAGAAGGTCTTGCCGCACATAAAACAACACGGTGAGCTGGCCAAGATCGACAGAATTGATCTGAATTACCCGCAACGGGTCCTGGTCAGATTAAAACAGAACGAACATTTGCAACCTTGAGGGGAAGATTGTGGGGCAGGATCTCATTGTAGGTTTGGATATTGGGACAACCAAGATATGTGCGGTGATCGGCGAGTTGCGCAATAATTTCCTGGAAATTATCGGTATCGGCACGCATCCCTCCCAGGGGCTGCGCAAAGGCGTCGTGGTCAATATTGACAACACGGTCAAATCCATCCGACGGGCCATTGAAGAAGCCGAGCTTATGGCCGGCTGCGAAATCCGCTCGGTCTATACGGGGATTGCCGGCGGTCATATCAAGGGCTTCAACAGCCAGGGGATCATCGCCATCAAGAGTCGGGAGGTGACGCAGGCCGACATCAATCGGGTGATCGATGCGGCCAAGGCCGTGGCCATCCCCCTGGACCGTGAGGTTATCCATATCCTGCCCCAAGAATTTAAGGTAGACGGCCAAGACGGCATCAAGGACCCCATCGGCATCCATGGCGTCCGTTTAGAGGCCGCCGTCCATATCGTCACCGGCGCCGTAGCCGCGGTCAACAACATCATCAAGTGCTGCAACAAGGCCGGCTTGGATGTCGCGGATATCGTCTTGCAAAGCCTGGCCTCCGGGGAGGCGGTCCTGGCCGAAGAAGAGAAAGAAGTCATGGTGGCCCTCATCGATCTGGGAGGCGGCACTACCGATTTGGCCATTTTCAGCGATAATTCCATCAAACACAGTTGGGTCCTGGCCCTGGGCGGCAACAACCTGACCAACGACATCGCCGTGGGCTTGCAAACCGCCATCCCGGAAGCGGAAAAGCTAAAACAGCTCTATGGCTGCACCTTAAATGCCCTGGAAGACCGGAATGAACAGATTGAAATCCCCGGTTTGGGCGGCCGCAAAGCTCGGACGCTATCCAAAGGCATTCTGGCGGAAATCATCCACCTGCGGGTGGAAGAGATCCTGACCCTGATCCACAAAGAAATCATCCGGGCTGGTTTTGAATTGCCGATGATTTCCGGCATTATCGTCACCGGCGGGGGCTCCATGCTCATCGGCCTGCCGGAACTCTGTGAAGAAATCCTGGGCGTGCCCACCCGCCGGGGTTTCCCTGTGGGCGTGGGGGGACTCACCGACGTCATCAACAATCCGGCCTATGCCACGGCCGTGGGTCTGGCCCTGTATGGCGCCCGCTCCCGGACCGGCCAGACCCGGGATTCCTTCCGCATCCGGGATCAGAATATCTTCAATCGCATCCTGGCCCGCATGAAAAAATGGTTCAAGGAAGTGGTCTAAGAAGGCGGCACAAAGTCCGGGATGCGGCGGATATTATGAATAAATTAAATTATTGATACCTTGTGATTATCGGGGCAGATTTTGAAACTCAGGGAGGGGTAAGAGGCATGAGAATAGAAATGGTGGAACAAGAATCGTCTGCCAAGATCAAGGTCATCGGCGTCGGCGGCGGCGGCGGCAACGCCATCAATGACATGATCAAGGCCGAGTTGGTCGGGGTGGATTTCCTCAGCGCCAACACCGATGCCCAGGCATTGGTGCGCAATCAGGCTCCCGTCAAAATCAACATCGGTTTGGCCCTCACCAAAGGTTTGGGGGCCGGCGGCGATCCCGAGGTAGGCCGCAATGCCGCCCTGGAAGATGCCGATGTTATCCGGGAAGCCTTAAAAGGCTCTGACATGGTCTTCATCACGGCCGGCATGGGCGGCGGCACCGGCACCGGCGCCGTCCCGGTGGTGGCCGAGATCTGCAAAGACTTGGGGGCCCTGACCGTCGCCGTGGTCACCAAACCATTTTTCTTTGAGGGTCGCAAACGTCTGCGTCAGGCCGAAGCCGGCATCGAGGCCACCAAAAAAGTCGTGGACACCCTGATCACGATCCCCAACGACCGTCTCCTGAGCGTCGCCCCGAAGAATACCCCGGCCATGGAAGTATTTCGCATGGCCAACGAAGTTCTGGTTTATGCCGTCAAGGGCATCTCCGACCTGATCATGGTCACCGGCCACATCAATGTGGATTTCGCCGATGTCCGCACCATTATGAGCGAGATGGGCATGGCCATTATGGGCACCGGCATTTCCAGCGGCAACAACCGGGCCATCGAAGCGGCCAAGAAAGCCATCTCCAGCCCGCTGCTGGAAGATCTCTCCATCCGCGGGGCCCGGGGTATCCTCATCAACATCACCAGCGGCACGGAATTCACCCTTGATGAGATGAAAGAAGCTGCCGCCATCATCCAGGAAGAGGCCCACGAAGACGCCAACATCATTTTCGGTTGGGTCGTGGATGAGGACCTGGGCGAGGAAGTGCGGGTCACCGTCATCGGCACCGGTATCGGCAAAAAGCCTGATATCGAAGAAATCCGTCACCCCAAAGCCATGTCCGCGGTGACGGAGGAACTGGAAGTGCCCACCATCATCCGCAAAAGCACTGAACAGGTCCAACCGGTGTCACGGCTCGGCCATCAAGCCCTGACGGCCACGGCTGAGTCCAGGAAAAAATCACGGCTAGAGCTGCTCCATAGCAAGAAAAGCATTGTCCATCCGGATTTGCATTATGAGGAGGACGAACTCGACACGCCCACCTTCCTCCGGCAGGCAGACTGAACCGGCCAGCATGGCGGCACGCCGGTCTCCCGGCCCATAAAGGTCGTGCTCCCTGAGTATGTCCAAAAAGATTAAAGCACACCTGAGCGGCCTGCTGGCCCGGGAACGGGGCGCCATCGTCCGGGAATGGGGCCACCGCCTGCCGGTGGCCCTGGTCTATCCTCACGAATATGCCGTGGGGATGAGCAACCTGGGCTTCCAGACCGTTTACCACCTCATTAACGAACACCCCGATCTCACCTGCGAACGGGTCTTCCTGCCCAGCCAGGATGAACTGGAAGAATACCAGCGTAGTCAGACGCCGCTGTTGTCCCTGGAATCCCAGCGACCGTTGACGGATTTTGCCGTTGTTGCCTTTTCCCTGTCCTTTGAGCCCGATTACCTCAACGTCCTGAAAATCCTTGACTTAGCCCGCCTGCCGCTGCTGGCCGCCCAACGGGATGAGCGCTTCCCGGTGGTGGTGGCCGGCGGCGTGGCCGCGATGTTGAACCCCGAACCCCTGGCGCCCTTTATCGACGCCTTCTTTCTGGGGGAAGCCGAGAGTGGCGGGCAGGAATTCTTTGCCTATTTCCTTGAGGCCCGCCATCGGGACCGGGCCGCTTCTTTCCGCAGCCTGGCCCAACGCCTCCCCGGCGTCTATATTCCCGCTGCGTATCAGCCCGACTATCATCCGGATGGTACCCTGCGGGCCTTTACCCCCGCGCCTGGCTTCCCGGCGGTGGTAACGGCACCCCATCCTGGCAATCTGGAGGCCTATCCGGTGCAGAGCCGCCTGCTGGCCCCCGGCGCCGAATTCAGCCGCATGTTTCTGGTGGAGATTAATCGGGGCTGCGGCCGCGGCTGCCGTTTCTGCGCTGCCGGTTTTGTCTACCGGCCCCTGCGCCACCGCTCCCTGGCTGGTCTGGAAACCGCCTGGCAGGAAGGTCTGGCCAGCGGTGCCAAAATCGGCTTGGTGGGCACCGCGGTCACCGATCACCCCGAGCTCAAAGAGATCGTGGGCCGCCTGACCGCGAGCGGCGCCCAAGTAGGCCTGAGTTCCCTGCGGGCCGACTGCGCCGATGCCGAACTCTTTGCCCTCTTGAAACAGGGTGGCGTCAAAAGCGTGGCCCTGGCCCCCGAGGCCGGCAGCGATCGCCTCCGCCGGGTAATCAATAAAAATCTGATGGCGGCAGACCTGGAACAGGCGGTTCTGGCCCTCCAGGACGCCGGCCTCAGCCAGCTGCGCCTTTACTTCCTGCTGGGCCTGCCCACCGAAACCCGCCACGACGTGGACGAGATCGCCAAATTAACCAAACACCTGCAGCACTGCGCCACCAAAGCGGCGGCCGGCAGCAGCCGTCTGGCCGGTATCACCCTGAGCCTCAATTCCTTTGTCCCCAAACCCTTTACCCCTTTCCAATGGGCGCCGTTTGCCGGGGTGGCCGAGCTCAAGGAGCGGATTAAGCGGGTGAAACGGGCCCTGCAGGGGGAGTCCCGCCTCCGGGTTCATGCTGATCTGCCCAAATGGGCCTACTATCAGGCCCTGCTTTCTCGAGGGGACCGCCGGGTCGCCGACCTCCTGCGCCAAGCCCATCAGGCCGACGGCGACTGGGCTCAGGCCTGCCGCCAGAGCCCCTTGAATCCGGACTTTTTCGTCCTGCGGCCGCGTGCCCGGGAGGAACTCTTCCCTTGGGACTTCATCAATCACGGCATCAGCAAGGCCTACCTCTGGGAAGAATACCAAAAAGCCCTGGCCGGCCAACAGACCCCGCCCTGCCCACCCAACGGCTGCCGGCGCTGCGGCGTCTGCCAGCCCGATAGCCAAACGAGCTAACCGCCGGCGAAGATTCCCCTCCTAAGGGGCCACGCCGGTATTTTCCAGCAAAGAACTCCGGCCTCGGCGTAATGCCAATGACAGAATGCAACTATTTGAAATAAGTAGGGATGTTGAGGCCGCGAGCTTTGACACCCTGGAATTCGCCAAGCGCCGGCGGGAGGCTGATTTCACCGAGAAGCAGGCGGAAACCCTGGCCTTTGCGGGGGGGGATGTGGTTGAAAGCCGCTTGGCCACCAAAGAGGACTTGGCGCGGCGGCAGCACGATCTGGAAGAAAAAATCGCCCTGACCGAACTCCGCCTAAAACCCGACCTTACCCTGCGGCTGGGAGGCATGCTGGCCGCCGCCGTGGCCATAGGTCCCGCCCCCTGGTGAAATTGCTTTAGTTACCACACCCGTGGACCTGTTGCGCCCACGCCCCCGCTTCCGTCTTGGAGTTGCCAGGGAAGCAATAATCCTCGCCGCCTCATAAATCACTGACCGCCTCTTTCTTCCAGCCAACTACCGGGATGGTGTCCATCAGTGAGCCTGGCTTGGATTGAGCTGGCCATTATGGATCGGACAAATTCGTGACTATTCTTTCAACCGGGGGTCAATGGCCTCCCGGATGCCCTCACCCAGGAGGTTATAGGACAGGACCGTAATGAGGATGGCCAGGCCAGGGAAGACGGAGAGCCACCAGGCGATCTCGATATTATCTTTGCCGGCCGTGAGGATGTTGCCCCAGCTGGGAGTGGGGGGTTGGACGCCTAAGCCCAAAAAACTCAGGGCGCTTTCCGTGAGGATGGCCCCCGCCACCCCCAAAGTGGCCGAGACCATCACCGGGGCCAAGGCGTTGGGGAGCAGGTGCCGGAAGATGATCCGGCCGTCTTTAGCGCCCAAAGCCCGGGCTGCCTGGATGAATTCCCGTTCTTTGAGCGACAGGAACTCGGCCCGCACCAGCCGCGCCACTCCCATCCAGCTGGTCAAGCCGATAATCACCATGATATTCCAGATGCTGGGCTCCAGGACGGCGATCACCGCCAGGATGAGGAAAAAAGTGGGGAAGCAGAGCATCAGGTCCACTAGACGCATGAGTAGGTTGTCCACCCAGCCGCCATAATACCCGGCCACGGCTCCCAGGACGACGCCGATGAGGGTGGCCAAGCCCACGGCCACAAACCCCACCTTTAACGAGATGCGGGCGCCGTAAATAATCCGGGAAAAGACATCCCGGCCCAGAGAGTCGGTGCCCATGAGGTGGCTGCTGCTCGGGGGCATGAGAATGGCATTGATATCGATAAAGTTGGGGTCATAGGGGGCCAGCCATGGGGCCAGGAGCGACACCAAAAACAGCACCGCCACGAGGACCAGACCGCTGAGGGCCAGGCGGTTACGCCGGAAACGGGGCCAAAATTCTCGCTGTAAGTATTTGCCAGCCATAGGGAAGAAAAGTTTATCAGCATGAGGGCGATGTGTTTACTATATCATCGGGACGATGTTTTTAAAAGGGCAAAGACGCGCCTAAGGACTTGCATAATCCCTTGGTATATAGTAGGTATAAATGATATTATGTGGGACGTTGCCACGTCAACTCGGGGCAGCCACTGCAGCTTAACCTTGCCGAGGAGGAGCTATGCCACCCATCACTCGAGCCATTATGAGTGTCACTGATAAATCCGGTCTGGTGGAGTTTGCCCAGGCCCTGATCCCTTTTCAGGTGGAAATCCTTTCCACCGGCGGCACTGCCCGGGTCCTGCGGGAGGCCGGGGTGGCGGTGCGTGAGGTCTCGGATTTCACCGGCTTTCCAGAAATGCTGGACGGCCGGGTCAAGACCCTGCACCCTAAGATTCACGGCGGTATTCTCGGCCGGCGGGACCTGCCGGAGCATGTCGCCCAGATGCAGGCCCACGGCATCCTGCCCATTGATCTGGTAGTCGTGAATCTATATCAATTCGAGGCGGCTGTTGCCAAGCCGGGCTGCACCCTGGAAGACGCCATAGAGAATATCGATATCGGCGGTCCGGCCATGCTCCGGTCTTCGGCCAAAAACTTCCGGGACGTGACAGTGGTGGTGGACCCTGGCGACTATCCCTTAATAATCCAGGAAATGCAGGCCAACCAGGGGGCCACAACCCTGGCCACCCGGTTCCAATTGGCCCGCAAGGTCTTTCATCTGACCCACAAATACGACGACGCTATTTATCATTATCTGAAAAAGGTGACAATACCCTAATGGCCTCCATTGATCCGCCAAAAACCATTACCTTGAGCCGCGGCCGCATCTTGGACCTGTCGCAGCCCAATTTTTATCGGGACCTCCTCACTGGGATTGCCACGGAGATCCTGCATGAGCTTGCGGAAATCGAAAAGGTCAATTTGGACACCCTGGATGAAGAAGATCTCCAGCAGGTCATCGGCATTACGCAGATCCGGCTGCTGAACGAACTCTACTACAGTCTGGGACAGCTCAAGTGCCGGGGGCTGGAGCTGAATATCAAACAGGCCATCGAGGATCTGCGGGATATCTGGAACAGCTACATCGACAAAACCAATCGCACGGAAGCCCTGAAGTTCTATGTAGAACCGGCGGATGTGACCAAGCAGTGAGTCATGGCGACCAGAATCGGTTTTGTGGGGACAGATGGCCGCACCTTCCTGGCCGCCCTGGAGACCAGTCGGGCGGTCAGTGAATTCTATGCCGGGGAGTATGAAGGGGTGGTGGTGCGGGGCACGCCGGCCATGCCGACGTTTGCCCAACGCCAGGGGTGGCCCATAGACTTCATCGCCACCGCCGACAATTCCACGTCAGCTTATGCCGAGGCCCTCATTCAGGCATTCCGACAGGATACTCTGGATATTGCGTTGATCATGCCCGAAGCCCTCTTGTTCCATGGTCTGGTGGATCAGGTGGCCGCCGCCGGTTTTGGCGACCGCCTCATCGGCCTGGATCAGGAAGGGGCCTTCCTGGAAGCGGACAAGATCGCTGGCAAGGAACTCTGCGTTGCAGCCGGCATACCGGTGGCCCCCTGGACCACGGTCAATGCCAGAGACTATGCCCAGGTCCTTGCCACCTCCCTGGATTTCCTCCATGCCCACGGCGGCGTGGTCTTAAAATATCCATACAGCGCCGGCGGCAAAGGAGCCCGGATTATTTTGCATAGCTGGGAGATCCGGGAGGTCTATGACCTCTTGATCCAGGATTATAAAGAGGATTATACTCAGTTTTTCGGCCGCAAAGGACCCTGGCCGCTTTTGGTGGAAGGCCGTATGTCCGGAGTGGAGATCAGCTTCACCATCCTGGTGGACCGGGACGGCAATTTCCAGATCCTGCCTACTGCCATGGATTATCCGGAGCGTTTTGAGGGCCCGCCGGGGGTTAATAACCCCATCACCGGCGGCATGGGAGCCATTTCGCCTCATCCCCTGGAATCACCGGAGCTCATGGCCTTGGCGGCTCGGACTATTGCCCGCCCCTTGGTCCAGGCGCTCCGCTCCCGGGGTCTGCTGCGGCCCTGTGTCCTTTACCCCGGCTGTTTTTTGTCCTGCACCGATAATTTCCAGCCCACGGTCCTGCGGGTCTGTGAAATCAATATCCGGCCGGGTGAGCCGGAATTCCAGCCGGTGGCCAAACGACTGCGCAATCTGGGGGCTCTGCTCCAGGCCATGGTGACCGGCCGGCTGCACGAGGTCCAGCCCGAGGTCCGCACCGACCAGATCTCGTTGTGTATTGCCTTGGTCACCGGTCCCGGCGGTCCCAAACAACAGAAGGGCTACCCCTGGTCCTTGACCAAAGGGGAGCCCCTGGAAATCGACTTCGATTATTTCGCCAAAAAGAATATCACCATCATTCCTTCGGCCATGGACTGGGACCCAGCCAGCGGCTTCAAATCCGACGGTTCCCGGGTGGCCTATCTGGTGGCCAACGTCACCCTGAAAGAAGGTCAGAAACCAGGCACGGTGGTCGAAATACTGCGGCAGCGCCTGCTCACCGCCTATGATCAGGGGAAAATCCGAGTTATCCCCCGGGAGGATGAAAAGGGCAATCGCCTGGCGCTGCGCCGGGATATCGGCCACCATTATAAACTGGCGGAAATATTGCGGGCCCGGTGAGCGAGAAAAGGGCAGCGGGAGATGGGATCAGGAATAACCCCTTTACTGTTAACCCGTTGCCGTTAGCCTCTCTGCAGCCCGACCGGCAATGCTCCGGGTGAGGAAATCTCTCAACATGCGCACATTATTATTAAACCCACCGTCCTTTCAGAGTTTCGACGGCGGTGCCGGCTCCCGCTATCAGGCGACGCGGGAGGTAACCTCCTTTTGGTACCCCACCTGGCTATGCTATCCGGCCGGCCTCATTCCTGATAGCCGGGTCCTGGATGCGCCGCCGTTGGACCTGGACGTGGCCGCGGTAGCGGAAGTGGCCAAAGATTATGAACTGGCGGTGCTCTTTACCACCACGCCATCGTTGGCCTATGACCTGAATACGGCCCGGTGCTTGAAAGAAGCCAATCCCCGGCTTACCGTGGGCCTGGTGGGGCCCCATGTCAGCGTTCGGCCTGAAGATGCCTTTGCCGGCAGCTCGGTCATTGATTTTGTGGCCCGCCGGGAGTTTGATTATACCCTCCAAGAGGTGGCGGCCGGCCAGTCCTGGGAAGACATTGCCGGGATAAGTTATCGGCACAACGGCGTCATCCGACACAATCCGGACCGTCCCTGGATCGAGGACCTGGACGCCCTGCCCTGGGTCACGGAAATTTATCACCGGGATCTGCAGATTGAAAACTATCATATCCCCTATCTGCGCGATCCATATGTGTCTATCTATACAGGCCGGGGCTGTCCCAGCCGCTGCACCTACTGCCTCTGGCCCCAAACCTTCACAGGGCGGCGCTACCGGGTGCGGAGCGTTGCCGACGTGGCCGCGGAGGTCCACCGGGCTTTGGAACTCTTCCCCCAGGCCCAGGAGATCTTTTTTGACGACGATACTTTTACGGCCGACGGCGAGCGGGCCCAGCAATTGGCCCGAGCCCTCAAACCCCTCCACTGCACCTGGTCGGCCACCGCTCGGGTGACCACCAGCTACGAGACGCTGCAGGCCCTGAAAGACGGCGGCTTGCGCCTCCTGGTCATCGGCTATGAAAGCGGCAACGCCCAGATTCTGAAAAATATCCACAAAGGGGCGACCCCAGATTTGGCCCGCCGTTTTACCAAGTGGTGCAAAGAGTTGGGTATCCAGATCCACGGCGCCTTCATGGTTGGCTTGCCCGGCGAGACACCGGCAACCTTAGCCGAGTCTCGGCGTTTTGCCTGCGAACTGGATCCCGACACCGTCCAGGTCTCGTTGGCCACGCCCTATCCTGGCACTGAGTTCTATGAACTCTGCCAACAGCAGGGCTATTTTCGGACCGGCGCCCTGGTGGACCAGGACACGGGCTATCAGAAATGCGTCATCGACTACCCGGGCCTGCCGGCGGAAGAAATCTTTGCCGCAGTCCCCAAATTCTATCGGCAGTTTTATTTCCGGCCCCGCTACATGGGACGGGCGGCCTGGACCATGATGCAAGACCCCACAGAACGGCGCCGTCTCTTGAAAGAAGCCAAGGAATTCTTCCAGTTTCTCTTCCGGCGGCAGCAGGGCCAAGCGTGTAAGCCTTAAAAGCTGGCTGGCCGGGACGGCAATCTGCCCATAGGGAAGGCGTGCGCACGAGGATGCGGCGAAAGGCAATGATACGGGATCACCTGCGGTTGCTCTTTCAGGGGGGCCCGGGCTTTGTCCAGATTGCCCTCACCAATGCCTGCAATGCCCGTTGCCAGTTCTGCGGGTTTTCCCAGATCCGACCCGAGGCCTGGGTCATGGCCGAGGCGCCCCGGTTGCGCCACGGCCTGGCTCTTCTGGCCGCCGCCGGCGTCCGTTATGTGGCTTTTACCGGCGGTGAACCGTTGCTCTATCCACACCTCCTGGACATTCTCCACGAGGCGCAGGCATTGGGGTTCCGGACCCTGTTGTGCAGCAACGGCAGTCTGTTGACCAAAGAGCTGGTGGCGCCCCTCGCCCAAGCCGGGGTTAACCATCTCCTCATCTCCATTGACGCCGCGGCAGCCCAGGTGCATGAGACCCACCGGGGTTTTCCCGGCCTCTGCCAATCCCTCCAGACCCTGCTGCCGGAAATGGCCCGCCGGGGGATGACGCCGATAGCCTCGGTGACCATCAGTCGGCTTTGGTCTGATTTCGACGCGCTGGGCCACTTCCTGGCCTCTTTGGGTTTTCGGGCCGTCACCTTTTCCTACCCAACCACGGCGGGGCATTGGTCCTCAGGGGGTTCGGACACCGCGGCCAGCGTTACCTTTACGACAACGGAGCTGGCAGATATTTTCCGGCGCTTACAGTCCTGGCGCCGGCAAGCGCCGCTGGTGGTTCTGAATCCCGATCTGGGGCTGACGGAACTGCAGCGCCAATTGCAGGGCCGCCCGGTGCGGTTCCCCTGTCTGGCCGGCTGCAAATATTTTTATATTGATTGGCACCTCGATGTCTATTGCTGCCATATACTCCGTCAGCCCCTTGGGGTATTAGAGGATTTTGCCAGCCTGCCCCGGAAACGACATACCTGCCATGCCTGCCTTACCGATTGCTACCGGGATGCCAGCGTCCAGCAGTATCCCGCGGTGGTTGTGGCTGAGGCCTGGCAGGCGGTCAAACAAGGGAACTGGGGCGGAGCCTTGCGGCAGTTGCTTTCTAAAGAGAACCTCACCGCTCTGGGGGCCGCCTGGCAGAGCCGGAGATGGTTTTCCCTGGCCGGTCACTGAAAGCATGGGATCAACGACATATCAGGTCATTTTCACCGGCGATGACTTCGGCCTATCGCCGGTGGTTAATACCGCCGTCATCCGGGCTCATCGGGAAGGCTTGCTCACCTGTGCCTCCCTCATGGCGGGCGGGCCAGCCTGGCAGCAGGCAGCGGCTCTGGCCCGAGAATGTCCGGAGCTGTGTCTGGGCGTGCACCTCACCCTGATCCAGGGACAGTCGGTGCTGCCGCCCCGGCAGATCCCGCAATTGGTAGATAGCCAGGGGAACTTTCCCCATAACCCCGTCGTTGCCGGCTTGTGCTACTTTTTTTCCCACCAGCGACAGGAGCAAATGGCCGCGGAATTGGCGGCCCAGATAGAACGGCTGTTGGACGCCGGTCTCCAGCCCTGGTTTCTCAACGGCCATCTCAATATCCATTTGCATCCGGCGGTCTGGCCAAGAGTGCAGCGCTTGGCCAAGCAGTATGGTATTCCAGCCATCCGGTTGGCTAGAGAAAATCTCCAGGTGACCCTGTCATTGGACCGGCGGCGGCCGTTCGCCAAGACCGCCCATGCCCTGATCTTTGCCTGGCTGACCCGGCGGGCCGTCGCCGACTTGGGCCCCTTGCAGGCTAATGATCACGTCTTTGGCCTCCTGAATGATGGAGCCATGGATGAAGCCTTTCTCCTGGGACTCCTGCCCCGCCTGGCGCCGGGCGTGACCGAAATTTATTGCCACCCTGCGGCAGCCGCAGCAGGAACCCGGCCCCCCTGGCCGCCGCACTACCGGCCGGAGGCCGAATTGGCCGCCTTGACCAGTCCGCAGGTGGCAGCCCGGCTGCAATCGCTGGGCTATAGACTCATCTCCTTCCGGGATTTGGTCAAGAAACGCCGGTAAACGCCGTCAGCCGTTCACCAGCGGTGTTCCTGACCAACGTTTTCGGCGTCAATCTCTTGGATACTCTATAATCTGATAACAACGGAATCCTTATGGCAAAAACTTTATCCCTTCTGGCTGTAGCCATCCTCTTGGTCTCTGTGGGCGACATGCTTTTAGCCCATGGCATGAAAAAAGTCGGTGCCGTCACCTCCTGCAGCCTTACGGACCTCTTCCAACTGGGGCTGCGCATTTTCAGTAATCCGTCGATCATCATCGGCACCATCTTTCTGGCCGGCTTTTTCTTTCTCTGGCTGGCCATCCTGTCCTGGTGCGATCTGAGTTTTGTTCTGCCTTTAACCGCTTTGAGTTATGTTCTCACGGCGTTTTTGTCCATAATTTTTCTGGGCGAGACCGTGTCACTATTGCGCTGGGCCGGCACCATCCTGATCTGCGTCGGGGTAGCCCTGGTCACGAAAAGCGGCATTTAACCAAATGCAGTCGGGATGGAAGAGGGGGAGGGTGCAATGCCCCCTAGTCCTCTCCCCAAAAACACTTCGGCAACAACCTGGTAGGGCGCCTTTCACCCTGACATTGCCTCCGCACTCCAAGTGAGGTTTCCTATGAAAGAGCATGTTCTGGAAAAATTTTTTCAGCCCCGATCCATTGCCGTTGTCGGGGCCAGCCCGAAAGCCAAGACCATCGGCAATATTCTGGTCCGCAACCTCTTGTCCGAGAATTATCCCGGCAAGATCTATCCCATCAACCCGAACTATGAAGAAATCCTGGGGGTGCCGGCCTACCCTGCTCTAAGCGCCATCGCCGCGGCGGTAGACCTGGCGGTGATTGCCATCCCCATCAAAGGGGTAGCGGAAATCATCCGGGAGTGCGGCCGCCTGCAAATTCCTGGCGCCATCATCATTTCGGCCGGCGGCAAGGAGGTGGGCGAGGCGGGCCAGGCCATCGAGGCCGAAATTCAAGAGGCGGCCGTGGCTGGCAACGTCCGCTACTTAGGTCCCAACTGCATGGGGATCATCTGCCCTCACACCAATCTCAATGCCAGTTTTGCTTCACAGCGGGCCATCCCCGGCTCCCTGGCCCTCCTCTCCCAGAGTGGCGCCATTTGCAGTGCCGCCCTGGATTGGGCCGCGGTAGAGAAGATTGGCTTCAGCCATTTCGTCAGCATCGGTTCCATGGCCGACATTGATTTCGGCGACATGATCGATTACCTGGGCAACGATCATCGGGCCAAGAGCATCATCATTTACATGGAGAATCTGACCAACCACCGGAAATTCATGAGCGCCGCCCGGTCCGTCTCCCGGGTCAAACCTATCATTGTTGTCAAATCCGGCCGGTCCGAAGCCGCCGCCCGGGCCGCAGCCTCCCACACGGGAGCCATGGCCGGCCAGGACGATGCCTATAATGCCCTGTTCCGGCGGGCTGGCATTATCCGGGTGGACACCATCGCCCAGCTCTTCAGCTGCGCCGAGGCCTTGGGCAAAATGAACCGGCCCCTGGGCGGCAACCTGGCCATCATCACCAATGCCGGTGGTCCCGGCGTCATGGCAGTGGACGCCTTTGCCAAATGGGATGAAGAACCGGTGGCCTTGTCGGCCGACACCATCGCCAAATTAAACGAATTCCTACCGCCCCATTGGAGCCACCATAACCCCATCGACATCTTAGGTGATGCCCCACCGGAACGCTATCTGCAAGCCCTCCAGGTTTGTTTGGAGGCCCCGGAAGTTTCCGGCGTCATCGTCATCCTCTCCCCTCAGGCCATGACCGACCCCACGGCTGTGGCCCAGGAGATTGTTGAGAAGTTGCAAGCCCAGGCCAAACCGGTTTTTGCCGTCTGGATGGGGGCCCAGGAAGTGGCTGAAGGGACGCGCATCCTGAACAACGGCGGCATCCCCACCTTCATGACCCCGGAAATGGCGGTGGATGCCTTCATGGAGATGTATTCCTATACCAAAAATCTCCAACTCCTCCAGGAAACTCCGCCCCGCTCGCCCCGGGAGATCCAGGTCAATGTCAAACAAGCCCGGGGCTTCATCGATGCTTGTCTGGAGCGGCAGTTGCAGACTCTGTCCGAGATCGAGGGCAAGGCCATCCTGTCGGCCTATGGCATCCCGGTCAACCGCACCGTGGCGGCTTCTTCCGCCGCCATGGCCGCCAAGCAGGCCCAGGACATGGGCTTTCCGGTGGTCCTGAAGATTCACTCCTACGAGATTTCTCATAAATCCGAAGTGGAGGGAGTGCGCACGAATCTCAAATCACCCGAAGAGGTCATGGCGGCCTATGTGGACATCACCTCCCGGGCCCAACGCTTGCGGCCTGACGCCAAAATCCTGGGGGTGACGGTGCATGAACAGATCAATTTTGTCCATCCCGAACTCATCTTGGGAAGCAGATTGGATCCCCATTTCGGTCCCCTTTTGCTCTTCGGTATGGGCGGCATTCTGACGGAAGTGTACCATGACACTGCGGTCGTGCTGCCTCCCCTGAATATGCAGTTGGCCCGCCGGGCCCTGCATTACCCCCGCATTGCCAAAATCTTCCCAGGATACCGCAGTCTGCCACCGATCAATGAAGAGGTCCTGGCCGAGATGCTGGTACGCCTATCCCAGCTTGTGACGGATTTTGCTGAAATCGTCGAGTTGGACATTAATCCGCTGCTCATTGATCTCCAAGGCAAACCCATTGCCGTGGATGCCCGTCTCTTCCTGGCCCCACCCAAGGTGCCAGCCCCCCGCCACCTCATCATTGCGCCCTACCCCAACCAATACGAGAGCTCCTGGCTCCTCAAAGACGGCACCCCGGTGAAACTGCGGCCCATAGTGCCGGAGGATGAAGATCTGGTGGAAGGGTTGCTCCGCAGTTGCTCCGAAGAAACCCTGTATTTCCGCTATTTTCAGAGATTAAAGAGCTTCCCCCATAGTTTCCTGGTACGCTTCACCCAAAATGATTACGATCGGGAGATCGGCTTGGCCGCCATCGGCATGCCGCCTGGGCCGGAAGTAATGATGGGCGTGGGCCGCTTGGTCATGTCCCCGGACCGGGAAACGGCCGAATTCGCCACCATCGTCGCCGATCCCTGGCACGGCAAGGGTTTAGGGGAAAAACTTATCAGAGAGGTTATTAAAATTGCTGAAGATTGCGGGGTGAAAAGCCTCTGGGGCGAAATCTTGGCCACCAACGAACCCATGCTCCGCCTGGTGAGCAAAATGGGCTTCGAGGTCAAGGCAGCCGTGGACGGCCTGCGGCGAGTGGAGTTGGTGCTAAATCGGTAGCCGTGACGGCCTAAAGGCCAGGGTTATTGGGGTGGGGCTGGCTTCACAGGCTCGCGCGGCGGCGTGGCTTGGGGGGCTGAAGTGGGTTCTGGGCGCAAATTGTGGCCGCAGTGTGGGCAGAAGGCAAACTCGCTGGTAACCCGCCCACGGCAGTTCGGGCAGAGATTCTCGTGATAGGGACTGGGGGAAGAGAGCTGCGTCAGATCCGGCGGCATATATATGGAGCGCTGCAAGTTGGTGTAAGCCCGCCGCCATTTGTAAACGAACTGGCCCAATTTTTGGCTGTATTCCGGCAGCTTTTCCGGTCCAAAGAGGATCAGGGCGATAATCAAAATGACAATAAACTCGGGAAAGTCAATGCCAAACACGGCCAGCCCTCCTTAGTCGCCCTCTCTCATCAGGCTTTCTGGCCACAGTGCGGACAGAAAGCAAAGTCCCCGGCCAGGGACTTCTGGCAATGGGAGCAGACTTTGGCCTCTGGGGCCGGCTGCTTCCCCGTTTCCGGGGCCGGCTGGCTGGCTGCTTGCGGCGGCGGTGTCGCCGCCGACGGCGGCAACGGCTCCGGCTCGCCCTCGGTGGCCTTCTTAAAGCCGCGGATAGCCTTGCCGATGCTATCGCCCAGTTCCGGCAGCCGCTTGGGGCCGAAGAGCAGGAGGGCAATGACCAGAATAATAATCAAGGTGGTGAAATTATAACCGAACATGAAAGTATCCCACCATAGTTTTGATATCTATAATATAGCAGAGATGAAGCCAGCTTTCAAGTTCTCAGTAGGTGGGAGAAAAACCTTGCTTTTTGCCTTTTGGCGCAGCCCAAAACCCCGGTTGGGGTTGGGGCAGGATTGACGGCAGGTGGTCAACCCTCTGTTGTTTCCTCTTCCTGCCGGTCCTCGGGCCAGGCCGCCAGATCACCACTGGGCAACAGGATACCGCTCGCCTGGGGGTGGAAATAAAGCCAGGCCAAGGTTTCGGCGCCGTCATCCATAATAACCGGCACCTCCTGTCGCCGATAGGCATAGGGATGATCCTCCAGGTCATCCAGCAGGGCCAGGGTATAGTTGTCCACCAGATAGAGCTCGCCCTGAATAACTGAGACTGCCTCATCCGGCACCACCTTGGGGACATAATCCACATACAGGGCATAGCGGTGTTTGGTCCGCGCCGGCCCCAAGGAACGGGCCTGAGTCAACAAATGGTGGTTGGGCAAACCCTGCCGCAGCGTGCCGTAAACAAAGACCAAATGATTTCCCCTCTTGCCTGACTGATCTGCTTGCATAGATCACCCCTAACCCGAGTTTACCAAGCCGCCCCCTGCTCACTCTGGCCCGGGTACTCGACGGCGACGGTTTCCCCAAGGCCTCCCGGGTCTTTCCCGGCATTGTCAGCGAACCCAGCACCCTGAGGCAGATGCTCCAAGACCTGCGGGCAGAGTTGGCCCGGCCCCTCCTTATGCATGCCAGAGTCCCCGACGGTGGCCATTGATGCCGTAATTGCCCGTGCGGCTAACCTGGCGGCCAGTCAGGAAGCGGTTTTTTCTATATCGCCGTCAGTCGCAGCCGGCCGCCGGAAATCCCGGTCGAGGGTGTGATGGTCGGCCAAGAAACCCACGCCACCATTATCCAGGGGCAGCGGCTCGATCCGGACGGCGAGGTCATCCTCCGTTGCCAGAGTTCAGCCCGGGCCTGCCAGAAGGCAGAAGTTGCGGACCCGCATGCCATAGCGATGCGAAGAAGGCCTGGAGAAGCTGGCCGCCAGCCTCACCAAAACCCGAAGCCGCAAAATAGTGGAAGATGCCTGCCGTTCATAGAAAAGTGGGTCATCCGGAATCTATTTACTCTATAGGAATTCCATACAAAATAATAGTCCGCAAAAATGGATTTAGGTTTTCCCAAAGGCGACCCGCTAAAGTCGGTTAAAAAGGGAACGCGGACCTATCCATTTGATATTGTATCATGATTTTGCCATTCACGGCTACCAGCATGTTCGCACCAGATTTCAGGGTAACGCCATCCACTTACGTTTGCGTCAAAAACCCTGCAATCGGCGTGGCCCGGTGTGTGGTTCTCGCCAGGTCAGGCGCCCCAGGACGGTGATGCGACGGTTTCCCATCCTGTCATCCGGAACGAAGGGAAGGATATCTATCTTGCTGGAAAGACAAGATTCTTCGCGGCGCTCAGAATGGCCTGAAATCGGCTTTCATGGTTTTGCAGCAGCTTCTGGAAAATATTCCCAAAGTGACTTTCCAAAGGGATGACTATCAGGGATAATGATGCACAAGCAAATTGTGCTTGACAAGAAAACATCTAGAACTATATCTATCTATTCGGTTTGCCTTTTGTCACGGCTGGTGGTCCTGGCTTTCGCCTCAGGAGTGCCCCCTGGAAACAGATCAATGGTCAGACCATAATATGTTACTCACCATTCCGCTCTTCTCATCGTCCAAAACAACATTATCAAATAAGGAGATGAACAATGCTTACTTCCCGCTTCAGGCTGCTCACCGGCCTTGGCCTCCTGCTAACTTTCCTGCTCGTCGTCGGCTGCGCCACGGCCCAGGCTGCTACCCCTAAACAGGTCCAGGTGTATAAAGAGGCCGTGGCGGCCCTCGACGCGGCCGAGAAAAAGCTGGCCGCCAATGACGTGGCCGGCGCCAAGACCCAACTCAAGGAGGCCAACGCCCTATTTGCCAAATTGCAGCAAGATCTGCCGGAGAAAATGAAGGACCTGAAACTGACGCCGCAGCAGGAGGCCCAATGGCTGCAGAACAACAAACTGGGGGCGGACAGCTCCGCCCAAGGCGATAAACTGGAACGCTCCGGCCAGGCCAAGTTGCAACAGGGCGAAGCCCTGGAAACCCAGGGCCAGAAGGATATGGCCACCAAACTGCGGCAGGAAGCCAAACGGGAGCTGGATCTGGCCACCCAAGCCCATGTCAAGGCCGGGATTTATCACCTCCGCAATATGCAGCTTGCCTACAGTTCTTTAGCCCAATAATTAAGGTTTTGGGAAATGCGAGGCGGGAGCATGCATTTTGGCTCCCGCCTCGTTGGCTTCTTAGATCAAGAGATACCCACCCCAGAGATTCTAACGGCCGATCGGTCTCCCTCCCGTAACGATGCGGCAGCTTTCGAAGACTGCCCAGGGCCGCGCCCTGTATTATATTTAACCATTTGAATTAATTAGTTTATAACCTCGCGTCCAAGCCCTCCCCGCAAGTGGCCAGAGAGAATTATCTGCATCAAGGTCTCTGCTGGCCTGACCGAGGCCCCTTGCCCAGCAGGGATTGCGGTAAGGCTGCTCCGCCTGCCCCTTGGCCGGTTCTCTTGGTCTCCAAGCCGCTCAGGTCGGAGTGCCTCATTATTCTAAGCTGCGGGCAGCTTCTGGGCCAGCAGTTCCAATAATCTGCTGATCATGGCCGCGGCCAGCTCCGGGGCCTCCTTGGCCAGGAAACGGGAACACTCCACCTGGACCGCGCTGGCCAGGCCGGCGCGTCGCAGATTGTCGGCCAGGTCGAGGAGGCGAGCGGTCTTGCGGCCCGAGAAGACGCCGTTCAGAGAAATATGGGCTGGCCGGCCGTGGGACCAGTAAGCCGCCAAGCCGCGGCAAAGGCCGGAGAAGGTAAACCGCTCCTCGGGGCTGATAAACTCCCGGGCAAAACCGTCCAGGATCTTGACCTCAAATTGCGAAGCCGTGGAGATCTGGGCCAGGTCTTCAGGGTGCAGGGTGCCCCAGCGTTGGAATTTCCATGCCAGACGCTGCCGGGTGTACAAAAGGATATGCTCCCGGTAAGCCGGGGTGAGCGCGGCCAAAGTTCCGGCAAATTCCTGATTCAACCGGGCCACGATCTCGGGCAGGACATCATTGGCCGGCAGGCCGAAGTCGCCGATGTCCAGGAGGGCGCCGAAATAATCGGTGCTGTGCAAGGACAGCAGCAGACGCCGATCGGGCTGGTGGCCCGCGGCTGTCAGGTGCACGGCTACCCGGGCCGTCCAGGCGTCGATTTCAGACTCCGGGAAGGGGTGGTAGTCATCCGGCGGGCGCCAGACCGGCCCACAGTGGGGTACGGCCACCACCAAAGCCTGGGTAGCGCCATAAACCTGCCGGTAAAAATCTTCATAAACCTGCCGTTTGGCCGCATAGGCCGAGGGGGTGGCGGCGGCAAAAGCCAGATTGGCGGTAAATTGCCGAAACCTGATGGTGCGGGGCAGATAGTGGGCATAGGTCTGGGCGTTCACCGGAATGGGACCGTCCCCCCAATCGCAGGTGAAGCCGGAGTCACCCTGAAACGGGGGCAAGGCCCGGTGAAAATCAATGCCATAACGGCCCGCACCCGGATCTTCGTCATCCGGCAGGCGAGAGCACTTGCCCAGGACCAGACGGCAGGCCTCATCCTCCAGGACATCAAAATGCGGGTCAGACGTGGCCAAGCGGTAGCGGCCCAAGAGTTCCGGCGCCGGCCCCAGATACGCTCCTGCTTGATTTTCTCTGATCATCGTAGTAAAAGTGTAATGGGTTGCCTGAGGTTTGCCAAGAAAATTCGCTGCCGTGGGCCAAGGCGAGAATTGGTCCGGGGGCAATGATAAGAGGTCAACAATCGGGAAGCACCGTTGCTTCCTGAAAATCTGAGAGTGGATTACGAATTAACAAACACTTACACCTGTCGGGGGGGGAAGAAATTTTGGCTGGGAGAAAAAAAGTATTGTCCTGGGGGGTTTGTCTCTGTGTCTGGGCGCTTTTGGCTGGGGGGGGGCCCGCTGCCGCCTGGGCGCCAACAGACCACGGCGGCGCCGCCCTGCCTGCTGCGCCGCGGCAAGACGAGGCGCCGTCCTATCAACTCCTCACCGATCTCATCGCCGGCAATCCGGTCCGAGACCATAATCTGGGTGCCTGGGTCAATCCAGCCGGCTTCCGAGACTATGCGGCCGGGATGCAGCAGGTCTGGCAGCGTTTTGAGCATCAGCATCTGCAGCCCATCCGGCAGTGGGCGGCCCGGGAAGTAGGCCCTGGCGGTGCGGCCACTGTGTTCTACCCCTTCAGTGGGCCGGACCTGGCCAATATGCTGGCTTTTTTCCCCAGAGCCAAGAACTATGTCATGCTCGCCCTGGAACCGGTGGGGACCCTGCCCGTTTTGCGTCCCGGTGCCAATGAGCCTTTTTTTCAGAGTTTGGAGTATGCCCTGAACGAGCTCCTGCATTTTAATTTTTTCTTTACGGAACGGATGGCCAACGATCTGCGCCGCCGGGAACTGGACGGCGTCCTGCCGCTCCTGCTCTTTTTCCTGGGTCGGGAACAGGTCCAGGTCAAAGATGTGGTCTTTCTGCTGCAATCTGCCGAGGGCCAAATGCAGGAAAAACCGGCGCGACCGGGAGAAAAATTCAGCGGGCCAGGCATCCCGGGCGTCAGAATCGTTTTCCAACGGAGCGCTGCCGACCCTGAGCAGACCATCTATTATTTTAGTTTTAATCTCAATAACGCCTCCTGGCGCCGTTCGCCCCATTTTGTCGCTTTTCTGCAAGGCCTGGCACCGTTGCAAACCTTGGTGAAAGCCGCCTCTTATCTTATGTTTAAACCTCATTACGGCGATATCCGCCAATTTATTCTGGACCAGAGCCAGGTGGTTTTGCAGACGGATGAGGGGATTCCGGTGCGCTATTTGCACGCCAGTCAGTGGGAGCGCCGGTTTTTTGGGGTCTATAAGCAGCCCATTGCCTTGTTCCGAAATTGCTATCAACCTGATCTGGCCGCCCTGTATAGCCAGCAGCCGACGACGCCGCTGCCCTTTGGCATCGGTTATCACCACCGCCGCAATTCCTCTAATCTGTTGCTGGCCCGGCGGATCTCTCATCTCGTTGAGGAGAAGAGCCCTTGACCGGCAGATATCCTGCCAAGAAGCTGTCCTGGCTTTTTCTCGGCCTCCTTTGTCTGGGCCTCCAGAGTGGCTTGGGATGGGCCGCTTCTGACCTGCCCCTCAGTCTGTCGCCGGCCCAGTGGCGGCCCCTGGAGGACTGCCAGAACCCGGCCTTGCAGGCGGTTTTGGACCAAGCTTTGCGGCTCCGCCCAGGATGGCGGGAACTTATCGCCGCGCACAAGCTGGCCGTGGGTCTGGTAGACCTGGCCGACCCCCGGGCCCCCCGGTTTGCCCAGATTAATGGCGACACCATGTTGTATGCCGCCAGCCTGCCCAAGATCGTGGTCCTGCTGGCCGCGTTCCACGGCATGGCCGACGGCCGCTTGCCGCAGACGCCTCAGATCCGGCGGGAACTCACGGCCATGATCCGGGAATCCAGCAACCCGGCGGCCGCCTCGCTCATTCACCGCCTGGGCTTGCCCTACATCCAGTCGTTGCTCTTTCAGCCCCGCTACCGTTTCTACCGGCCTCGACAGGGGGGCGGTCTCTGGGTGGGGAGCACCTTTGCCCCGGGCGGTCCCCAGTATCCCGAGCCCCTCCAGGATCTGACCCAGGCGGCCACGGCCACCCAGGTCTGCCGCTTCTATTATCTGTTGGCCTTCGGCCGCCTTCTGAATCCCACGGCCTCCCGCCAGATGTTGGAAATCATGGCGCACCCCGGCCTCAATGATAAATTTGTCGCAGTCCTCGGGTCGACCGTGCCGCCAGACCGCTTGTTTCGCAAGAACGGCACCTTCGCCACCACCCACGGCGATTCGGTCCTGGTCTGGGGGAATGGCTGGCGCCGCTATATCCTAGTGGGCCTGGTGGAGGATGCCCGAGGGGAACAGATGCTCCGGGAGCTGGTACCCGTGGCCGAACGGGTGTTGCGGCAAGCCCGGCCGCGGCGCTGACAGATCATTGAAAAGGTACTTGTAGGGGAGGGGCTAGGGGAGCGCTGCCCCCGGCCCCCTCCTCCAACCCCCAGGCGGCCTTTTGGCTCCGCCAAAAGGCCGGATAAGGGATATTCTCCTACCTAGGCAGGAAAACCATGTGGGTGGCCGTCATTCAGATGCAAAGCACCGGCGACGCCGCGGCTAATCAAGCCCGGGCGCACCAATTGATCAACGCCGCGGCCGGCCGCGGGGCCGCGTTGGTGGCCCTGCCGGAGTATTGCCTCTGTCTGGGGCCGCCGGAGGCCATCGTGGCCCAGGCCCAGCCCGTGGACGGTCCGGTGGTCCAAAGCTTTGGTCAACAGGCCCGGGAGTTGGGCCTCTATCTCCTGCTGGGGACGATACCGGAACCGGCCCCAGAGACTGGCAAGGTCTATAATACCTCGCTGTTGCTCGGTCCCGATGGCCGCATCCTGGCCCGTTACCGGAAAATCCATCTCTTTGACATCAATATCCCGGGAAAGGTCAGTTTTCAGGAATCAGCCCACATCGCCGCCGGCCAGGAAATCGTAGCCGTGCCCCTGCCGGAGTTGGGCTGGACCGTGGGCTTGGCCATCTGCTATGACCTGCGCTTCCCCGAGCTGTTTCGGGCGTTAGTGGATCGGGGGGCCGAGATTATTGTAGTCCCCGCAGCCTTCTCCCAGGTCACCGGCCGGGACCACTGGGAGGTCCTGCTGCGGGCCCGGGCCATCGAAAACCAAGTCTATATCCTGGCCCCGGCCCAATACCCCCATCCGGACCAAAGTATCAAGACCTATGGCCGCTCCCTGATCATTGATCCCTGGGGCCTGTCTCTGGCCCGGGCCGTGGATCGGGAAGATATCATTTACGCCTGCCTGGACCGCGAGTATCTCCAGAAAATCAGGACCGAACTCCCCTGCCTGGCAAACCGCCGCCTTTAATCCATGTTTGCCGGTAAGCGGGTCCCGATTGCAAAGATCAAGGGTTTTGTCCTCAGCCCTCTTGACTTTTCCCTCGCCGTTGACTACTGGCCCTTGCCCTCGTTTTTGTGAGCCGTGAGCGCCAAAGGGGTCGAGGTTTCCATGCCCGCCGAATTTTGGGACTGCCAACCACCGCCCAGGGCCCGATAGAGGGCAATGACGGCCAGGAGTTCATCGGCCTGGACCTGGGTTAGCCGCAGTTGGGCCTCGAAGAGCTGCCGGTCGGAGTCCAGGACTTCCAGGTATGGCGTCACCCCGCCAAAATAGCGTTGGTTGGCCAGCTCCGCCTGTTTGGTCAGAGCCTGTACCTGCTTTTCGGCCTAGAGCCGGACTTCCCGCAAGCGGCGCACGGTCACCAGGGCATCAGAAACCTCCCAGAAGGCCTGTTGAATTGATTTTTTCTAGGCCAATAGGGCAGCCTGTTGCTGGGCCTCGGTTGCCCTGACCCCGGCCCGCAGCCGGCCGGCCGTGAAGATGGGCTGCAAGACGCCGGGGGAAAGCAGGTCCCAGAAACTGGCAGGCGCCGAGAACAGGGTTTTCAGGGCCGCGGATTCCCAGCCGGCCACGCCCGTCAGTCTGATATTGGGAAAGAGCAGGGCCTTGGCCTCGCCGATGCGGGCGTTGGCGGCCACCAGCTGCTCTTCAGCATAACGGATGTCGGGACGCCGCTCCAGCAGAGAGGCAGGCAGGCTCGGGGGCACGGAGACGCTTAAATCCTGCTTTAACAGCGGCTTGCCCCGTTTAATGGGACCTGGATTGCGGCCCAAGAGGGTGCAGATCTCGGTGGAAACGGTGGTCAGCTCCGGACCGCCGGGCTTGCCCACCAAGTCGCCGATCTGCGCCTTGGCAATACCGGCGATGCCGTCGATGGGGGAGGTGATCTTGGTGAAGCTCAGATCGATTTGGGCTTTCTGCACCGCGGCTTTGGCAGCCTGCACCGCGGCCCGGGCCGAGGCCTCCCGGCCGATGGCGTCGTCCAGGTCCTTCTTGTTCACCGCATTCACTGCGGCCAGAGGCCGGATCTTGGCCAGATTGGCCTTGGCAGTATACAGTTGGCCCTCCGCAATGGCCAATTCCCCTTTGGCCTGTTCCAGGACCGCCTGGAAGGGCCGGGAGGCGATCTCAAAGAGCACCTGGCCCTTTTTGACCAGGGAGCCTTCCTGATAATTTTGCCGGATGAGATAGCCCGTGACCAGGGCGTTGATCTTGGCATTCAGGAAGCCGTCGGCAGTGCCCACCCACTCATGGATAATGGGGACATCCTCGACAATTACCGCGGCCACCGCCACCACCGGCGCGGGAGCCACGGCAGGTTTTTCCTGGCGACAGCCGACCGCTAGACAGATCGCGAAACACATGGCCCCCAGCAAGCGGCGGGGCCGCCGACACCGTAAATCAGGGCAGAGAGGCAGGGAGGTCGCCCCCATTTTCTTTGGATGGTCTGGACTCAGGGTCTTTCTCCGAAAAGTTCTTCCCGATGAGGACCGCAGGGCTGATCTGCTGAGCCATCATCGTGCCCACCAGGGGATCTGCGGCCAGGCCTGCCGCAGTTCCCGGCGCAGGCTGCGGTAATCTGGCGCCCATGTCCCCAGCAAGGCGTAAAACTCGGGCGAGTGGTTCAGGTGAACGGTATGACAGAGCTCGTGGAGCAGGACGTAACGCACCAGGGCCGGCCGCAGGAAGAGAAGATTATAATTGAGGCTAATGGTCCCCCGCCCCGAGCAACTGCCCCAGCGGCTCTTCTGGCCTCGAATCTGGACCCGGCGGCCGCGCAGGTCCGTCGCAACACTGAGCTCCTGAAGCCACGGGAGTAAATGCCGGCGTCCCTGGTACTGGAGCCATTTCTTGAGGAGAGAGGCACCGTCCTCTGGAACCGACAGAGCGCCGCGCATAATAATCTGGTGTTGCTGAACCTTGCAAAGGGCAAGTTCGCCAGCCGGACCGGGCTCATAGGTGACGGCCACCTCCTGGCCAATGGCCGCCAGCGCGATGACGTGGGGCAACTGCCAGCGAGGCTCGGGTACCGGAGCGGCTTCGGCCAGACGGCGACAAGCCCGGGCAAGCCACTCCTGCTTTTCCTGGATGATGCGGGGAATATTTTCCTTTTGGAAACCCTTGGGAATAACCACCACCAAGCCATGCAGCCGAGAAATCTTTAAGATCACCCGTTTGGCCCTGGAACTCTCCCGGATGGTATAGGACGGCAGGTCCTGGACCCCAGCAGTCATGGCGTCCTCCAACAAAAGGAGTAGAAGCGGTTGCAAAACCCTGCAAGCCGATTCCATGTCATTCTGAACACAGGGAAGAATCTTTTCTTTCCAACTAGATAAAGATCCTTTACTTTGTTCAGGAGGACAAGAAAAGAAGTTTTGCCACAACCTCTGGTAGGCGAAGTTAGCCAGCCGGCCCATGACGATGGCGGCAGTCCCGGACCAAAGCCGCGGCCAAACTCCTTTCTGTTGGATTTGTAACTATTAACCAGCGGTTTGGAAAGAAAAAAATTCCTGACCGGAGTTGATCCTGAGGACTGCACAATTGGCGCCGCCCTGGTCCGGAAAAAGAACAAGGGGCTAAGGCCATTGCCCTAACCCCTTGATAGAATTGGTGCCGAAGCGGGGACTCGAACCCCGACAGGCGTACGCCCACTAGACCCTGAACCTAGCGCGTCTACCAGTTCCGCCACTTCGGCAGTGCTGACGAGATCTCCACCCGGCAGGGTGGATTATTTCTGGTGAAAATTTCAGCTGTATTTGTATAATATATTTTTCAGGTTGTCAATTGCATATTGACAATTCTCCCGGCCGGAAAAAACATGAAAGAAAGTCGGGAAAAAATGGGGTGTTGGCTCAACCAATGATAATTTATCATGATCTCGCAGAAATAACCCAGCCGTTGCGGCGGCCGGTTATCACCATTGGCAACTTTGACGGCGTGCATTTGGGCCATCAGACCCTGTTTCAGAAGGTCAAGGAACGGGCCCGGGCGGTAGACGGGGAAGGGGTGGTTTTAACCTTTGATCCGCATCCCATCAAACTTATGCGGCCGGAGAAGCAATTGCCTCTGCTCACCACCACGGCCCAGAAGGTGAGATTATTGTCTGAGCTGGACCTGGAGGTCCTCATCGTGCATCCCTTTACGCCGGAGTTCGGAGCCCTGCCGGCCCGGGATTTTGTCCAGGAGTATCTGGTCCGGCGGCTGGGGGTGCAGGAGGTGGTAATTGGTCATGATTATCGCTTCGGCCGCCGGCGGGAGGGCAACATTGCTCTGTTGCAGGCTTTGGGCGCGGAGTTCGGTTTCCCGGTGCATGTGGTGGATGCCATCCAGATTCAGGGGCAAGTGGTAAGCAGTACACTCATCCGGACGTTGCTGCAGAACGGCCAGGTGTATGAGGCCCAGAGGTTTTTGGGGCGGCCCTATGAAGTGACCGGCGTGGTGGTGCCCGGTTTTGGCCGGGGGGCCCGGCTCTTGGGGTTTCCGACGGCCAACATTGCCCTGGATAACGGCCTGTTGCTCCCGGGCGCCGGTATCTATGCGGTCTGGACCGAACTTCAGGGGCGGGTGTATGCAGGGGTGGCCAACATCGGCACCTGTCCCACCTTTGACAATGAAAAATTGTCCCTCGAAGTCTATATTTTGGATTTCGATGCCGATATTTATGGGGAACGCCTGGCCGTGCGCTTTGTGCAGCGCCTGCGGGACGAACACCGCTTTCCGGACATTCCCGCCCTGGTGACCCAGATCAAGAGAGATGTGGCCGCGGCCCGCCTGATCGTTGGTTTGTCGAACCCGGCACCGGCAACCCTGTAAACGTTGGTCAGTATTTAGCGCTTGACAGAATTTTTGAAAATCTTTAATATTAAGAGTGAAGCGGGCATAGCTCAGTTGGTAGAGTACAAGCTTCCCAAGCTTGGTGTCGCGGGTTCGAATCCCGTTGCCCGCTCCAGTCGCTGGCAGAGGTTTTAGCTGCCAGCACCCGCTTCCCCTGGTAAGGTGACCCACCATTGGCGGGAAACTTTGCAGGCGGAGAATCTGCGCCAAGAGAGCGCAGCCGAGATGACAACAAGTCTTGGAACCTGGAAGTGGGCCCGCGCCCACTTTTTTTATGGTGCCGCCGGTAGCCGGAGGCAGCGAGACGTGAGACATGAAGCCGGAAGAAACGGTGGCCCGGGTAATCGAACTCATTCTGCCGGTATTGCAATCTCAAGGGGTGGAATTGGTGGAAACGGAGTTCGTGCGGGCTGGCCGCCGAGCGGTCTTACGGCTCTTTGTGGATAAGCCGGGGGGCATTACCCTGGATGATTGCGCCGCCTTGAGCCGCGTGGTGGGAGAAATTATCGACGTCCATGAGGTGATCAGTCAGAGTTATATCCTGGAGGTATCTTCGCCGGGACTGACCCGGCCCCTGAAAAAGGCCGATGACTACGAGCGGTTTACGGGGCGCCAGGTGCGTCTTACCAGGCGGGGCGAGACCGGTAAGGTTATCACGCTGCGGGGTGAACTCCTGGGTATGGACGGAGAAAAAGTCCAGCTGCGCGTGGGCTCTCAGGTCCATCACATTCCCATGACTGATATCCTGCGGGCCCGCCTCGATCCCGATTTTTAAGGCAAGGCGTCGTCATAACGAGGAATCTATGGTAGGAGATCTCAAGCGTCTCATCGAACAGGTGAGTCGTGACAAAGGTATTGATAAAGATTTACTGCTCAACACCATTATGGACGCGGTGCGCTCCGCGGCCAAAAAGAAATATGGCGCCAAACAGGATAATATCGAAGTGAGTCTGGCGGAAGACACCGGTGAGATCGAGGTCTTCCAATTCAAAGAAGTAGTTGAAGAGGTCGTGGATCCGGATCGGCAGATTTCCCTGGAGGAAGCCCGGCAATTGGACCCGGAATCCGAACTGGGGGACAGTTTGGGCGTCAGACTGGATGCCAGCAGTTTTGGCCGCATTGCCGCGCAGTCAGCCAAACAGGTGATTATTCAAGGGATGCGGGATGCTGAGCGGGATCTGGTCTACGAAGACTATAAAGATCGGCAGGGTGAGATTATCAATGGCATTGTGCAACGCCAGGACAAAGCCGGTCTGATCGTCAACCTCGGCCGCACCGAGGCCTTGTTGCCCTATGCGGAGCAGGTGCCCCGGGAGATCTATCGCCAGGGCGACCGGGTCCGAGCCTATGTCTTGGAAGTCAAACGCCATGCCAAAGGCCCCCAGGTCATCCTCTCCCGGGTGGCGGAGAATTTTCTCACTGCCCTGTTCGAATCCGAGGTGCCGGAAATTCAAGAAGGCATCGTCCAGATCATGGCGGTGGCCCGGGAACCCGGCAGCCGTTCCAAGATCGCCGTGACCTCTAAGGATTCCGACGTTGATCCGGTGGGTGCCTGCGTGGGCATGAAAGGGTCCCGGGTCCAGAACATCGTCCAGGAGTTGCGGGGCGAAAAGATTGATATCGTGCCCTGGAATCCCGATCCGGCGAAATTCGCCACCCAGGCCTTGGCTCCGGCGGAGGTCAGCCGCATCGTTATCGACGAAGACAACCAGAGCATGGAGATCATCGTTCCGGATGACCAGTTGTCCTTGGCCATCGGCAAACGGGGCCAGAACGTTCGTCTGGCGGCCAAACTCACCGGCTGGAAGATCGATGTCAAGAGTGAGAGCAAATATTCCAAATCCATGAAGGAGGGGTATCTCTCCTTGTTGAAAATCCCGGGCGTGGGCGAGATGACGGCCAGCGCCCTGTATGAAGCGGGTTTTACTTCGGCCAAAGACGTGGCCGAAGCCAATATTGTGGATTTAATGCAAGTACCGGGGATAACGGAAAAGAAAGCTACTGCCATTCACGCCGCTGCCCAGGCTGTCTTGCGGGGTGGTGAGGCAGCACCGGCGGTTGACGCCGGCGGCCCAGAGGCCGCCAGCCCGGCGGCTGCGCTTCCCGTCGAGACAGCGTAAGAGGCAGCGGGCCGAGGCAACATTTTTACTTGTAACCAGTTTCTGCCAGAAGGATAGAAAAATTTATGGCCAAAACCAGGGTATCTCATTTAGCTAAAGAATTTAATATAGATGTCAAAGAACTCATCCTGCGCCTGCGGGAGATGAACATTGAGGTGGAGAATTACCTCAGCTCCATAGAGGCCGCTGATCTGGCCCGGGCTCGGGAAATGCTAGCTAAAGCGGTACCTGTGGTGGAGGAACAACGGGTGGGCAGCAATGTCAAACGCCGGCGGTCTTTGGCCCGGCCCAAGTCCGTGGCGGAGCCGGTTACCGCACCGGTCGCCGCCGCGGTTGGGTCGGGGGCAGCTACGGCCGAGGCGGCCAGGCGGGAAGGCCGACCGGCGCTTGCTCCGCCGGAGTCGTCGGTTCCCCTGGCCAAGCCTGGGATGCCGCTGCCGCCCACCGTCAACAAACGCCGGCGCGCCGCCGAGAAGCCGGCCCGCATCATCGCTTTGCCCGAAACCCCTCAACCGGCTGCTCTCAGCTCTGCGCCAGGCCAGCCCGAACCGGCGCCACTCTCGGAACCGGAGCCGATTCTGACCACGGCGCCACCTGTTGAGGTGGTAGCCCCGGCCATAGCGCCTCAGACTGTCCCGGTGGAGCCAGCGGTGTCCGCACCGGTGGAACCGGTGGCTGAGGTCGCGCCCGGAAAACCCGAGGCTGCCACGGCGCCAGAAGCCGCGGCGGTGTTGGAAGCCGTCGCGCCCGAAACGGCCGCGGTGCCCACCGAGCCCAAAACGCCGGACACTTCTTCCGCGTTAAAACGGCAGCGGGCCAAAAAGGCCAAGAAAGATACCCCAGCTCGCATCATCAGTCTCCCCACGGCCGAAGAAAAGCAGGCGGCGGAGACCGCTGCGGCAGCTCCAGCAGAGAAAATTGCGGCAACGCCGGCCCGGCGGCCGACGCGCGTCATCGAAGTGGTCAAGACCAAAGAAGAGAAGGTCATCCCGGCCCCGGAAAAAGAAGAAAAGAAGGCCAAGGTTAAGAAAAAACGGGCGAAAAAACCGGGGGCGGTGGAAGAAGATGCCGCCAAAAAGGCTTTTCGCAAAAAGGAAATCCGCGAAGGCATCGAACTCTACACCGGCAAAGAGGCTGAAGCCGGCGTGCTCCCCCGGAAAAAAGGAGTGAAGAAAACCGTCCGCAAGATGGGCAAAACCGAACTGACCGTCCCCAAAGCCATCAAACGCCGCATCAAGGTCGGCGAATCCATCACGGTGGGCGAACTGGCCAAGAAAATGGGGATAAAATTCAGCGATCTGGCCAAAAAATTGATGGGTTTGGGGATTATGGCCACCATTAACCATCCCCTGGATTACGATTCCGCGGTATTGGTGGCCAACGAGTTCGGATATGAAGCCGAGCGTTCAGTTCTCCAGGAAGAAGACATCCTGGGGCTGGCAATGCCCGAGAAAGGGGAATTGCGGCCGCGCCCGCCGGTAGTGACCATCATGGGGCACGTCGACCATGGCAAGACCTCGCTGCTAGATGCCATCCGCAAGAGCCACATCATCGAACACGAAGCCGGTGGTATTACCCAGCACATCGGCGCCTATCACGTGGCCTTGGACCACGGCGAGGTGGTCTTTCTGGATACGCCGGGCCACGAAGCCTTTACGGCCATGCGGGCCCGGGGCGCCCAGGTGACGGATATCGTCGTCCTGGTGGTGGCCGCGGATGACGGGGTCATGCCGCAAACTCTGGAAGCCATCAACCATGCCCGGGCCGCCAATGTGCCGTTGGTGGTGGCGGTGAATAAAATTGACAAGCCCGACGCCAATCCCGATCGGGTGAAACGGGAGCTGGCGGAGCGGGGCGTGGTCCCCGAAGAATGGGGCGGCGACGTCCAGTTCGCCGAAATTTCCGCCAAAAAACTCATCGGCATCGACGAATTGCTGGAAAAAATACTCCTGCAGGCCGAAATCCTGGAGCTGGCGGCCCGGGTGGACAGCATGGCCCGGGGCCGCATCATTGAAGCCAAATTGGATAAAGGCCGGGGTGCTGTGGGCACGGTCCTGATCCAGTCCGGCACCCTGAAAAACGGCGACGTTTTTGTCTGCGGCCTGGAATACGGCCGGGTGCGAGCCATGTTCAATGATCGGGGCGAGCGGGTGGAGCAGGCCACGCCGTCCATCCCTGTGGAAGTCCAGGGCTTCAGCGGCGTGCCCCAGGCCGGGGATGAATTCATCGTCTTGGAGAACGAGCGGGTGGCCAAACAGGTGGCCCAGATGCGCCAGCAGAAACAGCGGGAAGCGGCCATGGCCAAGCTCACGAAAGTCACCCTGGAAAAACTGTACGAACGCTTCCAGGAAGGCATGGTCAAAGAGCTGAACCTGATCCTCAAGGCCGATGTCCAGGGCTCCATTGAAGCCTTGACCCAAGCCCTGAGCGAGCTGGGGACCAAAGACATCAAAGTCAATATTATTCACACCGGTGCCGGCGAGATCACCGAAACGGATATCATGTTGGCTTCGGCCTCCAATGCCATCGTCATCGGCTTCAATGTGCGGGCCAATCCCAATGCCCAGACTTTGGCCGAAAAAGAGCAGGTGGACGTGCGGTTCTACGACATCATTTATAACTTGGTCAACGATGTCCACTCCGCCTTGGAAGGCATGTTGGAGCCTGTCTTTGAAGAGCGTCCTTTGGGCAAGGTGGAAATTCGTCAGATTTTCACTATCTCCAAGATCGGCACCATCGCCGGATCCTATGTGCTGGAAGGCAAAGTGGAACGCAACTCCCTGGTCCGGGTGAAGCGCCAGGATAAAGTCATTTACGAAGGCAAGATCGGCTCTTTAAAGCGGTTTAAAGACGACGTCAAGGAAGTCCTGGCCGGCTACGAATGTGGTATCGGTTTGGATAAATTCAATGAATTGCAGGCTGGGGATATCCTGGAAGTCTATCAACTGGAAGAGGTGAAACCACATCTGGAACCTGTTGGTACCAAACCGACGGAATAAGTGCCCTTGCCGCCATGATTATTGCCCTGGCACGCCTGACCTTGCATCTGCCCGACAACCATTCGCTGAAAGGCAAACGCAAGGTTATTAAAGGCCTCATTGAAAAAATCCGGCAACGCTTTGACGCGGCGGTGGCCGAAGTTGATGACCACGACCTTTGGCAAAAGTCCCAGTTGGGGATGGCCATGGTCAGCAACGATACCCAGGTATTGGATGCCCGGGTTAATAAAATTATTCAGTTTATCGAGGACCAGCATCTGGTCCAGGTGATTGACTCCCGGGTGGAATTTTGGCATTGGTGACTTTACCGGCGGGGCGCCCTCGCTCACATGCTGGCACCCTGGGGTTGAAGAGAGATATTTTGACGCATTCTAAAAGACGCGACCGGGTGGGGGAGATGTTGCGGGAAAAGATCGCCTTGATTCTCCTTAGAAAGAGCGGCGACCCCCGCCTGCACGAGATTACCATTACCGCGGTGGAGGTCAGCAGCGACCTGCGGCGGGCTAAAATCTTCTATCTCAGCCGAGCCCGGGCCGCGGAAATGCAGCTGACCCATAAGGCCCTGCTTAAGGCCACGGGCTTCATCAAACAAGAACTGGCCCAGGAGCATATCCTCCGCATTATGCCGGAGTTAAGTTTCCAGATTGATGAATCCTGGCAGCGGGGCGAGCGGGTCGCCGATCTTCTCCGGCAATTGCATCAGGATGAACCGCCCAGCAACGATTCCCAGGGTTCTTCATGAGTTTTCGGCCACACGGCATCCTGGTCATTGACAAACCGGCCGGGCCCACGTCCTTTCAGGTGGTCCAGCAGGTCCGGCGGTACCTGGGGGTGAAGAAAGTGGGACATCTGGGGACGTTGGACCCCTTTGCCACCGGGGTCCTGCCCCTGTGCCTCCAGGAAGCCACGAAGTTGACCCCGTTTCTTTTGGACTTCCCCAAGACCTATTGCGCCACCATGGTTCTCGGAGTGGCAACCGATACCCAGGACCTTACTGGCACGGTGATCTCCCGGGCGTCGCAGCTGCCTGCCCCGGAAGCCATTGGTCCGGCTCTGGCTGCCCTGGTGGGGGAACACTGGCAGACGCCCCCCATGTATTCGGCGGTCCAGGTGCAGGGCCGGCGGCTCTATCAATACGCCCGGCAAGGGCTCAGCGTGGCCGTGCCACCCCGCGCCGTCCGGATTCACGACATCACCCTGGAATCCATCAGCCTGCCGGAAGTGACCTTTACCGTCACCTGCTCCAAAGGCACCTACATCCGGACGCTGGCGGCCGATTTGGGCCGGCAGTGGGGTTGTGGTGCCCACCTGAAGGCGTTGCGGCGGCTGCAGGTCGGGCCTTTTACCTTGGATCAGGCCATCCCTCTGCCCACGGCGGCGGCCGGCGCCGCCAGCAGCCTGTGGGAGCACCTTATTCCTATGGAGGCGTGCCTGCCCCATCTGGGAACGATAGAGGTTGACGCCCACACCGCCGGGCGCCTGCGCCAAGGACAAGCCGTGGACATCGGCCCTGGGATAGAGTTCCCGTCGCTGCCCCCTGGAACCCATCTCAAAATTATCTCGCAGCAGACGTTGGTGGCGGTGGCTACCCCCGCCGCCGAGGGCAAAAAACTGCAGCCGGTTCGTGTCTTCCATGCCGGTCTGGCGACTGCGACAGCCGGCCTGGACCAGAGACGGCAGCATTGAGGTTGAACTGAAAAATATCGGCAATAATCCAATAATACGCTTAAAGGAGGAGACAGTGGCATTAACGGTTGATCAAAAGAGCGACATTATAAATCGGTTCCGTCTGCATGACGCCGATACCGGTTCGCCGGAAGTCCAAGTGGCCTTACTGAGCGAACGCATTAACTATCTCACCGACCATTTCAAGACCCACGCCAAAGATCATCATTCCCGGCGGGGGCTCATCAAATTGGTGGGACAGCGTCGCCGCTTGCTCAATTATCTGAAGAAAAAAGACATCGATCGCTATCGCAGTCTCATCGACACCTTGGGTCTGCGGCGCTAATTATGCACATATATAGTTAAATAGGAGGTCTGAATACACGTATGCCCCAAACTTTTGCAGTAGAGGTCGGAGGGAGAACTTTAAGCTTTGAGACCGGTAAAATGGCAGGTCAAGCCAACGGTGCGGTATTTGTCAAATATGGCGAAACCGGCGTCCTGGTGACCGCTGTCGCCTCCGATCGCTTGCGGGAAGGGATTGACTTCCTGCCCCTGACGGTGGATTATCTGGAAATGTCTTACGCCGCCGGCAGGATTCCCGGAAGTTTTTTCCGGCGGGAAATCGGCCGTCCCAGCGAAAAAGAGACCCTGACCTCCCGACTCATCGACCGTCCCATCCGCCCGTTATTTCCCAAGGGATTTTATCACGAGCTCCAGATCATTGCCACAGTCCTATCCGTGGATACCGATAATGATCCGGATATCATCGCTTTGAACGGCGCTTCAGCCGCGCTGGCCATCTCCGATATCCCCTTCCAGGGCCCCATTGCTGCGGTCCGGATGGGCAAAATCGGCGGCGAGCTGATCGTCAACCCCACCTTTGCCCAATTAAAAGAGAGCAGCCTTAACCTCATTGTCGCGGGCACCAAAGATGCCCTGGTGATGGTGGAGGGCGGCGCCGATCTGGCCTCCGAAGAAGAGATCTTGGAAGCCCTGTTTACCGCTCATACCCACCTGCAACCCCTCCTGGTCCTCCAGGAACAGATGGCCCAGGAAGTGGGCAAACCCAAGCGACCGGTTCCCGACGTCACCACTGACATGGACTTGCAGGCCCGGGTGGAGGCCCTGAGCCGGGACCGGATCCTGCGGGCCATTCAGGAACCGGTGAAACAGGAACGCCACCGCCTCATGGAGGCTGGCCTGCAGGAAGTCCTGGCCGCCCTCGGTCCCGAGTACGAAGGCCGGGACCGGGAAATCGCCGGATTTTATAATAATTTGGAGAAACGGCTCGTCCGGGACATGATCATCAACGAGCAGCGGCGCATTGACGGCCGTTCCTATGCCGATATCCGGCCCATTTCCTGCGAAGTGGGACTCTTGAGCCGGACCCATGGCTCGGCCCTCTTCTCCCGAGGGGAAACCCAGGCCCTGGCCATTGCCACCTTGGGCACCGTCTCTGATGAACAACGCATCGAGACCCTGAGCGGCGATACCTTTAAGGCGTTTATGCTCCATTATAATTTCCCGCCCTACAGCGTCGGCGAAACGCGTATGCTGCGGGGCCCCAGCCGCCGGGAGATCGGCCACGGCGCCTTGGCTGAGCGGGCTCTCTCCCGGGTCCTGCCCCCGGGCGAAACCTTCCCGTACACCATCCGGGTGGTATCGGAAATCCTTTCCTCCAACGGTTCCTCTTCCATGGCCACTGTCTGCGGCGGCTCCCTGGCCATGATGGATGCCGGCATCCCCATCAAGGCCGCAGTGGCCGGCGTGGCCATGGGCCTCATCAAAGAAGGGGACCATGTCGCGGTTCTCTCGGATATCCTGGGTGATGAAGACCACCTGGGGGATATGGATTTCAAGGTGGCCGGCACCGCCGACGGCATCACCGCCCTGCAGATGGACATCAAGATCGGCGGCATTACCCGGGAAATTATGGGCAAGGCCTTGCACCAGGCCCGGGAAGCCAGGCTGCACATCCTGGAACGGATGAATCAGGTCATTGCCACCCCGAGGCCGGAGCTCAAAAAGACAGCTCCCAAGATCATCACCCTAAACATCAATCCCGACAAAATCCGGGAAGTTATCGGCCCCGGCGGCAAGACGGTGAAGCATATCGTCGCGGTGACCGGCGCCAAAGTGGATATTGAAGACGACGGCCGCATCCACATCGCTTCGCCGGACTCCAGCGCCGCAGACCTGGCCATCAAAATGATCCGGGAAATCACCCAAGAAGCGGAAGTGGGCCAGATTTACAAGGGCAAAGTGAAGAAGATCGTCGACTTCGGCGCCTTTGTGGAGATCCTGCCCGGCACCGATGGCTTGGTGCACATTTCTGAGCTGGATAAACAGCGGGTCAAAAAGGTGACCGATGTCCTCAAGGAAGGCGACGAGGTGGTGGTCAAGGTCCTGGACGTGGATAAACAGGGCAAAATCCGGCTATCCCGCAAAGCGGTGCTGGATCTCGACCTGAGCACGCTCAATACCTAGGGGTCCCGGTTGACCGTGTTCCATAAAACCGTCTTAGCCAACGGCGTTCGGGTGGTCACCGAAACGCTGCCCCATTTCCACTCCGTATCCCTGGGAGTGTGGCTCAATACCGGCTCCCGGGATGAAACAGCTCCGGAAAACGGCCTGGCCCACTTTTTGGAGCACATGGCCTTCAAGGGCACGCCGCGGCGTACGGCCCTGGCCCTGGCCCAGGAAATCGACCAGCTGGGGGGAGCCGCCAACGCCTTTACCACCAAGGAAAACACCTGTTTCCATGGCAAGGTCTTGGCTGAGCAACTCCCCCGTCTCTTTGATCTCCTCAGCGACATTGTCCTCAACCCCCTCTATGATCCCGAGGAACTGGAAAAAGAGCGGCAGGTCGTTCTCCAGGAGATTTATAATGCCGAGGACACGCCGGACGACCATGTCCACGACCTCTTCGGCCGCTGTTTTTGGGGAGATTCTGCTTTTGGCCGGCCCATCATGGGCCAGGCCGAGACCGTCAGCAACTTTTCCCGGGCGCTCCTTTTAACGTATCGGCAAGCCCACTATCATCCGGACCGGCTCGTTATTGCGGCGGCCGGTCGGCTGGACCACGATGCCCTGGTGGAGCTGGCCGGCACTGCCTTCGGCCAGCTGGCCAACGGCATTCCCCGGCAACCCCGGCAGGCGGTGACCACACAGCCGGGTTATCACCATTATGAACGGGATCTGGAACAGGTCCATCTGGTCCTGGGCGGCCGCGCCCCGGCCGCCGGTGATTACCAGCGCTTCATCGCTGTCCTGTTGAACCTGATCCTGGGGGGCAATATGAGTTCCCGCCTGTTTCAGGAGGTCCGGGAAAATTTAGGGCTGTGCTATTCCATCTATTCCTTCCTGCATTGTTACAGCGATACCGGTCTGTTGGGGATTACCGCAGCCGTCAGCCCGGACCGGCTGGAGATCCTGCTGGCCACCATCCATCGGGAAATGCAGAAGTTCCGGGAGGAGTTGGTGCCAGAGACTGAATTGCAGGCGGCTTTGGACTATTCCCGGGCCTCATTCTATTTAAGCGCCGAGGACAGCGACAACCGCATGCTGCGGCTGGCCAAGAACGAAATTAATTTCGGCCGCTATCTGTCGTATGAAGAGGTGATTGACCACTTGGCCGCCGTGACTCCGGCCCAGCTCCGGGACATGGCCCAAGCCTGGCTAGATCTGGACACCTGGCAGACCGTCTGCCTGGGGCCGGCGCGTTAGCGGCCGCGTGCCTGGCAAAGCTTGCAACTTCCGAAAAAATTCTCTATACTCCGCGAAATTTCGACCACGTGCCACCTATGTCCGAATTCTGCCCCAGTCGAGACGAATGCCTGCGCCTGATGACTGTCCACGGCATGCTGCCCCATATCCGGGCTCACTCCTGCCGGGTGCGGGATGTGGCTCTGGCCGTGGGCAGCCACCTGGTGGCTGCCGGCGTGGCGCTGTACCTGCCCCTACTGGAGGCCGGCGCCCTGCTCCATGACATCGCCAAGACCGCCAGTCTGGGGAACGGCGGCGAACACGCCCGCCTGGGGGCCCAATGGCTCACGGACTTGGGCTATCCGGCGGTGGCCGAGATCATCCGAGAGCATGTCTGGCTCAGCCGCCACCCCGCTGAAGCCTGGCCTCTGCGGGAGGTGGAGGTGGTCAATTATGCGGATAAGCGGGTGCTCCACGATCAGATTGTGACGTTGCCGGACCGGTTTGTGGACCTGCGCCGCCGCTACGGCCGCACCCCGGAGATTGTGGCCCGCATCAGCCGCAATGAAGAACGTAGTTTAGTGTTGGAACAGAAGATCTTCTCATACCTGCAGATAACCCCGGCAGACCTTATGGTCATGATTTCTTGTGGAGGCGGAGATGAAGAAAATTCGGCTGGCCTTGTTAAGCGGCGGTAATTCCTCGGAACGGGAGGTGTCCCTGAAGAGCGGCGACCAGGTCTATGCGGCCCTGGATAAAAGTAAATACGAGATCAAACGCTATGACCCCCGCAGCGACCTGCCACAGCTGGTTGCGGATGCCCCCAACCTGGATGTCGCCCTCATCATTATGCACGGCCGCTACGGCGAGGATGGCACCATCCAAGGGCTTCTGGATCTGTTGGGAGTGCCTTATCAGGGTTCCGGCGTCATGGCCAGCGCCGTGGCCATGAACAAAGAGATCAGCAAGAAACTCTATCAGCAGGCCGGCCTTAAGGTGCCTCGGGCGGTCTTTTCGGATCGTCGCGCTCCCCTGGAGCCGACCGCCATTATCGAGGCGGTGGGCCTGCCAGCGGTCATCAAACCGGTCAACGAAGGCTCCAGCATCGGTATCAGCATCGCCCGCCAGCCGGAGGAACTGGCGGCCGGCCTGGACAAGGCTTTTGCCCTGGACCGGCGCGTCCTGATCGAGGAATTTATCGCCGGGGTTGAAGTCACCTGCGCGGTTTTAGGGAACGATGACCTTCAAGCCCTGCCATTGGTGGAGATCATTCCCGGCGAGGCCTATACCTTTTTTGATTATGAGGCCAAATACCTGCCCGGTGCCAGCAACGAGATCGTCCCGGCCCGCTTGAGCCCGGAGCTTACCGCCCGGGTGCAGGAGTGCGGCCTCACCGCCCACCGGGCCCTGGGGTGCCGGGGCTACAGCCGCACCGATACCATGGTCCGGGGCGAGGAGATTTTCGTCTTGGAGACCAATACCATCCCCGGCATGACTGCCACCAGCCTCTTCCCCCAGGCTGCGGCGGCGGCGGGTTTGCCCTTTCCGGCCCTCCTGGACCGCCTCGTCTCCTTAGCCCTGGAAAAATAGGACCCGCAGTTTTTTTCTGGCAAAGAGGGGCCAGTTGCCTGGCCCCCCGACCCCTTTCTGCCAAGCCCACTCCCCCAGAAGATGACAAAGATTGCCCGGTTTTAACTTATTTTCGAAGCTTAAGCAGCAGATCAGCACCAGCCGGTGGCGGCTTGATAATACCAATGAGCTTTCAAGGGGCAGCTATCATTCTTTAACTTCCCTCTCCACCCGCTGGCGAGGGGAGAGGGGCGGGGGAGGGGGAAAAAATAGCCGATTGCTTGCAACCTGGTATAACCTGGTGGCTTCAAAGGAATATTTTTGACTTTACCTTACTCCTTTGCCACAATGGAGAAATTATTAACCTGATATAACACGGATTGCGACTTGGAACACTCCTCTGGATTTCTCTGACGACAAATGATTGATTGCACAACTCCTGAAGCAAGCCCGCCAGTAGAGGTGGAAGGGATGGCCTTGCGTGCTCCAGAAAAGTATCTGCCTGCGCTGCCCCGCGTATTGACCCGGCAAGCGATCGCTGATATTGTGGTAGGTGCCACTGTAAACCGACCCCACCTATCCCCAGCCACCACGCCGTCGGGAGCAGTTGCGGCCGCAATTGCCGTTCCAGATCATCCCGCCCAAGCCCCAAAAAGGCGGGACCGCAGGTGACGATACGGTAATCACCACCAGGGGTTTGTTGAGGCGGTGCCATTGGTCACAATGGCCCAGATCATAATCCAGGAACGGAAAGGAGATAATAAGGAGATGAGGAGAGAATAACATGGAAATCTATCTGCCGATAGCGGGTATGAGTATCAACTTGTTTTTAGTCGTCGGCATAGGAGCCCTGGTGGGATTTCTTTCCGGGATGTTCGGTGTGGGCGGTGGCTTTTTGTTGACCCCCCTCATGATGATGATCGGCATCCCCCCCGCCGTGGCTGCCGCGTCCGACTCCAATCAGATCGTGGCGGCGGCCAGCTCCGGAGCCTTTGCCCACTGGAAATTGGGTAATGTGGATTTTAAGCTCGGTCTGGTGATTCTCTTCGGAGGCATCGCTGGCGGCACCATCGGGGTGCAATTGGTCAAGATCTTACGTAGTCTGGGCAATTTTGAATTCGTCATGAAGGTGGTCTACGTCCTTATGCTGGGTCTGGTGGGCACCGCCATGTTCATTGAGAGTCTGAACACCATCCGCAAGAGTAAGGCCCAACCGAGCGCCGCAGTCTCGGCGCCTTCGGAAGCCAAGCTGGGCAAGCTCTTCGCCAAACTCCCCCTGAAGATGCATTTTACCCGTTCCGGGCTTCATACTTCTGCCATTTTTCCTTTTTCCATCGGTGCCATTGTTGGTGTCATGGCTGCCCTCTTGGGGGTGGGGGGTGGTTTCATCATGGTGCCGGCCATGATCTATATCATCGGCATGCCCACGATCGTGGCCATCGGCACGGACCTCTTTCAGATCGTCCTGACTTCGGCCAACGTCACCCTGCAACAGGCTTGGGTCAATAAGACCGTGGACGTCCTCCTGGCCTTCCTCCTGCTCTTGGGTTCCACCTTCGGGGCGCAATTCGGCGCGGCGGTGGGCAAAAAGCTGAAGGGCGAACAGATCCGCATCCTGTTAGCCATTATTGTCTTGGCCATGACCGTAAAACTCTTCCTGGATCTGGTCATGACGCCGGAAAACCTGGTGAGCTTGGCACCGGCCAAAGGAGGGGGACACTAAAATGAAGCGACTGCTGTTTGTTATTCTGGCCGCCTGCCTGGTGGTGAGCCTCGGTGCGCCGGCCTGGGCGGTCACACCCCAGGCCTCAGAACGGGTGCTCACTGCGGCTTCGAAAAACCGGATCGAGATCGGCTTGTTCTATAAAGGCGATGTGGTGCATCTCTTCGGCGCCAACCCGGTGCCCGGCAGCGATCTCATCATCCGCCTGACGGCCCAGAAGGAGGAGGAATTGAAGCTCTCGGTGAAAGGGACTTTTGGACCCTTCTGGATGACGGTTCGGCAATACGCGGTTACCGGTATCCCCTTTGTCTATAAGATTCACGCTTCCCGACCCATTGGCGAGATCGTCTCGGCAGAGACGGCCCAAGAACTGGAATTGGGCTTCCCGGCCATCAAAAACCGCATGCAGATGCACCTCATCCGGGGTGAGGCCGGGCCCAACGATGCTGACTTGGTCTTCCAGGGCATTTTAAAGATCAAGAAAGAGGCCAACCTTTATAACATCGAGGAAGGCCCGGAACGTCTGACCATTACCGAAGGGAAACTCTTCAGCCATTACTTCCGCTTCCCGCCAGCGGCCACGGAAGGCACTTACCTGGTGGAGAGCTTCTCCTTCAGCAACGGCGAGTTGGTGGGCTATGGCAAGGATGAGATCCACATCCGCAAGGTAGGCCTGGAAGCCTGGCTGACCCAAACCTCCCAGAACTATCCGTTGGCGTATGGCATTGGCGCGGTCATCTTCGCTGTCTGTGCCGGTCTCTTAGTAGGCGTGATCTTTAAGAAAGGAGGACACCATTAATGGAGACCTTATACAAAGGCAAGGCCACGGCCATTGCCGTGGCAGTGGACGGCTCAGAACCGAGCTGGGAGGCCTTTGGGCGGGCCATCAACATGGCCAAATTGCTCGGTCTGGAACTGGATGTCCTCTTTGTCATTCAACTAAAGAAAATGGGCTACTTCGCCTTCATTGACCGCCATCTGCAGGAGGACAAAGAGGCCATGGCCCAGGCGGTCTTTACCGAAGCGGCCCGGCGGGCCGAGAAGGCGGGAGTAACGCTGCATAAGCACCTGTTGGAAAGCGAAGCAGATCCTGGTACCGCCATCGTCGATTTTCTGGACAAGGCCCGGGGCGTGAAATTCCTGGTTATTGGCAGTTACGGCCGGGGCTTCCGGAGTCGGACTATCCTGGGTTCCACCACCGAGAAGGTTATCCAAGAGATCGCCCGCCGGGTTATCCCGGTGCCGGTATTGGTGGTGCCAGCCGTGCGCTCCGAACCCAGCGCAGCGGCCGCGGCGTCATAATAAAAGAGGGCCGGGGAGGCGAGCTCCCTGGCCCTTGTTATTCACTCTGGCGGAATTGAGCCCCGTCTGCATCTCAAGTCAGCCTAAACTTCCGACAATGAACCCAATCAGGTGCGCCGTTTCAGTTTTCTCTTGTCCAAATATGCCTTGCTCCTCATGGCCGTCGTCACCATCCTGTTGTTGGCTGCCGGCTTCTATCTCGGCTACATGTTAGCCGACCAGATGCGGCGCATTATTAAGGAAGACTTTAACCAGCAGCAGTTGATGTCGGCCCGCCATGCGGCCAATATCCTGGCGCCGGACATTGATTTCCTCAAACGGGAGTTGACCACCCCGAATTTTTCGGCCGCGGTGGAGTATCTGGAGCCCCTCAGTTGGGCCAATCGATTGCCCGTGACCCTATCCAGGGTCCGGGAAGACGGAGTGGTGGAGCTTCGCCGCATTAATCGGGGCGGTATCCGGGCCTATCCGGCGGATGAGCGGGGCGTGGAACTTACCAGCGCCGGCGCCTTTCAGGATGAACCCTTTTTTGTCTGGGCCACCGATCCCCGCCATAAAGGCCAGATTTTTACCAACCGGTGAGTCTGAACGTGCCCAACTAGGCCGGTCGCCTCATTATGATCATGGCCATTCCCACGTATGAACTGCTCGCAGACAAAAGTCATCCCCATCCTTCCGGCAAATTCTCAGGGGGGCTGGCCTTTCACATCGGCGCCCATCGGTTGGCCAAAAAATAATCTCAAAATATCGCCAGCGGCAAATCAGGCTATGCCTGGAGCATGGACAGCCAGGGCACCTTCCTGCATCATCCGGAACGTTCTTTCATCGGCCAGAAGGCCTTTACGGTGCGGAAAGAACGGATGCCCGCCATCTCGTTCGATGCCATCAATGAAATTCAACGTCAGAAGATGCTTACCGGCCAGGAGGGCTGGGGGAATACATTTCAGGGTGGCACAAGGGGCTGGCCGGAGTTATGAAAAAACTGATTGCCTATGCGGCCGTGCGGTTTATCAACCCAGAGTTCATTACGACGGACAAAGAACCCTACTTCTGGTCTGTGGCCGTGGTGGCCCCGGCCAGCGAAGTGGAAGGCGTTATCCACTCAGTGTATTTCGCCAATTCTTGCTGCAGGTTATTATCGGCTGCTTCGTCTTGTTGGGCGCTATGTTCATGCTGCACTATCGTAATGAACGCCAGTTTACCGTCTCCTCAGAAGAAGAGGTGGAGCGCCAGAAAAAAGAGTTACAGTGCAAAGAAGAGCGTTATAAGGCCTTGGTGGAAAATGCCGCGGCGGCCATGCAGGGTGGCGGGATCCTCCGTCTCAAAACCCGGCGGCGCGCGACCGGCGATGGAGTCGATGGGCTCGTGGAAGACACGGGCAACGGCATCCCTAAAAAAGATCAACCTCGCATCTTCGCCCCCTTCTTTACCACCAAGAGGGTGGGTGAAGGCACCGGCCTGGGGCCGTCTGTCTCCCACGGCATCATCAAATAAAGTGGGGGAAGATATAACTTTTGTCAGCTACCCAGCCGATGAGTATCCCGAAAAGTACGGGACCATCTTCACGGTGTACCTGCCTGTGGCCCTCTTGCCTTGAACCTGTTATGATTGACTGACCGCCCTTGTGGAAATTCCTCCGCCGCTTTTTGCGGGAGACGATGAATGGGAGCAGCTGCGGTAGAGATTCGGGCATTCCCGGCGCTTGTTGGATAACAATAACGCGGCCCTAGCCACCATGGCGGATATGGCGGAGAAAGCCTCTGGGGATTTTCTTTTTGATACCGGCTATAGAGACCCAGGTGCAGACCCTGACCAGTGCCCTGGCCCCGATGATCGAAACTCTCCACCATCTGGGCCAGGATCGCTACCGTCAGTTAGACCTCAGTTATAACGACATCCTCAGTCAGACCTTCCTGACTCTCAAGACTGGCCCATCCGTCCCCGCCATGCCACGGATTCTCTGGCTGCAGCAACTGACCCGGGCGATGGCCGCCAGTTGCGGCGCCACGATGGCCAACCTGGGGGAAATCCGTAATCGCCTGCACTTGCCCACCCCTCAGGGCTTTGTCATTATTGCCAGTGCTTACCAGAGTTTTCTGACAGACACCGGTCTCAGTGGCCAGATTGAGACCATTCTGCATTAGGCCGATATCAATGACCTGCAGAGCTTGAAGCAGGTGAGCGAACAAGTCCGCGCCCTCATCCAGGCCGCAGAAGTCCCCCCGGCCCTGGCCGGGGCCAAAACCGCAGCAGCCCAACAGTTGGCAGTGCGGTCCAGCGCCGCGGGGGAAGATGATACCTTCTCCTTTGCTGGTCAATTTGCCACCCTCCTCAACCTCCGAGCCGCGGCGATCCTGGACCAATCTTTTCGTCCTTGATCTGGACGGTGGTTTGCAGGAGCCGGGCAAGCCGTTGATCAATGAAGATGGCGTCCTCTCCCCACCTTGCCGGGCTATCATGCAGGGCTTTTGCCATCTGGCAACTGGACCTGGCTCTCGCCAACGACACTGTCGTGCACAAAATCATGGGGCGTTCAAGGCCGGCAACTACGGTCTTGCCTCCCTTCATAATGGCTGAGTCACCGGGCCACCGGCATCCTCCGTCATGAGTCCTGCATGCCGATGTCCTTGTTGGATTTCAAGGGATTTTTCCTCGTTATGCAATATTTTCATCAATGGCTTAACTGAAGATCGACGCTGGCGCTGCCCTTGCCCTCCCAAATTGGGAAAACCGGCTTGACACCTTTTTAACCCTATGATAAGAATTCAACCGTAATCCTAAGAAGAAGAACTTCTTAGACAATATCTATCCGAAGGGCCTGGCTGCCCTCGCCCTGCCGGTGGGGAGAGCCGGTTTCCGGATGGATATTATCTCATTGTAACAACTGAAAATTTCAGCGAATAGTGTACCACGAAGGTGCCATGTGTGGCGGGGTGCCTCTCGTGGTTTTTTTGTCCCCTGTTTATGAAATTATTCACAAGGCCCCGCCCACCGAGATTCGCAACCCGAAATTCAACCACAGGAGGATGGGAGAATGTTACGCTCCAAGTACGGCAGCCTGATCACCTGGGCAGTTCTCGGCTGCCTGTTCTTCTCGATGCCGGTCGCCGGGGAGGAACCGGCCGTCGAGGCCGCCGCCGCCACGACAACGCCCGCCGCCGACAAGGCCCTGGAGATCCCCCAGATCGAGGTGCTGGCCCATAAAGAAAAAGCCGCCACCAGCAGTATCATTACCAAGGAGGATATCAGCGAGGGCCCGTACATGAACACCCCGGGCTTTATGAGGGAGCAGTCCGGCATTGACCTGACCCGGCGGTCGTTGCTGGGAGTGCAGAATTCTCAGATGCGCCTCCGGGGCTTTGATGAGTCACGCTATCAGGTGTATATCAACGGCCGCACCTGGAAAGGCGCCGGGGTCAAGGGCGGCTTTTACGTGGATTGGTCCACCATCACCCTGGCTGATCTGGAAAGGCTGGAGGTCAATCCGCGGCGGCCTCTCCGCCGAGTACCCCAATACTCTGGGTGGGGTTATTGCCATCAATACCATCCGGGGCAGCAAAGAACCCAAACTCTATCTGGACACCTACTGGGGCAGCTGGAACACCCAAAACTACCGGCTCCTGCACAGCAACAGCGTGGGACCGGTGCAATACGTGCTGGGCTTCAGCTTCGGTGACTCCGACCAATACTTGCGGAATAACTGGGTCAAAGACCGCCTCCATTTCAACACCGGCCTCACGTACACCACTCCCTTTGACCTGAGCATTTCCGGGGAAGTGCGCTATATCACCCAAAAGACCGGCTGGATTGTGGCCAACCTGCCCGGCTCCCCTTTTTTTAATCCCGACTACCCGGCCAGTCTGCCCGACGGCCTCTATGGCCCGCCCATCCAGTATCGGGATGGCAGCCTGCCTACCAGAGGCTTTTTCTTCGGCGATAACAGCTATTCCCGCACCCAACGCTGGGAGTGGGACCTGGAGGCCAAACAGAATTTCTGGGAGGGCTATGCGGTCTTTCGCCTCTTCTATTTCCAGGCCACTCGCAATGATACCATCTACGCCCTCAACAACCCCAGCCACATCATCGGCAAACGGGACAGTTGGGATGAGGACACCTGGGGGTGGAATTTCAAGATCCGCCAGACCCCCAATAATATCCGTCTGGGGTTTGGGCTGGAAGGAGTTTACGCCGGTTATGGCCAGACGGCTTACACTGATCTGGACCCGGCCTATCTGCGCACCATGCTGGCCGGCTCCTCCGGCCCCCGGAATGCCCTGAAAACCCACGGCGGCTTTATCGATGCCGCCATTCCCTTCTGGAAATACTTCGAACTCTATCTGGGGTTGCGCTATGATTACTACAACGCCGCACCTTCCATTGACAATTTCGGCCTCTTGCAGCCCGGGGCTCGGGCCGATGCCCTGGGACCTCGCTGTACCCTGACAATTAAGCCCACTGAGACCACGGAGGCCTATCTCTCCACCAATTATGTCACCCGCTTCCCCACCCTGCCCGAATCCTACTGGTTCACCGCCGGGTATCAGTCGCCCCTGCGCAAGGCCTTCCTTTCCCCGGAATTCGGCATGCAATACGAGGCCGGCATCACCCAGAAACTGCCGTGGGAGGCGCAGCTCCGGCTCCGGGCCTATTACTATGACATCAACAATTACATCCGCACCGTTTTCGGTTTTGCCCCCAGCCGGGTGGTCTACAATATAAACCTGGTGCAATTCCGCGGGGTCGAGGTGGAAGGCACACTGCCCCTGCCGTATAACCTGACGGCCTGGGCTAATTACTCCTATCAGCAGACCGCGGCCGGCGGCGACCCCCTGGGGCTCACCGTCAACCGGCTCACCGAACTGCCAGAACATAAGGCCAATCTCGGCCTCCGCTACCGGGCTGACAACGGCGCCGAAGCCAAGATCTATCTGCGGCTGGTGTCCCAGCGCTCCCAACCCCAGGTCAATGTCGCTCGCAATGTCATCACTGGGGTTAATTATAGCTTTATGAAAGAATTTATCACCACCACCATGGAAGGCCGCTATCCGGTGGCCAACTGGCGCGGTTTCACGGGCTACCTGTACGCGGGCGTGGACAATCTCTTCGGCGTCAAATACATGGAAAGCTATGGCTATCCCATGCCGACGCAGACGTTTTTTGGGGGCATCCAATTGCGCTACTAGTGGCTTGAACCACCGCCTGTAATCGCCAGCTTTAGCTGGCGCTCTTAACGCCGGAACTTCAGCTGGCGCTTTTGACTGTTCAGAAAGGATGGATAACCACATGCACCAACTGCTTTGGCACCTTTTCCTGGTCCTGGCCCTGGCCCTCAGCAATGCAGTCCCGGGGGCGGCGGCCACGCCCGGCAAATTTTACCTGGTCAGCACGGGCCCCGGCGATCCCAAGTATCTTACCCTGCAGGCCATCGAAACTATGCAGAAGGCCGATCTGGTGCTCTCGCACCCCCAGGCGGCGAAAAAAGTGGACAAATACATCGCCGGAAAAAAGGTGGAAGACCCCTGGCCCCAATTATGGTGGCACGAAGGCAAGGTCTGGATGAAGGAACTCCATACCTACAAACCGGAAGATCGGCTAAAAATTGTGGCTTTAAAGGCCAAAGAGCGGGACGCCTATGTGCGCCAGATTAAGGCCATGCTGGTTCAAGGGAAGAACGTCGTCCTCTTGGACGAAGGCGACCCCACCATCTACCCCCGGGGCTTCTGGCTCCTGGAAGGCCTCAGCGACGACCAGTTGGAGATCGTCCCCGGCGTCGGCGCTCTGACCGCCTCCTTTGCCGCCTTGAAACGCTCCAGCTCCGGCGGTGGTGCCCGCTATGTGTTGCTCAGTGCCCCGTTCAGCTTTTTCGGGAAGCAGGACCACGATGACTTGGCCAAGGCCCTGGCCCAGTTCCCCGGCACCTATGTCTTCTACATGGGGCTGGCGCAACTACCGGAGCTGGTAGACACCCTGAAGAAGTTGCATCCGGCCACCCTGCCCATCGCCGTGGTCTATTATGCCGGCTATCCTGATAAAGAAAAAGTGGTCCAGGGCACCCTGGCGGATATTCTGGGCCAGGTGGATGAAAAGGAGAAATGGATGGGGATGATCATCGTCGGCCCGGCTCTGACGGGACCGGCCTTTGTCTTGAATGAGTAATATTGAGGTTCAGGGTAGTGGTGCCAGCGATTCGTATCTCTGATCACTGACCACTAAAAACCAAGACCGGCGGGGATAGAGAGAGAGCCACCGGTCTTGGGGAGGGTGATGGGGCCACCCCCTTGTCTGTATGTATCACATCGCCGGCGGTCCAGGCAAGGGTGGTGGCTTGTTTCTTCAAACTTTTTCAACAAGGAGGGACAAGCTATGCGTGCCTTTTGGGGAAGTCTGGGTATCACAGGACTGCTCTTGGCCTTGGTATGGCCAGTCTGGGCTGCTCCCTTGGAGAAGCCACCGGAGGCAACCACCACGTCCGGAGAGAGCGTCGCTTTGGAACAGATCACCATCATGGCCCCCCAGCCGGGGGTGGAGATCACCACCGAAAAGACGGTCATCCATATTGACCAGTTCCGGCGGGCCGGACTCTTGCGCACCTTAGAGGATGTGCTGCAAGAAATCGGCGGCATTGACGTGTTGCGTCAAAATCCCATGTTGGCCAGCCCCGGCGATGAAGTGGCCATCCGGGGCTTGAGTGAAGGCCGTATGGTAGTGGAGATTGACGGCCGGCGCATCAATCACACCGGCCACTTCGGCCGCTACATCGTGGATTGGGCCACCCTGACCGTGGACGACATCGAACGGGTGGAGATTATCCGGGGCGGGCATTCGGTCCTGCATCCCTTTGCCATCGGCGGCGTCATCAATATCATTACCAAAAAGGGAAAAAAGACCAAAGAGTTAAAGCCCGATGTGAGCCTCTCCACCGGTTATGCCTCTTTCAATACGAATTTTGTGCAGGGTTCGGTGGACGGTGGCCTGTGGGAACGGGTCGGGTATCATTTTTCTGCCAGTCGCCAAGCCACCGACGGTTTTTTACGCAACAACTTCCAATGGAATAATAACTTTGCCGGCGGGCTGCAATTTTTCCTGCCGTTTGACGCCACTCTGTGGCTGGGGGCCCGCTATAGCCACGTGAATTACGGCTTTCCGGTGGTCAATGATCCGGCTCTCCCCCAATTCGGTTTTGATCCCAACTATCCACCCTTTCTGGCCACGGCAGATATGCTGCGCCATCTGCCCACTGCCCTGCAACTTCCAGGCTTTCCCATCCCTCAGTGGAATAAGGATACCTATTATCTGGATGCCATCCTCATGGTCCCGGTGGGACCGGGAACCGTCCGCGTGCATCTGTTCACCACCAATGGCCGCCGGGATATTCATTATTACACCCGCGTCCTGCCACCTCCGGCAGTCTTTTCCAATGTCCAGACCCGGGATGTCACCCAGGGCTTGATCCTGGAGTATAAGGATGTCAAGCTGGTGGACTGGGAAAACTTCAAAAACTATCTCACCGTGGGTTTTGATTACCAGCTCCTGGGTTCGCCGCCCACCAATAATATTATTTATAACGTCAAATCGGTTTATCTCCAGGATGTGGCCAAATGGGGTAAGTTCACCTTCACCAACGGGGTGCGCTATTACACCATTGATATGGATACCTACTATGCCTGGTTTGAGGCGGGGAAACCGGCCCCGGCCTTCCCAACTGAGGGTAAGCAACAGCGGGAATCGGGCTTCTTTCCCAGCTTCAAAATTGACTGGCAGGCCGCCCAGAACACGGCCCTCTATGGGGCCATCAGTCGGGCCATGCGCCTGCCCTGCCCCTGAGACTACTACTGGTGGGCGCGGTGCGCGTCCAGAGCAAATCCTGTCTTAAAACCGGAGACCGCCTGGGAATATGAAATAGGCGTCATCCAGAATTTTAAACCCATAGACTTACGGAGTTCATTTTACTACTACGATATCAGCAACTTTTTGAACGACAGCGGTATTACTGCTCCAGGAGCCGGTTTGGGTAGCAATTGCCTCTACAACATCCCCAGCGTCAAGATGTACGGCGTAGAGTTAGAAGCCTCCGTCAACCTGGAAAAACGCTTTCGGGGGCTGATTTCCTACAGTTATCAGGCCTTTGACGCCAAGGAGTCACCCTTCCAACAGGGCTGGAGCTATTACCTGCCCCTGGTCTATCCGAAACACAAGATCAAGGCCATCGGTCGCATCCGGCTCTGGGAAGATGGTTGGCTGCAGTTGGATACCCGGTTCATCAGTGCCCGCAGCTCCCAAAAGGGGCCGCGGTTGGGTTCCTATGCCCTCCTGAACCTGGGCTTTGAGCAGAAATTCAAGTTCTGGCAGCAGGAGCTGTCGATAAACGTCTTCGGCAACAACCTCACCGGGGCCCATTACCAAGAGATGCAAGGGTTTTATATGCCGCGCCAGACTTTCGGGGTGACCGTCGGCACCAAGTTCTAATTTTTTAAAGGTTGCGGTCCAACTGCTTACTTATTTCTGCACCCTCTCAAGGAGAAAGGCCTTGGCCTGTATTTTTGAGCAGCGGCCACGCCACCGGAGGCTGTTAGGAATTTGGCAAACGTTTAAGGGGGATTTTTGATGATGCACAGTTGCGTGAGACGAGGATTGATCTTTTTCCTGTGGGGGCTTTTCTGCCTCTGGCCGATGTCTAGCCAGGCGGGGGCACTCAAGGCCGGCACCTTCTACGTGGTGGGCACGGGCCCCGCCGGCCCGGAGCATGCCACCCAGCGGGCCCTGGAGGTCATGCAGCAGGCGGATTTTATTCTGACCGACCAGAAGACCGCCGCCCTCTTCCAGCAATATCTGCAGGGCAAACCCATCATGGCCGATCCCTGGCAGGGGATGTGGGATTACAAAGGCAAACCCTGGCGGGAGATCCCGTCCCTGGGCAAGGAGGAGGTTAAGGCCTTTAAGGCGGAGCGCATCAAGCGCCGTGACGACCTGGTCAACCAGATCAAAGAAAAATTGGCCCAGGGCAAGACCGTGGCCCTCCTGGACAGTGGCGATCCCTGCCTCTTCGGACCCTCCCATTGGTATATCGAAGGTTTTGAACCCCAGCAGGTAGAGATTATCCCGGGCGTAGGCGCCTTTTCAGCCGCCATGGCAGCCCTGAAGAAATCCAGTATCCCGGCCTATGACACCCGTTTTGTCCTGCAGACCTCGCCCTTTTTCTTCTGGGGCAAGCAGCGCCAAGACGATCTCGCCCGGGTTCTGGCTAATTATCCCACCACCATGGTCTTTTTCATGGGCTTAGAGGAGATGCAGCATCTCGTGCCCATGCTCCAGCAATACTATCCCGCCGATCTCCCCATCGCCGTGGTTTACCACGCGGGTTTCACTGACAAGGAGAAGGTCATTAAGGGCACCCTGACCGATATCCTGGCCAAGATCGCCCCTGAAAAGGAAAACTGGCTGGGGATGATCATTATCGGCCGGGCCCTGGAAGGCAGCCCCTACCGCAGCCGGGTGGAACCCCTGGCCGGCTATGATGATTAAAGGTCAAAGATCAAGGGCAAGGGTTTCTTTCTTTTTAAACACTGGCCACTGACCACTATTCCCGATACAGAGGAGGTAATATGAAAAGAATGTTTCCAGCCGTGTTAGCCTTTTTAATGCTGGGCCTGCCAACGGCAGCGGCGGCCCATCTCTTCTGGCTCATCCCCGAACCGGCGGTTTCCGAGACCGGCAAGCCGGTCCAGGTGGAGATCGGCTTCGGTCACAAGTTCCCCAAAGATGAGGAGCTCAAGGCCGAGCGGCTGCAGTTTTTCAAGGTCCTGGGACCCGACGGCAAAGAAGTCCCGGTCAGGCAGGTCTCGGCAATCCGCTATGAGTTCAACCCGGCCCAGACGGGTACCTATCTGGCGGTGGCCCAGATGCAGCCGGGCTTCGTCAGCCGTACCCCCGAAGGCATGAAGATGGCCAGCAAAAAAGAGGTGCCCGAGGCTAACAACTGTTTTCGCTTCGATTTTGCCGCCAAGACTTTAGTGACCATCGGGCAGACAGCCACAGGCTTTGACCGGCCGGGACAGACCAGCCTGGAGATCATTCCCTTGAAGTCCCCGGCCGGTCTGAAAGTGGGTGAGGAACTGCCGGTACAGGTGCTTTTCCAAGGGAAACCGTTCCCGGAGGCCGAAGTCAAGGCGACCTATGACCAGTGGCAGGATCCCCAAAAAATGTTTGCCGTCAAAGGCAAAACCGATGCCCAGGGGAAATATACGCTAAAGATTGACAAACCGGGGAGATGGCTCCTGGTGGTCAGCCACAAGACGCCATACCATGATCCGACGGAGTGCGACGATAACTCCTTTCAGGGGACGTTGACGCTGACAGCCAACTAGACTGAGCAAAATGAGGGGGGATACCTGCCGGCCACGCCATCCTGAGAGTCTGGCAGGCGAGCAGCCTTTTCACCTCCCTCACTTTGATGAAGGAAATGGTGCTATTTTTTCGAGGGAGGTGTAAAGGTCCACAATTAATTGGACAAAGTTAAAGGTTAAATCGGGCGGCCAGGGGGAGCGGCTGGAGTTTTTCCTACCGTACCTGGGCCGGGGTTTTATAGCCGTGGCGTTGGGGAATCCAGTTGCCGTTGTAAGT
>DYEV01000025.1 GCA_020725545.1 Desulfobacca sp. | reverse complement strand
TTTACCTGAGGCGAAGCTCTCAGTTAACTGAAGTGTTACCCGGACGGAAACAAAACGACCCTGGTGATATCCGGGCGCTACAAAATCCGGAGCTTTTTTACCAACTTTAATCATAGCCGAAACCTCCCTTTTGGATGCAGACTCTTCGGTAACGGGTTCTGCAACGCTTTCCCCCACCGGACCACCGGTTGGTCGGGCGCAGCCGATTTTAATTTCCTCTCCCATGCTTACCTCCTCTGCGAACGATAATCAGAGTTTGGAATTTCTAGTTACGAGTTCCAAGAAAATGCCAAAATAACGAACCGTTCTCTAAAGGTTGTCAGTTTGCCGTTGCCAGGGATCTACCAATCGGTGGGGCGGGCCTACATGCCCCCCAAACATCTACCTGTCGTAGCAAAGACATTCCTGTCGGCGCAAGCCCCCACCTGCGGCAAGCCCGAATTTTCATGGTTCCCCAATGACTTATTACCAGAAGCATGTGATGCTTCGCCCTGATAGCCGTCCTAGGGGCGGGTCTAAAACCCACCCCTATGGGAACCTTGTGGTTATACGCCGCTATGAGATGAACTCAATTGAATGCCCTCAGTAAATATATAACTAAAGGCAATTGCCGGCTAAATAATCTCCAGGTTTTTGCCAAGGGCGGACCCGGGTGTCCGCCCAAACCTAATCTTTTTAATCGTATGGTTAAATTAGCCGATTTTTGCTCGCCGCGCAAGATCAAGAGTGGGGCTGCGCGGCCATAGTTAGGCGCCGCTCAGACCAGGTCAAACCGGTCCAGATTCATGACCTTGTGCCACGCCGCGATGAAGTCCTGCACGAACTTTTCCTTGGCGTCATCGCAAGCGTAAAACTCGGCGATGGCCCGAAGTTGAGAGTTGTGACCGAAGATGAGGTCCACCCGGGTGGCGGTCCACTTGGGGGCGCCCGTGGCGCGGTCAGACCCCTGGAATACTTCCTGGTCTTCGGAAATCGGCTTCCACTCCGTCCTCATGTCCAGCAGGTTCACGAAGAAGTCATTGGTCAGGGTCCCGGGCCGGTCGGTAAAGACACCGTGCTGGGTCTGGCCGAAGTTGGCATTCAGGACGCGCATACCGCCCACGAGAACCGTCATCTCGGGCGCGCTCAGGGACAGGAGTTGGGCCTTGTCCACCAGCAGTTCCTCGGTGGACACAGCATATTTCTTTTTCAGGTAATTGCGGAAGCCGTCGGCAAAAGGTTCCAGGACCGCAAAGGATTCCACGTCGGTCTGCTCCGGGGTAGCATCAGTGCGCCCCGGGTTAAAGGGAACGGTGACCTGAACCCCAGCCTTTTTGGCGGCCTCTTCCACTGCGGCGCAGCCGCCCAGCACGATCAGGTCCGCCAGGGACACCTTTTTGCCGCCGGTCTGGGCGCCGTTGAACGCCTGTTGGATGCCCTCCAGGGTCTTGAGCACCCTCTGCAGCTGGGCCGGCTGGTTGACTTCCCAATCCTTCTGCGGCGCCAGGCGGATGCGGGCACCGTTGGCCCCGCCCCGCTTGTCGGAATTGCGGAAAGTGGCTGCCGACGACCAGGCAGTGTAAAGCAGCTCCGGGATGGTCAGGCCGGAGGCCAAAATCTTGGCCTTAAGGGCGGCGATGTCCCCAGGGTCAATGAGCTCGTGGTCCACCGGCGGCACCGGGTCCTGCCAGATCAGGTCCTCGGCCGGAACTTCCGGACCGAGATAGCGGGATTTGGGCCCCATGTCCCGGTGGGTCAACTTGAACCAGGCCCGGGCATAGGCCTCGGCGAACTCCGCCGGGTTGTCCCGGAAACGCCGGGCGATCTTCTCATACACCGGGTCAAAGCGCAGAGCCAGATCTGCGGTGGTCATCATGGTGTGGACCTTTTTCCCCGGAGTGTGGGCGGCCGGCGCCAGGTCATCCTCGGCCACATTCTTGGGCCGCCACTGCCAGGCACCCGCCGGGCTCTTGATCAGCTCCCACTCGTAGTCGAAGAGCATGTGGAAATAGCCCATATCCCATTGGGTGGGGTTCGGGGTCCAGGCCCCTTCCAGACCGCTGGTAATGGTGTCATCCCCCTTGCCGGTGCCGAAGCTGCTCTTCCAGCCTAAGCCTTGCTCCTCGATGGGAGCGGCTTCTGGTTCGGGCCCCACATGGGACGCCGGACCGGCGCCATGGCATTTGCCGAAGGTGTGGCCGCCGGCCACCAGGGCCACGGTCTCCTCGTCGTTCATGGCCATGCGCCGGAAGGTCTCCCGGACATCCCGGGCCGAGGCCACCGGGTCAGGGTTGCCGTTGGGCCCTTCCGGGTTCACATAGATCAGGCCCATCTGCACCGCCGCCAGGGGATTCTCCAGCTCCCGGTCGCCGTGATAGCGCTGGTCGGCCAGCCACTCGCTCTCAGGCCCCCAATAGACCTCTTCCGGCTCCCAGACATCCTCCCGGCCGCCGCCGAAGCCGAACATCTTCAGGCCCATGGACTCCATGGCGACATTGCCGGCCAGGATCATGAGGTCGGCCCAGGAGAGCTGCTTGCCGTATTTCTTTTTGATGGGCCAGAGCAGGCGCCGGGCCTTGTCCAGGTTGACGTTGTCCGGCCAACTGTTGACCGGCGCAAAGCGCTGCAGCCCCATGCCGGCGCCGCCCCGGCCGTCGCTGATGCGATAGGTGCCGGCCAGGTGCCAGGCCATGCGGATGAAAAGCCCGCCGTAGTGGCCGTAATCCGCCGGCCACCAGTCCTGGGAGTCGGTCATCAGGGTCTGGAGGTCCTTTTTCACGGCGGCCAGGTCCAATTTTTTAAATTCCTCTCTATAGTTGAAATCCTTCCCCAATGGATTGCCCAGGGGGCAGTTCTGATGCAGGAGCTTCAGGTTTAACTGGTGCGGCCACCAGTCCCGGATGGTCATGCCCCGGCGGCCGGTGGTTTTTTTGCTTTTCGGGCTATCTTCACTCATTCCTTCTCCTCCTTCCAAGATTTGGTCCCGGTCTGGGGTTAATGCGTAGGGCGTGGTGCGTTGTTTTGGAACAGGGTGTTGTTACCGCCCCGGATTCCCGAGGCTTGGGGCGAGATATACCTCATTTGATCTACTCAATTATCCTGTGTTACCAACGATCAATAATTATTACTTATCAATATTATTAATAATATGTCTTGTTTAAATAAATTTTTGCCTAAGTCTTCTGACAATCGGAACAGAGGCCGAAAAAATTCAGCCGATGATCCACGATCTGAAAGCCGGAACGCGCCGCCGCCTCGGCCACCAAGGCCTCCACACCCGGCAATTCCGGATCCAAGACAGCACCACAGTGCAGGCAGAGAATATGGGGATGGGGATAGGGTTTATTGCCGTCAAAACGGCTGCTGTCAAAAAAACGGATCTCGAGGACTTCGTTGATTTCCTTGAGCAAGGCCACCGTCTTGTAGATGGTGGCCAGGCTGGTGGTGGGAAAGGTCTTTTTCACCTCGGCATAGATATCTTCCACACCGGGATGTGCCCGACTGGCCGCCAGGATCTGGAGGACTGCCAACCGTTGGGGAGTGATGCGGAAACTCCTGGCTTTGAGCTTGGCCAGCATCTGCGCCAATCGGGCCTGGGGGTCGGCCATGGCTACTCCTGGGATTACGGCGAATAATTTTTAAAGATAATGATTATTTATTAATATACAGATTATAAATTGGCTGTCAAGGGAAATCGCCTGATCAGCTCCCTCCTCGCCTGGCTGGTATGACCCATCCCTGCCCTGGCTGCCGATGGCTGGTGCCGGAAGATTAATAGCAAAAAATGCCCAGCTGTGGTAAAAGAGGGTGATGATAATTGACGGCGGGGGCAGCGACGAGGGAACCCTGAGGCAGGCTGCCCAGCACAATAACTTTCTCTGGCAGCGGGGTCTTTTAAGTTGCCATGATCAACTCATACTGGTATGGCTAAATTCTCATGAAAAGCACAGACGCAGTCAATGCAGGACAAGGGGGGACAAAGGGTGGTTTCGTTAGACCGAGACGTTGAAGAGTTTCTGCGGGGGCAGATTAAGGCCCTGCCCAGCAGCGGCACGTTCACCACCGACATTAAATCCGCCTGGCAGGTAGTGGATCATATGATCCGGCATCATCATTGCGAATTGAAGTTGGACGTGTTTTTGGGAATCACCGGCCAGCATTGGGTTGCCTCGTTCTATAGCCCCAAAGAATGCCGGCGCTACGAAGCCTCAGGAGCCAGCGCACCGCTGGCCATCTGCCGGGCCGCCAGGGAAGCCATTCTGAATCTGCCCAAATAAAGCGGCCTAGCGCGAGGGCGGCAGGTTGGCCAATGCCTGGGCATAGAGCTCAATGGTATGGCGGACCTGTCGGCCGGCCCGCCGCTGCGACAACAGGTCCAGGCACTGGAGCATACAGGCCGGGCAGCCCGTGGCGACGACGTCGGCGCCGGTGGCCAGAATATGGTCAATCTTGCGTTGGCCGATGGCTTTGGAGATCTCATATTGCTGAAGGGTGAAGCTGCCACCGCAGCCGCAGCACTGATCTGCATCGGCCATCTCCAGCAAGTGCACCCCCGGAGTGGCCTGCAGCAGGGCTCGGGGTTGGGCCGCCACGCCCAGAGATTTTTTTAGGTGGCAGGGATCGTGGTAGGTTACCGTCAGGGTGGGGGTGGCACATGCCTCTGGCGAGCCGGCAACTCCCAATACATCCACCAAAAACTGGCTGATATCCAAGGTTTTGGCAGCCAGACGGCCTAAGGCGTCCTTTTCTGCCGCGGTGGCCTCGGGCAGCAAGAGCGGCCATAACATCTTGATGGTGGCCGTGCAGGTGGCGCAGGCGGTGAGCAGATAATCCCAGGATTGCTCCTGCCATTGCTGCAGATGATAGCGAACCAGGCGGCTAAAGGCCGACAGGTCGCCGGCCGACAAGGCCGGGATGCCGCAGCAGCCCTGGTCCCGCGGAACGATGAGGCCGATGCCATGATATTTCAGGACCGTGAGGACCGCCTGCCCCACCTCGGGAAAAATCTTATCCACCAGGCAGCCGACGAAAAAGGCGACGGTAGGACGGCCGGGGGCTGCCGGGGACTCATGGACCGGCAGCTGTTTATGGAAGGGCGTGGCCGCCAGGGGCCGGAAATGCCGCGCCTGCAGAAGGGGGGTGAGGAAGCGGGCACAGGAAGAACCCAGAAGCTCATCCGCCGGTTGGAGAAAAAAGCCCTGGCACTTGGCCCCCAGGGCCAGCAGGCGGTGAAAGAAGCGGGGTTGGGCCAGCAGGCCCCGAAACACAGCCTTCTGCAGCCTGGAGAGCCCCAGATAGCCGGTGAGGATGGCCCGGGCCCGCAAGAAGATCTCAGTAACCCGGACGCCGCTCGGGCAGTTGGCCGCGCAGGCGCCGCACAAGAGGCAGCGCTGCAGCCTCGCCAACACCCCCTGGGGATCCTGCAAGAGATCCTGGGCCAGACCGTTGAGCAGGGCCAGCTTGCCCCGGGCCACATCGGCCTCCCGGCCGGTGGTGGCGAAAAGGGGGCAGACCGATTGACACAGACCGCAGCGGTTGCAGACGGCCAGCTGTTCGTGCAGCTCCTCCAGCATATTCAGCAGGGTCTGAACCTGGGCCATTGCAGTGATCGCCTCTTGTCGGATATTGGGACGGACGGGTGGCCCGCTGCCTTAAAAAGAAACCGCCTGTCAAATCGGGGGCAACAGCGGTGCCGGCCTTCCCTCATCCTCCGGATCCGTCGGCTCTGTGCTGGTCTCCGTCTGGAGCAGGAAGCGTATATCCTGCAGGCACTTGGCCCCCAACTGCCGTTGCAGGGCCGCCAGGATCTGGGGTTTAAGGAAATGCAGCTCCTGGACCCACCCATGGCCCGTCGTCCCTATGTAGAGAACTTTTCTCTGATAATCCACCAACTGCGTGTTTTGGCGGATAACCTCGCTGACGTTCTCCTCCCAAGCCTGGCGTAAACGGGCGTGCAGCTCCAATTGGCGCAGATCCCGGGGTTTGAGGATCTTGGCCATGATCTCTTGGATGGGGGCGGGCGCTTTCAGATGGGGACGCTTGGCCATAGCGGGCGATCCGGTGGATTTAGCCACGCACCCGGGTCATGACCCGGGCAAATCCCGGGGCTGCTGCCACAATGGTGCTCTCCGGGACGCAAAAGGCCAGGCGGAAGTACCCGGGGCGGCCAAAGCCCCGGCCCGGCACGGCCAGGATATTTTCTTCCTTCAAAGCCTGGACAAAAGCCACGTCATTAGCCAGGGGCGATTGCGGGAAGAGATAAAAGGCCCCCCTGGGTGGGACGAACTGGTAGCCGCTTTCCGCCAGAATCCGGCAGAATAATTCGCGGCGGCGCACATAAGGAGTAATATCTACCGAGGTGTCCATTAAGTGCAGAAGAGCCCGCTGCAGCAGGGCCGGGGCATTCACGAAACCCAGGATGCGGTTGGCCAGGACCAGGGCGGCTAGCAGTTCCTGGCGGGCTTGGGCCTGCGGGTTAATGGCCACATACCCCAGCCGCTCCCCTGGCAGCGACAAATCTTTGGAAAAGGACGTGGCCACCAAGGCGTCCGGATAAGCCTGAAAGACGCTGGGCACCTCGAGGTGGTCATAGACAATCCGGCGGTAGGGCTCATCGTTGATTAAGTAAATGGGGCGACCAAAGCGGCGGCTCTGGACCGTCAGCATCTCTCCCAGGGAGTGCAGCAGATCTGCATCATAGACCTGGCCGGTGGGGTTATTGGGTGAATTTATGATAATGGCCCGAGTATGGTCATTGATGGCCTCGCCAATGCGGTCCAATACCGGTAGAAAGTCCTGATCGGTCTCCACCACCCGCACCACGCCGCCGTGATTTTCCACATAAAAGAGATATTCGGGGAAAAAAGGCGCCAGGACAATGACTTCATCCCAGGGGTCCAGGAGGGCTTTCAGGATAATGTTCAGGGCCCCGGCCGCGCCGCAGGTCATGATGACATCGTCGGCAGTGAACGCCAGGCCATGGACCGTCGACAGGTGCGCGGCCACTGCCTGGCGGGTAGCCGGCAGCCCGGCATTGGGCATATAACCATGCAATCCGGGACGGGGGTCTTGGAGAGCCGCCAAGAGGGCCTCTTTTACCACGGCCGGCGGCTCCAGGTCCGGATTTCCCAGGGTAAAGTCAAAGACGTTGGCCGCTCCTAGCTTGGCTTTGAGTTCGGCCCCTTCCTCGAACATCCGGCGGATCCAGGACGATGATTGGATGGCCGCCGCCATTTTGGTGGCAATAGTCATAGCTGATCCTTACAAATCATGGGAACCTACTTGTCTCGATAGGCAGACACCTTTTTCCCTGATAAAGAAAACGGTCAGGGGGACAGCAGTTCTCCCGTCTTGCCTTTTTCCTTGTGGCCACTGGCCACTGACCACATTTTTCGTGGGCCGGGGTAAGATCAGAGATCTTTTACTCATCCCTCATCCTTATTCCCTGCCTTTTTCACCGCCGTCCTACCCGCAAATCTTCTCCGGCCTTAGCCGGTAAACCCTGCTCCCGGATGGCGGCAATAGTGCGTTCGATGTCATAGGGCACCCGCCGGATGGTGGGGCAGACTTTCTCGCCGAGTTCCAGAATCATATAGGATGCCAATGGGTTGCCATCTTTGGGGAAGCCGACGCTTCCCGGATTGAGGAGCCACTTGCCGTTCACCGGGCGGATGACAGGGATGTGGGTATGACCGGTGAGCAGGATATCCTCCTCTACCTCACTGAGTAAATCAGCCACCAGGTCCTCAGGCCAGGAAGGCCGGACATAATCCCGGATGTGCCGGGGACTGCCGTGGGTCAGGCGCAGACGCCATTTGCCCTTGGCCAGAGAGCGCTCCCGGGGTTGGGCCAAGAGAAATGCTTTGGTCCGAGCAGTGACGGCCTGGACCGTCCAGGTGTAGATCTCCTTGCCCATGGGGGTGATCCTGGCGTTGAGGAGCTCGCCGATGGGATCAGGCACCAGGGCCAGGACAGCCTGATCATAATTACCGGTGATGCCCGGAATCTCCCGGGCCGCCACCAGGGCCACCGTCTCATTGGGAAAGGGATTATACCCCACCAGGTCGCCCAGATGGTAGATTTCCTTGAGGCCCTGTGCCTGGATATCGTCCAGGACCGCTTCCAGGGCCGGCAGGTTGCCGTGGATGTCGGAAAGAATAGCCAAACGGTTCATATCTCGGGATTATCGGCTGCCGCTGGATATAGCCGCAGATTCAAACTACCGGTTCCAAGACCGTATCAACCTCGCTGTCGTCGCCCTCGCCGGCGGCCCGCCAGGCCAGCAGATAGAGGGGTTCGGTGCCTTCATTGCGCAGAGCATGGGGGATGCCTGGGGCGATAACGACCAGAAAGCGGTTGTTCGTTAATAATTTTTCCTGCCGTTCTTGGCCAGGCAGACGCCAAAACAGGCGGCCCCGGCCATGAAAGATATAGAGCCATTCGGTTTTCTGGGGGTGTTGATGTTGCCCGCGCACCTGCCCCGGCGCAATGGAGATCAGGTGGCAACTGGCACACATCTCCTCCCGTGGCAAGGTCGCGGCCAGACCCTGAAAGGGAAAAAACACGAACCCACGCTCATCCTGGTGGAGAGAATCTCCCACATCAAAAAATTGGATAGGTATGGTCACTTTACTCTCCTGCGGCCCGCTTCCTGGGGAGACGAAACTTGCGTTCCCATGGAGTTGTTGATACATTACTGACCAATACGTATACTATATGCTTCTCGGGGTGCGCATGGCAACCATCAATGACCTGGTACTGGTGCATATCGAAAATAAGCCGACTTTTTTTGCCCGGATCAACGATATCCATCCCGACGTGAAAATAAACTGGTATCAGGTGGAATTGCTGGTCCTGGGCGTCCCCCTGCAAAGTATTGTCTGGATCCTGGAAGAAAGCCACCTCCAGGGCGAGGAGTTTACCATGGGGGGCACCCCCGTCCGTTTGGAATATATTCCGCCGAAAATATCCTCGTCGCCTCCCCCCGTGACCACTGCCGACAGCAAAGGCAAGATTATCCCGCTCAAACGGAAAGGTTGATCGGCTCCGGTGGGCTGGGAAAATCCTGGTAGCGGTACATCCAAAAGCGCCGCCACAATGAGATCTTGCGCCATAAGAACAGCAGCCGCAGATAATAGCCGATTCGGTGCTGCCTGATGGCCTGCCAGACCTCGGCGGCGTGTGGCGTTGCCAGTTTGGGCTTCTGCACCTCTGCGGCGCGGGCCAGGACCATGAAACTATCCCGGTAAAATATTCTCATTTTTAGCACCCGCCAGCCAGTTTTCGTCAAAGCCGCAGCCAAGGTTGACGGCGAAAAATAGAAATTATGGGCCAAGGAAAAGAGCCGCCGCGGCCCTACTTTGGGCGCCAGGATATTTGGGGTCTCCAAAAATAACAGGGCTCCAGGGCCAGCCAGGCTGCGCAGGCGGTGTAAAAATGCTAGCGGTTCGGGCAGATGTTCAATGACATGCGAGGAAGCCAGAAAATTAAATTCTTGGTTGATGTCGGCTTCTTCGAAGCGACTCGTTATAATCTTTAAGCCAAAGTGCTCTCGGGCAAATTCTGCCTGCTGCCGGTCAGGTTCGATGCCAAGCGCGCAACATCCTTGCCGGCTGAGCCAATCGCTGAACACCCCCAAACCACAGCCAACCTCCAGCGTCCGCCACCCTGGCTGGATGACGGTCTTTAGGAAGGCCGCCTGCCGCGTCACTCGCTGGGCCACCCGTCTCAAGTTCCGGCGGTGGATGGCCGCATCGGTGTGCAGCTCCCGGTGGCTCAGGCCTAATTCTGCCCGATCGCTGTCCTCTACGATTGGATTGTGATATACCAAGCCACAGGCAGGACACAGAACAGTGGTAACCGTCAGGTGGGCATAGACTTTTTGCCAGACCGGACGGGCTGCGTCATTTAGGCATAAAGGGCAGGATATCAGGCGCATGGTATCGATCCAAGGAAAATATATTGATTTTTCGGCCATTGCCAATTAAAAAATAGGAAGACCGGCTGGCCGTAAGATATCACAGATAAGGAGCTGTTTGGTTGAGAATTCTGTTAGTACAGCCGACAACTTATTATCCCGGCAAGAAGGCCTTGCGGAGCAAGACCCGTTGGCTCTTGGGTCTGACCCTGCCGTATCTTGCCGGGCTTACGCCCAGACATATCACCGTGGAGATGGCCGACGACCGGCTGGGTCCCATCCCTTATGAACGGCGCTACGATCTGGTGGGCATCACCGCCACCTGCGCCACTGCGGAGCGGGGCTACGAGATCGCCCAGGAGTTCCGCCGCCGGCATATCCCCGTGGTCATGGGTGGCTTCCATATCACCCTGCATCCCGATGAGGCCCTGGAGCATTGCGACGCCGTCGTAGTGGGCGAGGCCGAGAGTGTCTGGGAACAGGTCCTGGACGATGCCCGGCGCAAACGTCTACAGCCACGTTATCAGGCCCAGGACTACCATTCTCTGGCCGGCCTACCCCGCCCCCGCCTGGAATTGGTCAACTTTCGCAAATATCGGCTGAAAACCATTCCCACTCAGACCACCCGGGGGTGCCCCTACCATTGCAGCTTCTGCGAAGTGCCCATTGTCTATGGCCATACTTATCGGCGCCGGCCCATCGGCGAAGTTTTGGAGGAGATCAAGACCCTCATCCGCCTCACCGGCATCCGCAAAATCTATTTCGTTGACGATAACCTCACCGGCCATCGGGAATATGCCAAGGAACTGTTCCGGGGTCTGATCCCTCTGGACATCCGCTGGAGTTGCCTCTGGACCATCAATACTTCCCGGGATGAAGAACTCTTGGATCTGGCCAAAAAAGCCGGCTGCTACCATGTTAATATAGGCATCGAAAACGTTTGTGCCGAAAGCATCGAGGCCATTGCCAAGGTCCAGAACCCGGTCCAGGAGTATGGCCGTCTGTTAAAAAAATTACAGGAACGGGGCCTTTTTTACTCATTGAACTTCATGTTTGGCCTGGACGGCGACACCCCGGCCCTGTTTGATGAAACTTTGGAGTTTCTGGAACGCATCAAGGCGCCCATGGCCTTTTTCAATTCCGTCACGCCCCGCCGGGGTACGCCGCTGTGGGACCAGCTCAACCGGGAAGGGCGGGTGCATAATCCCGACGCGGAAAAATATCTGGGCATGGTCTGCAATTTCATCCCTCGGCACATGACCCCAGAGCAATGCGAAAACGGCGTCTGGCGCTGCTTCCAGAAGTTTTATTCCTTTGCCTCTATCTGCCGCCGACTCCTCATGCCGCCCAACGGCTATGTGGTCCAGGGACTCCCCAGCAATCTCTATTTTCACTTTGTGGTCAACCGCCGCATTGATCCGGTGGATTTTTATTAAAGTTATTTTTCGGCAACGATTTGACAAAATTGGCCATTGACCGCCAATGACAAGCCGCAAGGAAGAACCATGGCACACTATCAGGTAAATAAGACCTATCAGGAAATCAATGCAAAAATCAAAAAAGGTCAGGCCGTCGTGGTGACTGCCGAGGAGATCATCGACATTGTCCGGCAAAAAGGCGAGGTTGAGGCTGCCCGCACTGTTGATGTGGTTACCACCGGCACCTTTTCCCCCATGTGTTCTTCCGGCGCCCTGCTGAATGTGGGTCACAGCCATCCGCCCATAAAAATGGCGCGCGCCTGGCTGAATAACGTCCCGGTCTATTGCGGCCTGGCCGCAGTGGACATCTATTTAGGGGCCACTGAACCCACCAGCGACGACCCCCTCAATAAAGTCTATCCTGGAGAATTCAAATACGGCGGTGGCCACGTCATTCATGACCTGGTGGCCGGCAAGACCGTCCATCTGCTGGCCGAGGCCTATGGTACTGATTGTTATCCCCGCAAAAAGTGGGACCGCCATCTGACCATGAACGAGCTTACCGATGCCATTCTCTTAAACCCTCGTAATGCCTATCAGAATTATAACTGTGCCGTCAACCGGACCAAAAAAATTATCTATACCTACATGGGGCCATTGCGCCCGAAGATGGGGAATGCCAATTATTGCACCGCCGGCCAACTGAGTCCGTTGCTGAATGATCCTTATTATCTCACCATCGGCATCGGCACCCGCATCTTTCTGGGTGGGGGCGTCGGCTACGTCACCTGGCCGGGGACGCAGCACAATCCCGTTGCGCCCCGGGCAGCCAATGGCCTGCCGTTGAAACCGGCCGGGACGCTGATGGTCACGGGTGATTTGAAACAGATGCACCCCCGCTATCTTGTCGGCGTCAGTCTGCTGGGCTATGGCTGTTCTTTGGCTGTGGGCTTGGGTATCCCCATCCCGCTGCTCAATGAAGAGATTGCCCATTTCTGCGGTTTAAGCGATGCGGACATTCTCATGCCCGTCGTTGATTATGGCGAAGACTATCCCAATGCCACCGGCCGCGTTCTAACCCACGCCAGTTATGCCGACCTGAGGTCTGGCGTCATCGAAGTTGAGGGGCAACGGGTCCAGACGGTACCGCTCTCCAGCCTGGCGCGGTCCCGGGAAATTGCTCTCACCCTGAAGAAGTGGATTCAGGAGGGCGCCTTCCTGTTGGGCGAACCGGTGGAACTCTTGCCGTCCTGCCCCCGGGGCGAATATTGTCCGCCCCGTGCGGGGGGCGTTGCGGAGATTTCCTGAGCATGTCGCTCTCGCCAGCCACAGCCCGCAAGCTGGCCGATCTCCAGGCTTTGTTGGGGACCTGGCAGCGGGTTGTGGTCCTCTTGTCCGGCGGCGTGGATTCATCCGTTCTGATGAGAGCCGCCGTGGACGTCCTGGGCTCCGGGGTGCTGGCTTTGACTTTCACCGGCCCCCACTATCCCGCCGAGGAAGTTGCTGCGGCCAGCGCCCTGGCCCAACACCTGGGCGTGCCCCAGCGGCTGGAGCCCTTTGACCCATTCATCCTGCCTGACTTCCGGCAGAATACCTCCCAACGCTGCTACGCCTGCAAAGAGGCCCTCTACCGCCGGAGCTGGGAGATTGCCGCGTCAGAAGGGGCCGAAGCAATCCTGGACGGGGCCATTGCGGATGATGCCGCCGTCGAGCGGCCCGGCCTCCTGGCCGCCGCGGCCCTTGGCAGCCGCAGTCCCCTCCGGGAAACGGGCTGGCACAAAAGCGAGATCCGGGAACTGGGGCGCTTCTGGGGCCTCCCCGGCTGGGATCGTCCGGCCCAGAGCTGCCTGGCCACCCGCTTTCCACCGGATACCCTGCTTTCTCCCCAAGACCTCCAGCAGGTTGATCAGGTGGAAAGTTTTCTGCGCCAGCAAGGATTTGGACCGGTCCGCCTCCGGGTCCATGGTGATCTGGTAAGGCTGGAATTGCCGCCGGTCCAGTGGGCCCGGCTCCTGCAACCCCAAACTCTAGCCGCTTTACAACACCTGACCCAGTCCCGGGGCTGGCGCTACCTGACGTTGGATCTCCTGGGTTATCAGAGCGGCAGTATGAATGCCCGGCCGCCAGAGGCGAATACTTAGAGCATGAAGCCCAGGCGTTCCGTTTTACCCTGCCGTATGGACCTGACGCCAGGAACTGAGGGGGTCCGGAGCCCTTGATCCCGCTCCGGTCTGAGGCATAACCTAACCATCTGAGCCAATCCGTTTTCCCGGTGGCAGCTCCGGTGACAACACCGCCTCATAGACCCGCCGGGTGATGAACAGCTCCACCAGATCCTTATCCAATCGCCCTTTGGCGGCCTCCTGTTGCAAGACATTCAAGGCATGGCCACAGCTGGCCCCGGTACGATACGGCCGATCCAAGGCCGTTAAGGCATCGAACACATCGGCAATGGCCAAAATTCTGGCCTGATAAGGCAGATCCGCGGCCGTCAGGTGAAACGGATAACCCGTGCCATCCAGCCTTTCGTGGTGGCAGGCAGCCAAGCGGGGCACCCGCGCCAATGGCTTGCTAAAAGGAATTTTCTCGAGGATATGCAAGGTCTGCAGGGCGTGCCCTTGAATCTCGTGGTATTCCTGGGAGGTCAGATTGCCATGGGATACCAACAGGGCCGCAAGTTCTGTTGGCGTGAGCAGCGGATAGTCCGCTGCGGTAATGGCCTCGCCGCCGTCTGCCTTCCCATCGCCATCCGGTCTGGAGAAGCGCTTGGCAGCGATGCCGGCCAGTCGGGCCGGGGCTTCGGGCGGCAGGTAGGGGAGAGCGTTGATCTGCTGTAAAAATCGCAGGTCATCTTCCAAAGTTTGCCGTTCAGACAGATCATCAGTCTGCCAAAGGGCCAGATAAAAGCGCCAGCGGATGGCCTCCAGTTGTTGATCCGTGAGTTTGGTCTTTTTGTCCAGCAGGGCATCACGAACGCCGATCTTGCCGATATCGTGCAGCCAGGCACTGAAGCGCAATTCCTCCAACTCCGACTCGCTAAAAAACACACCCGCCAACGGTCCTTTCTGACAGACATTGACCGTTTTGGCTAATGCCAGACTATACGCTGCCACCCGCCGGGAATGGCCGGCCGTGTGGGGGCTGCGGGCATCAATGGCCGACACGGAATAGACCACTAAGGACTCAAACAGATTCTTGATGGTGGCAATGAGTCGCACGTTGTGAATAGCCACCGCCGCCTGGGAGGCCAACGCCAGAACGAGGGTTTCGTCCTCCCGGGAAAAGGGCTGGACCTCATCCCCGGGCCCGGCAGCATTAATCAACTGCAAGACGCCGACAATCTCTTCTTGGTGGTCCTTCAGGGGGGCTACCAGCATGGATTGGGTCCGGTAGCCGGTCCGTCGGTCAAAGGACTGGTCAAAATGATAGGGCAGATCGGGTGGCAGTTGATAGACATCAGGAATGTTTAAGAGCTGGCCGGTTAAGGCGACATACCCGGCCAGGCTTTTATCATTGATGGGGAGGTCATGATATCTGAAACAGCAGAGATCGCTGCCCAGACGATCGGCGACAATCTCATTCTGGGCCACCTCAAACGTCAGCCGATCCTGGGCAACCAGGTAAAGACTGCCGCCCTGGGCACCGGTTAAACCGCGCAGCTCTGTTATGATCCGGCTCAGGAGCCGATGCAGATCGGTCTCGCTGGTCAGAGCAATGCTTATGTCAATGAGTTTCTGCTTTTCCAATAAAACCCGTTCGGGAGACGAAGTCCTCATCATGCTCCTGACACCGTAAAGTTTTGGAGACGATATTAGGTCTGGGTATGTGGATAAATTAGCAGAAAATGCTGCTGGTTGCCAGTATTCCTTTTATCCTTCGCTGGTATCGGCCACAGAAAGCCGTTGGCGGGTATGGAAAACCGGGTGTGTGGCAAGGCCTCAGGGGGCGGACTGTTAAAAAGAACCGAAAAAAGAACCCAACACAATGATAATGATTAATGCTACCACAGGGACAAGGACGGCCGTGATAAAGATATCCAGGTATGACTCCCGGTGGGTAAGATTGCAGATCTGCAGCAGAGTAATGACGGCCCCGCCGTGGGGCAGACAGTCCAGACCGCCGGCGGCCACGGCAGCCACCCGGTGCATGAGGTCCAGACTAATCCCTGCAGCTTTGGCTATCTCCGCAAATTGAGCACCCACGGCCTGGAGGGTAATACTCATGCCGCCGGAGGCCGAACCGGTGATGCCGGACAGCACGCCCACTGCTATCGATAGAGAAATGAGAGGATTGTTCCCTCCCAGGTCCAGGACCTGTCGAGTGATGAGGACAAAGGCTGGCAGGAGGGCGATGACCGCTCCAAAACCCACCAGGCTGGCTGTATTGAAAATGGGCATGACCGAGGCATTGGCCCCCGAATCCACGCTGGCCACAAAGTTGGTGAACCGCCGGAAATTGAGGCCGATGACCAGCAGGATGGAACAGCTCAGGGCAGCGATAATTGACCACAAGCCGATAACCGCCTCCAGATCGGTGGCGCCAAACTCGGGGTGGGCCAGGAAAGAAGTATCCAGGGCCGGAAAAATGACCTTGCTGAAGAAAAAATTCAGAAACACGACCAGCACAATGGGGGCCACGGCTACGACCATGCCTGGCGCGGCCGAAGGCTTAGCTTGGTCCCCCAGTTCATTGATGTCAAAACCTTCACATTCGGCATGCGCTCGCAGGATTGGATCAATCTGCGGTTTTACTTCGGCATGGGCCCCATAACCCTCCCCTTGGACAGCGGCGGCATGGGCCCGTCGTTCCAGCCACAGCATGCCCAGACCCAACATCACGGCACCGGCGATAATGCCCAAAAATGGGGCAGCAAAGGGGGTGGTGCCGAAAAAGGGCATGGGAATGGCATTCTGAATCGCCGGCGTCCCCGGCAGGGCCGTCATCGTAAAGGAAAAGGCCCCTAGCGCAATGGCGCCGGGAATCAGGCGTTTGGGCAGGTTCTTCTTTTGGAAGAGCATTTGAGCAATGGGATAGATGGCAAAGGTAACCACAAACAAGGAGACGCCGCCATAAGTCAGGAGGGCGCAGGACAGGACCACTACCAGGATGGAGCGTTGTTCGCCGAAGATGCGCACCGCCCAGTTGGCAATGGCTTGGGCTGAACCACTGTCGTCCATGAGTTTGCCGAAGATGGCCCCCAGGAGAAATAAGGGAAAGAATCTGATAATGAAGTCACCCGTCGCCACCATGAAGACCTGCGTATAGGCCCCGATCATCAGCGTATTGCCGGCAAAGAAGACAGCCAGACACCCCATGACCGGCGCCAGGATGACGACGCTGATACCTTTGTAAGCAAAATAGATCAGAAGCAACAGGGCGACGACGATACTCGCCATTGCAATCATATATTCAGTTCCTTCCAAGCTTGGTACTCCGCCACAATATCCAGGGAGGAGCGCTGGCCGATATCCTCATAATGCTCGGCCAACCATTTCGAGGCCGCCCGGTAGCCGACATCGTGTAAATGGACCAAAAACTCCCACTCGGTATTCAACTTGCTGGAAACGCGCAAAGAACTCAATTCCGACGACTCGATCCGGTGGAAGAGGGCATCCATGTAGTTCTGATCTTGCAGGCCGGCGGTTTGAATCAATTCCTTCAGAATGGCAATGGCACGGATTTCCTTGATAAGGCTGCTGTTGAAAGTAAGCTCATTGATGCGATTGAAAATTTCCGGGGCAGTGCGGGGAATCTCCTGCCGCTGGATGGGATTGATCTGCACGATGACGATATCCCGGGCTGTGCATTCGCTGACCAGAGGGAAGAGAGCCGGATTGCCCATGTAACCGCCGTCCCAATAAGCTTCGCCGTCTATTTCCACGGCATGATAAACATAAGGCAGGCAGGCAGAGGCCATGACCATGTCAACGGTCATTTCCTGGCGCCGAAAGATCTTCTGTAAGCCGGTGCGGACATTAGTAGCCACCACAAAAAGTTTAATACCCTCAGCATTCCGGACATGTTCAAAATCTACCAGACTGGACACGAGTTCCCGCAAGGGATTGATGTTGAAGGGGTTCATCTGGTAGGGGGAAACCAATCGCACCAAGCTGTCAAAAAAAAGATAACCGGGAGAGTAATCCAGGGTCCAGCGCCCCGTCATGATATCCCACAGGGAACGTTTAAACGGGGAATTTTTGCCGGCTTCACTTACCGCCGCCCAGAACTTCCCGAGAGCCTCCCGGGCTCCTTCTTTGCCCCCGGTAGCCAGGCCGTCGGCTACCACGACCGCATTCATGGCGCCGGCGCTGGTGCCGCTGATACCCTCAATAACAATCCGGTCGTCTTCCAGCAGACAATCCAAAACCCCCCAAGTGAAGGCGCCATGGGCACCACCACCTTGCAGAGCTAAATCTATGACTTTCAGTTCTGGCATTTTCCTTCGACCTCCAGTAAAATAGACCTTTATGATAATTATTTTATTTTTCAACACAACCGGTGCGATTATTTATTTCTCGTTAAGGCAATGCAGGAGTAACTTTGCCAGCAGGACAATAAAAGATGCCATTATCAAAAGGACCAGCAGCCCGGGGGGTTGCAGCCTTTCGCTTCTGGAAGAGCGACTTGGTTTCCCCGGCAGTCCCTGGTCTCATTTTTTTACTTACCTGGCTGACCATCTGGCTGCTCCTGACCCCCTTGCCGGTTTGGAGTGCCGGTGGGCCGCCACGGCCGGACGGAGCCGCCCTGGAGGAGCAGGCCAAACAGCTGCAACGGGTGGGCCAGTATCGGGAGGCTCTGCCCCTGGCTCTGCAGGCCTTGCAGAGCCGCTATCAAGAACAAGGGCCGGAGCATCCTGACACCGCCGCGGCCCTGACGACCGTGGGTCTGCTCTATCTGGAATTGGATTCTTTAGCCGAGGCCCGTCCCCTGCTGCAGAGGGCATTGCAAATCCGCTTCAAAGTTTTGGGCGTCTCCCACCCGGACACTGCGGCCAGTCTCATGTACCTGGGTGAGGTTTATCGCCGGCAGGGAGCCCTGGACGAGGCCAAGCCCCTGGTGGAACGCTCTGTCCAGATGCGGCAGAAGATCCTGGGACCGGAGCATCCTGAGACCGCGGCCAGTCTCACGGCCTTGGCCCTTTACTATCAGGACAAGGGTGAGGAAAGCCAGGTCTTGTCCCTATTAGCGGAGGCTTTGGCCATCCGGGAAAAGGCCCTCGGGTACAATAGTCCTGATTTGGCCGCCAGCCTGAGCCTGTTGGGCGACTACCATCGGCGCCGGGGCGCCTATCAGCAGGCGTTGCCCCTGCTGGAAAAGTCCCTGCAGATCCAGGAGCGGACCTTGGGGCGTCTCCACCCGGCCACCGCCGCCAGCCTCGCCAGTCTGGGGAGACTCTATCTGGACATGGGTTTTTACAGCAAAGCCCAGGCCGCCTTGGAGCAGGCCCTCCAGGTGCGACAGAAAGCCCTGGGCTTGGAGCATCCTTTGGCTGTCCAAAGCCTCGGTGATTTAGGGCTGTTGTATGCCCGCCAGAAGGAGTTCGAGAAGGCCAGACCACTTCTGGGACGGGCTCTGGCTATCCGGGAACAACGCCGGCCGCCGGGACATCCCGATCTGGCCGCCAGCTACCACGATCTGGCCATCTTGCAGCAGGCCATGGGCAAGCTGGACAGCGCTGCGGCCTTGGCCCAACGGGCCTTGCAGATCAGGGAACAGGCCCTGGGGCCGGGACATCTTGACACCCTGGCCAGTCTGGGCACCCTGGCCAACCTCTATCGGGAGATGGGCGCTCCCGCCAAGGCCGTCCCTTTGTTGAGCCGCGTTCTCCAAGCCCGGGAAAAGGCGTTGGGCGCCGATCACCTCGACCTGATCGATCCTCTCACCATCTTGGCCCAGACCCACAAAGAAGCCGGTCAGCCTGACCAGACCCTGGCCTTGTGGCAACGGCTCTGGCACATCCGGGAGAAAGCCTTGGGTGCTCAGCATCCCGATACCCTGGGCAGTCTCAACACCCTGGCCGCCTTGGCCCTTGATCTCGGCCTCTATACCAAGGCGTTGGGCTGGTATCAGAACCTTCTGCAGAACTTGGAGAAAAACCCCGGGCCGGAGCAACCGCGCACGGCTGTGGCCCTCGGTCACGTGGCCCGGGTCTATCAGGCCATGGGTGAGTATGACCTGGCCCTCTCCCTCTTGGAACGGACCGTAAAGATTCAGGAGAAAGCCTTGGGCCCCGACCATCTTGATCTGGCCCGCACCTATCTGGACCTGGCCTCGCTCCAGCAGGCCCGAAAAGAATACGACCAGGCCCTTATCCTGCTCCATAAGGCCATCACGATCAGAGAAAAAGGCCTGGGCGCTGATCACTCGGAAACCGCCCTGGCGCTGGCCCAGTTGGCCGGTCTCTTGGAAGCCAGGGGCTGGTACGCGGCTGCCTTGTCGCTCTCTGAGCAGAGTCTACAGGTGTTGGCCAAAGCCAAGGACCCATCTCCCCGGGATCAGGGACTGATCGCAGTGCGGCTGGCGACCCTGCTCGAGGCCATGGGAGAGTCCGACAAGGCCCTGCCACGGTGGGTCCAGGCTGCCAAACTGGCGGAATCGACCCGCGGCATTGGTCAGGCGGAGATCGACCGGATCCTGGCCAGCCTGGGTTTCGGCTACCTGGTGGCCGGCGAAATCAAAAGGGCCGAAAACACATTTGATGGGATCAAGACGCAAGAGATGCGGATCGAAGTGGCCTTGGCCTTTGGGCGTTTTGAAGAGGCCTGGCAATTACTGGAGGAAGCCCCGCCCCCCCTAGTGTCGTCTCCGGCCTTTCAGGTGGCCTGGCTGACGCAAAAAGGGCGGGCCTTGGCCGGTGTGGGGATGCTGCCCGAGGCAGCCGTGGCCCTGTGGGAAGCGGTACAAGGGGCGGTCAAACTTTCTCCCCGGGGGGGCCAGCGGCAGCAGGTTGGCATGCCGTTCTGGTGGCAATCCCGGGCCCCTCAGGAATACCTGCTCACCGTCCTCCTCCACCTTGACGCCCAGGGTACCCCTCTGCCCCCGCAACTCCAGGAATTGGGCCCTACCCCCCGGACCGCCGCCTTTGCCTTGGCGGCCCTGGCCAAAGGCCAAAAATTTTTGGCGGCCCTGGCCCAGGCCCCGGCGGCAGCGAGTCTGGCCGAGGTGCCCCCCGATATCCGGTCCCGTCTGCTCTCCCTGAACCGCCGTCTGGCCGCCAACGAAGTCCAATGGGAACGGGCTGTCAAAGGCGGGAAAGAGGCCCTCCAGGAGGCCATTGCCAGCCGGGAAAAGCTCATGACCGAACTGGCCGAAGTCCAGGGGGAGTTGGCCCTCAGCCAGCCCCTGGCCGCAGCCTTGTATTATCCCAAGCCGCAAGCCATCGGCGACCTCCCTCTGGCTACGGACGAGGTCCTCATTGAATATGTTCTGGGCGAGGCCGACAGTTTCGTGCTGGTGGGGCGCGCCGGCGCAGTCGTTTCGGTTTATGCCATACCCTCGGGCCGCGCCGCGCTGGCTGACAAAATCCGGGAGCTGCTGACCCCGCGGTTCCAGGGCAGCACCGAGGCCTGGCCTTTGGCCACTGCCCAGGAATTATACGAGCTGCTCCTGGCCAAGCCTCTGGCCGCGGCGGCCCCCTGGGAGAGGGTGGTCATCGTCCCGGACGGTGTTCTCAGCCTCCTGCCTTTTGAGGCCTTGGTGGTCAGCGCCGGCCAGGACGCCGCGTCCAGTGTTTTTGTGGGCGACCAGCGCTCCTTGGTGTATTATCCTGCCACGGCCGTCCTGGCCCAGCAGCGGGGCCGGCCGGCCGAGCCCAAATCCCGCCCTTTTCTGGGTGTGGGGCCGCCATGGCTTGGGGCCGTCAGAGAAGATTCTGGGACCGGAGGACGCCCTGCCCAGAGCGAGCTGCGGGCTACCCCGCCGCTGGCCTGGACGGCCTCCGGCTTCCGAGCACTGGCAGCCCACAAAGATTGGGGGCCGGTTACCCCGGGCAGCCGCCAGGATCAGAGGCTCCTCTATGCACCCTGGCCTGCAGCCGAGCCCATGCTCCAGGAGCTGGCCAACCTTTGGAAAAAAGACCCCGAACCTCCCGATCTCCTTTTAGGGCCCCAGGCTACGGCAACCAACCTGCGCCGCGCCCCCCTGACAGACTACCGGTTGCTGCATGTGGCCAGCTACACGGATTTCAGTGACGCCATTCAGGGGCTGCGGCAGCCCTTTATCTTGCTGGGACGGGAGGAAGCCGCCCCGATCCAGAGCGGCCCCTTGACCATGAACGCCATCCTGGAACTGCCCCTGGGGGCCCACCTGGTGGTCTTGGCTAATGGCATCATCGGTCGGGGCCAGGCCCTGGCCGGCGACGGCGTGCCCCACCTGACGCGGGCCCTGATGTATGCCGGGGCCAGGAGCGTGCTCATCAACCTCTGGCCGCTGCCAGCCGCACTCTCCCAAGAGTTTTATCAGCAGATCCATACTTGCCTCCGGGACGGCCAAGGCCGGAGCCAGGCAGTTTTCCAGGCCCGGCAGCAGCTCCGCCGCCGCCACCCGGATCCCAGCATCTGGGCGGCTCAGCAATTTTGGGGGGAGGAGTAGGAGTGATCAGGGGCCAGGGGTTAGGGACCAGATGATAGTTACTGGCTGATGATAATTAGAGAGAAGGCAGGAAGTTATCATAATCTCCTGTTGATTTTTTACCTTTGACCCTTTTGCCTCGGAAGGACGCGGAACCATGCTCCCCAAGATCGATCCCACCACCACGACAAGTTGGCGGCACCTGCAGCAGCATTATGAACAGATCAAAGGCGTCCATATGCAGACCTGGTTCACCCAGGACCCGGACCGTTTTGGGAAATTTTCCCTGAGGTTCAACGATATCCTGGTGGACTACTCCAAAAACCGGATCACTCAGGAGACCATGGCCCTGTTGCTGGAACTGGCCGAGGAGGTCCGGCTTCGGGAGGCCATCGACCGCATGTTTGCCGGTGATCATATAAATGAGACCGAGGATCGGGCGGTGCTGCATGTGGCCTTGCGCAACCGGGCCAACATCCCCATGTACGTGGACGGGCAGGATGTTATGCCGGCGGTCAATACGGTTTTAGAGCAGATGCGGACTTTTGCCGACCAAGTCCGCCGCGGCGCCTGGACGGGCTACACCGGCAAAAAAATCACCGACATCGTCAACATCGGCATCGGTGGCTCGGATCTGGGCCCCAAGATGGTCTGCGAGTGCCTGCGTCCTTATGGCCAGCCCGGCCTCAATGTCCATTTTGTCTCCAACATTGACGGTACCCACATCAGCGAAACCCTGGCGCCCCTTAACCCCGAGACCACCCTTTTTCTCATTGCCTCCAAGACCTTCACCACCCAGGAGACCATGACCAACGCCCATACGGCCCGGGAGTGGTTCCTGCGCCAGGCCGGGGACGACAGCCACATAGCCCGGCATTTCGTCGCCATTTCCACCAATACGAAGGCCGTGGCGGCCTTTGGCATCCATCCCGATAACATGTTCGTCTTCTGGGATTGGGTGGGCGGCCGCTTCTCCCTGTGGTCGGCCATCGGCCTGTCCATCGCCTGCTTTGTGGGGTTTGAGAATTTCGTGGAGCTGCTGACAGGCGCCCATGAAATGGACATGCATTTCCGGACGGCCCCCTTCGGGGAAAATATCCCGGTCATTCTTGCCCTGCTGGGCATCTGGTATACCAACTTTTTCGGGACGGAGACGGAAGTGATCCTGCCTTATGACCAATACATGCACCGCTTCCCGGCTTATTTCCAGCAGGGCAACATGGAGAGCAACGGCAAGGGGGTGGATCGTTTGGGCCGGCCGGTGGCCTATCAGACGGGGCCCATTATCTGGGGCGAGCCCGGCACCAACGGCCAACATGCCTTTTACCAGCTGATCCACCAGGGGACCAAACTCATCCCCGCGGATTTTCTGGCCCCGGCCCTGAGCCACAACCCGGTGGGCCAGCACCACGAGATCCTGCTTTCCAACTTCTTTGCCCAAACCGAGGCCCTGATGCTGGGCAAATCCGAGGCCGAGGTGGTCGTCGAACTGGAACAGGCCGGCTACAGCCGGGATTATATTGAACTTTATGCCCGTCACCGGGTCTTCCCGGGCAACCGACCCAGCACCTCCATCCTCTTTAAAAAACTGACCCCCCGGGTCCTGGGCAGCCTCATCGCCCTGTATGAGCACAAAATTTTTGTCCAGGGGGTCATCTGGAACATCTTCAGCTTTGACCAATGGGGCGTGGAGTTGGGCAAACAGTTGGCCAAACGCATCCTGCCGGAATTGGCCGATGACCGACCGGTCAGCGGCCACGATGCCTCCACCAACGGCTTGATGAACGCTTACAAAGAGATGCGCCAAGGTTGATTTTAATTATTTGGTATAATTAATAAATTAAGCTCATTAAGAAAATCTGTTGGTTTTTCGTGTAAGGTTCTTTTTTGTTTTAATCTCCCTCAAAAATATGATATAGAAAGGCATCTCACAGAAAGGAGGAGATGCGTCCGGCAGTTCATGAGCAACAGAGGTCAGGTTAGGTCAGGCAGCAAAACCTAAGATAACCTTTTGGGAGGGTTTATGAAGGACGTAGTCAAGAAGAAAGTGGATGACATTGTCGCCGCCCTCGACGGCGGCAAGAAACCCGAAGATTTTGCCGCGGCAGCCAACGAAGACCCCTATGTGTTCATTATGGAGGCGGGAGGCAAGTTGTTGGTCCATCCCACCCTCGTGGGAGAAAGCCTCAAAGAAAAGGCCGGTCCGGTGTATGACGAAGTCGCCAAGGGGACCCCGGAGGGCACCTATGTGCGCTATGTCTGGGGCGGGGCTAACAAGTGCACCTATTCCCGGCAGACCAAAAGCGGACTCATTGTCGGATGCGGTTATAACGAATAACCCCAGAAAATACTCCTGATCTGTTGCGGGGCGGTGGCGCATGTACCGCCCTTTTTCTTTGGGCCGCCCAGGCCGGCGGTTGCCGTCGCCCAGGGCAGGGATTAGATTCATACCGAGAGAGAAACGACAAACCGAGACGCCGTTTTCAGAGAGGAGCGACGGGTATGAAGCTGCAAGGTAAAAAGGTGGCCATTCTGGCCGAAACCCTGTACCAGGATTTGGAACTCTGGTATCCTTTGCTGCGCCTCCAGGAGGAAGGCGCCCAGGTGACGGTGGTGGGGAGCGGCAATGCCCAAACCTATACCGGCAAATTCGGCTACCCGGTGATGGTCGACAAAAACGCCGACCAGGTCCAGGCCGCGGATTTTGACGCGGTCATTATCCCCGGTGGCTATGCGCCGGATCACCTGCGGCGCTATCCGGCCGTGGTCAGGCTGGTCCGGGAGGCCGTTGAACAGGGCAAGATTGTCGCGGCCATCTGCCATGGCGGCTGGCTCCTGGCCTCCGCCAAGATCCTCCCAGGCCGGACGGTGACCGCCTTCTTTGCCATCAGAGACGACCTGGAACACGCCGGGGCCCGCTTCGTGGACCAGGAGGTCTGTATCGACGGCAACCTTATCACTTCTCGCAAACCCGAGGACCTGCCGGCCTTTTTGCGGGCGATTATTGGGGCTTTAAGCACTGCCTAAATTAACAAATGCGGGCACCGGCCCGGGGCCGGTGCACCATTTTGGCTCTTGGCATCTGAAGGAAGATATCCGGTCAGCCCACCTATTGCAGCAGCTTCGGCGAACTGGCCCAGGTGCCAAAAAAAGGTGATGCCAGGTCTGTTCTCGTGCCGGGAGCCACGTAATTCTTTTCAAAATGCCCCTTGACCCACTTCTGTCCCTGATTGGTATCTTCTATGTAAAAGGCCACAAAGCCGATGATGGGGAGATGAGTCTTGGCGGTAATGTCTCCATCCACCACCGGAATTAACACTACCTGGCCGATGTAGGCCGCCGCATTACCATACAAGGTCGCTTTGGCGCCGGGTTGAATATAAATCTTATCACCGATTTTGATCTGCTCCGGATTCCCCTCATTCATGAGTTCCCTGATGGTAGGGACATCATTTTTATCAACCAGGAAAGAAGTCCATTGGCCCTGATCACTGGTATCCCAATTTTTTGTCGCGGGATTATACATAGAGCCGATATAAATCGGCACATTGGGGTTGTTCCAATTTTTCTCTACCCAGTTTTTGGGAACTGCGAAAGGGAAGGCCGCGCCCTTGGTGGCCAAACTGGGCCCGCCGGGCAATGCCGCCAAAGATTGCACGCTTAAATTAGAGCTTTCTTTGCCCACAAAAGAGCCGAAGAAAAATTGCACCGGACCGCCGTTCAACTCGCCGCTTTTATTGATTGTTACCCGTACGGCCGGAATCAGATTGGTCAGCCAGGTGGTAGTATAAGGACGCAAGATCTTGTCTGTCAGGTCCCAGTAGCCCACCTCCACCGTGCAATCGGTTAAGGCCTTGCCATCGACCTGATTGTTAAAGACTGTCTTTTTGGTCGGCTTGGTGCCGTTATCCGGATAGACCTTATCCCAGAGAATGTTGCCCACCAGACCTGCATCGTTGGGATAAGGCGCCAAAGCCCGGGCTCCGGCCAGGGCCCCGGCATCCGCGGCCCGCTGCATCTCGCCCTTCACCAGGGTCAGGCGACCGATATCCATGGCCAAGCCGATAAAACCCAGGAGTACGGTCAATACAATAGCGGTGATTGCGGCCACCCCCCCTGAGGTGGAACTGAGGAAATAGGTCAATTGCTGTTTTAACCAACTAATATATTTCATAAAACACCTCATTCCAATTTCATGACCGTCACCCCGGCGGGTTTCAAGAGGGCATCAGCACTGGGAAGTTTACTGACAAGAGCATTGAGAATGAACCACTCCTTCGTCGTCTCCACCCTGACGGTCAGATCACTCCCAGACGCAGCGCCGGTTCTTGTAACAGTTACCTTGGGACCCGTGCCGCTGCAGCCCCCCAAACTTTCGCTGTATTTTGAGGTAATATAGGCAATAATCTCGCTGTCCGAAGGTCGGCTATTGGAATATACCACCCCGAAACGGGCCCCTTCCCGGCTGGCAGTGGTGGCAACATGCCGGAGATAGAAATAATGTCCGAAATCAATGACCCCCCCTAAGATAAACAACAAAAGGGTAATGACGAGGGCGAACTCCACCGCCACGGCACCCTCTTGACGCCGTCGGAATTGTGACCAGCGCCAGCTGCCAGGTTGTTTTCTTACCATACTTTCATCACCTCACACCAACTCCTCCTGTCCGAGGAACTATCTTTCTCCGGACGCGGCAGGTTGAAAACTGCCAACCTTAACTTTTCCAGCCAGGAGAAATCTCCGTCCAGTCAGTTTTATGAAAAATTTTTTCAGTCCAGCTGAAGTTATGGCTTCTCCTGCCGATAAGATACCAAAAGGCGATCCCTAATCTAGGTATCGACCGCCGGGCGGAAATCTTGAATTTTGCCAAACTGTCAGGTTGAGATTTTAGAAGCACTCCTTGGGAAAAATGTCTGGAACCTTGGCAGGAGACACTGTATCCTGGGCCGCGCTCACCCTGAGGCGCCTGCCTGAGTGGGGTTCTGCGGCCCAGCCGGGCGGCGGCTACCGGCCCGACGCTACGGCCTGGGCCATCCTGGCCCTTGTGGCTGCATCAAAGGGAGATATTGACTTGGACTCAGTCCGGTCCAGGCTGGCCGCGGACCAGCAGACGAACGGCCGCCTGCCACTGTCCCCAGACTGCCAGGAGGCCTTCTGGATCACACTGTTCAGGATGACGGAAACATCCATTTTGCAAAGGGCCGTCTCTTGATAGGGATATTTTTCCGTCTCGGGAGCCACCTCAAGGCGGCAACGCCTGTCACCCTCTCCGCCGGTCTTCTCGGGCGGTCCTGCCAGAGTCAAGCTGCTATCGGGGCGAAACTCCTGTTTAATCAACAAAATACGTCTGACAGGCCCGGTCGATATTATCCCTGGTAAGTTCCGGGGCTCTATCAAGGTAGCGGGCCAGATCGATGATCTGCTCCAGCAGGTCCCGGGGGTGGCAGGCGTCCATGGGCCGGTCAAAGGGGTCATAATAGGTCTGCAGCAAATACTCCACCACCTCCTGGCGATACTCCACTCCGTAGTTCTGGCAGACCAGGCGGAAGATTTCCTGAAACTGCTCTCGATTGATGTGGTCCAACTTGATCTTGTAACGCAGGCGGCGCAGGAAGGCGGCGTCCACCAGGGTCTCGGGCTCCAGGTTGGTGGAGAAGATGAGCACCTGGTCAAAGGGAATGGCGAACTTCTGGCCGGTGTGCAGGCAGAGGAAATCCCGGCGGTTTTCCATGGGGATGATCCAGCGGTTCAGGAGTTCCTGGGGGGCGATGCGCTGGCGGCCGAAATCGTCGACGATGAACAGGCCGTTGTTGGCCTTGAGTTGCAGCGGTGCTTCGTAATATTTGAGGATGGGATTGAAGGACAGGTCCAACATTTCCAGGGTCATCTCCCCGCCCACCAGCACACTGGGCCGGTGGCATTTGACCCAGCGCGGGTCGGTTTTGAAGAGGCCGTTGTGTTCCTGGTCTACCGGCCGGTGGGTGACCTCATCAAAGACCCGGATGACGTTGCCCTCCACATAGAGGGCGTAGGGCACCATAATGAGGTCGTTCAGAACCGACCCGAGGCGCAACGAAATGGCCGTCTTGCCATTGCCCGGCGGGCCATAGATAAAAATGGGCTTACCGCTGCCCAAAGCCGGCCCCAGTTTATCCAAAAGATCCGGGGCAATGACCAACCCGGCGAAACCCGCCTGTAAATTTTCCGGCCGTACCTTTTGATCCCGGATGCTTTGCCCTTCCACCTGTTGGCAATAGTCCTCCAGAGTGACAGGCGTCGGGCCCACATAATTATCAAATTCAAAGAGCTGGGCGGCCCGGCGTTTGCCCCCATCCGTCAAGGCATAGCGGTAGTTCTGGCTGATGGAGGTGGCCGCGCCGTTCAAGCTGGCCGAGCCCTTCACCTCCACATATTTTTCCCGCCGCAGATAATCAATAAGATGCATAACCAGGGCCGAATTAAGTTTCAGCCGGCTGGTCATATCCGGCAGGGTGAACACCTCAAGATAGAAGGCATGTTTTATCAACAGGTTGGCCAGAAAGCTCTCGGGAATATCCACGTCGCCAATGGTATTCGGATGGCGTTCAGCTGGCAGGGGCGGGGGCGGCGCCGAGATCTGAACATCAGACGTTTCGGATCTTTCCAGGTCAGGGTGCGAGTCAAGGTGATCCTTAGTCGGCCAGGTGTGCGGAGCTTTCAGCATGGCCATGAATATCCTCTCCCTTCTTAAGATGCTGACACCGCGGGTCTTTGGGGCGAGCCAATACCCCCCCAGCTTGCAGCCACCCGGGTGAGCTTAAACGGCTCGGCACCAGAGCCTGCTGGGGGCGTTACCGTAGGTTATATCGGCAGAATATGGGCAAATCTTTAGGTGGCAAAAAATCCAATGGTTTCTTAGCAGAAAATTTTCCGCGGAAAAAAGCCATCGGCTTGGCATCTTTAATGATTTGGAAGAGATTTAAGATTTTTTCCCAGCGGCCGAAAAGAATAATGAACCACCATGGCTAGGGCAGGAGCGCAGGGAACCCCGGCCGAAAGGGTTCAGGGTGTCGTTATGAAAAACTTACAAGAGCTTTGCCGCAGCTTTCAGGTCGAGGAAGAGGGCGCCGTGGCTTCGGAATATGCCATCCTCATTTCCGGCATCGCCGTGGCTATTTTTGCTGCCGTCACCATTTTGGGGGGGGCGGTCCTGCAACTTTACGAAGAGGCGGCCAGGAAGTTTCCTGCCTGAGGGGGGCTGGCAAAAACGTCCGGCCAGCCAGTGCGACCCTAAAGTTTTCTTTTTATCCGCCGATACAGGAAATACAAAAGAATTCGCACCCTGAAAACACTGGCAAGGAGGTGATGCAATATCCGGCAAGATCACGTCAGACACTAATTTCATTGTATTTAAAGAATTTTTACCAAAGCAATAACCAAACATGAACAAGGAGAAGACTATGAAAATGATTCAAAAATTTATCCGGGATGACGATGGTGCCAGCGCCGTGGAATATGGCCTGTTGGTGGCCCTGATTGCGGTGGTGATTATCGGGGCAGTAACAGCCCTGGGAACAAGCATCAGCGGTAAATTTCAAACGGCGGCAGATGCAATAAAACAATAAGAATTCTCTTAACTGGAGCAGAAGCTGTCCTTTTCCGCCTTATATCGGCAAGCTGAACAGCAGGTTCTGTTTCACTGATAGGCGCAATATTCCAGCGAGTTTATCGGGGTAGGTCTGAGGCCTGCCCTGATAAAACTCCGCTGGAAAAAACACTATTTCCAGATGGGCATATCGTTGACTGGCTTTCTGATTATTAACCGGGTGAGAGGATTGCATGCGGCGACTGTTGGCCCATGATCACGGCGCCAGTGCCGTGGAATACGCTCTGCTGGTGGGACTGGTGGCCATGGCCATGGTCTCGGGGTTGGCCCTGCTGGCCAACAGCCTGGATAATACCCTGACGAGCACCGCCGCGGCCATCGGCAGTTCTTCCGAGGGTGGTGGCGGCGCGGTGGATCCCGGTGGCGCCGGGGGCTCCGCGGACAGCGGCGGCGGTTCTGGGGACAGCGGCGATGGCTCTGGGGACAGCGGCGGCATTGTAGGAGGCGGCGGCAGCGGCGATGGCTCCTCATCAGGTCAGGGCCGTGGCCAGGGGAAAGGCAAGGGTCAAGGAAAGGGTCTAGGCAGGCTTTAGAGACTCACGGCCATTCCCGGCAATCTACAGCGCGCCATGAAACTGTACTCGTGCCGCGTAGGGCCGGTTTGGGCGGGAACGGAGAGCCGCCCCCCGAGGGAAATGTTCTGAAATAAGACGTTGGCTCGGCTCACCTTGACAATCAAATTTCTAACATGCCGTTTATCATAAGGAATACCGACCATGGCGAGAAAGACTCCGCTTTTCCTTTTGCTCCTGGCCCTCCTCTCCGGCGGCGTGGCCGCCTATATGGCCGCCAGTTGGCTGAAGGCTACGTCGCAGCGGGCCCAGCAGACGGCACAACAGACCGTCACCATGACGCCGGTGTTGGTGGCCGCCAAGGAGATCTCGCCGGGCACCACCTTGGGGACTGATCTGCTGAAAGTGGCGCAGTGGCCCCGGGACGCCATGGTGGCCGGCACGGCCGTGGATCCGGAGCAGATCAAGGGACGGGTGGCTCGCACCACCATCTATCCCGGTGAAGTGATCCTGGAACACCGCCTGGCTCCCAAAGGCACCCCCGGGGGTCTGGCCGGCATCCTCCAGGATAATACCCGGGCGGTGACCATCAAGGTGGACGAAGCCTCGGGGGTGGCCGGTTTCATCATGCCCGGCAACCGGGTGGATGTCCTCTTGACCCTGGACAACAAAAAGTTCGGCGATGACCCGGTTACCCAGATCGCCTTACAGAATCTCCTGGTGCTGGGCCGGGGTCAGGACATTGACCAAAAGGAAGGTGAGAAGCCCAAGGTGGTGCCGACGGTGACCCTGCAGGTAACGCCGGAAGAAGCCGAACGGCTGGCCTTGGCCGCCAAGGAAGGGCATATCACCCTGGCTCTGCGCGGTTACAGTGAGAACGACACCACCGCCACGGCCGGGGTCAAGGCCTCGGATCTGGTGCGCCCGGCGCAAAAGACCGAGACGGCCTTTGAAACCGCCATCGCTCCGCCCACCGAGCCTCCGAAAAAGGCTGGGGTGGAAGTACTGCGCGGCACCGAACGGGAGGTGGTCTCCTTTTAGCCCCCACCGGAACGGGGGCGGGCCAGCAGATCGTGGAACCCATCCCTCTGCCGGTGAGGAGTGCTCTGGCCTCCCCACCTTTAGTCATGCCAGCTCTGGGGCAGCAAAGCAGCGGCGCTGGCCTGACCCTACCAGCGACCGTCAGCTCTCGGCAAGCCCCAGATTTTCTTTTTCCCTGGTCGAATACTATCGACCTCCTAAAGCTTTGGCCGGATTGTGCCGAAATATCTGGTAACAGGAAAAAAACCGCCGTGGGCGGCAAGCCCGGCAAAAACAGCGGCATAAGGCGGGCGGGTATGCCAGTTCGATTTAATCTGCTCTATTTCACTGAAGGAACGGGCCAGTATCTGGAAGAGGTCATCCGAGGTTTCCCCCAGGGGATGGTCTCCCAGGTCCGGCAGCTGCCCTCGTCGTTGGCCGGTGACCGCAATCCCCTGCCCGTGGAGACGCCCGCAGATATCTGGCTGATGGAATACCGGGAAGACGTGGCGGGATTGGACCAGCGCATCGAAGAGGTCCAACAGCAGGCAGATCAGCCGGCCATCTTCCTCTATCTCCAACAGGCCGACACCCAGACCCTCCTGAAAGCCCTGCGTCTGGGGGTGCAGGAGTGTTTTATCGGCCAGATCAAAGAAGAGGAATTCCAGCAGGCCATCCAACGGCTGCAAAAGGCCCGCAAAGGATTAAAAAATGGCGAAAAAACCAAGGTGGTGACGGTGCAGGGCTGCAAGGGCGGGGTCGGGGTCAGCTTCCTGGCCGTGAACCTGGCCCAGAGCCTGGCCGCCAGGATTGCCGACCCGGTGCTCCTGTTAGATCTGGATTTACATAACAGCGATATCGGCTCGCTCCTGGACATTCCACCCCGCTATACCATTCTGGATGTTATTGAAAATTTTGATCGGTTGGATCCGCAGTATCTGCAGGATATCATCCATAGCCGGGATTCCGGTCTGGCTGTCCTGCCCGGCCCCCTGCGCCCGGAAGATCGGGAACTGGTCCGGGCCAGCGCCGTGGAAAATGTTTTGCAGTATGTGCGGGGGCAAAACCTGTATCGCTGGCTGATCCTGGATTTGGGCGATGTCCTGGATGAGGTGACCTTGAAGGCCGTGGAAGAGGCCGATCTCATGATCCTGGTGGTCCAACTCACCGTGCCCAGTCTGCGGGACGCCAAAAAGATCCTGGAAACCTTTCAACTCCTAGAGATCGATCCCGGGAAAATCAAAGTGGTGGCCAACGGCTATAGCTCGGCGGTTTCCATTGATCCCAAGGAGGCCGAAAAGTTTTTAGGTCAACCTATAATGGCCGCACTTCGGTTTGATCACGAGGCCGTGATCAGAAGTTTCAACGAAGGTCAGCCTTTGGTGGAACTATTACCCGGTCACAAACTGAGCAATGAAATAAGCCAACTGGTGCAGATCTTATTCCCTCATGACAATGATAATGGCCATAGGCCAGGGAGATGGCTGAAACTGAAAACTCTTCTGAGGTTGCGAGGTGCCGCATGAGCTTAATGGCCAGGTTGCAGAAACAAGCCCCCGGCAAGAAGCTGTTGCAGGTTGCCGGGCAGAGGAGCGACGATGAGGCCAAAGAGAACCAGTATAACGAGCTGAAATCCCGTGTGCATTACAAGCTCCTGGACATGCTGGACTTGTCCAGGCTGGCGGCGGCTGGTGACGCCCAGTTGCTCCAGGATCTGCGGCGGGGTATCGAAATTATTCTCGGCGAAGAAAATATAGCCCTGAGCATGGCCGAGAAGGAGCGTCTGACCCGGGACATTCGGGATGAACTGCTGGGCTATGGGCCGTTGGAACCCTTATTGAACGATCCCACCGTTTCGGACATCCTGGTCAATGGCTACAACAGCGTTTATGTGGAGCGCAAAGGCAAGCTGGTCAAGGTGCCGGTACGCTTTAAGGACAACGCCCATCTCGCCAAGATCATCGAAAAGATTGCCTCCGGCGTCGGCCGCCGGGTGGATGAATCCTGCCCCATGGTGGATGCCCGGCTGCCGGACGGCTCCCGGGTGAACGCCATCATCAGCCCCCTGTCCCTGGACGGGCCCGCCCTGTCCATCCGGAAATTTTCCAAAGACCCATATAAAGTCCATCATCTCATTGAATTCGGCACCATTACCGAGGAGATTGCCAAGGTTCTGGAGGCCATGGTCAAGGCCCGCCTCAATATTCTTATTTCTGGGGGCACGGGCAGCGGCAAGACCACTTTTTTGAATATTCTTTCGGGCTTCATTCCCAATGATGAACGCATTATAACCATTGAAGACGCCGCCGAATTGCAGCTGCAGCAGGATCATGTGGTTCGCCTGGAGACCCGCCCCCCCAACATGGAGGGCACCGGTGAGGTGACGCAGCGGGATCTGGTGCGCAACGCCCTGCGGATGCGGCCGGAGCGGATTATCCTGGGCGAGGTGCGCCAGGCCGAGGCCCTGGATATGCTCCAGGCCATGAACACCGGGCACGACGGCTCCCTGGCGACCATCCACGCCAACACCCCCCGAGACGCGTTAGTCCGATTGGAGACCATGGTGGCCATGGCCGGTCTGAACATCCCGGACAAAGCCCTGCGCCATCAGATCGCCTCGGCCATTCACGCGGTGGTGCAGGTGGCCCGCCTTAAGGATGGCAGCCGCAAGATGCTCTATCTCAATGAGATCGTCGGCATGGAGGGCGATGTCATTGTCATGCAGGAGATCTTCCGCTACGAGATGCGAGGGTTGACAGAAGAGGGCAAGGTGAAGGGTCGCTTCCGGGCCACCGGCATCCGGCCGAAATTTACGGCGCAACTGGAGGCCGTGGGCGTGGATCTGCCCAGCAATGTGTTCCGGGAAACGGCTTAATGGCTAATCCTGCAGAGATGATTCCTTCTCCGGAATCCGTGCGAAGTTTGGAAAACGCCTATGTTTGACCTCATACAAAACCTGGTCGCCTGGTTTAATCCAGGAGACGGTGAGTTTCCGGGTCTGGTGCCAGTGGCGGTATTCCTGAGTGTCCTTTTTCTCCTCCAAGGACTAACACTCCTTTTTGGGAAAGGCGGCGGCAGGAGCGAAAAACGCATTAAGGCAAGATTACACTTCATCCAGGGGTTAGAAAACAGAATGGAAGCGGCGTCGCTCTTAAAAGCCGACAGCCTTGATCAAACCTCCTGGATAAGCAGGTGGCTGGGAAAAGTCACCCGAATTTTTAATCTGGAGGAATTGCTTCTCCAGGCAGATATTCCCTGGAAGTCCGCCACCGTAATCCTCTTCTGTCTAGGCCTGGGTATGATGGCGGGGTTCTATGGTTTTCTGAAGCATGGCCCATTGGGAGCCTTTGGAGCCTTTTTCGCGGTGGCTTACCTGCTCCCTCAAGTCCTCTTACGGATAAAAAAGCGCATGCGGCTGAAAAAATTTGAGAAACAACTGCCTGAAGCTTTAGGGCTCATGGCCCGCAGTCTCAAAGCCGGCCATTCTTTTCCCAGCGCCATGCAGCTGGTGGCGGATGAGATGCCCAATCCCATCGGCATTGAATTTTTCAAAACTTTTAAGGAATATAACTATGGCTTGGATTTTAGTGAAGTCATGATGAATCTTTATCGACGCAATCAACTCAGAGATCTGAAGTTTTTCATCACGGCGATCCTGATCCAGCGAGAAACCGGGGGCAATCTGGTGGAAATTTTGGAAAAGATTGCGTCATTGATCAGGGAACGGTTTAAATTATTAAATCACATAAAGGCGTTGACTGCGGAAGGCCGTCTATCAGGACTCATCCTGATTGGCTTGCCTATCGGTATTTCCCTGATTTTATATAAATTAAATCCTCAATATATCAGTCTTTTATGGACCCATCCGACCGGTAGAATCATGATGGGCGTGGCGATATTCTTTCAGGCCTTAGGGATGGCTGTCATCAAGAAAATTGTCAGCATCAAGGTTTAGCAGGAGAGCAAGAAAGGCTCGCCGATGAATTTCGAAACCATACTTTTTGCCCTGTTTGGGGGGATTTTCCTGGCCCTCCTGGTTTATATCGTCCTGCTGAAAATGCAACCTTCGGCGGCCAAGCGTTTGTTTTCCGGCCCTGTGCAAGCGACCCCCACCGAGAAGGTGCGGCGGGAAATAATTTCGATCCAGTTATCACAAAAAATCAAAGATATTCTCGGGTTTACCAAAGACCCCCTCAAGGCCAAAGAGCTGAAGCAGAAACTTACGCAGGCCGGTCATTATGGGGAACGGGCCATGACCATGTTTGTGGTCTGCAAAGTGGCCGCCCCCATTCTGTTGCCCCTGCTCACCATCCCTTTTCTTTGGAATTTAAAGGTCTCCACGGTCATAAAGCCGATCCTGATTTATGCGCCCATTGCCTTGGGATTCTATCTGCCTAATCTGGTATTGAGACATCAGATTCAAGCCCGGCAGAAAAAACTCAATGAAGGTTTGCCGGATGCCCTGGACCTTTTGGTGGTCTGCGTCGAGGCCGGGTTGGGCTTAAATGCCGCCATGAAACGGGTGGCCGATGATTTTAAGGTGGGCAACCCGGTGTTGAGTCAGGAATTTCAGTTGGCCAATTTTGAAATTCTGGCCGGCCTGGATCGGGAGCAGGCCTTGCGCAACCTGGCGGAACGCACCGGCGTGGAAGATTTAGCGTCCCTCTGCGCCATCCTGATCCAGGCTGATAGGTTTGGAACCAGCATCGCCACAGCCCTCAGGGTGCAATCAGAAACCATGCGCACCAATCGGCGGCAGAAATTAGAGGAAAAAGCGGCCCAAACCCCAGTAAAGCTGATTTTTCCCCTGCTTTTATTTATTTTTCCAGCTTTAATGGTAGTGATTTTAGGTCCGGCCATTGTTCAGGTGATGGAGAATCTCATCAAAAAATAACTCGTGGCTTCTTCCTTGCCGGAGAGGGATTATGAAAACAACAATCCTGTGCCTCATTGCCTGCCTATGCCTAAGCATGGTAACTGGGACGTCCGGAGCGGGCGTGCCGCAGATGATCTTATTGGGAGAAAGTCCTGACGGTTCCTTGCTTATCTTAGATAAAACCGGCGGCGCCAGCAAAACAGCCTCGGGAGCAGATCTCAACGTCAATCTGGCCGGTTCCCAACTCCGGGTGCAGATCATCCGGGGCGCCGACGTCGGCGGCGGGGGGCCGGCTGTCATCATCCGGGGAAAAGGTAACCGCCAGTACCAGGTGGCGGCAAACGGCAATGAGTGGCCGCCAGTTCTGCCCTCCCAGGGTAATGGCCCGGATAAATCCCTAACGCCCCTCATCGACCAGGTGGCCCAGGCCCATGGCTTGGATCCAAACCTGGTGCGGTTGGTGGTGAAAAAAGAGTCGGGCTTCAATCCCACTGCGGTCTCGCCCAAAGGGGCCATGGGGCTGATGCAGCTCATGCCCGGCACCGCCGCCCTCCTGGGGGTGCAGGACCCCTTCAACCCGGCCCAAAATATCGACGGCGGGGTGCGCTATCTGAAGCAGTGTCTGGAGCGGTTCAATAACAACCTGCCCTTAGCTCTGGCCGCCTACAACGCCGGTCCGGAAAACGTTGCCAAATACCAGGGGGTGCCGCCTTTTGCGGAAACCCGGGAATACGTCGCCCGGATCATGCAGGAATATACCGGCCAGCCGCTGGCGGTGCCCGCGGCCCTGGAACTCCCGGCCGATGTAGGTGTCAGCACCGGCCGGCCCACGGCAACAAAACCGGCCTTTTCCCAGGCCGATCTCCAGCCGCTGATTCTCCCCGGTGGCCAACTGGTCCGGGTCATGCAGACCGGCAAAAGGAAAATTCTGGAAATTCTGCCCCACTAACCTTCTTCACCTCCCGCCCCTGGCCGGCCCTCCCCGGCCAGGGCTTTTTTTATTTTGGGGCCGACCGCACTTCATGGTAGGGTAAAGAAAAGATCCCCCATTGCTGGCCGAAACTATTATGAACCTGAGCCAACGAGCCTCTTTGCCTGCCGGATTGCGCCGGGAACTGTCTACCTGGCCGACGCGGCAAGCCGTCGCTGCGGACGGCTCCGACCGGCGCTTTTTCCGCCTGCGGCGGGGGGATGCCACCTGTATCTGTCTCTACCACCCAAAACCGCCGGGAACACCGGTAACGGAAAACGACTCCTATTACCTCATTGGCCGGCATCTACGGCAGCAGGGCCTGCCGGTGCCCGAGATTCTGACTTATTGCCGGGAAGAAGGCTGGTTCCTCCTGGAAGACCTGGGGGACATGTCTCTGCACGAGGCGCATCACCAGGGCGACCGGGCGACAGTCCTGGAGCTCTACCGGCAGGCCGTGGAGCTCTTGGTGGATCTGCAATGGGCCGGCACCCGGGATTTTGACCCCGGCTGGTGCTTCGATACGCGGTTTTATGATGCCGAGCTGGTATATACCCGGGAGTGCCGGTATTTTCAAACGGCCTTTCTGCAGGGGTATCTCGGTTGGCAACAACTCCCGGCTGAGCTGGAAAGGGATTTTGCCCTGCTCTTGGATCGGGCCTTGGCGTCCGAGGAGCAGGTCTTCCTGCACCGGGATTTTCAGTCCCGCAATCTCCTGGTCTACCAGGGGCGGCTCTGGCTCATCGACTTTCAAGGGGCGCGGTTGGGGCCGCCGCAGTATGATCTGGCGGCCTTGTTGCTGGATCCCTATGTGCAGTTGCCGCCCGATCGCCAGGAAGACCTTTTGGATGCATATCTGTCTCGGCGCCAACGCCATGGCGCTCTCGATAGTCTGGCGTGGCGGCAGCGCTACCAGTATGTCGCCCTCTGCCGCAACCTGCAGATCTTAGGGGCGTATGGCTTTCTCAGCCGCCAGAAAGGCAAGCCTTTTTTTCAGCAATTCATCCCGGCCGCCTGTCTGAGTTTGATCCGGCAGTTGGACGCGTTGCCGACAGACGAGCTGCCGACCCTGAGGGGCATTGCTTGGCAGGCCTGGGAGCAGATAACCGCCCAAAGCGGTGGCGGGACTTAGCTTCCTTAAGATCGAAGCTGCGGCCGGAACCGGAGGCCGTCTTAAAAATCTATATTGAAAAAGAGGTCGCCGCCGGGGTTTTTGCGGCCCAGTTGGGTTTCGGCGCTGAAATACTTGTGGATTTTGTAGTTGAGGCGGACCTGATTGACATCCTCACCTTCCAGGGGGTTCAGTTTCCGTTCGTAACTGACAGTTAGGCCTCGGCCTAGTTTTTTCCCCACCCCTAGGCTATCCTGGCTGGTGGTCGGCGCTACCTCCCCCAGGAGCGGCAGTTTACCCCCGAGAAAGGTTTTGAGTTGTTGGGCCGTCAGGCTGCCCAGGAGCCCCATGGCCCGTTGGGTGGCACTGATATACTCTTCCCGGGTCATCTTATCGGCCAGATGGTCAAAAAGGAGCAGGGAGAGTTGATCCCGGGGGGGCAGCGGCGGGTTGCTCTCCAAACCGGTGCGCAGGCTGTCCGTGGGGCCCACGGCAAAAACCGAGAGGGTATAGTCCTCTATCTGCCGGGAGGCCCGGGCCTCCACCCTGATGGGTTTATGGGGTTCCCCGGGGAAGATGAGCATCGCCTTATCCACCGTGAAGGTTTTGTTGTTGATGGCAAAAGTCCCCTCTTTGGCCTTGACCCAGCCTCCCAGATATTTGGGTCCCGGCGGTCGCCGCAGGACATTGATCTGCCCCACCATCTCGATATTGACGTCTTTATCCCGCAGCCAAACGGCCCCGGGGATATCAATGGCCAGGTCAATGGTAAAATTCCGCACCACCGCTGCGGCACCGGTGGCGGCGGTCCGCGGATCGGGCAGGCGGCAGACCCGGGGTAGGATGATGATCTCCGGATTGCGTTCGGCCCGGAAGAACCCCAGTCGAAACTGTCCCGGGCTGACGGTCAACTGGCCGGTGGTATGGAAATTGGGCCAAGTGCCCGTGAGCGTCGCCCGGCCATTGGCCACCGCCCAGGAGCCGGCCCGCTGGATGGCCAGGAGATTGGCGGCCGTCAGGGTGAGGTGCACGTCTGTCAGCCGCAGTCCTGTCAACTTGGCCCCGCCGGTTATCTCACCTTGACCCTCGCCGCTGCGGAAATGCAGGCGGCTGATGACCAGTTGGTCGCCCGCCAAGCGAATTTCCCCTGGTCCCAGGGCAAAGGGCGCCCCCGATTCCCGGATGGTCAGGGAACCGGGGCCATAGCGCAAGGCGCCTGACAACAACGGCTGTCGGAGGCTGCCGGAGATTTGCGCCTGCAGGTCCACGGCCCCCTCTCCGGCTGCCAACGGGGGGATGAGTTGTGGCAACAGGGCTAACGTCAAGTTCTCCGTCCACACCCGCATCTGCAGACCCTGGTCCGGAATCTGCCAGGTCCAGGGAAAGAAGGTCATGGTGATCGGCGTCGTCCCCTGCCAAGCCAGACGAGCTTTTTCCGGTTTTTCCAGGAGTTGGCCGTTGAGGCTGAGCAGATTCCCCTGATAGGTCAGAGCGGCCTGGAAGGAGTCATAACGAAACGTGCCGATAGCCCCGGGGCTGACCTGTACCTGACCACGGAGGATGGGAGCCCGGCCGCTGCCGCGCACCTCGAGTTGGGCCTGTATAGGGCCTTGGAAAAGAGAGAGTTGCGGCATCAAAGCGGTCAGGTCAGAGAACTGCAGGTTTTCCAGCCTGGCCTGGCCTGAGAGGTCGTCGGCAGAAAGTTTTCCAGCCAAAAAGAGGGACGCCTGCCGGTATCGCAACCGCAGAGGTGTGATTTCCAGCCGGTTGGGGCCGACGCTCAAGGTTGCCGGCTCAACGGCTGCAACTTCGAAGTCTGGTGGCCCCCAGTGCAGTCTGTTGACCCGGACCTGGAAGCCGCCGGCGTCCCAGGTGGCCACCCCAGCCAGGCCGCCGCCGTGGCCGGGAGCCTCTCTGGCTTTGAGGTCAAAGACGAGATTGCCGTCCTGGGTGCGGCCGCTCCCCTCAATCCGGCCGAAGAGCCCCACCGCCGTAGCCAATCCCCGAGCCTGCAGAGCAAAACTGGCAATGTGCCAACTTTCCCGCGAGGCGGTGCCGGCTACCTGGCCCTGGACCGACTGCAGGCTGAGACGTCGCCAGGCCAGGCCCTGCCCCTGAAAACTGAGCTGGTAGGCCAGAGACTGCCAAGACCCCTGCACCGTTGCGGCAACCTGCCCCTGGCCGGTGAAATGCGGCGGCAGCAATGGCCAAGGGCCGGGAGGGGCCAAAGTGAGGGCCAGTTTGGCATCAGCCCCGCTGCTCGACAACCGCCCGTGGGCCGTGGCCGAGAGGTTTCCCAAGCGCAGACGGGCCGGGTCAAAGCGCAGCTCCCCCTTCTCCCAACTCCCCTGGAGAAAGACCTCCTGGAGCGGTTGGTTCTGGAGACGACCGGAGGCTTGCAGCGTGCCGCTCAATTTGGCCTGGCGCCAGGCTGAGGGTGACGGCGCCTGGGCACGACCCGTAAACGTCATATCCAGAGAACCGGGAGGCGCTTTGATACCCAACACGGCCAGCAGGGGTTCCGGATTGAGCCCGGCAGTGGCCAAGCGTACTTCCCCTGCTGCATCGTTCTGAACTCCTGGCCAAGGCCACAACTGTCCCTGGGCCGAGGCTTCGATCCGGCCGAAATTGCCTTGCAGTTTTAGCTGCAGGCTCTGATCTCTTCCCACCAAGGCCACCGTGGCTACCGCAGCCGCCACGGTTGTCTGCCGCAGCGCCAACGGTTCCAGGTTGAGGCGGGCCGTAAAAGTGCCGGGACTCCAGGGCTGGCCGCGACCCGTGACGGTCAGATTCCCACTGAGGGGCGAAAGTTCTTGGAGCAGCACTGCGGCCGGCCCGGAAGCCGGCAGGATGGCAGGCTTTAAGTGGTCAAAACCTACATAGAGCTGAAAACGGGGCTCACCCCCTTCCTGCCGCTGCCAGGACCCTTGGGCTTGCCAACGGCAGTCTGCCAGCGCCCCGGCGGCGCTCAGAGCCATTGCCGAGAGCGGGCCGGTAACCGCCAAATCGGCTTGTAATGGTAGAGCCTCGGGCCAAGACGGCCAGAGCTGCTGGAGCTGCGGCCCAGAAAGCTCAGGGACCTGGAGAGTGACCGCCAGGTGCGGGTCAATTGACAGTTCGGTTGCCGAGCCCTGGATTTGCACGGCCGGCAGGTCCGCCAGAAAAAGCTCGCCCCGGTTGAGCAGCACCTCCTGGGTCGAGGCGCTGAAAGCCAGCTGCAGTCGTACTGCGGGATAAGGCGGCACCAGAAAACTAACCAGGCCCTCTTGGACCGCAACCCGGACCTGCGGCCGACCGGGGTTTTGGATGGTTACGTCGAGTTTGATATTGAGAGCGCGGCAGGTATAGTGTTGGCCGGGACGATCAAGCTGCACCGTACCGTCTTGAACCTCAACATGTTTGAGGTGCAATTGGGCAAATGGCGGCGGCGGCCGTTTCTTCAGCAGGTTGGCAATATGCCACTCACCTGTTGGTCCCTGCTGCAGCGACAGGACGGGCTGCCGGATGATCAGGGTGCGAATCACCGGCTGCAGCTTTAGGAAAGAAAAGAGGGAAACACTGACTTCCAGCTCCTTGGCCGCGAGGATAGTTGCACCATCGCGCCGGATAACGATCTCCCGGAAGACCATGCCAGTGAGTAGGTTGCCGGAAACCTGCGCCACGGTCAGTTGGCCGTTTAAACGGTCTTGGACCTCGGCCACCAGGCGCCAACCTAGCCGTTCCCAAAAGGCCGCGGTGGTGACCCACCAACCGCCCAGGAGCAGCAAACAGACCACCAAGCCCAAGGCCAGGCCGGTTTTCAACCAGAAGCGGGACAGCGGCGGGGGCGTCTCGGTCATAATTCCCTACGTTGGCAAGGTGCGTCGAGTTCCCGAACCCTTGCCGAAAATTGTCTGTCCATGCTAAATATTTATGGTTGACAAAAAAGTGGACAGAATGCTTTTTTCATGATGGGATATGAGCAGGCCAAGCGAACTCTAAGACAGCAGGCCCCATAGAGCTACTTTATCATGTTTGCGGCCTCTGAGGCTATAGATATCTAAGCACAAGTTTCCTCGGCAGGCCGGCGGTTTTCAGGGTGTTTGCAGAGCAACGGGCGGGATAGAGGCGCTTCCCCACCCTCAGGGGATACGGCGTCCCGGGTGCTGCTCGCAGTATTGTCTGACCGGTTGCCATGCATGGTGTCGGTGAGCCACTGGCTTCACCCCAGAGATTACCCAACCCACCATCAGGGGAGCCACCGGCCGGCCCCATTACTGAAATTTCCTATCAACTAACAACTAACAACTTTATATTCTCGATAAATTAACCATTACCATGAAGGATACCTATGCGCCTGATTTTTCTAGGATACAGCAATATCGGCTATGTCTGTCTGGAGGTCCTTTTAGATCTGTGCCGTCAGTTTCAGGATGAGATCGTGGCAGTGGTGACCCACGAGGATGCCCCCCAGGAGCAGATCTGGTTCAAATCCGTCAAGGAATTGGCCCTGGCTCACCATCTGCCGGTCTACACCCCCGCCGATCCCAACGCCCCGGCCTTTGTGGCTCTGCTCCGGAGCTTGAAGCCGGATTTTATCTTTTCGTGCTACTACCGGCTGATGCTGAAACAGCCTATCCTGGACCTGCCCAGCCGGGGTGCCTTGAACTTGCATGGCAGTCTCCTGCCCCGCTACCGGGGGCGCTGCCCGCTGAATTGGGTCCTGATCCATGGGGAACCCTTGACAGGTCTGAGCCTGCATTATATGGAGGCCACCCCGGACAGCGGCGATCTGGTGGCGCAAGTCCAAGTGCCCATTACCCCGGACGATACGGCTTGGACGCTGTCCGAAAAGATGACCGCGGCGGCTGGCAAACTCATGCGCCGCACCTATCCCCTGCTGCGGGCTGACGCGGCCCCGCGGATTCCCCAGGACCATAGTCGGGCCACCTATTTTGGCGGCCGCACCCCGGAGGATGGTCGGATTGACTGGCAGCAACCGGCCCAGCAGATTTATAATCTCATCCGGGCCGTGACGCATCCTTTCCCCGGTGCCTTTACCACCTGGCAGGGAAAAAAAATCTTTCTTTGGGCTGCTAAAGTTGATACACAATACTCTGGACCGCCGTTGCCGCCGGGCCTGCTGGTGCAGCAGGCTGAGCGCGTCTGGATCGGCACCGGTCAAGGGGTGCTGGCGGTCCTGGCGGCTCAGATTGAGGGCCAGAAAGAAGTTGCCGGCGAGGCCCTGGCACCCGCCTTGGCTTTTCTCAACGGCAAAATTTTGGGCCAAGAGTCTTAGGCCGACAGCATATTGCCGTGGCCGGGCCGGTCGCAAGCCCTGGCCGGTAACACGAATACTAAGGAGGAACGGGTGAAAATCCTGATTCTCGGGGTTAATGGCTTCATCGGCAATGCCCTAGTGCGCCGGATTCTGAACACCACATCCTGGGAAGTCTTCGGCATGGATTTGCACAACAACAAGCTGGAGCACTCCCTGCATCACCCCCGCTTCCATTTTCTGGAAGGGGATATCGCCATTAATAAAGAGTGGATCGAATATCATATTAAAAAATGTGATGTGGTCCTGCCTTTGGTGGCCATCGCCACACCCATGACCTATGTCAAAGAGCCGCTGCGGGTCTTTGAGTTGGATTTCGAAGAAAATCTGCGGGTCGTCCGGCAGTGCGTTAAGTACGGCACCCGGATCATCTTTCCCTCCACTTCGGAAGTGTATGGCATGTGTCCGGAGCCGGAATTCAAGGAAGACGACAGTGTGCTGGTCCTGGGACCCATCAACAAACAACGCTGGATTTACAGTTGCTCCAAGCAGTTGCTGGACCGGGTGATTTGGGCCTATGGCCAGGAGGGCTCTTTGCAGTTCACCCTTTTCCGGCCGTTCAACTGGATCGGCCCGAAGCTCGACGATATCTATGCTGCCAAGGAAGGAAGTTCCCGGGTAGTGACGCAATTTATTATAAATCTGGTGAATCGGGAACCCATCCGCCTGGTGGACGGCGGCCTGCAAAAACGCTGCTTTACTTACGTCGAAGATGGCATTGATTGTTTGATGAAGATCATCGCCAATCCCGGCGGCGTGGCCGACGGCAAGATCTTCAATATCGGCAATCCTGACAACGAAGCGTCGGTGAAGGAGTTGGCCCTCATGCTCAAGCGGATGTTCCAGGAACATCCCGACCACCGTGAGGATCAAGTCTTCTCGGAAATCATCGAGGTTCCCCACGAGGATTACTACGGACAAGGGTATCAGGATATCTTTACCCGCAAGCCTTCCATCGCCAATGCCCAGAAATATTTAGGCTGGACGCCGCAAACTGATTTGGAGACTTCCCTGAAAATCACCTTGGATGCCTTTTTGGAGGAAGTTCGTCAGCTGGAAAGTGAGGTGTCCGGAACCGAGGTCTATTGATGCGTCTGGCCCTCAAGATCGACGTCGATACCCTGGTGGGGTTCCAGGAGGGCGTCCCGGCCCTGTTGGAAGTCTTGGGGGTGCACGGGGTGCCGGCCAGTTTTTTTGTGGCCATGGGGCCGGACCACTCCGGTCGGGCCATCCGGCGGCTGTTTACTCATAAGGGCTTTTGGCAGAAAATGCGGCGCACCGGCGCCCCGCGGCTCTATGGTCTGAAGACCATGCTCTATGGCACCCTGCTGCCCGGACCGGCCATCGCTGCCTCGGCCCCGGACCTCCTGCGGCGCATTCCAGCGGCCGGCCATGAATTGGGCCTGCACGGTTTTGACCACGTCTATTGGCAGGACCGTCTGCCCCATGTGTCAACCGCAGCGATTCAGGCGGAAATCCGTCGGGCCCAACAGGTCCATGAACAGATTCTGGGCTATCGGGCCATCTCTTTTGCGGCGCCGGGTTGGCAGTGCACACCGGCGGCCTTGGATGCCTTGGTGGCCGAACGCTTTTATTACGTCAGTAATACTCGGGGGACGAGTCCCTATTTCCCGGCGCAGGGCGACCGGGTCTGGCCGCTCTTGGAAATCCCCACGACTCTTCCCACTCTGGATGAACTCCTGGGTCTGGACGGGCGTCGACCTGCCGATTTCAACCGGGAGATTGTGGCCTCGCTCCGGCCGGGTCAGACCCACGTCCTGACCATCCATGCCGAAGTGGAGGGCCGGGTCTGTCTCCAGGACTTTACCGCCCTGTTGGAGGAGGTGCAAACCCTGGGCATCACTTGGCTACGACTGCTCGACTACGCCACGGAACTCTGGCAGCAGTGGCAGCATCTGCCCCGCCAGGCCATGGCACCAAACACCCTTCCTGGCCGGGCCGGCACCGTAACCTGTCAGGTCCCGAGGGAGACACCCCCATGAGAGTGGCGGCCATTATTCCTGCAGCCGGTATCGGCCGGCGCATGCAAAAAAATCTCCCCAAACAGTATCTGACCCTGGGCGATCGCCCCATCCTCGCCGTTACCCTAGCCGTCTTCGAGCAGATGCCAGAGATTACCGAGATCACCGTGGTGGCCCAACCCGCGGCTTTGGATTTCTGCCAGAAACAGGTGATCACTCCCTATGGCTTTAAGAAGGTCTGGCGTCTGGTGCCCGGCGGCAAAGAACGACAGGACAGCGTCTATAACGCCCTCAAAGTTTTGCAGCGCCAGAATGACTGGGATCTCTTCCTGGTCCATGACGGCGTCCGGCCTTTTATCACGCCCCAGGAAGTGCGGCGGGTCCTCCGGGCCGCCACCAAACACGGCGCCGCCATCCTGGCCTGCCCGGTTCAAGACACCGTCAAACAGGTGAACCGGGAAAAGCAGATCCAAAAGACTCTCAACCGACAGGATATTTGGCTCGCCCAAACCCCCCAGGCCTTCCAGGCCGCCATCCTCTGGCGAGCCTTTGTAGAAGCCTACGGCCGGGAGTTTTACGGGACTGATGAAGCCTCATTGGTGGAGGCCTTAGGCCTGCCCGTGGTGGTAGAACCCGGCTCCCCTTTTAATATCAAAGTCACCACCCCCGAAGATCTGCTGCTGGCAGCAGCCATCTACCGGGAGCGGGAAAGGATCAGATCATGTCAGCCTCCCTCCGCATAGGTTTTGGCTATGATGTGCATCGTTTAGTCCCGGGGCGGCCCCTCATCCTGGGCGGCGTCCAGATCCCCTTTGACCTGGGATTGGCTGGCCACTCCGATGCCGACGTCCTCAGCCACGCCATCGGTGACGCTCTGCTGGGTGCCGTGGCCGCCGGCGACCTGGGCCGCCATTTTCCTGATTCTGATCCGAAATTTAAGGGGATCTCCAGCCTGATCCTCTTGGAGCAGATTATCACCGTGGTCCATGACCGCGGCTATGCCGTGAGCAACGTGGACGCCACCATCGTCGCCCAGGCCCCCAAGCTAGCCCCCCACATCCCCGCCATGATGAGGAGTTTGGCCCCCGTCTTGCAAATGCAGCCCACCGATCTTAATATTAAAGCCACTACCACCGAAGGCCTGGGCTTCACCGGTCAGGGCCAGGGCATTGCCGCCTACGCCGTGGTGTTGGTGGAAAAATTGGCTTCGTAGTTCAAGAAGGCCGCTTCATACTCCACAACCCGACTACCAGGCCAAAAAGAGAGTCCGAACCGTTCCCCGGAAGCAGTGCGAGATGCGCTACGAAGGTCCCATCTACCGGCCGCCCAGTGAAGCCGACAGCCTCTTGATCCAGGCGACGGTGGGCTGCCCCCATAATAAATGCACCTTCTGTATGGTCTACAAAGATGGGGTGCCCTTCAAGATTCGGTCCACCGCCGAGATCAAGGCTGATCTGGATGAAGCCCGGGCTCTCTACGGCGACCGGGTGCGGACCCTCTTTTTGCCGGCCGGCAACACCATCGCCATGCCCACCGCAGCGTTGGCAGAGATCTGCCGCTACAGCCGCCGCTTGTTCCCCCGACTGGCAAGGATTACGGTGTATGGTTCCGCCCAATATATCCACCAGAAAGGTCTGGAGCGCTTGCGGCAGTTGGCCGCGGCCGGCCTGAGCCGGGTCCACGTGGGTCTGGAGAGCGGCGACGATGAAATTTTACGACGGCTCTGTAAGGGCAGCACCCGAGATGTTCAGATTGCCGCGGGGCAGATGCTGCGGGAGGCCGGAGTTGAGGTGAGCGAATACGTCATCCTGGGAATCGGCGGCCAGGAGCGCAGTGAAACTCACGCCCAGGCCACAGCCGAGGCTATTAATGCCATCCAGCCCCATTTCCTGCGCCTGCGGACCTTTGTGCCGAAAATCAAGACCCCCCTCCTGGCCGAGGTTCTGGCCGGCCGCTTGCAGATGCTCTCGCCCCATGGGGTTATCCGGGAAACCATGGCCCTCCTGGCAGGCATTACGGTGCCGACCGTGGTCACCAGCGACCATTATACCAACTATGTGGCTGTGGCCGGCCATCTCCCCGAGGATAAAGACAAAATGCTGCAGGTGTTGCAGGCCGCCCTGGAATGCCCGGAGAGCGACTTTCGCCCCTTTTTCATCGGCACTCAATAAGATACGCCGTCGGTTCTCATCCCCCTTGACTTTTGGCGCTGGGGGAGGATAGATTTTTATGCCAAATATGACATAATCTCCAACGATCGATGGTGCCCAGCCGGTAAACCGGCTGATGGGCCGCCGTCCCTCAAAAGAAAGCTGGCCATGCTGGAATTTTTCCAATTACAAACCATCGATGAAGTCCTGGCCCATATCCAGAGATTCCCACCTCTGAAAGTAGAGACTGTCCCCCTGGACGCTGCCTGGAACCGGGTTTTGGCCGCGGACATGGCGGCCCCGGCCGATGTGCCGGAATTTGACCGGGCCTGCATGGACGGCTATGCGGTCCGGGCCCGGGACACCTTTGGGGCCAGCCCTGGCAGCCCGGCTTGGTTGACCATCAGCGGTGAGGTGGCCATGGGGCAGGTGGCTGAGCAAACGCTGGGGCCGGGCCAGGCGCAGCGCCTGGCCACCGGTGGGATGCTGCCGCCCGGCGCCGATGCTGTGGTCATGGTGGAGTATACCCAGGAGCTGGGGGACCAGACCATAGAAGTCTACCGCAGTGTGGCGCCGTTGGAGAACGTGGTGCAACGGGGCGAGGATGTCAAGGCCGGAACAGTCCTGCTGACAGCCGGGACCCGCTTGCGGCCTCAGGATATCGGCTTGCTGGCGGCCCTGGGGGTGGCCGCAGTCCCGGTGCGCCGCCGACCCCGGGTAGCCGTCGTGGCCACCGGCGATGAGATTGTGCCCATCACGGCGACGCCCCAACCTGGCCAGATGCGGGATGCCAATTCCTACGCCCTGGCGGCCCAGATCAGGGCGGGCGGCGGCGAGCCTCATCTCCTGGGCATTATCCCCGACGAATTGGAAGCTTGGCAAGCTACGATGCAGGCGGCTCTGGCGAATGCCGACCTGCTCCTGCTCTCCGGCGGCAGTTCCGTGGGCACCCGGGACCTGGCCGTCGAGGCCATCAGCTCTTTTGCCGACGCCGAGATCCTGGTGCACGGTGTGGCCATCAGCCCCGGTAAACCCACTATTCTGGCCACCATCGCCGGCAAGCCCCTCTTCGGCCTCCCCGGCCACCCGGTTTCCGCCATGGTGGTCATGGATATCCTGGTCCAGCCCCTGATGGCCCGGCTCCTGGGCCTGGCGGGGCCGGAGCCTCCCTGGCGCCGGACCGTGACCGCCCGCCTCTCCCGCAACCTGGCCTCGGCCCCCGGCCGGGAGGAATTTATCCGGGTCCGCCTGCGCCTTGAGGGTGATATCCTCTGGGCCGACCCGGTCTTGGGCAAATCCGGCCTCATCTCCACTATGGTCAAGGCTGACGGCCTTACCCGCATTCCACGGCACACCGAAGGTCTGGAGCAGGGCGAGGCAGTGCAAGTGTGGTTGTTTGCCTGAGCGTAAGTCCGCTCGTACCCCGGGCTGACCCCAGATCCACAGTGAGCCAGACGATCTGGGTCAAGGAACTATTATGAAGCGCCATATCTACCTGAAAATGACATCCGTGGCCGCGGCCCGGGAATTATTCCTGTCCCGCTTTGACCTGGACACCTTCCTGCCGCCCGAAGAGATACCCACCATTCAGGCCTTGGGGCGGGTGACGGCGGCGCCAGTCTTGGCCCGGCTGTCCTCCCCGCATTATCACGCGGCCGCCATGGACGGCTATGCGGTGGCCGCGGCGGCAACCTTTGGGGCCACCCAGGACCGGCCCATGGTCCTCTCCCTCGGCACCGAGGCCTTCCCGGTGAATACCGGCAACCCCCTGCCCGCGGGGACCAATGCCGTGATCATGGTGGAAAACGTGCAGCCGGTGGACGAGGTTCATATCCAGATCGAGGCCAGCGTCTATCCCTGGCAAAATGTCCGCAAGGTGGGGGAAGACCTGGTAGCCCAGGAGATGGTCCTGCCCGAAAAGACCGAAGTGACCCCTTATGCCCTGGGGGCCCTCTTGGCCGCCGGCGTGACCCGCCTGCTGGTGCGGCGCCGGCCCCGGGTGAGCCTCATTCCCAGCGGCGACGAGCTGATCGCTGCGGCTGACCTCGAGGCGGGGCCGCTTCCTCCCGGCCGCCTCATCGAATTCAATTCGGTGGTTTTGGCGGCCCTGGTGGAGCAATTGGGGGCCATGCCGGTCAGCCACCCCATCGTGCCCGACCAGCGCCCCGCCATCAAGGCGGCCCTGCTCAGCGCCTTGGCCGAGAACGATATGGTGATTATCAACGCCGGCTCCTCGGCCGGCAGCGAAGACCATACCGCCACGGTCATCGCCGAATTGGGGGAGGTCCTGGTCCACGGTGTGGCCATGATGCCCGGCAAGCCCACTATCCTGGGGGTCGTCCAGGGCAAGCCGGTCATGGGCAATCCGGGCTATCCGGTCTCCGCGGTCCTGTCTTTTGAAGAGTTTGCCGCGCCCCTCCTGGCCGGCCTTTTGGGCCGCCGCCCGCCCCGCCGTCCCTTGGTCATGGCCCAGGTAGCCCAAAATATACCCTCCAAAGCGGGGCTGGAAGAGTTTGTGCGCGTGACCCTGGGAAGAGTGGCGGGTAACCTCATGGCCACGCCCCTGCCGCGGGGGGCCGGCACCATTACCTCCCTGATGCGGGCCGACGGCCTCATCCGCATCCCGGCCCACAGCGAAGGGATAGCCGCGGGTCGGGAGGTGGCCACCGAACTCCTGTTGGCCCCGGAAGAATTGGAAGAGACCCTGGTGGTCATCGGCAGCCACGACAACACCCTGGACGTCTTGGCCACCCTGCTCCGCCGCCATCATCCCGGCCTGCGCCTCTCCTCGGCCCACGTAGGCAGCACCGGCGGTCTCCTGGCTATTAAAAACCAACGGGCCCACTTGGCCGGCAGCCATCTCTTCGATCCTGCCACCAGTACTTACAATATCCCCTATATTGAACGTCTGCTGCCAGACGTACCTTTAAAGCTTGTCAACCTGGTGCACCGGCAGCAGGGGCTCATGGTCCTGCCGGGCAATCCCAAGAACATCCAGGGATTCCAGGATCTGACCCGCCCCGACGTCCGTTTCACTAATCGGCAGCGGGGCTCTGGCACCCGGATCCTCCTGGACTACCACTTGGCCCGGTTAAACCTCTCGCCGGAGACCATCCAGGGCTACGACCAGGAAGAATACACCCACATGGCCGTGGCCGTGAATGTCCTCTCCGGCGCCGCCGACGCCGGCCTGGGGATTATGGCTGCCGCCAAGGCCCTGGGTCTGGACTTCATCCCGGTGGTGGAGGAGCGTTATGATCTGGTGGTGCCGGAGACGACTTGGGAAGACGAGCGCTTTCAGAAAGTCCTGGAGATTATCCGTTCAGAGGAATTCCAGACCACTGTGCAAGCTCTGGGCGGCTATGATACTCGGGAGACGGGCGAAGTCCTCTTGAAGCGGGGCTGAGCCTCTGTGGTTCACCAAACCCTGCAAACCAAGAGGGCGCCAAAGCGCCCTCTTCGGATGAAGCATGTCACCCCTGCCTTATTGCCGTATTTTCCGCCGCACCGCCAGCAGCCCCAGGAGACCGGAGCCGAGGAGCAGTAAACTGCCAGGAATGGGGACCGGAGGAGGAACTATCCTAGTGGCGTTGAGGATATTGATATTCCAAGCAGTGGAGAGGGGGTCACCCCAATAAGAATAGCCGGTCCAGCTGCCGTTGGGATTTTGGTTGTTTACCAGCCACTCGCAGTAATCTTCCCACCAATTGGACTGGGTCGGATCCAGGAGGTTATTGATTTTATGACTGGGATCTTCCAAACCGATGGTTAGTTCCAATCCTTTATAGATGGACCACATGGCATAAGGATGGCCGAAATTTCCATACCAAGTACCGCTTGGCCCATTCTTCCAGTTTTTATTGAGAAAATCGAGGGCCTTGTCCATGGCTGTACTGCCGCTGTAACCGCCGGCCCAGTACATTTCCACGAGGAGTCCGCCGGTCTTGGATTCATTGACATATGACCAGGGACCGTCATAACCTGACCCGCCGTTGGGATTTTGGATATAAGCAATCCATTTCTTCAATTCCGACCGAGTCTGAGGCCAGGAAGTGGCGCCGGCGCTTTCGGCAAAGAGCGAGGCAATAACCGGCCACTGGGTTGTGGAATTGTCTGCCGAGGCCTGCCGGGGCGTATATCTCCAGCCGCCGTCGTACCAATTACCGGTGCCGCCATTCTGGCCCCAGGCGAACTGGTCTACAGTCCGTTGTAGCATTTGGGCATATGTTACCCCATGTAAGGCCCCGGGAGCCGTTATTACGGTACTGGGGGAGACAATCCCTGCCGTCATCCGGGCCAGGCCGGGGACCACTAGGCCGGTATTGTAGGTTTCTTCCCCCGTACCGATACCCCAACCGTAGCCGATATTACTCCCATCTTTACTGCACGGCCCGAACCAAGCGCCGGCGCTGAGGTTATAGGTGCCCACTGTACTGAATAAATAATTCGCGGCCTTCATCACGGTGTTGGTATAATCAACCTTCCAGCCGCCTGGCTTATACTTCTGTTCCACAAAGGCCAGCAGGGCGGCACCGGTGGCACCATCAGTCCCCCCATAGCCATAAGACCATGAACCATTTGCCTGCTGCTTGGCAGCCAGCCAGGCCAAACCGTTATCAATGGCTAATTGCTTCTGGGCATCGTTCGCGGCGTAACTCATCCCTGAGATAGCCACAAGGCAAACCACTAGCAGAGATAAAAGAAATGCTTTTTTCATAGGATCTTTCTCCTCGGGTGTTAAGCTCCCACCCTCGTCCATCGTCCCGCTGCGTCATCGCAGAGGAGGACTGAATGCTTCCCGCCTGCTCCGAATGCCGAACATCAACCTGATTGCTTGCTCAACTACCCTGCCGTTTTTCCTCCTTTTTGAAAAATTTTCAAAAAATTCTTACCAAATGATATGCAATTATTATACCATAAAATATATACTAATATTTTGTTGAAATTTTAAATAGTTATCTTTACAAGATATTTTTTTCTTGGAAAAATGTTTAAAAATATGAACAACAATGTCTATAAATAGTGTAACTATCTATATTTATAGAATATTTTATGTTCCAAAATATTAACATGAAGAAATCAAGGAAAGAGAAACTTGTTAAGAAATCGAAACTTGCTTTGTGGAAGGATGGGTCAACCTCTGCCACTGAAAATTATTGATCTGGCAGGGCAGCCCCTGGGGGATGGGTGTGGGCAGCGATGATATCGAGTTTTGCCGCTTGTCCAAATTACCTGATGCGTGTCGGAATCAGCCCCGGTTTTGAGGCTCAGCCGGGGCTGAGTAATCACCAATACTGCTGCCAATGCTCCCGGTAGAAGGCTACGGTCCGGTTAATGCCCTCCTCCAGGGTGGTTTGCGGGCGCCAGGTGGTGGCGGTGGTGAGTTTAGTGAGATCGCTGATGTAATCCCCGGTTTCCACGAAATAGCGGTCGGCCGGCCATTCTACCTGAACCACTTGGGTCCCCGGTACCGCTGCAGCCACCAGGCGCGCCATCTCTTTGAAAGGGGTGCCGGTACCGGAGCCGACGTTATAGACCTCCCCGGCTGTCCCCGGCGTTTGGGCGACGGTCAAGAAGGCCTCGGCCAGATCCTGATTATAGATATAATCCCGCTTTTGTTCTCCGTTACCAAAGATGGTCAACGGTTTGCCTTCCAGGGCCAGACGGATGAACCAGTTGACAATGCCGTATTTACTGTGTTTCATCTGCTGCTTGGGGCCGTAGGGGTTGGCGATGCGCAGGCTGACGGTATCCATGCCGTGGGCGTCGTAATAAAAGCGATAGTACTTTTCCCCGGCCAGCTTGTGGATGCCGTAGATGCTCCGGCAGTTGAAGGGGTGGTTTTCGTCCACCGGCGTATAATCAATAGAGCCGTAGACAAAGCGGGAACTGGCAAAGACTAGTCTGGCCCGGCGGTTGTTATGGCGGCAGGCCTCCAGGACGGTGAGATGGCCCCGACAATTTATATCCAGGTCCAGGAGGGGGTCCAGGTTGCTGTCCACATAGCTGACCTGCCCGGCCAGATTAAAGATGATATCCTGGCCCTGCACTACCCGCGCCATGAGCGCCGGATCCCGGATGTCGCCCTGGATAAAATCGATCTGGGTGGCAATTTCCTGCAGATCAAAAAGGTTGCCGCCGTACAGGGGCAGGAGGGCGTCCACAATGGTAACCTTGGCTTTCTGGGCCACAGCCAGTTGGGCGATGTGGCTGCCAATCATGCCGGCGCCGCCGGTGATGAGAATACGGGCGCCTTCTAAGGTTATATTGGTGATGGTTGCTACCTCCACAAGATGTGCGGCCGTCGCTGCCGGGCACTCGGCCTCGGTCCACGCAGCCCTTTCGACTATAATCCGAATCTTCCTCCTCTGTCAATGAACTCTTTCCAGGGCGAGGGTTTTTATGGTATGTAGTCAGGCATGGCATGGCTGGCTGATCTGCATATCCATTCCCATTTTTCCCGGGCCACGGGCCGCCAACTGAATCTGGAGCAGCTCGACCTCTGGGCGGCCTATAAGGGCATCGCCCTCTTGGGCACCGGCGATTGCACCCATCCGGGCTGGCTGGCTGAGATCAGCGCCCGGCTGCAGCCTGCGGAACCGGGTTTCTATACCCTGCAGCCGGCATATCGGCAGTCCCATCCCCCGGGACCTGCCGCTGACCAGCAGGTCCCGGTCCGCTTTGTCATTTCCGGCGAGATCAGCAGCATCTATAAGAAAAATGGCAAGACCCGCAAGGTCCATACCCTGGTGGTGTTGCCCTCCCTGGAGGCCGGCCAGCAGCTTTCCCAGCGCCTGGCTCGCTTGGGTAACGTCACCTCTGATGGCCGCCCCATCCTGGGTTTGGACGCCAAACACGTCCTGGAGCTGGTCCTGGAGATCGACCCGTCTTCGCTGGTCATTCCGGCCCACATCTGGACCCCGTGGTTTTCGGTCTTGGGCTCCAAGAGCGGTTTTGACAGCCTAGAAGAATGTTACGAGGACCTGGTGGATCAGATTGCCGCCCTGGAGACTGGCTTATCCTCGGACCCACCCATGAACTGGCGGCTGCGATCACTGGACCGCTTCACCCTGATTTCCAACTCCGACGCCCATTCGCCGCACAAGATCGGCCGGGAAGCCAATATTTTTACCTCCGAGTTTTCTTACCCGGCCATGGCCGCGGCCTTGCACACCGGTGACGGTTTTGCCGGTACCATCGAGTTTTTCCCGGATGAGGGCAAGTATCACCTGGACGGCCACCGCAAATGCGCCCAACGCCTGGAGCCGGGGGACAGCAAGAGATTCCAGGGCCTCTGCCCCGTCTGCGGCAAACCCCTGACTCTCGGGGTGTTGCATCGGGTCCTGGAACTGGCCGACCGGCCTCCCGCAGAGCGGCCAACCGGGGCCAAACCTTTTGAACACCTCATCCCGCTGCCCGAGATTGTCGGGGAGGTGCTGCAGTGCGGCCCCGAGACCAAGAAGGCCCAGGAATTTTATTTCCGTCTGCTGGCCAAGCTGGGGCCGGAACTGAGCATTTTGCGGGAAACATCCCTGTCGGACCTGGCCCGGGAGGGCGGCGCGCTCCTGGCTGCCGGCATCGACAAAATGCGCCGGGGTCAGGTGCATATTCAGGGGGGCTATGACGGCGAATATGGCACCCTCCGCCTCTTTACCCACGGCGAGCGCCAGGAGCTGAGCCGCCAGCCCCGCTTCTGGCTCGCCAGCCCGGAACAGCTTAAACCCCTGGCCGCACCGCTGGCCGCCCGCCCACCCAGGCCGGCCAGTGGGGTTGCTGAAACGGGGGCAGCGACCGGGCAACTGAAACGAGCGACCCAAGTTCTGGACCGCCAAGAACCCTGGCTGCAGGGGTTGAATCCGGCCCAGATGGAGGCAGTGACCGATTTGCGCGGCCCCGTCCTCGTCCAGGCCGGGCCGGGCACCGGCAAGACCCGCACTCTGATCCACCGGGTGGCCCATCTGGTGCAGACCGGCGCCGTGCCGCCGGAGCGGCTCCTGGCCGTCACCTTCACCCGCCAGGCCGCCGGGGAGATGGCCGCCCGCCTGCAAAACCTCTTGGCCGGGTCTGAGGACGCAGCCAGGCTTCATATCAAGACTTTTCACGCCCTGGGAGCCCTGATGCTCCAAAGGTGGGGCCAGGGCGACCGTCGGGTAGTCGGCGACGCAGAACGCCACCCCCTCCTCCAGGAGATCGCCCGATGTTATGGGGTAGACCCAAAAACCCTGGATCAGCAGATCAGCCGCCACAAGCAGGATTTGTGCTACCCGGATGGTGAGGCCGGCGAGCTGCCCTGGCGGTCGGCCTATGAGGCCTATGAAACGGCTCTGGCGCGACAGGGGTGGTATGATTTCGATGACCTGGTAGCCCGCCCGGTTTTGACCCTGCGCCGCTGTCCCGAGCTCCTGGCCGCCTGGCAGCAGCGCTTTGCCGCCATCCTGGTGGATGAATATCAGGATTTAAATCAGGCCCAGTATGAACTGTTGCGGCTTTTGGCGCCCCCCGATTTTCCGCACCTCTTCGTCATCGGCGATCCGCACCAGGCCATTTATGGTTTCCGGGGGGCCCGGCCGGAGTATTTTCAGCGCTTTGCCCGGGATTGGCCCAGGGCCCGCACCGTCACCCTTACGGAGACCTATCGTCTGCCGGCCCCCATTCTGCAGCTGGCGACCATGACCCTGGGGGCGCCGGGGGGCGCCGTTCCCCTGAATACCCATAACGCCACGGACCTGCCGCCTGTTCTCTTGGAAGCCGCTGATGTCCGGGCCGAGGCCGGGCAGATGGCCCAGTGGATCGAGTTTCTGGTGGGGGGCGGCAATCATCTGGCCCTGGAGGACCTGCGCCTGCGTTATGCCGACGGCAAAGAACAGGCCAGCTTCAAAGACATTGCCATACTCTACCGGTTTCACGCTTTAGGGGAGACGCTGCAAAAGCATTTGCAAGAGGCCGGCATCCCCTGTCAGTTGGCCCGGGAGGTCATGGGTCCCGAGGTAAGCGGTATTGACCTAAGGGCCGAGAAAGTCACCCTTCTCACCCTGCATGCCGCCAAGGGCCTGGAATTTCCGTATGTCTTTCTCAGCGGTTGCGAGGCTGGCCTGCTCCCCTATGAGCCGGCCGCGCCCGCCGCGGTTGATCCAGAAGAGGAACGCCGCTTGCTCTACGTCGGTTTAACCCGGGCCAGCCGCCAGATTTTTCTGTCGTCGGTGCGGCAGCGCTACCTCTGGGGCGAGCCCGGCTCGGGCCGCCTGCCGGCTTGGCTGCAGGCCGTCCGGCCGCAGTTGCTGGCCAATCCTCTGGCCGTCTTCCGGCGGCCCCGCCCTCGGCAAAGGAGCCTGTTTTAATGGCGGCTGGCCCCTCCCCTGAGATGCGCCCTGGCCAAAAAATTTCATCCGGTATGACAACGCGCTGGCGTCTCATCCCCCTAATGCTTCTCCTGGCTTTGCTCGCCACCCCCGTCTGGGCCCAGCCGTCAGCAGAGACCTCGCCGTCCGCCCCTCTGGTGATCCAGGCCCTCCGGATCAGGGGCAATAGAACGCTCTCGACCCGGGAACTGTTCCGAGAGATGGTCACCCCCCGGCCCCACTTTCTCCGGTGGAAGCCCCCACCGGTCTTTCAGCCGGAAGTCTTGGCCGAGGATGTGGCCCGCCTCAAAGAAGTCTATCGCCGCGCCGGCTTCTATCATACCGAGATTACCACAGATATTGCCGAACAGCTGGATGCCGTGCAAATTACCCTACATATTCAGGAAGGGCCCCGGATACGGATCAGCCATCTGGAGGTGAGCGTGGTGGCGGCCCCCCAAGTGCAGGCGGCCTTGAGGGATTTTGTCAAACATGGCCCCTTGGCCAAGGGCGAATGCTTTACCGAAAAAGGGTTCGACGCCCTCAAGAAGGAAATCGTCGGCTACCTCATGGACCGGGGCTACCCCAAGGCCCGAGTGGAAGGGGAGGTCCTCATTGACCCGGAGGAAAATACCGCGGCGGTCTATGTCCAGGTCTGGCCGGGTCCCTTTGCCCGCTTCGGACCTATCCGCGTCCAGGGACAGCAGGCCACGCCGGAAGCCCTTATCCGCCGGGCCCTGCGGGTCCATACCGGGGAGCCCTTTTCTCTGGCCAAGATTATTGCCACCCAGGAACGGCTCTATGAGATGGACCTTTTCCGCAGTGTCAACGTCACCCCGGAGGAGGTGCCGGCGGAGCAGACTGACATACCAGTGGTCGTGGGCGTCACCGAGCGGAAGCCACGCTCCCTGAAGCTGGGGGCCGGCTACGGCAGCTGGGACCAGTTCCGGGCCCGGGCCGTCCTGCGCTATCGCAACCTGGGCGGCGGGGGCCGCGTCCTGGAGCTGGGCGCCAAATATTCCCGGCTGGATACCCGCCTGGAAGGCTCCTTTCTCAACCCCATGCTTTTCGGTTCCCAGGTCGATCTGGTGGTCAACGGCGGTTTCCTGCGCCGTTTTTACCCCTCGTTTTCGGATCGGGCCTTTTACAGCCGGGCCCTCCTGGAAAAGGAGATTGCCGAGCGGACGAAGGTCTATGTGGGCCACGGCCTGGAATTCGCCCGGCCCTTCGGCATCACTGATCTGGCCCTGCAAATCCTCCGGGAGACGGAGTCCGGCAAACTCTACACGGTCAACATGCTCCTCTGGGGCCTGACCCGGGATACCGTGGACAATCCGGCCGACCCCCAGAAAGGCGGCCAATTTTATTTGCTGGGAGAATATGCGCCCGATGTTATCTCTCCCCAGGCACAATTTGTCCAGTCAACCGTTGAAGTCCGACGTTATCAAAATCTGGGGGCGAAAAACGTGGTCCTGGCCGGACGGGTCAAGTTCGGCCTCATCCCCCCCATCCAGGGCACCGAGCAAGTTCCCATCTTCCGCCGCTTTTTTGCCGGCGGCCCTGGCAGTATGCGGGCCTATCGGCTCTATTATCTCGGCCCCCGGGACCCGGCCGGCAATCCTCTGGGCGGCGAATCTCTTTTTCTCACCAACCTGGAGCTCCGCTTTCCCCTCTATGGGGAGTTCCGTGGCGTGACCTTTGTGGATGCCGGCAATGTCTTTTATAAATTAAAGAACACTGACTTGGGACAGATCAAATACGGTGCCGGCTTCGGCCTGCGCTACCAGACCCCCATCGGTCCCATCGGTCTGGAACTGGCCTGGCCCCTGAACCCCATCGACCGCAAAAACGACGTGTATCAGGTGATTTTCAATATCGGCCATTCCTTCTGAGATTCTCACAGGTTTCTGCCAAGGTGTTGACCAAGGGCTTTGGGGGATCAGGGGGCGGACGAACCGGCTGACTTTTGGAGGATAAATCAGTGACGGATGCTTTTGAGAACTATGCCGAAGAATATGACGACTGGTTCAGCCAACACGAATCGGCCTATCGGGCTGAATTGGCTGCGGTCAAGGCTTTGTTGCCCACCACGGGTCAGGGTTTGGAAATCGGGCTCGGCACAGGCCGTTTTGCCGGACCGTTAAAGATCAAGATCGGGGTCGAGCCGGCCGCGGCGATGGCGGCGATTGCCAGAAAACGGGGGCTGCAGGTTATCCGAGGTTATGCTGAAGCCCTGCCCATCGCCACCGCCTCTTGCGATTACGTCCTGATGGTAACGGTTCTCTGCTTTCTCCCGGACCCATTGCAAGCTCTGCGCGAAGCAACGAGGGTCCTGAAACCACAAGGCTGGCTGATTATCGGCCTTATCGACCCGGACAGCCCTTTAGGTCAATTATATGAGGCCAACAAAGACCGGAGCAGGTTTTTTCGCCAAGCCAGATTTCTGCGAGTCCCTCAACTGCTCCAATGGCTGGCGTCTCTGGGATATCAAAACGTGGCAATGCGGCAGACGATTTTTCAAGACCCGGCTGCCCTGGGAGTACCGGAACCGGTGCGCTCAGGTCACGGCGAGGGCGCCTTCGTGGTATTGGCGGCCCAGAACTTCTCTTAATCAGAGTTCGCAAGCCAAAAACCAATGGGTTCCAAGCACGCTTTCACAAGACGTTTTTGGCTGAATTTCTCCAGGAGGCATGGCGCACCATATTCCCTAAATCAGTTGTGTAAGTCACGTGCTGTAATTTGATCCAGTAGCCATGATATTCTATCTCTAGAGGTTGTTGCAAAACCTCTTTTCTTGCCATCCTGAACGAAGTGAAGGATCTTTGTCTCGTCGGAAAGAAAAGATTCTTCGCTGCGCTCAGAATGACATGGAATCGGCTTTCAGGGTTGCGCAACAGCATCTAAGCTTCACGAACACCCCTGATCCTATTGTTTTTTCTCTTAAAATACCTTAATACAAAGGAACCCGCTCATGAAGCTTATTTTAATCTAAAATTCATTATCACGAGGAATTTTGCCCAAGCCTCACCTTTTATCAATTTTTGTGCCAGAATATAATGAAGGGAGCTCTTTTGGCGGCAGGTCCCCTGGCATGCCAACCGGGTCAGCCAGGAGGGCGGCGGCGACAGGAGCTACCCGGTGCCTGATCAGTTTCCGAAGATGCGGCGGTCTTGAGGATGTCGCTGCAGATCTTTCGTGATTATGAGAGGTGAAACAGCATGGCCCTAAAAGTTCTCCTGGCCCCGGGATCTGGGTCCGGACTCATCATGTTGGTGGTTTGGACCGTATCCTTGTTGGGGCTCCAGGGCTGCGCCGCGCTCAGGACTCGCCAACCATTGCCCCAGCATTTAGAAAGTAAAGTTGTGGTTCCCGGCATGCCCGACGTGCGCACCTGGGGGGATGAGGTCAGCAAGACCTTTACCAGCTTTGCCCTGGAATCAATCCGCCAGGAAGAGGCCGCTTTCGGTCCGGATTCTCTGAAAACGCCTGCCTATTTTTTGGCGTTATCAGGGGGCGGCGATGACGGCGCCTTTGGCGCCGGGGTCCTTTGTGGTTGGACCGCCCATGGGGACCGCCCCCAGTTTAAGCTGGTGACGGGCATCAGCACTGGCGCCCTGATTGCGCCCTTTGCCTTCCTGGGCTCGGAGTATGATGATACTCTGCGGCTTTTGTATACCACCATTTCCAGTCGAGACATCTTCCGTCTGAAAAGTCTGTTGACCGTCCTATGGCGGGATGCCGTCGCCGATACCACACCCCTGGCCGATAAATTGGCCCAGTACGTGGATGCGGCCATGCTAGCGGCGGTGGCCGCGGAACACGCCAAAGGGCGGCGATTAATCATCGGCACCACCCAACTGGACGCCCAGCGTCTGGTCCTTTGGGACATGGGCGCCGTCGCCGCCAGCGGCCACCCGGCGGCCGTCCAACTTTTCCGCCAGATTATGCTGGCTTCCGCGTCGATTCCGGCCGCCTTCCCGCCCCAATACATCAAGGTGGAGGCCGGGGGGAATTGGTATGAGGAGATGCATGTGGACGGCGGCACTACCGCGCAAGTGGTGCTCTATGAAACCGCGCTGAAACCTTTTACCGAAATCTATGGGGCGGATGCCGTCATGCGGACGCGGCCGCGTTACCTCTATATCATCCGGAATTCGCAGATCAACCCGGAGTGGGAAAATGTCAGACCCCGATTGGCTCCCATCGGCAGCCGGGCCATTGCCACCCTGATCAAAACCCAGGGCATCGGCGACCTCTACCGTCTCTATCTCTTTGCCCAACGCGATAAAATGGCTTACAACCTGGCGGCCATCCCCACGGACCGGGCCCCGACCCGCCCCCGGGAACCTTTTAACCGCGCCTACATGAACGCCTTATTCGATCTGGGCTATGAGATGGCTGCCAAGGGTTATCCCTGGCTGAAATATCCACCGGGCTTTGATCCGGAACCGATCTTTCGGAAGCCTGGCAACCCAACGGTTCCCAAGGCGCCAGATCTGGGATAATAATAACATTTTTCCGGTCAGGGGCTATCGGCATGGCAAAGGAATATCCAATTCTCTCATGGACAAAGGCTTGTTCAAGGAGGAGGGCCAGAGGGACGGCCTTGCGAGGAATAAGTTATCCTGAAGGAAACGTCTGTTATAATAATGCTTCCAGCCGAGTCAGGTTGATGGCGAGGGCGGTGAGCCCCTCGGCTGGCAGGGAGCAGCAATCATGACTTTGCAGGTTCTTCTCAACGCCTCGTTAAGACGGTTTTTTCCTGATTATGATCCTTATCAGGGCCTGCCGGTGCAGGTGGAACCGGGCACAACGGTGGCCCAGGTAGTGGAGCGCCTTGGTCTCCCCATGGGCGAAATAACTATTATCATGGTAAACGGTATCCGACGGGAACCGGATTTTCCCTTGCAGGGTGATGAGCGTCTCGGCCTCTTCCCCGCCGTGGGGGGCGGTTAAGGTGAGATGGCCGGAAGGTAGGCATCTGTATTTTTAAAATAAGGGGAGGATCTCCAAACGGCCGGTATCGCCGTCCACATGGGCGAGGCGGCGGTGGTAAGCCAGCGGCCAACCCAACAGGAGGCGGCAGGCTTCCTGGACCTGGAGACTGGCCACCAGACAGACGGTGGGCGCGATCCCCACCACTATGTCAGAAAGTGACGGGTCGGAGCCATAGAGAGCTGGAAAGGCTTCCCCATCCTGAGGGAGGATGGTGGCCACCTGGCCGTACACCCCGTGGACGGCGCCATGCACGACGGGCACACCGGCGGTTCGGGCTGTGGTGAAGAGGGCCCGGCGAGCCGCCAGGGTGTCCAAGGCATCCAGGGCCACCTGCACCTGAGCCAGAACCCCGGGCAGGCTCTGCCGATCCAGGAATTGGTCGATGACCTCCACCTGTAAAGCCGGATGGCTCAGGTTGAGTTGGCGGCCGGCGACCTTGGCCTTATTCTGCCCCAAGGTCTGGGGGGAGGCAAAGAGTTGGCGATTGAGGTTGGACAGGGTAAAAGTATCGCCGTCGGCGAGAACCAGGCGGCCCACCCCGAGACGGGCCAGAAGAGAGGCCTGAAACCCTCCCAGGCCGCCCAAGCCGAGGACGAGGACGCGGCTCCGCCAGAGCTGCAACTGCTCTGCCGTCGTCAGGGTGGGGAAATTGCGCTCCAAGGAGACGGGCCAGATATCGGCGGCCAGGGCTTGCTCATAGATCTGCCAAGGCGCCATTCCTTGGGCCCCACCCCAGGCCAGCAGTTCCTGGTCTGCCGCAGTCCGGGTCTCCTGGCCGTTGCGGCACAGCCTTTGCAGAGAAGTTAGGCAAGCTGTCAGGATGGTTTTTGGGGTCATGGCCAGCTCTTCTGAGTTGCTGCTCAGGAATACCAGGGACAGGGTTGATGGGTATCTTCTATCCGATTTCCTGCGCTGCGGCAAGCTGCAGATGAATTCCGGCCTCGGCAGATTTGGGCCAATGGGCAGTGGGGCAGACAGGCGCTATTATTATCGGTGGGTTTGGAGCCGAATCGTACCCGTACTCTGAAGCCAGAAACAGCAAAGCAGTCAAAGGGTCCGGCCCTTTAAACAGGACTGGCCCGGGATCCAGACCGACTATTCAGGATAACAACGTAGAGCAAAGGAGGCTAACGGTGGAGAAGATCCTCAGAATTGACATGGGCGGGGCAGGAGGTCCCCGGATGCGCACCGAGCCGGTGGGGGATTATGCCGGGTTGGGCGGTCGGGCCATGACCACCACCGTGGTGGCGCTAGAGGTACCGCCCTCCTGCCATCCGTTGGGGGCGGCCAACAAGTTGGTTATCGCACCGGGATTGTTAAGCGGGTCCCTGGCCGCCATGTCCGGGCGGCTGTCGGTTGGTTGCAAAAGCCCGCTTACCGGGGGGATTAAAGAGTCCAACGCCGGCGGCCAGCCTGCCCAGGTCCTGGCCCGGCTGGGCTATGCCGCCATTGTCCTGGAGGGCAAGCCCCCGGACGACACTCTCTACAAGATCGTCATCAACAAGGACGGGGTGAACTTTATCCCGGACAACAGCCTGAAGATGCTGGGCAATTACGATGTCGTGGCCAGGATGCAGCAGGAGTTTGGCGACAAGATCGCCTGCATCTCCATCGGCCCGGCCGGTGAGATGAAGTTGGGAGCCGCGTCCATCGCCTGTACTGATATGGAACTCCGGCCGACCCGCCACTGTGGGCGCGGCGGTGTGGGCGCCGTCATGGGCTCCAAAGGTGTGAAGGTCATCGTGCTGGATGACAGCGGTTTGGACCTGCGGCGGGCCAAAGATCCGGAAAAATTTCGGGAAGCCAACCGGCAGTTTGTGGCTGGTTTGAAAAAACACCCCATTACGGGAGAGGCCCTGCCAGCCTATGGCACTAATGTCTTGGCCAACATTGTGAATGAAGCCGGGGCTTATCCCACCAATAATTTCAGCACCGGGCGGTTTGCCGGGGTGCATAATATCAGCGGCGAGACCGCGGCAGAGTTGGAAAAGGCCCGGGGAGGACTGGCGACCCATGGTTGCCACCGCGGCTGCACCATCCGCTGCTCGGGTATCTACCATGACAAGTCCCACAACTACCTGACCAAGCAGCCAGAGTATGAGACCGTCTGGGCCCATGGGGCCAACTGTGGCATTGACGATATGGACGCCGTCGCCATGCTGGACCGCCTGGATGATGACTTCGGTCTGGATACCATCGAGATGGGAGCTACCATTGGTGTGGCCATGGAGGCGGGACTCATCAGATTCGGGGATGCCGAAGGCGCCATCAACCTGCTCAAAGAGGTGGGTAAAGGGAGCTATCTTGGCCGCATTCTGGGCAGCGGCGCAGCAGTGGCCGGCAAGGTTTTTGGCGTGGAGCGGGTACCGGTGGTGAAAAACCAGGCCCTGCCAGCCTATGATCCCCGGGCGGTGCAAGGTATCGGCGTGACCTATGCCACCAGTCCCATGGGCGCAGATCATACTGCCGGCTATGCCGTTGCTACCAATCTTCTTAAGGTGGGCGGCGATGTGGATCCCCTAAAACCCGAGGGGCAGGTGGAGCTCTCCCGCAACTTGCAGATTGCTACGGCCGCTTTGGATTCCACCGGCATGTGTCTCTTTGTGGCCTTTGCCCTGTTGGACCAGCCCGAGACGTTCCAGGCCCTCATCGATATGATCAACGCCTTCTACGGCCTGTCCATGACCGCAGATGATGTCATGGCCTTGGGCAAGAAAGTCCTGAAACTGGAACGGGATTTCAACCGCCGGGCCGGTTTCAGCAAAGAGCAGGACCGGTTGCCGGACTTTTTCAAGAAGGAGATTTTGCCGCCGCATAACGTCACTTTCACGGTTACGGACGAAGAGTTGGACGCCGTCTTTAATTTCTAAAACGGCTAGTGGTTTGGATCGTGGCCGGTCCCCGGCAAGCCAGGCCTGACCTGCAAAGCCCAGAGACAAGGTGGGTTTTAGCGGCTCCGGCGGTTGTTTCGCTGTTGGGGTCCGGCCGGCTTGGACACTTAAGAACGGCGGCAAGAATTGTATGGCATTTTGTGAGAATTCTGCCGACAAAGTCGGCCAACCCGCGCCATGTATTACCGTCGCCTCCGGGACGCTTGTCTTGCTGTTGCCGGCCCAGTATTTTCAGAGGTTGTTAGCACTCCTGCAGCAGGGCTTCTGGCTCCGGGTGCCGGCTGCCGGCAGCATTGAAACCTTGTTCTGCCACTCTTGGGGTCTGAGCCCCGTCTACTTGGCAAGCCGGATTCAAACCATCTTCCTGAACGGCCAGCCGGTGGATAGCGTTGCGGCACTGGTGGGAGATCGCGACACCCTGGCGTTGTCCGCAGCCATGCCGGGGTTGGTGGGCGCCACCTTCCGGAAAGGCGGCGTCTGCGCGCCACTCCGGGCCGGGATCACCCACAGGAATGAAACCCGATCCCCGGCAACCGGACCCTGCTGGGTGCAAGTCAAGCTTTTTAATCTGCTCTGCCAGGAATTGGGTCCCCATTTTTTGGCAAGAGGCATCTGGTGGCCGCAAGGCTTGGTGCTCACGTTCTTGCAAGGTTTGCCGGCGGTTTTTTGGACCGTGGGGCAGGTATTTCTGGACGGCCGGCCCCTGGATGCCCCGGCAGTGGCAAGACTGCCGTGGCACCAGGGGACCGAATTGGTGGGCGTGACGGGCCGCCTCTGCTCAGAAGCTGCTGTATCCTGAGCAATGGCTCTGAAGATGATCCTGTTTTTTATCACCAAAGGGAATCGCGCAATTTCGTAAGAATATAATATGAGTGGGAGAAAGAACCTTTCCCGCCGGTGTCACGTTTATTTTCTGGCTACATCTACTCTTGATTTTCCGCCTCGTCATCTAATGGAGGGCGGCTGACCCGGCCGGTGCCGGCGTCCACCTTAACCTCTAAGCCGTTGCTGAGCCGGACGCTGTAAACCAGGAAGCCGTTCTCGTTTTCCAGAGCCAGGGCTCGGACCCGCGCGCCGGGATAGGCCGCCTCGGCCGCAGCCATGGCGGCTGCGGCCGAGATTTTGGCCAAGGCGGTGAGGTCGGCCGGCTCCGGCTCCGGCACTCTGATGCTCCATGCTATGGGGGCCGAGGAAGCCGGTCGGGGCGGGGCAGGGGGGGGCATCCCGGCCCAACCGGTGCCGAGGCTGCAGCAAAGTGCCAGCCAGAACAGGGGCCAGAGCCGCGAGCCCAGCCGACGCTTTTTATCGTCCGAACATGGTGGCATCTTTCGAGGCCTTCCAGTCTGGCAGGATGGTGCCGTTCTGGCCGTGGACGGAGATGTCACTCACCACCGCCCCCTTATAGAGGAGGGGGACCTTCCATTCGCCCTGTTTGCCCAGCCAGGGGGCGCCGGTTTGGAATTCCTTTACCAGACCGGCCACGGCTTGGCTGGCCTGCTCCGGCGTCACCGAGAGTTTTTGGATCTGGACGCGCTGCCCTTTGGTAAGAATCTCGCCGGTGGCCGGGTTCACCCGTACCCGGGCGACAATTTTATTCTCCAGAGTCAGCGGCACTTCCAATTTGATGTCTCCCTGTTTGCCCGTTTTGGAATAGGGTTTGCCCACGGCCAGCTTGGGCAGGGCGGCCGTCACCGTGGCTTTGGCCTGCTCCGCGGTAATAACCGGCGGGACCTGGGGCCCGCCCCCGCCTTTTTCCTTTTTTGCCCAGGCGGCATTGGCGCACATAAGGATCAGGGCGACTACCACCACACCGATGTGAAGCTGCTTCTTCATACATTTTCCTCCTTGAGTTATACCGTTGTAGCTTTCATGATAACCAGCTAAGATTACCAGAACCTTACCGGAACATGACAAATCGGCAAGGTGGCACTGAATGCAATTGCGGCCGGCTCCCTGTGAATCCGGAACCGGCCGGCCATAATTTTATCTTTCTTTTTCTTTCTTTTCTCTCCCTTCTTTGCCTTTCTGTTCCTGATGGAGAACTTTACCGTTGCCGGCATCCACCTTTACTTCCCAGCCATCCACGAATTCAACCTCATACACCAGACAACCGTTTTCGTTACCTAGTTCCACTTCTTTCACCTGGACATGCGGGCGGGCGGCTTGGGCTGCGGTTTTGGCCTGGTCTGGGGTGATCTTGGCCAAGGTGGCCAGATCTGCCGGCTCCGGCTCCGGCACCTTGATGCTACAGGGGTACTGGGGAGCTGCGGTCGATTGGGCCCATCCCAAACCGGCCAGACCCAAGGCCAGGACCAGCGCAAGGGCCAGGATAGCACAACCAACCCTACTTTTTTCTTGTGGCATCGTTTTCCTCCTTCTGCACCCTGGGATTTTTTATTAGACTGACGGGTGCTTTCAGAGGTTAGGATAACGCCAATAGATTGCTACTACCTTGCGGCAAGATGACAAATTGGTAAGGTTATCTAACGGCCGAAAAAAACCTGGCGGCCCTCAACCCGGCAGGTAGATGTCGAAGCGGGAGCCCTGACCGGGCTCGCTGGCCACCTCAATATGGCCGCCGTGCGCGGTAACGATGGCTTTAACCAGGCTCAGACCCAGCCCCAGGCCGCGCTGGCTCCGGCTCTTGTCACCCCGATAGAGGCGGTCCCAGATCTTGGGCAGGTCTGCGGGCGGGATGCCAACACCGGTATCGGCGATGATGAACCGCCGCCATGCCCCGGCGGCCGCCGCCGTCACGGTGATCCGGCCACCGGGGGGCGTATATTTGACGGCGTTGTCCAGGACATTGGCCAGGGCCTGCCGCAGGCGGGGGGCGTCGGCGGTAACAGCAAGCTCGGGGGGATAGTTGGTAGTGATGCTGATCTGCTTGTCTTCGGCCACATAGCGGTAGAGGTCAACGAGATCAGCCAACAAGGGGCCGATGGGCACTGTTTCCAAGCGCAGCTTCATCGTCCCCGCCTCGGCTTCGGCGATATCCATGAGAATGGTCAAGAGGCCCGAGAGACGTTCGGCTTCCTCCAGACAATCGGCCAGGGCGGCGCGACAGGTGTCTGGCTGCTCCTGAGCCTGCAGGGCCGTTTCCGCCACGCCCCGCAACCGGGTGAGCGGGGTGCGCAGATCATGGGCCACGTTGTCCAGGGTCTCCCGCATCCCATCCAAGAGGGCACTGATGCGGTCCAACATCTGGTTAAAGAGCCGGGCCAGTTCGGCTAACTCATCCCGGGCTGGTCCCACTGGGGCCCGGGCGGTCATCATGCCGGTGGCCGTGATGGTCTGCACGGTCTGGATCAGCTGGCGGATGGGCCGCAGGGTCCGGCCGGCGAGAAATTTGCCGCCTACCAGCCCCAGTATAATGAGGGGGATGGTGACGCCAAAGGCGACGCGTCGAAAATGTTCCAGGAGTTCTTCCCGGGCGCTCGTGTCTTTGCCCACCTGTAAAAGAAAGTTGTCCGGCAATCGAACCGTGGCAATTTCCAAGACCTCCTCTTCCTGGGCCGCCCGGAGCTGGAACCAGGCGGGAATCGTGGCCATCCTCTCCAACTCCTGCAGGTTGAAATCCGCCCATTGCTCCGGGAAATGGAGAAAAACTGTCTGATTGCGAGGACCGGCCAGGCGCACGAAAAAGATATTGGGCTTGCCGGCGGCCCGTTCAAACTTGATGGCGTTGCGCAGGGCTATCAGCTTGCCGGCCTTGTATTGGGCCTGGTATTCTTGCAAGGCTGTCCGAATGCTCTCCCGGTCCTGCTGCCGCAGGGAAGTAGCCAGCAGATAATAGGCCATCCCGAGGACGGTCAGGGAAGCCAGCAAAAAGATCAGGGAAAACCACAGAGTCAGCCGGAGGCTCAGGTGCGGGCGGCAGCGGCTAAGAAAGTTTAAGGACATAGCCCACCCCCCGGATGGTGTGGAGCAATTTCGGCTGAAAATCCCGGTCGATCTTGCTGCGCAACCGGCAGACCAGGACATCCACCACATTGGTCTGGGGATCAAAATCCAGGTCCCAGACATGCTCCAGGATCATGGTCTTGGAGACCACCCGGCCGGGCTGGCGCAATAAATACTCCAGGAGGGCAAACTCCCGGGGTTGGAGGAGAATTTCCGTCTCCCCGCGCTTGACTTGGCGGGTCAATAAATCCAGAGACAGATCGGCAAATTCCAGGCGGGTGGTGGCGGTGCCGCGGCTGGCCCGCCGGAGAAGGGCCTGCAGCCGGGCCAACAGTTCGGCAAATGAAAAGGGTTTGATCAGATAATCATCGCTGCCGGTCTCCAGGCCTTTGATGCGATCATCAACGCTGCGCTTGGCGCTTAAGATAATGATGGGCAGCGTGATTTTTTGACGGCGCACCTCTTGGATCAGGCTGAGGCCGTCCAGTTTGGGCAACATGAGATCGACGATGGCGGCGTCGTAGGGTTCGGTCAAGACCAGATGCAGGCCCTCTTGCCCGTCGGCGGCATGATCCACCGCATAGCCCGCCTGCTGCAACCCCTTGACAATGAAAGAGGCAATCGTGGCATCGTCTTCCACCACTAAAAGGCGCATGACACTGTCTCCTTGGGATGACAGTATACACCATGCCCATTAAAGGTGGGAATGGCAAGGTCAATACGTTTGGACGATTACCAAAAGAAGAAGCAACTTTCTTCACTTTTCTGGAAAAATTATTTTGGCACATGGTGGGTTGACAGAGGACGAGGTGTTTGCTACAGTGACGAGTGGCATGCAAATTCAAGAAAGAGAGAGGATGCTCCTTATGGACAGTAGCGACAGTAGTCGCTCACCGAGAAAGATGAACGGCACCGACCTTGGCGGTCATGGTGTTCCGGCCGGACCTCGCGAGGGGAGTATTACGGGGTAGGACTGCGTTGTGAGGAGCTCTCTTGCTTAATGCCCCCCCGGCCAGGTCTGACCGGGGGATTTCTTTTTTCTGAGAAACCACACCAAATTTCTGCCTGCCTGGCTTGGCCTGCTGAGTCATCTCCTCCATTCAATCAAAAAGGGGGTGATTGGCCATGAAGATTTTAGCCACTCCATTGATGCACGCCATAGAAGGGAGAGTGCGCCTCAAGCTTTTGAAAATAAAAGGAAATGATCAAAAAGCCCGGGACGTTGAGTTTTTTTTGAGCCAAGTTCAAGGGGTGGAGAATGTGGTCGCCAATCCCGTTACTGGCAACGTTCTCATTTTTTACCATCCACAAACGATTACCCAACAGCAGATTATTCGTTTCCTGATAGATGGTGGCTACCTGCCTTCCTATCGGGACGGCGGCCAGACATCTGCAATGTCTGAAATCTCGGAAGAAATTGTTACCAGACTGGCCACTGCCATCATAGAGGCAACCTTAACCAGGTTGCTGGTTGGTATAAAGTGAACATTTCTTCGGGGACAATAGCTTGATGTCCTAAGAGGCTGAAATTATGAACTGGTTGGAGTTTTGTTTTCGGCTCACCTTGGCGCTTCTGTTGGGCTGTATCATCGGTTTTGAAAGACAATGGCGCCAGCGGATGGCGGGCATGCGTACGAACACCCTAGTTGCCGTAGGTTCTGCCTTATTTGTCATCATGGGTCTGATGACGCCAGGAGATGCGAGCCCTACCCGGATCGCCGCGCAGGTAGTGTCAGGGATCGGTTTTTTAGGAGGCGGGGTCATCATTCGTGAAGGCATGACCATCAAAGGGCTGAATACTGCGGCAACTTTGTGGTGTTCTGCGGCAGTCGGCACCCTTTCCGGGGCGGGATTCCTAATACATGCCCTGGTTGGCGCGATGGCTGTGCTCATGGTAAATATCGTGCTGCGGCCGATTGCCCAAAAATTTATCCGGCACCTGACCGATGTCCCGGAACCTGAGTCCCATTATCTTTTGACGGCCATCTGTCGGGCAGAAGACGAACAAAAAATGCGGGCCTTGCTTCTCCAAATCGTGAATACCAGTACCCTGCAGATCTCTTCACTGCGCAGCGAGGATACCCATAATCCAGCCAAAGTGGAGATGCTGGCCAGCTTGACGGGCAGGGGCAATGACCAAGCCGCTCTGGAGCAACTCGTGTCCCGCCTCAGCCTGGAGGCCGGAGTGAGTGCCGTCAGTTGGGAAATCGTCAGGCAAGAAACGCAGGAAGAATCATGAAATTAAGGAGGGGAGGGTTTTCATGTCCGCAAACAATTCTCGCCAGCACCCCGGCGACGGGAAAAAATCAGCGGTTGGCAGAAGTTTATCACGGCCAAAAGAATCATCTTGGTTGATCAACCCCTGGGAGAAACTGTTATGAACGACTCACCTGGCAGTCTTATTGCCTAAACAAAGCTCAAAGATTGCTCAAGAAACCAGAAAACCAATGACCGCGACGTCTGAGCCTGGCGGAGTGAACTGTCGGGGCGCAATCTGAATCTAGCCCGCCGGTTCGCCTCCGGCCGCGTCCGTCTTGTCATCAAGGCCGAACCAGAGGTGAACTTGCAGACCAACCTCCCCCTCTATAGTCTCAAGCGGCGCCAAATGTGGGCAGCTGGAAATTAAGGATGACGCCATGAAAACGCTCCGGCTCAACCTTGGTGTGAACCGCTCTTTATCTGCTGGCCAGCGGGCGGAACCCGAACACGAGCAGCGATTGGTGCAACTCTGCACTGTCCCTCTCCAGGAGGCATTGCTCGCTCTGCAGACGACGCTGCAAGGGTTAAGTCACAAGGAAGTGGCTCGACGTCTGGACGAGTTTGGCCCCAACGAGCTCTCCCGTTTTAAGCGTCTGGGTTTCTGGGCCGACATGTGGCAACGATTGCGAAGTCCGTTGGTGATCCAACTTCTGGTCATCTCCGTGGTGTCGGTGGTCATCGGTGAGCTGAAGGCTGCGGTCATCGTCAGCGCCATGGTCCTGCTCAGTGTGGGACTGTCCTATATCCTTGACCGCCGCTCCAGTCTGGCGGTGGAAAGCCTCGGCAAACGGGTCCAATCCCATACTTTTGTGCTGCGGGAGGGGGAAGAGTCCGAGGTGCGGATATCCGAAATTGTTCCCGGCGACATCGTGCTTCTCCAGGCCGGTTCCATCATCCCGGCCGATCTCCGGCTGATCGCGGCCAAAGATTTCTTCGTCAGTGAATCGGCCCTAACCGGCGAAGCCATGCCCGTGGAGAAGTCGGCGGGGAATGCCGGCTCTGCTGCGGCCTCGCCCCTGGAGCTCACCAACGCCTGTTTCTTCGGCACCTCGGTCACCAGCGGCACGGCTCGGGGGCTGATCATCAACACCGGCGTTCAGACACTGTTTGGGGCCATTTCTGAACGTCTGACGGAAAAACGGCCGGAGACGAACTTCGACCGGGGGGTGCGTTCCTTTGTCTGGCTCATGATGCGGTTCATGGTGGTGATGGTCTGTGTCGTCTTCTTAATCGTGGGCCTGACTAAAGGCGATTGGCTGGAAGCAATCTTGTTCGGCCTTGCCATCTCGGTGGGCCTGACCCCAGAAATGCTGCCCATGATCATCACCGTCAATCTGGCCAAAGGGGCACTAACAATGGCCAACAAGAAGGTGATTGTCAAGCGCTTGCAGGCCATCCAGAACTTTGGAGCCGTTGACATCCTGTGTACCGATAAGACCGGGACCCTGACCCAGGATCGGGTGGTCTTGAAACAGCATGTGGATATCCTTGGGCGCCCCAGCGAAGAGGTCTTGTATTATGCCTATCTCAACAGCTATTTCCAGACGGGCTTGCGCAATCTCCTTGACCGTGCCGTGCTGGAACACTCCGACCTGGATACCCAACAATGTCGCCTTGTGGATGAGCTGCCCTTCGACTTCCAACGCCGCCGCATGTCAGTGGTCGTGGAGTATGAGGGCGATCATGTCCTCATCTGCAAGGGAGCGGTGGAGGAGATTTATGCCTGTTGCAGTCGCTATCAGATCGACGATGAAGTGTATCCTTTGGTCGATATGCTGCGCGGCAATCTTTTTGAGGAGGTTGAAAAACTAAACCGTGCCGGTTTCCGTGTCCTGGGTATTGCCTATCGAGAGTTTCCCCAGGAAAAGACCACGTTCACCGTCCAGGATGAATCTCAACTCGTCTTACTCGGCTATATTGCTTTCTTCGACCCGCCCAAGGATATGGCCGATGAAGCCTTGGAGCTTCTGGCCCGGGCTGGTGTCCAGGTCAAAGTGCTGACCGGCGATAACGGCCTGGTAACCGAGAAGGTTTGCAAAGACGTGGGGCTAACGGTGATCGGAATGCTGACGGGTGCCGATCTGGCCCGGCTCTCCCCGGAGCAGTTTTCCCAAGCGCTGGAGGAGAACAATGTTTTCGTCAAACTGACGCCGTCACAGAAGGAAGAGATTGTTCGGGATTTGCGGCGTAACGGCCATGTGGTCGGATTCCTGGGCGATGGTATCAACGACACCCCGGCCCTGAAGGAGGCTGATGTGGGCATCTCGGTGGATTCAGGCGTGGATGTGGCCAAGGAATCCGCGGACATCGTCCTGCTGGAAAAAAGCCTGCTGGTCCTGGAGGAAGGGATCACGGAAGGCCGGCGCGTTTTTGCCAATATCGTCAAATACATCCGCATGGGGGCCAGCTCTAATTTCGGCAATATGTTCAGCGTCGTGGGCGCCAGCTATCTGTTACCCTTTCTGCCCATGCAGCCGATCCAGGTCCTTACCAATAACCTGCTGTACGATTTCTCCCAGACCGGGATACCTACAGATAAGGTTGATGAAGAACAGGTGGCCCAGCCCCTCAAATGGAACATTGACAATATCAAGCGGTTCATGGTTTTTATTGGACCCATCAGCTCGCTTTTCGATTACGCGACTTTTGCTTTAATGTGGTTCTTTTTTAATTGTCGCGCCTACCTCGATCCTGCAACTACCCCCGGGCAACAGGAGGCCTGGGCGCAACTCTTTCAGACGGGCTGGTTCGTGGAATCGCTGCTGACCCAAACGCTCATCGTCCATATCATCCGGACCAGACGCACGCCTTTTTTCGGCAGCCGGGCGTCCGGCTACATGATGATGACCACCTTGATCATTATGGGCATTGGCGCCTGGCTGCCCTATTCACCATTCGCCGCGGCTTTGAGGCTGGTTCCCTTGCCGGCCAGCTATTGGGCCTGGATCGCGCTTTTTCTGATCAGTTACGGTATCTTAACCCACTGGGCGAAAACCTGGTTCTTCAACCGCTATGGAGGGGATTAAACGTGAATACGATTTTAGACGCCTTGCAGGCCGGCAGGCTTTTTGAACTGCCTGACAATGACAAGGCTGACGCCTTGCAATTCCTGGCGCACATCATCGAGGCGTTTCCGGAAGTCCCGGCCGGCACGGATATTGTCGGCAACGTCATGCAGAAGGAAAAAATCACCAACACGGCGCTGGGCAATGGCTGGGCCTGTCCCCACGCCCGCGTCCCCTTCGATGAAGATCTCATGTGCGTAATCGGTTGGAGTCCATCAGGTATTGATTATAACGCCCCGGACAGCAAACCCGTGGTGCTGATCGTCATGTATCTGGTGCCGGAAAACCAGCGCAACCATTACCTGCGGGAGATATCTAGCCTGGCCAAAGCCTTGGAGACCTATCCCAACCACGAAAAACTCCAGGAAGTCCAAAATCTGGATGATGTGCGCCATTACCTGTTGGACTTGATTGACGTTACCAAAGAATCGGCCACTGCGGACACCCGGGCCAGGATGATCCGCTTACAGGCCAGGCCGGCACCGGAGGCCATCATCTTTCGCGATCTCGCGAACTTGATCGTGGAGCCCGTCACCCTGGTCACCGGTCCGGGCCTGAAACCTGTGGCCTTGACGCAGAATCCAACCCTCTTGGAATTGCTCGAATCTGACCCTGACCTGATCAGCAAAATAGAAACCGAAGGCATGTATCAGAACGGCGGCTGGCGCCTCGTGCGCCACGGCACGGTCGCCTATCAAGGCGGTCGGGCTACCCATGACTGTATTGCCGTCAAACTTCACCCTACCCCAATTGTAGCACGATCAATAAAATAAACAGGACCATGCGTGTCCGGCAGACTTCTTGCGTGGGGCTATAACCTTCCCCAAGCGGGAAAAATCTTTTCCTTAGAAGGGTCAAACTCATTATCTCATATTAGCAAAATCAATAAAGTAAGATTGTGAAATTCCTGGTTGCGGCCCTTTTTGGCCCCGAACGCATGTTCCAAAGAATGCCGGCCGGCAAATGTAAAACGAGATCCCTCAATTAGCCGAAGTGTAACCAGTTTTTTTAAGCCCCGCTGGTCTCCGGTCGCAGGAAAGCTACGGCGCGGGTTGACCTTGGTATCTTTACCTTGGGTGAAGATTATCAATGAAAATTGACCCCTTTGGGCAGGGAAAATTGACCGGCCTGTTGGTTCTGGGGAAAGGTTGTGGTGAGCTGTCAGGGCCAGCCTTGGCCGGGAGAGGTATTTTGATTTTCCGACGGCGACTGGCTTCGTGCCCCGGACCTTTATCCCTGGTCGGCCGTTTTCTCACTGCTCCTGGCCCGCATCCGGAGGCTGTTGCCTTTGCTGGCAAAGCTGTGGGCCTGAGGCACCAGGCGGTCGATAATGGCTGCGGCACCACCAGCTCGGGACCTGCGGGGCCAAGGGGGTAAACCCTTAGCCATAGCGCGCCGCTGATATTTGGGCGGCTCCTAGCTGTCCCAGTGGCGTTTCACCGTGTTCCGGAAAATCCCCAACTGCCGGCCAACGGCCCGCTTCTATAACCCCTGCCGCTTCAACCCTGAATGGTATGCCACACTTCCATAGAAATCGCCCTCCTCATCTCCGACGCCCTCTGCTGACATCGGTCTATCTCTGCAGGGGTCAATTTTCAATGACCATGGAGGGTCAGTTATCGGTGTAATCTTCGGTCAGAAAAGTCCAAAAGGGGGGCGGATCGCCGGGCCCGTCCGTCGCACCCTGGTAATCAGCCTTTGGCTTCATCGCCTTCATCGGCTTCTAGGTCCGCCGGGGCCAGAGTTTCGGGAGATTTTTGCTGGGGCCGACTCGTCGCCGGGACTGTTGGCCGCAGTGCGTCGAGGCGGATGACCCGCAGCCGCGCCGATTTTTCGGTCCCCGCCAACGGCGATGAGGCTGCCGTTGCCGGCTTAGATCGCAGGCGACGCTGGATACAGATTCCGGAGCAGGGAAAAGGGGTTGTCTCTCTGTCCGTACTGTTGGAGAAACTCCAGTACCAGGCGATAGCCCTGGCCATAGTTATCGTCTCGTTCCAGATACTGTTGGCGATATTCGGGAGCGAGATTTTTCTGGGCCAGGCAGGTCAATTCCGCCCAGACAGCCAGTCCTTCCACCAATAACCCGTCGTGCTCTTGGGTCAGCTGCTCGATATTGAGGTTGTCAAACTGCCAGATGTGGGTCAATTCGTGGACGATGGTAGCCAGGGTGAGGTGGTAGGGCTGGCCATTTTCAATGATAATTGTGAAGACGTCGCCTTCTTTGAGGGCCAGGCCGACGGTGCGGGGGTCATGTTCATGGGTCGGCAGAAACGAGGAGCCTGCTGCCCGGTGGAGAGTGTGGGCATCGATGAAGGCAACCTGCAGGTTGCGACGGAGGCTGACTCCCAGGAAACGCACTAAAAAATCTCGGCCTTCTTCAAAGACCCTGGTCAGCACGGCCACCGTATCAATGGCGCTGGCCTTGCAGGCAGGGCACCGCTCCCGGCCGTCCTGGAGACGCTCCAGTTCACTGGCTGAGAGGGGCCGGCCGCAGAAATCACAGCGGTGCGCCTCAGTGGAGCTGCACGCGCCCTGCGCTGCGCCCCCCTTGGCATAAAAGTCCCGTCGGTGTTGGCAGCAGGGTGTCGTCGCCTCAAAGGGTTCCAGCTGCCGGAGAAGATGGAGAGTGCCAGCCAGGTCGAATTCTTCGGGAAAAGTATCAAACCCGTACTTCAGGAATCGCTGTTTATCCAGATCAGCTAAACGCCAGCCTTCCGAAGTCGGCGGTCCTTCTTCTTCCAGGAGCCAGGTCAGATAGTCCAGCAGGACCAAGAAGACATACTGCCAATCATCGAACAAGCATTGGACCAGACCCAGGTCCACCTGGGAATCCTCCACTAGCACCAGACGTATGACAGGGGCAGGGGAGGATTGTGTCGGAGGCCGGTCAGCCACGGCTTCTTCTCTGACGCTGAGAGTGGGGAAGAGTCTGGCCAGGTCTTTATTGCTGAAAAAATTGTCGGGCAGACTGGTGGAAGCGTGAAGAAACCGATGGGTTTCCGGGAACAGTGTCAAAAAGGTTTCATTGAGCAGGGTCGCCAGAGTGAAGGCAATTTTGGCCGCGTTGGCTGACACGTCTTTATCTTGCCCAGATAGTTCTATGGTCAAAAGGCGACCATAGCGGTAGGCGCGGGGGGGAGCCACTACCGGGCTGACGGCTTCATAATGAAACTGAGCAGGGCGTAGATCGATCCCCTGGGGAAAAAAGAAATACCCCAGCCGTTGGATGATGAAATCACCTTCCCGCAGGTCCAATCGGATTTGCCAAGGGCCCCGTTCCCGTTCCCGGGTATGGCCGCCATAAAACAAGGCATGTTCTGTTTCCAGGGCAATGCGGATATCCGGCCGATAGGTACCCTCGCCTTTCAGGTTGGGACAATGTTCCACATGGACCAATTTGGTGGCCGGGTCAGAGCGGATGATGGCATAGGGCCGGCCGTTCAGGGTGTGGATTTGGGCCGGCAGATAGGTCTGCTGGAGGTGGTCGGCGCTGATGCCCCCCAGTTTATTGTGATTACTGTCTCTGATGATATAGCGGTCCAGGAAGGCCAGCCCCGGTTGTTCCAGGATGCGGGCGTCCAAACGCCAGGTGATCTCTTCGTAAAACCGGGCGGCGGCGGTATCAAACCGGTGGTGCCGACGGCGCTGCAGCAGGGACAACCGGTTCGGATTAATGGCAAAAATCTCCTCAAAAAGCTGGTTCAGTTGATCCGGGACATTTTTGGTCTGGGGATAAATCTCCCGCAGCTCCGTGAGGATATCGTCGTCCCGGAGTTCGACGGCCAGGAGGCGTTGCAGCAGGGTAAAAGCCACGGCAAACCGGCTTTTCATGATGCGGGGTGCCAGCGCCAGCGGGGCTGCTGTCAGAAAGTAGGCAGCGTTTTGCGCCAGGTAGTCCCGCAGCAAATACGGGGGTGAGACGATGAGCAGCAAAGCCAGATGGGTCGCCCGGGTTTGCCAGCGTCCCAGGGCCGTCGCCAGGTTATATTCCGCATCACGGATGGCGAAGACGCCCTGAGGCAGGGGTTGGCACAGCCAGGCAGCCGCCAGCCTTTGCAGGACCTGAAAAGCGGTCCCGGTTAATTTCCCGAAAAGACGGGGACCCTTATTAAGGATCGCCAGATGATTATCAATTTCCTGGAGAAATTCGATCAGCGGCAAGGATTCTGGCTGGAGCAGGAGAATATCCTGAATGTCCTGCCGCCAAGCCAAGGTAGCCAATATTGGCTCCGCTCCCAGATACGTTGAGATCTCCACGGGAAGGAGCGCTTTTTGCCACGCTTTCCCCTCCGCCTGCCAGAGAATGGCAAAGACTTTGTGGGCGGCCGCAGGAGAGAGCTTGCGTTCCCGGCTGTCCGGATCCAGACAAATATTGCGCCGCAGGGCTGATTCCAGGCCATACCGATCGGGGCTGAAGATGACATATTGCAGGCGCCGCGATAGGAATTCGTGGAGACGGGCCAAAAAGGCCTGGACTGTCCCGAGATGCTGCCCTAAAGTCCGGTTGGCCGGGATGATGAGAACGGCCTGGACCTGAGCCTGGTGAAAATCGTGGCAAATCGTCGGGGTGTGCAGATCCGCCACCGTGGCCACGAGAATATCAGGGTGGCTGGAGGACGTGAGACAATCCTGATATGATGCTGCCGTGCGCCAATGAAGATAGGCTGGGGCGCCGGCCAGACACTGGTTCAGCCAGGAGATCAGCTCCCGCCGTTGTTCTTCGGTTTCGGCAAGCACAGCCACCCGGCCTCCTTGCAGCCAGAGGTGCTGCCAATAAGCCAGGAGCAAGGGAGCCAGCTCATCATACCAGGCTTCGCTGATGATAAGATCGTAGCCCCGCCAGAGTTGCTCAATAATGCTTTGGTGCATGGTGGCCAGGGGGAACCCCTGTTCCCGCAGGGTCTGGCAGACCGCGGCAATTTCCTGTTCCAGGCCGGACGCTGTGGCCTGGGGGGCTGGAGGGTAAGCCGGAGATTCAGGCTGACGGTTGGCCAGCTGGCAGGCCGCCAAGAACCGGTCCGGCCAGACCTCTTGATACTCCTGCCACAAAGCCTGATAATCTGCCAGCCGTTGGCTGCTCACATCCGTACCGGTGATCTGACCCGGCTGCTCCCAGGGTCTGAGACCGCCCAGATACCAGGCCATTTCCAAGACCAGCAGCAGCGACAGGGCTGGGAATTGCGGGAGAGGGAAAGGCAGGGGGCGGATGATCTGGACCAGACAGACCGCCAGCAGCAGAAACAAGAACCATGCCAGAGCCTGGAGGACCATGCCCGGAAAAACCCATTCCTGGCGCAGGAGCACACCCCGCTGCCGCTGCCATTCATAGGCCCAGGACCAGCGGGGTAGGGCGGGTTCAGCGCCTGGGTCCACCGCTGTGCCCGTATCTTGTTTCTTCCTGCTCAAGAGAATGTGCAGCCGGGAAAAGAGCGTTTGTAAACCCAAGGCCAGACTTTTCCACAGCAAAAAGAGCAGCAGGACAGCAACATTAAAAACCAAGGGAAAAGCCCCGCTCAGGGGCAGCCAGGCTAGACCCCACTGGTGCAGGATTGCGACCAGCAGCTGCACCGCCGGCTCCCAGAGGTCGTGATACCAACAGATCGCAACCAATATATAGCCTGCCGCCGCAGCCGGCAGCCAATGCTGGCGATATCGTTGCCGGCGGGGAAGATTAGCCCGCCAGAGCAGGACGACCAGGACGGCAAAAGTCAGCAGCCAAGAGCTATAGAGTTTTACGTCCATAGGCGACGTCTGGGCTCCAGATAAACATCGGTGCCATCTTCAAAGACCAATTTTTTTAAGCCACGCAACCACGGCTGGCGGACCAAGATTTGTTGGGAGCCGATAACCAGAGGAATCTCAACTTGGCCAATCCTCTCGGGCGTCCAAGTCGGGTAATAAACAACATTGCGTTCCTCAGGGAGGGTTACCTCGACGCGGACCTCGCTGGCGAAATCGAGCTGGGCCGGTGGGGCCGGAAGAGCAATCCCCAAAATTTGTGCCAAGGTGGCCAGGTTTTGACGGTGTTGCTCGAGCAGCCGCTCATGGTAGCGACTCAGCCGGAGCCGGCGGTCCAGTTCCGCGGCCTGGGCCTGGGCCTGCCCCAGCAGCTGCTGGAGGGCCTGGCAGCGGCAGAATTTCTGCAGGTATTCCTTGGCATTAGCGAAATGTTGAGCAATGGCCGCAAGCTGGGCCTCGGCCGCCTGGTGTATCTGGCCGATCAGGGTTGCCAAACGGCGCCGGAGGCGCCAGAGCGCCGCGGCCGCCCCCAAGCCGGTGAGTAGGAGGAGCAGGCCGAGAAATTCCCCCAAGCGCAAATATTCATCCCTCCCCCCAGAGCTTAGGGCATAAAGACCTAGCGGCAAGCCGGCCAGCAGCGTTGCCCCCAATAGACCCTTGACCAACAACCAGCCATGGGGCCGCTGGTTGATGAGCTCTAAAAGCGCGCCCTGCTCAGCCTCGCTCACGCTAAAAGCCGAGGGCGGGCGGCAGGCAAACGCTTCGGGCCGGAGCAAGGCCAGGCGGGCAGTTTCCAGTTCCCCTTGTTTGGCGGCGATAAAATCCTGCAGTTGTTCGAGGTTAGCCTCGGCCATCCCGGCTTGCGGGGGCTTCAGATCCCGCCGGCAATCTCGCAGCCGACGGTCAGCCGAGGTGGTCTGCTCGGCCACCTTTTCTCCCATATCTCTCAGCCATTGCTGCCACCTAACGGTATCGTTGGCCTGCCGCAGCCACGGGAAGGTAATCTTGGGCAGGCGAACCGTGGGCAGCACCTCCCGGCAGACGCAGGCCGTCTCATCAGGTTCCTCACAGGCAACGGCGACAGCGGCGTTTAATGTTGCCTTTACTTGGGCTTGGCCTCCCTTCAACACCGCTTGGTGGATGGCCAGCAGCTGCTGGCAGGCCTCCTGGTCCCACTCCAGCTGCAGGTTCAAAATTTTGCCATCCTGGTTGAAAAAGTTCTCGGGCTGGGTGGCCGCGGTCATGATGCCATACACCAATCGCAGGAGGAGGCGCTGAAAAGGGGCCCCGCCAACCTCCCGGCAAAAGACCAGGACCACGTTATGGTTGACGGCTGCAAAGCTTAAATGCCGGGCGATGAGACGAGGCAATGCGTCCGGTGCTTCCCAAGTGCCCAGCCAATTGATATTTGGGGAGATCTCCAGATCTTTGAGAAATCCTTCGTACTCTTCCTGAATAGTCTGGAGAATGCCTTTCTCAGTAAAGGGCGTTGCTGCTGGCCCGGATGCCGGGGGTACGTTGTTGAGTTTCCTTGTGATGATTTCCTGGGCTTGCTGGCGCAAGGTCTTCAGCCGTTGCCGCACCTCTTGCTCTTCTTCAGGCGGCAGACCGGCCAGGCCTCTGTCCGTCTGGTAGGCGGCCAAAGAAAAGGGCTGCCCCCATGCCTTTCGCATTGCCTCCATGTCGGCGCGGGTGAAAAGATAGGGAAAGTCTGCAGTGGTCACCAGACCCGTGGCGTCCAGGTGCCGGCGCTGCCAAGCGAGCGGCTGGCGTGGTTCTGGAGCGTCTTCGGCCAGCCGCTGCACTTCATCCATGACGCCGAGCCAAACCTGCCGGGGATGCAGGCCGTGCTCGGCCAAAGGCTGCAGGACCTGCCGCTGCAGCTGCCAGAGGGTGGCGGTGAGGCTGCCTTCCTCCGGGCTGGTGATCTGGTCATCCTGATGCAGGAGAAAAAAGAGCTGCCACTGGGACACGTGGCCATGCTGCACTTCCAAACGGATAAACTCATCCATGTGATCCAGGGGCAGGGTTGCCGGAACCAGGCGTACCTGACCGCTGGCCAGCAGGGGGTAGAGAAAAGGCGCAGCCAACCCCAGATCAGCGACCTTCGGAGTTAACGATATAACCAAGGTCAACATAGCTTATCTTGTAAGCTCGGCAATCTTGTTGTCAATGATGGTCTGCCATTGGATGAAGCTCGCGTCAGCACCGGCCCCCGCGGCCCTGGCCGAGTAAGTGGACGACTCCTTGCGCAAATTTTCAATCAAAGCTGCCGCCTGACTCCCGGCAATATGCCTCTGCCTCCCATGACAGGCCAGAAAATATTGATTAATTTCCTCCAGCAGCCGGGACAATAAGCGGGCACTTTTCTCGCTCAAGGTGGCATCGCTGGGAGCTGCGTCCGGATAGCTCAACACCGGTTCCAAAATATTATGCCCTTCCCGGAGACAGCCCCGAGCAAAGCGATGTTGGGCAATATCGCGGGGTTCTCTGTTAATGTCCTCATTTTTTCTTTGCTCGGCCTGTTCCAGGACGGCATCCACAACACCGGGATTGTGCGCCAGGGCTTCGTGGAGACGATAAAGGTGTCCTGGGACCTCCTGGCCCGCCACCTGGATAAACCGGATACCCCCTGGCCCGGTATGGACCCAGACCTCTCTTTGATCCTCCTTGACTACTCGCAGGAGATCATAAATCACCCCCAGGATCAGAGCCCGGTCGATCTTTTCTTGATCGGCCTGAATCTGCCGTTCATTCAGATCGGGCAGGTAGGCCGGCAGGTGCCAGCGTTTATCCAGGTGGGGCGTGACCGTTCTGTCCCCTTGTTGTTCTTCCCTTAACTGCTCCATCCTCCGGATGCGATCTCTATAGGCCTGGAAATAGACCCCGACGGGCATGCCGTGGCCGGGGTCGCCGGCCGAAAATTTGGGGAAGTCCTCGGCCTTCAGACCGTAGTGGGACCGGTAACAGATAATTTCGTAAGGAGAAAAAGCCTCATGATAAATCCCCTGGGTGCCAAAAAGCTCCTGTTTATCCTGTTGGGTCAGGGCGGTGGCGCTGGTCGGGTTAATCCCCCAATAGAGCAATTCCCTGGCCTCTGAGAAACGGGGGGTAAAGGGTTGGGCCAATGGCAGCAGGCCCTTTATTTTCTCGGTGACATACTGCTGGCAGGCTTCGTCGGTGAACCCGGCCAGTGCAGCTTCTTTTTGCAGGGCCCGGAAAATGCTCAGATTCAAATCCTGGCTGGCTTGCAGCTTTCTCTGGCACCAGGGCAGAATCCTCTCCTGGAAAAACCGCGTGGTGTGGAGGGCGCCCATGGCCTCGCGCCGGTGGTGGTGCTGTTGGCAGAAGAAGGCAAATTGTCCCAGGTAGATTTCTCGGCAGAGATCAGTGGGCAGGGTTTCGCCCACCACCTGAGGCCGCAGCTCCTCCCATAACTGCTTTTTCCGGTCGGCGCTGGCCAGCACGAAGATCTGGGTCGGGTCGGCCGTCCCATCATGTTCGATGGCCGCCAAATTTCTCTGGGCCAAGAGCTCCAGGTGGGTTTCTCGCAGGTTGCGGAAAAACAGTTCCCAACCGTCCAGCATCAGGCGAATCTGTCTGGCCACTTCGGCATAGACCAACTCTTTAAGCTTTTTCGTTTTATAGTCCACCAGGTTGCGGAATTGGTGGGTAGACTTCTCGATATATTCCTCGATAACTTCCTTAAATTGGTTGTTCCAGAGGCGCCGCAGCATGGGTTGCTGAAGCGCCCGGCGGATGCGGTCACTGGCGGTTTCCGTAATCTCTTCGGTTTCTTCCAGATCGTACACGTGGGCGTAACGCCGGATGGCTTCCAAAGTCTTCTTATTGGCCTCCGCCAGGGTGGTGATCTCTTTCTGCAGAAGGCTATGGATCTGGTAAAGGACGGCGCGCACCGCCACCGGCTGGAGAGGCTCGTCGCGGCCGAGCAGCCAGGTATTGAGCTGGTGGTCATTTCCCATCATATGGCCAGAGACATCGCAGTCGTACCAGAGGGCTTGGTTGACGATAAAGACCTTGTGCTCCTGCACCTTGGCCAAGACCCGCTGTTTCAGGGTTTCCAAGGCATCTTCCTGCCGTTCCACCTCCCGGGCCGCCTGTTCCCTGATTTTGACCTTGCCTTCATCCAGGCTGCAGTTTATTTCGGCCAGGGAGAGCTCCTGGTCGTTATTGACGGTCCTCCCGATCAAATCCATCAGTGCCTGCAGGAACCGCTCGGCTTTGGCCGCCACCGGCCGGTTTAGCTTATCCAGCAGGTGACAGGAGCGATAAGCCAACTTGAAGAAAGGCTGGGCCGTATCGGCCTCGCCATAATTCTGGAGAAGGGACACATAACGTTCATCGAGCTTGGGTCTGTCCCGGTTGACGCCGGCGTACAGATCTCTCTCATATTGCTGCAATTCCTGCAAGTAATCGCTATCCAAACGCAACCACTGGTCGCCCACGGTCTCGGTGAGCCAACAAAGGGACAGATAGGTCAGGAGGTCATGATAGGGGTAGCAGAGGGTGCTGACGCCGGCGCCGCAATAGCGGCTGCGACCGGCCGTAGCAATTAATTTGAGAATATTATTATCTTCTTGGGAAAAACTGGGGCCGGCCATGGGGCTGAAGAGCTGCAGATAAATGGCTTTAGCCATCTGCCGCTGATAATTGGCTAAAAATTTCAGATTATGGCCACTCACATTCTCAAAATCGAACAGAAAAGAAAAATCATAAGGCAGCATGTTGGGCAAAATGGCGACGTTGGGCCGTCCATAGGTATCTTGTTGGTAAGGGCGGAATTCCAGATCAATGGTTACACTGCCCTGTCCCTGGGCCCGGGCATTGGCGACGATGGCATCCAACTCCTTGAGACAGGCATAGCCGTTGGTCCGGACATTGGCGTGCTCGCCCGCATCCCGCAGACATTGGGTCTGAATCAGAACATCGGGCAGGAGAAAGGCGCCCCGGACATAAATATTCTGGCGGCCCAGAATAGTCTCCAGCAGCCAGCGGAGATACATGGCCACCTGGAGGAAGATGCCGGACCCGGTGCCACCGGCCAAGGAACTCACGATCATGACCCGGGGACTGTACGTGGTGTCATCGGGCCGGACCTGAAAAAGATGGGTGATCTGTTGTCTGAGCCCTTCCAATTTGCCGGCTTCAATGGCACTGCGATAGGCCAGGCGGGAGACCAGCCGGATCTGGCCGGCGCCCTCGGTCAAGGTTTTCCGCTGCAGCTCCGGGGAGGCCCTGGGAAACCACTCATACACCGCCTCGCCAGCCCGATGGAGGTATTGACCCACGGTGAGATCGGTGCTGGTCTGGGTCACCTTGCCCCTTAAATGCTCTAATCTTTGAATATCATTAACATTGGTGTCAAAGGCATGAACGACCACCCGGCCCCGCTCCTCCAGAGGCAGCATGCCATAGACCTGATCCACCACCTGGGAACCAATGCCGCCCAGACCGATGAGGATGGTGGGGGTGGTTGTGACCGAGGCGCCGTTAGGCATTGTTCTTCTCCTTTCTGCTAATTACCCGACGAATACTGATAATATTCATCCCGCAAGTCATGGTGCACCGCCAGCCTCGAATTATTATCCAAGCGTTTATCTCTGCCCGATCGTTCCTGATGGGCTGGGTCGATGACCGGCTGCCCGTCAATGCTCATCTGGTCCGTCAGAGACTCTTTGGCCACATAAATATAGCTGCATCTCTGGCCCGCGATGAAACAGATGCCTTCCACCAGCCGTCGTTCCGCCCGATAGGGCACCAGCCACCGTTGCCAGAAAGAGGTGGGCAGGGCGTAAGTATAAGGTCGCCCCTGCTGGGTCCGGGTGGCCCAGTGATAGACGATGGCGCTGCCCCGGCAGAAGCGCCGCTTGCGGATGATGCCGATGAGCCACCAGAGGAAGATAAGGGTGGCAAGCAGAAGAATGATGAGCCAACCACATTTTGTCCACCAATGCACGTTCTCAATAGTAAATTCCAGGGTTTCCCGGATAGTTTCGCCGGGGTGAGAGGAGCTGATCTCCACTTCCAGGGGCATGCTGCCGGTGGGGGTGAAACAGCAGGACCAGCGGTTGCCTTGGGGCCGCACCAGCCAATGGTCCCCCTGTTTCTTGATCTGCAGCTGAACCGGCGGCGCTTTGCGGATGGTCAGGGTCCAGTTCCGAAATTCCTCGGGTGACACCGGTTGACCATCCGCCGTGGGCAACAGCCGCAGGGCCGGCGCCTGAGCTAACTCCGTTACCTTGGCCGACCAGGGAGCCGTTGGTTCCAGGGCGAGCTTCCGATAGCAAGGAATACCATCAATGATGAAAACTTTGGATTTAAAATAAAAATAACCAGGGAACGAGGCCGTGGCCCCCAAGGGCTCCTGTCCCATCTGCACCGGGATGAGCGCGGTAAAAAACCGCTTCTGGGGTTCCAGGGTCAGGGCATAGTCTTTTTTCTGGTAATTGGCCGTCACCGTAATCTTTTCGGGATGTTTGATGGTGACACTTAAGGGTTGTTGACTGTGGGGGTCCAGGAGTCGGGCCACCAAACGGATTTTCCTGCCGACGCAGACTTGATAGATATTCTGCGAGGTGGGTGACAGCGGTGAGCCGTCCTCCTTCTCCAGATGCAGCTCAAAGCGGGCCGCGACTTCGGGGAAAAAGGTCAAACGGGACAGGGCCACCGGCCGCTCCAAGGTAATGGTCAGAGTGGCTTCCGGGATCACCTGGTTAGGAATTTTCTGGGTAATATGGGTAATGCCGGCAAATTTGCTGAGCTGCGCCCGCTGGGGCATCTTCGCCACCAGACCGTTGGTCTGCAGGGGCGCCGCCCCCACTTCGGCCTGCCGGACAACCGCCAGGTCCCGCTGCTGGTCTTCCTGTTGGAAAATGGTCAGGCGTTTGAGAGGCATTTCTGTGGCCAGGCTGATCTGGTTCCCTTGTGCCGCCAGACGCAACTGTCCCGGCGCAAGGGGCCGGCCGTTGACCAGAGCGGCGATCTCCTGCATGCGGGGCGTGATATCCCGAGAACTGACGGCCCGAAAGGTCTGAGCCGAGGCAATCGCATCCCAAAAGACCGGCAAGCTGTCACTAACCTCGGTACCGATAAGCAGAAAGACGGTCTTGGCGCCGGTAGCTCCGGCAAATTGCTGAATGCGTTCCCGCAGCCTATCCTCCGGCGGATACTCGTTAAAGCCTCCGTCGGTAATGACGATGAGCCAACGGTCCTCGTCCCGACTCTGTTCCACGGCCCGCATGGCGGTCTCCAGAGCCTGAAAAGGGGTTTGCGCGTTGGGCGGGATTTGGTTTTGCAGTTCTTGCAGGGCGGCTCGTTGGTCTGGCCAGGGGACGGCTAGGCCAGGCCGGCTCATGAAGACGACGCTGAGCCTATCCTGTGGCGTCAACAAGGCCGTCAGGGTCTGCATGGCATAGTTGGCCTGCCACCATTTCGCCGGCGGCTGGGTCATGCTCCCCGAATCATCGTACACTACCACGACGGTGCGGGCCGCGGCCGGGGCGACGCCGAGATAAGCGCTCAGCAAGCATACCAACCAAAGGATGCTCATAGGGATACGCAGCAAGCGGCCTCCCTAAGGGTTATCCAGAGTCCAAGAGGGACTTTCTCTGCACTGGCGCCAGATGCTGTATACCTGTGCGGCCAAAATGTTGCCCAGCGACGCTAGGGATTCAGACCAGCAAAGGTCGCCTCGCCTGGTCACAGCCCCAATATCCTGATTAATCCAGGAAATCTGCCAAATCCGGGCTAAGCCTTCTCAAAAGATCGGAATCACCGTGCCAGGATTCCATAAAGATCCCAAACGTCGTCTTATCATAGTTCCCGGGAAACCAGGCCTCAAGTCGCAGGTCATTTTCCTTATCGGCCAGAAAGCGGCAGACTGCCGCCTCTTGGTTAAGGGTGTTTATCTGGTTGAGATATCCTGCATACTCAGTCTGAGCTGTGCGAGTGGACTTGTAGAAACTCGTGAGGAGAATACCCCCCCGATATTTCCAAAATAAAAAATTCGTGCGGACGGGATGTATGGCCCGATAGATCTGGTCTTCATCATCGCACGAGACCTCATAGCCCAAAAAACTGAGGTGGGTGCTTACCTGAGCCAATAAATTTTCCGACATGGTTTTCCTCCCGGGATCTGGCAATGGTCCGCCTGCTGAAATACCTGGTTGAGCATACTGGCTGCGGTGCCGAGGTATCCTCAGACGGCCCCGGCACAACGGGCAGGACAAGAAACTGATCAAGATGGCTACCGGTTAATGCAACATGAGCCTTTGCTGGCCAGACAAATCGCCGGGGGATAACAGGCAAACCGCAGACCCTGCTCATACCTCCAGGGTTTCGCCGCTCTGCCGTCTAAAACGGGGCCAGTCTGCCATGGGCCTGATTGAGACGCTCCGCCTGGCGGTAGGCGCAGAAGGCGGAGATAAAGTGGACGAGCGGGGTGGTCAGATAGCCGATGAACACCATGATGAGCAGCCAGCTCAAGCCGGCTAAGGCAAACCAGAGAAGGGCACTGAGGAAGCGGCCATTATAGACCTGGCCAACACCGGGGCAAAAGAGGCTCAGAACTGCGGCCAGTCCAGGGCTTTTCATGGCATGCCTCCTTGTTTTCTCAGGGTCAGCACTGCCTCGCAGTCATCTGGCCTCACCCAACAGCTGGCGGCACTACCCCTCGTAGCGGAAATCCCTCTCTGTTATCCCATCGTGGTTATTTCCTGGTATAATACTCTTAGCAAAAGTGCCGGTCAAATATTTTTTCTAAAGGGAGATTGGAAAACCTTCTCATTGCGAACTTCATGGTAAATTCGGTGCAGCATCCTGCCGTCCTGGGGGGACCCGAGGGCTGCTGTTAGAGGACATTCAGATATGAAGCCAAGGGATGGCAGTGGTGTTGGGGCAAGGGTTCTTCGTGCCAACGGGAATCCCGGAGCACGAACCGGCGGTCGGCCAGCGCATGGGCCACGGCCAGCCAGGGGCCGGCCAAGAGGATAGCACCCTGGCCGTGCCGATGATATTCCTGGAGGAGGGGCAGCAGGTTCGGAGCCAGGGCCGGCGCTCCGTAGGGCTCTTCCTGGCCGGCCAGGACGCCCAGGAGTAGGCGCGGTTCTTTCACCAATTCACGTGCCCAGAGGGCCAATTGATACTGCCGGGGTGGCAGTTCTTTGGGATACTGAGCGAGATGGGCGGTGAGGCCGAGCTGTTCCAGGAGTCGGCCCTGCCGTGGCATCAGATCCTGGGACCGATGTTTGGTCGCCAGGACCTGGGCGAGGGTAAGGTTTTCCTGAAGGGTGAGACGAGGGAGGAGGGCATGCTTCGGCGAGACAAAGGCCAGATGACGGCGCCAGGACAGGAGTTGGCGGCGGGGCAGGGCAAATAGATCCTCACCCCAATGAAAAATACGCCCGGTCAGGGGCGGCAGCAGGGTGGCCGCAGCCCGCAACAACAGGTCAGCCCTCTGCACGGCCAAGCCCTCCAGCAGGCAGCACTCCGTCAGCCTCAAGGCCAGGGAAACGGGACCTAGATCCGGTTGCCAATCGATGCCCGGCACCACATTGGCCAACAGCAGACTGGTGGTAAACCGGGCCGCCGGCCGCAGCGCGTTTTCAGGACGGCGTGATAACACGGCCAATAAAGGTCTCCCCCGCTTGACAGGCAGACTGCGGAATATTATATTCAAGTAAATTGTTCAAAGGAGGTGAAAATATATGTGCTGCCATAGCAAAGACAAACATGAGCACGAGCATGAGCACCAAGCGGTGACTCATACCCACGATGGCCATGAGCACTGCCATGAGGCAGGTAAACATACCCACGAGCATGTCCACAACGACGGCCATCACGATCATGGCCATACCTGCTGTCATTAACGGAAAGCCACGTCCAGCCACAATGGAGCCACGAAGGTTTTACCTGGCCTGAAGACCGGGTGAGAGTTCGTGGCTTTCCCTATTTTTTCCCCTTCTTTTTCCTCTCCGGTTTCTTCGGGGCCAAGGCGTCCAGGGCTGCAGCCAGATGGTCCACGTAGATGGCCAGGATGCCATCAACACTCCCTAATTCCTTCTGATAAACCTGCACGGTTGCCGATTTTGCAACCGAGAGAGCAGCTCTGTAGGCCTCCAAGGCCTCCAGTTGCGGCAAGGGCGGTGGTTCATCGGCAAAGGCCGGCAGGGGCACAATGGTTACTGCGCTGGCCGGCGATTTTTTTAAGGCAGCCAGCGCCGTGTTCATCTTGGGCAGGGAGTTGCTGGTGCCGAAAAAGAGATTGCTCTCCTTGAATTTAGCCAACAACAGGGTGTAAAGAGCCAGATATTCCCGGAGCGCGGCCGGGTTCCGACTGCCGTCGCCCACCAGGAGAACAGCCTGGTCTTTGTCGTGGATAAAGGTTGCGGCCAAGCCCGCAAGCAGTCGTTGGCGGTCGACCAGGGAACTGAGCAAGGGTTTGCCCACGGCGATTTTCAGGCCAGTTTGTGTCGTCAGGTCAGCTAAACGCTGTTCCCAGTCACCGCCGGGCAGGACGGCCAGAGACTGGAGCGCCACCTGAGCAACTCCTCGGCTTTGCAAAGCGGTGAGGACTTGGGCCAGATCAGGAAGTTGTTCTGCCGCGTCGCTGGCCTGCGGCGCACTGCCCAAACCGGGCAGGGCGGCCCAGAGGATCTCCCGCCCCGGAAAGCGCTCCCGAACCTTCTGGGCAAACTGGTCCCTAATGGCGGCCTGGCTCAAGGCCGGTTGCGCCAGTAAAACAATGGCAGGTGATGTAGGGTCTGGCGCGGCGGCCAGGGCCACTGGCACCATGAGCCAGAGGAGGCCCACCATGATTAGCAGGCAGCGCTGTTTTGTTTGTCCGGCTCTCCCGAGCACAGTATTTTACCTTTTCAGCGTCAGCTTATCAGAACCGGCGACAATTCCTTAAAAAACTGTTTATGCTGGCATCGGCCCGAACCGTCGGTTCGCAGCAGCATCCCGGGTAATTACGGGGCCACCGGCGACGGCGGCTCCTCTGGCGAAGCTTCGGTGCGAGGGGCGACCCGCTGGCCCAAAAGGCGGATCACCAGTATGCTGATCTCGTACATGCCATACAGGGGCAAGGCCACCATGATCATGGTGATGACATCAGCATGAAAAGCGGCCACGATCAGACTGAGGAGGACAGCCAGGCGGCGCTGGCGCACCAAAAAATCCAGTTTCACCACACCCAGCCGGGCCAGGATCAAGAGGATGAGAGGCAGTTCAAAAATGAGACCGAAGAGCAACAGCAGCCGCAGGCAGAAATTAACATATTGGGTGAGGTTTAACAGCGGGTAAAGGGTCGGACTTTCATAGCCCAAAGAGAAGGCGACGATCAGCGGCCAGACAATGTAAAGGAAAAAAATATCGCCGGCCACAAAGGCCACCGTACCCACCGGAACAAAAATATGGACATATTTCCTTTCGTGCGGGTACAGGCCGGGGGCAATGAAACGCCAGGTCTGATAGAGGATCACTGGCAGGGCCAGGATGAAGCCCATGATTAGCGACAGCTTCATCTGGACGAAAAAAGGCTCCAGGGGGGCCATATAATTCAAACGGCGGCTGGTGGTGTCCACCATCGGCGGCTCCACCTGGATCTTGGCAGCCAGTTGCGGGAACCTCTCCCCGAGCCTGGTCGCCAAATCATACTGCAGGCGCTTCATGAGGGAGGGCTGGGTCAGGGGCCGTTGGATGACCGTGAGGGCCGACATGGCAAAGGTCCAGGCCAGACCCATGCCAATGAACAGGGCGATGAGGGAGATAATCAGGCGTTTCCGCAGCTCCTGGAGGTGATCCAGGAAGGGCATTTCCATATCGGTCACAGCTGGGTCTCATTGACCTCTGAGATCCCCTGGCCGGTGAGCAGATAATAATGGGCTTGGCCGCAGACCCGACAGAGGGGCTGCGCCGGGGAGCCCACCGCCCGGGGGGCCATGAGTTGTTCGCCGCACCGGCTGCAGAGCACCGAATCATAAATGCGGGCATATTCCGGGGGGTCGATGCGCAGGTGCTGGATGACAAATTGCTCTTCCAGGGGGGTCTGCAGCTCCCGGCGGGCGATGGCCTCCCACATATGCTCAAAGCGATGCCAGTCCTCCGGGGTCCCCTGGCGCTGCACGACGATTTTCTGAAAGAGAGGTTCGGCCGTGGGATAGCGGGCGAACATCTGCTCCCGGTAGTCCGGACGGACCAGCAAACGCACCGCCTGACCGTCTTCCCGCCGGCTCACGGTAACGGCAGTTTTGCCCAGATCTCGAAAGATCAGGGCATTATTGCCAAAGGTGCAGCCGGTAACGACCTGGATGCCGTCGGTGAAACAATTGTTACACTCAACAATGGCGACGATTTCTTCCATGCCCGTATTGGGCCGGTCCAAGGTGGCCATGGCATACTGACCGGCTTTCACCCCCAAAGAGACAAAGGGGCAGAGGTGGCCATGAAAGGTTTCGGCCAGTCGGAGCAAGCCTCCCAAATCGGCACTACGGATCATGGCTTCGATGGCCCGGCGGCCGTGGGCATGATCGTGCATACATCCTCCCTCTCCGGCAACGGCCTCTGCCGGCGCCGCCTGAGCGGTGATAAGCAGCTAGCCATTGGGAGTAGGTGTTTCAATGGCAAGACGGTCCGGGGGGGTCAGCAACTGGCGAGTTGGTGTGAGCCACACAAAACCGCCAGCAATGCCTTCACAAAGGACCAAATTTCTTCTGAACCCCGTTGGCCAACCTGGCCAGCAGGGTGCCTCTCCCCGGAGCCTTTGTTTTTTCCATAGTATCGCAGAGCCGCAGTTTTGGCAAATGAATTTCAGAGGACTGGAGACTGCCGAGGGGTGGAAGGGGAGGTTGCAGGGAGGCTGGAGGGTTCCGGCCCCAGGTCCTCCCCGAATAATTTTATGTAACGCCTGCCTGCGGGTACGAAGTTTGGTATTTACAGGAGTCTTAGATTGGCTATCACCTTATCCGACTGGGACTTGCCTGCCACGGCGTTCAGCCCCTGAGCCTTTTTGGCCTTCTTCTGTTCATACATGCGGGCATCGGCCTGGGCCAACATGCCCTCCAAGTCCAAGGGCTGGTCTGGGTCAAAGCAGGCAAAACCAATACTCAGGGAGATGATGTAAGGGTGTTCCTGGCAGGAATTATATTCCGCCAAATTTTTCTCCAGTCTTTCTTGCAGGACCTCGCAACAGTTCTCTGAAGAACAGATATGCAGCACAGCAAATTCATCGCCACCCAACCGGGCGACAATATCAGACTGACGATACGTGGTCTGCAGGAGGCGGGCGGCAGCGATAATGGCCCGATCGCCCATGGCATGGCCGAATGTATCGTTGATGTATTTTAGGTCATCCAGATCGATGAACATGAGGCTCAGGTGGTTCAGATTCCGGCTGGCCACTTTCAGCTGATGCTCTCCCAAGGTCATGAAGCCGCGCCGGTTATAGAGACCAGTAAGGCCATCTTGCAAAGAGAGGGCCTGCAATTCTTCGGCCTGTTTTTCCAGCAAGACCTTGGCTTTGGCCAATTCCTGGTTGGCAGCCTCCAATTCCTGGTTTTTGGCGACGGCGCTTTCAAAGGTGGAGATCAGCAGAGAGAGGATCTGGCCCGGGTCCGAATTGATAAAGTGTTTCTTGCCGCCGAAGATTATTTCGATGCCATGTTCCCCCTGCTTGACCCTCTTAGCATTTTTATTGAGAAGGATGAATTCAATGCGGCGCAGCAGCAAATAATCATTATAAGGTTTGGTGATGAAATTTTCGGCTCCACACTTCAGGCCGTGCATGACATCCTCCATGCTGGAAAGCGAGGTCAGGAGCATCACGGGAATGTGTTGCCACCGTGCTTCACTTTTGATGCGCTGGCACAGTTCAAAGCCGTTCATGTGGGGCATGACAATATCACTGATAATGAGATCTGGCTGGCAATGTTCCAACAGTGCCAGGGCTTCTTTGCCATGGCGAGCCCAGTTGACGGCAAACCGTTCCCTCTCCAAGATATACTTCAGGCGTTCCGCTTGGGTGGGACTATCTTCAACAATAAGGATATCCATCGGTTCAGCAAGTTGCAGCAGTGAACTGTCCATGGACGTTACCTCCGAATGTGGTCGCAGCCAGGGGCCGCTGGCAAAAATGTCGCCAATATGATGTGGTTAAGGGTGCACCGCGCTGTTAATGATGCGAGCAATCTCCTCGGGAGGGACAACATGGCAGGCTGCCTCCAATCTGACGGCCTCACCGGGCATACCAAAAATGACCGCACTGGCCTGATCCTGGGCGATGGTGAGGGCCCCCGCCTCTCGCAAGAGCTTTAATTCGGCAGCGCCGTCCCGGCCCATACCGGAGAGGAGCACGCCCACGGCCAGCTGGCCGTAGGCGGCTGCGACGCTGCGGAAAAGGAACGAGACGGCTGGCCGCAGACCATTTTCGGGTGGGGCCTCACTGAGCAACAGGTGGCCGCCGCTCTGCACCCCCAGATGGACACCGTCGGGCGCAATATAGGCCTGGCCGGCGAGGAGTTTCTCTGCCGAAGTGGCTAATTTTACAGGAAATTTAGTGGTTTTCGCCAGCCAATCCACAAATCCCTGGACGAATCCTGGGGAAATGTGTTGGACAATGAGCACCGGGGCGGCCAGAGATGGCTTCAGGAGACTGAGGATGGTCTGAATCACCTGGGGCCCGCCAGTGGAGGCGCCAATGGCGACAATGCTTCCCTGAAGCCGTGGGATACTTTTTTTCGGTCGATTTGAGGGGATTCTTGGCTGCGTTCCTGCCCCCCGGCGCCGTATTACCTTGACTTCGGCCATGAGACGGATAGTTTGAACAAAGGTGTCAGTCAGCTGGCCGAAGCGGGGGTGGCCCAGACCCACAGGTTTGGCCAAAACCGCCAAGGCCCCAGCTTCCACAGCTCTGAAGGTGGTGGTCACTTCTTCAGGACTGAGGCTGGCAGTGACGATAACAATGGGTGTGGGTACCTCCTCCATTATCTGCCGGGTGGCCCGAAAACCATCCAGGATGGGCATATTGCTGTCCATCACCACGATGTCTGGACGCAGCGATTTTACCGAGGCCACGGCTTCGGCACCGTTTTTGACCGTGCCGATGACCTGCATATCCGGTTGCCCATTAATGAGATGGGCCAAAAAATCTCTGGCCACGGTAGAATCGTCGGCAATAAGCACTTGAATCACGGGCAAGGCTCCGGTTAGATAAATTGTTTGATCAGATCCAAAAGGTTGCCCTGGTCAAAACTGCTCTTGACCAGATAGGCATTGGCGCCCACCTCAATGCCCCGTTTGCGATCCTCCGGAGATTCCAGGGCGGTCACCAAGATCACCGGGAGCTCTGCCAAGCGTTTGTCGGCCCGAATTCGGCTGGTCAATTCAAAGCCATTCATCCGGGGCATTTCCACATCCGAAACCACCAGGTCAAAATGCTCCCGTTGCAAAGCCGTGAAGCCTTCAACGCCGTCTATGGCGGTCTGTACCCGGTAGCCGGCCAATTCCAGAATATTTTTCAGCAGCGTCCGGGCGGTAATGGAGTCTTCCGCCACCAGAATAGAGCTAACCTGTTGTTCCGCTTCTTTTTTCCCTTGGCCAACGACATGCTGGGGGGCCGTCTTTTTGATGGCCGAGGCGACCAGGTCGGTAACATTCAAGATCGGCACGACGGCTCCGGAGCCCAGGACCGTTGCCCCGGCGATGTTGGGCACCCGCAGGAGTTGGGGGCCTAAATTTTTCACCAGGACCTCTTGCTCATTCAAGACGGCATTCACACTAAAAGCCAAACGCTGGCCATTGACATTGAGCACCAAGACTGTCAGAAAACCATTCTGGCTGCTGCCTTGCCCCTGGGACGGCACTCCCAACGTCGCGGCCAGCGACACCAAGGCGATGGGGTGGCCGTTCAAAAGGATGGTTTCCCGATTCTCCACCGTTTTGACGTCTTCTCCCTTAACTCGCGCCACTCGTTCCAAATGGGTCGTGGGGATGACAAAGAGTCTCTGTCCCACCTGGATCAGGGTGCCCCGGAAGGTGGCCAGGGTCAAAGGCAGGACCAGGCGGAAAATAGTGCCCCCCGTTGGTACGGCCTCTACCTGCAGGCTGCCCCCCATTTTTTCCACCTTTTCTTGGACGATGGCCAGACCAAGACCGCGTCCCGAGATGGTCGTGATTATGGGGGCGGTAGAGATGCCGGAACGGAAGATCAATTGCCGGGCCTCGTCAGCGGTTAAGCCCTCGGCTTCGGCGGCCGAGAGGAACCCTTGCTTGACTGCCGCAGCCTTGACCTTCTCTGGGTCAATGCCGACGCCGTCATCGGCCACACAGATTTCCACTTTGCCGCTGTCCTTTTGGGCAATGGCAATATTCAAGCGGCCCTGCACCGGTTTGTGGCGGCGCGCCCGCTCCTCCGGGGTTTCCAAACCGTGGTCGATACTATTGCGTACCAGGTGCAGCAACGGATCTTTAATCTCCTGGAGGATGCGACGATCAATCTCCACTTCCCGCCCTTGGATGGTAAAATCCACCTCCTTGCCTTGTTCCCTGGCCAGATCCCGGACAAATTTGGGAAATGTTTCCAGCAGCATGGCGAAGGGCAGCATCAAAACCTTTTTGACGTCGAACAACAGATTATCCACCAGACCGCCAATCACCCGGGTATCCTGTTCCGCAGCCCGCAGAATGGGGGTGAGTTTATGTTCGAGATTTTTGACCAGCTCGGCGTTCCAATCCAAAAATTCCCCTATCTGGGTGGCAGTGCGGCAAAACTGCTCAGCCTGGCGATGTCTGCCATCACCGCTGGTCAGCCGCTTCAGGTCGCGGAGCAAAGGTTGCACCTTAGCCCAATATTTCTGCCAGAGGGCAAACTCGGCGACTGCCTCCCGCAGATCCGCGGCCCGCTGTCCGGCAATTAACTTGGCGGCGATAAATTCTTCCGCCTGGAGCAGCAGGGCATCCAATTTGGCCGTGGCCACCCGGACGGTCTCGGTTGCCAAGGGTTTTTCCTGGTGGGGAGGGCGGGGCGGTTGCACCGTGGCTGCGGTCGGCGCGGTTGGGCCTGCCGGCGAGTCGCCAGCGGTCTCCGGACGGGCGGCAGGCGCAGGTTCCGGGTTCGGAGCCGTCTGTAGCTCTATGGGGGGGGCCGGTGGCGCAGCTTTTCCAGGTCCAGAAGCGGGAGCCACTGTTCGTCTGCCGGCCAGAGCCCTGGTTAACAGCTTGGCCAGGTCTCTGGCCTGGGCCCCTTGGGCCGCCGTGACGCCGATTCCGGATCGGGCCACCAGATCTTCCAGGACAGTCACGGTCTGATGAATGAGATCAAAGTGTTCCGGGACTGGCTGGCTGCTCTCATTTTTCCAGGAAGCCAGCAGGCTCTCCAAAGGTTGGCAGAGGGCTTCAATCTCCCTGAGATTGACGGCCCGGGCCGCGCCTTTGAGGCTGTGGGCCTCCCGATAGATGGTCTCAATGAGGCTGGCCCGCTCCGAGGTGGAGGTGCCTTTTTCCAGGGTCAGCACACCATCAGCAATCGCCTGCAGGTGTTCGGCAGCCTCGCCCTTAAAGGTCGTCAGCAATCGCTGATAAAATTCGTCATCTTTGCTGGTCATGGTCAGTCCACGGTGATGAACCCAATTGTCGGTTTAAAGAACAAAACCTGGGGTTGGCCAACAGATCGGGGAAACAACAAAATGCCTGATCTCTTATGGAAACCTTTCCCCTGCTCATCTCACCTGGTAATGCCCCACCATCTCTTTCAGGTTATGGCCCAGAGAATTGAGATTGAGGATGGCGGTTTCAACCTGACGCACGCCCAGGACATTCTGATCGCTGGCCTGTTTGATGCTTTCCATGGCCTGGGCCACCTGATCCATGCCCACCAATTGTTCGTTGGTGGCGGCCACGATCTGCACCGAGGCCTGGGCCGAATTGGTAACGGAGGCCGCCAGGGACTGGATAGAACCTCCGGCTTCCGAGGACTGCTGGACGCCCAACTCCACCACCTTGCCGCCCTGTTCGGTGGCCATGACCGCCGAGCTGATGGCCTTTTGGATATCGTTGAGGATGGACCGGACCTGGGCGGTGGCCTGTTTGGACTGCTCGGCCAGATTTCTGACTTCCTGGGCTACCACGGCAAAGCCTTTGCCCTGCTCCCCGGCCTTGGCCGCTTCAATGGAGGCATTGACGGCCAAGAGATTGGACTGGTCCGCCATGTCGTTCACCGCCGCGATGATATGGCCGATGGCCTGGCTCTGTTCGCTCAGTTTGACGATGCTCTCGGCGATGGAATCCATCTGCCGGCGGATGCGGTTCATCCCGTCGATGGTGGCCTCCACGGCTTTTTTGCCATCCAGGGAGACTTGCGCGGTGGTTTGCGAATTTTCCGAAACCTCTCGGGCCTTTTGACTGGTGAGATGGATGGTCTGCCGCAGCTCTTCAATGGTGGCTGTCGTCTGGGTTACGGCTGTGGCCGTCTGGGTGGCACCGGCGGCGATCTGGGAGGCCGTGGCGGTGATCTCGCTCACTGCGGTGGCCAGGGCGCTGACCCCATCGTTGACCTCTCTGAGATGTTGCCGCATATTGGTCACCATGTTTTTCATGGAGCGGCCCAGGATATCTTTTTCGGAGCGCGGGTTTACGGCAACGGTGAGATTCCCCTGGGATATCTGATGGGCCAATTCGGCCATTTCCCGCTGATACCGAATGGCCCGATCAAAGGCCTGACCCAACAGGTCCTGGTCGGAACGCGGGCGGACATCGTTCCCCACATCCCCCACGGAGAGCTGCTCGGCCACCTCGGCCATCTCCCGCTGATAGTCGATGAGTTTGGCAAAGGTCTCTTCCAAAACACCGATCTCATCGGTGCGGTCATGGACTTGAAAGGAGAATCTGAGGTCCCCGCTGGCCATCGCGGCGGAAGTCCTGGCCATGGCCTGGATGGGTTTAACAATATTCCGGGTGATGAACCAGGCCATGAGGCTTAACAGGATGGCCAGCCCCGGGACGCCGACAAGAATTAAGCCGTTAGTCAGGTGGACCTGCCGATGGGCCTCCTGTTCCAACTGCTGCAGTTTTTGCAGCTCGCCTTCTTCCAGCTCGTTGTGCAGACGTTCGATCTCGCCGAGAAGCCTTTGCGATGCCCCCTTTTGGACCGCCAGGCTGAGAGCTTCCAGCCCCTCACGAGCTCTCATCTGAAAAAATCGCTGCATTTCCTGGCTGACGTCGGTCAGCCTGGCCTCGAGAGCGGTGAGGTTCTCGAGGACATGACGCTGGCTGTGTTGCTGCCGGACCGCCTTGATTTTGTCCGCCAGCCGCAGTTCGATTTTCTGAAAGAGCTGCAGATAGGCGTCGGCGCCGGTAAGCAGGTAGGCCCGACCGACGCTGACCAACTCAGCAATATCGGCATGGATGTCATGCAAGTGCGAAAATAAATCATAGGTCTGCTGCACCCGTTCCATGGCCGCCAACTGTTTGCCGTTGGCCAGATAGGTCATGGTGCCGCCGAGGCATAAGAGGAGCACGGCCAGGGCAAAGGCCAGGCCGATTTTTTTCCCTACCGTCAGTTGCATGGGAGTCGAACCTCCTTGGCTGTCGGATCCTGCCAAAGGCTTTAAATCCGATAATGTTGGACCATCTCTTGTAGATTTTGTCCCAAACCAGTGAGTTCATGGATGGCCGTTTCCACCTGCCGGATGCCCATGACGTTCTGATCACTGGCCTGCTTGATGCTCTCCATGGCCTGGGCGACCTGGTCCATGCCGATTAGTTGTTCGTTGGTGGCCGCAACAATCTGCAGGGAGGCCTGGGCCGAAGATGATACCGCCTCAGCCAACTGACCGATGGAATTGCCAGCCTCGGTGGATTGATTCACTCCCACTTCCACCACTTTGCCGCCCTGTTCCGTGGCCATGACCGCGGTGGTAATGGCTTTTTGGATATCATTGAGGATGAGGCGCACTTGGGCGGTGGCCTGTTTGGACTGTTCCGCCAGATTGCGGACTTCTTGGGCGACGACGGCAAAGCCTTTGCCCTGTTCACCGGCCTTGGCCGCTTCAATGGAGGCATTCACCGCCAGGAGATTGGATTGGTCGGCCATGTCATTGACGGCCGTGATAATGGCGCCGATGGCCTGATTCTGCTCGCTCAATTTGACGATGCTTTCGGCGATGGAATCCATCTGCTGTCTGATGCGATTCATGCCATTGATGGTGGTCTCCACCGCTTTTTTGCCATCCATTGACACATTGGCCGTCTGGTTGGCATATTCCGAGACTTCCCGGGCCTTCTGGCTGGAAAGATGAATGGTCTGGCGCAATTGTTCGATGGTGGCAGTGGTCTCGCTTACCGCCGAAGCTGTCTGGGTGGCCCCGGAAGCAATCTGCGTGGCCGTGGCCATGATTTCGCTGGCCGCCGCGGTCAAGGCGCCGATGCCGGCGGTGATCCCTTCCAGGTGCTGGCGGGTGTTGGCAATCATGGTTGCCATGGACTGACCCAACAAGTCCTTATCGGACCGGGGCCGGAACGTGACCGCAAGGTTTCCCTGGGATATGTTATGGGCGATTTCGGCCATCTCTTTCTGGTAATGGATCATGCGGTCGAAATTATGGGCCAACTGCCCCACTTCATCCCGCCGTTGATAGGCACTGAAGTCCAAGGAGACATCCCCGGCGGCCAGGCGATCCGCCGCCTGGGACATTTCCCTTAGAGGTCGGGCGATATGCCGGGTGATCAGGAAGCCCACCACTGCCAACAGGATGATGGTGGCGGGAATGCCCCAAATAATCGTGTTGACGGCCGTGGCAGCCCGGCTGTTCGCCTCTTTTTCTTTTTCCTGGAGATATTTCATTTCTTCGGCTTCCATGTCGTCATGCAGCTTGGTATTTTCGTCCAACACATTGTGGGTCCGGGACAGGCGTATTGCCTGGACGGCGGCGTCCATCCCTTTCTGACGGCGGAGGTCGATGGCCGTATCCAGGTCTTTGCCAGCATTTGTGATGATCGTAGTTAAAGCGGTGAGTTTGTCGTGTATAACCGGGTTGGTGGACATCTTCCGGACCTGTGCCAGTTTTCGTCCCAATTCGGTCCGGGATCTCTTGACGATATCCAAGGAGCCTTCATCTCCGGTGAGAAGAAACTGGCGGCCGCTCAGATTCATTTCAAAAAAGGTGGCATGGACATCATGCAACTCCGAAAGCATCTCGTGGGAGTTATTCACCTCATTCATGCAAGTAATCAGGTTGTTAATGGTAGCGTAGGAAATGCCGCCAATAATGACTAATATGAGACCGGCCAGGAAATAGCCGCCGCCAATCTTGATCCCCACTTTCAGACCCACTGCCGTCCTCCTCAAGCCAAGTCGCCGTTTACCACCAGGCGGTTATCAGTTAGAAGTTTGTCGCCGTGCAAGACCGCCAACCGATCCGGCGTTATGCCCTTGACGAATTCACCGGCCAGCCCCGTTAAGGTTGGCAAGTCTTGCTGGAGTTCTGCCATGGGGATGGTGCGCATCCCGACGATAGTATCCACCAGGATGGCGAATTCCCGGACGGGATTCTGTAAGATGATGACCTGGTTGGCATTCCTAAGACCGCTGTCCGGCAGCCCGAACAAGGTGTTCAGATCGGTGATGGAAAGGATCTGACCCCGAACGTTCATTAATCCCAGGATAAACGGGGGCGTTCCCGGCAGCGGCGTAAAGTCTTTGAGGGGGTAAACCTCCCTGACCAGCCTGGATTTAACCCCATAGTGTTCCGCCCCCAAGGTAAATTCCACCACCACCAGGACTTCGCCCGTAGGCGCGGGGGGAGGCTCCTGAGCCAAAAGGCGGGCCCGCTCCCGCAAGATGCCCCGGATATCAATGTGGTCACGATCCGGGGCCAAGTTCTCGGCAAAACTGTATGGTGCTGAAGGTGATGACGCCCCAGGACTCGTGGCCAGATTTCCTTGCGGCCGGATCATCTCCGGAACCGCCGTTCGCAAAGCTGATCTCTCAGACATGGTGTACCCTGCTCAAACAAGCTCCCATCTGCACTGGCATCGACTGAGCCATTGCTGCCGTTACGCTCCTGTCTTTCCCTCTGCAGCCAGGCGGCTTTTGATGGTCAGGACCGCCTGCCGCAAAGCTCCCATGGTCAATCCGTCGGCGGCCGGCACCGGCTCCTCATCGGCGAAATTATTTAAGATAAACAGAACATTATTAAAATGGCGGAGCGCCTCCGGCCGTCGCTGCTGCTCCAGGGCCAAGCGGCCCAGCGAAAAATGGGCCAGCACAAAGTCGTTCTGTAAGTAGAGGGCCTGCTTGAGCAGGCGGCTGGCCTCATCGGGCTGGTTCTGTTCCAAAAGGATGGCAGCCCGGAGATAATAATGGTGGGGGTTCAGGCAATCCTGGCAGATGGCCCGCTCTCCCCAGAGATTGGCCTCCTCCAAACGGCCCAGGTTGGCATAGAGCCTGGCTAACGCCGCCATGGCACCGGCATCTCCGGAGACTTCGGCCAGTCGGCGTTTTCTGGCCAACTCGACGTCGATATCGTCGCCCGTGGCCACGGCTGATGTCGCTAAGGGCGGCGGCGCTCCAGGGTTAGCTACTTTGGCTCGGTCCGGTTCCCTTGTGGGCAGCCCCTGGCTTTCGCGCCCTTGAGCGGTCCAGGGGGCGGTGGGCGGCGCCGACCAGGTGGAGTCCGGCCAGCCAGGTGGGTGGGCGTGCGGTGATACGCCTGGGGCGGCCGGCCTGGGAGTCGGCCGGTCGGCCAACCACCGTGGGGTGGTTGGCGCAGAAACTTTTTGAAAAGGTATGGCGTTGGGCTGGTGACAGGGCTGGAAGCAGTCCTCCTGGATCAGACTGCACTCCGCCGGGCTGACCAGCAGCCAGCCGCCCTCCCGGAGAGCCGCAGCGAACTTCTCAACAATACGGGACGTTGCCTCTGACGAGAGATACATCAAGACATTGCGGCAGAAAATGATATCCACATCACACGTGTTGGTGCTGGGGCAGGGAAATGGGTCCTTAGCCAGATTCAGGGGGGCAAAGGTGACCAGCTTTTTAATCCAAGGTTTGATTTCCCAACGGTCCCCAGGCAAGGACTCGAAATAGGTCGCCAGCAGACTGGCCGGTACTCCCCGAAAGGACCAGCGCGAGTAAATTCCCTCCCGCGCTTTTGCCAAGGCCCGGGGGTTGACATCGGTGGCCAACAACACGATCTGCCAGTTTTGCCAATCGGGGATGGTCTGATGCAAGACGATTGCCAGAGAATAGGCCTCCTCACCGCTGGCGCAGCCGGCACTCCATAACCGCAGGCGTCGTTCGCCAAAGCGACGGGCCGCCAGAAGCGGCGGCAGGATCTTGTTCGCCAAGAAGGCAAACATCCCTTTTTCCCGGAAGAAATAGGTCTCGCCGATGGTAAGTTGGCTGGCCAAGACGGCCAGGACATCAGGGCTTGCGGGTGTCTGCAGCAGCTGCTCGGCCAGCGAGGCCACGTCCCGGCGACCCAGCTCCTGGGCCGCAGCCTGCAGACCTTTGGCCAAATCCCGCCAGCGGCTGGGAGGGAAAGATAATCCCAGATGCTCTTCCAGGAAGGCGCTCAGGGGCATGAGTAGATCGGGAGATACTTGCTCAATAGTCATGCCTGGGAAACCTGTCTGGTCTGAGGCAAAGCCGGTATTTCCTGATTTTCCAGATCATGGATCAGGATGATCTCCTGGTCAATTTTTACGGCGCCCCGGATGTGGGCCAGCCCAGGGAAAATATGATGGGCTGGAATAATATCCTCTTGCCCCCGGCTGATAATCCAGAGGACTTCGTTGACTAAGAGGGCTAATCTGCCGGTGGTGTGCTTGACCAGGATCAGATAATCGGAGGGCTTGATCTCGTCGACGGGGAAATGCAATAATGGCCGCAAATCGAGCACCGGCACAATCTGACCGGCCACATTGATGACGCCGCGCATGCCCGCCGGCGGGTCCGGCACTGGCGTAACTTCCACAGCCCATACTACCCGCTGCACCTGGCCCAGGGATAGGGCGAAACGGTTGCCGTTGAGCCCGAAAACGAGATATTGCTCATGAGTATTCATAATGATCCCAACAGGAATGTAGCAGCAATGTTACTTAAAATTCGGCAGGACTTGCAGTTAACTTAAATTCGGCCGGGAAGGATGGCGATGTTTGGCGCCAATCGGCGGCTAAACTGCGTCTAATGTTCTTGCCGCCGTGCCGGTGGCTCTGAAGGCCATTTCCTGACCGCGGCCGGGCCATTATTTTCCTTGAATTATTGGTCTCTAATAGGATATTAAATAACGTTATGATGAATCTCATGGGAAAACCGTGACCTCTGTGCCTCTAAGCCCCAATCGGGAATTATACCTGCGCCTCTGGCGGCTCATTCAGCCCTATTGGCGGCGCATTATCGTCGCCATGCTGGCCATGCTGGGGGTATCCGGCATCACGGCCCTCATTGCCTTTCTCATCAAACCGGCCCTGGATGATATCTTTTTCGGCAAACGTCAGGATATGCTTTATCTCCTGCCCCCGCTGGTCATTATTTTGTACGCTCTCAAAGGTCTCTTTTTTTATACTCATGAATTTATGATGAATTATGTGGGGGGCATGATCATCACCCAACTTCGGGATGCCCTCTATCGGCGGTACATGGCCTTGCCCCAGATATTCCATGATCGCACTTCTACGGGCCTGCTCATCTCCCGGGTGACTTATGATGTCAACATCCTGCAGAGCTCGGTCTCCACGGTGATTACCAATCTTCTTAAGGACATTTTCACCATCATCGGTCTGGTGGGGGTCATTTTTTACCGGGAGTGGCGGCTGGCCCTCATTGCCATGGTGGTGTTTCCGGTGGCAGTCTGGCCCATCATCAAGTTCGGCAAGCGTCTGCGGCGCATCTCTACCCACAGCCAGGTGTCCATGAGCCGCCTGAACAGTCATTTGCAGGAGACTTTGGTGGGCAACAAGATCGTCAAGGCCTTCTGCCGGGAGGACTATGAAATCCAGCGGTTCCAACGGGAGAACATGGAATTTTTCCGGCTGCGGATGAAGAATGTCTCCACCCGGGCCCTGTCGCCGCCGGTCATGGAACTGCTGGGCGGTTTTGGCATCGCGGCCATCATGTTTTACGGCGGCTATCAGGTCATTCAAGGCACCTCCACCCCAGGGACATTTTTCTCTTTTCTGGCCGCTTTGCTGATGTTGTATCAACCCATTAAAAGTCTGAGTAATATCAATAATTCCATTCAGGAGGGGATGGCGGCGGCCCAGCGGGTCTATGAAATTCTGGACTTGCCGTTGGAGATCGAGGACCAGCAACGGGCCCGGGAGCTGCCGAGCATCAGTCGGGAGATAAAGTTCCGCGACGTTGCCTTTGCCTACGAGGGTCGGCTTGTCCTGCAGGATATCAATCTGACCGTGAAAAAAGGGGAAGTCGTGGCTCTGGTAGGACCCAGCGGCGCCGGCAAGACCACCTTGGTGAATCTCTTGCCCCGGTTTTATGAAGTCACCCAGGGAGCCATTACCATTGATGACCATGATATCCGGGAGGTGACCCTTAATTCCCTGCGTGGCCAGATCGGTGTGGTGACGCAGCAGACCTTCCTCTTCAATGATACGGTGCGGGCCAATATTGCCTATGGACGGCCGGAGGCCAGCGAGGCCGAGATCATCCAGGCGGCCCAAGCGGCCTTTGCCTGGGATTTTGTTCAGAACTTGCCGAAGGGGTTGGATACGGTCATCGGCGAGCAGGGGGTGATGCTTTCCGGCGGCGAATGCCAGCGCCTGGCCATCGCTAGGGCCTTGTTAAAAGACCCGCCCATCCTTATTTTGGATGAAGCCACCTCGGCGTTGGATTCGGAAGCGGAACAGGAAGTGCAAAAAGCCTTGGATAATTTGATCGCGGGGCGCACGACGCTCATTATCGCCCATCGCCTCTCCACTATCCGCCATGCCGACCGCATCGTTGTCCTCGAGGACGGCCGGATCGCGGAAGAAGGGCGGCATGAAGAACTTCTGGCCCGCAACGGCGTTTATGCCCGCCTCTATTACCTCCAGTTCCGACCGGAGGAGGAGGAGGGTGGCGTCGAGTCAAGCTCTGCTGTAGGCCCACAGCCGGTTGCCGTTTCATGATGAGTTGGTGGCAGACCGCCTTCCAGTCTCTGCAGGGGGAAGCAGAGGCGCCGCCGCCGGGATTGGCCTTACGGGGCGCCGCCGCCCTCTTGGCCTGCCTCTATGGCGTGGGCAGCGGCAGCCGTCGACGCTTCTATGATAAAGGTTGGCTGTCCCGCAAACGCCTGCCGGCGCCGGTGTTGAGTGTCGGCAACTTGGTGGTGGGCGGCACGGGCAAGACGCCGTTCACTGCCTTCTTGGCCAGACGCTATCAGGCAGCCGGCTGTCGGGTAGTTATTGTCAGCCGTGGCTATGGCGGGCGGGCCACAGGGATTCAGGTGATCAGCGACGGCCAGCGCCTGCTCTTGCGGCCGCCGCAGGCCGGGGATGAGGCCTATCTCTTGGCTCAAAAACTGCCCGGTGTCCCTGTGGTTACCGGCGCCGACCGCTATCAGGCGGGACTGCGGGCCTGGGAGGCCTTCCAGCCCGACCTCTTCATCCTGGACGACGGCTTCCAACACTTCCAACTACACCGGGATCTGGATGTGGTCCTTCTCGATGCGGCCCAACCCTTTGGGAACGGCTGTTTGCTGCCTCGAGGCCCGCTGCGGGAGCCGGTGCGGACCCTGCAAAGGCCGCTCATCCTGGTTTTGAGCCGCTACGATGGCAGCCGCCATCACCAGACCTGGATCGATTTGCAAAAGGCCTTCCCTGCGGCTGTGGTGCTGCGCGCCGCCTTTCGTCTGGGCCAACCGGTGGCCTATCCCGGCGGGCGGCGGCTGAGCCTGGCGGCATTGGCCCAGAAAAAGTTGGCGGCGCTGGCCGGTCTGGCCCGACCGGAGAGGTTTGCTGCCAGTTTGCGAGAGGCCGGCTTAAACATCCAGCATTTTTTTGTTTTCCCGGACCACCATGCCTTCGCTCGCCAGGAAGTGGCCAACCTGACGGCCGCGGCGACGCGCCGAGGCGTCGAGGGCTTGCTGACTACTGAAAAAGATTGGGTGCGCCTGGCCGGGGAGTGGTTAGCGGCCTTGCCGCTGTACGTCGTCCCCCTCATGGTGGACTTGCTGGACGACTGGCCGGACCAGCTGCTGCCCCTGCCTTGTCAAGGAAAATGAGTTACTTATGAAAAGACTGCCGGTTTCGAGGCCCATAACCATCGGCAACCACCACTCCCCCTTGCCCCAGGCCGTGCAGGCTGTGTTGGAAACGTTGACGGTGGCGCGGCGGCGCCGCTTTTTCCCCCATCAGATCAAGTCTATCCTGGTGCGCGCCGTCAATTGGCTGGGCGACGCCATTCTGACGCTCCCCACCCTCGGGCAATTGCCCCGCTTTTTTCCAGGAGCTCGCATCAGCGTCCTGGCCGTGGACCGGGTGGCGCCGGTCTTTGCCCACCAGCCAGGGGTGGCCGAGATCATTCCTTATCTGCCCAAACCGCCGCAAACCGACCTAAAAGTCTGGTGGCAATATATCGTGCAACTACGGCGGCGCTCCTTTGATCTGGCCGTTGTCCTCCCCAATTCCCTGGAGTCGGCTCTGATCGCCCGCCTTGCCGGCATCCCGCACCGGGTGGGCTACAATACCGACGGCCGGTCCTGGTTGTTGACGCAGTCCGTCCAGGGGCCGGAAAAGATGGCGGGATTGCATCAGGTCTATCGGCATGTGGGCATCCTCACAGCCTTCGGTTGGGTGGCGGCTGACGGCCTGCCGGAGCTGAGCACGACCCAGGCGGAACGGGAGGCCGCGGCCGCATTGTTGACCGCGGCCGGTTGGCGGCCGGCGGCAAAGCTCATCGGCTTGAGTCCGGGAGCCGCTTATGGCCCGGCCAAACAATGGTTCCCCGACCGCTTTGCCGCGGTGGCCACCGCCCTGCAGGAAAAATACGCGGCCGACATTGTCCTCTTAGGGGCAGCCGGTGACCGGCAGGTCGCCCAAACCATTGTGAGCACCATGACCACGCCCCCCATCAACCTGGTGGGTCAGACGGATCTGCGCACCGCCTTTGCCGTGCTCCAGCATCTTGATCTGCTGATCACCAATGATTCTGGGCTGATGCATGCCGCCGCGGCCCTGTGGACGCCGCTCGTGGCCATCTTCGGCTCCACCGACCCCTTGGCCACCGGTCCCTTCACTCCCTTTGCGTCGGTCCTCTGGCAGCCCCTCCCCTGCAATCCGTGCCTAAAACGGACTTGTCCAGAAGGCCATTACCGCTGTCTGGACCTGATCACTGTGGCCGAAGTCATGGCGCAGGCCGAATATTGGCTGACGAGGGATGTATGAAACGGGCAGTCTTTTTAGATCGAGACGGCACCATCAACGAGGAGATGGGCTACATCAATCACTTGAGCCGCTTCCACCTGTTGCCGGCCAGCGCCCCGGCCGTCGCCCGCCTGAATCAGGCCGGACTTTTGGTGGTAGTGGCCACCAACCAATCAGGGGTTGCCCGGCAGTATTTCCCGGCCAGCCTCATCGCCCAGGTCCACGACCTGATGGAGCGCCTTCTCGCGGCCCAAGGCGCCCGCCTGGATGGTATCTATGTCTGCCAGCACGGTCCGGATGAGGCCTGTGCCTGCCGCAAACCCAAGCCGGGACTGCTCCACCAGGCGGCCCGGGAGCTCGATATTGATCTGACCCGGTCGTACGTGGTGGGCGATCGCTTTAATGACGTGCAGCTGGCAGCCAACGTCGGCGCCCAGGGCATCCTAGTGTTGACCGGCTACGGGCGGGGGGAAGTGGAGAATTATCAAGGGCCGCGGCTGGCCACGCCGGCCTATATCGCCACGGATCTCAATGACGCGGCCGCCTGGATTCTGGCGGATATCCAACAATCGACGGCCGGCAGGCTTTGATCGGCAAGAGAAAGTTGCGATAAATCGGTCGCGAACCGTGCAAAGCAGGCTAACGCCGACAGGAATGTCGGCGCGATGAACTGTGCTAACGCCGACAGGAATGTCGGCGCGATGAACTGGG
>DYEV01000024.1 GCA_020725545.1 Desulfobacca sp. | reverse complement strand
GGTATCGAGGCCACCATCTCCGCAGCAAATCGCCTGGCCGGGTTGAAGCGCTCCTGAGGCGCGGGAAGAAACCCGTTAGCATGTCGGTCTTTTGTAAAGCCATGGCCATAAATAGCAAAAGATTTATCCAGTATGCCCTGGAAAAGGCCAAAGAGGCCCTGGCTCCGACGCCGGGCTCACCTTCAACCGGTTATTTTGCTCCTCTGGTGATGCCTTTGTGGTGCCCAGCTAGGCTTTTGGGCTCCCGTGGCTAGGCTCTGGCTGCTTAACCCCGGCCTAAGTTGTTGAGTCGGTAAATTGGGTTTTTACGGGGCCGCCAAATGTTGGAAAATTAATATAACATAAAAGCCGCACTACCCATACCAGGCAACTCGGCGGTCTTGGTTCCCATCCTGAAGACCCTTGGCGTTCCACCCCACGTCCGTGCAGGTTAGCTTTTTCTAGTAAATCAATTCATAGCCCGAGGGGGTAGGCCAAGATAAAAATGCTAGGTTCTAGGAAAAAATATAATCGCCGATTATTCCCTCCCGTTCCCTCGGTGCAGCGGCAAGGTGGGTGTTCTGCTTGGTCCAAAATGGTGCCAGCTTGCGGACGCCGACCAGGAGGTGGACGCCAGGGCATTGCCGATCTGGAGATCGGCGCTACTAGTCTTCCTCTTTCTAGACGCCGATCTGGAGATCGGCGCTACTACTTTTCTTCTTTTTAGACGCCGATCTGGAGATCGGCGCTAGTTTTTTCCTCTTCTCTGGGAGGGAAGGAGCACAGCAAATTTGCTCTCTCCAAGCCGTTGGGCAATGCCCCTGGCTTATCTCCCACTTATGGGTAATGATAAGCCCAAAGGGAGAGGACATTAAAGGAAATTGTTTTCTGTCTAATATTCTTTCGGATTTAATCAGTTGGCAGCAACCTGCAAACCATGAAAATTCGTCTCGCCCCAAGAGGGCCAGCTCAGTCGGGCACGGAGGCCCGCCCCACTAAAACTGACCACCAACCCCTTTAAGCCAAGAACCAAGAACTAAAAACTAAAAAATATGACCTAGACATTGACAACGGCATTTTCTCGCCATCTCTTTTGTCACTCGATTTGTGACAGACCTTTCAGAGAATTTGCCCTTGCACGGCCCTGGGAAAACCTTTAAGCTAAAGCGATCTTGATATTTAGCTCGCAAGAGTTTTTCTTATTACAGAGATGGAGGAGTCTGGTATGGCACGGAAAAAGATTACGGTGGTCGGCGCCGGCAATGTGGGGGCGACGGCGGCCCATTGGGCGGCAGAGAAGGAACTGGGCGATGTCGTCCTAGTGGATATTGTGGAGGGGATGCCCCAGGGAAAGGCCCTGGATCTCATGCAGGCCCGGCCCATTTATGGCTTTAATGTGAATATTGTCGGGACCAACGGCTACGAGGAAACGGCCGATTCCGATGTGGTCATTATCACTTCGGGTCTGGCCCGCAAGCCCGGGATGAGCCGTGAGGATCTGCTCAATAAGAACACGGAAATCGTCGCCGGGGTGACCAAGGCGGTGGCGGCCAAATCGCCCAACGCCATCCTGATCAACGTGGCCAACCCTCTGGATGCCATGTGCTACGTCATGAAAAAGGTGAGCGGCTTCCCCCGGGAGCGGGTCATGGGCATGGCCGGCATCCTGGATACCGCCCGTTTCCGCTGTTTTTTGGCCATGGAACTGAACGTGGCGGTGGAAGAGATCCAGTCCATGGTGCTGGGCGGCCACGGCGATGACATGGTGCCCATCCTGAGCGCCACCACGGTGTCGGGTATCCCCATCACCCAGTTTGTCAAAGATCCGGCCAGATTAAGTGCCATGGTAGATCGGACTCGCAAGGGCGGCGGCGAAATTGTCGCCCTGCTCAAGACCGGTTCGGCCTTTTATGCGCCGTCAGCCGCGGCCGTGCAGATGGCCGAGGCCATCCTGAAGGATCAGAAACGGGTCGTGCCGGTGTCGGTGTACATGGACGGCGAATATGGCCTGAAAGACATCTTCTTTGGCGTGCCGGTCATTTTAGGGGCGGGGGGCATTGAAAAGATCATTGAACTGCCTCTGAACGCCGACGAACAGGCCCTGCTGGAAAAATCCGCTGCGGCCGTCACCAAGACCCGGGACGAACTGCCGCCCCTGTGATGGCGTGCAGAAGAACTTGAGGAGACTGCCCGGTGCTGCGCTGCGGTGCCGGGCAGTTCTGTTTAGGGTTGCTGGCAGAGTGTTTGAGGGGAGGGGGCCAGGGGACACAGCCCCCTGCTCCCTCCCCTAACCCCAGCGATGGCTTTTGGCTGCGGCAAAAGCCCATAATCAGGGATTTTCTCCGACTCATAGAGAATTCGGTTGTAATCCCTGGAGGCAGGCGGGGCGCTAAGACCTGAGGGTGGCGGTCAGGCGCAGGGGATGGAGGAGCAGATCCAGGGCGTCCAGGATGGATGAGGTGATGACGTCGGCGGCCTGGATGGTCACGCCGGCGGCCCCTTCGGCCAGGAACACGGCGATGCCCAGAGCAGCCGCCTTGAGCATGAGGTGATCGTTGCGGCCGTTGCCCAGACAGACGGTCTGCTCCGGCCCCAACCCTTGGATATAACGCAGTTTTGCCCCGGCCTGGTCTTCTTTGCCGATGATTACAACTTGGCAGGGGAGCCCGGCCACTTCCTGCTGCACCAGGCCGAAGGTGTCGGCCGTGATGGCATGGATCTCCAGGTCCCGGGAGAGGGCCGTGAGCCGGGGGGCCACCCCAGGCACCAGTTTGCCGTCCACGGCGATGGTGCCGTTGTAATCCGTGACCAAATGCTTTAACTTCAGGATTTTGTAACCGGGGATATCAATGGTCAGCATACCCGCACCTGTCTTTCTCAGCTGCGCTCAAGGCCGAGATTGGATATTATCTCTTCCCATCCCAACCTGAACTTAGACAACTCCCAGGGTCTCCAAATCAGCCAGGTCCCGCTTCCGTCCCAAAGCCCTTTTGTTGGCGATCAGCTCATCCCGGCCAAGGAAAGAGACCGGTACATTGCCATAATTCCCAACCGCCCGGTTTTTCCAGGCCTCTTCCCAAGTAATGCCGGTGAGCGAGGTAATCAGATCGATGCGGACAGGAGGATAGCCGAGCTGCACGACCATATTTTCCTGAAGGAAATCGTCCTCCTGCAGGCCCAAGCCGGCGAAGCCGAAGACTGAGAGCGCCGCCAGAATCCTTCTGGCATTTTCCCGCTCTGGTTTAACCCAGAGATCAAGATCACCGGTGAAACGCGGGGCACCATGCCAGGCCAGGGCGTACCCCCCAACGATGAGATACTCAACGCCGTGAACGTTGCACAACTCGAGCCACTCTTTGAAGTCTGGCTGTATTTCCATAGTATTGCCGGCGCAGCAACTCCACCGCCGCGATCCTTTCTTCCGGTGGCCGGGAAAGCCAATAGGCCAGGTCTTCCTGGCAGGATGCCGCGGCGTTCAGCCGCCGGCGCCGCACCACCTTTTGGATCATACCTTGCCGCCCCGATTCCTCTGAGTTACGATCATAGTGCTGATCATGGTAGCAGGAAAGGTCTCCCAGGGCAAGGGAAATGTCTTACCACATCCTGCCCGAAAAAGATTCCCGGAGAGGGAAAGGATCCGCTCATCCGGGAATCTGTGTGGGCCGGAAATCTTTTCAGCTGCAGCACTTGGAAGGCCCTATCACCCTTCCCGGTCCCTGCCGTCCGCTGCTCACTGCCTTTACAGACCTACCTGCGCCAGGTCCGGTCCCAGATGAATCCGTTCGTTTTCCGCCAGGATGCCCAGGGACAGGCAGATCAGAGTCCAGAGGTGGACGGTGCGATAGCCGGCGCCGTAGTGTTCGCCCAATTCGTGGATCTGGGCGTGGCAGTTGTGGCAGGGAGTGATGCAGTAGGAAGCGCCCGTGGCCACGATCTGGTCGTTCTTGAAACGCCCGTAGGCCAGGCGTTCCTCTTTATAGGGGGCCTGGAGCGCCCCACCGCCGCCGCCGCAGCAGTAGTTGTTGAGGCGGTTGGGGGTCATGTCAATAAAATTCTCGTCGCCCACCAACGTCCGGCAGACAAAGCGCAGATCTTCGGCCCAGATGTTGCCGTAGGATTTGCGCACTATATTGCAAGGGTCCTGGCAGGTGAATTTGACCTTCAGATCCCTGTTCCAGTCGGAGTTGACCTTGAGCTTGCCTTCCCGGATCCATTGGGCATAGAGGCGGACGATGGGGACCAGCTCAAATTTGTGGGGGATCTGAAACCGCTGCAGTCCTTCCCACAGGGAGTAGGTGACGTGGCCGCATTCGGTGCTGATGTAGTATTTACAGCCCAAATCATCGGCCTGCTTAGCCGTCTGGCTGGTGACTTTCTTCCAGGACTCGTCGTCAGCCAGGAACATGCAGTAGTTCTCGCCGCCCCAACCGATGCTGCCGTAGGTCCAATCGGCCCCGATGATATGGAGGATCTTCCACAGGGGTACCATTTCCTCGGGTTCGGTGACCGGCTCCCGGGAGTTCTGGTTGAGGAAGAACGTGGCGCCGACCTTGTCGATGGGGGCTTCCATGTCGGCGAAGCGGGGATCGGCCTCCCGGACTTCGGCCAGGACGTCCTCCACCACGAACTTGAAGTCCTCTTCGCTGGTGCCCATGGCGGAGCCGCTGGCATTGCGCAGGGCCTCATCGCAGGACCGGAGGATGCCCCGGGGCCGCTGTTCCCGGGGCCAGGAGGCCCGGGCCTCGTAGACCAGGGCTGGAATGTTGATATTCATGGGGCAGGCATGGACGCAGCGTTTGCACATGGTGCACATCCAGACCCAGGGGGTGGTGGTAACCTCTGCGTCCATGCCCAGGAAGGCCATGCGCAGGAATTTCCGGGGGTCCAGGCCTTCCAGGCCGGTGGCCGGGCAGCCGGCGGCGCAGGTACCGCAGGTCAAACAGGCGTTGAGGTTGCCGCCGTCCGGCAGCATTGCCATCACCCGCTCCCGGAAGGATGTGCCGGGAGCATGTTTCAGTTCCAGAACTTTTTCGGTCATATACGTTGTGCCTCCACACTCTGGCGGTTTCAGGGAATAGGGCAACAGCAGGACCTAAGCGGCTGCGGCAGCCTGGGGCTGAGGGGCCTTTTTCCGGAGGGGTCCCAACTGCCGGATGCGCTCGGTGAACTCGGTGCAGCATTGGGCAAACTGCGGCCCCATGCCTGAGGAGTTGTAGAACATCTCCACCCGGGCCGGATCGATGCCGATACTCTGCAGGATCTGTTTGGCCCGCTTTACGCGAGTCGTGGCAAAATAGTTGCCCTCCAGGTAATGGCAGTCGCCCAAGAGGCAGCCAGACAGAAAGACGCCGTCCGCCCCCACCTCGAAGGCCTTGAGGATGTGGTTGATATCCACCCGGCCGGTGCAGGGCACCTTGAGGATGTGGACGTTGGTGGGATACTGCATGCGCATGGACCCGGCCAGGTCGGCGGCGGCGTAGGAACACCACTGGCAGCAGAAACAGAGAATCTTTGGTTCAAAGCGTTGGGTCATACCAGTCCTCCTGTGAGACAATGACAAGGTTGGGTTTATTCCCGGCGGCGCCGTCGGCCTGCAGGTCGGACAGCGCCGCAGACATGCGCAGGGTTATCGCCAAAGCCGCCACCTCGGCCACATCCAGGGTGGCAACCGGCACCAGACGATTTGCGTCCTGAGGGATGAGTTGAATGGTCTGGAGTTGAAAGAGGGCCACGACCTGAGACAGGCCCGGCGTGGAGCCAACCATAGAAAACCTCGGTACCTTGCGCCGGATCACGGGATAAGTGCCCCGGCCAGCCTGGGACTGAGAAAACGGGAGACCTGGAGCGCCATCAGCAGGTGCAGACCTGCGGCCGGCGCTGCCGGCGGGGTTTGCCCTGGAAGCCTTGAACTGAGCCAAACTGAAGGGAACTAAAGGAGAGAACTACATCTGCAGGGTATTCTTCGGCCTGGCCCCGTCCCTACCAAACCCGGGTAGATTGTCCTGACGGCGTCAGGTAAAGCCGAAAAATACTGCCATGGATGGTATCCGAAAAGAAATTTGGTTCTTAACGATCTCTATTGTATAACGACTTTTTTCTATCTGTCAAATTGATTTTACCGATGTATATGTTCTTCCCCACCTGCCAGTTGTTTTTGACCGGATAGAGCGGCGCCCAAGGCCCCGACCATATCGGGCTCCTCGGGGATAATCAGGGGTGGTGCCAGGGCTTCGGCCAGCAGGACCCGCATGCAGGCATTGTGGGCGACGCCGCCGGCAAAGAGAAAGGGCGGGGTGTCGCTGACCCGGCGCAGCATGGCCAGGGTGCGCTGCACAATGGCCAGATGGAGGCCCATGGCGATGTTGGCGGCTTTTTCGCCCCGGGCCATGAGGGAGGTGGCCTCGCTTTCGGCAAAAACCGTACACATGCTGTTAATCTGCAGGCGCTTGTCGGCTTGCAGGGCGAAATCGCCGAACTCCGGCAGGGGCACTTGCAGGGCCGTGGCCATGAACTCCAGAAATTTACCGGTGCCGGCGGCGCAGCGGTCGTTCATTTCGAACTTGATGACCTTGCCGGCCGGGCCCAGGGCAATGACTTTGGTATCCTGACCGCCGATATCGAGAACGGTGCGGGCCTCGGGATAGAGGTAATGGGTCCCCAGGGCATCGGCCTGGATTTCGGTAATAGCTGTGATGCGCCGCTCCGGCAGACCGTCCACCAGGAGCTTGCGGCCATAGCCGGTGGCTACCATGGGCAGGTCGGGCAGGTCCGCCAGGAGGCGGCGGCATTGGGCCAACGGATCGAAGGTGGTGGCCACCCGCCGGGAGTCCACCACTTTGCCGTTTGCCAAGACCACCAGTTCAATGGAACGGGAGCCGATGTCCAGACCGGCCACCGCTGATTTCGCCTTAGACATACATGGGACTCGTACAGCCCTGCCATACCAGGGTTGGGGAGAAGGGAAGAGGGAAAAGCCAAGGGACGGCCAACTCGCCTGCCCATGGCCGGAGCTCCCCTTGGCCTTTTACTTCTGGGTCTTACCTGATCATCTCCACAAAGGCCTCCACCCGGGTCTTGAGCTGTTCCACGTCCTCCATGCTGTAGTCGGTCTCAATGGCCAGCATGGGGATACCGGCGGCCTGGAGGGCCTTTTCCACTTTAAAGGCTTCGGTGGCGTAGGGCGTGCAGAAACTCAGGCCGTAATGGATGACACCATTGACCTTGAGGTCTTTGGCCATGGCGGTAATATTGTCCAAGCGCTCGGTGTTGGGGGTGAAGCAGGCACAGTCAATGCGCATGTAGCGGTCGGCCAGGGCGTCCAGCATTGCCTCCAAGGTCTGGGCCTTCTCCTCCACCAGGTCCCGGGTGTTGCGGGTACCGATGCAGGATTCCTCGCCGACAATGACCGCACCCGAGGATTCGACGATATAAGGCAACTTCCAGTTGGGCACCGCCATGGGGCAGCCGGAGAGCATGAGGCGGGGGGTTTTCTCTGGCACAATGCCCTGATGGGCCTGCACCCTTGCTTCCAACTCATCGCAGAGTTTGTTGATCTGCTGGGTAAAGCGGATGGGATCATCGTAGAAGCTCACCTGATTAATCAGCAGCACATCCCGGCCGGAGATGGGGGTCGGTATTGCAGCCCGCAATTGAATCAGGCGCTGCAAAGCTCGGCGCCGGTCTTTGACGATCTTGGTGGCCCCGGCCAACTTCTCCGCGGTGATGGCATTGCCGGTAATCTCTTCAATTTTATCTTTGAATCGCAGGGTTTCGGCCTTCCAGAGGTCCCGGTCGCAGGCATTTTTCATCTGCGGAATTTCCATGACATAGACCGGGGCATAGCCCGCAAAGATTTCATAGTCCTTCTTCTTGCCATCGCAGGTGGTCTCGCCAACCACCAGGTCGCAGGACGCGATGAAGGGGCAGAGCCGAGCCAGTTTAAAGACCACGAAGGACTTGATGAGGGCGCAGGTATTGCGGGGCAGGATCTTTTCCGCGGCCTCTTTGCCGATTTCAGCCCCGGCGCCCAGGCCCCACAGACGCCGTTGACCGCCAGGATGATCTCTTCGGGGACAAAGACGCAGAAGGTGCCGATGATCTTGCGGCCCTGGGCTTTGGCGTCCTGGAGCTCCTAGATCCGGAGGCCGTGCACTTCCGATAGGACCAAATCCAAGTATTCCATACCTTTCAGCCGTTTATCCTGGGTTAAATAGATGTCCCCGTAAAATTTCCCCAAGACCGCCAGGAGGCCCTCATGAGCCTGCAAATCCAGGCTGAGTTTTTCCCACATGTCATCGTACGGGGTCGGCAGGTCTGCTCTCCTTGAGTTTCGACTTTTGCCTATTACCCATCCTGGACGGCCTTTGGCCTGCGTTGGGCGTGTCATGCCGAAGCTGCCCTGACAATAATTCTGACCGCTGAGTACTAACTATCCCGCCACCTGCTCCTGACGCTGGACAAAGTATTCCCGGATAATGGGCAGGGCCGTATGCAAGCCCGTTTCCTCCCGCAGTTCCAGGACCCACCAGTCGCACAGAGGCAGTTCGGTCAACAGGTCTAAGCGGTCCCGGATGTCTTCGAGGGATTGCGGCGGCAGATGCCCGGCCTCGGTTTCCAGGTGGTAAACATGGGCATTGCAGAAGCGCTCCGGCTGTGGACGGACGAAATCGGCCAGACGGAAGTGCTAGCTCACCACCGCTGGACAGACTGCGGCATGGCCGATGTCCAACGTGGCCCAAGCTCCGGATTTGCGCAGGAGCTTTTCATAGAGGTCAGGGCGGCTGGTCCAGCCCCAGGCCAGGTTTTCCAGGCAGAGGCGGAGGCGAGCATTGGCGGCAAACTGCACCAGGTCCCGGAGTCGGGCCACAGTGCGTTCCCAACCCAGGTCGGTGGTGGAATCCCGGCCCAAACCGATGTGCACGGTGAGATAGCGGCCGCCTACAGCCGCCACGAGGCGGCAGGTAGCCTGGAAAATCTTCAAGGCCAAGGCCGCTTTGGCCGGGTCATCATCACCCAGATCGGTTTGGGCAAAGGCGCAGTGATAGCGAACTTCCAGGGGAGACAGGGTCTGCAGCACCTGTTGCATCTCCCGGACCGCGGCTGGATGGAGGGGCAGGTCGGGGTCAACAAAGGTCCAATCTACCCCGGCAAAACCATGGTCTCGGGCAAACTCATGCAACTGCTTTGCTTGATTGATAAAATTACAGCAGGCCAACTTGGGTGGATTCATAAGAGCTCACGTGATTCCGGCGGGAGGGCGTTGATGAGCGTCTGGAGATCGGCCAGCAGGGCTTGGAGATCCAGGCGGTATTTCCGGGCCACATCCTCCAGCGTATCAAAGAGGGCCTGGCAGCGCAGGCAGACCCCGGCCTGGCCTTCGTAGGCCCGAAAGACGTTTTCACTGGCCCGCCAGCGATACATAATCTCCAGCAGGGTCATTTGCGGCGTTAGGCCTTTGTCCGGAGCAGAATGGTTGTTATCCATCATGCAGCAAGGGCTTGGCCAGGACCTCGGTTAGTGCCCTGGGAATGAAGTGGATGATTTCCGCCACCTGCGTCGCCGGGGTTGGGTTGGCCAGCAGTCCGGCCAGACGGTTGGCCCGGGCGGCCGCAACCGCGGCTGCAGCGAGGTCATACCCGGCCGCCAAGAGGGCGGCGGCGATGCCGGTGACGGTGTCGCCGGTGCCGCCGATGGGTTCCAATGCTGCCACAGTGGGCTCACGGACCGTGGCCAGAATCCCCTGGCGGCAGGCGATGTAGTCGGTTTGCCCCTTGACCAACAGATACTTGGCGGCGTTGTCAAATTCGTAGGCCCGGCGGATCAGGTCCGGGGCCAGATTTTCCTCATGGAGGATAAAGCCCCGGGTGTAAAAAGGGTGGGGCGCTTCTTCATCCGCCAAAAAGGCCAGTTCGCCGATATCCGGGGTAAAGAGATCATACTCCCCGGCCTGGCCGCTCATCTTGGCCACATACATGTAACCGGCATCGGCAATCAGGAGGGGCCGCCGAACCATGGCCTCGATGGCAAACATGACCCGGTTGTGCCAGTCCACATCGGGCTGGAGGTAATGAAAACACAGGGTCTGATACTGTCGCAAGGGCAGCTCTTTTTCTAAATAGGCGTAGAGACGCCTGCTGCCGTCCCCGAGACCGATATCCCCGGCCAAGCAGCCCTGGGGGGGCGGTTGGCCCAAGGTCTGGGCGGTGACCACCGCGGCGGCCAGCAGAGCGGGGGTGCCCCGGTGGACGGGGCAGAGCTGGCCGGCCACACTCAGCCGTTCCCCCTCCAGGGCAGTTTCGCCCTCTACCAACGGAAAAGACTCCTCGGGCACCGTGCCGATCACGGCGAGCACTGGCGTTGCATCTCCTCGTAGGCCAACTGCAGGGCGTAACCGCAGAGGGTGTGCCCCAGGTCTTTGGGGGCCGGGGCGGTTTCCAGGGTCTGGCCCACCAGGGCATGGGCCAGGTAGGGCACGTCGGGACAACCGCCACCGGAGACATTGACGATGCGGCGACTGGCCTTGTGGACGGTGAGCTTCATGTTGGCCGCCCGCACCATGAGATATTCCCCGAAATCTTTGGTCTGGAAAAGGCTGACAGGCTGCAGGAGCGGACTGTTGACCGGCACGACTTCCAGGGGTGCCAGCTTCTGGGCGGCCAGCACCCGCAGGACCCCCAGTTTTTCCATCAGAGGGAACTCGATGACCAGATCGCAGCCCTTTTGAATCTCCGGCGGCGGCCCCATAACCCGGACTGGCCAGCCGGCTTCCTTCAGGAGCTTCTCGGCCCGGATCACTTCGCTGGTATTCTCAAAGACCAAGATGCCGGCCCCCATGGCAGTGGGCTCCAGGGCTGCCGGGGCCGCGGCCGGGCGGCGCTTAAAGATCTCCCGCCAACCCATGGCTACCCTTTACTCAATCTAATCTGGTAGGAACCTGCCTTTTCCTCAACCCCGGCCTCCTGCCAGCCTTGGCTGGCCGCAGCCCGCAGGACGTTTTCTTTGGAGGTGTCGGTATCCACCAGGACCGTCAATTCTCCTTTGTCCAACTTTTTCATGGCTGCCAACGCCAGGAGCACCGGTTGGGGGCAGGACAAGCCCCGGGCGTCCACCGTTTCACTCATGGGTAAACCTCCTTTTCACCTTAAGCCTTCTGCTGCATGGTAAAACCGATGCCCAGGCAGACGAGGAGACCGATGATGGTGGCCGCAATGCCATACTCACCCACCCCTTTGGGGGAGCTGGCCAACTGGAAGTTATGGGCAAACCCGGCCCCGACGATCATGCCCAGGACGAAAACCGCCGCATCGCCGTCACCCTCACCGGCCAGAAAGATCTGCCGGCCGGGGCAGCCGCCGGCCAGGGCAAAAGCCAGACCCGCTAACAACATGCCGGCGAAATTCCACAGCTCCATGGTATGGGCCACTGGCTGATTCTCAAAACCCGGTTTAAATTGCCCCAGGATCAGGTTGGTGATAAAGGCGGCCACCAACAGGGCCACAATACCGGAGAAGAGGTGGATCTGGCGGAAAAGAATCAGATCCCGGAAGGCCCCCATGGTGCAGAAGCGGCTCCGTTGGCAGATGAAACCCACGCCCAACCCCACGGCCAGGGAGATGAAAAGCGGGGCGTGCTGGGCTCCCGGCCCTTTGACGCTATAAAAGAGGATGCCGCTCTGGCCCTGGTCAGGGATCTGCGGAAAGATGAACATAAGGATCAAAAAGCCCAACATGGTCAGCGGCAGGAGCCAGCCCACCGATGAGTAGGTTACCTGCGTGCGCCCTAAATTATAACCGGCCTTGAAGAAGAGGGTGCCGATGTAAACGCCGGCCACCAACCCCAGCAGCCCGAAGATGGCGTTGCCGTCGCCGCCGGCCAGCCGGAAGAGGGTCCGCCAGGGGCAGCCCAAAAAGACCAGGGCACCGATCATGGCAAAGACCCCCAGGAAAAAGCGGACCACCGGCGCCGACCCGGCCCGGGGTTGGAATTCCTTAAAAAGATAGGCAGCCACCATGGCCCCCAGGGTAAAGCCGATAATTTCCGGCCGGAGGTACTGCACCAGCGCGGCCCGGTGCAACCCCACCCCACCGGCAATATCCCGGTCAAAACAGGCCACGCAGATGCCCATATTGCCAGGATTGCCCAATTTCTCCAGCACCGGCGCCAAAATCCCCACCACGGCGCCGACGACGATCATGCCGAGGCGGGTGGCAAAGAAATTCCCCTTTGCGGCCATACTCACTCCCCCCTAACATAAGGTATGAGGTCAAAGTTTAAAGGTCTCAACCCAGGCCAGGAGTGGTGGGCTGAAAAAATTCTTCTGACCACTGGTCACTGAGAACTGACCACTCTCCTACGGCTCCACCCGGATGACCCCCGGCCCCGGTGCGGTCACTGCGCCGACGATGGCGGTGGCCGCCAGCCCTTCTTCCTGAAAGCGGCGGACGATATGGGGAGCGGCAGCCGGGGCTACGGCCAGGAGGAGACCGCCGTTGGTCTGGGTATCGCTCAGGAGATCCAGGAGGAGCGGCTTCACTCCGGAGGAGACCTGGAGGTGGTGCTCGCAGAAACGGCGATTGGCGAAGCTGCCGGCCGGGATCAAGCCCATGGCGGCGAATTCCAGGGCCGCGGCCAGCACCGGCACCTGAGAGGCGAACACGGTCAGCACGACTTGGGAGCCCTTGGCCATCTCCAGGGCATGGCCCAAAAAGCCGAAACCGGTAATATCGGTGGCCGCATGGATCGTGCCGCTGGCCAAAACATCGTCGGGAATCCGGTTCAAGGTGCGCATGAGATCAGCCGCCTGCTGTTCCACCGCCGGCGAGGCCAACCGGCCTTTGCTGGCTGTGGCCAGAACCCCCGTCCCCAGCGGTTTGGTCAAAATCAGACTGTCCCCGACCTGCGCGCCGGCATTGGTCAGGATGCGGTCCGGATGGACGATGCCGGTAACGGACAGGCCATATTTCAATTCCTGGTCCTCGACGCTGTGTCCGCCCACCAACAGGGCGCCCGCTTCATGAATCTTGTCGATCCCGCCCCGCAAGATGGCCGCCAGGTCCTCCTTGGCGACCATTTTCAGGGAAACACAAAGGATGTTCATGGCCGTTAAGGGCCGGCCGCCCATGGCATAGACGTCGCTCAGGGCATTGGCCGCGGCGATCTGCCCGAACAGATAGGGATCATTGACGATGGGCGTGAAAAAATCCACCGTCTGGATGAGGGCTATCTCACTGCTAAGACGATACACTCCGGCATCGTCGGCGGTTTCCATGCCCACCAACAGATCGGGATGCTGCTGCCGGGGCAGGGCCGCCAGAATTTCCTCCAATTCACCGGGAGGAATCTTGGCAGCTCAACCCGCGGCCCGCACCTGCTCCATTAACGGCTGACGGTCTTCGGATTGCATCTTACTCCACTGGGCTCACAACGTCCCACAAGATGGGCGCGGTGGACTCTCCTGATGACGTGCGGTTGCGGCGGGATGATTGGAAAGTGAGAATCGAAGCAGGAACCAGAAAAAACGGCTTACTCAGTCCCGGCAGCCGCACGAGGACTGATTCAGGTAAAAGGGTCGGAATGAAATAACTTACCTCTAAAAAGCATATTTTATTTGTAACTAGAGATTTTCAATTTGTCAAATTGATAAATTCAATAAATAATTGTTTTTTTATAGATAAAAACCAATAACCTGGTGTTGTTTGCATATATTACCAAGTTCAGCATTTTTCTTGCCCGTGGTCTGCTTTTCGGGTAAGCCATAAAAAGACCGAGAAGCGCCAACCTCCCCAATCTCTACCCGTCAACCTGCCAATCCTGGGAGGATGCGAGGCATGTATGAAACCGGTGTGGCCCACGGTCGCTTCCAGATCTTCCATCTTGATCATCTGCGCTATCTGGAGGCGGCCAAGACCCGCTGCCATCATTTGGTGATTGGCATTACCAATCCCGATCCCACCCTGATCAGGTTTGACCCGGCCGATCCGGGCCGCAGCGCCCCGGAGCGCAATCCCCTGACTTTGTACGAGCGCTATCGGGTGGTGCAACAGCCCTTGGAGGAGGCCGGCTGGCCGGCCGCGGACTTTTCGCTGGTGCCGTTCCCCATCAATTTCCCCGACCTCTATCAGTATTATATGCCCCTCAGGGCGGTTTTTTTTCTTGACCATTTATGATGAGTGGGGGGAACGGAAGCTGCAGATGTTCCAGTCTTTGGGACTCACCGTGGAGGTGTTATGGCGTCGGCCCCTGGCGGCCAAGGGCTTGACCAGCACTGAGGTGCGCCAGGTGATGGCGGCGGGAGGCGACTGCCAGAAGTTGGTGCCGCGGGGCGCGGCGGCGATGCTGTCCCACTTGGGCATCCCAACGCGTCTGCAGGGAAGCGTGAGCCGTGAGCCGTGAGCCCAAAAAAAGAAGGAGCCAGGCCTAGAGAAAAATATCGGAGCTTCTTGCCAAAGGGCCCATATTTTGTCATCCTGAACGGAGGCCAAGATCTGAACTTGTCGTCAGACTGACTACTGAACCCTGGCCCTCGGCCCCGGCCTGCAGAGGAGTCCTCAGATGTTGCTGGCAACCATGACCATGCCGCAGGTGGAAGCGGCGTTGCAGCAGACCCAGACTGTGCTCATCCCTTGTGGTTCAGTGGAGGAGCACGGTCCGCACCTGCCCTTGAACACTGACCTGCTTCACGCCCAGGAGGTGGCCGAACGGGTCGCGGCGCGCCGGGCGGTTCTGGTGGCGCCGCCGCTCCCGTATGGCCTCTGCCGCTCCACCAGTGACCATCCCGGCACCATCAGCATCTCGGCCGCGGCGGTCCGACTGCTGGCCCGGGATGTGGCCACTTCCCTCTACCGCATGGGCTGCCGCCACATTATTTTTCTCACGGGCCATGCCGGCGGCACCCATGTGGCCGCCCTCATTGAGGCTGGGGAACAGCTCTTGCAAGACTTTCCCGACATCAAAGTAGCCGTAGTCAATGTCCTGGATCTCCTCCGGGAGGCCCTGCGCCAGGACCCCACCCTTATTCAGACTCCCGGGGACGCCCATGCCGGCGAAGTGGAAACCGCCATTGTCCTGGCCATCCGGCCGGAACTGGTCCAGGGCACCGCCCCGGCGGAGTGGCCGGCTTTTCCCAAATATATCCTGACCCGGCAGAAACGGCGCTATTGGCCTGGAGGCGTCTGGGGGGATCCCGGGCCGGCTACGGCCGCGCAGGGCTTGAAGATTCTTGAATATGAAGTGAACGGACTTCTGACGGTCATCCAACATCTGGAAAATTTTACGGATTCGGACATTTTTTAAAAATTCCCGCAGCCCGGATAACTATTGATAATTACTGCAAAATAAATATTGGCCCCCAAGCACCTTTTTGTTGACAAACACCCTGCAGTTGGCCTATAACTATTGCACATGCATGGCGAGGCTCGACTTAACTGGGAGGCGTACCTTCTATGATTCAAAAAACGGTAGAAGAGCTGGCCGCACAGATTTTATCCCTGGACGAAAAAGATCTGGCGAGTCAATTAACCCACTACAAGGAAATCATGGAAGATTTTCATCCCACCCCGGAATGGGAAAAAGCCGTCATCGCCTTTTTTTTGATTAGTGGGATCCGGGTCAAAAATAATCTCCTGCACGCCCAATCACACCGGAAGAACCTACTCCGTTTTCGTCAATCGGACGGCTCCCGCACCCAACGCAAATTACGCGTAGTTAAGTAACTGCGCTGTTAGGCGAAGCTTCAGAGACGGCCCGAAGGTGAGGTCGCGCCGCCACCGGTTCGACCGCGGCGGCGTTCTTTGCCCTTAAAATGCAGCCGGATGGCTGCATACGGCAGGTCCAAACGCTCCCGCAGCTGATTGCTCAGGTAGCGCCGGTATGATTCCGGCACCGCCCCCGGGATGTTGGTGAAGATGATAAAGGTGGGCGGCCGGGTCCCGGCTTGGGTAATGTAGTAAAACTTGACGCTGCGGTGGCGAAAGCGCGGGGGCGGCTGGGCGTTGACAATTTCCGTAAAGAGGCGATTCAATTCCCCGGTCCCGGCTCGGAATTGCCATTGTGCGGCAATCTTCTCAATCAGGGGAAAGACTTTGGCCACCTGATAGCCGGTGGCCACCGACAACGGCAACAACGGCGCATAGGGCATCACGCGCAAGTTAGTGCGCAGCCAATCTAACGTATGTTGTTTCTCTTTTTCCGAACCTTTGAGTAAGTCCCACTTGTTCAACCCAATGAGGCAGCCCTTGCCGGCTTGGGCCACCAGACCTAAAATCCGCAGATCCTGCTCCGTCAGTCCTTCAGAAATGTCCACCAGGAACAGCACTACCTCGGCCCGCTCCAAGGCCCGCAGGGCCTGCCAGACCATACCCCGTTCCAGGTCCGCCTGGACGCGGCTGCGCCGGCGGATGCCCGCGGTATCGATGAGGACATAAGGGCGTCCTTCCCACAGCAGGGGGGTCTCCACCGCATCTCGGGTGGTGCCGGGGGTGTCGCTGACCAACAGCCGTTCCTGGCCCAGAACCCGATTAATAAAAGAAGACTTCCCCACATTGGGCCGGCCCAGGACCGCCACCCGCAGCCCCGTCGGCAGTGCCTCGGCCTCAGCTGCTGGGGGCAGATGGCTGGCGATGGCCTCCAACAGGGTTTCGACGCCCAGGCCATGGGCTGCGGACACGGGATAGAGGGGGCTGAAACCGAGTTGATAAAAGCTCGGGATCAGGGCCTCTTGTTTGGGGCCGTCCACTTTGTTGACGACCAGCAGGACCGGTTTCCCGGCCCGGCGCAGGAATTCGGCCACGTCCAGATCGTCGGCTTGGATGTCCCGGGTCGCGTCCACCAGGAAAAGGATAAGGTCGGCTTCGGCTGCCGCGGTCTCGGCCTGACGACGCACTTCCCGGCTGAGTCCATCGTTCGCACCCCCGAAGCCGCCAGTATCAATGAGGATAAAAGAACGGTCTTGCCAGGTGACGGGACTGTAAAGACGATCCCTGGTCACGCCGGGTTGATCGTCCACCAAGGCCCGGGACTGCCGGGTGAGGCGGTTGAAAAGGGTGGACTTCCCCACATTGGTGCGGCCAATGAGGGCCACGAAGGGTGGCGTCGGCTTCTGCATGGTTTTGGCATGGTACGGAGCAATCTCTGCTTCCAATGAGCAACTCATATCTATCAACTTTCAACTGAGAACTATCAACTATCAACCGCCGACTGACAAAAATCCCCCTGCTCGCTCCCTGACGGCAGGGGGAAGTGGTAAGTACGGCGCCCTCCCGCGGGGCAGCCGGGCGATGTGGCTTTGTCCGCGCAGAGGTTAGGCCAGCCCGGCTCTGATTAGCGCTTGGCCTCCGAGGTCTTGGCCGCCATTCCCTGGCGCAGCACTTGCAGGGCCCGGGCCAATTGTGGGTCCTTTTCCAGTTCCGCAGCAGAGATGGGGACCGTCCAGGCTTTATCCGCCAGATCTTCACCTTTCATGCGCCGTTCCAAGGCTTCCTGACGCAGGTCTTTGACGGTTTTGCCTTCTGGGATGGCCGGCATCTCCACCAACAGATCGGGTTGAATGCCCTTCTCATTGATCACTCGGCCGGAGGGGGTATAGTAATAAGCGGTCGTCAGACGCAGGGCGGAACCATCCTCCAGGGGGACGATGCTCTGGACCGAGCCCTTGCCAAAGGTTTTGGTCCCCACGAGGGTGGCCCGTTTGCGGTCCTGCATGGCTCCGGCCACAATCTCGGAGGCTGAGGCGCTGCCCTCATTAATCAAGATGACCAAGGGGATGCTTTTTTCTAGTTCACTGCCACTGTCTTGGGCATAGAACCGGTTGGTCTGGGCCTTATTCCGGCCTTCGGTATAGACGATGAGGCCGGAGGTGAGGAATTCATCGGCCACCTTAATGGCCTGATCTAATAAGCCGCCGGGATCGTTGCGCAAATCTAATATCAAGCCCCGGAGTGGTTTGAATTTCGTGTTGAGGTCTTTTATCGCCTGTTGCAGATCATGATCGGTTTTATCCTGAAAGTTGGTAATGCGGATGTAGCCGATGCCGTCGTCAAAATGCCGCACCCGCACGCTGCGGATGGGGATAATTTCCCGGACCAGGGTAAAGGTCTTGGGTTTATCCACATTCTCCCGCATGATGGTTAAAGTGACGGCGGAGCCTTTGGCTCCCCGGATCTTGCGCACCGCATCCAGCAGGCTCATCTTCTTCGTACTCTGACCGTCGATCTTGATGATCCGATCGCCGGCCTGCAAGCCGGCCCGATAGGCCGGGGTCCCTTCAATGGGCGAGACGACGATGAGGAGGTTATCTTTGAGGGTGATCTCGATACCGATGCCGCTAAAACTGCCTTTGGTTTCGATCTGCAGTTCTTTAAACTCTTCCGGAGCCATGAAGGCAGAATGGGAATCCAGGCTGCTCACCATGCCTCGAATAGCTCCATAGATGAGTTTTTTGATATCTCGGGGCTCCACATAGTTGTCTTCCACAATGCCCAGGGCTTCGGCAAAGACCGCCAGATTTTCCCGGCTCTCTTCCGTCAGGGGGAAGGCAGGTGTGGCAGTGGCGGATAAAACCAGGAGCAGCCCGAGCAGCAGACTGAGGACAGCATAACCCCGCCTTAACACGGGCACCCTGGGACTCTCCGTGGTTGTTGGATAATTCATATTCATACTGGCTTTTTCCTCAGATTGCTGGGGTATCGACTAAGAGAGTTCTTCTGGTAAACCCTGGGAACCGGCCACCTGCTTTTTTTTCAGGGTGCGGGGCAGCTGCTGCTGGGAAGCACCCTGGCGGCCCCAATTTTTCAATTTATTGAGGGCTTGGACGACTAAGGGATCCTGGCGAACTTCCTGGACATCTGGGATCTTTTTGGATTTCTCCGGTTTGGGGGGCGTGGCCACCGGTTGCTCTTCACCGTCTTTGTTGGGGCCCGAGATGTCAGGTTCCAACCCTTTACCCTGGATCAGCTGTTCTCGGGGGGTATAGCAATAACCGACGCTGACAATGATGGCCGAACCGTCTTTTAACGGGAAAACTTTGGAGACGGCGCAATCACCAAAGGTCTTGTAGCCCATGAGGACCGCGCCATATTGGGCCTGCAGCGCCCCGGCCAGAATTTCAGCAGCCCGCCCCGTGCCCTGATCCACCAGCACCACCAGAGGCACTCTCTCTTTGAGAACCTGATATTCTTTCAGGCCGGTAAAAGTCTGTTTATTCCCGTTCTGGCGACCCTTGACCGTATAAATCGGCTCATTACCTACAAAGGTAGAGGCCAGGCGTCTGGCCTCCTCAAACTGCGGGCCAGCGGTGTTGCGCAGATCGAGGATAATCCCTCGGGGGGGTGTCGTTCCACTTTGGCTGGCGCGCAGGGCCTGCTGGAGTTCCTGGGCAGACCGTTCTTTGAAATTGCGCAGGCGGATATAATGGAAACCGTCTTCCAGAGGATAGTGGCTGACGCTTTCCACGGCAGGGCGTTCCAAGGTTACTTCCAGATCCAGCGGTTTGGCCAGACCGGTGCGGATTAACTGCAATTTGACCTTGGTGCCAGGCGGGCCCTGCAACTTTTTGGCGGCCTCCAAGGCCGTCATGGCCCGGGTGGATTGATTATTGATCTTGAGGATGTGATCGTCGGCTCGGATGCCGGCCTGCCAGGCGGGTCCGCCCTCCAACGAGGCAATAACGGTGAGCAGATTATCCTTGACGGACAGCTCCAGGCCCGCATCCGCTTCGGCCGGCGCCGTCTTGCTCTGTGATTCCTGATATTCGGCGGGGGTGAGGAAGGAAGAATTGGCATCCAAGGACGCCACCAGACCCCGGATGGCCCCATAAATCAGGTCGCGCTCCTTCTTTTCGGTCACATACTTATTATCGATCTCATACAGGGCTTCCACCAGGAGACGTAGTTGCGCGTATGCCTGGGAGGAAACCGCAGGCGCAGGCGCTACCCTGACGAAAAAGCCGAGCACCAGCAGAAACACCAGGCCGACGAGGGTCCACCGCCGGGTGAACCGCAACTTGGCAAAGACAACTCGCAGCATTTTTAGCTTCATGATAACGTATACACTCTAAAGATTGGCAAAATTGTTAATAACACGCCTGGCGAGGTTCCTGGCCGAAGTCCTGGGGATCAGGCCGCTACCGTTGACCAGCACTCCTGGTGCACTGCTCCCCTGAATACCTTGTGCAGCCTTATCGCGGAGCACGGCTCTGGTGCAAGGCTAGTTTTGGCTGTCGCCGGTCCTGTGATTAACGTGAATGCGGCAAGATGGCGGATTTTGCTTGCCTGCAGAAAACTATTCCACCTCTGCCTCGACTTCTTGGCCAGTCCCGGCACTCGGGCAGGAAGCTATTTCTTCTCAAATATTTGGTAGCATAATCGGGGAGGTTACGCAAGAGTCTCTGACAGGTAATTGCAAAAACTTTCCTGGCCATAGCTCCCGGCGCCGCTTCCACCCCGGTGTCGACCCAGCCAGCCGCCCAAGGAGGGCGAAGGCCGGGCTTTTCACTGCCTGCGGCAAAAGGGCTTGCCAATGGCAGAGCTCAAGTTATAATAAATATGTTAATTATTTTTCTGCGGAAGTGCAAGGCTCACTGGTGGGGCCCCCGGACTTCAAATCCGGTGTATCGTCGCGAGGCGATGGGTGGGTTCGATTCCCATGCACTTCCGCCAACTGCATGAGGAGCGGGTAATTTTCACCTTGACAAGACTGGGGCATAGGCTATATTAAATTAACGCCGTCAGTTTGGCGGAAGGCAAGCCGCGATGTATTTACAGCCATGAAGGCCAGGGCGCCAGAACGCGCCAGTCTCTCATGGTTTTTTTTTGTCCAAGGACCGATTGCTTGTTGGCCAGGAAGGAGAGAACGGTCTTATGTGCGAAGCAACAGCATTTCTTCTGAAAAATGGCCGGGAGGAGGTTCTCCTGCCGGATGTGGATATCATTGAACCGGAGGGCGACAGCCTGCGGCTGGTGAGCATCTTTGGGGAGCAGAAAGTGGTCAAGGCCGCCTTTTATCAACTCCGTTTGGGCGAACACAAGATTATTCTCCAAGCAAAGTAATCTTTGCGGGGTCTCTTGCCCCTTGCAATCTCACAAGCTTTTTTATATAAACAAGCAGGCCGGAGGTGAACCTCCGGGAAATTTGTTCTGCCAGTAAGAACTCATCAGGCCATGAAGGCTGAACATCCTCTCCTCGGGGAGGAGTATGCCTTGATGGCCTTTTTTCTGGCCGACGGGAAAGGCTTGCGACTATGCACATCTCCGAAGGGGTTTTAAGTCCAGCGGTCCTGGCCGGCGGTGCGGCCCTGGCCGTTGTGGGCACCGCCATCGGCCTGAAAAAGATGGATTACGAAGCTATCCCCCGGGTAGCCATCCTCTCGGCCGCCTTTTTTGTGGCCACCCTCATTCACGTACCGGTGGGGCCGGTGGGCGCCCATCTGGTCTTGAATGGCCTCATGGGGCTGCTTTTGGGCTGGGTGGCGGTGCCAGCCATCCTCGTCGCCCTGTTTCTGCAGGCCCTCCTCTTCCAGTTCGGCGGCCTCACCGTCCTGGGGGTGAACACCGTTATCATGGCTGCACCCGCAGTTATTGCCTATTATCTTTTTCGGCCCTTATTGCGGCAGCCGGGGACCATTGCCGCGGTGGGGGCCTTTGCCTGCGGTTTTACGGCCATCCTGCTGAGCGGCCTGTTCATGGCCGCCGCTCTGGTCTTCACCGGCGAGGCATTCTGGCCGGCTGCCCAACTGGCCTTGGCGGCCCACCTGCCGGTCATGATCATCGAGGGTCTGGTGACCCTGTTTATTTATCAATATTTCCGTAAGACCCAGCCGGCGCTGTTGGCCAAGTTGTATGCCTAGCAGAGGGCAGTATAGGGAGTAAACTATACGCCGTTTTCGGCTTCTGTTTTTCCGGTTTTCAGAAAAATCTATTTCTCAGGAGGGCAAGCCGCCGCGCCCGCCCACGCCAATCCGGTTGACTTAGGGAAGGCCATCCACTTTATCAACCTGATAAGCTGCCGGCGGTCAAGCAGCAAACGATGGTAGCACAAGTTTTCCAACCTGTGCAATGGTGAAGAGGCCGGCGGTCTCTTCCACCGCTTTTTTTCCGCCTCATTGCCGCCCAGGCCTCATTTTGGCAGCAGGCTTGTATATTCTTGGTGCGCCAGTGACTTCTAATACAATAAAATTACAATCTTGCAAAAACGTTGGAGAAACATGATGCCGCCACTCTCTCGTTCCGGTCGCCGCCTGATTCTTGGCCTCCTTGCCATACTGACGTTGCTGGTATATGCCGCTCCGGGCTTAGCCCACCGGCTTATAGTTTTTGCCTACCCGGAAGGCAATACCATCTTCGTCGAAAGCAAGCTGGTGCCGGACACGCCCGTCAAAGAGGGGCAAGTGCTGGTGAGCGATAAGCAGACCGGCCAGCTTTTGGTCACCGGCCAGACCGATGCCCAGGGGAAATTCGCCTTTGCCATCCCACCGGAGGCCGCGGCCAAACGGGCCGATCTCCTCATCGTGGTGGAAGCCGGCATGGGCCATCAGGGTGAATGGTTGTTGAAGGCGGAGAAATATCTCCCCGGCGGCTCGACAACCGGAGCTCCCAGCGCCCCCTCCCCAGCTCCGGCCGTGCCAACTGCAACCGGATTGCCAGCCAGCCCCGCCAGTACAGCCAAACCGGTGGACACCCAGGCCTTGGAAGAGGCCGTGGCCAGGGTGCTGGCCCGGGAGTTGGCGCCGGTAAAGGAGATGCTGGCCGAGTTGATGGTGCACCGCACCTCCCTCACTGACATCATCGGCGGCCTGGGCTATATCCTGGGGATCTTTGGTCTCTGGGCTTATTTCCTGAGCAAGAAACAGGGGAAATCGTGAGCGGCATTGCTGAGCCGTTTTCCGAAGGGAGCTCCCTGGCCCACCGGTTGGACCCCCGGGGCAAGATCGTCGTGGCCGCCCTCTTTGCCACCCTCATAGCCGTGGCCCAATCCCTGGCCGCGGTTCTGGGCGGCTTGACCCTGGCCGTCCTTTGGCTGTTTCTGGCCTGGCTGCCCTGGCGCCAAGTCCTGGGTAAATTGCTGGCCGTCAACAGCTTTATCTTTTTCCTCTGGCTGGTCCTGCCCTTCAGTTACCCCGGCGATCCCCTGTTTACCGTCGGCCCCTTGACAGCTACGAAACAAGGCATCTGGTTTAGTGCTCTCATTACCCTGAAGTCCAATGCCATCATCATCGGCCTCATCGCCCTCATCGCCACGGTGCCGGTGGTGACCCTGGGGCAGTCCCTGCACAGCCTGAAATTGCCGCCCAAGCTCTGCCACCTGTTGCTCTTTACATACCGGTATCTCTATGTTTTTGAGGAAGAATATCAACGCTTGCGTACGGCCATGAAGATGCGCGGCTTCCGGCCCCGGACAAATATGCATACCTATCGCGCTTTTGCTTACTTGGCCGCCATGCTGCTGGTGCGCAGCGCCGACCGGGCCGAACGGGTCTTCCAGGCCATGCTCTGCCGGGGCTTCCGGGGTGTTTTTTACAGTCTCAGAACCTTTTCCTGGCAGCGCCGGGATGGCGTCTTCCTGGCCGGTTCACTGCTGGCCCTGGCGGCCATCCTGCTCACCGAATGGCGCCTGCCCCGCCTGGTATGAGGAAGCCATGGCCGAACCCTTGATTGTCGTCGACCGCATCACCTTTGCCTATCCGGGCGCGGCCAGCCCGGTCTTCCAGAATTTCAGCTTTCAGCTGGGTCCTGAGGATCACCTGGGCCTCATCGGCCCCAACGGCAGCGGCAAGACCACCCTCCTGCACCTCATCATGGGCCTGCTGCGGCCCCAGGCCGGGCGCATTATTATCTTTGGCAACGAAGTGAAGACCGAAAAAGATTTTGTCCCGGTCCGGCAGCAGATCGGGCTCCTCTTTCAGAACGCCGACGACCAGCTCTTCTGCCCCACAGTCCTGGAGGACGTGGCCTTCGGCCCCTTGAATCAGGGAAAATCACCGGCGGCAGCCAAGGAGATCGCCTTGGCTACCTTAGAGCGGTTGGGTCTGAGCGGTTTTGAGGACCGGGTGACCTATAAACTCTCTGGCGGCGAAAAACGCCTGGTTTCCCTGGCCACGGTCCTGGCCATGCAGCCCCGGGTCCTGCTCCTGGATGAGCCCACCAGCGGCTTGGATGAAAAGACGAAACATCGCCTCATTCATATTATTCAGGAGTTACATATTCCTTTTGTTATCGTCTCCCACGAACCGGATTTCTTGCATCACACGGTGCATAATTGCTGTCATCTCCATCTGGATCATTGTGAAATCAAACCCGTCATGTTGGAGGAGATATACCATGAGAAGGATAAGGTTCCGAACCGTGGCGCCACTTCTTGTTGTTTTGGCGGTCCTGACCGCCTGGTCAACGGCTAACGCCATCGAACCCGCGGAGCCGGCTCCGGCCGCCGAAGTTCAGGAGGAAGGTCAGGCAAAAGGGACGGAACCGGAATGTTCACCAACCTTTGGCCCCATCATTACAGAAACCGCGGTCCCTGCGGAAAAGGGCAGTTTTGCCATCCAGCCCCTTTTCCAGATGGGTTTTATCACCGACAGTCTCTCACCCAACTGGCGCCGCCAGACCGCAGGGGGGAATTTCAAGCAATTTTATGGGGAAGTAAAAATGACTTATGGCCTTTGGGATAACCTGGAGGTCTTTGCCGTGGTGCCCTACATCCACAACTGGGCCCACGACGTCAATCCCAGGATGCGCGGACCGAACGGTGAGAGTGCCGCCAATTCCGGGGGCATCGCTGATGTGAGCCTGACCTGGAAATATCAATTAATTAAGGAAACCCCAACAATCCCCACTGTCACTCTGCAATTTACCACTGATTTCCCCACCGGCCGGTTTCGCCGTCCCCACCCGGCCCGCCTGGGGACTGATGTCATCGGCGGTGGCTCGTACGTTTTTACCACGGGCTTTGATCTGTCCAAGTGCCTGAAACCCTTTGTCCTCTATGCCAATGTCTGGTACTCCATGGCCACTGCCTACTCCCAGAGGGGTGAGGATGAAAACGGCATCGGGCTTGACCAGCGTATTTATCCCCGGGATGTGGTCACCGTCAATCTGGCCGCAGAATATATTATTACTCCGAAATGGATCGCCCTTTTCGAGGTCCTGAGCTCCTATGGCGCCGGTCGTCTCTTTGGCCGCAAGGCCAATGTGCCGCCCGAGACCCTGATCTCTGTCCTGCCTGGCATTGAATATATGTATTCCGAGAAACTGGGCTTTGCCTTGGGAGTGCAGGTGGACGTGGCTGGCAAAAACAGCGAGGCCGCAGTCACACCGGTCTTGTCCTTTGTCTATAATTTTTAGCAACTATAATATTCTATTCAATTTATGAGGGAGATTGTCATGCATCTGTTTATCTTGATTGGCATTGTGGCAGCAGTGCTTCTAGCCCCCCTTAATGCCAGCCAGGCCCATTTCGGCCTCATTCTGCCGGACAAATCCATGGTCGTGCAGGGAGACAGCACCGATCTCAACCTGACCCTGGCCTTTCTCCACCCGTTTGAACAGAAGGGCATGCCCATGGCCAAACCCAAGGCCTTCGGCGTCAAGGTAGGCAAGGACAAGACCGACCTCCTGGGTACCATCCAGGAGACCAAGGTCCTGGACCAGCAGGCCTGGCAGACCACCTACGCCTTGAAAAAACCCGGGGTCTATGCCTTCTATTTCGATCCCACGCCCTATTGGGAGCCGGCCGAAGAGAAGTTCATCGTGCACCAGACCAAGACCTATGTGGCCGCCCTGGGGGCTGAGGACAACTGGGATCAGGAAGTGGGCCTCAAGGCCGAGATCATCCCTCTGACCCGGCCCTTTGGCCTCTATGCCGGCAACGTCTTCCAAGGGTTGGTGAAATTCAAGGGCAAACCCGTGGCCAACTGTGATGTGGAAGTGGAATTCTGGAACCCCGGCGGCAAGGTGAGCGCGCCCAATGATTATTTCGTGGCTCAGGTGGTCAAAACCGATAAGAACGGGGTCTTCACCTTTGCCGTGCCTGCGGCCGGCTGGTGGGGGTTTGCGGCCCTGAACGAAGAAAAAGACGCCATTATGCACGAGGGCAAAAAACGGACCGCGGAATACGGCGCGGTGCTCTGGGTGCAGTTCACCGAGTGGCCGGGAGCGGGGAAATAGCAGAAAACCAACTGTTGCCGAATTATTCTTGCTGGCAACGATACCAGGCGGGCAAGGCCCGCTTTTTTTTTTGCCGAAAGTATGTTAGAAATTGTTTCAAAACCCCTTTTCGGGATAGGGTGGATTGCCGCTAGACAGAAAAGATCCTGTTAATTCCTTAATCTCCTCTCCACCCCGCCTTAGCGTTACTCACAAGTTGGCTGGGCGGAGGCGGAAAGAGCGTTCGGGATAGTTATAATTCACCCCCTGCCTTTGCGCAACATTTGTGGGCAAGGCCAAGCCCCCTGGCAGGGGCAGAGGACTAAGGTGAAGGGGTTTTGCGTTAGCTTCTAAATTGTTGGAGGCAGGACTTGCAGACATTGGGCCAAGCCCCAGGCCTAACTGGATTTTCCCGAGTGGCAAAGTTCCTGACCGCTGTGAATATAAAAAGTGGCTGCAAAAACCTTGATCTCGACGCCGCCGTGCGGCTCCGAAAAGTTATCAAGTAATCCGGCGTTGACACCTGAAAAGATTGATATCACCTCTTTGCCGGCAAGGCTAGCGGGAAAAACGGGATAGAGCGATGGCGCCTTTGTTAAACTGGCTGAAACAACGGTTGGCGAGGAAGCCCCCTGCTTCCCTGGAAGAGCTGCGGGAGAGCTTTCGGAAAAAATACCATGCTTTTCGGATGCTGTTGGCTGCCAACAATACCGCTTTGCACCTCATGACCGAAATGGAGTTGGCCCTGCACAGCAGTCAACCCTTTGGCATGAACTTCATCCGCTCCCACGCCACCGCGGTCAGTGTCAATGTCTTCTCGCTCATCCGCTCCCTGAATGAGTTGACCAATAATAAATATGCCAGTCTGGAACCGGTTTTTAGTTCGATCCAGACCCGATTAGAAGAAGTGCTCAGCAAACGCCGGGCCATTCCGGAGGTGGATCTGGTCCTGCCGTTGTCCCAGGTTACCAAAGAGATGGCGGACCGGGTCGGCGCCAAGATGGCCAACGTGGGGGAGCTGCGCAACCAGGTCCCGGGGCTCACCGTGCCCGACGGCTTTGTGATGACGGTAGCTGCCTATGAACTCTTCCTGGCCCACAATGAACTCCAGGATGAGATCAATCGACGCATCCAGTCCATGGAACTGGAGGATATGGCCACCATCTATCGCCTCAGCTCCGAAATCCAGATGCTTATCATCAACGCCGAGATACCCCCGGCCTTGGCCGAGGCCATGCACCAGGCCTATGACAATCTCGCCCGAGACCTGGGAGGGAAGGTGACCGTCTCCCTGCGGTCTAGCGCCATCGGCGAAGATAGCAAGAATGTCTCATTTGCCGGCCAATATCGCTCGGAGCTCAATGTCAGTCCCGACAATCTGCTGACGGTCTATAAGGAAATTTTGGCCAGCAAATATGCCCCCACCGCCATCACCTACCGCCTCAACAAAGGTATTCGGGATGAAGACGTGGCCATGTGTGTGGGCTGCATGCAGATGGTGGACTCCAAAGCCGGTGGGGTCATGTATTCCCGCCACCCCACCGATAGCCGCCGGGAAGAGATTGTCATCAATGCGGTGCATGGTTTGGCCAAACTGGTGGTGGACGGCAGCAGTTCCCCGGACCTGTATGTTATTTCCCGCAGCAAACCCCTCGCCATCCTGGAAAAAGAGATCGCCGATAAGCAACAAAAATATGTCTGCCTGCCGGAAGAGGGGGTCTGCCGGGAGGAACTGGATGTTGAAGGGAAAACCCCGGCCCTGACGGATGAGCAGGTCTTGGAGTTGGCTGACATCGCCTTGCGCCTGGAGGAGCATTTCCAGGGCCCCCAGGATATTGAGTGGTGCCTCGATCAGCACGGCCGCCTCTACATCCTGCAATGCCGGCCGTTGCAGCAGATGGAACAGGAAGCCCGCCAGGAGGCTGGTCCACAAGAACTGGTGTCGCAGCCGCCGTTACTGCAGGGCGGCCAGATGGCCAGTCCCGGGGTGGCGGCCGGCGAGGCCTATTTGGTGGCCACCAATGCCGACCTGCTGAGTTTCCCCAGCGGTGCGGTGTTGGTGACCGCGGTGCCCCATCCCAGTTGGGCCCCCCTGCTCTCCCGGGCCGCGGCAGTGGTCACGGACCGGGGCGGCATCACCGGCCATCTGGCCAATGTGGCCCGGGAATTTCGCGTCCCGGCTCTGTTCAACACCGGCGTGGCCACTCAAAAAATTCCTCCCGGCACCATGATTACCGTGGATGCGGACGGGCTCACCGTCTATGAGGGAAAAGTGGAGAGTTTGCTGGCCCATGCCACGCAACGCACCAGCCTGATGGTGGGGACGCCGGTCTACGAGACCCTCCAAGAGGTCCTGAAGCTCATCAGCCCCCTCAACCTGACCAATCCGGACAGCCCTGACTTCAAGACCAAATCCTGCCAGACCTTTCACGACATCCTGCGGTTTGCCCACGAGGTGGCGGTGCGGGAACTCTTTGATTACGATGCCAACAAAGAGCTTTCCAAACATTTCATCAAACGTCTGGTCGCCGATGTACCCATGCAATGGTGGGTGTTGGATCTGGAAGATGGCCTGCGCCAGGATACCCCAGGTAAAGAGGTTCACATCGAGGATATCGCCTCCATCCCCATGCTGGCTCTCTGGCAGGGGATTACCGCGGTAAAGTGGGAGGGGCCGCCCCCCGTGGACGCGCGGGGGTTTATGTCCATCTTAGGTCAGGCCGCCAGCCGTCCCGAACTGGACGCCGCCAACGTTGGTTTTTATGGCAACTTGAATTATTTCATGATTTCCAAAAATTTCTGTCACCTGTCCTCTCGGTTCGGCTTCCATTTTTCGACGGTGGAGACTTTGGCGGGGGAAGATCGGCATGAAAACTTCATCCGGTTTGCCTTTAAAGGCGGCGGCGCCGACTTCGGCCGGCGTCTGGGGCGGGCCCGCTTAGTCCAGGAAGTGCTGACCAGATATCATTTTAAGGTGGATATCAAAGGCGATTCAGTCTTTGCCCGGCTGGAAGATGAGCCCCTGGACTTTATGTTGGAGCGGCTGCGCATCTTGGGCTACGTCAGCGTCCATACCCGGCAACTGGATATGGTCATGCTGAACCAGGACCAGGTGAACTATTATTATCAGAAGCTCATTGATGATATTGAGAATTTTGTCTTACCCGCCCAGGCGGCAGGTTAGGTCGCGGCACCGGCAGAAGCCACTGTTTAGCTCATCAACCTGCCGTCAACCGGCGGCGCAGGATCATTTCCAGGTCAGGCTCGATTTCGCCCAGGGCGGCCAATCGCTTCGCATATTCTCTTGAGATGAGGGCCTCCAGGGCGAGCCGGACCAAGGTGGTCTTTTCCTTAATCCCGGTCAATGCGCTGGCCCGGGCCAACAGCTCGTCATCCAGATTCAAAGCCGTCCGCATCAGCTGCCTCATCTTGATATGATTATTTACATGGACAAAGGCATATTAATTGTCTGTCAAGACGGTGGCCAGAAAGTGTTACCCGCCTCCTTTCAACCGGGTCTCTCCTGGCGGGCTAATTTGCGTTCATAAGCCGATTCGATCTTGGCGATAATCTCTTCCAAGGGGCAGGGTTTCAGGAGGAATTCGAAGCCGCCCAGCCGGATGATCTCTGCAGCCGCATCCACGGAGGCGTGGCCGGTGAGGACGATGACCTCCGTCTCCGGATAGTCCTTTTTCAGAATCGCCAAGGTCTCCAAGCCGCTGAGACCCGGCATCCGCATATCCAGGAGCATGACGTCGTACGGCTGTTTGGCCAATTCGGCCAAGGCCTGGTCGCCGCTGCCGACGGCAGTTACCGTCAGGCCATGCGCCGTCAGCATTTTCTTCAGGTTCTGGCGGAAACGTTCCTCGTCGTCGACCAGGAGGATACTCGGTCCTGTGGGCATGTTCAAATCTCCTTGGGCGTCAGGGTGATGGGCAGCTTCACGGTAAAAGTGGAGCCTTTCCCTACTTCGCTGGCCACCGTGATGGTCCCCCCTAAACGTTCAATGATGCCGTGGCAGATGGATAGACCCAGACCGGTGCCCTTGCCTTGAGGTTTGGTGGTAAAAAACGGGTCGAAGATTCGGGGGAGGAGCTCCTTGGAGATGCCGCAACCGGTGTCATGAATCTGGATGAGGATGGCTTCCGGCTCGGTCGGCTGGGTGCTGATGGTAATGGTGCCATCCTGATCAATGGCCTGCATGGCATTATTCAAGAGGTTTAGGATCACCTGGCGCAGCAGCGGCGCGTCACTATTGATGGACGGCAGATCCGGGGCCAGTTGCGTGACGACGGTAATCCGGCGCTGCTCCGTCTCTTTGGCCACCAGGCGCACCATATCTCCCACTAAGCGGTTCAGGTTCACCGCCTGGACAATCGGTTGCTGCCGCCGGGCAAAATTCAAAAGGTTTGTCGTAATTTCCCGGCTGCGATCCACCTGTTTGAGTATTTGGCGCAGACCGCTGATCGCTTCCGTCATGTCCAGAGGCTCGGACTGCCGGCACAAAAACAGCAGCCACTCGGCTTCCTGCCGGATGATGGCCAAAGGGTTGTTGATCTCATGAGCCAGCCCGGCGGATAGTTTCCCTAGAGCAGCCAGTTTCTGAGATTGCAGCAATTGTTCATCGACCAGGTGTTTTTCCTGATCCGCGACGGCTTTCTGCCGGAGCAAGCGATGTATCGTCAAAAAAGAGAGCCCCGCCGCCAGCGCGGCAACCAGCCCTAGCAGCAGGCTGACGAACATCCCCAGAATGATGGCCAACATGGCGACAAGCCAGGAGCTGCCATAAACGGCTAAATGATGCCAGAGCCCCGGCCATGATTCCTGTCCGGGGAGGTGAGGGGTGCTGTCCGTCATGTTTTTGTCTCGGCCCCATCCAGTAACTAGATGTTCTTGCGGCCATATTCCAACTGTAACACTCTTCTTTCATAAGCCTGCCGGAGTTTATCCATGAGGTCATCCAGGGCCACCGGCTTCATGACATAATCGAAGGCGCCCAACTGCATGCCCTGGATGCCCGATTCCACTGAGGCATGACCGGTGAGCATAATTACCTCCACCAACGGTTTTTTCTGTTTGATGGCCCGCAAGGTTTCAATGCCATCCATGCCCGGCATCTTGACGTCCAGGACGATGACGTCAAATTCTTGTTCATCCAGCATCTCCAGGGCCTTGGGCCCGCTGTTGGCGCCTGCCACTTCCATTTTGCGAGCCCGGAGACGCTTCATGATGGCCTCCCGAAAATCATCTTCATCGTCCACAATCAGAATCCGGAATGTCTCCATATCGCGCTCCTTTCAGATTTTTCCAAAGGTGTTGTCAAACCGTGAGGTCTCCCCGGGCAATGCTCACTTGATCGGTAAAGCGATGGTAAAGGTAGTGCCATGTCCCACTTCGCTGTCCACGGACATGTTGCCGCCCAGTTTTTCGATGATGCTATGGGAGATGGATAAGCCCAGGCCGGTGCCTTTCCCCACCTCTTTGGTGGTGAAGAACGGGTCGAATATTTTCGGCAACAGATCTTTGGAGATCCCCGGGCCGGTATCAGCGATCTGCACCACCACCTGCTCACTTTCAGGTTCATGGAAGGTTTTCAGAGTAATGACCCCGTCCTTGCCGATGGCGTCAATGGCATTATTGAGAATATTCAAAAACACCTGCTGCAACTGGCTGGGATCGCTGGCAATAGTGGGCAGATCGTCAGCCAGCTTTTTCTCGATGGTGATATTGCGATAGCGAGCCTCGTTTTCCAGGAAGCCGACACATTCTTCCAGGACCGCATTGATCATGACCTTTTCCATAGTCGGTTCCATTCGGCGAGCAAAACCTAGCAGCCGGTGCGTCACCTTTTTGACCCGGTTGGCATGATACTCGATTTTTTTGATGGATTCCTGAAACTCCTGGAGGTGGGGGCTCGCCTTGACGTCATCCTCTTGGAGGAGGTCCTTCATCCAGCCCGCCTCTTCGCTGATGACCGCCAGAGGATTGTTGATTTCGTGAGCCACGCCCGCCGCCAGTTTGCCCAGGGCGGCCATTTTGCTTTCGTGCAGCAGAACCTCATCACTTCTGGCCTTTTCCAGATCACTGAGGATCAAGCGGTCCAAGACTTTTTTTGTGGTATAAACCGACCCGATGACTATAAGGCTCAATCCCAAAAGGGAGAGCAAGCCCAGCAGGTATTTGGTGCGCAGCAAGGGTGCCAGGGGTTCTCGGGGATCTTCCCGAATGACCAGGACCCAGCGTTTCGTCTTAATCTGGATGGCCGCGAACAAAGCGGGATCGGTCCCGGCGGTTATTTCTTCCACCCTCAGCCCCACGGTCGCAGAAAAATCCGGGCCGGGAGGCCTTTCCAACAGATTCCCTCCAAACCGGGGTTTGGTCTGCAATAAATTGTCCCGGTTAACGAGATAGGCATCCCCACTTTTGCCGATGTGGGCCGCCTGGACAATATTTTCCAAGACATTGGAATCAATGGTGGCGCGTATGATCCAGCTTCGGTATTTCTCCCGCACCAGGACGGCGATGATAAAGTGGGGCACCTTGCGAAACCCCAAGAAGACATCGCTGACAAAAACACCGGAGTTCAAGACCGCGTCGAACCAAGGTTCGTTGCGATAATTGACTCCTTTCAGGATATTGTAATAGGGGCCCACGTAGGCCAGGTGATCGCCGTTTTCGTCAATGACCCCCAAATCGATGTAGGACCGAGAGTGGGCCTGCACAATATTGAAGACTCGATTCAGATAATCTTCATCCGATAGCTGGGCCAGTGAATTGGTGTTGGCCAACGTCACCAATTGGGCAATTCGTTCCTCCAGGAACAGATCCAGGGCCCCTTGGCGGTTAGTGGCCAGAGTTCTGAGTGCCTCCAGGACTTTGGTTTTATAGGCGTCGCTAAAATGGCCATAAAGTACGAAGACCAAGAGGATAAGGGGGAGGATGGAGAAAAGAATTTTTGTGAGGGTAATCTGCCACCAAAATTGTCGATATTTCTCATCTACCATCCAGAATCGCCTCCAGGATAGTGGCCTGGGGTGGGCCAGCTGAAGCCCGCTGCCTGCTGGGCGCTCGTCTGTTATCATTAGTTTTGTTGGCCTCGACGCCTAAAGCAGTGGTCAGTGACCTGTGGCCAATAGCAAAAACCGAAGGAGCAGGACTTACCTCTGACGCCGTATCGTTTTATTCCCGTCGTACTTCTGTAGACGGCACCTCAGTCGACTCGCTTGGCTCCGGTTCCCTCTGCCCGAGGCTGAGGCGGTCCAGCCGGTAATTGCCGGCTAAAAAGTTTTGAACCACGAGTTCAACGCTGTACTCGCTGTTCATGAGCATATCCATCTGCCGGGTGAAGAGCAGCAAGCGGCCGATCATTTCTAGTTTTTCGGCAATAACCGGACAGGGGTATTTTAAAAAACGGGCTTGGACCTGATCTCCTTTAACGGCTACGGCAAAATCATAATGCTCTAGAACTCTGGCAATGGCCCGGACCCGGCGATTGCGGCGGACGTCATCGGCCGCCCCCCCTTTGAAGGAAAAGGTTATGTAATTATTATTAATGGTGTTGCCGCAGTAGGCGTCCAGGACGCTGTAATGGTAGCCTACCCGGGAGCTGAAATTGAGATATTTGCCGGAAATCACCGCATAGCTGCGGTCACCGAAGCGATCGCCAACGGGCGCCAGCATCTGCTCACGCATGACTGCCAGAAGACCAGAAACATGAATGGGACGTGGTTCTATTCCCTGCAAATCCGGATGCAGCATCCCCTGCAACAAGGCCTGAAAGGGCACCGAGGCAATATTCGCAACGGTTACCGTGGTCTCCCGGGGGTCCCGATCCCGTAACCCTTCCCCCAGATCCACGATATACAGATCCAGGGGGATGGGGGCGGTCAATTTTACCGCCCCGCCTTTCTCATAGGAGACCAGGTCGCTGACCTGAAACATGACCTTATAAGAGTTCTCATGGACAAAGCGAGAGATATCATGGAGGGTCTGGCAGTTTTCGGCTGTAAAGGTGGGGGCTTGGGGATCTACCAGATTTAAAGGGATAACCAGGTCCGCCACCCGCCGCAGGGTCTGATAGACCGGCGTACCCTGCATGTGAGTCTCCCGCGGCTGCTGCAACTCCAACAGTTCCCGCACCCGGCCCTGATAGACGCGGCCGGAGTAAGCATCCACGGTGACCTCAGTGCCCGGCGCAATGGCTTTGCTGGCCCCCTCAGCCCCCAAAATGGTGGGTACCCCAAACTCCCTGGTCAAGGCCGCCATGTGGCCGCTGACACTGCCATGGTCGGCGACAATGCCTGCAGCCCGGCCCATGACGATGACGAATTGGGGGGAGGAATGATTGGCCACCAGGACCCCACCGTCGGGGAAATCCTTTAAATCCGCCAGGTCACGGACATAATAGGCCGGGCCGCAGCCTACTCCGGCACAGGCAACGGCGCCACCCTCTACCAACAGGGGATACCCCTCAAGACGCGGGATGGCCTGAACGTCACCGGCGGTGGGCTTTTTCAGACGCAGCGGTCGGGACTGCAAAATCAGGAGGCGATCTTCCTGGTCCAAGGCCCACTCAATATCTTGCGGCACACCGTAATGCTTTTCTAACTGAAGCGCATAGGAGGCCAGGGTCTGCATCTGCTCCGGAGTGAGACAGGGGGCCTCCTGATTCTCTGGCGGGACGGGCCGCTCCTCCACCCCGCCGGTAGGATTATTCACCAATTGCACCGGTTTGGGCATGACCTGGGTGGAGAGTATTGTGAAATCGGCATCTTTGGCAACAATATACGTATCCGGGGTCAGAATCCCCTCCACCACATACGGACCCAAACCCCAGACCGCATTAATGATGATGTTGTCCTCCAGGATGCGCACCGGATGGCGGGAATACATGACGCCGCTAGCCTTGGCGTCAACCATCTGCAGACAGGCCACGCTCATGGCGGTGTCTTCATCCCGGATCCCTTTCACCAGGCGATAAGAGATGGCCTGGGGGGTATAGAGGCTGGCCACAATGGTTTTATATGTGGAGAGCAGTCTGTCTGCGGTCACGTTCAGGGCTGTCAGGTATTGGCCGGCATAGGACAGGTCGCTGTCCTCACCAATGGCGCTGCTGCGCAGAGAAACCCGCAAGGCCTCGCCGCGGCCCAGTTGGCGGGCCATGTCCTCATAGGCCTCTAAAATGGCCTGCTCCAAGGCCGGGGGCATCTGGGCGGCAATTATTAGGGCCTGAATTTCTTCGCTGGTCTGCCGGATGCTCTCCACATCATTGATGTCTATAGCTAATTTCCTCTTGTTGATTTCTTCCACCAGATCATTGTGGGCCAAAAAGGCGTCATAGGCATTGGTGGTGATGGCAAAACCCAGGGGCACCGGCAGCTGCAGACGGTTTTGGGCTTCCCCCAGATGGGCGTTCTTCCCGCCCACCACATCCACCATCTCTTTAAAAATGGCAGCATACGGTAAGACCAAGGCCGCAGCCGTCCCTTCCCTTTTGGTTTCCAGTTCGGCTTTGATTTTCTGGTGAATCTCCTCGAGGACCGGATAGAGCTGGCTATAGCGATGGCCGGAGAGGACATCCAGGCTTTTCACCATGCGGAAGGCATGGAAGACGGCCCGGCTGGCGTTGGCGCGGATATACGACATGCCGAAGAGTTGGTGCCCTTTCAGCTTTTCCTCCATGTCGGTAATGATATTCAACAATTGGGTATTGGAATTTAACAGTTCCTTGAAAAGGCCGTATTTGAAGCGAAAGACACCACCGATGTCCTCCTCTACGGCCTCCTTTTTCACTAAGGATCGCCATAACGTCTTGAGGTTGCCAAGGATAGTGCCCACAGCCGCCTTCCTTTTAGGTAATGAGGCTTGTCAGCGGGAGGAAAGCCCCTTGTGATAAATATAGCATACTCCATGCCCTTTCGGGAAGAGAACTGCAAAACACATTCTTCTGAGCCCCTGGCATCACGTCGTTTTTTTTATGCGGTATGCTGAATGCAGCCATAATTCGAATGATTTTCAGCAGTTCTGCCGTTTTCCGTCGTCCCGCATGATCAAGCCAGCTCTTTGCCCAAAGGTCCCGCCGATTTTTTTCTTTCTAAGAAAGCCCAAGGTTTTTTTATCTCGAGGGGCGCCAGCATTGCCGGCTGTTTTACACCTTGTAAAAATTCTTGACAAGCGGATGAATGCCAAGGAAGTCCCTGCTGCCTAAGTGCTTTGTAATTTCTTAACAATTGCTTAAGCCCCCGTTCGAACGATCTTGGCATAGGTATTGCTCATTCCTTTTCGTGAAGTCATCATCTTGTCGGCAACCGCGCCAGTGGGTTGGAAGAAATTATTTTTTAAGGAGGTGTGTACATGAAAGTATTGATACCCATCGACGGCTCTGAGCACAGCCGCAAGGCCCTGGAACGCGGCTTGGAGCTGGCGGAAAAGCAGGGTGCCAAAATCACCATCATGTCGGTGGCTCCGGCCGCCGGCACCATTCTGGATGAAATGCGCAATATTCAGGACAAGCTGAACGAGGAATACCGAGATTGGCTGGACGAGGCCAAGGCCATGTTTGCCGCCAAAGGTATCGAAGTGGAGACCGTCTTCGAGATCGGCTTGGTGCCAGCCAATAACATCATCCGGTTGGCCGAAGAGGAAAAGTTCGATCGGATTATCATGGGAGCGACCGGGCAGAGTGGTCTGGCCAGGATTCTCATGGGGAGCACCGCCGGCAAGGTGGTAGCCAACGCCCCCTGCGAAGTAACTCTAGTGCGTTAATTATGGAGGGAATAAATTATGCGGCGGTTTCTGAGTAAATTATTTAGTTTCACCATTATGACGATCCTGCTGGCACCCAGTTTAGCCCTGGCCGCGGGCCCCAAGGCCGAGCCTCTGGTTGTAGTGGCCGATACCCGGAATTTCACCGGTTGGGAAGCCTGGTGGACCAATCTCTATAATGAAAGCCACTTTTGGTTCACCGTGGTGACTGTCATCACGATTCCCATCGTCGGCCTGCTTTTTGGGATTATCACCGACTTTATCATGGCGCGTATCGGCATTGACCTGTCATCCCGAGAACTGGCCGAACACTAAAAAAGCTGGGAGGTATATATGGAATTTTTCTATGTTATGATGCCCATTGCCGGAGTCAAAATCTTCTGGCCCGGCCTGATTATTTTGGGGATCGGCGTCGGCATTATCGGCGGTTTTTTCGGGATGGGCGGCGCTTGGATGGTGACGCCGGGCTTGAATATCCTGGGTTTCCCCATGGCCTTCGCCATCGGTACCGACATCGCCCACATGGCTGGCAAATCCCTGATCTCCACCATGCGGCACGGCAAGTTCGGCAACGTTGATTATAGGCTCGGTATCATTATGATAGTGGGCACCGTCGCCGGCTTCGAGGTGGGGGCCCAGATGGTCATGTGGCTGGAGCGCATCGGCTCCGTGGAGAAGGTGGTCCGCTATCTCTACCTCATCCTGTTGGGACTGATCGCCTGGATGGTTTTTGCTGATGTGGCCAAGAAACGGCGCAAGGAGCGGGAAGCCCTGGCCCGGGGTGGCGAAATTGACAAACTGGCCACCGGTCTGGAATGGCACAAGACCTTCCATGCCATCAAAATCCCGCCCATGGTGCATTTTAAGACAGCCCAGATTTATTGCTCCGCCTGGCTGCCCATTGTCGTCAGCTTCCTCACCGGCTGGCTGGCCGGCATCCTGGGAATCGGCGGCGGCCTTATCCGCATGCCGGCCCTCATCTACTTCATCGGCTGTCCCACCCACGTGGCGGTTGGGACTGACCTCTTTGAAGTGATGATCTCGGGTCTGTACGGTACCGCCACCTATACCTACAAAGGCCGGACCGAGCTGGTGGCGGCCATCATCATGCTCATCGGCGCCTCCATGGGGGCCCAGATCGGCACGGTGGCCACGAAGTATATCAAAGGTTATGGCATCCGCATCGCCTTTGGGCTGGCGGTCATCGGTTGCGCCCTTTCCATCGTCCTCAAGCTCATGGCCAGAGAGATGCCCGCTTACGCCGCCTATTTAGACGGCGGTGCCACGGTGCTCATCCTCGGTCTGGTGGCCGGTATGTCCCTTTATATTTTCCTGCGCATGGTGGCCGGGGCCAGACGGGAAGTGGCCATGAAAAAAGCCCAGCAGCAGAAGTAACCCTGGTCACAGGAAGGAGAAGGCGATTATGAGAAAACGTTCACTGTTCGGAGCTGTCCTTATCCTCTTGCCCCTGAGTATGCTCCTGGGCTGCGGCGAATTGGGACAGGTGGATCAAGGTCGGGTCGTGGCTTTTGATAAAGAGAAACGGCTCGTCACCCTGATCCAGGATAAAAAGGCCGAGCCCGGCAACCCGGATTACAATACCCTCCCACCCCATAGCTATGTTCTCCCCACCGATCCCATGGAAACGGGGCCCTTACCAAAGGCCGGCTTGCGTATGAAGCTGGATTTGGATAAAAAAATCGTCACCATTTTTGACCCCAAAGTCCAGGGATTCATAGACATTCCCATTCAGGTGGTGGAAAAGAAAACCGGCGTGGCTAAAGATGACCCCCTGGTGGCCGGGAAAAATCTCCCGATTATTGATAAGCAGACCAAAACCGTGACCATGTATTCCGCCCGCCAGAAACTCTATGTAGTCGTCAGTGTCCCAGAAGAGCATCTGGATCGCCCCCCGGAGACCTGGGAAAGCGGCGACGAGGTCCGGATTTATTATAAAGAACCCGGCAAGGCCGCCCGCTTTATGAATATCACCCGAACCGATATCTTTAAGAAGTAAGGCACCCTGCCACCAACTGGGGGAATCGCCCCGGGACGCAGCCCAAGCTGCCTCGGCGTGATTCCCCTTTGTCTTTGCCATATGGTATAATGCCTTGCCAGGCAAGAGTCTGGTGCGGCATGAGAGATGGCGACAAAAACCATCCTGGCGATCAGGATAAGATTATCCTCACTGCACTGACAGGCGACGCCTTTGGCAATCTTCTGGTAAGCCACGGCGACAGCACCAAGCTGCCCGGCGGTTGGGTGACGGGGGCAGAACCAAAATGCATCGCCAACGACGTGATCGGAGTGGAACCGTGTTGAACCAGATCCGACAGACGGCCCGGGAGGTGGCCCGGGAGGCCGGAGCCTTGCTGGGGCGCAATTTTGCCCAGATTCATCAAATCACCCTGAAAGGCCACCACGATCCGGTGACGGAAAGCGACCTGCAGAGCCAACAACTGATTATCCAGCGTCTTTCCCAGGCCTTTCCGCACTGCGGTTTTGTGGCCGAAGAAGCGGGGCTGTCCGCCTTTACCGACGACGGGGGGCAGGGCCGCTGGATCATTGATCCCCTGGATGGCACCGTTAATTTTGCCCACAATTTCCCGTTATTTTGCGTCTCCATCGCCTGGCAGCGCCAGGGGGTGGTGGAATATGGGGTGGTCTATGACCCATTGCGGGATGAGTTGTTTGAGGCCGTCAAAGGTCAGGGAGCCTGGCTGAATGATGCCCCCATCCGGGTGTCAGCCATCCGCGACCTGGACCGGGCTCTTCTGGCCACCGGCTTCCCTTATAACGTGGCAGAACGCCTGGAAGAGACCATGCTCCGGCTCAGACGACTGTTGGTGCAGTCCCAGGGCGTGCGCCGCCCAGGTTCCGCGGCCATTGATCTGTGTTATCTGGCGGCCGGCCGGGTGGACGGTTTCTGGGAAGAAGGCCTCAAACCCTGGGATACTGCGGCCGCTGTCTTAATTGTGGAAGAGGCCGGCGGGCAGGTTTCCGCCTTCGATGGCACACCGTTTACGCTGACCGGCGATACCGTGGCGGCCAGCAACGGCCTGTTGCATGAGCAGCTCCTGGCGGCCCTGCAGATCTGAAGGGGATGTTGTAAGGCAGGCCAGACCTTTGGGGATGTGTCTTCCAGATGCCGACCTGGAGGTCGGCGCTACCAGTTGTCCCTCGGGGCGGTGAGGGAAGGGGCAGGAAAATTCGCTCTAATCAACAAATTGTCCGATGCCCTGAACTTCTCCCCCTCTTGCGGGTCATGCTGAGCCCCCAGGGGGAGAGGAAAATAAGGAGTTTTAGCAACTGTTTGCAAAATTTAAGGGGAAGGACTAGGTTGGGGGGCTGTGCCCTTTGCTCCCTCCTTTTCAGCGCTTTTGCAACAATTTTTTGCTCAACCGAACATTGTGGATTAGCAAGGCTCAACCTGGGTTGCAAAGGAGACCAGCATGTGCCAGACGAAACACCCTCGTCCCGATATCAGGGCTTTTTTCAGCAATCTCGCCGGCCCCCAACCTTGGCCGGAAAAACTGCATCGCTTCCTTCGCAACAACTGGCTGAAGATCAGACACTTTCGGGATTGTTGCGGCCATCCCGGCGAACCCGGCTGCTGACAGGCGCCGCCGGCGCCTCGGTGAGGCTCAAGGGAGGGAGAGAGGGAGAAGGGAAAAGGGATTAATGGCGAGGCAGGCAACAAGGCCGGGGCGAGCCGCTGGTTCGCCCCGGCCTTGTTGCTAACTTTGGTTATGGCGGCATGTCATCTGCTTCTTGCCGCCGGCTTAGTTAAACCCCCTATGCTGGCCGGGCAGACTAAACGCTGGCATTACGCCAGCCAGATGGTGTCCTGCTTTTCCCGTTGCCCTCTTCCTTTCTCCCTGTCCTAACGGCAGTTGCGACAGATGTAATAGCGCTCCACGGGGTCGCCCGTCTGTTTGGCCCAATATTCCAGGGAGGCCCGGGGGGCGATGTAGCTGCCGCAGGTCTCGCAGGCCACCAGCTCGAAGTCCCGGCCCCAGATGCTGCGGATGCCGTTCTTTTCGGTATAGGTAATGACGCCGGTGGGGCAGACAAAGGCGCAGGAACCACAGCCGATACAGACCTCGGAGGGCTCTTTGAAGGGGGTGGAGACCATTTTGGCGGGGGTGCGGTTGATCATGCCGATGGCACTGACGCCGACGATATCCCGGCAGGTGCGGACGCAGAGACCACAGAGGATACAGAGTTCTTCCGGATCCTCGGAGGTGAAGCGGGACTGGCTGATGCCGTGCTCGGCGGCCAGTTTTTGGATAATTTCGGCCTTGGGGGCCCGGGCCAAGAGGAGTTCGAGGACCAGGCGGCGGGCCTGCAGAACATTCTCGGAATGGGTCTGCACCTTTAAGCCCTTTTCCACGGGATAGGTGCAGGAGTTGACCAAACGGGTCTGGGGCCAGTCGCCGATCTCCACCAGACAGAGGCGGCATTGCCCCTCGGACTTGAGATCGGGATGATGGCAGAGGGTTGGAATCTCGATATCCATAGACCGGACGGCCTCTAGGAGAGTGGTGCCGACCGGGGCGCTGGTATACAGATCGTTGATGTAAAAACTAACTTCCCCCATGATGAACTCCACTTTTGCTGTTGGAGGGAAAAAGGGAAGAGGGCAAAGGGATGGAAGCTGACCTGACGGTCGTGTTGATCCCTTACCTCTGGCCTCTCACCTCTACTCTCTTATTCCACCTTGACCGCGTCAAACTGGCAGGCATCCACACAGAGACCGCATTTCACGCAGATATCCTGATCGATGACCTGGGGCTCCTTTTTCGGGCCGCTGATGGCGCCCACCGGACATTCCCGCACGCAGGCCAGGCAACTGGTGCACTCATTGGGATCGATGGTGTAGATCAGGAGCTGTCGACAGACCTTGGCCGGGCATTTTTTATCCCGGATATGCCGTTCGTATTCTTCCCGGAAGTATTTCAAGGTACTGCGCACCGGGTTGGCGGCGGACTGCCCTAAGCCGCAGAGGGAGGCGGTGGCCATGGTCTGACAGATATCCTCCATCAGGTCGACATGGTGGGCCTCACCCTTACCGGTGGTGATCTCATTGAGGATGGTTATTAATTGTTTCAGCCCCTCCCGGCAGGGAGTGCACTTGCCGCAGGATTCTTCCATGAGGAAACTGATGAAATAGCGGGCCACGTCCACCATGCAGTCATGGTTGTCCATGACGATCATGCCGCCGGAGCCCATGATGGAGCCCACCTGCTGGAGGCTGTCGTAATCTACCGGCAGGTCCAGGTATTGGGGCGGGATGCAGCCGCCGGAAGGACCACCGGTCTGGACTGCCTTAAACTCCCGGTTGTGGGCGATACCGCCGCCCATGCCAAAGATGATCTGACGGAGGCTGGTGCCCATAGGCACTTCCACCAGACCGGTGTTGTTCACCGCGCCCACCAGGGAGAAGATTTTGGTGCCCTTGCTCTTGTCGGTGCCCATGGCGGCGAACCACTCCGGCCCCATGTTGATGATTTCCGGGACGTTGGCCCAGGTTTCCACGTTGTTGATGACCGTGGGCAGGCCAAAGAGGCCGGCCTGGACCGGGTAGGGCGGCCGAGGATTGGGTTCGCCGATCTTGCCTTCGATGGAGGCAATGAGGGCGGTCTCTTCGCCGCAGACAAAGGCACCGGCTCCCTGGCTAATCTGTATATCAAAAGAGAAATTGGAACGCAGGATATTGGTCCCGAGCAAGCCGAATTCCCGGGCCTGGTCGATGGCTTTTTGGAGGCGTTTGACGGCCAGGGGATATTCGTGGCGGACGTAGATATAGCCCCGCATGGCCCCGATGGCATAACCGCCGACGATCATGCCTTCGATGACCGCGTGGGGATCGCCTTCCATGACGGCCCGGTCCATAAAGGCCCCCGGGTCGCCTTCATCGCCGTTGCAGATAACGAACTTCGGTTGCGCCTGGGCCTCCCGGCAGAGGCGCCATTTGCGGCCGGTGGGGAAGCCGCCGCCACCCCGGCCCCGTAGCCCCGACTTTTCCACGGCCTCGATGACCTGCTCCGGGGTCATCTGGAAGAGGATCTTGCGCAGGGTGCGGTAGCCGCCCAAAGCCAGATAATCGTCCAGGCTTTCCGGATCGATAACATCGAGCTTGCGCAGGACCAGCGGGTTCTGGGTCTGATAAAAGGGGATGTCCATTTTGTGGGGACAAGGGGCCTGGCTCTCAGGGTGATGATAGACCAAGCGTTCCACCACGCCGCCGCTCAGGAGAGTCGTTTCGACGATCTCCGGGACATCCTCTACAGTCACCTTCTGATAAGAAATTTCCTGGGGCCGGATGAGGACGCGCACCCCATGGGAACAGAGGCCGTGGCAGCCGGTGGTCTTGAGCAGGACCTTGCCGGCAATGCCTCTGGCTTCCATTTCCGCGGCAAAAGCCGCGGCCAGTTCTTCGCTGCCCAGGGGCAGGCAGCCGGGGCCGCCGCAGACCAAGACCTGAAGCTGTTGGGGGTCACGGGCAGCCCGGACCCGCCGTCGATATTCCGTCAGATGATCAACTGATTCGATGAAAGGCATAGGTCGTTCTCGTGTTGAAGGTCTCTGGCACTAAAGTGAGAGTCACTGTTTGGCTCCCCGGGTCGATAGCTCCGGGGAACGGGCCGGCCAGACAACTGTTATTGATATTTCTTTAATATTTTCGGAACCTTGTCCACTGTTACCCGGGCATAGTAGGTGTCGTCGATCATCATCACCGGCGCCTGGGCGCAGGAGCCCAGGCAGGCGACGGTTTCCAAAGTGAAATTCATGTCTTTGGTGGTGTAGCCGATGTCCACCCCCAGGCGGTTGCTGAGGGATTCGGCCAGCCGTTGACCGCCCTTGAGGTGGCAGGTGGTACCCACGCAGACCTTGCAGACGTGCTTGCCTTTGGGGACCAGGCTGAACATGGTAAAAAAGGTGGCGACGCTAAAAACTTGAGCCAGGGGCAGGTGCAGGCGCTCCGCCACCACCTTCAATTCATCTTTGGGGAGATAATTGTAGCTGTCCTGAATATCCTGCAGCACCGGGATCAGGTCGGCCGGCTGGCAGGCATAACGGGAGAGAATGCCTTCTAGTCTTTGGAGATCCATAATGCACCTTCTTCAGAGGGAACCAGCGACGGAAATTCCGGATACGGGGCTTCGCATTTTTTCATTAAGAGCTCATAGCGCTCCAGAATCTGCTGTTGAATAAAATTGATCTGGGGTTCCCGGAGATGGCGGAAGCGGCCCTGGGGTTTGAGATACGTGGTGATCGGTTTCAGTTTGGGCACTTCCACGGTCAGGCGGTAGCGGCCCTCCACCACTTCGTAGAGGGGGAAGACCCCGGTTTCCACGGCCAGGCGGCCCAGGCGGACGCTTAAGTCGGTGGCCGAGCGCCAGCCAGTGGGGCAGACCGTCAGAACATGAATATAAGCCGGCCCCGGTGTCTCCAGGGCCTTTTTGACCTTGAAATAGAGATCAAAAGGGTAGCTGGGACTGGCGGTGGCCACATAGGGGATGCCGTGGGCCACGGCGATGGCCACCATGTTCTTTTTCCAGGTGCTCTGGCCGAAGCTCTGTTTGCCCGGCGGCGAGGTGGTGGTCATGGCGCCGAAGGGCGTGGAACTGGAGCGCTGGATGCCGGTGTTCATGTAGGCTTCGTTGTCCCAGCAGACGTAGGTAAAATTGTGGCCCCGCTCCATGGCCCCGGAGAGGGACTGGAGGCCGATGTCGGCGGTGGCCCCATCACCCCCCATGGCGAGCACCTTGGGCATATGATCGATCTTGCCTTTGCGGTGCAGGATGCGCAGACCCGAATCGATGCCGGCGGCCACCGCGGAGGTGTTTTCAAAGGCCACGTGGATCCAGGGGTGCATCCAGGAAGTTTGGGGATAGCCGGAAGAGACGATCTCCATGCAACCGGTGGCGTGGGCGATAATGGCATCTTTGCCCACGGCCTTGCAGACCCAGCGGACCGCCAAGGCCTCGCCGCAACCCTGACAGGACCGGTGGCCGGAGGTAAAAAACTCCTCCCGGGGCATGAGCCGGGAAGCATATACATCATATTTCTGGCTGTTGGCCACTCCGAATTTATCCATTAGCCGCGCACTCCATAAAGATAAAATTCCTGGCTGGGGCCTTGGGCAATCTCCATCCTTGCCTTGGCATAAATATCTTTAAAGGACTCGGGACTGACGTCCCGGCCGCCCAAGCCGATGATATAGCCCAAGGTCTGGGGCCGGTGGGACAGGGCATAGAGGGCGCTCCGCACTTCGGCCAAGACCGGCGGGGCGGCGCCACCGGGCGACAGGGCCCGGTCGCAGATAATCACTAAATTGGCCCCGGCCAGGGCGGCGCGCAACTCTGCGAAGGGGAAAGGCCGCCAGAGGCGGAGCTCAATGAGACCCACGGACTCTCCAGCCGCCTGCAGTTCGTCCACGGCGATCTCGGCGACTTCGCCCAAACAGCCCATGGTCAGGAAGAGGGTACTGGCGTTATCAGCTTTATAGCGCTCCACCGGTTTATAAGCCCGGCCCGTCAGGTTGGCCCATTCATCCCACACCGAGGTGATGACCTGCTGGGAATCCGTCAAGGTGACCTGGTGTTTCATCTTCACTTCAGTATAGATTTCGGGCATGGCAAAGGCGCCCATGGTCACCGGACTCTTGGGATCCAAGGTATGCCGGGGGGAATAGGGTGGCAGGAACTTATCCACCATCTCCTGATCCACAAAATTCATGGCCTCCACCACGTGAGTGAGGATGAAACCATCCATGTTGATGATGGTGGGGAGGAGGACCTTGGAATTCTCGGCAATCTTAAAGGCCATGACCGTGTGGTCAAAGGCTTCCTGACCGTTTTTGACAAAGATCTGGATCCAGCCGATGTCCTTGGCGGCCATAATATCGCTGTGGTCATTCCAGATGCTCAAGGGGCCGGACAGGGCCCGGTTGGCCACCGTCATGACGATGGGCAGACGCAGGGCCGAGGCGATGAAGAGGATTTCATGCATCAGGGCCAGACCCTGGGCACTGGTGGCGGTGTAGGTGCGGGCGCCGGTGGCGGACATGCCGATGCAGGCACTCATGGCCGAATGTTCCGATTCGACGTTGACAAACTCCGCTTCCAGCTCGCCGTTGGCCACCATGGAAGAGAGATGTTCGACAATATGGGTCTGAGGGGTGATGGGATAGGCGGCAATGGCCTCGGCCCGGGCCAACGCCACCGCGTGGCTTACGGCAATCGAAACTTCCATACCTTTGCGGTGGCCCATTATTCTTCCTCCGGTACCATGGTGATGCAGCCGGTGACGCACTCCCGGGCGCAGGTGCCGCAGCCTTTGCAATAATAGGGATCCATGTCAAAATAGCCGCCCGGTTCCTGGATGATGGCCGGCTCAGGGCAGACGGTCCAACAGACGCCGCAGCGGATGCAGCGGCTTTTGGTCCAGACGGGATGTTGCGAGCGCCAATCGCCCACCCGGTATTCCCGGGCGCTGCCGGGTTTGCGGAGGAGGGCGCCCAGTTCAATTTCCTGCCAGGTGATTTGATCCAGTGGTTTACTCACGATTTGGCCTCCTCCACCACGGTTTGCTTATAGGCTTCTTCCAAGGCAGCAATATTTTTCGCGGCCATGGGTCCGAAGCGCTCCTGCAGCGGCCCTTTCAAGGAGTCAAGTTTAACACACTCGGTGGCCCGCAGCAGGGCGCCCAGCATGGTGGTATTAGTGATGGGCACCCCCAGGACCTGTTTGGCGATCTGGTTGGCGTCCACCACCGCCAAAGTATGGGTCAGACCATACTCCTGCCGGGCTTCGGCCAGGGATTTATTAGTGTTGAGGACAATGATGCCGTTGGGTTTGAGATCCGCAGCCGGTTTCTGGATGCGGATCAGGCTGGGATCCAGGATCAGGATGACATCAGGGTTGGCGATTTTACAGCGCAGGCGGATAGGCTGGTCGTCGATGCGCAGGAAGGCTAAAACCGGGGCGCCCCGACGCTCCGGCCCGAAACTGGGAAAGCCCTGGGCAAACTTGCCTTCTTCAATGGCAGCGGTAGCCAAGAGCTCCACCGAAGTGACCGCCCCCTGCCCGCCCCGCCCGTGAAAGCGGATTTCTAACATGAGTCAATCCTCATTCCAAAAGGTTTGCGGCGGCACCGGCCCCTCCTGATAATCTCTCAGGCCGAATGTCGTCAGCGTATTATTCCCTTAGCCAGGAATTCTAATCCGAAAAAATTGATTGCACAATGTTTTTCAAAACCAGGCGTCCCCGCGATATTTTTGGCCCGAGCTAGGTCAGGGCTATTTCTGCAACCATCTTGGCTCCTTAGCAGACTGCGAGGAGATTGTCAAAAAATCAATGACAGAAATATCAGAGCTGTCTTGACCCCTTGCGCATAATTTCACTTGACAGAGCCGCCACACCAAGTCATATTAGAGCCTGATCATCGGGCAGTAAGAATATCGTGAGGCTGGGGCGGGGGACAAGCCCGCCACAGATACTATCCACCCCTCAGCAAGACCCTGGCGCACCAGGAGCGAGGAGTTGACCGCGGATGGCGGCTTGGCAAAAAATGGGAGTTATCTGCATCAATGCCGACGTGCAGGGAGTTTGCCAGCAATGCCTCTGGCTGGAATGGAATCCGGCGGAGAAACATTGCCGGAACGAGCACACCTGCTTATGCCCGAAGCGGCAATGGCATCAGCAAGACCAAAACCGCGATCTGCAAATCCGGGCTACCCAGTCGCCGACTTTCGGTCGTTAACGTCTTGGTCAGGGCTTCCTCCCCGCCCCGCCGGAGCTGGCAGCCATCTCTTGGCGCCGCAACCGGTTGCTCCAGAGATGCGCGGCCCGCAGCGGCAGGGGTAGGCGATAAGGCCCCAGGCAGTTCATGACCACCTTGAGACACTCCTCCAGCGTTATGAGGTGGCCCGGGGAAATGAACAGCGGCCGACAGCCGGTTCGGGAGCGGAGCACCCAACCCACCACTACTCCACCGGCGGTCAACGGACAATAACTCCCCTTTTCCTCTCCCAACTCCCCCATCTCACCCCAGAGGCGGCTTTTGGCACAGCCAATGGTCGGAATTCCCAAGAGCAGACCTAAGTGACTGGCCAAACCCAACCGCCGAGGGTGGGCGATACCCTGACCATCCACCAGAATGACATCGGGTGGTTGCGGTAATTTCCGGACCGCGGCCGCCAGGATGGGGGCCTCCCGGAAGCTCAACAGGCCGGGGATATAGGGAAAGGGCACCGGACCGCTGGCACCGACTGCTTCCACCAGCACCAGCTCCGGCCAGGTCAGGACTACCGCGGCGCCGTAGAGACGCCGTTCCTCTTTCTCATAGGCTGCATCCACGCCGGCGAGGCGGCAGGGCGGCCCGGGCAACGGTCTGAGCTCTATCGCATTCTGCAGTCGCGCCTGCCAGGCCCGGGCCGCGGCCACTGTCCGGGGCCAGGCCTCAGACTCTGCCATGCCTCATTTCCCTTCTTTTCTGCCTTTTTCTTGCATTGCCGCCATAATCTGGCGGAGTCCCAGCGCTGCCGCTTCCTCCTCCCCCGCCTCCGGCCGCTGGCTGCGGCCGGCTGCCACCAGTTGAGTGAAGTTTTGGGGCGGACCGAAGGTTACCATTATGCGGTGCGGCCGGGGCCAGGTCATGAGGGGCGACCAGGCCTCATAGGAGCCCTGGATAAATGCTGGGACAACGGGCACGCCAAGCTCTTTGGCCAGGATGACCACGCCCTTCTTGATCTCCCGCAATTCGCCGGTAATGGAGCGGGCCCCCTCGGGGAAGACGCAGAGCAGCTTGCCGTGGCGCAGCACATAAGCCGCAGCCTGCATGGCCTCCACCAAATGGCGGGCCGAATCCACCGGGATAACCCGCAGGGCCTTCACTAGGGGCCGGATCAGGGGCAGTTCAAAATAATAGGTGGAGCCCAGGAAAAAGAGGTTCTGGCGCCGGGCGTGGGGTGTGACCAGAAAAATCAGGAAGCCGTCCAAGTAGCTGGTATGATTCGGGCAGATAAGGGCGGCGCCTTGGGGGAGATTCTCCTGGCCCCGGCCTTGTAGATGGAAAAAGGCCTTGGCCAGCAGGCCGAACTTGAGGGAGCAGAACCAGGTGAACAGGCTGGCCCCCAGGGGGGCGCCCAATTCAATGCGCCGCACCAGTGCCGCAGGGGGGTCCTGCTGCAGAATTTCCGCCCAGGAGCGTTGGACCGTGGCAGCCGGTTCCCGTTCGCCGGGCTGCAGGCCTTCCACAAACCGGACCAATTCGCCCACGGTAAAGAGATCGGCAAAACCCGTTTCCTTGATGGCCACGTGGAAGCGTTCCTCCAGGGCCGCGGCCAGCTCCACCAGGGCCAAGGAATCCAGCCCCAGGTCCAGTTCCAAATGGTCGTCCAGGGCAATGACCGGTTGGCCGCTTTTGGCCATGAGGAGCCGGACCACCTCGACGCCGATCTCTGAGAGGTCTTCCTGGAGCGCCGACTTTTTCGCCTGATAGGGTTTGCCGGCCCGCTCCTGGTAGATCTTGGCCGCCTCCTGCATACGGATCTTGCCCAACCGGGTTTTGGGCAGCTCCTGGTTGGTCAGGACAAAATCCCGCACCCGTTTATAGGGCTCCAATTGTTGGGAATAATAATCCAGATACCATTTGACCCGACTGTAGACATCCGTTTCGCCGGTCTGCCGGAAATAGTCGAAATCCGGGAAGATCACTGCGGCCAGCTTTTCCTGCCTTGCATCCGGCAGGATGAAGATCTCTTTGATGGCCGGAGCCTGCAGATAATGCTGGGCCACCTCTTCGGCGGAGATGTTCTTGCCGGAGCTGAGGACGATGATGTCTTTGATGCGGCCCTGGACATAGAGATAACCGTCGGCATCGAAGCGTCCGAGATCACCGCTGCGGAACCAACCATCCTGGATGACGGCCCGAGTGGCGGCTTCATTCTCAAAATAGCCGGCCATGACATTGTCCCCGCGGATGAGGATCTCCCCCACGCCTTGCGCATCCGGGTTGTCGATGCGGACCTCCACGTTCACCAACGGCTTGCCGGCCGAGCCCAGGCGGGGGGCTTCCGGGGGGTTGATGGCCACCACCGGTGCGGTTTCGGTGAGGCCGTAGCCCTCCAGGACGGTAAACCCCAGGCGGCCGAAGTTCTCGGCCAGTTCCTCGGGCAGTTTGGCGCCGCCGCTCACAAAGAAGCGGAACTGGTCGCCCAGAGCCTGGCGAAACCTTCTGGTCAAAAGGCCACTGAGATCAGGGCCGCCCCGCTCTCGCCAGCGCCGGGCCAGTTCCAGGGCCCGGGGCAGCACGCGGCCCAGACCCAGGGGCAGCTGCTCCAAGCGGGCCGCGATGCCCCGATAGAAATGCTGCAGCACCTGAGGCGTCACCGGCAGGATGGTCACCCGCTGTTCTTTGAGGCAGCGCAAAACCGGTTCGGCCTTCAAGGTATCGATGAAGGTTACCGTGGCCCCGGTAAACAGGGGCAGCAAAAGGGTGGCGGTAAAGGGAAAGGCATGGAACAGAGGCAGCAGGGCCAAAAAGTTGTCTTCCGGGGTCACGGCCCGGAGCGCGGCAATCCCCTCGTAATTGGCGGCAAAATTTTTCTGCGTAAGCATTACGCCCTTGGGCAGGCCGGTGGTCCCCGAAGTATAGATGATGGAGGCCAGATCGTCTACTTCCACCTGGGGCAGGACCTCAGCTGGCGGGGTCTGCAGCAGCTCCGCAAAGGGGATGCCAGGGAACCCACAGGCGGGCGGCGGGCCGGCCAACACCACCTGCCGCACCGACGGCGCCTGGGCGATGGCGGCCAAGGGCGCCTGGGGCGAGGCAAAGACCACCTGGGTCTGGGTCTGCTCCAGGACGTAAGCAATATGTTCCGGCCGGGATTGCACATCCACCGGCACCGCTGTGCCCCCGGCCAGAAGCAGGCCGAAGTAACTCAGGGGCCACTCCGGCCGGTTCTCCATGATAAGCAGGCCCCGGCCCCGGGGGCCGAACCCCTGGGCCAGGAGCCAGGCAGCCACCCGCCGGGACTGGTCATGGAGCTGGGCGTAGGAAAGCTTCTGGACGGTGCCGGCCACCACGTTGACGATGGCCGTCCGGTCCGGATGGGCTGCCGCCTGTCGGCGCAGGTAGTCACTCAGCGTCATATACATCGCCCCCCCCGAGACAATATTTTCCTTGACAGGTGTAAATTTTCCCTTACCGTTAAGGAAGTTTACCATAGTTTTTGGGTGCCCTTCATAATTTTTCAGAACTTGGGAGAATCCTCGCCATGCCCCGTGATCTGCCCATCGGCAACGGCCGTCTGCTGCTGGCCTTTGATCGCCATTATACCCTACGGGACCTCTATTTTCCCCATGTGGGCCAGGAAAATCACATGGGGGGGGCCCACTCCCGGTTTGGCGTCTGGGTGGACGGCCGCTTCTCCTGGCTCGGCCCAGACTGGGAGATGGACAGACGCTATGAGGGCGATAGTCTGGTAACCCGGGTGCGTCTGTTCCATCCAGAGCTGCAACTGCGCCTCATCTGTCGGGATGCGGTGGAGTTCCATGAAAATATCTATCTAAAAGATATCACCGTCATCAATCTGCTCCCCCGGGAGCGTCTGGTCAAACTCTTCCTGCACCTGGACCTGAGCATTGCCGGCAATGACGTGGGCGACACCGCCGCCTTTGATCCGGAGACCGGCGGCCTGGTGCATTATAAAGGGGCCCGCTATTTCCTGGCCAACGGCATGGTGGTGGGGGGTGGGGGCCTGTCCCAATATGCTGCCGGTCAGAAGGGCACGCGAGGCCGGGAAGGGACCTTCCGGGATGCGGAGGACGGGGAGCTCTCCGGCAACCCCATCGCCCAGGGGTCGGTGGACTCGGTCATTGGTCTGACCCTGACCATCCCCGGTCAGGCTTCGGCCGCCGCCGCCTTCTGGCTGGCCGCCTGCCAGAGCTGGCAGGAAGTAAGGCGGCTGGACGCCCTGGTGCGCTACAAACAGCCCCGCTTCCTCATCGATCGGACCGCGGCTTATTGGCGCTTGTGGGTACGCAAGGAAACCCCGCCCCTGGACCTGGTCCCCGAAACCCTGGCAAACCTCTACCGCCGCAGCCTGTTGGTGCTGAATACCCAGATCGATTGGCAGGGAGGCATTGTGGCGGCCACCGATTCGGACGTCATCCAATTTAATCGGGATACCTATGCCTATGTCTGGCCCCGGGATGGCGCCCTGGTGGCCCATGCCTTAGACCTGACCGGTTATGATACGCTTTCCCGGCGATTTTTTGAGTTTATGGCCAAACTCATCGAGGGGGCTGGCTATTGGCTGCACAAATACAACCCTGACGGCACCCTGGCCTCCTCTTGGCACCCCTGGTATGCCGAGGGGCAAAACCAGCTGCCCATTCAGGAGGATTCCACCGCTCTGGTGGTCTGGGCCCTGTGGCACCATTTTGTCCTTTATCGGGATATTGAGTTCATCAAGCCGTTGTATCGTCCCCTGATCAAGCGGGCCGCAGAATTCATGAGTCAATATCGGGAATCCCAAACCGGCCTGCCGGCGCCGTCTTATGACCTCTGGGAAGAGCGCCGGGGGATTTCGGCTTTCACCGTGGGGGCGGTGTTTGGCGGGCTCACTGCCGCTTCCCTGTTCTGCACCGTTTTCGGCGAAGAAGATCGGGCTGATAAATACCGCCGGGTGGCTGCGGAGATTCGGGACGCGGCCTCGGCGCACCTGTGGCGTCCTGAATTGGAACGCTTCAGCCGCCTCTTGCAACGGCGCCGCGACGGCACCCTCGTCGCCGACTCGATCTGTGATGCCAGTCTGGCGGGGTTGTTTGCCTTTGGCCTGTACGCCGCCGATGACCCCAGGCTGCTGGCCACCATGACCGCCGTCCGGGAACGCCTTTGGGTGGACAGCCCCTGCCCCGGTCTGGCCCGCTACGAAGATGATTACTACTACCGGGTTGATCCCACCACCCCGGGCAATCCCTGGATTATCTGTACGCTGTGGTTGGCGGCCTACCTCATCCAAAAGGCCGGCAGCGACGCTGAGCTGCAAGAGGCCGTCAACCTCATGGACCTGGTGGCCCAAAGGGCCTTGCCCTCGGGGGTCCTGCCGGAACAATATCACCCGCATACCGGCGAAGCCCTATCGGTATCGCCCCTTACTTGGAGCCATGCGGCTTTTCTCATTACCATGCACGCCCTGCTGCGCCGCTTGGCCCAACAGCGGACCTGCCCCACCTGCGGCATCACGCCCCTGGGCTATTTGCGCCGGGAGGACTGGATCGATCAACTTTACGCCGATACTTGCAGCTCCATTCATGGAACCTGCAAGCTTTAAAAGGAGGCCAGAGGTATAAGGCAGAAGGTTGGCCCTGGCATCACCTTCAAACCTTGGCCGGGCCATGAGGTGAATCTAACTCAGAAGGAGAGAACCATGGACAGATTTTTTTCCAAATTCTCGGGATTGCTGCAGATATTTGGCATTCTCATCATATCTTTGTGGCTCTGCGGCTGCGGGGCCGGTCGGACCATGGTAATCACCCCCGCGGAGGCGCCAGACAAGTACACGGCGGCCGAGATTATCGAGGATAAATCCACCGTATCTGTGCCTGCAGAGGTGAACACCTCTTTCCAGACCAAGCTGTCGCACCTTATCTTTACCGAAGGAGGGTTTACCAGAGGGCCGGGATTAAAAATCAGCTATCGGTTTATCCAGTATAATCCCGGCAGCCAGGTTACCCGTTGGTTTTGGGGCGGCATCGGCAGTGCCGGGAAAGGCACCCTGACGGTCGAAGTCAGGTTTTTAGACCAGAATAATAAAGAGCTGGCTAAAATCCAATCGGAGGGTGAGATTACTTCCGGCGCGTTCGGCGGCTCCTTCGATTTTGCCGTCCAAAAAACGGCCAACGAGGTGGCTGCCTATGCCAAAAGATTCATATAGGACAACCTGAACGGTCTCTAATTTGCACTTATGAAAATTCCCCTTAGTTACAGCTACCGCAACCTGGTGACCCGGCGGCTCACGACCATTCTCACGGCCGGCGGCATGGCCCTGGTGGTCTTTGTTTTTGCCGCGGTCTTGATGCTGGCCGAAGGTTTGCGCCAGACCCTGGTGGCCACCGGTTCTTACGACAATGCCGTGGTCTTGCGGGCCTCGGCCGAATCAGAAGTCCAGAGCATCCTCGAGCGGGACAAGGCCGCCATCGTGGCCTCCCAACCTGAGATTGCCTTGGATCAACGAGGCCAGCCGCTGGTGTCGCCAGAGTTGATTGTCCTGTTTAATCTGCGCAAGCGTGGGACCGATTCGCCCTCCAACGTCACCATCCGGGGGGTTTCGCCCATCGCCCTGGAGCTGCGGCCGGAGGTGAAGTTGGCGGCGGGGCGCATGTTCCGGCCGGGCTCCTCGGAGATCGTCACCGGCCAGGACATCGCCCGCCGGTTTTCCGGCGCCGGTTTGGGAGAAACCTTGCGCTTCGCCATGCGGGACTGGACCGTAGTAGGCATCCTGGACGCCGGCAACACCGCCTTCAGCTCGGAAATCTGGGGTGATATCGACCAGATGCAGCAGGCCTTCCGCCGGCCTCTCTTCTCCAGCGTTCTTTTGCGGCTGCGCACGCCCGGGGATTTTGCCCCCCTGAAGGCCCGACTGGAAAGCGATCCCCGCCTGCCGGTGCAAGTGAAACGGGAGATCGTTTTTTATGAGGACCAGTCAAAGCGGATGGCCGATTTTATCCGCCTGCTGGGACTGGTCCTCACCATTATCTTCAGTCTGGGGGCCGTCCTGGGCGCCATGATTACCATGTATGCGGCTGTTGCCACCCGCACGGTGGAAATCGGCACCCTCCGGGCCTTGGGCTTTGCCCGCAGCAATATCCTCAGCGCCATTCTCCTGGAATCATTGCTCATCGGCCTGATCGGCGCCGCGGTCGGTCTGGGGGCCGCCTCCCTCATGCAGTTTTTTACCATCTCCACCACCAATTGGGCGACGTTCTCCGAGGTCGCCTTCAATTTCTCCCTGACGCCGGACATCGCCGGCAAAAGCCTCCTCTTTGGGCTGGTTATGGGGTTAGTGGGCGGTTTCCTGCCGGCCGTGCGGGCCGCGCGCCTGAACATCGTGGAAGCTCTGCGAGCCTTATAAAAGCAAGCCGGTCCGGGCCCATCGCCAGTTTTGCCAATTTTCAAGATTTCCCCGCAGCAGTCGATGTCAATAATACACCACGAATATTGGCAATGATTTTTCCCTTCTTGAGGAGGCAATCACATGTGGAAAGTATGTCATCTTGTCGTTATGCTGTTGGTCACAGTCTGCTGGGTCTTCCCGGCCGGTGCCCTGACCACCTTCGAACTCACCTTTGATGACCTGGCCACCCCCAATGACAAGGGTATGTGGGGAGTCGTACCCGATGATTATCAGGGATTCTTCTGGAAAGACGTGGAGGTGGTCAACGTCAAGGCTTACCAGAATTATTTCGGCAATACCAAGATAGCCTTCCCCAGCAAACCCAACGCCGCCTATAACGGCGGTCTGGACGGCGGCTATGAAGTGGTAGCCATGGCTGCGGCCCAACCCTTTGTCTTGGAGGGGGCGTATTTCGCCACCTGGGCTCAGAACAACAATTTTGTCAGCTACGGTTCCAAAGAACTGACGGTCACCGGCTACCTGGCTGGCAATCCGGTGGGCAGCAGCACCTTTGCATTGACCCCGGAGTTTGTCTGGCAGGATGTCAAACTTGGCCCCATTGATCTGGTGACTTTCCGTCATGTGGAAAAGGATAATGCCCATTGGTGGCTGATGGACAATGTCAAGGGGGCTTTTGTACCTCTGCCCACCACGCTGGGCCTCTTTGGTCTGGGGCTGATCACCTTGCTCTGTTTTGGGCGGCGGCACAAACGAGATTAAAGACAGAACAGCTCTGGGCAGCAGAACCTTTGGGCCAGGGCAGCGATGGGGGGTGGCCCAGAGATCCAATATGTCGTAACCTGCCAATGGCAGGGCTCGGCTTAGCCGGCCAGGCCGGACGTTCCAGGAACCGGACTGGCCGGTTCTTCATTTCCTCCCCAACGTGTCGAAATATTTCCAAAAATCTGGAAATGATTTGGCGACGCAGCCCGGATCGGCGATCCTGACGCCGGGAGTCCTCAGGCCGGCCAGGGCAAAGCTCATGGCCATGCGGTGGTCATTGTAGGTGGCAATGAGCGCCCCGTGTGGGCGGCCGCCGGTAATAACCAGGCCGTCGTTCGTCTCGCGGACGGCAATCCCCATTTTGGCCAGCTCCGTGGCTACCGCTTCCAGGCGGTTGGACTCCTTGTAGCGGAGATGGGGCACGCCGGTAATCACCGTCTCACCCTGGGCAAAGGCGGCGACCACTGCCAGGGTGGGGACCAGGTCCGGCATGTTGGCCATATTGATGTGGATACCCTGCAATGGCCGCCCTTGCAATGCAACCCCGTCAACGGCGACCGAGACCTGACAGCCCATGGCTGCCAAAACGTGGAGAAAACCGCTGTCTCCCTGGCAGGACTTGGGGTTGAGGTTGGTGAGTCGGATCCGGCCGCCGGTGATGGCTGCGGCTCCCAGAAAATAAGAGGCGCTGGAAGCATCACCTTCTATTTCATAATCCTGCGGTTGATACTGTTGTCCGGCGGGAACAGCAAAGGCACGATAGCCCTGCCGGTAATAGGCAATGCCGAAATCTTCCATAACGCTGAGAGTGATGTCCACATAGGGACGGGACACCAGCTCGCCCACCACCTCTATTTCCACATCCCGGGCCGCAAAAGGCGAAATGAGCAACAGGGCCGACAGGAATTGGCTGCTGACCGCGCCGGCCACCTTGGTGGGACCGCCGGCCAGCCCCCGGGCCTGCACGACGACCGGCGGACAGCCGTTGTGGCGTTCACTGACCGCTTCCACGCCCAGGCCGGCCAGGGCCGACAGCAGGTCCTGGATGGGACGCTGGCAGAGGCGGGCCGAACCGGTGAGAACAATACGGCCCTGCCCCAAGGCAGCCACCGCAGTCAGAAAACGCATGGAGGTCCCGGAATCTCCTAAATAAATCGGTTCCTTCGGCACCTGCAGGTGCCCCCCCGTGCCGGTGACCTGACAAAGCTCCCGGCTCCAGGCAATGCGGCAACCCAGATCCTGCAGCGCCTGGGCTGTATAGCGGGTGTCGTCAGCCTGCAAGAGGTTGCGCAAGGTGCTGGTGCCATCAGCCAACCCCGCGGCAATCAAGGCGCGGTGGCTGAAGCTTTTCGAGCCGGGCAGGGTGATGACTGCGTCGACGGTAACAACGGGAGCTATTTCTCTTGCGGTGGTCATAAATATGGCTATCCTTGGAGATGAGGAGTTCGTGGCCGGTCCGTAGGTTATAGTTGTTAGTTGTTTAGTTGTTGGTTGTTGGGGTCAGCTACTCATGTTGAATGGCCCACGTGCTAAGCGGTCTGCGAAGAACCATTTTCGCTCAGGGGCATGGCACTCCGGGCGGCCTGGCGCATGATGGTCACCGGGGCGCTCCGGCCGGTAAACAACTCAAACTGGCGCACACCCTGATAAATGAGCATTTCCAGGCCGTCGATGGTCCGGCAGCCCCGGGCCGCGGCCTCTCGCAGCAGGCGGGTCTGCAGGGGTTTATAAACAATATCCATAACAACCTGCACCTGGGTCAGAAGTTCCGGCGGATAAGGAATGGCCTGGTCTTGGGGGGCCATGCCCACGGGTGTGGCATTGATGAGGATGGCCGCGGCTAGCTGCGGTGCCTCGACCCACGGCACGGCAGTGACGCCGAATTCTTGGGCCAAGGTTTGGGCTCGGCCGGCCTCAGCATCGGTCACCCAGACCCGGCCGCCGGCCAGGCGCAACGCGTAGACAATGGCCCGCCCGGCGCCCCCGGCTCCCAGCACCAGGACTTTTTGTCCGGCCAGATCGACTTGGTCTTGCAAGGCCGCCAGGGCCCCCTGCCAATCGGTATTCGTCCCCCAGAGCCGGCCGCCCCGATTGACGACCGTGTTTACCGCGCCAATGGTGCGGGCCTCTTCAGCCACCTCATCCAGAAGGGGGATGATGGCCTCTTTGAAAGGAATAGTGACGCTGACGCCGGCGATTCCCAGACCTCGCAGACCCGCCACCGCCTGTCCCAGGTCAGTCACTGGGAAGGCCACGTAGACGGCGTTAACCCCTAGGGCCGCAAAGGCGGCGTTGTGCATGGCCGGACTGAGAGAATGGGCCACCGGCTGCCCGAAAATGCCGAAGACTGTGGTTGTGCCTGATATCATGGGAGTTGTGAGTTTCTGTTCTGCTAGGATGCCGGCACAGGCTGGAAAGCCTGTACCACCGATTTTCAAGATCTTTGGCAAGCCGCAGGCGCATGCAAAACTGGTCACCCTGTTGCCGTTTCTGCTGCCCGCTCTCTTACTCCTGGCCCTTGACCTCTGATCCCTGACCTATTATTTGCCAAACCGCCAAACATTCCTGGACCGTGAGTTGTCCGGGGGCCGATTCCTGCCCCGCCTCCAGGACCGCAAAGGTGAGGTAGCTGCCCAGCAGCGGCGCCACCAGTCGGGAATACTTGCCGGCCAACCCCATGGCGAAGGCGATGATCTCTTGGCCCCGCTCCCGGGCTGCGGGGATGAGGGCCAACAGGGCCAGCGCCGCGGCCGGCGACTGGGCCGTGGCGACAATCTTAATGATGTCGGCGCCTGCTTCGGCCATGGCCAGCAGGGTGTCGGCCAGGCGCGCCGGGCTGGAGGTACCCGTAAAATCGTGCCAGGAGAGAATGATCCGGCTCTGCCCGCGGCCGGCCAGCATTTCCAGGCGCCAGCGTGGGTCCGCGTTGAATTCTATATCCACATAGTCGGCCCCTAAGGCCACCGCCTGTTCCAACAAAAGCTGCCGCTGTCGCTCCGGCCCCTGCCAACGGCCGCCTTCACTTGGCAGGCGGTTGGTGACGATCACCGGCCCCCGGGGCGTAGCCAAGAGGGCGGCCACGTCCGGGTCCGGGAGATAGTCCAGGCGCAGTTCCGCCAGGTAGCCCAGGGGCTGAATCCGGGCCAAGGCCTGGCAGGCCGCCGCATGGCTTCCGGCTATGATGGGGATGCACAGCCGATAGGGCGTCAACTGATCTTCTCCACGGCCTCGGCTCGGGGGAAAGAGCCGAGGATTTTAAAAAAGGCGCTCATGGCTTCCATTTCCGCCAGGCAGGCCGCCACCGCCGGTTCATCCCGGTGGCCGTCGATGTCCACGAAAAACAGATAGCGCCAGGCAATGGTCTTCATGGGCCGGGAGACGATGCGGGTCATGTTGATGCCCCGCTGGGCCAATGGCCGCAGCATCTGATAAAGGGCTCCCGGCTCGTCAACTACCGCAAAGATCATGGAGGTCTTGTCCTGACCGGTGGCGCCGGGGGTATACGGCCCGATGATAAAGAAATGGGTGGCGTTTTCCCGGTGGTCCTCAATGTGGGGTTCCACCACCCGCAGATCATAGAGGGCCGCAGCAAAACCGCTGGCGATGGCCGCGGAATTGGGATTGTGGGCCGCCTTCTGGGCCGCCAGGCCGGTGGAGCTGACCTCCAAGACCGGGATCTGGGGGAGATGGCGTTGCAGCCATTGTCGACATTGGCCAAAGGCATGAGGGTGGGTATAGATTATTTCGATATCCTGCAGTTGGCCGGAGCGGGAGATCAGATCATGGGAAATCTCCAAATAAATCTCGCCGCAGATCTGCATCTTCGTATCCACAAAGTGGTCCAAGGTCTCGTTCACCACCCCTTCGGTGGAGTTCTCGATGGGCACCACCCCCAGGTGCTGGTTACCTTTCTCCACGGCCATAAAAACCTCGGCAATGGTGGGCAGAGGCTTAAAGAGGGTGGAGCGGCCGAATTTTTTGATGGCCGCCAAGTGGGTAAAGGTGGCCTCGGGGCCCAGGAAGGCCACCGAGAGAGGCCGCTGCACCTGGCGGGCTGCAGAGATGATCTCCCGAAAGATATTGCGCAGCCCGTCGTCGGTGAGGGGGCCGGTATTATAGCGGCGCAGGTGGTCCAGGACCTCCTGCTCCCGCTTGGGGTCCAGAACCCCCAACTCTTCCCGGTTCTTTATTTCACCGATGGTTTGCGCCAGCTTTAAACGCCGATTGATGAGGGCCAGGAGCTCTTCATCGGTGGCGTCAATCTGTTGTCGGAGGCTGTTTTTGTCTGTCATAGGAAACCGTGTCGATTTTTGGGGTCAAAAAAAGAATAGCGCTGGCTGTCTTGCGCGCTCTTTAGGGCTATCCGGCTAAATCTCCTGGCAAAAAACCATCCTGTTGTAATATTTTTGTGGCCTGGGCGACAAATTCTGCCGCCTTCGCCTACATAGGAGCAACTTCTGCAGCGCCGATGCCGGAAAGGCATTCATAAGCACTCAGCTGGCCTTTGTCGCAGGCCTCACGCAACTATTGGTGCATTTCTTTGGGAACAGATCCTCCCTTTACCAGAACTTTGGCGAAGGTGCTGATTACCTCCCGATGGCTGGCGAAGGTCTGGCCGTGGGCCAGCAGGAAAGCCTCGGCAGTATAGAACATGGCATAATGCCGGCGGCTCATAGCAGAATCATCATCATGTTCTCGTCGTAAGAGCTCGGCTGAGGCCAAATATCGCCGGGCTTGGCCATACATGAGGTTAATCTCCTGAGACTCCATCACAAAGGCATCCCTTCTTGGCGTACCCGCATACATAGAGGGCTTTGACGACTGATCAGCCAATCTGCGGGTATCGGTACTATGGTCAGGAATACCCCCTAACGCAAACAGAGAGCGGCGACCAGGGCGCTGAGTTGATCAATTTCCCGACAGGGGTTGACCTCGCCAGATGAAGCTACCTGCAGATCCACATCGGAGTCTTCTTGAAAATCTCCGCGGGCTTAGGATCCGAAGAGATACAGACCTCGGAATCATTCGCCGTAAATCTCCTTGAGGTAATGTTTCAATGCAGCCACGGCCTGAGATTCTGGGGCAGCAAGCTTGGCCTTACCGAGGCGCTCGGCTAATATTTTTTCCATGCCTATTTTTTGGTAAGACCGCAGCCTGCTGAGATCTGCTGCTTTTCGCAAAATCGCCAGCGTTCAGACAATGTGAGCAGAAAGCAGTCACTGAGGTTCCCGAAAAACATCCGTCAGAAGGCAGGTTAATAACATTTTTAAAAAAGACCTCAGAAACCGCCGCTCACTTCTCCAGGATCGTTTCCGTGACCTTGTGCCCGAAGTGACGGCCGGCTTCTTCCAGGGCCACCAGAATCTGGTCGCCGGGTTGCAGATGGACCACCGACACGGCGGCGCCATCCGGGCGGGTGAGGCGGATGGTCTCCGCATTCTGGAGGATGGTGGCGAACTCTTTGCCCTCATGAGCCGCGGTCACCAAAAGCAGGGGCCGTTTTTCAATCTTTACCCGACCCACCGTGGCCGCTTGCGTCTGGCCCTGGTGATCCACCACCAGGACTTCGTCACCGGCGGCCAGTTCGCTCAGGTAGCGGGTCTTGTTACCGGGCACCCGGATGTAGGCATGCACCGGTCCGGCATTCACCCGGAAGGGCCGGGCCGCCACGTAAGGGTTTTCCAAAGATTCAGCATGCACCAGGAAGAGGGCGGCGGAAGAGTTGCCCACCAGCATGCCCTGCCCCGGCGCCATGGTGGTGCAGGTATCCACACAGACCCGGTCGCCCATCCCCAGGGGCTTGACGCTGACCACTGCGGCAGTGGTCAGTTCCACCGGCGGCGAGACCTCTTTGGCTAATTTCAGGAGGCGTTTCAGTTCGCCCAAGTCACTGGTGGTGATAACCAAGCCGTCCACGCCCCGCTCCAGGATGCCCAGAAAGGTCCGAGCCTCGGCCACCGAGGCCGCCTCCACAAAGAGATTCTGGCTTTGGGCGATGAGGTTTTCCAAAGGAATGATGGTCCAGTCGGCGCAGTGGATGACCACGGGATGGGTCCGGGCCTGGCTGACGATGGCCGCCTCATCGGCCGCGCTGGTCAGGGTGGCTTCCATGATATCCTTTCCCGGGACCAGATCGCCGTCTGCGGCAATAACGGTGATGCGGCCCAAGGCCTTGACCTCAGCGGCATGGCCGGGCGGCACCCAGACGGCATCGGCGCCGCCCTCCAGGGCGGTGGTCACCCGCTTCTTGTCCCAGGGATCGACTTTTACCCACACCTGTTTCATCTCAGCGCTCCACATCCGGTGTCTGCAGGAAGGCCAGGGCCTCGTCCACGGTGCTGTTTTCATGCACCAAGAGGCTGATGGCCCCCACCATGCGGGTGGGATTGCGGTGCTGGAAGACATTGCGGCCGATGGAGACGCCGGCCCCCCCGGCTTCGATGGCCCCCTTCACCATTTCCAGGATTTCCCGGTCGGAACTCATCTTGGGGCCGCCGGCGATGACCACCGGCACCGGACAGCCTTGGACCACCTCCCGGAAGGTCTCCACCGCGCCGGTATACGACACTTTGACAATATCGGCACCGATTTCCGCACCCAGGCGGGCCGCATGTTTCAAAACCTTGGGTTCGTATTCGTCCTTAATCTTTTCACCCCGGGGATAAATCATGGCCAACAGCGGCATGCCCCAATCCCGGGCGTCCCGGGCGACCTGGCCGAAATCGGCCAACATCTCCCGTTCCGTGCCATCGCCGATATTGATGTGAATGGAGACGGCGTCGGCCCCCAGTTTGATGGCCTCTTCCACGGTGCAAACCAAGGTTTTGGCATTGGGGAAGGGCGACAGACTGGTGGAAGAGGACAGGTGCACGATGAGGCCCACGTCCCGGCCCCGCCGCCGATGGCCGGTGGTCACCAGACCTTTATGGATGACGATGGCGTTGGCGCCGCCCATGGCCACGTTGTTCACCGCCGTCTTCATATCGATGAGGCCGTCGATGGGCCCCACCGTCACCCCGTGGTCCATGGGGACGATGACCGTACGATTGGTCTCCCGGTTGAGGATGCGCTCCAGACGGATCATTTTGCCGATCATGTTCTTCTCCTTTACCTGCCGCGGCCTCGGCACGGGAGCGGCAACCCTGGCCTCAATAAAAAAAGCCGTGGTCGCCTTCCCTGCGCCACAGCTTTTATTTTACTATTTCAATAAGTTAATTTTTGGGCAGCGAGGGCGCAGGGGTCAGGGCCAGGGAAAATAAAAATAATAATAAAAAGCAAAACCGGCCTGGACCATTCCCACTCGCCTTCTCCTGTCCTTATTCTTGGTGGTAATAAAACAGATTTACGAGAACCTGTCAAGAATTTTATGGCAAAAATCTGCCAGGACCTTTGGCTGCGCCGGCAAGGCCCTGCTCCAGGCTCCCCCGGGCGGGAGTGGTTGGGTATCTTTACTTTGGCGGCGGGGGAAATTATGTTATATAAAGCTCCTTTTTAATATCAAAGTTCATCGGAGAGACTGCTGTGCCGCAGAAATCGAAAACCCCGGTAGAAATCTATCAATTATTGGATAAGTCCAACTGCCGCCAATGTGGTGAAAAGACCTGTCTGGCTTTTGCCAGCGCCGTCTATCTGAATCAGCGCCACTTGGCCGAGTGTCCCCATCTGCCCTCGGAGCTGGCCGCGGAGCTGCTGGAGACGGACAATACCCGCAAGCCTTTTGAACCGGGGGTGGAGTATGTCAAGCACCTCCGGGCTGAAGTGGCCAAGCTGGATCTGGCCGCCGCAGCCGCGCGGCTCGGCGGCACCTTTGCCAACAACCATCTGACGCTGAAAGTATTGGGCAAGGATTTCCGTATTGACACGGCGGGGAACCTGAGCGCCGACATCCATATCAATCCCTGGGTGGCGGTGCCTGTGCTCAATTACATCCTCCACAGCGAAGGTCTGCCCCTGGCCAATGTCTGGGTGACGCTCCGGGAGTTGAAGGAGGGCCGGGAACGCTATCCCCTGTTCCAACGGCAGTGTGAAGAGCCTTTAAAGCGGGTGGCCGACGGTTACCCCGATCTCTTTGATGATCTGGTGAACCTGTTCAGCGGCCACCGGGCCGCACAACATCTGAACTCCGATATTTCGGTGGTCCTCTTCCCGCTGCCCAAGGTGCCCATCATGATCTGCTACTGGCGGCCCGACGATGGCCTGGAGTCCAGCCTGAACGTCTTTTTTGACGCCACCGCCGATCGCAACCTGGACACCGACTCGGTCTACACCCTGGGCGTCGGCCTGGCCCACATGCTCAAAAAGATCGCCCGTCGGCATGGCGCCGGGGGGCAGGATTTTGCCGCCGTAACTTGATGAGCACCCGGCGGCGGGCTGCAAGCCGATTCTGGCCGTTGGGATTCGGCTAGCCCCGGCGGGCCAACAAGGAGCAGGAAGGGCATAGCTCCCTGAACCGGCGCCCGTCAGCCCCTTTGACCACAGCCTCTTCTTATCATGCACTGGCCCCCTTACCCGCCCTTGCCAAAACCCCCACGAGGACAGAGGCACTCCGGGCAGTCCCGGCAGAGGCCGCCGTGCCCTGACGGCGGGCGATGGCCGCGGCCCGTTCGATGGCCGCCCGCTTCCTAATGAGGGGAATATCCCGGGGGGCGGCCACATTGACGATCAAGAGGCCGTCATAATCGGCATACATGTTGGTCTCGCCGCTGAAGATCTTCGAAGCGAAGATCAGCGGCATCTTTTTGGGACCGCTGAGGATTTCCATGAGCTTGTGGCCGGCCGGCAAGGCGTAGGCGGGCGCAGCCATATAGAAGAATGACTCTATTCTGATAAAAAGAATTTGTAACTCTTCAGTCATCTGAGAAAATGAAAAAAATTGTTAAATTTCACAAGCGAACTTGTACTTTTGTGAAATATATGTATAATTGGTCCTGTGGGAACAACACCGGACCAGCCATTCAATTTTAATCTCACCGGCCCG
>DYEV01000005.1 GCA_020725545.1 Desulfobacca sp. | reverse complement strand
TGTGGAGATGGTCATGCCGGGCGACAACGTGGCCATCGAGGTCCACCTGATCACCCCGGTAGCCTTGGAAAAAGAACTACGTTTTGCCATCCGGGAAGGCGGCCGCACCGTGGGCGCCGGCGTCGTCACCGATATCATTGAATAATTCAGGATGACCCATGATTACCCATAAGATTCGCATCCGCTTAAGATCGTTCGACCATAAATTATTGGATCAATCCGTCGGTGAGATTGTGGATACGGCCCGGCGCACAGGGGCGCGGGTGGCCGGTCCCATCCCTTTGCCTACTGATATTAATAAATTCTGTGTCTTGCGTTCCCCCCATGTCGACAAGAAATCTCGGGAGCAATTCGAGATACGGACTCATAAACGCTTGTTGGATATACTCGAACCGACGCAACAGACCGTGGATGCGCTTATGAAACTGGATCTGGCCGCTGGGGTTGATGTCGAAATCAAGCTATAAAGGCCGCCAGCACGGCTCGGCCTGTGACTCTAAAGCCAGAGTGGGTATTGAGGACTATCATGATTGGAAGGCTGTTGGGGAAAAAACTGGGCATGACCCGGATATTTGATGCCGAGGGAACCGCGTTGGCCGTAACTGTTATTGAGGCGGGACCGTGCTATGTGGTGCAGAAGAAGACCGCGGCCCTGGATGGCTATGACGCCGTGCAGCTTGGCTTTATCCGCAAGCGGTTGGATAAGTGCCCGAAACCTTTGCGGGGCCATTTTGAAAAAAACGGCTTTAAGAGCGGTTTTCGCTACCTCAAAGAATTTCGGCTGGATTCCGTGGCAGGCCTGGAAGTCGGGCAGGAACTGGATGTCACCCAGTTTGAGATCGGCCAACGGATTAATGTCATCGGCTTCAGCAAAGGCCGGGGCTTTGCCGGGGTTATCAAGCGGTGGAAGTTCCAACGGGGTCCCGAGACCCATGGCTCCATGTCCCACCGGGCCCCTGGTTCCATCGGCGCCAGTGCCTATCCTTCCCGGGTGATTAAGGGCAAGAAAATGCCCGGCCGGATGGGCAATGCCCGGATAACGGTAAGGTCTTTGCAAGTCGTGGACGTCCGCCCGGAAAACAACCTGCTGTTAGTGAAGGGTGCCGTGCCGGGAGCACGCCATGGCCTCCTGCTGATCAAAAAGTCCTAAGGGATAGTGGGGAATCGACATGCCTGTAGTTGATGTCTATGACGTGAATCGCACCAAGGTGGGAGAAGCCACGTTGCGCGATGACATATTCAGCGTGCCGGTGCAGGGCCACATCTTGCACGAGATCGTGACCATGCAGTTGGCCTGTCGGCGGGCTGGCACCGCTTCGACCAAAGGTCGTTCCGAAGTCAGAGGCGGCGGTCGCAAACCCTGGCGGCAAAAAGGTACCGGTCGGGCCCGGGTCGGATCGATCCGTTCACCCCTGTGGCGGGGCGGCGGTGTGGTCTTTGGCCCCAAACCCCGCAGCTATGCCTATAAGGTCCCCAAGAAAGTGCGGCGCCTGGCTCTAAAAATGGCCCTTTCCAGTAAATTGGCCAACGGTCAGCTCCTGGTCTTGGATCAATATCCTTACACCGCGCCGAAGACCAAGGATTTTGTCAAAGTTCTGGAGAATCTTGACCTCCGCAAGGTCCTGTTCGTCACTGCCGGCTACGACAAGAATCTGACGCTGTCGTCCCGGAATGTCCCCTATGTCCAGGTAATGCCGACCGAGGGTCTGAACGTCTATGACATCCTGCGCTACGACTACCTGGTAGTATTGCAACCGGCCATCAGCCGGATCGAAGAGAGGTTGGCAGCGTGAAAGCGTATCATCATCTCATCAAAGGCCCTGTGGTGACGGAAAAAACCCTTCTCCAAAAGGAAAAGGCCAACCAGATTACCCTCAAGGTCGTCCCCACGGCCAATAAGATCGAGATCCGCAAAGCGGTGGAAGAGATTTTTAAGGTCAAGGTCCTGGCCGTCAATACCTGCCGCTACGAAGGCAAAAAGAAGCGGTTGGGCCGCACCGAAGGCAAGCGACCGGATTGGAAAAAGGCAATTATCACGCTGGCACCGGGAGAAAAGATTCCCTTCTTTGAAGGCGCCTAACCAGAGCAGAGATACCCCATTTCCCGGGAGGGTCCGGGAGAGGACAGGATTATGGCATTAATACAGAGAAAACCGACTTCCGCAGGCCGCCGTTTCCAAACGGGCCATGATTTTCAAGAAATTACCAAGACCGAGCCGGAAAAGAGTCTGGTGATCTCCCTGCCCAAATCTGGGGGGCGCAATAATGCCGGCCGGGTGACGGCCCGCCATCGGGGTGGGGGACACAAGCGGCTTTACCGGATCATCGACTTCAAACGGAAGAAAGAAGACGTGCCGGCCAAAGTGGCCAGCATTGAATATGACCCGAATCGCTCCGCTCGGATTGCCCTGCTGCATTATGCGGACGGCGAAAAAAGCTATATCCTGGCGCCCATTGACCTGAAGGTGGGGGATACGGTGGTCGCCGGCCCCGCGGCAGATATTAAACCGGGTAATGCCTTGCCATTGCGCAATATTCCTTTGGGCACCTTGATCCATAACATTGAGCTGAAGCCCGGCAAAGGCGGGCAATTGGCCCGGTCGGCGGGGGCTGCAGCGCAGTTGGTGGCCAAAGAAGGCAATTACGCCCAGCTCCGGCTGCCCTCCGGCGAAGTGCGGCAGGTGCATGTGAATTGCAAGGCTACCATCGGCCAGTTGAGTAATGTGGAACACGAAAACCTCTCCATTGGCAAGGCCGGCCGGAAACGATGGCTGGGGCGGCGCCCCCACGTCCGGGGCGTGGCCATGAACCCGGTGGACCATCCCATGGGCGGCGGCGAAGGGAAATCATCCGGTGGCCGTCATCCCGTTACTCCTTGGGGGAAACCCACCAAAGGCTATAAGACCCGCAAACCCAAAGAGAGTGACCGTTATATCATCAAACGGCGGAAATAAGTAAGAAAAGGCTGCCCACCAGGCCCCCTGCATGGGATGTTGCCGGTGGGGTGGCCGCCACGGAGGAAACGTGCCGCGTTCACTGAAAAAAGGCCCTTATGTGCAGGAAAGTCTCTTGGTCAAGGTATTAAAGGCCAAGGAGACCCAGGATCGCAAGGTCATCAAAACCTGGTCCCGGCGTTCCACCATCACCCCGGATTTTGTCGGGTTGACGTTGGCAGTGCACAACGGCAAGAAATTTATCCCGGTCTTTGTGACTGAGAATATGGTCGGCCACAAATTGGGAGAATTTGCTCCGACGCGCACGTATTATGGTCATGCCGGGGCAAAAAAGACCAAGGTTAAGGGTAAATAACGCTTACGGGCACCCTGGGTGCCGACAGGTTTACTATGGAAATTCGAGCTCAAGCCAAATACGTCCACATTTCGCCCCAAAAAGCCCGTCTCGTGACCAGAGCCATTCAGGACAAAAAGGTGGAAGAGGCCTTGGCCGTGTTGCAGTTTATCCCGAAAAAGGCGGCCCGCCTGGTCCGGCGGGTGGTGGCCTCAGCGTTGGCCAATGCGACCCAGCGCCCCCAAATTGATGTGGATAGTCTGTATATCAAGAGGGTTTACGTGGATGGCGGACCGTCGGCCAAACGGTATATGGCCCGGGCCATGGGGCGGGTCAACCGGATCATCAAACGCACCAGCCACATCACCGTGGTGTTGGCGGAAAAAGAATAAAAATTGAGAAAGTGGCCGGGAGCGGCAGCAGACGGCTCCAGAAGAGGTGCCGGCCGAATTCCCGGCAGCAGACCGCGACTGCATGTCAACGCCTCGACGTCGTTGGCAAGAGGAGGATCGCTTGGGACAAAAAGTTCACCCTGTGGGTTTTCGCTTGGGAAGTTATCGCCGCTGGCACTCCTACTGGTTTGCCCGGAAAAACTTTGCCGCTCTCTTGATTGAGGATCAAAAGATCCGGAAATTCATCAAGAATGAAAAAGAGTTACAGGGCTCCGGGATTGCCGCCGTTGATATCGAACGGGCGGCGAATAAAGTCAAGATCAAGATCCACACCTCCCGCCCGGGGATCGTCATCGGCCAGAAGGGCCGCAAGATCGAGGAACTCCGCCAGAAATTAGAGAAGCTGGTGGGTCGGGAACTGATCGTTGACATCCATGAAGTGCGCAAACCGGAATTGAATGCCCAGTTGGTGGCTGAAAATATTGCCCTGCAATTGGAACGCCGGGTGGCCTTCCGGCGGGCCATGAAAAAAGCAGTGGGGCAGGCCATGAAATTCGGCGCGCAAGGCATCAAAGTGCGGGTGGCCGGACGCTTGGGCGGCGCTGAGATGGCCCGGAAGGAATGGTACCGGGAAGGCCGGGTGCCGTTGCATACCCTGCGAGCTGATATCGATTACGGTATGGCCGAAGCTCGGACAACCTACGGCGTCATCGGCGTCAAAGCCTGGATCTTTAAAGGGGAAATTTTGCCGGAAGAGCGGCTGGCTTTATAAAGCGTCGGTCGCCCACGGAAAGAATGGAATAGGCTCATGTTAAGTCCAAAACGAGTAAAATACCGGAAACAGCAAAAGGGACGGATGCGGGGCAAAGCCTCCCGGGGCAACTTCGTGGCCTTTGGCACCTACGGTCTCCAGGCCCTGGAATGCGGCTATCTGACCTCCCAGCAGATCGAGGCCGCCCGTATCGCCATGACCCGGTATGTCAAACGGGGCGGTCAGATCTGGATCAGGATCTTCCCGGACAAACCCATTACCCGGAAGCCGGCGGAAACCCGGATGGGCAAAGGCAAAGGCAGTCCGGAAGGCTGGGTAGCCGTTATCCGACCGGGACGGGTCCTCTATGAAATGGCCGGAGTGCCAGAAGATGTAGCCAAAGAAGCCCTGCGTTTGGCTAGCCATAAGCTCCCCATCAGGACCAAATTTGTGGCTCGGGAGGAAGGGGCATGAAAGCTGCCGACCTGCGGGAACTGACGCCCGAAGAATTACAGGCCAAACTCAAAGAACTGGAAGAAGAACTCTTTAATCTGCGCTTCCAGTTGGCCAGTCAACAGTTGGAAAACACCGCCCGCCTGAAGGAATCCCGTCGGGATATCGCCCGGATCCAGACCGTGTTGCGGGAAAAAGCCCGGCCAGCAATCCAGGCCTAAGGACTGCTGAACGCCTGAGGCAGAGAGAAACAGTATGAGTGAAGAACGTGGCAATCGCAAGACCTTAACCGGCATCGTCGTCAGTGATAAGATGGATAAAACCGTGGTCGTTCGGGTGGAACGGTTAGTCCGGCACCCCATCTATCACAAGACAGTAAAAAGGCGGAAAAAATTCAAAGCCCATGACGAGACCAACCAGTGTGGCGTCGGCGATAAGGTGATAATTATTGAATCCCGTCCTTTGAGCCGAGACAAACGGTGGCGGGTCAAAGAAATACTGGCCAAGGCACTGTAAGGCGGGTATTGGCCGCAGATAAGCAACCCAAAGCTTGCACCGGTAGGTTGGGTGAAGCTTAGGAAGTGAAGGTCGGTTATGATTCAGGTACAAACCAAATTGAATGTCGCGGATAATTCCGGGGCCAAACAGCTGCAGTGTATCCGCGTCCTGGGGGGCACGAGACGGCGCTATGCCCGGGTGGGCGACATCATCATCGTCTCGGTGAAAGAGGCGCTGCCCAACTCTAAGGTCAAGAAGGGCGATGTCAAGCGGGCCGTAGTGGTGCGGACCATCAAAGAAACGCGGCGCCCGGACGGCTCCTATATCAGATTTTCCGACAACTCGGCGGTGTTGATCAATCCCGCGGGTGAACCCATCGGCACCCGCATTTTCGGCCCGGTGGCCCGGGAATTGCGGGCCAAGCGGTTCATGAAAATTATCTCCTTGGCTCCCGAAGTCTTATAGGTGCACTTATGGCCAAAAAGAAACCGACAGTGAAACCCTTGCCCACCCTCATTAAAAAGAATGATAAAGTAGAAGTCATTGCCGGCAAAGAAAAGGGCAAGACGGGGAAAGTCTTGCGGGTGCTGCGGGACAAAAATCGGGTGGTGGTCGAAAAGATCAATATGATCAAACGGCACACCCGGCCCAGTCCCACTAGCGGCCAGGGTGGTATTGTGGAAAAAGAAGCCCCCTTGCATATTTCCAATGTCATGTTGATCTGCGGGAAATGCACCGAGGCCAGCCGTATCAAGAAGACCCAACTCCCCGATGGGCAATGGGCGCGCACCTGTAAAAAGTGCGGCGAATTAATTGAAGGATAATATCATTATGGCGCGGTTGTGTGATCTCTATAAAGAAGAATGCGTCCCGGCGATGATGCAGGAGTTCCGCTACAAAAGCCCCATGCAAGTGCCCCGCCTGGAAAAGATTGTCATCAACATGGGGTTGGGGGAGGCCAGTCAGAACATCAAGATTCTGGACTCGGCCAGCGCCGAGCTGGCCGCCATCACCGGACAGAAGCCGGTGATCACCCGGGCTCGGAAATCCATTGCCGCCTTTAAGTTGCGGGAAGGGATGCCCATCGGTTGCATGGTCACTTTGCGCCGGGAACGGATGTTTGAATTCCTGGACCGCCTGGTGAACGTCGCCCTGCCCCGGGTGCGGGACTTCCGGGGCGTCTCCGACAAGGCCTTTGACGGCCGGGGCAACTATACTCTGGGGATCAAAGAACAGATCATCTTCCCGGAAATCGATTATGACAAGATCGATAAGATTAAAGGCATGAATATTACCATCGTAACGACAGCCAAGACCGACGAAGAGGCTAAATTTCTCCTCCGGCGCTTGGGAATGCCTTTTAGGAGCTAGAGAGGATAGATGCGTGGCTAAAAAATCTCTTATTGCCAAAGCGAAACGAGATCCGAAATTCAGTGTCCGCAGATACAACCGCTGTCCCTTGTGTGGCCGGCCGCGGGCTTTTCTGCGGAAATTTGGCATCTGTCGCCTCTGTTTCCGGTCCCTGGCCCTCAAAGGGGAGATCCCGGGCGTCATCAAGTCAAGCTGGTAGCAAGTTTTGCCAACCGGTATCGTGCCGTTTTGGCAGTCCGGCCAGTGGATGTGAAGTGGCAGATGGCGCAGAGCTTACAGCCTAGAGGCGAGCAAAGGTAAGTGGTGTAGAGTGAACATGAGCAGATTGTTTTTAAGGATACAGAGGAGCCAGAAATCATGGGTTTAACCGATCCCCTGGCGGACATGTTAACCAGAATCCGGAATGCGGGGGGGGCGAGGTTCGATAAGGTCGATATTCCTGCTTCCCAGATGAAGATCAGCCTGGCACGCATCCTGAAAGAAGAAGGCTATATCAAGAATTATAAGATTATCAAGGATAAGAAGCAGGGCGTGCTCCGGGTCTATCTGAAATATGACGAAATTAACAAGCCATTAATCAATGGCCTGCAGCGGGTGAGCAAGCCGAGCCGGCGGGTCTATGCCGGCAAGGAAGAAATCCCCCAGGTCTTGGGCGGTCTGGGCATCGCCGTGGTCTCCACCTCCCGAGGCGTCATGACGGATCGCGAGGCCAGACGCTTGGGGATTGGCGGCGAGGTCCTCTGCACGATCTGGTAATGGCCCATGGCGTCGGTATGCGGTTGAACCGGCAATAAGGAACGAGTGGTATGTCGCGCATTGGAAAAAAGCCAATACCTCTGACAAAAGACGTCAAGGTGACCTACGAGAACCGGACATTAGAGGTGAAAGGGCCCAGGGGCACCCTGGGTCGCACCATCCATCCGGCCGTAGAGTTGGAGATCAACCCCACCGAGATCAAGGTCTTCCCCAAGGATAGTACTCCGGCCAATTGGCGCTATTGGGGTCTGGAGCGGACTTTGGTGGCCAATATGGTAACGGGTGTGACCACCGGATTTACCCGGACTTTGGAAATCGTCGGGACCGGCTACAAAGTGGAAGACAAGGGCAGCCATCTGGTTTTCAATCTGGGCTATTCCCATCCCATTGAATTTAAACTGCCGACTGGCATCACCGCCCAGGTGGAGAAGGCAAACCGTTTGATCCTGCAAGGCTCGGATAAAGAGTCATTGGGGCAGACCGCAGCCATTATCCGCCAGATGCGGCCGCCCGAACCTTATAAAGGCAAGGGCATCAAATATGCCGAAGAGGTCATCCGTCGCAAGGTCGGCAAATCGGGTGGCAGGTAAACCATTTTGTTGCTCCATGAGAGCAAAAAAGCGGGCCGCGGGCCCCTGACAGCAGGATCTGAAGGTATATCGGTATGGGACAGACAAATCCAAAGGTAATCGCCAGATTAAAGCGGAAAAAACGGGTGCGGAGCAAGATCTCCGGCAATTCCCAGCGCCCCCGCTTGTCGGTGTTTAAAAGCGCCAAACATATTTATGCCCAGATTATTGACGACCAGCAAGGCCAGACCCTGGTAGCCGCCTCCACCTTGAGCAAACAGTTGCGGTCGGAAGTCGGCCCTTTAAAAAAGGTGGAAGCCGCCAAACTGGTGGGTAAATTGTTGGCCGAAAGGGCCAAGGCGGCGGGCATCACCAAAGTGGCCTTTGATCGGGGCGGTTTCTTGTATCATGGCCGGATCAAAGAATTGGCCGACGGCTGCCGGGAACACGGGTTGGAATTCTAGCCGGGTCGGCTGACAGTTAGGTAAACAGGCAGGTAAAACGGAGGAGACCTTGTTCGAGAGCGATTCTGAATCCCAGCTTCTGGATAAAGTGGTTCATATCAGTCGGGTGGCCAAAGTGGTTAAAGGCGGCCGGCGGTTTAGCTTCAATGCCCTGGTAGTGGTGGGTGATGGCCAAGGGCAGGTGGGAGCCGGATTGGGCAAAGCCAATGAAGTGCCGGAAGCCATCCGCAAGGCCATGGAGCAGGCCAAAAAAAGCATGATCAAAATTCCCATCATCAACCGGACCATTCCCTATACGGTCTTGGGAAGGTTTGGAGCTGGCCGGGTTATCCTAAAGCCGGCTTCGGAAGGAACCGGGGTGATCGCCGGCGGCCCGGTGCGGGCGGTGGTGGAAGTGGCCGGCATCCATAATATCCTGACCAAGTGTTTGGGGTCCAACAATCCCCACAACGCCGTCAAAGCCACCTTCGACGCACTCAAACAGTTGGCCCATCCGGAAGAGATCGCTCAGAAACGAAATCGTCCCCTCGAAGAAATCAGGGCCTAAGCGGCCTGGAAATAGAGTTGAGTCATGGCAGAACAGGTGTTGGAAATCACACTGAAGCGCAGCCCCATCGGTCGGCCGCAACGTCATCGCGTGACACTGACCACCTTGGGTTTGACCAAAATGAACAAAACCGTCCGCCATCGGGATACCCCTTCCATCCGGGGTATGGTCCGGCAAGTGGCCTACCTGGTGGATGTGCGGATCGGCAGCGCCGAATAAGGTTAAAGCGTCATGAAATTAGATGAATTAAAGCCCGCCGAGGGCTCGAAACACAAAAAAAAGCGAGTTGGCCGCGGCCCCGGTTCGGGACACGGCAAGACCGCCTGTCGTGGCCACAAAGGACAACGTTCCCGCTCAGGAGCGAAACTCAGCCCGGGATTTGAAGGCGGCCAGATGCCTCTCATCCGGCGTCTGCCCAAACGGGGCTTCACGAATATCTTTAAAAAGCCCTGGACCATTGTTAATGTCCGGGACCTGGCCCGCTTCCCCGCCGAGACGGTGGTGGATGCTGAACTGCTGGCCAGGGCCGGGATCATCAAAAAAGCCACCGACCGGATCAAGTTGTTGGGTCAAGGCACGGTCAGCGTTCCCCTGATCGTCAAGGTCCAGGCGGCCAGTACCCAGGCCAAAGAAATCATTGCTGCCCAGGGGGGCAAAGTCGAGGTGATCTAAGGTGCTGGGCGGCTTCCAAAATATTGCCAAAATCCCCGAACTGAAGCGGCGGATCGTGGTAACCCTGCTGCTGTTGGCGGTCTACCGGATCGGTTGCCACATCCCCACCCCGGGCATCGACGCCGAGGCCTTAATGAATTTTTTTGCCCGGCACCGGGGGACTATTTTTGGCCTCTTTGACATGTTTTCGGGTGGGGCTCTGGAACGCCTCAGCGTTTTCGCCCTGGGCATTATGCCGTATATCAGCGCTTCCATTATCATGGAGCTGCTGAAGATCGTCATCCCCGCCATTGAAAAGCTCTATAAAGAAGGGGAAGCCGGCCAAAAGAAGATCAAGCAATACACCCGCTACGGCACCATTGTCCTGAGCGCCATTCAGGGCATGGGTATTGCCATCGGTCTGGAAAGCATGGGGATGGAGAGCGGTGGCACCCCGGCGGTGCTCCACCCCGGTTGGGGTTTCCGGCTTATGACGGTCTTGACCCTAACCTCGGGGACCGCTTTCATCATGTGGTTGGGAGAACAGATCACCGAGCGGGGCATCGGCAACGGCATTTCCCTCATTATCTTCGCCGGCATCGTGGCCCGCATGCCCTCGGCCATCATCAACACCTTCCAGTTGATGAAAACGGGGGAAATCGGCACCGTCGTCCTTTTGCTCATCACCATCTTCATGGTGGTCGTGGTCGGCTTCATCGTCTTCATGGAGCGGGGGCAGCGGCGCATCCCGGTGCAGTATGCCCGGCGAGTGGTGGGACGGCGGATGTATGGCGGGCAGACCACGCATTTGCCCTTGAAGGTCAACAGCGCCGGGGTTATCCCACCCATCTTCGCCTCTTCCATTCTCATGTTTCCCGCGACGGTGGCGACGTTTATCGGCACGGAGTGGGTGCGGCGGGCCACCGAATGGGTTTCGCCGGGAGCCCTGCTGCATGAGATTTTTTATGTTATCCTCATCATTTTCTTCTGTTATTTTTACACGGCGGTGACCTTCAATCCGGTGGATGTGGCCGACAATATGAAAAAATATGGCGGCTATATCCCAGGCTTGCGGCCCGGCAAACCCACGTCCGAATATATCGAACGCATTCTGGCGCGCATCACCCTGGGAGGCGCCCTGTATGTGTCGGCGGTCTGCGTCCTGCCCACCATCCTGGTGCAGCGGTTTAACGTCCCCTTTTACTTCGGGGGCACGGCCCTCCTCATCGTCGTAGGGGTGGCTATGGACACCGTGGGGCAGATTGAATCGCACATGTTAACCCGCCACTACGAAGGGTTCATGAAAAAGCGGATCGGTGGCCGGGTGCGGCGTTAAACAGCCACATTGACGAGAAGGCGCAGCAAAGACCAACCTTGAGGCAAAAGAGGAGTCACGCGGCACAAGCCGCAATGAAGAGAGGACAAAGGAGGCAGGCATGAATCTGATTCTGTTGGGCGGGCCCGGCGCGGGCAAAGGGACGCAGGCCAAACTGTTGATCGACAAGTACAAGATTCCCCAGATCTCCACCGGTGACATTTTGCGGGCGGCCGTCAAGGAAGGCACGGAAATGGGCAAGAAGGCCAAAGAATATATGGACGCCGGCAAACTGGTACCCGATGAAGTGGTCATCGGCATCATCGAAGACCGGTTAAAACAGCCAGATGCCCAGAAGGGCTTTATCTTGGACGGCTTTCCCCGGACCGTGCCCCAGGCCGAGGCCTTGGACGCCACCTTAAAAAAGATGGGCTCCAAGATTGACCACGTCCTGAGCATCGAAGTGGATGAAGAAGAGCTGGTCACCCGTCTGACCGGCCGGCGAACCTGTAAAAATCAGGCCTGCGGGCAGATGTACCACATTAAATTCACCCCGCCCAAGAAAGAGGGCATCTGTGATAAATGCGGGTCTGAGCTCTATCAACGGGATGATGACAACGAGACCACCGTTCGTTCCCGGTTGGCGACCTATAACCAGGCCACCAAGCCCCTCATCGATTATTACAGCAAACAGGGAATCATGAAAACCATTAAAGGGGTGGGCGGCATTAACGACATTTTTAATCAGATCTGCAGCATTTTAGGCTAAGCAAGTTCTGCCTGGGAGCCCCGGCCCGGGGGTTGGGGTTCCCAGGCTCTGATATACTATGATCAAACTAAAATCTCCGCTGGAAATAGCCAAAATGCACAAGGCCAATCAGATTGTGGCCGAAGCCTTGGCGGAGATCAAGGAACATATTAGACCAGATGTAGAAACCCTGGAGTTGAACGCCCTGGCTGAGGAGATCTGCCGGCGCCAGAAGGTCAAACCGGCCTTCAAACATTATCGGGGCTATCCCAGCTCCATCTGTGTGTCCATCAACGATGAAGTAGTGCATGGTATCCCCTCCCATCGCCGTTTGCAGGCCGGTGATGTGGTCAGCATTGATTTTGGTGTGCGCTATGACGGCTATTTTGGGGATGCGGCCCTGACCGTAGCGGTGGGCGAGGTCAGCGACACGGCACAGCGGCTGATCGCTACCACGGAAGAGGCTTTGTATGCGGGCATTGCCCAGGTGGTGTCGGGGAACCGTCTGAGCGACGTCTCCCATGCTGTTCAAAAGACCGTGGAAGCCCAGGGTTTTTCAGTAATTCGAGATTTTGTCGGGCATGGCATCGGTCGGTCCTTGCACGAGGATCCACAGATTCCGAACTTCGGCCCGCCCGGACATGGTCCGGTCCTGCAGCCGGGCATGACGTTCGCCATTGAGCCGATGGTGAGCGCCGGCAGTTGGGAAATCGTGGTCCTCCCCGATGGTTGGACGGCCAAAACCAGAGACGGCAGCCTGGCAGCCCATTTTGAACACAGTGTCGCCCTGACGGAAAAAGGTGTCTTGATTTTAAGTAAACTTTAAGGATATAATTACTTGGTACAATAAATAAAGAGGGTTGCGGCAGCCGACAGGGATGGTTGGGCAACCGTGTAGTTTTCTTGAGCACACATGGGAGTGGCAGTATATGCCCAAAGAAGAAGCCATAGAAGTAGAAGGCACCGTCATTGAACCGTTGCCCAACGCCATGTTTCGGGTGGAATTAGAAAACGGCCACAAGGTTCTGGCGCATATTTCCGGGAAAATGCGGATGCACTATATCAAGATCTTGCCCGGAGACCGGGTGACGGTGGAGCTTTCGCCTTACGATTTAAAGCGGGGACGCATTGTCTACCGGGCGAAATAAACACCGGGGCCCGACGCGGGCGGACAGGATGGCAGGATGAAAGTAAAAGCTTCAGTCAAACGCATCTGCAGCAAATGCAAGATCATCAAACGCAAAGGGGTGGTGCGCGTCATCTGCGAAAACCCCAAACATAAGCAGCGACAAGGATAGCAAGGGGGACGAACTTGGCCAGAATTGCAGGGGTGGATTTGCCACGCAATAAGCGGATGGAGATCGCCTTAACTTACATCTACGGCATCGGTCGGACCGCGGCCAAAAAGATTCTCCAAGAGGCTGAGGTCAGTGAACATACCAAATCGGACGATCTGACGGACGCCGAATTGACCCGCATCCGTAATGTGATCGACAGCCATTATAAGGTGGAAGGCGATCTGCGGCGGGAAATCTCCATGAATATCAAAAGACTCATGGATATCGGCTGCTACCGGGGTTTGCGACACCGGAAATCTTTGCCGGTGCGGGGCCAGCGGACCCATACCAATGCCCGCACCCGGAAAGGCCCGCGCCGTTCAGTGGTTGGCAAAAGGAAAAAATCGTAAGGAGAGACCATGGCAAAAGTATCCCGTCGGGGTGTCAAGAAGAAAAAAGAGAAAAAGAACATCCCTACCGGCGTCGCCCATATCCAATCCACGTTCAATAATACTATTATCACCATCACCGACCCTGCTGGCAACGTGGTCTCTTGGTCATCGGCTGGCACCCAGGGTTTTAAGGGCTCACGGAAGAGCACCCCCTTTGCCGCCCAATTGGCGGCCGAAGACGCGGCCAAGAAAGCCATGGAACACGGGATGCGCACTATCGATGTCTATGTGAAGGGACCGGGGGCTGGGCGGGAAGCCGCCATCCGGGCCCTGCAGGTGGCCGGTTTTACCATCAATCTCATCAGGGACGTGACGCCGATACCGCATAACGGTTGCCGACCGCCCAAACGTCGACGGGTTTAAGGTTCCAGGACCCCGCCGGTTGGTTCTGCCGACCGCGTGAACCGGCCAGAATAATCGGGGCTGCCAGCCAGCAAGCGGCCGTGGCTTGAGGTTTTAATCATTTATTGCATGAGGTGATCATTGGCCAGATATCGTGAATCAGTCTGCCGGCTCTGCCGGCGGGAGCGGATGAAATTATTTCTTAAAGGAGATCGCTGCTATACCGATAAGTGCGCCTTTGAACGGCATAGCTATCCGCCGGGGCAGCATGGTCAGGGCCGCGCCAAGTTCTCGGATTTCGGCATTCAGTTGCGGGAAAAACAGAAGGTCAAACGGATGTACGGCCTTCTGGAAAAACAGTTTCGGAGCTATTTTGCCAGTGCGGATCGACAAAAGGGCATTACCGGCACCAATCTTTTGACCTTACTCGAGCGCCGTTTTGACAACGTCATCTATCGGTTGGGCTTTGCCATTTCCCGAGCCCAGGCCCGGCAATTAGTCAGCCATAATCATTTTCTCCTCAATGGCCAGAAGGTCAACATTCCCTCGATGTTAGTGAATGTGGGGGATGTCATCGAAGTCAGGGAAAAGAGCCGGGAGATTCCACAAATCGTTGAATCTTTAAAGGCGGTGGAGCGGCGTGGTGTTCCCCAATGGTTGGAAGTGGATAAAGATAATTTCCGGGGCACCATTCGGTTGCTGCCTTCCCGGGAAGATATCACCATGCCGATCCAGGAACATCTCATTGTCGAATTGTATTCCAAATAATGGGTTTTGGTTTCGAACCTCGCCGTACCAAGGGATACCTCCTTTTTTAATGCAAGGAAAAATTTTGGCAAGGGGCGCGAAAAACCAGAACATGGTTTTTGTGCGAAGGAGAGCGAATGCACAAGAACTGGAGTGAATTGATTAAACCCAAGAAGTTAGAAATCGATCCTGAGACCCACAGCCGCTTTTATGGAAAATTCACGTGCGAACCCCTGGAACGAGGCTTTGGCACCACCTTGGGCAATGCCTTGCGGCGGGTCTTATTGTCCTCGCTGCGGGGGGCGGCCATTACCTCAGTCAAGATCAAAGGGGTTTATCACGAATTTTCTCCCATTCCAGGGGTAGTTGAGGATGTTACTGAAATCATCTTGAATCTCAAGGGAGTGCGGTTCAAACTCCATTCCAAAGATGAAAAAGTACTGGTATTGAGCGCCAAGGGTGAGGGAGAGGTGAAGGCTGGGGCCTTCCAGACGGATGGCACGGTGGAAATCCTGAATCCCGAGGCCCACATTGCCACCCTGGCCCGAGACGGCGAATTGGTCATCGAAGCCACGGTGAAAACCGGGAAAGGCTATCTGCCAGGGGAAAGCAATAAAGAGGAAGGCCAGGCCATCGGGGTGATCCCCATTGATGCCATCTTCTCCCCCATCAAGAAGGTAAATCATATCGTCACTCAGGCTCGGGTCGGCCAACAGACGGACTATGATAAATTGACCCTGGAGGTCTGGACCGACGGCAGCGTCACCCCCGAAGATGCCGTGGCCCTGGCCGCCAAAATTCTCAAAGACCAGCTGACCATTTTCATCAATTTTGAGGAACCTAGAGAAGAATCGGAAGAGAAGCCGGCGATTGAATCCAGCCGCCTGAACGAAAACCTCTTCCGGCCGGTCAACGAACTGGAACTATCGGTGCGTTCGGCCAATTGTCTGAAAAATGCCAACATCCGTCTGATCGGCGAACTTGTCCAAAAAACCGAAGCCGAGATGTTGAAAACCAAGAATTTCGGTCGCAAATCTCTCAATGAAATCAAGGAAATCCTGAGTGAAATGGGACTGAGCCTGGGAATGAAATTGGACAACTTCCCTCCCCGGGAAGCAGTTCTTGAAGGGAAGGATACTCTATCATGAGACACCGGAAAGCCGGAAGGCCTCTCTCCCGGACCAAGGAACATCGTCTGGCCATGATGCGCAATCTGGTCACCTCCCTCTTAGAGCACGAACGCCTGGAGACCACCGAGGCTAAAGCCAAAGAATTGCGCCAATTAGCCGAGAAGATCATCACGCTGGCCAAAAGGAACGATCTCCATGCCCGACGTCAGGCTTTGGCCGTGGTTCGCTCCAAAGACGTAGTGGCCAAACTCTTTACTGATCTGCGGGAACGTTTTCAAGATCGCCCCGGCGGGTATTGCCGGATCATCCCCAAAGGTCAGCGGCTGGGCGACGCCGCCCCCATCTCCATCATTGAGTTGTTGGGACGTCCGGAAAAATTCAAAAAGGCAAAAAAATCCAAAGCTGCGGCTTAAACTGTCGGCCAAGGCGACTTGCGCAACGAGGGGAGCTCACCCCTCGTTTTGCCTTTCTGCCAGAGGACCGCAGTAGTTCTCACGAACCGGAAGAGCACTTCAGATTATGGCCCCACCGCATCAACCGCCGGCTGTCGGCCACCGCTTTGCGTGGCGGGTGCCGCTCTATGAGATTGACATCGGCCAGGCCGTCTATCATGGCAACTATTACCATTTTTTTGAGATGGCCCGGGAGGCCCTGTTGCGCCAGCAGGGTTTTGGCTATCCGGAACTGGTCGCCCGGCAATTGCATCTGGCCGTGGTCGAGGCTCATTGCCGCTATCGCCAGCCGGTGCGGTATGATGATGCGATCGAGATCTATACGAGCGTAACCGCCCTGAAAAGCCGGAGCATCACCTTTCACCAGCAGCTTTTTCTTTCTGCTTCGGGTAAACTGGCCACCGAAGTCCACCTGACCACTGTCTGCATCTCCTTTGCCGGCAAACCGGTGCCGCTGCCATTGGAATTGCGCCAGTGTCTGGAGGAAGTGCTCGTCTCCCGAGGCGAAACGACTCCCGTTTGAGGGCGGTGCTCCCCTGCCCTACCCTGCCAGCCGCGGCAGCCAAAGCAATCTAACTCATGCTATCCTTGCCTGCCCGAACCTCTTGGAAATCGCTAAAATTCCTTCTCTCCCCAATCACCGGCCGTTTAACCTCCGGGCCCCCGCCTTACGGCCCGCCAACGCCCTGGTTTGACGGGAGCACTGCCACCCTTTCAGGGGCAGCAGAAAATACCCTGGTCTCCCCAAAGCCCATGACCAAAAACTGCTCCTGGGGTATCTGCTGCTCCGCCAGGACCTGGCGCAGATACAGGGGCGGTTCGGCCAGCGGTTCCTCGGTAAGTTTAAAGGTCCCCCAATGCATGCCGATGGACTGTTGGGCGCCCACATCCCGATGCACCTGTATCGCCGCGGGGGGATCAAGGTGCATGGGCTTCATGAACCAACGGGGCATATAGCCGCCGATGGGAATGAGGGCCAGACGCATGGGACCGAGGCGCCGGCCGATTTCCCGAAAATCCTTTGAGTAACCGGTGTCACCGGCAAAAAAGATCTTCCCCGCCGGCGTCTCCACCACCCAGCCGGCCCATAGGGTTTTATTGGCGTCAAAGGGCGTGCGGATGGAGAAATGTTGGGCGGGCACACAATGGACGCGGATGGGGCCAAATGTTGCGCTCTGCCACCAATCCAGCTCCTGCACCCTGGGTAAGCCCGCCTGGCGAAACCAGTCGGCCAACCCCAGGGGCACGAAAAAGGACGCCGCCGGTCCCAACCTGGTGACGCTGTCTTTGTCCAAATGATCATAATGGTTATGGCTGATAACCACGGCATCGATAGGCGGCAGCTCCTCAGGACGGAGGGGCGGCGGCACCAGCCTTTTGGGGCCCGCGAACTTCACCGGGGAGGCCCGGTCACTGAACATGGGATCGGTCAGGATATTCAGCCCGGCCACTTGAATGAGAAAGGTGGCATGGCCAAGCCAGGTGACCTGGATGGTCTGAGGGTCGGCGTGATTCAAACAATTCAGATCAGGGCTGAGAATTTTGGGTTGATAGGGCGGCAGACTCTCCCGGGGCAGGGCGGTGTTTTCCTGGGGGCCGAGACCAAGGCGCCAGCGCCAAAAATCACCCCAACGTCCTGTGGCCGGCAAATATGGGTTGCGAAACTTGCCCGCAGCGTGGTGCGGCGCCGGCGACTGCCCGTGGCTCTCCGGCGGCACCGGCCCCTCGGATCCACCGGAACCGGCGCAGCCTAGCAGAAAAACGAGAGGCAGCAGGATGAGGGCCTTTATAACCTTGAGCAGGTGTTGTATGGTATACATAGATTTTTGGTTTCTATCAGATAGGTTTTATTTGAGGTTTTCGCCCCCCAAGCCAGAAGAAATGGTTCAGCGCACCTCAGGCTGGAGACTTTGTCTTTTCTAACCCTCGATGCCCAGACCATAGGTTAATACCTTGCCTCAGCAGGATCAAGTCCAGCAGCGCTTTGCTGCGCAGCGAGACCATCCAGTTCTGGTGCCGGCTCGGTATCGGCAGGAGTGAACTATGCAATTTCTAAAGGGCCTGCCCCAGCGTCTTCTTTTGACTCCTATGCTGCTGACGTTCATGGTGTTGTCCTGGAGTGCGAGCCTCGCAGCCCCTCCCACCACCATGGCTGTGGAAACCTATCACTGGCCGCCCGGGGTCTTTCTATCCTTTGGCAGGCTGAAGCAGGCTCAGAAAGAACGCCTCTTGTCGGAGGTAGAGACCAAACTGGCGGGATTGCGGCAAGGTGGTAAAAACCTGTTGGTCAGGGGTGAGCTTACGGGAAACGTACAACCGGATATGGCAGAGTTCAATCCGGCCACGATCCTGGATCAGAGCGGCATGGTGGTCATCGTCAACAATTTCCCTAATATTTATTATAAATTCGAGGTTCCCGAATCCCTCCTCCGCCGCAACACCGCCTTTGTGTTGAAAAATCCCCAGGTTGACCGGGTGGAAAGCACGCTGCGCCAGGCGGTGGTGCTGCGGGGCGAATTTTTCGGATTTTCTCAGGCTTATATCAAAGCCACGACCGAATCGCTGCAAAAGGCCCTGGCCCCTCCGACTGCCCCTGGTTCTCCACCGGCTCCTCCGGGGCCGCCCACCACCAAAAGCAAAAAACGCTAGTCCAGTTGTTGAAAAAGTGTTTTTAAGGAAGAGGGCCAGGAGACCTAGACCTCTGCCCCCTTCCCTAAATCCCCCCCAATCCCAGCTTGGCCCGTTATTGCTCAGGACACGCCGGCGGGACGCCAGAGGCACGGCGGCGGCCGGCTAAGGGGCATTGCCATTTGTGCTAAAAATATATATTAAATAGTAGTTAGGATAATTTTTATGGTTGCCGGCTGAAAAATTATGAGGTCAAAGCGATGGGCGGCGGTGTGGCGCGGGCCTTTGCCGGCAATTTCCAGAGAATTTTTCTAAGCCAAAAGCCCAGTGGGCTTGGTGCCTCACCAGGAAATAGTTTATTTTTCATCGGTTTTTAACGATAAGCGGGTAGAGTATGGGAAGACGTGAATGGCTGGAGATTCGCCTGACTTTACCGGCCTCCCTTCAGGAGGAAGCCGGCATCTTTTTAACGGCTTGGAGCGGCCGGGGCGTGGTCTTGGAAGAAGAAGACAGCACGAGCTCCCCGCCGGTGGCGGCGATCCGCGCCTATGTGCCAGCCGCGGACTTGACGGCTGCTCAGCGTCAGGAATTGTTGCACTATCTGGATAATCTTGTGGCTCTGGGCTATCGCATCGGTCAAGTGCAGCAGCAGCTGATCCTTGAGGAAGATTGGGAAAAGGCCTGGCAGGTGCATTTCAAAGCCAGCCGCCTCACCGGTCGTTTTGTGGTGAAACCGCCCTGGGAAGAGTATACGCCGGTGGGTGATGAGGTGGTTCTGACCATTTATCCGGGGATGGCCTTTGGCACCGGCCGGCATCCCAGCACCTGGCTCTGCCTGCGGGCTTTGGAGGAAACGGCGCAGGAGTGGCTTCCGGAAGCACCCCCCCTGGTGCTGGACGTGGGCACGGGGACGGGCATCCTGGGACTGGCTGCGGCCCGGTTAGGCGCCTCGGTTCTGGCCATTGATATTGACCCGGAAGCTTTGGAAGCGGCGCGGCAGAACATCGGTTTGAACCAATTGCAAGACCGGATCAGGGCCGAGGACATCCCGTTGACGGCCATCCGGCAGCAGTTTGACCTGATTTTAGCCAACCTCACGGCCCCGGATCTCAAGGCCTTGGCTGAGTCTTTGGCAGGGCGTCTGCTGCCCGGCGGCCATCTGATTATTTCCGGCTTTTTAAGCAGTGATCTGCCCACTCTGCAACAGCATTTTCAGCGGCAAGGCTTAACGGCTCGGAAGACTCATCAGAAAGATGACTGGATAGCCTTGCTCCTCCGCCGATAAGCCCGCCATGCCGCCAGACAGATCTATAACATCGCCAGCGCCAGAGCGCCCCCCTCGTCGGGTCTACGCCGGGCCGGAGCAATTCCGGGGTGATGAAGTCTTCCTAACCCCCAACGAGACCCATCACCTCAGTCGGGTCTTACGCCTGACCGTGGGTGATCAGGTGGAGGTGGCGGATGGCTGCGGACATATCTTTACCGCGGCAATCTGCCAGCTCAGCGGCGCCAGCGCCCGTCTGCGCTTGCTGGCGGCAGTCCTGGCCTCGGGAGAATCGCCTTTGCAGATCACCCTCGGCATCGCCCTGGTCCGTTCCGACACCTTTGATCTCATTGTCCGCCAGATGACCGAGATGGGGGTTTGGCGCCTGGTCCCTTTTTACGCCAGCCGGTCGCTGGCCAGACCAGAAAACTGGCACCCCGGCAAACTGGACCGCTGGCGCCGGCTGGCCCAAGAAGCTTTGAAATCTTCTGAGCGCTCGTTCTTGCCGGACATTGCGTCGCCGGTGGCATTTTCCCAGGCCTTGGCTGGCGATGAACCGCTTAAGGTCTTATGTTGGGAAGACCTGCGTCGGCAAGAAGCCCAGAGGGAGTTAAAGGCCAAACCTCACCCTGAGAAGGTACGCATGCTCATCGGTCCAGAGGGCGGATTTACGGAAAAGGAGGTGGCTGCGGCCCAAGCCGCCGGCTATCAACTGCTGGGGTTGGGCCCCCGGCGTCTGCGGGTGGAGACCGCCGCGGTCGCGGCCGTCAGTCTCCTGCAGTATTTGTGGGGGGATATGCCCGGATGAGACCGATCCTCTCCCCTACCCTCCCCTATTATAGTCTAAAAGACTACCTGCAGAGCCGGTTCGGCGAACGGGTGCAAAAGGTCACGTTGGACGCCGGCCTGACCTGCCCCAACCGGGACGGCCGGGTGGGCTGGGGTGGCTGTCTTTATTGCAACGCCCGGGGTTCGGGAACCGGCGCCGCGGCCCAGGGCCAGAGCATTTCCCAGCAATTGGTCGAAGGCATCGGCAAGCTGTCGGCCCGGTATCAGGCCCGGAAATTTATTGCTTATTTTCAGAGTTTTTCCAATACCTATGCGCCCCTGGCCCGGTTGCAAGAGCTCTATGACCAAGCCTTGGCCCATCCCCAGGTGGTGGGCTTGAGCATCGGCACCCGCCCCGATTGCCTGTCGCCAACAAGCATCGACTTGCTCGCCTCCTACAGCCGCACCCACTTAGTCTGGCTGGAATTGGGCCTGCAATCGGCCCATGACCGGACCCTGCGGCTGCTCAATCGGGGCCATGATGTGGCCTGTTTTGCAGAGGCCGTGCAGCAGGCGGCGAACCAGGGCCTCCAGGTGCTGGCCCATGTCATTCTGGGCCTGCCCCAGGAAGATCAGGCCGACATGTTGGCGACGGCCAAGTTTCTGGCGACCCTGCCCCTGGCCGGCGTCAAGATTCATCTGTTATATATCATCAAGGGGACGCGGCTGGCCGAACTGTATGTCCGAGGCGAGGTGCAACCGCTCAGCCGGGCAGACTATGTGGATATCGTGGTGTCTTTCCTTGAGCTCCTGCCGCCACAGCTTGTTATCCATCGGTTGACTGGAGATCCCCACCCCGAAGAACTGGTGGCTCCCACCTGGTGTCTTGACAAAAGTGCCGTTTTGCAACAGATTAAAAAAAAATTTCTTGACCGCCAGACGTTCCAAGGTCGCCTTTGGAAGCCGGCTTGTCAAGCCGCCAGAGGCTCATAAAAGAGGATTTTGTTACGTGTTACCCTCCCCCAAAAAAACACCCCCGAAAAATGGCGTCTGGATCGGTGTCCTGGTGGGTGTCATTGTTATAGTCATCGTCTTGGGCCTGCTGCTTGCTTTTTTCTGGAGCTACATCAGCCCGTGGATTGAAGATTGGTCAAAATTTCTCGCCAGCAAAGAGAGGGTCCGGGCTTGGCTGCTCTCCTTCGGCAAGGCCGCACCCCTGGTCTTCGTCGCCATTCAGTCCCTGCAAGTGATCGTCGCGCCTATCCCAGGGGAGGCCACCGGATTTTTGGGGGGCTATTTATTCGGCATCACCAATGGCTTTCTGTTGTCCACGATGGGTCTCACCATCGGCTCGACCATGGCGTTCCTCCTTGGCCGCTGGCTGGAGATCCATTTCGTGGAAAAAATCGTGGCTAAGGAGACTTTGGATAAGTTTGATTTTATCGTTGAACGGCAGGGGACGTTGATCGCCTTTCTGTTGTTCTTGATTCCCGGCTTTCCCAAGGATTATTTATGCTTTATTTTAGGCCTGAGCAAGATGCCCTTGCGGATCTTCCTCCTGATTGTGACCATTGGCCGCATGCCCGGCACCTTTCTGCTCACGTTGCAAGGCGCCAACGTTTACAAAGGCAATTATATTACCTTCTTCATTTTACTGGCTGTTTTCCTGCTCGCCGGTCTTTTGCTTTTTCTCTATAAGGAGACCGTTTACCGCTGGCTGCGGCGCTGGAGCAAAAAGAACAGCGTGGCTTATCATCTGCGGAAAGAAACGGACAAGAAAAAGGTGATCAGCTCCCCTTAACGGCAAGGAGCAGGTGAGGGGAATTTCGAGTTGTTGCCAGGCGTCGTCCCCTGGCGGCAGAGCTACAGAGAGAAAGAACTGGGGCAAAGGGGGGAGTTTTCCCCCCCCATGGCTTGCGGTTTTCGGACAGCCGGTATTAGCGCCGGTAGCCCAGGATTTTCTCCACTTCGTCGGCATCCGAGTCCATGACAAAAGGAATGCCGGAGATGCGGGCAGCCTCTTCTGTCAGGGCGACCAGATCGTCCCGGGTGATGTGTTTCAGGGCGAATTTCCGGGCCCCGGCCATGAACTGCTGCAGCCCCTGAGTCATGCGGCTGATGTAGCTGTACATGCCGATGGCGCCGGCGGGAATCTGATCATAATCGCCCAGGGGGAACATTTTGCGGATCTTAGCAGCCTCGGCGAAATGTTCCAGATAGGCTTCCTTCAGGCTGCGCTGTTCGTGGGCACAGGTTTCGGCCAGCTTTTTCCCTTCATAATTCCCCACCATGGCCGCAGTCATGATGGAGCGGCCCATGCAGACCAGTTTGACGTAGGGAGAGCCCAAAGCCAGGGCCTTGAAGACATGATCTTCCAGCGAAAGGCCGCCGGCAATGGCGCAATCCGGCACGAATTCACCTTTCTTGTCCAGGAAGGAGAGGTATTCGTGGAGGAGACATTCCAGATGCACGGTGGGGATGCCCCATTCGTTCATCATCCGCCAGGGGCTCATGCCGGTGCCGCCGCCAGCGCCGTCCACGGTGAGAAGATCGATCTTGGCTTGGGAGGCGAACTTCACGGCCCGGGCCAGATCAGCGGGACGGTAAGCGCCGGTCTTGAGAGAAATACGTTTGGCGCCCACTTTGCGCAAGTGTTCGACCATCTTGTAAAAACCTTCCTCTTCCACCATGCCCAGACGGGAGTGGCGCTCAAATTCCCGGATGCCCCGGACATTATACTGCTCCACGGTCCCTGAATCGGTGGGATCGGGCAACACGATATAGCCCCGGTCTTTTAATTGTTTGGCCCGCTCCAGATTCGGCAGCTTCACTTCGCCGCCGATGTTTTTGGCGCCCTGGCCCCACTTGAGTTCAAACGACTCGACGCCCAGTTTTTCAATGACATATTCGGGTACACCCAGTCGGGTGTCTTCCACATTGGCCTGGACAATGATATCGCCCCGGCCCTGATACCAATTCTTGAAGGTCTTGACCCGCCGTTCCATCTCCGGCGAGCGCACCACCCGGCCGTTTTTGATTTCAGACTGTGGGTCCATGCCGCAGACGTTTTCGCCGCAGACCAGGATAATGCCGCTGATGGCCGCACCGATGGCCATGGCCTCCCAGTGCACCCGGGCGATCTCCGTGGACCCGAGAGCGCCGGTAAAACAGGGGAAGCTTAAGGTAACTTTATCTTTGACGCCGATCTGGGCGGTGACATCCACTGCCGGGAAGATGGCCTTGTCAGAATCAGCTTCCATCCCCACCGCGCCGACACAAGTACCCTGAATATTGAAGTGGGAAAAATCACAGGGATATTCTTTATCGGCGCCAGAGGTTACCTTGCCAAAAGGCATGGGGTAGAGCATCTCCCGACCTCGGACGGCCGAGCGGCCAATCTCGCAGGGGCCAGGACAGCCGTCCAGACAGGTGACACAGATACCCGAAATGGGTGCGGCTTTGACCCGGGTTTTGGTTAAAGTAGCAGGACTGCGGTTAGGGTTGCTTAATACCATGATATTCCTCCTTGAGTGTCGTGGCCTGGCCCCAACGGGCCAGGAATATAACGTGCTGCAGAAAAATTCACAGGATTGTCAGTTCCCAGGGAACAGACTTTCCTGGCAAAGGCCAACGAAAAATAGCCAGAAACCGGTTAATTTATTAAAAATATTGACTAATATAAAAGCCGCAATATCAGTCCTAGACATTCTGAGATTTACCGGCAAAAAAAACAGTAATCTTAACTTATTTTAATTAATTGTAAATATTAGACATTATATTCCCTTGGCATCATTTTGCCATTATTGTAAAAATTAGCCGGAGAAATTAACAATATTGTTAATTTGGTTGCATGCATGCCCCCGCGGCAACGGCTCGCCGAGCCGAAAACCGTTCAGACTCATCGTGCTGGGGGGAAGACAGGGCCGACCTGACGCTAGTGGCTACAACCGGGCTGCTTTTTTGAGGTAGTTATATCGCCGTTTTGGCTACTTTTTATTGCCGGTCCTCCCGATGGCTGTAGTTTTTTTTGGGGCAGCTAGCCCTTGCCGCCACCGCTGGGGGATTGCGGGCCTGCCAGGGCGGTGTTTGTTGCCGCCGTCGGCGTGGGTGGCGCGGGCCAGATGGGGGCGCCGCGCACCGTTGCCTTATCCAATGCAATGGTTATACCAGCTTGAGGTTGCGGTTTCTCCTGGCTAAGAATTTCTTGCCAGCCCCTCCCCCAAAGACCTTTGCAATACCCTGCCAGGTCCCGGCCTCCTTGTCATAGTTTTTATGACAGGAAAATCATAACGCACGTGATTTTTAATCTTTCCCGGTTCTGATAGGTTTGCTAAAATTATAGTTCTCTGTGAGAGAGTCTGTAACCTTCTCATGCTCTTGTGCGACAAGCGCAGTCAGAGGTAATTCTACATATTGGAGTCGCCTATGAAGACAGTGGCCCAGAGGATCCAGGAATTAAAGGAGAAAGAAGCCCAGATCAAAGCCATGGGTGGGGCGGCGGCGGTGGCCAAGCAGCATGAGGCCGGCAAGCTCACCGCCCGGGAACGCCTGGATCACTTCTTTGACCCGGGGACATTCCGGGAAACGGACATTTTCGTCAAGCACCGCTGTGTCAATTTTGGCATGGAAAAGGTTGACATCCCCGCGGACGGGGTGATCACCGGCTTTGGGTTGGTCAATGGCCGGCCGGTCTTTGCCTTTGCCCAGGATTTTACCTCCCGGGCTGGCTCCCTGGGGGAGATGCATTCCAAGAAAATCACCAAGGTCATGGACCTGGCCCTGAAGGCGGGGGTGCCCTTTGTGGGATTGAACGATTCCGGCGGTGCCCGGATTCAGGAAGGGGTGGACAGCCTGTCGGCCTACGGGCAGATCTTTTACCGGAACGCCATTGCCTCCGGGGTCATCCCGCAGATTTCCGCCATCATGGGACCCACCGCCGGAGGCGCGGTCTATTCCCCGGCCATGACCGATTTCATCTTCATGGTGAAAAACACTTCCTACATGTTCATCACCGGTCCGGATGTCATCAAAAGCGTCACCGGCGAGGAGATCACTTTTGAAGACTTGGGCGGCGCCATGGCCCACAACACCAAGAGCGGCGTGGCCCACTTTGCCTGTGAGGATGACCGGGATTGTCTGGATCAGATCAAGCGCCTGCTCAGTTTCATTCCCAACAACAATATGGAGGATCCGCCCCGGGTGGCTTGCGGCGATCCCACTTCCCGGGAAGATGCTGGCCTGGACAGCTTAGTGCCCGACAGCCCCCAGGCCTCTTATGACATGTATGACCTTATCCGCAGCATCGTGGATGATGGGGATTTCTTTGAACCCCACCATTACTATGCCCAGAACATCATCACCGCTTTTGCCCGCCTCAATGGCCGCAGCGTCGGCATTATCGCCAATCAGCCCAGGGTCCTGGCCGGTTGTCTGGACGTCAATGCTGCGGATAAGGCCACCCGCTTCATCCGTTTCTGCGATGCCTTCAACATCCCGCTCTTGACCATCGCGGATGTGCCCGGCTATCTGCCGGGCAGCGATCAGGAGTGGCATGGCATCATCCGCCATGGAGCCAAGCTGCTGTGGTGTTATTCCGAGGCTACGGTGCCCAAGCTGACCTTAGTCACCCGCAAGGACTATGGCGGCTCCTATCTGGCCATGTGTTCCCGGGACCTGGGCGCCGACATGGTTTTTGCCTGGCCCACCGCCGAAATCGCGGTGATGGGGGCGTCTGGTGCGGCCAACGTCATCTTCCGGAAGGAGATCCAAGCGGCGGCCGATCCCGCGGCCAAACGGGCGGAGATCATTGCTGAATATGAAAACCTGCTCTACAACCCCTATATCGCGGCGTCCCGGGGGTTTGTGGATCAGGTCATTGTGCCTCGGGAGACCCGTCCCCGGCTCATCGAAGCCTTGGAAATTCTGAGCACCAAGCGGGAGACTTTGCCGCCCAAGAAACACGGCAACATCCCGGTCTAAGGGCTGGCCTGGATGCGGCTCTGCTCCGGTCGGCAATCAGTCCTGTTAAGGTATGCCAATGGTCGGAGGCAATCCGGTCGGGGCTTTCTGATGGCAACTGCGGTAGATAGCCCCAGCGGCCCTGTCTTGTATCCATGAGGAGAACGTCATGAGCAGTATCAAACCACCTGTCCTGGCCGCTATCAGTGCCGCCATTACAGCCTATTTGGCCGACGAAGAGGCGGCCCTGCAGCAACAACAGCAGGCTGCGGCCCTGATGAGTCTGGCCGCCATGGGCGCTATGCCGGGACCGCCCGTGAACCTCTGGGCTCTGTCCGGTCGCCAACAATCGATGCACCTGCGCCTGCTGACGCAACGCCGCAGTTTACGATAATGTCCCTTTTTCAGGAGCATTGGCCAGGAGATGAGGCCGTCTTGCTTGGCCGCAAACCTCTGACCACTGCCCCCTGACCACTTTTCTCGCAAAGGAGTTCGTATGGCTGGGAAAAACCCCATTAAATTTACCGACACCACCTTCCGGGACGGCCATCAATCGCTGTTGGCCACCCGGATGCGCACCGAAGACATCATCCCCTTCATGCAGCGGATGGACGAGATGGGTTACTTTGCCCTGGAAGTCTGGGGGGGCGCCACCTTTGACACAGCCCACCGCTTCTTGGGCGACGACCCCTGGGACCGGATCCGCCTCATCAAGGGCCTCCTCAAGAAAACCCCCACCATGATGCTCCTCCGGGGCCAGAACCTGGTGGGTTATCGCAATTATGCCGACGACCTCACGTATCGGTTCGTGCGCTACGCGGCTGAAGCCGGAGTTGATATCTTCCGGGTCTTCGACGCCCTCAATGATCGGCGCAACTGGGAAGTGGCGGTCAAGGCCCTCATGGATGCCAAAAAGGCAGGTCTTATGGCCCATTTCCAGGCCGCGGTCTGCTACTCCCTGACCCAGCGGCGCATGGGCGGCCCGATTTTCAACCTGGAATACTACATCAAATTTGCCAAGGAATGCGAGGAGATGGGGGCTGATTCGGTGGTCCTCAAAGATATGGCCGGCATGTGTTCTCCCTACGACGCCTACGCCATCATCAAGGGCATGAAAGAGACCATCAAGATTCCGGTGGAGTTCCACACCCACTATACCAGCGGCTCCGGCTCCATGAGCTATCTCAAGGCCATCGAGGCAGGCGTCGACGTCCTGGATACCTGTCTGTCGCCTTTTGCCCTGCGCACCTCTCAGCCAGCCATCGAACCCCTGGTAGTGGCCGTGGAAGGCACCGACCGGGAAACGGACATGGACCTGGCCAAACTCATTGAGATCGGCTACGACCTGGAGAAAGTCGCGGTCAAGTATCGGGATCTGCTGGATACCAGCAAGATGGCCCAGATCGACACGGGCGTGCTTCTGCACCAGATCCCCGGCGGCATGTACTCCAACCTGGTGAATCAGCTGAAAGAACTCAACGCCTTGGACCGCATCCACGAGGTCATGGCCGAACTGCCCAACACCCGCCGGGAATTGGGCTACCCGCCGTTGGTCACGCCCACCAGCCAGATCGTCGGCATCCAAGCGGTGATGAACGTCCTCTTCGGCCGCTACAAACAGGTTACGGCGGAAACCAAGGGCTTGGCCTTTGGTCTGTACGGCAAAACCCCGGCACCCATGGATCCGGAAGTGCAGAAGCTCATCCTCAAGGGCTATGAGCGGGGCGAAGAACCCACCACCAAACGTCCGGGTGACATCCTGGAGCCGGAGTGGGAAAAGGCGGTGGAGGATACCAAAGGCATCGCCAAGAACGAAGGCGACGTCCTCATCTACGCCCTCTATCCCACCACTGGTATGCGCTTCCTGAAGTGGAAATACGGTCTGGAGCCCGTGCCTGAGGAAGTCAAGGGCAAGAGCCTGGAACAGATCAAACTGGAAGACGATGTCTACCTGACCATCAAGAAGAAAAACCTCTTCGCCAAGGTCAAGGAATACTTGGACAACCTGGAAAAGCCCCTGCCCGAGAAAGGCCCGGGGCTGCGCACCTTCAATGTCTTTGTGGACAACCAGTACTTTGAAGTTGAGGTAGAATGCACCTCCGGCGCCCCGGTCATCACCGGCATCGCTCCCATGGCGGCGCCGGCCGCGGCGCCCAAACCTGCCCCGGCAGCCAAGCCCGCAGCTGCACCGGCTGCCAAACCCGCGGCTGGTGCGCCGGCGGCTGAGTCCTTGGGAGCCGGCGAAGTCCCCCTGCGGGCGCCCATGCCGGGGATGATCATCAGCTACCAGGTCAAGGTCGGTGACACCGTCAAGACCGGCGATCCGGTGTGCATCCTGGAAGCCATGAAGATGCAAAACTCTCTCAATGCCCCGGCCTCGGGAACCGTCAAATCCATTAATTTCGAGCCGGGGGCCAGCGTGGCCAAGGATGCCATTCTTTTGGTTATCGCTAAGTAATACGTGAGCACTGCACAGGGGGGCGGGCTGGCCTGCCAGCCCCTTTTCCCACTGGCAGGGTATTGCAAGAGTGTTTTTCGGGGAGGGTGCCAGGGGACACAGCCCCCAGCCCCTCCCTGAAAACCTCTTACCCCACCCCCACCTCGATCTTTTGGCCGGGCCCAAAGGCCAGGATAAGGGATTTTCTCATACCGGCAGAGGGTGAAGAGCTCTTGCAACAGCCTGTTGGCAAGGCACAACACGAATATCGTTTTTCAATTCCTGGTATCACGGCTCTGATCCTCATTCCCAGACAGATGACGATCAGATTACCTGGCGTTTTTTTAGCCGGCAGTGGACGGCCCCAGGTAACGCCGGGAGTAATATGACCATACTTGCCACCTTGCAAGCGGCCGGCGATAATGACCGGGCCAAAACCAAAGACGAGCTCATTGCCGAGGTCGTAGTCCTACGCCGGCGCCTGGCTGAACTGGAGGCCCTGGACGAAGAGCGGCAGCGTCTGAAACAGACCCTGCGGCGAGCCTATGATGCCCTAGAAGAACAGATCGAAGAGCGCACCCTGGAGTTGGTGCGTGCCAATGAACAACTCCGCCAGGAAATTGAGGAGCGCAAACGCACCGAAGAGGAACTGAAACGCCTCAAAGAATATCTGGAAAATGTTATCGACAACTCCGTGGATGCCATCGGCATCGTAGACCGGCATGGCCGCTTTATCCTCTGGAACCGCCGGGCGGCCGAAATCTACGGCTACCGATTTGAAGAATTGAGCGGCAAAACCGCTTTCGATCTCTATGCTGACCCGGAGGAACTACGTCGCATGCTGACTATCCTGCAGCAGGATGGGGTGGTCCGGGAATACGAAATTACCATGAAAAAAAAGGACGGCAGCATCGTCCCCATGGATATCTCCATCAGCCTGCTCAAAGAACATGGCCGGACCATCGGCAGCGTCTGTGTTGCCCGGGACCTGTCGGAGCGCAAGATCAACGAACAGGAGTTGAAACGGACCAAAGACGAACTCAGCCGCTATTCCCAGGAGCTGGAGCGTCAGGTGCGGGAACGCACCCGGGCCATCACCAGCATCCTGCGCAACACCCCGGCGGCGGTCTATCTCAAGGACCGCCACGGCCGCTACACCCTGGTCAACCCCCGGTTTGAAGAACTCTATGGCTATAAGAACGAAGATATTCAGGGCAAGACCGACCGGGAGATTTTTTCCCGGGCCCTGGCAGCCCAATTTGTGGCCCATGATCTCAAGGTGCTGCAGGAAGGGCGGGCTTTGCAGGTGGAGGAGCAGATCAACCTGCCTGACGGCCCCCATACGTATCTAGCCGTCAAGTTCCCCATATACAATGATCACGGCGAGCCTGAGGGGCTCTGCGGCATCGCCACCGATATCACCGAATTGAAAAAGGCTCAGGAACAGTTGCGACTCCTTTCCGGCAGCATCATGGCCAGTCAGGAGAAAGAACGCACCGCCATCGCCCGGGAACTGCATGACGAACTGGGACAGATCCTCACAGCCATGCGGATGGACGCGGTGTGGCTGAGCGAGCGCCTCAAGGGCTGTGACGACCTGGCCGTGGCCCGGGCCCAGACCCTCTGTGAACTCATTGACCAGACCATTGACGAAGTCCGGGGTCTGGCCATCCGGCTGCGGCCGGGAATGTTGGACGACTTCGGGCTGGTCGACGCCCTCGATTGGTTCTGTAAAGATTTTGCCAAACGGACAGGCATTGCCTGTAAATTCAAGGCCACCGATCCCATTGTGGTCGACGATCTGGTAGCCACGGCGGCCTATCGGATCGCCCAAGAGGCCCTGACCAACGTGGCCCGGCATTCCTTTGCCACCCGAGTACAGGTTTCCCTGGAAGTTAAAAATGGCCTTTTCAGCCTCGCGGTCAAAGATAATGGCCGGGGCTTCCAACCCCAACTCCTGGATGATTCCCTCTGTCTGGGCTTGGCTGGTATGCGGGAACGGGCTGCTCTTGTGGGCGGCAGCCTGGAGCTGCAAGCCAAACCCGGCAAAGGCACTCGGGTGCTTTTTCGGCTCCCTCTCAGCCAGCGGAGTTTGATCATATGATTCGTATCCTCTTGGCCGACGACCATTCCATTGTGCGCAGCGGTCTGCGCCGCATCATCGAAGACGCCGGGGATATGGTGGTGACCGCCGAAGCTGCCGACGGGCGGGAGGCCATCGAAAAGGTCCAGAGCGACCCGCCGGATGTGGCCGTCATCGACATTTCCATGCCCGGCTTGGACGGCCTTGAGGTCATCAGCCAACTGCGGCATTATTACCCCAAATTGCCGATTCTGGTCCTGACCATGCATGAAGAGGAGCAATACGTGGTCCGCTCCATCGCCGCCGGCGCCAATGGCTATATCACCAAACGTTCGGCCCCGGAACAGTTGGTCAAAGCCATCCGCCGGGTTCATGAGGGCGGGCGTTTTCTCAGCGACAGCGCCGCGGAATCCCTGGCTCAACACCTGGCCGGCGGCAGCCGCAACCGTTCGCCCCTGGAATCTCTCTCTAACCGGGAGATCCAGGTCCTCCGGCACCTGGCCCTGGGCCGCACCGTCAAAGAGATCGCCGAGGCCTATCACCTGAGCACCAATACGGTGCACACCTACCGCATCCGCCTCCTGAAGAAACTCAATCTGCGCAACAACGCCGAACTCTCCCTCTTTGCCATCCAGAATCGCTTGGTGGAAATATAAGGGAGGTATCCAGAGTATTCCCAATCTTGAGATCATGCTGAGGGGATTGATCGTTGCCATTTCAGGTTCAGGTTGATGTCTGCCATGCCTTGCCAGGTCGGCTGCGAGTCCGCCTGCCGTATCTGCGCGCCGATGAATCATTTGGCCTGCGCCTGCAGGGCTTATTAGAAGCCGCGCCGGGCGTTGCCTCGGTGCGGCTGAATCCTACCGCTGGGTGTGTCATCATACAATATGATGCCACCTATCTCCAATCGCCAGGGGCGCTCTCTCTTATCCGAGAATGTGCCGAAAAAGCCTTGCGCCCTGATATCACGCCTCAGATCATCCTGCGTTTTGATGTCTTTACAGCTCAAGGCCTGTCTGCTTATGAGTTTCAGCAGGTGCAGGCCATCAAAAACGCCTGGCTGAGCAAGCCTGGCGGCGTTTTCGCCTGGCTGGCCCGAGTCCTGAACATTTTTACCAATATAGGGGACCGCCTTCTCCCCAAAGCCATGTTTGCCAAGATTTTTGAATTACATGATCGGCTGGTAGGACAATGGCAGGAAAATTGGCAGGACTTGCGTGGTGACCTGGGCCCGGCCCAGTGCCAGGATATGCTGCAGGCGCCGTTGGCCAGCTGCGATCGCTTGGCCGGTCGCGTCCGCAGGAACCTTTGGCGCTGGGGCAGCAGCGAAGGGGCGCTGTTCGGCATTCTGGGACCGCTGGGTCTCATCGGCAGCATCCCCCTGGCCATTGTCCAGGCCTTAAAGACTATACACAGTATCGGTCTCTGCTATGGCTATCCCCCTGATACCGAGACGGAACGGCTCTTTAGCTTTGCCATCGTGGCGGCGGCAACGGCCCATACTCCTGAAGAATACCAGAGTGCCTTGGCCAACCTGCGTCAATTACACCGAGACATCAGCGAGAGTGCCACCGAAGATTTGCTTACCGAGATGGAATTGGCCGAGGTGACCGGCGAAACCAAAGAGGCCATCATCGCTTTAGCCATGACTTCTTTTAGTGATTCCCTCGCCGTGTTTACTCTGCCTTTGGTGGGAGCCATCCTGGGAGCCTGGGGGATGTGGACCTTCCTTGACCACATCGCCGAGGTGGCTCAACATGCCTATCAAGTGCGCTGGCTGCTCCGGCAAGGACGCTTGTCAATGGCCAAAGAAGAAGCGATTGACCTCAATCGGTTAACAGCAACGGCGGCAGGTAGCTGCTAGACATCAACTGCTGGCAGGCCCGGTGAATGACGGCTTTGGTCTGCTCAGGCAGGGGCCAGGTGTCCAGCTCCGCATACGGCAGGAAGGCCAGGCCACTGCTGTCCGAGCCGGGGCGAGGAGAACCGGCCAGAGTCCGGCAAAGGAAATCCAGGAGCACATAGTGGTAGGCAACGGCGCCGGCCTGATCCCGGATCAGCCGATTCACCACGGCGGTCAGGGCGATGATGTCGATTTCCAGGCCGGTTTCTTCCCGCACTTCCCGGCGCAAGGCCTCCTCCAGGGTTTCCCCCAACTCCACGGCGCCGCCCGGCAGGCTCCATTCCCCCAAGCCCGGCTCTTGGCCCCGACGGATCAACACGACCTCTTGCTCCCGGAAGATGATGCCGGCCACGCCCACAATGGGCTGATCAGGATACCGGCGTTTCATAGGACAAAATCTTCCTCTGCCCCGATAATGGCACCGTTTTTCAACACTTCAACCCTGAAACCACCGACCAGACTCCATCCTTACATCTCCAAGCGCAGGGAGCGTTTCACCCGGATAGCCGCTTCACCGCCCACCGGACACTTGTTCTCACAGATACCGCAGCCGATGCATTGCTCAGGGTTGACCACCGGCAGCTTCACCCACGTTTTTTTGCCGTGCCGGTCGGGAACTTCCCCGGCATAGTAGCTGATGGCTTTGGGGGCCGTGGGGCAGTGTTCCTCGCAGACCAGGCAATCCCGCCCTTCGGTGTAAGGAATGCAGCGGTAGTGGTTGATAAAAGCGGTCCCCATGGGACTGGCCTGCTTGACCTCAAGGGGCAGGGCTGGAATGGCGCCCGTGGGGCAGACCTGAGAGCATAAGGTGCAGTTATATTCACAATAACCCAAGCGGGGGACCAGCCGGGAAGTATAGAGACCGTCTAGACCTTGCTCGAAACCCAGGGGCTGCAGGGCACCGGTCGGGCAGACTTTGAAACACAGGCCGCAGCGGACGCATTGCGCCAGGAAGTCCGCCTCCGAGGCCACCCCCGGCGGCCGGAGCAGGAACTCATCGGGACGGTGCGCCAACGACCCCAAGCGGAGGAACGGCACGGCTACCACCCCGGCCGCCGCCGCGGTGATCACCTGACGCCGCCCCAGATCCAAGGCCGGTCGCGGTGTTTTACCACCGAAGCGGAAGGCGACCCGGTCCTTCGGACAATGCTCCTGGCAATCCAGACATAGGATACATTCGGCGGACTGATGCCGGGGCGCTTCCTCACGGTGAATCGCCCCCATCTTGCAGACCGGTTGGCAGTCACCGCAATCAGGACAGAGTTTCACCGGCCGTTTGCGCAGCCAGGCAAATCGGGCCACCAGGCCATACAGCGCCCCCAAAGGGCAAAAGCTGCGGCACCAGAAGCGTGGGGCGACCCGCTCCAGACTGGCAATGGTCAAAAAAATGGTCAGGGTCAAAAGCGGCAAAAGAAAGACCGGCTTGCGAAACGGCAAGATTGTGTCCTTCAGATAGCCATAGACGGGTTCGCTGACATAGGTCAGGGGCGGCCCCCAGTCATAGGCCTTGGCAAAGGCCTCCTCCAGTCCGTATGACAGGGCCGGATAGATAATCGTGGCCAGGGTCCGGAACAGGAGGGACAAGGGATCCAGCAATCCCACCAGATTGAGGTGAAAGACCGCCGCCCCCAGGAGAAAGAAAAGGAGATAATATTTGACCCGGCGCAGTTTAAAAACAGGGGGCGGGTCGGGCCGGTGGCGCCGGAGCAGACGGCGGCAGCCATCCAGCGTAGTCCCCAACGGGCAGACCCAGCCACAGAAAAAACGGCCGACAAACAGGGTCAGGCCGACAAACAGGAGCGACAGCAACAAGCTCGGGACGATGCTGCCGGTAGCCAACGTATGCTCCAGGAGAAGCAACGGATCGAAACGGAAGAACAGATCCACCGGCCACTTGAGGTGATCTTCGCCCTGATAGGTGGCTTGCAGGAACAGTATCAGGAAAAGCAGGAGAAAAAAGAGTTGGCTCAACCGCCGGACCAGAACCCAACCCCGCCAGGGCACCGGCAAGGGGAAAACCGGTGGCGGACTCTGCTCCGGTTCAGCCTCTGGCATTGGTACCGGCGAGTCCGCCGCCGCGGTTTCTGATATATCGTGGGTGTTCACCATAAAATATTTTTGAAGGTCGGGGCCGGAAAACTGGTGCGCCCGGCCTGCCAGCTCCGCCCTTTATACTCCTAAACTGATAATATTTTGATTTTATTGATATCCATCTCACCTAGGCCCAATTCATAGCCTTTAATGATATAACCCATATCCTGGGGCTGGAGACCGAAGAGCGTGGTCGTCCCGTAAGCGTCGATGGCCACCGGGTCCACCCCGGCAATGACCAGGTTTTTGACCTGAACATATTCCGGGTTGCCGCCCGAGGGCCCGCCCTGGGTCATGATGCGGGTGGCGTCGAGAATGGTCAGATCAGCCCGCAGAAGTAGATTCATATCTGCGATATTTTGGTGCAAACCCACATGGATGCGGCCCCGCCAGCCGCCGATGGCCCCCATCATATTCTTCATGGCCATGGTCAGCCGGGCTTCGGAATGATGTTTGGCCACCGGCACATTGATGAAGCGGTCGGCTTCCAAAATATCTTTATAAAAAGACCATTTTTTCAGGGACTTGGCCTTGGGGATAGTCATTTCCACAAACTTGCGCTCATCCACATATTCCACCACGGCCCGGGGATCTTTGATATCTTCCACTGCGGCCTTGATGCCGCTGTTGGCATAGGCCCGGCGGGCGTCATGGCAGGTATGATCCAGGACCTTGACCTTTTTGGCCCCGGCCTCCAAGCAGAGTTCCACGATCTTGCGGACCACCACGGGGTGGGTATTGGCGCCCAACTCGGGGGTGCGGTCCCAGGCCATATTGGGCTTGACCACCACCACTTCATTGGGATTGACGAATTTTTTCATCCCCCCCAAGGCCTGGATGGCATCCCCTACCAGGTGGGCATAATTGGTCCCGCTGGCCAGAGCCAGAACCGGTTCCGGCCGCTCGGCCGGTGCCATGGCCAAAAGCTCCGGAGGGAAGGTCAAAAGTTTGCCCGCCCCGGCCAACACACCCAGGGCGGCGACGCGCTGTAAAAATTCCCGACGATCCATAAAAGTCCTCTTCAAGGGCGTTGTCAAGCAGTTGTTAGTCGTTAGTTGTCAAAAACGGCGCGGCGCAGCACTATGCAGCCCTGCTACGGTGACTGGGGCGACCGCCGAAGCAGACGGAAGGCCGGCCCAGCAGATTAAAAAATACTGTATGCATTAGAACCAAGGTATGCAAGTATTTCCAGAGATTAACCTCCGATCCGAGCCATTGTGCGGCGACACGGAGAGGTTAAACTGTGGTCGAGGTGATGGCGGGATGGTTTGAGGCAGATCGCCTGGCGGAAGAGGTCTCGCAAAGTGGCATCTGAGGCACCGGCCCGCAGCGGGCCCTTGATGGCAACTTCATCATCTTGGAACAGGCAGGGCCGCAGGCGACCGTCGGCGGTAAGGCGCAGGCGGTTGCACGCCTCGCAGAAATGGCGGCTCACCGGACTGATAAAGCCGATTTCGCCGGGCGCCCCAGCGAATCGGTATCTGACCGCCGGTCCGCCATTGGCCACCGTCGGCAGCCTCTGGAGGGAGCCGAGAGTAGTCAAGCGAGCCTGGATCTCAGCGGTTGGCAGATAGTACTCCTGCCATCGGCGCCGCGGGTGGCCGATGGGCATAAATTCCAAAAAGCGGATATGCCAGGGGTAATCTAGAGACAGACGGGCAAAATCCACCACTTCGTCATCATTGATGCCCCGCAGAACGACACAGTTGATTTTGATGGGCTCAAACCCCTGAGTGGTGGCGAGGCGCAGGCCATCGAGAACCCGAGCCAACTGGTCGCGGCCGGTAATCCGGGCAAAGCGCTCCGGTTGCAGGGAGTCCAAACTGATGTTCAGGCGGCGCACGCCGGCTTCCCAGAGGGCGGCGGCCTTGTCTGCCAGCAGGACGCCGTTGCTGGTCAGGCAGATCTCCTCCAGGCCGGGGATGGCCCCCAAAGCCGCCAGAAAAGATTCAACGCCGAGACGGATCAAAGGTTCGCCGCCGGTGACCCGAATCTTCCTGATGCCCACCGCCACGGCGACCTGGGCCAGCCGCAGCAACTCTTCGTAACGGAGGATGTCGGCATGCTGGAGTTTGACCAGCTCCTGCACCGGCGTGCAATAAAAACAGCGCAGGTTGCAGCGATCAATAATGGAAAGCCGCAGGTAGGTGATCTGGCGGTGATGCTGGTCTTCCATGAGGCGTTTCCCCGGCTGCCGGTTAAATATGCTTTTAATGATATAATTGGCCAGGAAGAAATTGTCAATGAAAGATCGGCGCGGCGGCCTGGATGACGAGGTTTTGGTTGACGCCAACGGGTCGGGGTGGCAGGTTAGTGTTTAAGCCAATTGCTGTTCGATGTCGTCAAAGATATCTTCCAGTTGATAGAGCAGGGCATCGGCTTGGGCCAAACGCCAAGCGGCGATATGCTGCTCAATCTCTTTCTGCAGGGCCAGTATCTTGGCGCGGTGGGGCAGCAGCACTGTACGCAGCGGCGTGGAGTCAAATTTATACAGGAGATGATCCAACCGGCTGGCCAATTCATACAAAGAGGGATTCCGGGCCACCAGGTCCGGCTGCAGATAACCCAGGTGGCGGGCCAGACGAGGGTAGGCAGCCTGAAAATCGGGTTGATAAAAGGGTTTGACGATGACGGTCAGCTGCATGGTCCGGCTCATGTTATCTTTCCTTCGCTGTCAGGCTTGTCAGTGATAATTGCCGTTGCTTCTATAAATCACCCAGGGACCTTGAAAATCACGCTTGCTGTTTCTGGCTGGCGTGGGCAGGCACGGAGGCCCGCCCCACTTGACCACTACTACCTGACCACTAAAAACTAACAACCAACAACTAACAACTAATAACCAATAACTATCAACTAACAACTATCAACTATCAACCAACAACTGTCTTCGCTGACTAAGGCGCTGCGGCGGGCAACAGCTCATCAGGCCAGACTGACCCTCAGGATATCTTCCTGCGGTATGGCCCGATCTATACGCACCATGATCGTTTCCCCCGGATGAAACTGGCGGCCGGAGGGGGCCGGCATTTCTGTTTCCAGAAGGAGGTCAGGCAGCAGCAGCCGGTACCGATTGGGGTGCTGCTCCAAAACCAGGGCAGCCATTTTCTGGCCCAGGCGCTGGCTTAAATATTTCAGCAGCCAATAGCGGATGCGTTTGGTCTTGAGGATGGCGGCCCGGCGGAGCGCCGGTTCCAAGACGTTGAGCAGGTCCTCCAGGGATTCCCGGCTATACGGCAGCGGTTGTTTGCACAAAGCAGCCAGCAACTGGCGTTGGATGACGATGTCCAAATACCGCCGGATGGGCGAACTTAAGGTTGTGTAGACGGGCAGCCCCAGCCCCCAATGTGGTTGTGGTTCGGCCTCCAAAAGTACCCGGCTGAGCCGCCGGCGATTCTGCCAGAGATGCAGGAGAGAGCGGCCTTCCCCCACCGCCAGGTCTTCCCGGGGTGGAGCTTGGGTACGATACAGAGCCGGCAGGGCGTGTGCCGCCAAAAACGACGCCCCTAGAAAATTGGCCAGAATCATGGCTTCTGAGACAATCTCGTGACTGGGGGTCTCCGTGTCCTCGATTTCCACCCGGACCTCGCCATGGGGGTCGATGTAGATCATGACTTCCGGAAATTGCAAATGGACACCGCCATGGCGCAGCCGCCGTTCCCGGAGATGGGTCGCCAGCCGATGGAGTGTGGCCCACCGCTCTTCCTGTCTGATGCCCAGGTCCACCTCGTAATAGGTGAGACGTTGATGCACCCGAATCAGGCTGGGGGCAATCTGGTAGTCCATGATTTCCCCTTCGGGGGACAGGTTGACCAGAAAGCTAACCGCCAAACGCGGTTCCTGGGCCAACAGACTGAAGGCATTTTCGGAAAGGGTCTCGGGCAGCATGGGAATGCGGCGCTCGGGGAGGTAGAGGGAAGTGCCTCTTTCCAAGGCGGCCTGATCCAACAGGTCGCCTGGCTGCAGGTGTGTAGCCACATCAGTGATATGAATCCCCAAGCGCCAACCCTCGGCGGTCTGTTCCAGACTCAAGGCATCATCAAAGTCCCGGGTCCGTTCCCCATCGATGGTGAAGGTAACCAACTCTGTGAGATCCAGACGGAACGGGGCCAAGGGATCTTCTCGCCGGGGCGCGGCACTGAGACGCAGCGCAGTCTCCTGGACCTCGGGAGAAAATTCTTGGGGGGCTTCGTACCGGTAGAGATCAAGGTTTTCGTCAGGAGAGAAAACCCCCATTTTCAAGAGCAGCTTAAAAGGGGCATCAGGTTTGGTGAACTTGGCTTCCTCCAGATATTCTTTGCCCACCTCATAGTGTTGCCCGGCGGTGCCGAAGACGGCCATATCCCGAAGGATTGCCACTAATTTCTGCCGCCAGTGTGGGTCGGCAATTTCCTGGCCCTCCCAAGCCGCTTGCAGCCAAGCCGCGGCCGCTTGCCGTTCCTGACGGCGCGCCAGTTCCCGCTGGTATTGCTCTTTGAGGAGCTCCACCACCTCCGGCGGGTGTGGTTGCCAGAGACTGCCTTTAAATTTGAAATAGAAGCGATCTTCAAATAAGGCCCGGCCCAGGGCGGCACTCTGATCCGCGGTCACTGCGGCGCCGAACCAGGAGCGGGCCAGCTCCGTCAGGGGGAGGCCCTCTGCCTCGTTGACCAGCAACTCCCAGATTTCCTGCAGATTGATCTCGCGTTTTAGGGACTCGCGACGTTGCCCGATGGCTTTCAGGTGTTCCACCAACTCCAGCCGCGAGAGATTGACGCCACCCGTCCATGGGGTGACATGGATGAGGCGCTTCCGGGGGAGATTTAATTCCCGATTTTGTTCGGTGATGACGTGCAAACGGTCACCCCGATCATCCCCCACAAAAGCGCAATAGATCTTGCGGTCTTCAAAAAATTCGACTACTTGGGAGTTTGCCATAATATATCGTTATTTTTAATAATCATGTTAATTTATCAATAATAAGGAAAATGTCAAGGCGCCTGTGGAAACCTTGTGATTGCAATATGATTGATGAGTTTGTAAAAACCTCATTATGGCATCAACCTAATAAATATATTGGCAATTAAGCTATTTCGAGCTTGACAAGCTTTTGGGGCAACATATCATAACTATATGATATTAACTAATTATTTGCTGTCGGAGCTCAGGCTTTGTGCAGATCTCAAAGGAAGCAAAAGACCATTATGGATCATGACATTTACCTCCCGGAGGATCGGCAGAATCCCTTGGAGAGATCCTGGCCGGTCCCCTTCGGAAGACCGTTGTGCCGAAAATCCCGGAGGAGCCTGTCCGTCCTTTCCATTGCCCGAATAATGGCAGACCGAAGGCGCCGGCGGCCATCTTAACCGGGATGTGCATTTTAAAAGAACTGGATAACCTGACTGACCAGGAGGTCCTGGGCTCGTTAGAATTCGCTCTGCGTTGGCAATATGCTTTTGCTATCAATATGTTTGGGGCGCATATCTGCCAGAAGACTCGACAGAATTTTCGGGTTTTGGTGACCGCCAACGAGCAAGCCCGCCAGCTCTTTCAAGGTCTGACCGATGATCTGCTTGCCGCCGGTCTGAGCACCGAGAAGCAGCGTCTGGACTTCACCCATATTATCTCCAATATGTCCCATCTGACCCGCCTGGGGCTTTTTATCTGGGGCATCGCAGGGTTTATGCAACGTCAGGAGAAACCGTAACCCCAACTCTAGCAAAAACTTCCCCAAGTCTATGACCAGGTTCATCGCCAGCGCTCCGGCCATTGTGCTGACGTCAAGTCATCCCCAGCCCGGCGCTGTCTGGTCCAAGGCGCCCGGCACCTGTTTGACCTGGAGGGGACGCTGGCGCGCTCATGCCGAGAGCAGCCATCTGAAAGTCTACCGGCCCCTGGAGCGTCTGTTGCGGGAGCAGTGCCACATCAACGAAGCTGATCCTGAACTAGCAACCCTCAAGGAACCTTAGGAGATACCCGCCGACTCCCGCCCAAGTCCGGCCGATCCCGATGCTGCCCATGGCCGCAAGGGGAAAGGCTATAAGGCCTCCATCGCTGAGACCTGGGCGCTGGAAAATCCTTTGGAAGTATGAGCTGCCAGACCTGGCAACGTCCAACGGCGAGAGCAGCAGGAAACAGCTCATTGCAAAGCGCGTTAC
>DYEV01000023.1 GCA_020725545.1 Desulfobacca sp. | reverse complement strand
GGCGGGTAGAGCCGGTCTCCCGACCGGCGGGTAGAGCCGGTCTCCCGACCGGCGGGTAGAGCCGGTCACCCGACCGGCGGGTAGAACCGGGTCACCCGACTGGCGGGCACTTTCTCGCAGGGAGGATATGGAGGATTATGGAACAAGCGAAAACCGATATTGCGGCCAAAGTAGCCTTGGAAAACCTTCTGGCCGGAAATCAGCGTTTCATCAAAAGCGAGCGGGCTCCCCGGGATTTTAAACTGCGCCGGGAAATGCTCCTGAGCGGCCAAAACCCCATGGCCATTATCCTGGGCTGTTCCGACTCCCGGGTTTCCCCAGAAGTGGTCTTCGATAAAAACCTCGGGGAAATCTTTGTCATCCGCACCGCCGGCCAGGTTTTGGAGCCGACCAGCATTGCCAGCATCGAGTACGCCGTGGATCATTTGGGGGTGCCTCTGTTCATCATCTTGGGCCATGAAAAGTGTGGCGCCGTGATTGCCGCGGTATCGCAAGAGGGGCCGGTGCCTGGCAACATCGGTGTTTTGCTGAGCAAGATTCAACCGGCCATTGCCAAGGCCAAGGCCTTAAATACCCCGCCGGAAGAAATGGTGGAAAAAGTCACGGACTTGCACCTGGAGGAATTAGCCCAGCAAGTGTTGCGGGAGAGTGACATCATCCGTGCGGCTGTGACCGAGGGCCGACTCCGCCTGGTCATTGCCAAGTATAAATTAGCCTCCGGCGAAGTCCAAATATTTCATGAGGATTATCGAGGTTGACTGCCGGGCTGCGCCCCGGTCCAAAGTTAGCGGTAGGGCGCAGGAAAGAAGATTCAACGCATGCGTTTCCTCTCTAATAAAATTTATCTGATCATCGCCCTGGTCACCCTCCTTGTCTTGGCCACTGCCTTTGTCTTGGGGGTTCTCTCCTCTAACAAGATGCGGGAGGTAATCAGCGAGCAGTTCAATCAGCAGCAGCTCATTATCGCCAAATCGGTGGCCTCGGATATCGAGGAGAAATTCGATTTTATCAAAAACGAACTGCATACCTTAAATCTGTCGCCGGCCATCCAATATCTGGAAGTTTCCTGGCCCAACCGCATGCAGATCACCATGGACAATGTCAAGTCCTATGGGGTGGTGGAGATCGGTCTGGTGGCGGTGACAGAATCAGGAACCATCGCGCACCGTTTAGATAATGCCGGGAGACACTACACCGAACCCGTCAACCCCAAGGCTGTGCCTTTTTGCCAGTGGGCCCAGAATCCGGAGAATAAGAATAAATTTTACATCCAAAGGACCACCTGGAACATTCGGAACAGTTCCGATACTTCATATCTCCTGTTGGCCATCCCCACCTATCAGGTCTCTTTGGACGAGAGTCACCCGCAGGCTTTGGGCAATTTCACCGGCGTCTTGTATATGCTGATCGATCCGTATTTTTTGGCCCGGAAGTACGCCCAAGACATCCGCTCCGGCCAGACTGGCTATGCCTGGATTATTGATGCCCAGGGGAACTTTCTTTACCATCCGGAAAGGGATTTCATCGGTAAAAACGCCTTTGAGATTCGGGAAAAGAGGGCCGCCCGGGTCTCCTTTGATGAGATCAACCGGATTCAACGGGAAAGGATGCTCACCGGTCAGGAAGGCATGTCCTATTATTGGAGCGGCTGGCACCGGGGTGTTCAGGCGGTCATGAAAAAGTTCATTGCCTTTGCCCCCATTATTATCGCCGCGGATAACGATGCCCTGATCTGGTCGGTAGCCGTGGTGGCGCCCCAGAGCGAAGTGGAGGGCGCCATCCACGAAGTCTACATCCGCCAGTTTCTCCTGCAGGGATTTCTTATTTTGATCATCCTGTTGGCCGGCGGGGCCGGCATCTACTATGAATCCCGCTGGGCCTCCTCTTTGGCAAAGGAAGTGGAACGCAAGACCCTCGAATTAAAAAAGTCCAACGAGGAATTGAGCATCTCAGAAAAGCGCTATAAATCCCTGGTGGAATCGGCCGAGGATTCCATCCTGACTGTGGACTCCCATGGCGAAATCCTCTCGGTGAACCGCTATGGGGCGCAGTTCCTGGGCTATACCGTGCATGGCATTGTCGGCAAAACCCTCGAGGCCCTCTTCCCCGGCAAGGTGGGAGAAGTGCTCCAAGGTCAGGTGGAAAGGATTTTCCGGGAAAAGTCCGGCTTCCGTACCGTTGAGGAACTAACTTTGGGTGACAAGGAGTTTACCCTGAACTTTACTATGACCCCGGTCCGGGACGAAGAGGACAACGTCCTGAGCGTCCTGATCATTATTCACGACATGACCGCGGTCAAACGCATGGAGGAGCAGTTATACCATACCGAAAAGCTGGCCTCCCTGGGGCAGTTGGCGGCCGGCGTGGCCCACGAAATCAATAACCCCATGGCCATCATTCTGGGCTACACCGATATGCTGCTGGAAAAGGTCGAAGAGGGGAGCAAAGAATATAAAATCCTTAAGACCATTGAACGCCAGGGCAACAACTGCAAACGCATCGTGGAAAATCTCATGAGTTTTGCCCGCATGCCTGAAGGAGTGCAGTACGACACCGATGTGAACCGCAACATCGAACTGGTCATGGAGGTGGTACAAAATACGCTGCTCACCAAAAAGATTGAGTTTGAGCTGCATTTGGCCCCCAACCTGCCTCGGGTGCGGGGTGATGCCGGGCAGTTACAGCAGGTCTTTATGAACCTGATCACCAATGCGGTCAAGGCCATGCCCAAGGGGGGCAAATTGACTGTCACCAGCCGCCTGCATCAGAAAGGTGACAAGGTGGAAGTTCTTATCACCGACACCGGCGAGGGTATCAAACGGGAGCATCTCTCCAAGATCTTTGATCCGTTCTTCACCACCCGGAAAGTGGGGGAGGGCACCGGTCTCGGCCTCTCGGTGAGTTATGCCATTATCTCCAAATACGGCGGCAACATCTTTTGTACCAGCAAATCCGAAGAGGAATATGGCGAGGCCGAGAGCGGCTCCACCTTCACCGTGGTCTTGCCGGTCGTCTCAGCAGTGGGGGAGAAGAATGAACCAAGCGGCCAAATCTAGTCCCGGTAAAATTCTCATCGTTGATGATGAACCCGACATGTTGGAAATGTTGGACATGATTATCACCGACAAGACCAACCATCGGGTGATAACTACCAACAATCCCTTGGAGGTGGGCGAGCTGCTGGCCAAAGATAACTATAATCTGGTCATTACTGACTTAAAGATGCCGGTGATGGACGGCATGGACGTCATCGCTGAGGTTAAGAGCCGGGATCCGGACATTCCAGTGGTGGTCATCACCGCCTTTGGCACCATTGAGTCAGCGGAGGAGGCGGTGCGGCGCGGCGCCTATGATTTTATCACCAAACCCTTCCGCAAAGAACAGATCCTGGTTACCATTGAACGGGCCCTGGATTGGCAGCGCCTGGTCCGGGAGAACCGGGAACTGAAACGCTCCATGAAAAATTCCCGTGGTTGACACAAGGACATGGACCTAACGGCGGCGTCGACCGGACAACTCTGCAATCCTGACGGTTATCGATAGTAAAAGATGGGGAATGGAGTGATGCGCAATGCAAGGGCCGGTGCCATGAGCTACCTTCGCAGAACCTGGCAAAAGCTCACCGGCAGCGCCCCGGCAGCACCTGAAAGCAATGACCTGGGGGAACGCTACGCCCATTTCCAGCGCCTGCTCCAGGCCAATAACCAGGTGCTGGCCCTCATGGCGGATATGGAAGAGAAGCTCTCCGGAGAGTATCTTTTTGACTTTGAGTATATCCGGGCTACGGTACAGCAGCTTCTGCAGGAAACTGCAGCCCTGGTGGAGGCCCTCAATGGCCTCGGCAACCAGCGCTATTTGGAGCTGCGTGACGCCCTAAGTCAGATTAGTGCAGCCATCGCGGCCATCTTGGCCAGCCGGCGGGAGATCCCCCCAGCCCCCCTCATTTTGTTTTTTGAGCAGTTAGATGCCAACAAAGTCGAAATCGGCGGGGGCAAGGGAGCCAACCTGGGGGAGATGCGCAGCCGCGTGGCGGTGCCGGTGCCCAACGGTTTCGTCATTACCAGCTATGCCTACAAAATCTTTTTGGATTACAATAAGCTGAGTCAACATATCGGCGAACTGTTAAGTTCCTGGAGTATGAATGATCTGGACAGTCTGGGCCGGGTCAGCGAGGAATTGAAGAAGATCATCCACGACGCCCAGATCCCCCCGGAACTGGAAGCGGCCCTGCAGACTGCCTACGAGCAGTTGGCGGCCCAGGAAGGCCGTCGGCCGCTCCTGGCGGTGCGTTCCAGCGCCATCGGTGAGGATGTCACCTTTACCTTTGCCGGTCAGTATGCCACCTATCTCAATGTGCCAGCCACTGAACTGGCGGATACTTACAAGAAGATCATTGCCAGTCTTTTTACCGCCCGGGCGCTGTACTATTACAAAAATAAAGGCTTCCGAGAAGAAGAGATGGCCATGGGCGTGGTGGTTATGCCCATGATCGCGGCCCAGGCCAGCGGCGTCTTGTTCAGCCGCCATCCCGAGGGCGAACCGAGAGATGCGGCCCTCATCAATGCCGTCTGGGGATTGGGGAAATATGCCGTGGCCGGCACCATTGAACCGGATCAGTATGTGGTGACTTACCAGCCCCTTGGCAAAGTGCTCGAGCAGCAGATTCCGCCAAAAAAATTGATGCTGCAATGTCTCCCGGCAGGCGGCGTTACCGAGGTGCCCGTGCCCGAGGAGAGACAAAACCAACCTTGTCTGCAGGAGAGGCACCTCATCGAATTAATGAAATGCGCCCAGGCTTTGGAAGATCATTTCGGCAAGCCTCAGGACATCGAGTGGGCTCTCGATGAAGACGGCCAGCTTTGGATTCTCCAATCCCGTCTCCTGAAAATTCCTGCCAAACAGCCTACCCAGCCTCGGCCCCGGGTGGTGAGCGGTTATCACATCCTGCTGGACCAGGGCGCCGTAGCCTTTCGGGGGGTTGGTGCCGGTCCGGTGGTCCTGGTGCGCCGGGAGGAGGACCTGAAAGATTTTCCCCATGGTGGCGTTCTGGTGGCCCGGCACACCTCTCCCAACTTTGTCACGGTCATGCACCAGACGGCGGCCATTGTCACCGATGCCGGCAGTCCTACCGGTCACATGGCCCTTCTGGCCCGAGAATTCCGGGTCCCCACCATCCTGAATACCGGCATCGCCACCCAGGTTTTGAAGCCCGGGATGGTTGTGACCGTGGACGCCGAATACCGCAATGTTTATGAAGGGCTCGTGCCAGAATTGTTGAGCGTCAAGGAGAACGAGGCCGATGACTTGGCAGATACTCCGGTATTCCGGACCCTCAAGAAGGTCCTGCAGAAGATTGTTCCCTTGAATCTCCTGGATCCCAAATCCCCAGCTTTTCATCCGGCCCACTGCCATACTGTCCATGATATCGTGCGCTATGCCCATGAATACTCCATGCGAGAGATGTTCCAACTGCGGGAACATGGCGTCAAAGGCAATGCCGTCCTGCTGGAATCCGACCTGCCCTTTAAAGTGCACATGGTGGACCTGGGCGGCGGCTTGGACCGGGTCAGTCAACAAAAAGTCAGGCCGGAACAGATACGCTCCCTGCCCTTCAAAGCCTTTTGGGAGGGTGTGGCCGCCATGCGCTGGCCCCAGGCCAAACCCCAGAACGTCCAAAGCATCAGCTCCGTCTTTGTCAAGACCGAAGAGCAGATCGCCCAAGGGGAAAATCCTTACCGAGATGAGAGTTATGTCTTGCTTTCCCAAAATTACATGAACTTCAGCATCCATCTGGGGTATCATTTCTCCAATGTGGAGGCTTATGTCAGTGACCAGCTGAACGATAATTACCTGACCTTTAACTTTCATGGCGGCGGTTCCACCCCGGAGCGCCGGGAGCGGCGGGTCCGCCTCATCGAGGCCATCATCGACCGCATCGATCTGCAACACCAGCGCCATGGTGACATTATCGAAGCCCGGCTGGCTAAATATCCAGCCGCCGAGATGCTGTGGCGCCTCACCATCATGGGGAAATTGACCTCTTATACCAAACAGTTGGACATGGTCCTCTTTTCCGAAGGCATTGTTGATTGGTATATCAAGGACTTCCTCCGGGAGCATGTAGAACGCTGCCGCAACCGCTGACCGATGCTTTTGGCGAACCAACCACCTCAAGGGAAACTTGCTCAAGGGCTCTTGCCAAACCGCGCCAGGCATAATAGTATTAAAAAATTGTGAACCAGTGTCTGTCCCCAGACCAGGAGTGTAAAGGATGGCTGCTACCATAATCATTGTGGATGATGAACCGGATCTGCTGGACTTGCTAAAACTCATCCTCACTGAAAAAACCGATTACCGGGTCCTGACAACTACCGACCCCTATGAAGCTTTGAGCTGGTGCCGGGAATATTCGGCCGATGTCCTGATCAGCGACCTGCGCATGCCGCAGCTTGAAGGGATAGAACTGCTCAAACTCTTGAAAGAACAGGATGTTACCATTCCTTTCATCATCATGACGGCTTACGGGACGATCGAATCCGCGGTGGAGGCCATGCGTCAGGGGGCCTTTGATTACATTACGAAACCCTTCCGCAAAGAGCAAATTATCATGACCATCAGAAAGGCGTTAGGCAAACGACAGGAATTACTGACTCAGCAAGAAAGCACCGATAACGGTTAGGGGTTGGCTTTGGGTGTCCTGGATTGGTTCAGACGAAAAAACCGCGCGGCCGCCGAAGTGGGCATGGCGGTTTTTCAGAGAAAATACGAAAGTTTTAAACGTCTCCTGGACGCCAACAACGATACTCTGGAGCTCATGGCCCGCCTGGAGGCCGTGGCCGAGGGTGATTTTATCTTTGATATGCAGTTTATCCGCTCCCGGAGCCAGGCCATCCTGCAGAAAGTGGGCACCATCGTCGAGGAGCTCAACATCCTGGGGGATAATCGCTACCAGGCTTTGGTTGACCTCTATGAGAGTCTCCGGGAGAAGATTACCCAGGAGATTGCCGCCCCCGTAGACACCGAAATCGTTCCTTTGGTGATGCCCCTGTCTCAGGTGGATCGTCGCCATTTGCATCAGGTGGGCGGCAAAAACGCCAATCTGGGAGAGCTGAAAAACCGGCTGCATGTGCCCACCCCCGAAGGCTTCGTTATTACTAATGCTGCCTTCCGGCTGATTATCGATGAAAACCACTTGACCGAAAGAATCCGGACCTTTCTTGACGGCCTCAATCTCGATAACTTGGAGGCCTTATCGTCTCAGAGCCGAGAACTGCAGGAGGCCATTCGGCAGGCCGCCATCCCCCCGGCTTTGCAAGAGGAGGTCGCCAAACATTATCAGGCCTTGGCAGAAACCCTGGGCTATCAGCCGACTCTGGCCTTGCGGAGCAGCGGTATCTATGAAGACCAGGAGTATTCCTTTGCCGGCCTCTTTTTGACCCGCCTGAACGTCCCCTTTGCCGACTTTTGCACGGCTTATCTGGAGGTCTTGGCCAGCCAATTCAATCGTCGGGCTTTAGTATACCTCTGTCAGAAGCGCCTGGTGCACCGGGAACAGGCCATGAGCGTGGGCTGTCTGGCCATGGTGCCGGCCGTGGCCAGCGGAGTTCTCTTTACCGCCGACCCTATGGGCCAGCGCCAGGGAGTCATGCTGGTGGACGCAGCCTGGGGTTTGGGGCCGGCCGTGGTGGACGGTACCGTGACGCCGGACCGCTTTGTCCTCTCCAAAAAACCGCCCATCGTCCTCCTGGAAAAACACATTCATGATAAGCCGGTCCTCTTGCAAGGGACCAAGGCCCGGGGTGGGTTGGCTACTGTGGCCGTAGCCCCGGACCAGCGCCGTCAACCGGCCCTGACCCCGGAGCAGCTCCTCACCTTGGGACGTTATGGCCTGCGACTGGAGGAGTATTTCGGTGAACCCTTGGATATCGAGTTTGCCGTCGATCCCCAGGGGAGGCTGCTCATCATGCAGGCCCGACCGTTGCTGGTGGAATCGCCCTCCTCGGAAGCAAGACTTCCAGCAGCCGTAGGCGAACAGGAGCATGTCCTGATCGATGGGGGTATGGTGGCCTGTTTTGGGGTGGCGGCCGGACCGGTCTATCTTATTCAGAGAGACGAAGACCTGGCCGGCTTCCCCGAAGGCGCCATCCTGGTGGCTCGGCATACCAGCGCCCGCTATGGCATGGTGCTCCACAAAGCCCGGGGCATGGTCATCGATATCGGCAGCGCCACCTCTCACCTGGCCATCCTGGCCCGGGAATTCAAAGTCCCGGCCGTGGTGGACACCGGCGTGGCCACCACGGTCCTGCAGCCGGGCCAGATGATTACGGTGGATGCTACCCACATGCGGGTCTATGCCGGCGAGGTGCACGCACTGTTGGAACAGGCCCATAAACGGACCCCTTCACCGATCGTCGCCAGTCCGATGTACGCCAAATTGCGACGGGTCATGCGCTGGATCACCCCCCTTAATCTGGTTGATCCGAAGTTAAGCGATTTAACCCCGGAAAACTGCAAAACTCTCCACGATATCACCCGCTTCGCCCACCAGTTGGGCATCAAAGAGATGTTTGATCTGGCGGAAAAGGCCAGCCAACGGGATGATATCCATTCGGTCAAACTCAAGACGTCCATTCCCTTTAATCTGCATATCATTGACCTGGGCGGCGGCATCGAAGCCAGCCGGCGAGCCAAGTTCGTGCCGCCGGAGGCCATCACCTCTATCCCCATGCGGGCCTTGTGGCAGGGCATCAGCCACCCGGACATCTCCTGGGCCGGACCCATCCCCATCGATATGAAAGGGTTGTATTCCGTCGTCTCCCGGTCACTGACCGCCTCTACGGACCACTCCGATTTCTGGTCCCGCACCTTTGCCATTATCTCCTATAATTACCTCAATTACAGCTCCCGCCTGGGGTACCATTTTGCCACCATCGACGCCTATGTCAGCGACATCCGCAACGACAACTACATCACCTTCCGCTTTAAAGGGGGGGCCGCCGACGAAGTCCGCCGGGGCCGCCGGGTTCGGTTCCTGGGCGCCGTCCTGGAAAAACTGGATTTCGAGGTGGAGGTCACCGGCGACCTGGTGGTGGGCCGGCTCTGGAAATATCCCCGGGAACTGATGGAAGAAAAGCTGGATATGCTGGGCCGTCTTATGGGTTGCGCCCGCCAGCGGGATATGCTCATGGCCGATGACGCCATTGTGGATTGGTACACTGAAGCCTTCCTGGCCGGCAATTATCGCTTTGAAGGCAGCCCCCAAGACACGGCCGGTTCCCCGAATCAGCCGCCTCTCCCTTAGCGCCCCTGCAGGGACTGCAGTCTTTCCTGACAGAAGAACCCGTCGGCTTGCGCCCTCTGCCCCGCAATGCTGCAACTTGGCGAATATTTAAGGAATTACCATTCGATTCCGAAAAGATAATAGAATAAATTATCATTGAGGCATGCTCCTTATGGGTCTGGTCCCTCGTTCACAAGATCACATCCGTGGTTTGCGGTTGTATACCCTCCTCCTGATCGGTGCTTGGACATTGGTGGTACTGTTGTCCATCGGCTGGCGGATCAACCAGGAATACGCCGCCAACTTACATCAGGCCCGGGAAACCGCCCGTTCTCATCTGGAAAAAGACCTGATCCTGCGAGACTGGAATATCAAACACGGCTTTGTGTATGCGCCAGTCACACCGGAGAATCCGCCCAATCCCTATTTGCAGTTGCCCGAGCGGGAGATCGTTACGCCGACGGGGAAGGTGTTTACGGCCATTAATTCCTCTCTGATGATCCGCCAGATCTATGAGTTGGCGGGGAAGAAATCAGCCTATCGGGGGCACCTCACCAGCCTGCAGCCACTGCGGCCGGAAAACACCCCCGATCCCTGGGAAAGACAGGGCTTGGAGCAGCTGCTGGCCGGCAGCCCGGAGGTCAGCGGTGTCGCGGAAAAAGATGGACAACTGTATTTCCGCCTGATGCAACCTTTGCAAGCCAGCCCAAAATGCCTCAGTTGCCATGCCAACTATACGGTGGGCCAGTTGGCCGGCGGCATCAGCGTCGCCTTGCCGCTGGCCAGTATCACGGGAGCATGGCAGCGCACCACGTGGGCAGTGGTCATGGCCCATGGCTTCCTCTGGCTCGTGGGGGTCTTGGGGGTGGTATTTGCCTCCCGGCAATTGGAAAACCAGGTCAAAGCTCAACACGAGATCGAGATAGCCCTGCGGCAAAGTGAAAGAAATTTTCGCCTCCTGGTCCAAACCATCCCGGCGTTGGTCTATCGCGGCTACGCCGATGGCCGAGTTGACTTCGTCGATGACAAAGTGGAGAGCCTCACGGGCTATACCAAAGAAGATTTCTCCTCCGGCCGGATCACTTGGCCGGAGATCATTTGGCCGGAAGATCGGCCGGCCAGCAAAAAGATCTTTCTCCAAGCCCTGAAGGGCGACGGCGCCTACCGCCGGGAGTATCGCATCTGCCGCAAGGATGGTGATCTCCTCTGGCTGGCGGAGAGAAGCCAGATCATTCTAACCGATCAGGGCCAGATCGATTTTATCAGCGGCGTCGTTTTTGATATTTCCTTGCAAAAGGACCTGGAGCGTTCCCTGCAAGAAAGCGAGCGCTTCTGGAAGAGTATTCTGGAAGCCGTGGGGGTAGGGGTGGTCGTGATCAACAAAGAGAATGGCCTGATCACTGAAGTCAATCCCCAAGCCGTGGCCATGATCGGTCAGAGTAAAGCAAAAATCATTGGCCAAACCCGGGAAACCTTTTTTCTCTGTCCCAGCTCTCAAGATAAGGCAATCTCCAGCAGCCTTTCTGGATCGGAAGGCAAACTGCGCAGCGCCGACGGCTCCCTCATCCCCATCTGGAAGACCGCGGCGCCCATCAAAATTGATGAGACGGCCTATGTCCTGGTCAGTTTCGTGGACCTGACGGAACAGCAACGGGCCGAAATGGCCCTCACCGAGGCCAACCGGGAATTGCAGGCGGCGGTGGCCAAAGTCGAACAGACCAACAAGGAGATCAGTCTCATCGGCAATATGGTGGAACTGCTGCAGATCTGCGAAAGTCCTGATGAAGCCTTTCCCATCATCGGGCATTTCGCCACCGAGCTCTTCCCAGCCGTCAGCGGCGGCCTCTATCTGCTGAATTCCTCCAATAATCTGCTGGCCCAGGCCTGCCAGTGGGGTGAACTCCAGGCCGGCGAACCGGTTTTCACTCCCCGAGACTGTTGGGCCCTCCGGCAGGGACGGCCATATGCTTCGGGCGATAGCCCCAGCAACGTCATTTACCCCCGTTGCCACCACATCAAGACCGCGGTGGCCGGTGATTATTTCTGCATGCCCCTCACCGCCCAGAACGAAACCTTGGGTCTGTTGTATCTGGAAAAGAGCAGGGGAGCTGCGGCCAGCGTTGGCGGGGAGCACAGCCTGGACAGATCGCAGCGCAAATTGGCCCGGACTTTGGCGGAACACATCTCCTTGTCACTGGCCAACCTCAAACTGCGGGAGACCTTGCGGCATCAGGCCATTCGCGACTCCCTGACCGGTCTGTTCAATCGGCGCTATCTCACGGAGACGCTGGAGCGGGAAATCGCCCGGGCGCAACGCCGGGACAGCGGCCTGGGCATCATTATGTTGGATGTGGATCACTTCAAACGCTTCAACGACACCTATGGCCACGAGGCTGGAGACCGCCTGTTGGCCGTCCTCGGACGGTATCTCCAGGGCGCCGCCCGGGCCGAAGATATCGCCTGCCGCTATGGCGGCGAGGAATTCACCCTGATCCTGCCAGAAATCACCATGGCGACGCTTCTGGAGCGGGCGGAACAGATCCGGGCCGGAGCCAGGGAACTGGAAGTCCTGCATCAGGGGAAACTCCTGGGAGAAGTAACCATCTCTTTGGGCGTCTCCTATTTCCCGCAACATGGCAAAGATGGCGAGACCCTCCTGCAGGCGGCCGATGCCGCCCTCTATCAGGCCAAACGGACCGGGCGGAATCGGGTGGTCATGGCCGGCTGCGCCTTGAACGACCGGGCTGCTGGAACTCAGGCGGCCTAGCCCAGACCCACCATATTGGGAATGGTTATACAGTCCAGGGCACTGACTGCTGAGCAGCGTCGGGAGACGAACGCCAGCAGATACAACAGCCTTATAGATAAGAAAGTTTTAGCCATTGCCGTGGCGCTGCCTGCCGGCCAGCGCCACGCTTATTTTATAAGTTAGTGGCCATCCGTGAATTTGGCTGGATATTATTGCAGAATGTAAGATAAATCAGAATGTAAGATAAATGAATATCCACTGGAGATAGGGGCGGTTCGCGCACCGCCGCTATCAGGGCTTTGCCAAGGATGAGAGCCTTTCCGGAGTATTGCAACAACCTCTAATAATAAAACCAGCCCCGCCCGGAGGGACGGGCGGCTTCAGTCTGCCGGAGAGAATTGATGGCCCAGAGCGCGCAAAAACCTTGACAAACCGGCTGTGATTGTTATACCATTCACAAGGACTTAGGGCATTTCTGGCGTCGCTCCAAGTTTAATGGAGTGAAAACCAATCATTATTACATTGCAGGAGGAAGAGGCAATATGGGCAAAATCCCCGCTGATTATCTACCCCCCAAAGAATTTTGGCCGGAACATGTGGTGCCGGAAGAATTCAAACATTTAGTAGCCGGCCCGCTCAATCTCGCCGAAGAATTCCTGGATAAGCACGTCAAAGCTGGTCTCGGCAAACAGGCGGCCATTCTATTCGGCGACCAGACCATCACCTATGAAGAATTGATGAAGATGGCCAACAAAGTCGCCAACGTCCTGAAGAGCCTGGGGGTGGAATCCCAGGACCGGGTGGGCATCCGCATGACCAATACCCCCGATGCGGTGGCCATCAATTTCGGCATTCAGAAAGTCGGCGCCATCCCTGTCCCCGTGTCTCCCCTGTGGGCCAAGGAAGAGATTGAGTTCACGCTGAATAACGCTGAATTTTCTGCCTTCTTCGTCAGCGCCCCGTTATTGGCGGCGGTGGAAGCCGGGCAAAAAGACTTCCAGTTCCCCACCAAGATTATCGTCGTGGGCGGCAAGCCTGATGAAGTCAAGGCCAAAGGTTATGTTGATTTTGCCGAAGAATTTGCCAAGGCCGCGGATACCTTTGAGAACGTCAAACTGAGCCCCGATGACATCGGCGTCATTCTCTACACCTCTGGCACCACCGGCCAGCCCAAGGGCTGCGTCCACTTTGTCAAAGAGGTCATCATTGAATCCCACCTGGTCAACAAATACGTCTGGAAACTAAAACCCGGCGAAGTCCTGGGTGGGTCCGCCCCGGTCTCCTTTGCCGCCGGTTATGGCACCTTCTGTCTGGTCCCGTTTGCCGCCGGCGCCACTATCTCCCTGCTGCCCAAGTTCACCCCCGACGACATGATGGCCACCATCCAGAAGCACAAGGTCAATGTCGTCACCGGTCTGCCCACAGCCTACCGGAAACTGCTGGAAATGCCCAACTTCAATGACTACGACATCAGCTCCGTGCGGATGTATACCTCCGGCGGCGATGCCCTCACCGGCAAAACCCTGGCCATGTGGCAGGCCAAAACTGGCAAGCCCATCTGGGAAGGTCTGGGCGGCACCGAAATGGTCCACTTGGTCACCTCCAACACCATGAGCAATGTGCCGGTGCCCGATTCCATCGGCAAGGCTTTGCCTGGTTTTGAGGTTAAGGTTATCAAAGAAGACGGCACTGAGGCCGCCCCCGGTGAAGTCGGCTCCATGTTGGTGAAGGGCCCCACCGGTACCGTCTACTGGAAGCCCTATGTCCAGGATCAGAAACTCCTGAAGAGCCAGAAGAAGGGCGTCAAAGACGGCTACAATATGATGGGCGATGCCGTCATCATGGACAAGGATGGCTTCATCTACTTCCAGGCCCGGGAAGACGATATGATCAAATCTTCCGGCTTCCGGTTGGCCCCCTCGGAAATCGAAGATGCCATCATCCGCCATCCCAAGGTCCGGGACTGCGCCGTTGTGGGTATCCCCGATGAAATTCTGGGCCAGAAAGTCGTGGCCATGGTGGAGCTGGAACCCGGCAACACCCCGTCCATGGATCTGGCCAAAGATATCATTAACTCCACCACGGACCTGTTGGCCAAATACAAACTGCCCCGGGAAGTGGTCTTCCTGGAAGCCATTCCGCGTACTCCCACCGGCAAGATTATCAAGAAGGATTTGCGGAAGAATTACAGCGAATACAAGGATAAATTCAAACTGATCTAACTCCTTGCCACTAAACACAAAAGGCGGCCTCCGGGCCGCCTTTTCTTTCCCGATCGGCTTCGCCTCGACAATCTGACCCCGTTCTGATAAAAATAATATGCAGTGGGAAAATAGCCCAGACGAACAGGTTCTTTGCAGGTTCGACAGCTCTTCCAGTGGGAGAGATCGTCGTTTCATCCTGCTGCCCGAGTTTTGAAGCCGCAGCGCCAAGATTCTGGCCCTCTAACCTGAACCAAACACTTGGAATCCAAACTCCTACAGATCCTTTATCCCCACATTTGAGGTAACTACTTATGGACAGCGTGGATCTCCACGTCCACTCCACCGCTTCCGATGGTTCTCTGACTCCCCGGCAGGTGGTGGCCGAAGCCAAGGCCCAGGGATTACGGGCCCTGGCCCTGACCGATCATGATACCATCGACGGCTTGGCCGAGGCCCTGACGGCCGGGTGCGCCCTGGGCGTGGAAGTCATTCCCGGCATCGAAATCAGCGCCCATCATGAACCGGGGAGTATGCATATTCTGGGCTATTTTCTGGACCACGGTTCTCCGCAGTTAGAGGCGCAGTTGCGTATCCTCAAACAAGCCCGGGCTGATCGCAATCCGCAGATTGTGGCGAAACTGCAAAAAATGGGACTGGCGATCACTCTGGCGGAGGTCCAGCAGGCCTCGGGCGGCGGTCAGGTGGGCCGGCCGCACATCGCCCAGGTTCTGGTGCGGAAGGGTTACGTGGCCACGTTTCAAGAGGCTTTCGAGCGCTATATCGGCAACCACGGCCCGGCTTACGTCAGCAAGTTTCGTTTTCCTCCCCAAGAGGCCATTGCCATGATCCGGGCCGCCGGCGGGGTAGCCGGCCTGGCTCATCCCTTTACCCTGGAATACAGCTCCAGCGGCCACTTGCGTCAGATCCTGACACAACTTGTATCATGGGGGTTGGCGGCCCTGGAGGTCTACTATCCGGAGCATACCCCCGAAAATCAGGAGCTCTATCGCCATCTCGCCCAGGAGTTTGGCCTGCTCATGACCGGCGGGTCCGACTACCACGGCGCCATTAAACCAGAGATCAGACTCGGTCAGGTCGGACCCGGACAAACGGTGGGGTACGAAATAGTGGAGAAGCTTAAGGCCCTGGCAGGGCGGGGAGAAGGCCGAGGGGAGGAGGGAAGATGAGGGTGTTCTCCTGCCAGGTGCCATCGAGCGGTTCAGGGGATTTTAATCTTCCCAATGCTCTTCAGAAGCTGCGACCAGCAGGCGATCAATAGCGGTCACCGCCGCGGCGCTCAGGGGAGAAAACCGTACTATATATTCTTGGCTGGCTTGGTTGGCTGCCACAATCTTGCCGTCCACATAGAGGGTTTCTCCTGACGATCCCGGGAGCTCAACCTGCAGCGGGGCAAAGTCAGCCAGAGGCATGTCGGTCTTGAGGGCCGCGCCGGCCAAGGAGAGTCTGATCAGAGTGGCTGGCTGGAGGTCGGCGGCGATCTGTTTGCCGGTGATGAGGCGGAGGTGCACCGCCAAGGGCGGCTCCACCGGCTGCAGATTGGGAACCGTCGGCGGCAGGCTGAGCTCCGGCTTATCCCGCAGACGGCGCACTTCCCAAACCTGCACGGGGTTTTCCAGGCCTTTGCCCAAGGCAGTAAAGGGACCCAAGAGCTCGACCTTTTCCACCACTGCTTCCCTGGTCTCTGCAGAAATCAGCACCTGACCCCCCACCGTCAAGGTCTCGATGCGGGCAGCCACGTTGACGGCATGGCCCACCACATCGTATTTGATCCTTTCCAAAGACCCCATGTTGCCCACCACGCACGAACCGCTGTTGATGCCGATGCCCATCTCCAGAGGCGGTAGGCTTTGCTCAGCCCATCGGGTGTTTAATTCCCTCTGGGTCACTTGCATGGCCACGGCGCACGCCACCGCATGATAGGCATGGTCGGGATCGGCCTGCAGAGCCCCAAAAGCCACGAACAGGCTGTCCCCCAGGAAGTCCACCACATAGCCCTGCTGCTCCGCAATGATCCGGATCATAGCGTCAAAGTGCAGATTGAGAACGTGCACCACGTCTTCAGGCCGGTTGTGTTCGGCAAACTGGGTAAAGCTCCGCAGATCGCTGAACAGGAGGGTCACTTCCCGGCGTTCACCGCCCAGGATCAATTCTTTCTCGCCCAAAACCACTTCTTGGACTAACTGCCGGGGGGCAAAGCGCATGAAAGAACGGAGCGTGCCCTTCATGCGCTCAATGGCTGCGGTCAAGACCTGGATTTCGGTAATGTGTGACTCAAGCTGCAGAGGTGCATCCACCTGCAGATTGCGGATGCGATCGGTTTCGGCGGCAAGCTGCAAGACCGGCTTGGAAATCAGACGGGCCAGGAAAACCGCCGTCAACAGCGACAGGCAGAGAAAAATGAAGCAGATAATGAGGACCCGGCTCATCAGATGATCAACCTCGGCGGTAAAGTCTTTTTCCGGGACGATCACTCCTACTTTCCAGGGACTGCCGAACGAAGCGGGAAAGTTGGTAAAAGAGGCCAGATAGCGGCGGCCAGCCGTGGTGAAGGGAAATTCATCCTGGCCCCCTTGCTGATAGTGTTGAAAGGCCGCCACCACCGCGTGGTTGGCCAGAGACTGAACCTGAATGGGAAAAATGTCCCCCCCCTGATCCTGTCGGGCGGTAATCTGGGCCGGATCGGGGTAAGCCACTACTTCATGTTTCTCATTCAGGATAAAAGCCAACCCCGTTTTACCGATGGTGAGATCACGCAAAAAATGGGAAAGTTGCGGCAGAGCCAAATCAGAGCCCACCACGCCCGCAACCTGGCCCCGGGCATCGAGAATGGGTGAGGAGACCGTGAGTCCGGGTTCAAGGCCGGTATAAAAGATATAAAGATCGCTCCAACATCGATCTTTGGACTCAGCCGCCCGCCGATACCAGGGGCGGGTACGGTGGTCAAAAGAGTCCGTCGTCAAAGTATGGATCGCCACGAGCCGCAGGGCGGCATCCCAGACCTTCCAGGTCGTGAGGATTTTTTTGGCCTGGCGCTGCATGTGTTTCGTGGCAATCTTGCCATCTGCTTCCCGGCGGGCCAGCAGAAAATTCCCCTCCCGATCCCCCAGGAAAAACATGGATACCTGAGGTTGCGAACGCAGGCCGGCCATGAGAAAGCGCTCCAACTTCGGGAGATTTTTGAAAGAGATGATTTCGGCGGCGGCCAACTGGGCTGTCATGTCCGTCAATTGGGCGGGAGACCGAAGAAATTCCGTGGTGCGTTGAATAACCAGGTCCGTAGTGCGATCCATAATATTATCGGATAACAGCAAGACGATGCGGGAAGTATTCAAGTAGCTATAGGATAGGACGATGAAGAAGGTCGTGAGCACCAGGGTACAAAAGGCTGTAATAATATCAACACGGAAACTCCGGGGTTTTAAAAAGGCCAAAGGGTACCCCTCCTTCCAAATTGCTGCTCATGCCGCAACGGTCTGCCCCCTTTTGTCTCCAGCTGCCGTCAGCCACGGATCAATCACGGCCAGCCTGCACGAAAGCCACCAGGTCCCGCAGTTCCTGGGTCCTCAGAAAGGCGAAGGAGGGCATGCGGGAGTCTGTGCGACGGCGGCGTGGAGTGAGAAGTTGTGTCTCCACTTCCTGTGGGGACAGGCGTTCATACAGACGGTCCAAAGCCGGACCAAGGCTGCCACCTGCTCCCTGGCGGCTGTGGCACCCATGGCAGGCCAGACGTTGATACAGCTGAGCCCCTGCCAAGTGCGCCCCGGCCTCTTTATTTGTGGCCACCATAGTCTGTTGACATCCTGCCAGCCCCAGCCACATCCCGATAACCACGATACTGAAACAGATGGTGCTTCGGACCGGGGGAATCTCTGTCTGGGTATGCAAGTCAGGCATTGCTTCACGCTCTTCTAATGTTCTGGAGCCAGGCATGGTGCCGGGGGCAGAGCCAGATAAGCCCTGGCGATTTTGCCGGTGGTTATCGATAACGAACAACTCATGCCTGTTCCTGGACCCGGGCCAAAACCTGCTCGAATTGTTTTGCCAAGTGGGCCGGTGCGGCCGGCGTGGCCGGCCAGATCGTGGGATACGTTAGAATCCCCAATTGATACAGCCCCTGCTTTAATAAAGATGCTGGCTGGAGCTTATATGATTCTTCCAAGGCGAGAAGGAGCTGGCTCTGAGCCCAGATCCGGGGGGCAGTCCCCCGGCCGTTGGTCAGGGGGGAAAACAAACAGGCATGGGCGACCTCCTGCCAGGTTTTTGGAGTCAGTTGGGCCCCCGCCGATACCAGACCTCGGGCCCCGGGGCGGGTCAAGAAGCGGTATTCGTCCGCTTCATAGAGCATAAATTCTGGCCGGGCGGCGACCGCGGCATAGTAATGCAGGAAGCGCCGCATCTCACCATGATAGATCAGACCGGTGATGCCAGGGACAGCGGCGAGTTTTTTGAGGACCGCAGTACGTAAATTGACGTGTTTCCATGGCTGGCCTTTGCCCCGGATAAGGTGGGGATGGTTCATAACAACCAGAGGATGTTGCAGACTTCCACAAAGCGCAGCCAGGGCCTGGGGCAATCCGCGATTGCTGTGCCACCACAAGGGCAGGTCGAGCCAATAAATAATGTTGGCAGCCGGTGCTTGCTGGGCTTCTCTTTCCAGTTGTTGGGCCAGATTATGGGTCTCTGCCGGCGACGCCCCGGTGATACCAAACAATAAGGGCACCTGTGACGGCACCAGGTCCAGGAGGGCAGTAAAGAGCTCCTGGCGCAGGGGCGGCGGCAACTCCAGGGCTTCGCCCACCCCAGGTGTGCCGGCTACCAGCGCCGCAGCCCAGGGCGCAGCATGCTGCACCAGCCGCGTCAAACTGGGGGCATCCAGGGCGCCGGTGGGCGTCAGAGGGGTTACCAGTTCAATGAGCAGACCTTCGGGTAGTGGCGGCATTGTGTCCCCCGCCGTTCTGTTGGCTAACGTCACCGGCACACCGGCAGCTTTCTTAAGGTAGAGTGCAACTCGTAGGGGAACCCGGCCAGCCTCGGAGGGCAGGGCGGCGCGCCAAGGCCCGATGGTCTCGCCCCTGGCCAAACTCTTCCTCACATTTTGAGGCTGTCCGCAACTGGTATGAAGCCAGGAAAAGCATCTTGGCCGTTCAACAGGTGAAGCGAAATTCCCCCCGTCCCAGCAGATCGTGCAGATGGACAATCCCCACAACCTGCCGGTGCTCGTCCACGACCGGCAGCACCGTGATGGCCTTCTGTTCCATGAGTTCTAAGGCCTGGGAAGCCAAAGCCTCCGGACCGATGGCATGGGGGGAGGGCGTCATCACCTCGGCAACGCTTAAGCCTGTGATCGTTTCATGGGTCCTGAGGCAACGGCGCAGATCGCCATCGGTGACAATCCCCAGCAAACGTCCAGACTCATCCACCACCAAAGCGGCGCCAAAACCCTTGTAATCTATTTCGTGCAAAGCAGCCTGAAGCTTTAATTGGGGACTAATGCGGGGAATCTTCTCCCCCGTGAGCATGACTTCTTTAATAGCTAGGGATAGACGAGCCCCCAGGCTGCCGCCAGGGTGAAAGCGCCGGAAATCGCTGGCCTGAAAGCCCCGCTGGGTCAACAGGGCTACGGCCAGGGCGTCCCCCATGGCCAAGGCCGCCGTTGTACTGGCGGTGGGAGCCAACCCCAGGGGGCAGGCCTCCCGAGCGACTCCCACATCGATCACCACATCGCTCTGCCGCGCCAACGTTGAGTCCAGCCTGCCGGTCAGAGCAATGAGGGGGATGCCCAGCCGCCGCAGACTGGGCAACAAGACGTTGAGTTCCGCGGTTTCGCCGCTGTTGGAAAGAGCCAGAACCACGTCTTGGGGAGAGATCATCCCCAAATCACCATGCATGGCCTCCACCGGGTGCAGAAACAGGGCCGGCGTGCCGGTGGAATTCATCGTGGCCACAATCTTCCGACCGACGATCCCCGATTTGCCGACGCCAGTGACGATTACCCGACCGGCCCGGGAGAAGATCAGATCCACCGCCCGGGGGAAATTTTCATTGAGTCTGCCGATAAGCCCGAAAATGCCTTCCCCTTCAATGGTGAGCACTTCTTTTGCCAACTTCAGCAATTGCGCAGTCTTGAGGGGTTTTTTGCGAGTGGCCATGAGGTGTGCGTGGCGAACCGTTAATTTTTCTCACCCCGAACGGGGAGAGGGTGTCTCATCCGTCTCCTTTTTGAGATCAGCCCCCATCATGATCGTGTCTTTGCCCCGGTCCTTGGAGGAAAACAAGGCCGCATCAGCCAACTTAAGAAGACCGGTTTTATCCCGGGCATCATCAGGGAGCGTGGCGATGCCATAACTCGCCGTCACATTGAGGTTGATCCCTTCCTCACAGAGAAAACAGCTCTGATTCACTGCCCGGCGCAGGCGGCAGACAAAATCATAGGCGCCAGTTTTATCCCGATGCGGCAGCAAAATAAGGAATTCATCACCGCCATAGCGGATGAGACTGTCCTGGGGTCCCAAGAGGCGGCCGATGACGTGGGCTACCTCCACCAACACCTTGCTACCCAAGAGATGGCCATGGGTATCCACCACCTGTTTGAAATTGTCCATATCCAGAAAGACCACAGACAGGCAGGCACCTTCCTGCATGGTCTTCTGTACCAAGGCATCCAGGGTCCAGGCCAGATAGCGGGTATTATAATAGCCGGTCAGATCGTCGATAAAGGATTTTTTCTGGATGTCCTGAAAACTGCGGATATTGTCCAAAGCAATGGCAATATAATCGGCTAAAATATTTAACAGAGGCAAATAGGTTTTTAAAAAGAAATTTTCGTTTTCAATATTGATGACCTCTAAGACGCCGATTAATTCACCTTTGACTTTTAAGGGAAGACAGATTATCGACCTGGTTTCAAAACCGGTCTGCTCATCCACTTTGGTGCAGAACCGAGGATCAGTGCGCGCATCCTGGATGAAAATGGGTTGGCCGGTCTGCGCCACCGTGCCGGCTATGCCCTCACCCACCTTCAGACGTAGATGTTGCACCTGATCAGCCTCCAAACCTACGACCACAAAGAAACTTAATTCTCTAGTCTGCGGCTCCAAAAGCAGGATAGACCAATTCCGGGCCGGAATCAGTTCATTGAACTTCTCCACCATAGTCCGCATCAAGGCTTCCAGATCAAAGGTGGAGACCAAAGTCTTGGAGAGCTCGAAACAGGTCAACAGCCTCTGTAACTGGCTGGTATTATTTAATTCTACCAGGCATTCGGCTTCAGTGGTCATAGAAGTCCTCTGACAGCAGTTTACGAAGATTCTCCGCAGTTGGCAAGAAGTTTCCCTTCCCAGGGTGATTTGCCGGCACTGCTTATCCTACCGGCATCCGAGGGCTGGCGCCAGCCAAAAATACCACCAAGGGAGAATAATATTCCAAGCCCTTTATTGATTGGCCAGAACCAGGGCATAATATTCCGGCCGGGCCTCCCAAAAATCCCGCTCCCGCAGACCCAGGGGGCGGTATATGGCCGCCAAGTCCGCCGGCGCAAGGCGTTCAGCCAGGGGCGGACCGTGAGGCCCCTCTTCTTTGGGCCATTCGATTATCAAGAGACGACCATGGGGCTTCAGGGCTGCCTGAGCTACTGCCAATAATTTCTGGGGGGCGGCCACTTCGTGGAGAACGTATGCCAACAGGACCCAATCGGTTTTTGGCAGGCCGACGGGAAGTTCATAGGCCCCAGGAGCAAGGTGCACTGACACATGGGTGAGACCGGCCTGTTTAGCAGCCTCCTGGGTGGCCAACACCATTGCAGGTTGAATATCGATGGCAATAACCGCCCCGGACTCTCCGACAATCCGGGCCGCCGGCAGCACAAAAAATCCGGCGCCGCAACCCAAGTCCAAAATGGTATCATTGGCCTGCAGACCGGCCCGCCGGAGGAGATCCCCTGGCTTGACCGCCTGTTGTCGACGTTCGCTGGTCAAAGACCCTAGGCGGGCGGGATCAAAGATATGAGCCATAAGAGCATCTCCAGAAGTTCAGAGACGATGACCGGAATATCGAGGGATCACCCGGTCGGGACCCTGGTCGTCGCAGGAAAGACAACAGGCGTGAGATGCTAGGTTGCCTTGTGGTTGCTTTCCCAGGGCCGGACCGGGAGTCTAACCGACCGGCTTTCCGAACGGAACTGGCCAGCCACGACAGCCCACAAATTTTCCTGAAGATAGTTTATCACATTGCCGTATATGCGGCATGTTTAAAAGTAAAATCAAGTTGGCCGGTGAGCGAGATCCCAGCACCGTGCCGCCGGAGAGCAAAGGCTGTCTAATTGCCCCAACAAAGTCCAATTTTCCTGCCATGATCGGTAGGGAGCGGCCAACAACCAAAGCAGGGCCGGAGCCCCGCTTTGTCTCTGCCCAGATTTGATGAGGTTATGAAGTTAGCCGCCGCCGTCCCCGGCAGCCAAATCATCCAGATGCCCGGCCAGCGGACCGCTGCTTTGTGGAACCCGGCGATTATATCAGCGACCTCACCAAACTCACCTCCGCCATCCCCTGGCCCCCCCAGACCTCCCTCACGGAAGCCATCCAACGCACCGTTGCCTTTTACCGCCAGTATCGACGCCATTATTGGTAATCCCCCGCGGTTCGCGCCCCGGCCCTATCGTCCCCCTCATATCACATTGGGCGCAACCGCCCTTCTGTGCGCTGAGGGGGAGAGGGTCAGAGCGAGGGGGGCCATATCTTTTTCATAGCCTGCCGGTAGTAAGGGCTCCACCTTGGTCAGGCAGATCTAAGGCCTTGGCAGAAATGGCTTGACGGCCTGAAGAATAATTTTATAATATGACGCCAAGTTCATTAAATGAATAATACATTCAATTTCAAAGGATCGCGGATGATGCCGGAAAAGCTCTCCCGCCGGGAGCGGGACAGGTTGCGGCAGCGGCAGGAAATCCTGGCCGCCGCCCTGGAGCTCTTTGCCCAGCGAGGCTACCATCGGATTTCTATGCAGGAAATCGCCGAAAAGGCCGAATTTGCCATCGGCACTCTGTATAAATTTTTCCGCAATAAAGAGGAGCTGTACAAGGCGCTGGTTCTGGAGCAGTGCGATCATTTCGAGGCAGAATTGCTGCAGGCCCTCACCGGCGCCGGGGACGAAATTGCCAAGCTGCGGGCGTACGTCCAGGTCAAAGTGGCCTGGTGTCAACGGAATCTGCCGTTCGTGCGGCTCTTTCTGGCGGAAAGCCGGGGGGCCAGTTTTAATTTGAAGGCCAGTCTGGAGGATGACCTTCGGCAACGCTATTACGCTTTTATGGAGAACCTGGCGCAGGTTTTCGCCCAGGGTTTCAGCAGCGGCCGGTTGCGGCGCATCGCGCCGCCCTATTTCCTGGCCGTGGCCTTGGACAGTGTCATCGATGCCAGCCTTTTGCTCTGGCTGGATGCCCCGGAGCGGCACCCGTATCCCGACGATCCCGATGCCATCCTGGGCCTATTTTTTCACGGGCTGCTCGCCTCCCAGGATCGGGCCGGGGCGGGTGGCCAACAGCTGCCTGGTGAGAGAGTGTACGAAAAATGACGAAAATTATCTGGCAAGACGTCTTGGGGCTGGCAGCCCTCTTGGTCTTTTTCATCGGCCTGTGCGGCTGCGGCCGTGATTCGGGTCAGCAGGAGGGGCCGCCGCCGGTTCCGGAAGTGGCCATCGTCACTGTGCAGCCCCAGCCAGTGGAGTTGACCACGGAGCTCCCGGGCCGGACCTCGGCCTATCTGGTGGCGGAGATCCGGCCGCAGGTCAACGGCATTATTCAAAAACGCCTCTTCCAAGAGGGGGCCGAGGTGAAGGCCGGGCAGTTGCTCTATCAGATTGATCCCGCCCCCTTTCAGGCGGCGTACGATTCGGCCAAGGCCTCCCTCGGTAAAGCCCAGGCCAATCTGCCGGCGGTGCGGATCCGGACCGAACGCTACAAGGAGCTAGTAGCCGACCGGGCGGTCAGCCGCCAGGACTATGATGATGCCGCCGCGGCCTTGGAGCAGTCCCAGGCCGAGATTAAGTATTGGCAGGCAGCGGTGGCCGCGGCCCGCATTAATTTGGGCTACACCCGGGTCACCGCGCCCATCTCCGGGCGGATCGGCAAGTCCAGCGTCACGGACGGGGCCCTGGTGACGGCTTATCAGCCCACCGCCTTGGCCACCATCCAGCAGTTGGACCCCATCTATGTGGATGTGACCCAGGCCTCCGCCGAGTTGCTCCGTCTGCAACGCCAGATGGCCGCCGGCCAGGTCAGCCTCAATGACAAGAACGGCCGCCAGGTCCGCATCCTCCTGGAGGACGGCACGGAGTATCCCCTGGCCGGCCTGTTGCAATTCCGTGACATCACCGTTGACCCCACCACCGGCTCGGTCACGGTGCGCATTGTCGTGCCCAATCCCCAGCACCTCCTTTTGCCGGGCATGTTTGTCCGGGCCGTGGTCCAGGAGGGGATTGCCCTCCAGGCCATCCTGGTGCCCCAGCAGGGGGTGAGCCGCAACCCCAAAGGGGAGGCCGTTGCCCTGGTGGTGGATGACGCCGGCGTGGTGCAGCAGCGGCTGCTGACCCTCGGGCGGGCCATGGGTGCCTCCTGGCTGGTCACCGCCGGCCTCAAACCCGGAGAGCGCCTCATCGTCGAGGGTATGCTGAACGTCCGCCCCGGTGCCGTCGTCCGGGCGGTCCCCTGGGAAGGGGCCAAGCCCGGCCAGTCGTCCGTGGGGGCGATACCCGCACCGGCCAGAGTCAATTAGCGGAGGGCGGCGATGTTATCGAATTTCTTCCTGGACCGCCCGGTCTTTGCTTGGGTCATCGCCATCATCATGATGCTGGCCGGTGGGCTGGCCATCTACAATCTGCCCATCTCCCAATACCCGCCCATTGCGCCGCCGTCCATCGCCATTGACGCCTATTATCCCGGGGCTTCGGCCGAAACCGTGGAAAACAGCGTCATTCAGATCATCGAACAGAAGATGACGGGCTTTGACAAGCTGCTCTACATGTCGGCCTCCAGCGATGCCTCCGGCTCCGGGCGGATCGAGCTCACCTTTGCGCCGGGGACCGATCCGGACCTGGCCTGGGCCCAGGTGCAGAACAAGCTGCAGCTGGCCATGGCCAGTCTCCCTGATACGGTGCAACGCTCCGGCGTCAAGGTCAGCAAATCCACCAAAAACTGGTTGATCATTGTCGGTTTGACCTCGCCGGACGGCAGCCTGAACGAGTTTGACCTGGCCGACTATGCCCAGGCCAATATCGAACAGGTGCTGGCCCGGGTGCCGGGGGTGGGCGAAGTAGAAACCTTTACCTCCCAATATGCCATGCGCATCTGGATCAATCCGGAGAAACTTACCGATTTCCGGATGACCATGGAAGACGTGGTTCGGGGGCTGCAGGCCTATAACGTGGAGGTCTCCGCCGGTCAGTTCGGCGGCATCCCGGCGGTGCCCGGCCAGCGTCTGAACGCCTCCATCATTGTGCAGAACCTGCTCAAGACCCCGGAAGAATTCGCCGCCATCCCCCTGCGGACCAACCCGGACGGCTCCATTGTCCGGGTGCGGGACGTAGGCCGCACCGAACTGGGTACCGAACGCTATGGCAGCACGGTGCTCTATAATGGCCAACCGGGGGCCGCCCTGGCGGTGCGCCAGGCCGCCGGCGCCAATGCCTTGGCCACCGCCGATGCCGTCAAGGCCAAGATGGCAGAGTTGTCCAAGTACTTCCCTCCCGGCATGCAGGTCATCTATCCCTATGACACCACGCCTTTTGTGAAGGTGGCCATCAACGAGGTGGTCTGGACCCTGTTTGAGGCCATTTTCCTGGTCTTCTTGGTGATGTTTGTCTTTTTGGGCAACTTCCGAGCCACGTTGATCCCTACTCTGGCAGTGCCGGTGGTGATCTTGGGGACCTTCGCCGTCCTGGGTCTGCTGGGTTATTCCATCAACATGTTGACCATGTTCGCCATGGTGTTGGCCATCGGCCTGTTGGTGGATGATGCCATCGTGGTGGTGGAAAACGTGGAACGGGTGATGCGGGAGCAGGGGCTGCCGCCCAAGGAGGCGACCCGCCAGTCCATGGGGGAAATCACCAGCGCCTTGATCGGCATCGGCCTGGTGTTGGCGGCTGTCTTCGGCCCCATGGCCTTTTTCGGTGGCTCCACTGGCGTTATCTACCGGCAATTCTCGGTGACCATCATTGCCGCCATGCTTCTGTCGGTGGTGGTGGCCCTGATCCTGACTCCGGTCCTTTGTGCCTCCCTGCTCAAACCGGTGGCACCCGGCCACAGCGCCGCGGCAAGCGGTTTCTGGCTCTGGCGCCCCTTTTTCCGGTGGTTTGACCGCAGCTTCCAGTGGCTGCGGGACAAATACGTCGGCGTCGTTGGCCATATACTCTTTGCCAAAGGGCGCTACCTGGTGATTTATCTACTCATCGTCGTGGCCCTGCTCTTTTTGTTCAAACGCCTCCCCACCGCCTATCTGCCGCAAGAGGATCAGGGCATCATGTTCGTCCAAACCATCCTGCCGGCCGGTTCCACCCTGGAGCAGACCCAGGAGATCCAGGATCAGGTCCGCCAGCACTTTTTAGAGGATGAGAGGGACGCCGTGGCGTCCATCTTCACGGTGGCCGGCCGGGGTTTTGCCGGCGCCGGGCAGAACGTCGGTCTGGCCTTTGTCAAACTCAAGGACTGGCACGACCGCGCCGGGGACCACCTGAAAGTCAACGCCCTGGTGGCCCGGGCCATGGCCAAGTTTTCCCAGTTCCGCAACGCTTGGGTCTTTGCCTTCCCGCCCCCGGCCGTCCTGGAGTTGGGCCGGGCCGGCGGCTTCGACTTCCAGTTGCAGGACCGGGCCGGCCTGGGCCACGCCGCCCTGATGGAGGCCCGGAACCAACTGCTTGGCTTGGCCGCCCAGGACCCACGTCTGGTCCGGGTCCGCCCCAGCGGGCTGGAAGATGTGACCCAATTCCGTATTGACGTGGACTGGGAAAAGGCCGGGGCCCTGGGGGTGCCCATCAGCACCATCCACCATACCATCTCGTCGGCCTTTGGCAGCGCCTATGTCAACGACTTCATCCAGGGCGGCCGGGTCAAACGGGTCTATGTCCAGGCCGATGCCCCGTATCGCATGCTGCCCAAAGACCTGGAGCACCTCTACGTCCGCAACGCCGCCGGGACGATGACGCCGTTTACGGCCTTTGCCACGGGATATTGGTTCCAGGGCGCGCCGCTCCTGGAACGCTTTAACAGCTTCCCCACGGTGAATATCTGGGGGGAACCGGCCCCGGGCCGCAGTTCCGGCGAGGCCATGCGGGCTATGGAGGAGATCGTCGCCAAACTGCCCAAGGGCTTCGGCTATGATTGGACGGGTATTTCCTACCAGGAGCGTATGGCCAAGGCCCAGACCGGCCTGCTCTATACCTTTTCCATCATCGTCATCTTTCTCTGTCTGGCGGCTCTGTATGAGAGCTGGACCGTGCCCATCTCGGTGATGTTGGCCCTGCCCCTGGGAGTGATCGGCGGCGTCGTGGCCTCCTGGTTGCGGGGCCTGCCCAACGACGTTTATTTTCAGATCGGGCTTCTCACCGTGTTGGGCCTGACCACCAAAAACGCCATCCTCATCGTCCAGTTCGCCATGACCAAGATGGAGGAGGGCATGGGACTGCTGGAGGCCACCCTGACGGGGGCCAAGTTGCGGCTGCGGCCCATCGTCATGACCTCATTGGCCTTCGGCTTCGGCGTCCTGCCCCTGGCCCTGGCCCGCGGCGCCGGGGCCGGGGCCCAGCAGGCCATCGGCACCAGCGTTTTGGGTGGCATGATCACCGCCACCTTCCTGGCGATCTTTTTCATACCCCTCTTTTATGTAGGGGTGGTGCAGATCTTCGGCAAGAGGAAGCAGGTGCCGGCCCGGGCCGACCACGAAAGTTCCTTGGAGGTGCAGTAACATGTTCAGAAAATCGTTTGTCTGCCTGGCGTTGGCAACCCTCGGGCTCGCCGGCTGCACCCTGACACCGGCCTATACCAGACCCCCGGCTCCCATCCCCACGGCATGGCCCTCCGGTCCGGCCTATGAACAGGCTGGCGCTGTGCCGGAGGCACCTTTGGCCACGGATCTGGCCTGGCAGAATTTCTTCCGGGATGCATCCCTCCAGGAGGTCATTACCCTGGCCCTGCAGCATAACCGCGACCTGCGCCTGGCTGCCCAGAATGTGGCACGGGCCCGGGCTATGTATCGCATCCAGCGGGCCGAACTCTACCCCACCGTGGAAGTCGGCGCCCGGGCCAGCCGGGAGCGGGTCCAGCTTTCCGGCACGGCCGGCTTGACCACCGTCGAGCAGTATGGCGTCAATCTGGGCGTCAGTGCCTGGGAGATTGACTTCTTCGGCCGCCTCCGCAGCCTCAGCCAACAGGCTTTGGAAAACTTTTTTGCCACCGAGCAGGCTCGTCGCAGCGCCCAGATCCTGCTGTTGGCGGAAGTAGCCAACGCCTACCTGGCCCTGGCCGCAGATCGGGATAACCTGGAACTGGCCCGGGCAACGCTGGAGACCCAGCAGCAGGCCTACGAACTGATCCGCCACCGCTGCGAGGTGGGCTTGGCCCCGGAACTGGATCTGCGCCAGGCCCAGACCCGGGTGGATGCGGCCCGGGTGGATATCGCCCGCTACACCGCGGCAGTGGCCCGGGATAAAAACGCCTTGAACTTATTGGCCGGTACCCCGGTGCCGGCCAAACTCCTGCCCGTCAGCCTGAAGGCCATCCGACCCCTGGCAGCCGTTTCCCCCGGCCTGTCCTCCGAGGTCCTCTTGCAGCGGCCGGACATCCTCCAGGCGGAACATGGTCTCAAAGCCGCCAACGCCAATATCGGCGCAGCCCGGGCCGCCTTTTTCCCCCGCGTCTCCCTGACCTCCGCCGTGGGCACGGCCAGCGGCGATCTCCAGGGATTGTTTGCCTCCGATTCGTTTGTCTGGAATTATGCCCCCCGCCTGGTCCTGCCCATCTTCGATGCCCGCACCTGGGCCGGCCTCAAGGTCACCCAGGTGGAGCGGGATATGGCCGTCACCCAATATGACAAAGCCATCCAGACGGCCTTCCGGGAAGTGGCCGATGCCCTGGCCACCAAAGGTACCATATCAGAACAGGTAGCCGCCCAACAATCCCTCCTCAGCGCCACCGCCAGGACCTATGAACTTGCCAAGGCCCGGTATGACAAGGGCATCGACCTCTACCTGAACGTCCTGGATGCCCAACGCTCCCTCTACAACGCCCAACAGAGTCTCATCGCTCTGCAATTGGTCAAACTGACCAACGAGGTCCGCCTCTATGCGGTCCTGGGTGGGGGCAGCACTGCCAGTAACCAACTTGCTGCGCAATAAACTTTCCCTCCCCGGTTGCCTGGTTCCCTTTTCGCCCAACTGCAAGGTATCACAGGGAGGGTGTCTCGGCTAGATTGACCCAGAGGACTCCCGGGCCGCGGCTTTGGCCGCAGCCTTGGCCTGGAAACGGGCCGCATCAATGACAAAGCGCTCGTGGGTGCCGGTGGAGATCAGGTCGTGGTCATCTGCGGCCTCCACCCGGAAGGTCAGCTTCCGGCCGGCCACCTCAAGCAACGCCACTCTGATGGTCACAGTATGTCCTGGCGGCGTCGCCGCCACATGGGAGAGGTGGAAGCCGATCCCCACCGTCTGCTCCGCCGGCCACTCCAGGTGAGGGTTCACCGCCTGAATGCAGGCCCATTCAATGAGGCCGACCATATACCCGGAGGCCAACACCTCCGGCATCTGTTGGAATTCCTCCGATTCCGGCAACAAAGAGGGGACGGTCCTGGTTGCCGGCACCTGATACCGTAGCTCATACCCTATCCCTGGTAGAAGTGAAGCCTTCATGACGCCCTCCGGTATTTTTTGCTATTATTCTATGAGGAACTATGATAATAAGTAAATTTAATAATTTTACTTATTTTAATAAGAAAAGCTGATTATGGAATGGCAACAACTGGTGGGCTTCTATCATGTGGCCCGGTTGGGCAGCTTCACCAAGGCCGCGGCAGTCACCTACCGCACCCAGTCGGCCCTGAGCCAGCAAGTGAAGGCCCTGGAGGCGGAGCTCAATTGTCAGCTTTTGGAAAGGCTCAACCGCAAAAAGTTGCGGCTGACGCCGGCGGGGGAAGAGGTCTGGCGATTTGCCCAAACAGTGCTCCTGGGTTATGAGCACTTGCAGACCCGGCTTGAGGCCGGACTGGACCCGACGGCCGGGGTCCTGCGGTTGGCCGCGCCCTTTACCACCATCTATCACCTGTTCCGCCAGGTGCTGGGAGAGTATCGGCAGGCTTGGCCCAAGGTGCGCCTCACCATTTTGGATCGCCCCCAGGCGGAAATCATTACCCTGGTGCGGGAGGGGGAAGTTGACCTGGGATTTGCCCTGGCCTCCCGGAGCCCGGCTGATCTCGCCACCCGCCCTTGGCTGAGAGTGGAACCCTTCCTGCTGGTGCCGGTGGGTCATCCACTCCGCCAGCTGGCCGAAATAGACTGGCCCGAGGTGGCCCGCTATCCCCTGATCCTGCCCCCGGTCGGCACGCCCCCCCGGGACCGGATCGAACGGCGTCTCCAGCAATTGGGATTGCCCTATCAGGTAATCCTGGAGTCAGCCAATGTGGAGCTGAGCGCCTTGTATGTGGAGCTGGGTCTGGGCTTGGCCCCTGCCACCCTGGTGACGCCGGACCTGCCGGAACTCCGGCAGCGCCGGTTGGCCTATCTCCCCTTCCCGCCCCTGGCTCCGCCGGACACTCTGGTCATCCTGCAGCGCCGACATAAGGTCTTGCTCCCGTGCCAGCAAGCCTTTCTGGAGTGCCTGCTTGGCCATTTCCCCAACCACGGGAACGCCTGACTGCCAAGCTGAGGAGATCGGATATAAGTTAACCACATTCTCCCACCTGGTCATGGCATACCCGGTCTGAATTTTTCCGATGAATTCCTGTTGTAGTTGTGTAAGTCCAGTTCTGCAATTTGATCCAGGCATACCGAGCTACAGTTTCTTTACCAACGACTAAAGTGCGTTCGTCAGCGCCGGGCGAGGAGGCTGGCAGGCCGCCTCATCCGGCTGGCCGAGTTTATCCTTGTTCAAAAAACACTCATGAGGTTATCAGATATTCACTGGTGGGGTAACGGAAAGATAATTGTCGTTGATGGGAAAAAATAGTTGTCGTTGATTACCCATTGGTCCACTGATTAACTTCGAATCCCGTGTCCAAGAAAAATGGTCCTCACCCCAAGGCAACGCCCCCTTCTGCCGTTCGCCCCTGGAGAGTTCCGTCACCGCTCGGCATAGACAATGGCAGAGGAAGGAACGGCTGTTCCCCCTCTGCCAAGGGGTGCAAGCCACCCCAGTAATGGGGCTTAATCAAAATCAAAAATTTCCTGTAGGAAGGATTTACGTTTTTGGTAGGGCTTGCCTGGCTGTTTGTGGTATTCCTGGTGGTGCCCTGGGGATGCGTACTGGTTTTCAGCTTGGCGGTATGGCCCGCTGGGGTTCGGTGCCGCCTCGCCTGCTCCACGGGCAATGATCTTGTCAAGTTCGCCCCGGTCAAGCCAAATCCCGCGGCATTTGGGGCAGTAATCAATTTCAATGCCGTGTCTCTCGGCCAGCAAGAGGTCAACTTTACATACAGGACATTGCATTGCTTTTCCCTCCTATGAGCAATGAGCGAAAAATAAGTAAATGATTGATGAAATAAGGGCTTTTGGTTACTTTTTTCCTGGTGGTCACTCCTTATCAGCCGGTGCCGTCGCCCGACGCTGTCTTAGTCAAGCCGCTTGCCTTTAAGCGGTATAGTTACTGCCTTAGGCATGGCCAGTGGTTGATCGCCTCGCCCGCTCCGCCACCGCTCCAGAATTTCTCGCCGTTGCAGCATGAAAATATAACCTGCAAAGAAAAGATACAGCAAGACAAGGCCAATATGGGTTCCTGCGGCTGCCAGCAGCTCCGCTCTGATGCCCAACTGGACAGCCAGAGGCCCAAAAGGGATAAATTGGCCCAGAAAGAGCAACAGCAGGAGCAGGGCACCTTTCATATCCAAGCGCAGGCCCAGGAGCAGTACCACTGCCAACAGGGATTGGGCGGCGGTGAGCAGGATTTCGTTTAACTGAAAGCTGCCCATGGGAATGGGGGAGGCAAAGGAGCCAAGTGACAGACCATACACCCCCGGAATCATCCCCACCAACAAAGTCCATTGGTTCAATTTGGCGGACAAGAGGCTGCCCAAGGCGATGCCAGCCTGGCCCCGGAGCGCCAACATAGCGGCCACCGTGAATTCCGGCGCTTCCGAGGCGATGGGAGCCAGCCATTGAATGAGGAGGAACTCATTGATGCCCAACACCTTGCCGGTGGCCACCAAGGACTCACTGAAGGCTTCCGCATTGGCCAAAATAACCCCGGCGGCCACAAAAAACAGGCCGGCCGTGGCCAGTCGCCGCAGCCGGCGTGGCAACCGACCCAGCAATGCAGGGGGACCGGCCAGCTCGCATTCCACACAAGGACGCTGGCTGGCTATCACAATATACCAACCAAAGAGACCGATGAGTACCAGCCCATCATACCAGACCAAAGTGCCCTTGACCGGGATGAGAAAGGCATAGACGGTAGCTAATCCTAAAAAGATGATCTCCGTCCGTCTCTCCTCACCGAGTTGAATAGCCTCCCGTCTTTTGAGCCAGGCGAGACCAACCACCATGGCCCAGGCTATGCCGATGATCAACCGGTTGGCACCGGTCATGTTGGCGATGGCGTAGCGGGCGTAATCCCCTTGGGGGTTTTGGCCGGCCTGCCAGGTGAAGTACATGTCCACGGCATACTCCGGCAAGACGGCGATGAGGGCCACCACTGCCAGGGCCAACGCCTGGGAGATGTCTTTCTGGGCGGTCTCGCAGGCCCACAACAACAGAAAAGATGCCCCCAAAATGGCTGCGCCGGTCAGGAGCGCGATGACCGGGGGGGCCGGTGTCACTGGCAAAACGTGGAGGACCAGGCCTGGGACCGTCAAGGCCCCGGCACTGATCAGGGGCAAAAGGTGTTTGGCTGGTGCCATAGGTTCCTCCTTATACAAAGCACATAATTTTGAACCATGGTCACGCCGTTGCCTCCGGACAAAAATAAAGCGAGAACTTTGGCGTGATGGCTCACTCCAAAAGTCTCGCTGATTGGCCTCTGCCAACGGCAAAGCCAAGCGCTTCTGATCAGCACTGGATTGTTGACTTTGCCCTAAACAGCTACTCCCTTTTGCTTAGCGTCAAGATAAACAGCTGCACGAGATTTGTCAACAGGAAAGCAGGCCGGCCCTGGAACTGACCGGATTGGTGATGCTGAAATCATAACTGGCCCCGACACGGCACCGATGTTTTTGTTGTCTTTTAGGGTATTACTGGGCTTTGGCAAAACACCACCCCCCTGGCGGATATGCCCCGCCCCCGCCGCCGGCGAATCGGTCCACTGGTTTAGCAGCCCTGACCAAGACCTTGGGCAGGTTGTGCTCTTGATTGAGTTGAGGTGAGCCAGGAGTGGCAAAGGCACGTGCTAAGCGGTGCTCCCCGCCGATCGCGCGGCTGCAAGGCGCTTGCATGTCGTCATGCCCTTCTTCCTCTCAGCAGCACTCCCCTCCAGAGAAAACTTCCTCATCCGGGACTACCTTTACCCCAGCCCTCCCGGCATTTTCACCTCTGAGAATGCAACATATTAATATTTTTATGTAATATAGTCAAAAAGCCGCATCCCGCTTGCGTGGCCCCTTGGTCTGATATCAGACATAATTACATAGATGTAATATAACATTGCAATAATGTATTATAGCGAGATGGCGAGGGTTTTCTCAAAAGATAGTTAAGTAATCAAAATAATTTAATAATACTATTTTCTCACCAGTTGGCCCGCCTCTTGCTTATGATAAAGAGCAAATAATTTTGCAGGAGAGCGTTATGCGCAAGATAGCAATTTATGGCAAGGGCGGCATCGGCAAGTCCACCACCACCCAGAATACGGTGGCCGGTCTGGCCGAAATGGGCCGTAAGGTCATGGTGGTAGGCTGCGACCCCAAGGCGGACTCCACCCGGCTCCTCTTAGGCGGGCTGGCCCAGAGAAGTGTCTTGGACACCCTCCGGGAGGAAGGGGAAGACGTGGACCTGGAAGACATCCGGCGTTTGGGTTTTGCCAGCACTATTTGTGTGGAATCGGGCGGGCCAGAGCCGGGCGTGGGCTGCGCCGGCCGGGGCATCATCACCTCCATTAACCTTCTGGAGCAGTTAGGGGCGTATGCCAGCACGGAAAACCTGGATTACGTCTTCTATGACGTGTTGGGCGACGTGGTCTGCGGCGGTTTTGCCATGCCCATCCGGGAAGGCAAGGCCCAGGAGATTTACATCGTCGTCTCCGGCGAGATGATGGCCATGTATGCGGCCAACAACATCTGCAAAGGGATCGTCAAGTTTGCCGAGGCCGGCGGCGTCCGCCTGGGCGGCCTCATCTGCAACAGCCGTAAGGTGGACAACGAAAGAGAGATGATCGAGGCCCTGGCCGCGAGGTTGGGCACCCAGATGATCCATTTCGTGCCCCGGGACAACATTGTGCAGCGGGCCGAAATCAACCGCAAGACGGTCATTGATTACGACCCGAGCCATTCCCAGGCCGATGAATACCGGACCTTAGCCCGGAAGATTGAAGCCAACGAGATGTTCGTCATTCCCAAACCGCTGAGCACCGACGATCTGGAGAAGCTGCTCATTGAGTATGGGTTGGCGGGCTAAAGGAGGACTGGACCATGACGATCAATACCCTGGCCGCCGTGGTTATCTGGCTGTGGGCGGCGGGCTGGACCCTGGCCGCCCTGAGGGAGTTGTGGTGCGGCAGCAACCGGCTCAGACCCTGCTCGGCCCGACGGAAAGGCAACGGCTCGTAGGTCAACGGTCAAGGGTCAAGGGTTAAAGGTAGAGATTTATCCCATATGCCTTTTCCCTTTTCCCTCAAAAATATCCAGGCGCCACAGAGGCGCCCAGCAACAATGGAGGGATTGCCCGTGTTAATGATTAGATCAGTGGTGCGGCCGGAGAAGGTAGACGCGGTCCTGGCCGCTCTTATGGAAGCCGGCTTCCCGGCGGTTACAAAAATGTCAGTCGTCGGTCGAGGCAAGCAGCGGGGGCTAAAGATCGGCGAAGTCACCTATGACGAGATCCCCAAGGAGCTCCTGCTCATGGTGGTCAAGGATTCGGACAAGGACTTTGTCATCAAGACCGTCATGAAGGCCGCCAGGACCGGCGACAAGGGGGCGTTCGGCGACGGCAAGATCTTTGTCTCGCCGGTGGAGGAAGTCTACACCATCAGTTCCGGCATCAAGGAGAATGCCGCCGGGGAGATAGAGGAGGTCATCACGTGAAGGAGATCATGGCCATTGTCCGCATCAACAAGATGAACCAGACCAAGAAGGCTCTGGCCGAGGCCGGGATCTCTTCCATCACCGCCCGGGATGCCCTGGGCCGGGGTAAAGGTCTGGTGGACCTGACCGTCCTGGAGGGGGCAGAAAAGGGGTACGAAGAGGCCATCGCCCAATTGGGGCCCAGCCAACGCCTCATCCCCAAACGGGTCTTTTTCGTGGTGGTCCCGGACCGCCTGGTGAAAAAAACGGTCCAGACCATCATCAGGGTCAATCGTACCGGCAAATCCGGGGACGGCAAGATCTTTGTCATGCCGGTCTTGGATGCCGTGCGGGTGCGCACCAGCGAGTCCGGCGACCAGGTGTTGGATGAAGTCTAATCTTGATAGCCGTGGAGTATGCCACGCAGCATGAAAATCGTCTTTCTTGACCCGCACCCTAGCCCTCTCCCAGGGAGATAAGGATACTGGGGAATGGAGGAGCAAAACTTTTTCTGAAAACCAGAATTACCACGGCGATCGCCTCCCGCTCCTGGAGCAGGGGACAGCCGTTGCGGAGACCATACCATGTCAGAAGTACTCGATACCAACAATCCCGAAACGCTGACACCACCCCCGGAAGTGGTGAAAGAAGAACTGTTGGCCAAATACCCCACCAAGGTGGCTCGGAAGCGGGCCAAGCAGATCGTTATCAATGAGGTGGGCCCGGACTGCACGGTGCCGGAAATTATGGCCAACGTCCGGACTATCCCAGGGATCATCACCCAGCGGGGTTGCACCTATGCCGGTTGCAAAGGGGTGGTCCTGGGGCCCACCCGGGACATCGTCAACATCACCCACGGCCCCATCGGCTGCGGCTTCTATTCCTGGCTGACCCGCCGCAACCAGACCAGACCGGCGGGGCCGGACGACTTTAATTTCATGACCTACTGTTTTTCCACGGACATGCAGGAGGAACAGATCATCTTCGGCGGCGAGAAAAAGCTGCGCCAGGCCATCCAGGAAGCCTATGACCTGTTCAAACCCAAGGCCATCGCCGTCTTTGCCACCTGCCCGGTGGGTCTTATCGGCGACGACATCCATGCCGTCTGCCGGGAGATGAAGGAAAAACTGGGCATCAATATCTTTGCCTTCAGTTGCGAGGGGTATAAAGGCGTCAGCCAGTCAGCCGGCCATCACATCGCCAACAACGGCATCTTCACCCACGTCGTGGGCCTGGACGACTCGGTCAACGGCGGTAGATTCCGGATCAACCTCCTGGGGGAATACAACATCGGCGGCGATGCCTTTGAGATCGAGCGGCTCTTTGAGGAGTGCGGTTTGAACTTGGTGGCCACCTTCAGCGGCAACTCCACCATCGATCAGTTTGCCAACTCCCACACCGCGGATCTCAACCTCATCATGTGCCACCGGTCCATCAACTATGTGGCCGAGATGATGGAGACCAAGTTCGGCATTCCCTGGATCAAAGTCAATTTTATCGGGGCCGAGGCCACCGCTAAATCGCTGCGCAAAATCGCCGCCTATTTCGACGATCCCGAACTTTCGGCCCGGGTTGAGGAAGTTATTGCCCGGGAGATGCCGGCGGTGGAGGCGGTGCGGGCTGAAGTCCATGAGCGCTGCGCCGGCAAAAAGGCCATGCTCTTCGTGGGCGGCTCCCGGGCCCATCACTACCAGGAGCTTTTCCGGGAGATGGGCATGGAGACCATTGCCGCCGGCTACGAGTTCGCCCATCGAGACGACTACGAGGGCCGACGGGTGCTCCCCAACATCAAAGTGGATGCTGACAGTCGCAATATCGAAGAGCTCCACGTAGAGCCCGACCCCCAGCGCTTTACACCCCGGATTACCCCGGAAGACCTGGCCCGCCTGGCTATGGGCGACCTCACATTCAAGGACTACGAGGGCATGATGCCCACCATGGCCAACGGTAGCCTGGTGGTGGATGACATCAGCCAATACGAGACGGAAAAACTCATTGAACTTTATCGGCCAGATATTATCTGCGCTGGCATCAAGGAAAAATACGTTATCCAGAAGAGCGGCGTGCCCATGAAACAGCTCCACAGCTACGATTACAGCGGTCCCTACGCCGGGTTCCAGGGCGCCATCAACTTCTACCAGGAGATCGACCGGATGGTCAACAGCAAGGTCTGGAAGTTTCTCAAGGCCCCCTGGCAGGAACACCCGGAACTGACCGCCCACTATGTGTGGGAGTAAAAAGTGGTCAATGGTTAGTGGTCAGGGGTCAGGAAAAAAGAAAAACTGCTGCTTACTCCTGACCGCTACCTGCGCCCCGCTGACGAAAAGGAATTTACCATGTTACTGCGACATACCACTGCAGAGATCATCGAACGCACGGCCTTGACGGTCAATCCGGCCAAGACCTGTCAGCCCATCGGAGCCATGTATGCGGCTTTGGGCATCCATCGCTGCCTGCCCCACAGCCATGGCTCCCAGGGCTGCTGCGCCTACCATCGCAGCACCCTGACCCGCCATTATAAAGAGCCGGTCATGGCGGGAACCAGTTCCTTCACCGAAGGCGCTTCGGTCTTCGGCGGCCAGGCCAACCTGGTCCAGGCCATCCATAATATGTTTACCATTTACGAACCGGACGTCATTGCGGTGCACACCACCTGTCTGTCCGAGACCATCGGCGACGATATTCCCCAGATCATCGCCAAGGCCCGGGATGAAGGCAAGATCCCGCCAGGGAAATATGTCATTCATGCCAACACCCCCAGTTACGTGGGTTCCCATGTCACCGGTTTCGCCAACATGGTGAAGGCCATGGTGGATTATTTTGCCACCACGGAGGGCCGCAAAGAACACCGCCTCAATCTGATCCCCGGTTATGTGGAGCCGGCTGATATGGAGGAGCTCAAGCGGATTGTCGGGGAATTGGGCATTGCCACTATCATGTTCCCTGATACCAGCAATGTCCTGAATACCCCCCAAACCGGCCGTTATGCCATGTATCCTCCCGGCGGGGTGAAGGTGGCGGATCTACAGCGGCTTGGCACCAGCGTGGGAACGGTGGCCCTGGGGCGCCTGGCCTCAGGATCGGCCGCCCGGGCCCTGGACACCAAATGTAAGGTGCCCTGCGAAATCCTGGACCTCCCCATCGGTCTGAAGGCCACCGACCGCTTTATTGACACCCTGCGGCAGATCGCCGGGGTCTCGGTACCCGATTCCCTCAACCTGGATCGGGGGCGGCTCCTGGACGTCATCACTGATATGCACCAGTATTTCTTCGGCCGCAAAGTGGCCCTGGCCGGCGATCCGGACCAGTTGATCTCTTTAACAGAATTTCTCGTGGATATCGACATGTGGCCCATCTATATCGTTACCGGCACGCCGGGCAAGAAGTTTGAATCCCGCATTCGGGAGCTCACCAAGGAGGTGCCGTATCCGGTGAAGGTCCAGGCCGGCGGTGACATGTTCCTGCTGCACCAGTGGATCAAACAGGAGCCCGTGGATCTGCTCATCGGCAATACCTACATGAAATACATCTCCCGGGATGAGGACATTCCCATGGTCCGGTTCGGTTTCCCCATTTTAGACCGCCTTGGCCATGTTTACTTCCCCACCGTAGGCTACCGGGGCGGCCTGCGGCTCCTGGAGCAGATCCTGGATGCTCTCCTGGACCGCCAGGACCGGGACGCCCCCGAGGAAAGCTTTGAGCTGGTGATGTAGGAAGGGCCAGGGACCAGGGGTGAGGGGCCAGAATATCTAGGGCGGCCCGAAGACGCCAACGACGATGTGCACGATACGCCCTATAAAACTTTTTCGGAGCAGAATCCAGAAACTGGAAACCAGAAACCAAAACCAGAAATTACTTTAAGAGAGATACCCGCATGGAAAAGCCTGAACATCATATTTTCGTCTGCATGAGTTTCCGAGGCCTGGAACCTAAAGGCAAATGTATCCGCAAGAATGCCGGGGAACTTTTGGGCTACCTGGAGAACGAACTGGCCGACCGGGGCATGGACAACGTCATGGTCTCCACCACCGGCTGCCTGAAGCTCTGTGATCAGGGACCCATCATGGTGGTCTACCCCAACGGCTTCTGGTACGCCGGGGTGGACGGTGAAGATGCCATCGACGCCATCCTGGACGCCCTGGTAGAGGGTCAGGCAGCTCCCGAATATCTGATCTGAAAAGAGGTTCATTAAAACCAAAAACCAATCACAGCCTTTACCTCAGCCATAGATGTCTCCTCCTGTAACCCTAACCCCCCGGGTGCCCAAGCCGGGGGCCGAGGGTGGGTAAGGCAGGGTTGCTTTACCCACCTTCACTTGCAGAGCTTGCGACGGTCAGGAAAGGCCTCTAGCCCTGCCGTCGGGACAAAGGAACCAGGCACCAGCCTGTGGCTGGAGCCACTGCCCAAGGGAAACGACAATATGGAACCGGTCATTTTCGAGGAACGGGCCGATCAGATTCACCGCAAGGGGTCGGCACCGTTTCAGATCGCCTGTAATAAAGAGAGTCTGGCTGGCGCGGTCAGCCAGCGGGCCTGTGTCTTCTGCGGCTCTCGGGTGGTGCTCTACCCCATTGCCGACGCCTTGCACCTGGTGCACGGCCCCATCGGCTGCGCCGCCTATACCTGGGACATCCGGGGGGCCCTGTCCTCCGGCCCGGAGTTGCATCGCCTAAGCTTCTCCACCGATCTGCAGGAAAAAGACGTCATCTTCGGTGGTGAGGAGAAGCTTTATCGGGCTTTGGTGGAACTCATCGACCGGCATCACCCCGAGGCCGCGTTTGTATACTCCACGTGCATCGTTGGCATCATTGGCGATGATCTGGCGGGGGTCTGTAAAAAGGTCAGTGAGGAAAAAGGCATCCCGGTCATCCCGGTCCAGTCTGAGGGGTTTAAAGGCAACAAACGGGCCGGCTACAATGCTGCCTGCCAGGCCATGTTCCAGCTGGTGGGCACCGGCAGCACCGAGGGTATCTCGCCCTACAGCGTCAACATCTTGGGCGATTTCAACCTGGCCGGGGAGATCTGGATCATCCAGGATTATTTCCGGCGCATAGGGATCGAGGTCGTGGCCAATATCACCGGTGACGGCCGCGTGGCCGATATCCGCCGGGCCCATGGTGCCGCCCTGAACGTGGTACAGTGTTCCGGCGCCACCATGGATCTGGCCAAGATGATGCAGGAGCGCTATGGCACGCCCTTTGTCAGGGTGTCGTACTTCGGCGTGGAAGACATGGCCGAATCCCTCTATGAGGTCGCCCGCTTTTTCAAAGCCCCGGAAATCATGAGCCGCACCCAGAACTTGGTGCGGGAGGAGCTGGCGGTCCTCTATCCCCAACTGCAGCAGTATCGCCGGGCCCTGCGCGGCAAAAAGGCCGCCATTTACGTGGGCGGTGCCTTCAAGGCCTTCTCCCTCATCAAGGCCTTCCGCCTTTTGGAGATGCAGGTGGTCCTGGTGGGCTCCCAGACCGGCACCACTGAGGACTACCGGGAGTTGGCCGAAATCTGCGACGACGGCACCATCATCGTGGACGACACCAATCCCTTGGAGCTGAGCAGCTTTCTCCAGGAGCAGGAGGTGGACATTTTTGTGGGCGGGGTCAAGGAGCGACCCATCGCCTATAAATTGGGCGTAGGCTTCTGCGACCATAACCATGAACGCAAAGAGCCGCTGGAGGGCTTCGTGGGTATGCTCAACTTTGCCAAAGAGGTCTATACCTCGGTCATGAGCCCGGTCTGGCGCTTCCTGCCTCGCCATCAGCAGGCCCTGGTGCAGGGAGCAGCCCCGGTTGCGGAGGGTTCCAAATCATGAGTTCGCTCAGACCTGCTCGCAAGAATGCCAAGCCGGCGCCGGTGCCCTATGTCTCCACCACCAACGCCTGCAAACTGTGCACCCCGTTGGGGGCCTGTCTGGCCTTCCGGGGAGTGGAGGGGGCTATTCCCTTTCTCCATGGCTCCCAGGGCTGCGCCACCTACATGCGGCGCTACATTATCAGCCATTTCCGGGAGCCCATGGATATCGCCTCGTCGTCGTTGGGGGAGAAACACGCTATTTATGGCGGTGGCCCCAACCTGAAACAGGGGCTGCTGAACGTTCTGTGCAAATACAACCCCCAGCTTATCACCGTGGCCACCACCTGCCTTACCGAAACCATCGGTGATGATGTGCCCCGCTTTGTCAAAGAGTTCCAGCAGGAATACGCGGCCAGGGGCGACGCCACCCCTCTGCCCCCCATCGTCATGGTGTCGTCGCCCAGTTACCAGGGCACCCACATGGAGGGTTTTCATCGGGCCGTACGGGCCCTGGTGGATCAGTTGGCCCAGGCCCCCGCGTCCACGGCCGCCGTCAACCTGCTCCCCGGCCTGGTATCGCCGGCGGATATCCGTTACCTCAAGGAAATTCTTGGTGATTTCGGCCTTGCCGGCATCATTCTGCCCGATATCTCCGAGACCCTGGATGGACCCCAGGAGGCCACATATAGCAAGATTCCGGCAGGCGGGACTCCTCTGGCCCAGATCGCCGCCATGGGCGGCTCCCAGGCTACCATCGAATGCGGCGCCACGCTGAAAGGTCAGGACACCGCCGGCCAGCTCTTGGCAGACCGGTTCGGCGTCAAGCTCTTTCGAATCGGTCTGGCCATTGGCCTGCGGGAAACGGACCTGCTCTTCAGCCTGTTGGAGATGCTCTCCGGTCGGGAAACGCCTCGGTCCCATGCCCTGGAGCGGGGGCGGCTCCTGGACGCCATGGTGGACGGCCATAAATATGTCTTCGGCAAACGGGCCGTAGTCTATGGGGAAGAGGACCTGGTGGTGGGTCTGACCGCCTTTCTGGCGGAAATCGGCGTCCGCCCGGTGTTGTGCGCCTCCGGCGGCAACACCGGCCGCCTCAAAGCCGCCATCGCCGCAGTCACCGCCGATCTCCTGCCCGAGTTTCCCGAAGTGCGGGGCGGGGTGGATTTTCATGACATCGCCGAGGAAGCCCAGAACCTGGCGCCGGATCTGCTCATCGGTCACAGCAAAGGCTATCATCTGGCCAAACGCTGGCAGATACCTCTCATCCGGGTGGGTTTCCCCATCCATGACCGGTTCGGCGGCCAGCGACTCCTGCACCTGGGTTACCGGGGCGCCCAACAATTGCTGGATCGGATAATTAACGCCATTTTGGCAAAAAAACAGGCCGATTCCCCCATCGGTTATGGCTACTTATAGCGGTAAGCCGGAATCGGCCAGAGGTAATGGGTAAGAAGTGCTCCCAGACCAGTATCTTTTACCCCAACAACCAAGAATCTCAAACTAACCACTGGCCACTGGCCACTGGCCACTGACCATTTTTCATTGAGGACTTCGTCATGTTAGATGTCACCCGCCATCCTTGTTTCAACGTGGCCGCCAAGGGGAGCTGCGGTCGGGTGCACCTGCCGGTGGCTCCCAAGTGCAATATTCTCTGCAACTTCTGTAATCGCAAGTATGACTGCGTCAACGAGAGCCGACCGGGGGTGACCAGTACCGTCCTGACGCCGGCCCAGGCCATAGCCTACCTGCAGCAGGTCTTGGCCGCGGAACCTCGCATCAGCGTGGCCGGCATTGCCGGGCCGGGGGACCCCTTTGCCAACCCCCAGCAGACCCTGGAAACCCTGCGGCAAGTGCGGCAGGAGTTTCCCGAGCTCCTCCTCTGCCTGGCCAGCAATGGCCTGGGCCTGCCGCCCTACCTGGATGAGCTGGCGGAGCTGGGCGTCTCCCACGTTTCCATCACCGTCAATGCGGTGGATCCGGACATCGGCCAGAAAATCTATGCCTGGGTGCGGGATGGCAAGGTGATCTATCGGGGCGCGGCCGCGGCCGGGCACCTCCTCTCCCGGCAGCTGGCGGCCATCGACGGGCTGAAGGCCCGGGATATCATCGTCAAGGTCAATACCATCGTTATCCCCGGCGTCAATGATGAACATATCCCGGCCATTGCCGCGGCCATGGCCGACCGGGGAGTGGACCTCCTCAACTGCATGCCCCTCTATCCTACGGCGGGGACGCCGTTTGCCGATATCATGGAGCCGTCCCCGGCCCAGATGGCGGCCATTCAGGCCGAAGCGGCGCAATTCCTGCCCCAGATGCGGCACTGCACCCGCTGTCGGGCCGATGCCGTGGGACTTTTGGATGAGGATCGCACCGACGACCTGCGCTCCTGCCTGGTGGGTTGTGCCAGCCAGGCACCCGCGGCGGCCGACAAACCCTATGTGGCCGTGGCCTCCCGGGAAGGCATTCTGGTGAACCAGCATCTGGGGGAAGCCACCCATTTCCAGATTTGGGGCCCCAACGGCGGTGGTTTTCAGGTCGTGGAAGTGCGGCCGGCCCCGCCCCCCGGTGGCGGCAACCAGCGCTGGCAGACCTTGGCTGCGACGCTGCACGATTGCCGGGCGGTTCTGGTCAGTGACCTGGGCGCCACACCCCAGGAAGTCTTGGAACGCCATGGCATCATGCCCGTGGCCATGGAAGGCTTCATCGAGCAGGGGTTGGAGATTATCTATCGGGGCGGCGATCTCCAGGCCCTGAAGAAACGACGCCGGGGCTTAGGCGGGTGCTGCGGGGCCGGCACCTTGGGACCGGGCGGCGGCTGTATGTGATAACAAGTTGCGCTCAAATGGCTATTTATTCCTTATTTTCCTCTCCCCCCCGCTTGCGGGGGGGAAGGGCAGGGTGGGGGGCAGATATCTTTTTGATTGCCCCTTGGTATGAAGGCATCCAGTATCGTCAGGGAAAAGCTCCACACCTTTGGCGATGTCCAGACAGAACGGCATCTCCGGTTTAGCCCCTAATTTTTGGATAGTATCTCCTTTTCCCCTTTGTGCCTTGTTCCGGGGGGGTTTTAGCGGGAACAATCAAATAGGGTTCATCGTACTTTTGTGGCGCCGTGCACTTCACGATTCGGCAACGAAAAAAAGAGTTTCGCTGTCCTGGGTGTAATGCTCGCCAAGAGGTTCGATGGGGTCTTGTCTCCAGGATGTTCCGCTCTGTGTCCATCGGCGTGAAGCCAGTCTGGATTCGCCTGCAGGTCCAGAGAGTGCTCTGCAAAGCCTGTGGCATACTGCGCCAAGTCAAGATTCCCTTTGCTTGAGAGCGACGGAGCTACACGAACCAATTCGCCCGGTTTGCGTTGGCATTGTCTCACCACATGACCATATAAAGACGTGGCTCGGCATCTGCAGGTCAGCTGGGAGGTCATCAAAGATATCCAAAAACGCTATCTGGGCCAGCGGTATGCTCGTCCCAAGTTGAAAAAACTGCATCAGCTCGCCGTTGATGAGATCGCCATTGGCAAAGGGCATCGCTATCTGACCATTGTTCTCGACTTGGCAGGAGGCAATGTGGTTTATGTGGGAGAGGGCAAAGGCGCTGAGGCCCTCAAATCCTTTTGGGAGAGACTAAAACTTCCCAAGCCAAGATCAAAGCCGTGGCCAAGGATATGGCGCCAGCCTATATCCAGGCAATCATCCAAAACCTCCCTGGCACCATCCTGATTTTTGATCGCTTCCATATTACGAAGCTCTTTAATGACAAGCTTTCGGACCTGCGTCGGCAAAGGTATCACGGGGCAACTCAGAGGAAAAAACAGGTGATCCAGGGGACCCGCTGGCTGCTCTTGAAAAATGCCGAGAATCTTGATCCGCAAACTCAAAATCCTGGCCATCCACAAGGCCAAGTACGCTTTAGTCGGATGAACCTGAAAATCTTGCTCAGCTTCCCAGCTAATTAATTAAATAGTCATCACAAATAGAAAGATAATAAAGCCAACATACCTCACCTTGGCCATGTTTTCTTTTGTAAACAGGCAGTGATCAAAAAAATCAATAATTATTTGTATTTGTTGAAATTGTCTAGGTTCAGCTAATTAAACAATTTATGATCTTTGGTCATGTTCAGTTTTCTGATCAAGAGGGCCTGTTCATGGGGCCGGGCTTCGCATCATCCGGCGCGCATCTTTTTCCTTGAGATTCCCGGGCGGTTTGTTTTACAGTAGGAAACAAGCAGCAAGGAGGAAAACGGTTATGCGCGTGGGCAAGATTATGATTAAGGATCCCATTACCGTGCCGCCGGAGACGACGGTGTTGGAAGCCATCAAGATCATGCAGGAGATGAACATCCGCCACCTGCCGGTGGTGCGGGCCGGGCAGTTCGCTGGCTGGCTCTCCGCCCGGGACCTCTATGGCGTCATGCTGGCGGCCATGCTCGAGGAAATCACCGTGGGAGAGATCATGAATCCGGAGCCCATATCGGTGCATCCGGATACGGGTCTGGAAGAGGCAGCCAAACTCATGAAGCAACACAAGATCGGCGGGGTGCCGGTCCTGGTGGGCCGGAAATTGGTGGGCGTCCTCACGGTTATCGACCTGCTGTCGGCCTTTCTTTATATGCTGGAGGCCCTGGCCAGTAGTTCCCGCCTGGACCTAACCCTGCCGGACGAAGCCGCCTACGAGAAGGCCTGCCGCCTCATCCGGGAAGCCGGGGGTGAGATTATCAATGTGGGTCTGGGCCCTCATCAGGCCGGCGGCGAGCGCCTCTACGCCTTTCGCCTAACCAAACGGGACCTGACGCCTATCCTGGCCAGCCTCAAGGCCCACGGCCTGAGGGTGGTGGAGCTGGTAGAGTGAGAAGGCAGCAGGCAGAAGGCAGTAGGCGGTTAATCTTTGGGCTTCACTGATTTCAGCAGCCCCTGCAGCAATCTTCCCACTTCTGCGGTCAACTCAAGGATTTCCGGGACCTGTTCCTTGGAGAGGTAGTGAAACCTTTGAGCAATCATTATCTGCGTCTCTACTTCTCGAAGCGAACCGTGAGCCATTGATAAAAAATTGCGAAACTCCTTGCTGGAAGAGCGACCCTGCCCCTCCGCGATATTTGCAGGGATTGAAACTAAGGTTTGTCGTCTGGTAAATCACTGTCGCTAAATTCATGGCCTTCTGCCAGAGGATCAGATCCTGATAATTTTTCCCCCCCCCAAACCGTCACCCGTTATCTTCTAATCATCTTTTTCTGCCTACCGCCCACTGCCCTCTGCCTACCGCCTTTTTAGGAGATCTGATAAATGCGCGGCCGATAACGGGGCGGTGGCATGGGCCGGCCGGCATCTCTGGCTGAGGCCAGCCAGGCTGCTTTGGCACGCTCCACTTGGGCCAGAGCGATTTCCGGGGTAGGGCCAAAGGCCGAACAGGACTCCAGGTCGGGAATATCGGCGATATAGCCGCCGTCCGCCTCGCTGTAAAAGCTATTGATATGGTAGTCTGCCTTGCCCACTGCCTCCTGCCCTTTAACTGGCTGTAATAATGGTATCATGGCACCAATTGAGGTCGTCTTTTTCGGGGTAGTCCAGGGTGTAGTGCAGGCCCCGGCTCTCCTTGCGCTGCATGGCGCTGGTGATGATGAGGTCGGCCACGGTGGCGATGTTGCGCAGTTCCACCAGGTCGCTGGTGATCAAGAAATTCCAATAATATTCGTTGATTTCCTGCTGAATGAGGTCGATGCGCTTGCGGGCCCGCTGCAGCCGCTTATTGGAGCGCACGATTCCCACATAGTTCCACATAAACCGCCGGATTTCATCCCAGTTCTGGGTGACCACGACGTTTTCATCACTGTCCACGGCTCCCGACGGATCCCAGGGCGGCACCTCCGACAATTTCTTCTTGGGGATCTGTGGCAACATCTCCACAGAGTGCCGGGCCGCTTCGTGGGCAAAGACCAGAGCTTCCAGCAGCGAGTTGCTGGCCAAGCGGTTGGCGCCGTGCAGGCCGGTCATGGCCACTTCCCCCACGGCATAGAGGTTTTGGATGGTGGTCCGCCCCAGAAGGTCGGTGACCACCCCGCCGCAGGTGTAATGGGCCGCGGGAACCACCGGGATGGGTTGGTTGGTAATGTCAATGCCCAATTCCAGGCAGCGTTGGTAAATGCCCGGAAAGCGGGCCTTGACAAAATCCTTGGGTTTATGGCTGATATCCAGGAAGACGCAGTCGTCGCCGCTCTTTTTCAGTTCCGTGTCAATGGCCCGGGCCACGATATCCCGGCAGGCCAGATCCTTCATGGGATGGTATTTGGCCATAAAGGGAGTGCCCCGCTTGTCGATTAAAATGCCGCCTTCGCCGCGCACGGCCTCGGAGATGAGGAAATTTTTGGCTTGAGGGTGGTACAGGCAGGTGGGATGGAACTGGATAAATTCCATATTGCCGATGCTGGCCCCGGCCCGATAGGCGATGGCGATGCCGTCGCCGGTGGCGATGTCGGGATTGCTGGTATAGAGATAGACCTTGCCGGCACCGCCAGTGGCCAACAGGATAATGGGAGCCACAAAGGTGTTGACATGGCCGCTCTTGGTGTCCAGGACATAGGCGCCCAGGACGTATTCCTCGGCAGTGGTGACCACGGCGCCCCGGCGTACCAATTTATAGCGGGTGACCAGGTCCACGGCGATGTGGTGTTCGAAGACGGCGATATTGGGCTGCTCCAGGACCCGGGCCACCAGGATGCTCTCCACTTCCTGGCCGGTCATGTCGTGGGCATGAATGATGCGGCGGCAGGAATGGCCGCCCTCCCGGGTGAGGTGATAGCCCACCTGATTATCGCTGGCCTGATCGAAATGGGCCCCCAGGTTAATGAGTTCCCAGATGCGTTCCGGACCCTGGCGGACGACCATCTCCACGGTATCCCGGTGGCAGAGGCCGTCGCCGGCGGCCAAAGTATCCTGGATATGGAGATCAAAACTGTCATCCGGACTCAAGACCGCGGCAATCCCTCCTTGGGCCTGACGGGTGCTGGTCTCCATGATCTCCCGTTTGGTGATCACATTGACGGTGCCGTAGGGGGCCACCTTGAGGGCATAACTGAGACCGGCCAGGCCGGTGCCGATGACCAGGAAATCGGAAGTATACTCCATGGCGCTTCACCTCACGCAAGATTAATTCAATTCTTACCTGAAAAAAAGGCTTTCGGCAAGGGCGGGGCGAGGCCGGGTACCGCTGGCTCGGCCGGTTAGACAGCGGCCGATCAGGGAGGATAAGGGAAGCTAGCTTTTCACTATCCTCTGGAAACCATTCGACAATTAAAAATAATTTAGGTCCTGTTAAAAAAAAGCTTGCATGGGGTCAGGCGATTCGGTATACATAAAGAGTTCTTGGTCAGGGGGAAAAAGAAAAAAAACCTCTTGACAAGCAAAGCCGAGCTTGTTATCATAAATATTTACCAAAACAAACAAGCGCCGTCGCCCGGCAGGCCACTGTGGCCCAGGGAGCGGGGCTGAAAAAAAGAACAAAAAAGCTCTTGACAAGTTAAATAAGTTTTGCTATCTTTCATAATTACCCTCTCGGCACATTGTTGCTACTCACGCCGGAAAAAAGAATGGGGTGGGGGGTTGACAAGAGAGGAACTAGTAGTTAAACTATAAGTTAGCGATTATTGCTCTTTGAAAACTAAATAGCGAGCCTAATGAGCAGCGGGAAACCAGTTCAACTGGAGAGTTTGATCCTGGCTCAGAATGAACGCTGGCGGCGTGCCTAACACATGCAAGTCGAACGAGAAAGCCTGGCTTGCCAGGCGAGTACAGTGGCGCACGGGTGAGTAACGCGTGGGTAATCTACCTCCGTCCGGGGGATAACCTACCGAAAGGTGGGCTAATACCGCATAACGTGGTCGAACCTTGGTTTGATCACCAAAGATGGCCTCTCCATGGAAGCTGTCGGGTGGGGATGAGCCCGCGTCCCATTAGCTAGTTGGTGGGGTAAAAGCCCACCAAGGCGACGATGGGTAGCTGGTCTGAGAGGATGGCCAGCCACACTGGAACTGGAACACGGTCCAGACTCCTACGGGAGGCAGCAGTGAGGAATCTTGCGCAATGGGGGCAACCCTGACGCAGCAACGCCGCGTGGGTGAAGAAGGTCTTCGGATCGTAAAGCCCTGTCAAGTGGGAAGAATAGCCTTGAGGCGAATACCCTCGAGGTATGACGGTACCACTGGAGGAAGCACCGGCTAACTCCGTGCCAGCAGCCGCGGTAATACGGAGGGTGCAAGCGTTATTCGGAATTATTGGGCGTAAAGGGCGTGTAGGCGGCCAGATAAGTCAGAGGTGAAAGCCCGGGGCTCAACCCCGGAAGTGCCTTTGAAACTATTTGGCTTGAGTGCGGGAGAGGAAAGCGGAATTCCCAGTGTAGAGGTGAAATTCGTAGATATTGGGAGGAACACCGGTGGCGAAGGCGGCTTTCTGGACCGACACTGACGCTGAGGCGCGAAAGCGTGGGGAGCAAACAGGATTAGATACCCTGGTAGTCCACGCCGTAAACGATGGGCACTAGGTGTAGGAGGTTTTTAACCCTCCTGTGCCGTAGCTAACGCATTAAGTGCCCCGCCTGGGGAGTACGGCCGCAAGGCTAAAACTCAAAGGAATTGACGGGGGCCCGCACAAGCGGTGGAGCATGTGGTTTAATTCGACGCAACGCGAAGAACCTTACCTGGGCTTGACATCTGGGGAACCTCCTGGAAACAGGGGGGTGCGGAGCAATCCGAGCCCCAAGACAGGTGCTGCATGGCTGTCGTCAGCTCGTGTCGTGAGATGTTGGGTTAAGTCCCGCAACGAGCGCAACCCTTGTCTTTAGTTGCCAGCATTCAGTTGGGCACTCTAAAGAGACTGCCGGTGTTAAACCGGAGGAAGGTGGGGATGACGTCAAGTCCTCATGGCCTTTATGCCCAGGGCTACACACGTGCTACAATGGGCGGTACAAAGGGTCGCGAGCCCGCGAGGGTAAGCAAATCCCAAAAAGCCGTCCTCAGTTCGGATCGGAGTCTGCAACTCGACTCCGTGAAGTTGGAATCGCTAGTAATCGTGGATCAGCATGCCACGGTGAATACGTTCCCGGGCCTTGTACACACCGCCCGTCACACCACGAAAGCCTGTTGTACCAGAAGTCGCTGGCCTAACCCGCAAGGGAAGGAGGCGCCTAAGGTATGGCCGGTAATTGGGGTGAAGTCGTAACAAGGTAGCCGTAGGGGAACCTGCGGCTGGATCACCTCCTTTCTAAGGTGTCAATGACACATTCAATTAGCCCGCTGGGGGTTCGCTATTTAGTTTTGAGAGAGCAAGGTCAAAACAGGCCGCTGAAAAGGAGAAGGTTCCCGCTTCAGTCTATGGTCCCGGTGATTTTAGGCTGATTTTCTTTCTCTACAGTTGGGAAGACTGAAAAAGGGCCTATAGCTCAGTTCCGGTCAGAGCGCACGCCTGATAAGCGTGAGGTCGTTGGTTCGATTCCAACTAGGCCCACCAGCAACCGTCGGGGGTGTAGCTCAGATGGGAGAGCGCCTGCTTTGCACGCAGGAGGTCATCGGTTCGAATCCGTTCACCTCCACCAAGTCTCGACAAGTTTAACAGTTTGAACCGCAGAGGTTCAAAGCTCTTTGAAAAGTGAAGATCTCAGAAGGTAGCCAAGGGAATTATCCTTGTTGCAAAGGTTTATGGTCAAGCAACAAAGGGCGTACGGTGGATGCCTTGGCGTTGGCAGGCGAGGAAGGACGTGGTTAGCTGCGATAAGCTTCGGGGAGCCGCTAGCAGGCTTTGATCCGGAGATCTCCGAATGGGGCAACCCATCCAGGGTAATGCCTGGATATCCGTCACTGAATCCATAGGTGGCGGAGGCGAACGGGGGGAACTGAAACATCTAAGTACCCCCAGGAAAAGAAATCAATTGAGATTCCCTCAGTAGCGGCGAGCGAACGGGGAAGAGCCCAAACCGTTGGCGCGTTCAAGCCGGCAAGCGTTGCGCCAGCGGGGTTGCGGGGCTGAATCGGAGACAGTTGCCGCTGTCTCGGAAAGTTACCAAACCTAACGTTAGTCGAAGCGTCTGGAAAGTCGCACCATAGACGGTGATAGTCCGGTAGGCGAAAACGTCAGGTCTTTCTGGATTCAGTTCCCGAGTACCACGGGGCACGTGAAACCCTGTGGGAAGCTGGGAGGACCATCTTCCAAGGCTAAATACTAGCCAACGACCGATAGTGAACTAGTACCGTGAGGGAAAGGTGAAAAGTACGGGGTGACCCGAGTGAAATAGTACCTGAAACCGTGCGCTTACAAGCTGTGGAAGGGCGATGACAGATTTCGATCTGTCCGCCTAACTGCGTGCCTTTTGCATAATGAGTCAGCGACTTACTCTTGGTGGCGAGGTTAAGCCGTAAGGTGGAGCCGGAGCGAAAGCGAGTCTGAAGAGGGCGTATTAGTCGCCAGGAGTAGACCCGAAGCCGGGTGATCTATCCATGGCCAGGGTAAAGTCCGGGTAACACCGGATGGAGGCCCGAACCAGTTAACGTTGAAAAGTTATTGGATGAGCTGTGGATAGGAGTGAAAGGCTAATCAAACTCGGTGATAGCTGGTTCTCCCCGAAATATATTGAGGTATAGCCTCGCATGATGAGGAGCGGAGGTAGAGCACTGAATGGGCTAGGGGTCTCACAAGATTACCAAACCCAACCAAACTCCGAATGCCGCTCTCTTTAGTGCGGGAGTCAGTCTACGGGTGATAAGATCCGTGGGCGAGAGGGAAAGATCCCAGATCGCCGGCTAAGGTCCCCAAATCTGTGCTAAGTGGGAAAGGATGTGGAAACGCTCAGACAGCCAGGAGGTTGGCTTAGAAGCAGCCATCCTTTAAAGAAAGCGTAATAGCTCACTGGTCGAGTGGGTCTGCGCCGAAAATTCAACGGGGCTCAAGCACAGTACCGAAGCCGCGGGATCAGTGCCCAGCACTGATCGGTAGGGGAGCATTGTCGTAACCGTCGAAGGCATACCGCAAGGAGTGCTGGAGGAGCGACAAGAGATTATGCTGACATGAGTAGCGATAAAGGGGGTGAGAAACCCCCTCGCCGTAAGCCTAAGGTTTCCTGGGTAAAGTTAATCTTCCCAGGGTTAGTCGATCCCTAAGCTGAGGCCGAAAGGCGTAGGTGATGGAAAGCAGGTTGATATTCCTGCACCACCTGGTGCGCCGTGACCGATGGAGGGACGCAGGAGGGTAGGCCATCCGGGTGTTGGACGTCCCGGTTCAAGCCGGTAGGCGGAAGATCTAGGCAAATCCGGATCTTTGTTAACGCCGAGAGGTGATGAGGAGGGCCTTGTGCCCACAAACTGGTTGATCCCATACTGCCAAGAAAAGCTTCTAGGTAGTTCACCAGGTGATCGTACTGCAAACCGACACAGGTAGGCAGGGAGAGTATCCCAAGGCGCTTGAGAGAACCCTGGTTAAGGAACTCGGCAAAATGACACCGTAACTTCGGGAGAAGGTGTGCCCTCGCTAGGTGAAGGACTGCGCGTCCGGAGCCGAGGGGGGTTGCAGAGAAATGGGGGTGGCGACTGTTTACTAAAAACACAGGACTCTGCCAAGCCGCAAGGCGATGTATAGGGTCTGACGCCTGCCCGGTGCCGGAACGTTAAGGGGAGGAGTCATCTGGGCAACTGGAGAAGCTCTGAACCGAAGCGCCGGTAAACGGCGGCCGTAACTATAACGGTCCTAAGGTAGCGAAATTCCTTGTCGGGTAAGTTCCGACCTGCACGAATGGCGTAACGATTGCCCCACTGTCTCAACCAGGGACTCAGCGAAATTGTATTCGCGGTGAAGATGCCGCGTTCCCGCAACTAGACGGAAAGACCCCGTGCACCTTTACTACAGCTTGGCATTGAATTTTGGGCTAACTTGTGTAGGATAGGTGGGAGGCTATGAAGTCCGGACGCCAGTTCGGATGGAGCCAACCTTGAAATACCACCCTGGTTAGTCTAGAGTTCTAACTCCGGCCCGTCATCCGGGTCGAGGACACTGCCTGGCGGGTAGTTTGACTGGGGCGGTCGCCTCCTAAAAGGTAACGGAGGCGCGCGAAGGTTCCCTCAGGCTGATTGGAAACCAGCCGTAGAGTGTAAAGGCATAAGGGAGCTTGACTGCGAGACCTACACGTCGAGCAGGTACGAAAGTAGGCCTTAGTGATCCGGCGGTTCTGTATGGAAAGGCCGTCGCTCAACGGATAAAAGGTACGCCGGGGATAACAGGCTGATCTCCCCCAAGAGTTCACATCGACGGGGAGGTTTGGCACCTCGATGTCGGCTCATCGCATCCTGGGGCTGAAGCAGGTCCCAAGGGTTTGGCTGTTCGCCAATTAAAGCGGTACGTGAGCTGGGTTTAAAACGTCGTGAGACAGTTTGGTCCCTATCTGTTGCGGGCGTTGGAGATTTGCGAGGAGCTGTCCCTAGTACGAGAGGACCGGGATGGACGAACCTCTGGTGTTCCAGTTGTGCCGCCAGGCGCAGCGCTGGGTAGCTATGTTCGGACCGGATAACCGCTGAAAGCATCTAAGCGGGAAGCCGACCTCAAGATTAGATCTCCCGGACGCAAGTCCCTAAAGGCCCCTCGGAGAACACGAGGTTGATAGGCCAGGTGTATAAGCACAGTAATGTGTTCAGCTAACTGGTACTAATAGGCCGTGCGGCTTGACCATATTTTCCCTTTGTAACAACTTCTTCCCCCTACCTTCTGAACTTCACTTTTCAAATCCTTTTGACACGTCAACAAGTTTTCGGTGGCCATACCACGGGGGTCACACCCGATCCCATCCCGAACTCGGAAGTTAAGCCCCGTCGGGCCGATGATACTACGCGGGCAGCCGTGTGGGAAAGTAGGACGCCGCCGAAATTAATCTGCAACCCGGTCTCGAAAGAGGCCGGGTTTTTTTTAGTCATTGACAAAACGTACATGATAACGTACATTTAAATGGCCATTGGGAGGGAAACATGCCAATTTTCACTATCAGCCAGGCACGGGAACGACTGTATCGTTTGGTGGATGAAGCGGCGGCGTCTCATGAACCGATTTTCATTACTGGCAAGCGGGCCAATGCTGTGCTTATTGCCGAAGCAGACTGGCGGGCCATTCAGGAGACGCTCTACTTGCTTGGGATAGCCGGGATGCGGGAATCTGTCCGGGAAGGCCTGGAAACTCCCCTCGAAGAATGCAGTGATGAGCTTCACTGGTGAGTTGGCGCCTCGTCTATACGAAACAGGCCCAAAAGGACGCCAAGAAACTGGCGGCAGCCGGCTTGCGGCCGACGGCCGAGAAACTTCTGGCCATGATTACAGAAAATCCTTGGCAGAATCCACCTCCCTGCGAGACATTGGTGGGCGATTTAACCGGAGCCTTTTCCCGGCGTATCACTATCCAGCATCGGCTCATCTATCAGATTATTGAAGAAAAAAGGACCGTGAAAATTATTCGTATGTGGACGCATTACGAATAATTTTTACCCTCTGAGAAAATGGCACAGTATCATGGTGGAAATTTCTCTGCCCTATGGGGATGCTCTTTTTGCTTCCGAGGAACTAATGCGACATATTCGGCAGTCTCCGCGCCCTTACATCATTCAAGGTCAAACAAATTGCACGAGAGAAGCTTTGGGGAGGATTCGGTTGCGGTCAAAGTGATCATTGCTCCGGGGGACGCATACCCTGCAGGATCTCCGCCTGTGCAGCTATCCAGAGCATCAGGGTATTCCCCGCCATCGGGCCAGGAAAGCCAAAGAGGGTCAAATAACATATGGGGATTCTCTTGATACCTTCTCATATATCTATGGTGAGGCACTGTCGGGCCGATGCTACTAGGCGGGCGGCCATGTGGGAAAGTAGGACGCCGCCGGAATTCATTTTGTCCCAACCTCGCTTCTTGTTTGAGGCGGGGTTTTTTATTATAATCGATGGGGAAAGGAGGATACCGGCTGGTCGAAAGTTGTTCGTGGGCTTACCATCTTTTCCTGGCCTCAATGGGCGGGTGCAATGGTTCCACACATAGGTTATCCTTAATTTATGGGCTGATTCAGGATCGTCGTTTGTGGGAATAGGAGGCAACCATGAACAGAAGCCACGTTATCGTTCCAATTTACTGGTGTTTGTTAACATTGATAGTGCTGAGCGCGGGGTTCGGATGTCTGCCTGCTGTTGAAACTCAACGTGAACTTCCGGCTATAACCCAACCGGATTTGCCGGATATCGAAATTGCTCCACGGCCTTTAAGCTGTCCAGAAGTAATATTGGACCCATCTTCTATCAGAATAGCTTTTGAGAGAGAATGGACCATCAAAAATATGACAACGCGTGTTGTACCTATCTCGGAAGCTAGCATTCAAGAGCGCATTCCAGCATCAATAAAATATATTTTAATCAATAAGACTGACCGACCACTCTCTTTTACCGTAAAAATAAGGCACACGAATAGAGAGCTGGATAGCAAGGCCATAGTCATTCAAGGAAATACCTCCCAGGAGATAACCCACTCGGTTTATTTTCATAAGTCCGACTGTTTTTCCGATCAATTTAATCCAATATATAAAAATCTAACTATATTTATACCGATCCGATGCCCATATCCCCATCTAAACATTAATAATATTATCTTTTCGGCCTGCATGGCCATATGGATAGAACCAACTTGAGATAAAATCGATAAGATGGCAGCCGATCCCATCCCGAACTCGGCAGTTAAGCCCCGTTAGGGGCGATGCTACGTCGCATGCAGCCGGGTGGGCAAGGAGGACGCCGCTGAAATTAATTTACCGCCCGGTTTGGCAACAGACCGGTTTTTTTTCTTGCGTTAGACATCCTCCTGACCGGCACTTGGACCTGGACGGTCGGCAATTCCCTCCCCCCAAAAGTTGCCACGCCCACACCGGTTTCCCGCTAAGATCCCAAGGCCCGCAAAAACTCATCGAACAAATAATTCGCATCATGCGGGCCGGGGCTGGCCTCGGGGTGATACTGGACCGAGAAGGCCTGGAGCTCGAGATGACGCAGGCCCTCCAGGGTATTGTCGTTTAAATTGATATGGGTCAGCTCCACCTGGGGGTCGGCGATGGAGTTAAGGTCCACGGCAAAGCCGTGGTTCTGGGACGTGATCTCCACCCGGCCGGTGAGGAGATTCTTCACCGGCTGGTTGCCGCCCCGGTGGCCGAATTTCAGTTTAAAGGTGCGGCCGCCCAGGGCCAGACCCAGGAGCTGGTGGCCCAGACAGATGCCGAACAGGGGCTTTTGCCCCAGACATTGGCGGACATTGTCAATGGCATAGGTGACCGCCGCGGGGTCGCCGGGGCCGTTGGACAGGACGATGCCAGCGGGATGCAGGGCCAACACCGCGGCGGCCGGCGTCGTCGCCGGCACCACCAGGACCTCCAGTCCCCGGGCCTTGAGGCTGCGCAGGATGTTAAACTTGACCCCGAAGTCATAGAGGACCACCTTGGTGCCGGCGCGCTGCTGCCAGAGGGCCTGCAGATCGGTTGCCGGTTTCTGGTTTCCGGTGTCCGGCGAAGTTCCATCCCACCAGTAGGGTGCGGCACAGGTCACCAGGTCCACCAGATTGGCCCCCGCCATGCTGGGCAGCTCCCAGGCCCGGCGCACCAGCGAGGCCGGGTCCAGGTCTTCGGTGGAGAGAATCCCTCGCATGGCGCCCACCTCCCGGAGCCGCTTGGTCACGGCCCGGGTGTCGATACCGGCCACCCCCAATTTACCATGGGCTTTAAGATAGTCCGCCAAACTGCCGGCGGCTCGCCAGTTAGAAGGGTAGGGGTGATATTCCTTAATGATAAAGCCTTCCGCTTGGACGCCCCGGGACTCCACGTCCTCAGGATTGACGCCATAATTGCCGATGAGCGGATAGGTCATGGTAACAATCTGGCCTTTATAGGAGGGATCGGTGAGGATCTCCTGATATCCTGTCATCGCAGTGTTAAAAACCACTTCTCCCCCGGCCTCACCGGGGCCGGTAAACGACCGGCCGGGCAGGACCAGACCATCTTCCAAGGCAAGGAGTGCTTTCATGAGGGCAACCTAATGGAAAAATATTAATCTTTAGATTATAACAGATCCTTTGAACAAACGGGATGAAAAATACCCAGGTAACCCCCGGGAACGGTCGGCCTGGCGAGGGAAAATCCGGGATTTCTTGACATACATGGCAATTATGAGTATATTTTATAGGTTAAATTTAACCAAATGTGGCCAGCTCTTCCCTCTTTGGGGCCAAAACTGCCGGTGCTATGAATCTGAAAGTCGTTGCGTTTGATTGTGATGGGGTCCTATTTGACTCCCGGGCCTCGAATATTGCTTATTATAACCATATCTTGGCTCATTTCCAGCGGCCGCCGCTCAGTGAGGCGGCCATCGACTATGTCCATGCCCATACGGTCTTTGAATCGCTGGCATACATCTTCCCGGACCATCCCGATCTGGAGGAGGTCTTGGCTTACTGCCGCCGCGTGGATTATCAAAAGTTCATCCCGTTGATGCAGCCAGAACCGTATCTGATCGATTTCCTTGAGTTTCTGCGGCCACATTTTGGCACCGCGGTGGCCACCAACCGGACTACCACGACCCAGGCGGTCTTTGAATATCACCGATTAAAGAATTTTTTTGATATCATCGTCTCGGCTCAGGATGTGTCCCGGCCCAAGCCGGATCCCGAAGCCTTTTGGAAGATCTGCCAATATTTCGGCATTGTCCCGACCGAGGCCCTTTACTTCGGCGATTCCACGGTGGACCAGGAGTTTGCCCGCAATTGTGGGGTGAAACTGGTGGCTTTCCGCAACCCCAAGCTGGAAGCCGATTATTATCTGGACTCCTTTGCCCAGGCCCCGGAGTTGATCCGCCGGATAACTGCATGACAGTCCTTTAGTATCCAACCGGAAAGGCCTTGAAGCCCTCGCCCGGCAGCTGGGGAAGGCATTTCCGGCCCGCCATACTTGAAAAACCGGATACGCTGCTCAGGGCAAGTTGGCGCGGGCACGGAGGCTCGCTCCACTAAAAAAGAACTTTGACAGGCAACCAGAGGATCATCTTGACAGGGGCTACCTGCAATAAGGCAGCTGCAACGCATTTTTAGAACAGCAATCGTCTTTTCTGAATAACCCGTTAAGGCCGAGCGCGGTCTCTTATGGGTATGGATTTACATGGATCCCAAATACATCCGCAACTTTGCCATCATCGCCCATATTGACCACGGCAAGTCGACGCTGGCCGACCGTCTCCTGGAGCACACCGGCACCATCACTTCCCGGGAAAAGCGGGACCAGTTCCTGGATAGCATGGAGTTGGAGCGGGAGCGGGGCATCACCATCAAGGCCGCGGCGGTGCGTCTGTGGTATAAGGCCCGGGATGGCCAGGACTATCTCTTAAACCTCATTGACACGCCGGGGCATGTGGATTTCAGCTACGAGGTCTCCCGCAGTCTAGCGGCCAGCGAAGGGGTGTTGTTGGTGGTGGATGCCTCCCAGGGCGTTGAGGCCCAGACCCTGGCTAACGCCTATCTGGCCCTGGACAACAACCTGGAGATCATCCCGGTCCTGAATAAATGCGATCTGGCCAACGCCGACCCCGACAAAGTTGCCGAGGAGATCCGGGATATCCTGGGTATTGATCCGGGAACGGCCATCCGGGCCAGCGCCAAGACCGGGGCCGGCATCGAAGAAATCCTCGAAGCCATCGTCACCCGCATCCCACCGCCCGCGGGCCGGGCCGATGAGCCCTTAAAGATGCTGATCTTCGACTCCTGGTTCGACCCCTACGTGGGCACCGTGGTCATGGTCCGGGTCCTGGCCGGGACGGTGCACCGGGGCCAGAAAATCCTGCTCATGGCCACCGGCAAGACCTACGAGGTCTACCAGTTGGGCATTTTCAGCCCCCATGCCACGCCGGTGGAGAGCTTAAGCGTCGGCGAAGTGGGGTTCCTGACGGCCACCATCAAGAACCTGGCCGACGCTATGATCGGCGATACCATTACCGACGCGGCCAACCCCACGGCCGCGCCTTTTCCCGGCTTCAAAAAGATCAAACCCATGGTCTTCAGCGGCTTTTACCCCATTGATCCCGGCGACTATGGCCGCCTTAAAGAGGGTTTGGAGAAGCTGCGTCTCAATGACTCCTCCTTCACCTATGAACCAGAGACCTCTGCGGCCCTGGGGTTTGGCTTCCGCCTGGGATTCCTGGGGCTTCTGCACCTGGAGATCGTCAAGGAACGGTTGGAGCGAGAGTTTGAGCTATCCCTGCTGGCCACCGCGCCTACCGTCGTCTATAAAGTGGTGACCACCAAGGGCGAGGAACTCTGGGTGGACAACCCCCGCAACCTGCCGCCCTGGGGCAAGATTGCCCACCTGGAGGAACCGGTGGTGCGAGTGGAGATCCACACCCCCAGTGACTATCTGGGCAATATCTTGAAGCTCTGCGAGGAAAAACGAGGCCGACAGGTGGAAATCCGCTTCTTCCCCAACCAGAAGGCCTTGCTCATCTATGAACTGCCCCTCAACGAAATCCTTATGGATTTTTACGACCAGCTCAAGTCCCTGAGCCGGGGCTATGCCTCTATGGACTATGAGATGCTCGGCTATCGGCCGGCTGACCTGGTCCTCATGGACCTGTTGGTCAACGGCGAACCCATCGATGCTTTGTCCATTATTGTGCATAAAGACAAGGCCTACCGCTGGGGCCGGGAGTTGACGGAGCGCCTGAAGAAGATCATCCCCCGGCAGATGTTCGAGGTGGTTATCCAGGCGGCCATCGGCTCCCGGGTTATCGCCCGGGAATCAATCCCGGCCCTCCGGAAAAACGTCACGGCCAAATGCTATGGCGGCGACATTACCCGGAAGCGCAAACTCTTGGAAAAACAGAAAGAAGGCAAAAAACGCCTGAAACAGATCGGCAAGATCCAGATACCCCAGGAAGCCTTTCTGGCGGTGTTTGGCATGCGGGAGTAAGAATGGCCAACGACGGAACTTCAGCCAGCGACCGACGGCAGCAGCGGAAAAAACCCCTTTGGCGTGAGTATTTCGAAGCAATTGCCATCGCCCTGTTTTTGGCCCTATTCATCCGGGCCTTTGTAGTCCAGGCCTTCTCCATCCCCTCCGGCTCCATGCTGGAAACCTTGCAGATCGGCGATTATCTGTTGGTAAATAAATTTATCTACGGGATCCGCAATCCCTTCACAAATAAAGTTCTTATTCCTATAGGTCAACCCCAACGGGGCGACATCGTCGTCTTCATCTTTCCCCCTGATCCGTCCAAAGATTTTATCAAACGGGTGGTGGCCGTGGCCGGGGATACCGTCAGAATCGTGGATAAGAAACTCTACGTGAACGGCCAGCCTCTGGACATCCCCGAGGCGGTGTTCAAGGATTATCACGTCATTGATCAGAATGACGCCTGGATTTCGGCTAACGGCGCCTCGGGTCGTTATCGGGACAACTTCGGCCCTTATACGGTGCCGCCCGGCCACGTCTTTGTCATGGGCGACAATCGGGACCACAGCTACGATAGCCGCTTCTGGGGGCCGGTGCCTCTCGACAACGTCCGGGGCAAGGCCTGGATCATCTACTTCTCCTGGGACCAGCACAGATTCTGGCCACGCTGGGGGCGCGTTGGCAGCCTGGTGCATTAGCGATTGGGTCAAGGGATGGCGCTGAGCAAACCCTCAATCTGGCAAGGTTGGCCCTTGTCTGGCTACCTGGCGCTGCTCCTCACCCTGCTCCTGCCATGCCTGGCCGGGGCCGCGGAGACGGTCAAGGTCTTCTCTTGGTCCTTGACGCCTCAGAGCCAGGCGGTCATCCTGGGCTTAGAGCGGGTCTTGCAGCGGTCTTTGCCAGTCGTGTCGGCGGACGGCAATGCGGAGCAGGCGGTGCAGGTGAGCCGGCAACTGGCCCCAGAAAAGCTGCAGGTTCTGGTGGTGCTGGGCACCCAGGCCCTCATGGCCACAGCACCCCGCCTGAAAAGGACGCCGATAGTTTTTGCCATGGTAGCCGATCCCTATCAGACTGGCGCGGCCTATGACCGATCCCGGCCCAATGATCACCAGGAGAACATCACCGGCATTGCCAGCCCGCCACCACTGGCTGAGGCCCTGCGCCAGACTGGGGTACTCTTCCCGACTCGGCGCCGCTGGGGGCTGATATATAACCCCACCGAAGGGGCCTCGGTGGAATTGCAGCAGGAATTTGCCGCCCTGGCCAAACAGGCCAGTCTTACCCTGACAGTGCAGCCCGCCGATTCAGCAGCCGCAGCCAGCGCTGCCAGCCAACAAATGGTCGCCCAGGGCGTGGAGATCTTCTTCCTCCCGCCGGACCAATTTTCCCAGACCTATGCCCCGGCGCTGCTGGCCTGGGGGAACGAACAACGTCTGCTCGTGGTCAACGGCAACCCCCGGATTGAGCCCCGGGGCGCGGTCCTGAGCGTCACCCTGGATTACGACGCGGTAGGGGTGGCAGCCGGCCATCTGGTGCAGCGGCTGTTGGCAGGAGAAAGACCCAAAACTATCCCCATTGCCCAATTCTCGCCGGCCAAGGTGGAGGTGGATGATAGATTGCTGTCGCGCTGGGCCAGCTATCCACCTGGCACCAGGGGAACGGACAGGGATTAATCAGCAGTGGTCAGTGGCCGGTGGTTATTTAAAAAGGACTGAAGTAAATGGACCACTAGCCTTTCATCTTCAGATTCTAACCCTTGACCTTTGACCCATCAACCTTCAACGGGACATCAGACCATGACCGACCGACTCGATCCCAAAAATTGGCGCCCGGCCATAGCCGTGCACGAATATCGCTTTGACAATGGCTTGAAGCTTCTGGTCCTGCCCAACGGCAGTCTGCCCATTGCCTCTTTTCAGGTGCATTATGGCGTGGGCTCCCGCAACGAACGCCAGGGCATCACCGGTATCAGCCACCTCTTTGAGCACATGATGTTCCGGGGCTCCAAGGAATTGGGCCCCGAGGAGTTTGCCCGCATCATCCAGGCCAAGGGCGGCGAGGTCAATGCTTTTACCACCCAGGACAGCACTTCCTATTTCGAGAATATCCCAGCGGACCAGTTGGAATTGGTGGTGCGTTTGGAGGCGGACCGGCTCAAGAACCTGGACCTGACGCCGGAGAGCTTTGCTTCGGAGCGGGAGGTGGTGCGCAGTGAACGCAAGTTGCGCTCCGTGGACAGCCCCTTTGGCCTGCCCCTGGAGCTCCTCTTTGCCACCGCTTATACTCAGCATTCTTACCAGTGGCCGGTCATCGGCTGGGACTCCGATCTGGTGGCCATGACCCATGCCGACTGCCTGGACTATTATCGGACCTATTACAATCCGGCCAATATGGTTGTTGTGGTGGCCGGGGCGGTGGACCCGGAGCAGGCGAAAGATTTGGTCCAGAAGTATTTCGGGGACATTCCCAGTCAGGGCCCGCCGCCGCCGGTGCACACGGTGGAGCCGCCGCAGCGGGGCGAACGCCGGGCCATTTTCAAAAAGGTCTCCCAGGTGGAGGCCTTCCTGGCCGGCTTCCATGTCCCGGCCTTGGCCAACCCTGACATCTACCCGGTCATGCTCCTGGCTGCAGCCCTGGGTATGGGCAAGGCTTCCCGCTGTTATCAGAAGCTGGTGCGCCCCGGCCGGGCCATTGAAGTGGACATTGATCTGTCGCCGCCGCCCTTTACCACCCAGGATCCGGGCCTCCTGATCGTTCTGGGGGTGGTCCCTCCGGGCCAGCCGGTGGCGGCCCTGGAAGCCGCGGTCTGGGAGGAAATTGCGGCGGTGCAGACTAAAGGTCTGGAAGAGGCCGAACTGGCGCGGGTCAAAAAACTCCTGCGCTCCCAGACGGTCCGGGTCCTGGCCAACAACTTCTACCGAGGGCTGTTGGCCGGCCTCCTCTACCTCAAGACCGGCCGTTTTGACGGCATCAACGACCTGTTGGCCAATTATGAGCAGGTGACCTTGGAACAGGTCCAGACCGCCGCCCAAAAATACCTCACTGCCGACAACCGCACCGTGGTGGTGGTGCAGCCCGTATCACCGGAAGAAAATGAGGCGTTGGGACCTGTTAGCTGAAGCTGGAATACCCTTTCCTCAAAACTCAAAACTCGAAACTCAAAACTCACAAGGAACCCTTCATGGCACCCCGAGATGATTTTCTTCCTGAGATCTATGCCCATACCCTGGCCAATGGCCTGCGGCTAGTGGGTCTGGAATATAGCCGCACCCCGTGGGTGAATATCACCTTTATGGCCAAACGGGGGGCCGAAGCCGATCCGGCCGGCAAGGGTGGCACTGCCGACTGCTTGGCCGAGTGTCTGACCGTGGGCACCCAACACCGGGATCAATTGGCCCTGGCCCTGGCTGTCGAAGGCCGGGGGGCCATGCTCCAGGCCCATGGCAGTTGGGACCATACCACCATTACCCTGGAGGGTTTGGCTGAAGATTTCCCCGAGCTCATGGCCCTGTTGGCGGAGATCGTCCTGGAGCCGGGCTTCCCGGAGGAGGAATTCCTGCTCTTGCGGGAGCGCCGGCGGGCAGAGCTGCAGCACGCCCTGGACGATCCCCGGGAGGTGGCCAACCGGACCTATTTGCCCCTGTTTTTCGGTGACAGCCCCTACGGCCACCCGGTGGATGGCAGCCCGGAGTCGCTGGCCGGTCTGCAGCTCGAAGATCTGCGGTCATTTTTCCAGACCCAAGTCCACCCCCAGGAGTGCAGCCTGGTGATCGTGGGGATGGTACCTCAAGCCCAGGCGTTGGCAACTACGCAGCAGTTCTGGAGCACTTGGCGCTCGCCCCTGGCGCCGGCCCCAGCCTTTCAGGATGCCCCGCAGACCCTGGCACAACCAGGTATCTATCTCCTGGACCGGCCCGATCTGACCCAGAGTGAGATCCGCTGCGGCCATCTGGGGCCGCCCCGGTCCACCCCGGACTTTTTTGCCCTGCGGCTGGTTAATTATATCCTGGGGGGGGGCGGCTTCTCCTCCCGGCTGATGATGCGCATTCGCGCCGAAAAAGGCTTGACCTACGGCATCCGCAGCCAGTTCCATTGCCGCCGAGCCCCCGGGCCATTTATCATTTCCACTTTTACCCCGGCTGAACACACGGCGACCATGATCCAGGAAATCAAGAACGTCATGACCGAGGTCAAGGAAACCGCCGGGACGGCGGCAGAATTAGCCGACGCACAAAGTTACTACGTGGGCAGCTTCCCCCTGGGCCTGGAAACCCCCGGCGGCCTGGCACAACAAATCAAAAACATCGAATTATACAACCTTGGCTTGGACTATCTCAGCCTCTATCGGCCCCGGATTCTTGCCGTGGATCAGAGCGCGGCCCAAGCCGCAGCGCAGAAATATCTCTACCCCGAAGAGCTGGTTATCTTGGTGGTGGGCCCGGCGGCCCGTTGCCGGCTGGAGTTGGAAAAAATCGGCCGCGTGACCCTGTTGCCTGCCGGATAACTGTACTTACGTTCTTTTCTGCCGGGAACCGCTGGGATTTTTGGCGAGACTTTCAGGAAATCTCTGGGTCCCGGCCATTTTTTTTATTGACAAAAGAATGCACGCAAGTGATATAATGGCAGTGTTTGTGAAAAAAAGGATAAATACGTCTCGTTTATCTAAATACACAGGGAGGACAGTTTCATGCACAAAACCCCATTACTGGATCAACTTGAATCCGGTCCGTTCCCCAGCTTCGTCAAGGATTTGAAGCGGTTGGCGCCGACGAAGCCGGCGGTGAACGACCTGTTGGGGCAGTTGGAAAGATCTTACAAGGAAAAAATCACCCACTGGAAACATGGTGGTATCGTGGGTGTGCTGGGTTACGGTTCTGGCATCATCGGTCGTTACTCGGACCTGCCGGATGAATTCCCCGGCCTGGAACATTTCCATACCATGCGGATCAACCATCCCTCGGCTTGGTTTTACACCACCCAAGCCTTGCGGGAACTATTTGACATCTGGGATGAACATGGCAGCGGCCTGCTGAATATGCACGGCGCCACCGGCGACATTATCTTTTTGGGTACCCGCACCGAAGAGTTGGAACCAGCTTTCCAGAAACTCACTGCCAAAGGTTGGGATATCGGCGGCTCCGGTTCGGCCATGCGGAGCCCTTCCTGCTGCTGCGGTCCGGCCCGCTGTGAATGGTCCTGCTATGACACCCTGGAAGCCTGTTATCAGCTGACCCAGGAATTCCAGTTTGACCTGCACCGCCCCTCTTATCCCTATAAATATAAACTGAAATTCTCCGGCTGCCCCAATGACTGCGTGGCCGCCGTAGCCCGGGCCGACATGTCTATGATCGGTGTCTGGAAAGATGACATCCGCATCGACCAATCTGCCGTGGAAGCCTACATGGGCGGCGAATTGAAGCCCAAGGGCGGCGGAGCCAATGTGGACAAACTGGATGTCCAGGCCGACGTCGTGGATCTGTGCCCCACCCAATGTATGTGGCTGGAAGGCAAGACTTTGAAGATCAACAACCGGGAGTGCAACCACTGCATGCACTGCATCAACATGATGCCCCAGGCCCTGCGTCCTGGCACCGACGTGGGTTGCACCGTGCTGCTGGGCTCCCATGCCCCCATCCTCGAAGGCGCCCAAATGAGCTGGGTCATCGTCCCCTTCATGCGCATGGAAGAACCCTTTGATGAATTGAAAGAACTCACCTCCAATATCACCGAGTGGTGGGCTGAGCACGGCAAGAACCGGGAGCGGGTCGGCGAACTCATCATGCGGCTGGGCATGCGGGCCTTCCTGGAAGCCGTCGGCTTGCCGCCGGTACCCCAGACCGTTAAAACCCCGCGGGCCAACCCCTTCTTCTTCTGGCATAAGTCCGACTTCGAGGCCGAGGACGCAGGCCGGAAATACCATACCACCAAGTAAATGGTGGCTTTGTAGGAAACTAACAGATACATCGACCGTTAAGGTAAGGAGGTTTTTTTAACATGTCCGAACGGATTACTGATATCGGCCCCCCGCATTACAGCAAATTCTTGCCGCCCGTTATTAAAGAAAACTACGGCAAGTGGAAATATCACACCATTCCCGAACCCGGCGTCTTGATTCACGTATCCGAGACCGGCGACGAACTTATCTCCGTCCGGGTTGCTTCGCCCCGACTCATTACCACCCTCTTTGCCCGGGATTTGTGCGATATCGCTGATAAATATTGTGATGGCTACCTCCGCTTTACCAGCCGCCACAATGTGGAATTCCTGGTTTCCGACAAATCCAAACTGGAAGGACTCAAAGCGGAGTTAGTCCAGCGGGGCTTGCCCAAAGGCGGTACCGGCCACTCCGTCACCAACATCGTCCACACCCAGGGGTGGGTCCACTGCCACACCCCGGCCATTGATGCCTCTGGTATCGTCAAGGCCGTCATGGACGATCTGTTCGAGTATTTCGGCTCCCATGAGCTGCCGGCCCAGGTGCGCATCTCCTTGGCCTGCTGCCTGAACATGTGCGGCGCCGTGCACTGCTCCGATATCGCCATCTGCGGCGTGCACCGCACCCCGCCCACTATCAGACACGAAGTGCTGCGCCACCTGTGCGAAATCCCCACTACCATTGCCTCTTGTCCCACCGGCGCCATCCGGCCCCATCCTGACAAGACCCTGAAATCCGTCATCGTCAACGAAGAACGGTGCATGTATTGCGGCAACTGCTACACCATGTGCCCGGCTCTGCCCTGCTTCGACTCCGAAAAGGGTGGCGTCGCCCTGCTGGTGGGTGGCAAAGTCTCCAATGCCAAGAGCCCGCCCATGTTCTCCCGGCTGGCCGTGCCTTACATCCCCAATGATCCGCCGCGCTGGCCGGACACCGTGGTCACCATCCGCCGCATTCTCATTAAATACGCCGAAAACGCCCTGAAATGGGAACGTGTCGGCGAATGGGTGGAGCGCATCGGTTGGGAACGGTTCTTTGAAGTCTGCGAAATTCCTTTCACCTTCCAGCATATTGACGACTATAAATTCCAGGCGTATGATACTTATAGGACGTCAATGCATTTTAAATTCTAAGCAGGTGATTAAGTCATGGCACTTCCCAAAGAAGAACTTGTAGAATTTATCTACAAGCTGGTTGAAGCGGCCCAGGGCAAAAAACAGCTCAAGGCCAAGGACTTGGAAAAGATGGTCCTCAAGGAACATCCGGACCAACCCAAGAATGACGTAAAGTACGCAATAAAAGACCTGATTGACAGTGGCCGGTGTGTCTACACTTATTTCGGCGGTAGCTTCGTCGAAATACCCCACGTGGAAGGCGCTGCCAAACACTAATGACTACCTCCTGTCCCCGTCTGCTCCTCACCGCCCTGCGCGGTGGCTCCGGCAAGACCACCATGACCTTGGGATTGCTCGCGGCTTGGCGCCAACGGGGACGGGAAATTACCCCTTTTAAAAAGGGACCGGACTATATCGATCCCGCCTGGCATGCCCTGGCTGCCGGTCGACCCTGCTACAATCTGGACCCGTTCCTCATGGCCCGGGACCAGATCCGCCTGACCGTAGCCCAACATACAGCTACGGCCGACGGCGCCCTCATCGAAGGCAACCGGGGCCTCTACGACGGCTTGGATATCGCCGGCACCTTTAGTACGGCAGAGCTGTCCAAAGTACTCCACGCTCCAGTGGTGCTGGTAGTCGATTGCACCATGACTACCCGCACCGCTGCAGCCATGGTTTTGGGTTGCCAGAAGTTCGACCCTGACGTGGCCCTCCAGGGCGTTATCTTGAATCAGATCGCCCGGCCGCGCCATGAAGGACTATTGCGCGCCACCATCGAGCAGTATTGCGGCATCCCTGTTCTGGGGGCCGTACCCCGCTTGAAGTGCGCGGTCTTCCCCGAACGCCACATGGGCCTGGTGCCGCCGCCGGAACATGTCGCCGCCTGCCAGGCCATTGCTACCGCCCAAAACCTGGTGGAAAAATACCTGGACCTGAACCGCCTCTGGGAAATCGCCCAAGGTGCCCCTCCTTTCCCGTTACCTGACAGACATCCTCAGACCGTTGCCGCGAGCCTCGGCCAACCGGTGGTTATCGGCATTATCCGGGATGCTGCCTTCCAATTTTATTATCCTGAAAACCTGGAAGCCTTGGCGGCCGCCGGCGCCCGTCTTGTGGAAATCAATGCCTTGACAGACGCAACCCTGCCCGCTATTGACGGCCTCTATATCGGTGGCGGCTTCCCCGAGACCAATGCCGAGGCCCTGGCAAATAATCACACCTTCCGGCTGTCCTTGAAAAACGCCATCGAAGGCGGCCTGCCGGTTTATGCCGAGTGCGGCGGCCTCATGTATCTGGGTAGCCACCTCATCGTCCGGGAGCAAAGTTATCCCATGGTGGGGGCTCTGCCCTTCACCGTCCTCTTGGAGAAAAAGCCCCAGGGCCACGGCTATACCGTTTTTACCGTGGACCGCCCCAACCCCTATTTTCCAATGGGTACCACCATCCGGGGCCATGAATTCCATTATTCCCGCATCATCTCTGAAGATCATGGAAAATTAAACCTGGTATTCAGCCTGGAGCGGGGGCACGGCATCACCGGCGACCGGGATGGTGCCTGCTATAAAAACGTTCTGGCCACCTATAGCCACATCCACGCCTTGGGCACTCCCGCTTGGGCCCCGGCCTTGCTGGCTCAGGCTCAGCAATATCGGCGGGCCGGGCAATCCACGAGGGTTGCTGCCAACTCAGGGATGTCTTTAAACATATCAGCATCCATCACCAACAAAATCCTAGCCTCATAGTTTCGCTTAGTCACAACGCAAGGGATCAGGTTATCCATCCTGCCGCCTTCCTCCCCCAATAGTGCCGAAGGGTAGAACCCTCAGTTCGAACGTCCGCCCCAGGATTGCCACGTTCAAAAAATATAGCTTCTCAACTTGTTAAGTTTTCGACCTAGGTTCTGATCACAGCCTCTTGCCTGATGCTTCGGGCAAATGAGGGCTTTTCCTCCCGATTTTGATAACGGCAAAATGACCCCTCTAATAGCACGTTCAGGATGAGATAAAACAAACCTCCCCCCTTATCCACTTTAAAAACTCGAGTATAAAAACCAAAAACCGGAAACGGTATAGGGGTGTATTGGCAATACAACAGGGACCCCGCCGATAGGGGCTTCTGGCATTACAAGTCCTTTAAATTGAAATGTGTAACCAGGAGAGAGGATGACGGGAATGTATCAGTTTGAGTAGTTAAGGACGATCAAGAGGTGGTATAAAAAGGGCATTAGGGAACTTTGCCAGGAAACCGGTCATTCCCGAAAAAGAGGTTTGGCTGGGGGACGAGGATTCGAACCTCGGTAAGCAGATCCAGAGTCTGCTGTCCTGCCGCTAGACGATCCCCCAACAGAATTTATTTATAAATCGTACCATGGGATTTGTCAACAGTCCGACGGTAAAAAGCGTTTGGTTTTGCTGCCCGCGTTGGCAGCGCCGTTCCCGGCAGGCGTCCGGGGCGCGTCTCAGTCACTGCGCCGCATTCTGTCCGTAATCGCAGTGGGGTCGGAGAAAACACTCGCCGCACTTGGGTTTTTTGGCAGTGCAGACCTGGCGGCCGTGCCAGATGAGCTGGTGCGACACCACGGTCCATTGTTCCTTGGGCACCAAAGCCATGAGGTCGAATTCGATCTTGACCGGGTCCTTGTTGGTGGTCAGACCCAGGCGTTGGGCTACCCGGCCCACATGGGTATCCACCACAATCCCGGGGATGCCGAAGGCATTGCCCAGGATGACGTTGGCGGTTTTACGGCCGATGCCCGGCAATTTGACTAATTCCTCTAGAGAGGGCGGGATGTCGCCGCCGTAGCGCTCCACCAGGGTCTGACAGATCTGTTGAATGCTCTTGGCCTTTTGGCGGAAAAAGCCGGTGGGATGAAAGGCCTCTTCCAGGTCGACCAAGGGTGCGGCTGCAAAAGCCGCGGCATTGGGGTATTTCCGGAAAACGGCCGGGGTCACCTGATTGACCCGGGCATCGGTGCATTGGGCCGACAAAACCGTAGCCACCAGCAGTTCCAAAGGCGTCTTGAAATCCAGGGTGCAATGGGCTCTAGGGTAGTGTTTGGCCAGGAGCGCCAGAATGGCCTGGGCCTTTTGCCGGAGTGATTCGCTCATTTGTTTTCTTCCAACTTATTTAAGATTTCCGGAGCCATTGCCGCAGTTGGGCGGTCAAGGCAGCACATTCCGGGACCCGTAGGAAATATATCAGGCCCATATAGATCAAGGCCCCGACCGTTATAACCGCCATCAGCATGGCCAGGCGGCTGAGGAAGCCGGCCAGGAAAAACGGCTGCAGGGCCGCCGCCAACCCATATACCAGCCCTCCCATAGCACCGGCGGCCAGGAGAATTTTGGCCAGCGAGCGGGCCATCTGCCCCAGGGGATAGCCCTCCACGTGCCAATAGAGCATGGCGCTCAAGAAAACAAAATTGAGGATCATGCTCAGGGACGTGGCCAGGGCAATGGCCCGGTGCTGGAGAGGGGCCAAGGTCAGGACGACCAAGACGAAATTGGCCGCCACGGCCAGAAAGCTGCCGACCACCGGGTACTTGGTATTGTTTAAAGCATAAAAGACCGGCACCACCACCTTGACCCCGGCATAGGCAAAGAGGCCCAGCGTGTAAAAGACCAAAGCCCCGGCAGTCTGGACGGTGTCAAAGGCGGTGAAGCGGCCGTGCTGAAAGATGAGGGCGATGATGGGTTCAGCCAGGACGGCCAGTCCCACGGAAGCGGGGATGGTGATTAAAAGGGACATGGTCAGAGCCGAGGCAAAGGCGGCCTTGAGGCCGGGGAGATCGCGTTGGGCCGCAAAGCGGGAGACCACCGGCATGGCGGCCACGGAGATGGCCACGCCAAAGACGCCGATGGGAAACTGCAGCAGCCGGAAGGCATAATTGAGCCAGGCAACACTGCCCTCGGCACAGCTCGAGGCGAAGAAGGTGTTGATAAAGATATTGATCTGCGTGGCCGAGAGGCCGATCATGGCCGGCGTCATCAGCCAAAAAATGCGGCGCAGGCCTTCATCCCGCCAATCCACGACCCACTGGACCCGGAAGCCGACGCGCCACAAAGACGGCAGCTGGACCGCCAACTGCAGGCCGCCTCCCAGGAGCGTCCCCAAGGCCATGCCGATAATGGCCGGGACCCCATATTGCGGCAAGGCCAAGGCCAGGGCCACGCCGGTGGTGATGGAGCCCAGGTTAAAGAAGCTGGAGGCCATAGCCGGCATGAAGAACTTGCCCTTGGTGTTCAAAATGCCCATAACCACGGCCGCTAAAGAGATAAGGGGCAGGAACGGAAACATGATCTGGGTCATGACGACGGTGAGGGCGGTCTTACCGGGGATCAGGCCGAAATCCGGCGCCATGAGGCGAACCAGAAAATCGGACGCCAGGATGCCGGCCAGGGCAATGCCTCCCACCAGGAGGGTAAGGCTGATTAGGACGTTGTTGGCCAACCGCCAGGTCGCGGCGCGGCCTCGGCGCTGGTCATAATCGGTAAAGACGGTAACAAAGGCGGCGCTGAGGGCCCCCTCCGCAAAGAGGTCCCTGAGGAGGTTGGGGATGCGGAAGGCCACCACAAAGGCATCCATGGCCAACCCGGCGCCGAAAAAGTTGGCCAAGACCTGTTCCCGGACCAGTCCCAGGATGCGGCTGCAGAAGACGGCAAATCCCACCATGCCGGCCGAACGGGCGATAGTTCCGGTCTGACTGGAAGCCGTCTGGTTCACGGACAGGGTGACTCAGGACGATTTTTTGGCTTTGGTGGCGGGCGTCGTCCGTTTCACCGGTTTGGGCCGGGGCCGCAGTTTATTCACCTTCGACTGCTCGGCTTCGCTGGCCTGACTGGTATAGAAATGAGCATAAGCCGGCTCGCTGCCCACAGTCGCGGGTTTGGCTTGGGCAGCAGCGGTGACGCTGGGGATAGCCTCAATTTTTTCATGGGGTGAGGCCAATCTGGGGAAGGCGATGCCGGCCTCCAGATTGGTTTCAGGGACCTGCAGGGCGGCATAGATAATCATGGTTAACCCTGCGAGGGCCAAAAAACCGATGAAGGCCAGGCCGTATAACAGTCTCGCCCGCCAGCGGGCTGGACGCGGCGCAAACATTGATCTTTTGCGATAAAGTGCAGACCTCATGTCTGAAAATTAGCGTGCCTGTTTAGGTTGTTGTGAATGTAAGTGATGATGGTGCGTTGCAAGATAAGATTTCTTTATTCATACCAACGATGATGCCGGAAGTCAATGACATTTTTCTGGCCAAACGGGAGGGAAATTTCAGGGATGGCCGAGTGTTGTTTTTTCTGCCAGTTTTTGCTGCAAAATTCTTTGGCGGAGAATCTCATAAAGAAATATGCCACCGGCCGTGGCGGCGTTCAGCGACCCCAGGGAGCCGGCGATCATGGGTATATGCAGGAGCAGGTCACAAGCCTGCCGCACCCGGGGCCGCAGCCCTTGACCTTCGCTGCCGATGACCAGGGCGAGGGGGACGGTCAGGTCGGCGGCAAAGAGAGGCTGGGGGGCTGTGGCCTCGGCTCCGACAATCCACAACCCAAGTTCTTTCAGCTGGTTAAGGGTCGTGACGAGATTAGTCACCCGGCAGACCGGCACCTGGGCCAGGGCTCCGGCCGCAGCCTTGGCCACCGCCGCAGTGATCCCAACAGACCGGTCTTTGGGCAGAAAAACGCCTTGGGCCCCGGCCGCCGCGGCGCTGCGCAGCAGGTTTCCCAAATTCATGGGATCTTGGAGACAGTCCAGCACGACGGCCAGCGCCGCCCGGCCAGCCTCCCGCAGGCGGGCTTCCATGAGTTCGGGGCGGGCGTACTGATAGCCCGCGGTCCGGGCGACGATCCCCTGATGCTTCACGCCGCCGGCCAGGCGCTGCAGCCTAGCGGGGTCCGTCACCCGGAAACGCACCCCGTGTTTTTGGGCCAGGGCTTTGACTTCCTCGAACCACTGCCCGCGGCTGCCCTGAGAGACCAGGACCTCCTCGATGGTCCCACCCTGGTGCCGCAGGGCCGCCAGGACCGCATGGACGCCATAGATGATCTGGTCATCCATCAATTCAACCATAGGGATATCAGTAGAACAGGCTTGCAGCCGGTTCAGCAGAGCACCGGCTGAAAAGCCTGTGCTACCATTATTGGTCACATGGTCATTTTTTGCCTGCGGTCTATTCAGAGAAACAAGAATAGAGTATCATAGAAGCCATTCCCAAAGGCACAGGAGCGGCCTTACCCCGGAGCAATCGTATGCTTCCAGGATAGCGTATCAGGAAGCGAGCCGCCGGGAAAGACAAAAAAGGACTGTTCGGACCGGAGAACATCTTCTCAGAGATCCTTTTAAGGAGCCAACCCCTCCGCCTTCCCGGCGGGGTTAAGCAGGAGGCGATTATGTTCGGCAAACGTGTCACGCTTTTCAATCTCTTCGGCTTTGAGGTCCGTCTGGACGCCAGTTGGCTGATCATCGCCGTCCTGGTAACCTGGTCGCTGGCCGCCGGGGTTTTTCCTTATCTCTATCCCGGCCTGGACCGGGAAATGTATTGGACCATGGCGGTGGTGGGGGCCCTGGGGCTTTTCATCTCCATTGTCGTCCATGAATTCTCCCATTCCCTGGTGGCCCGCCGGTTCGACATGCAAATGAAAGGGATCACCCTCTTTATTTTCGGCGGCGTGGCCGAAATGGGTGACGAGCCGCCCACCGCCAAGGCCGAATTCCTCATGGCCATAGCCGGTCCTTTGGCTAGCCTGGTCATCGCCGGCGCCTTTTTCCTGATCCATCGTCTGGGCGACCAGATGGGTTGGCCAATACCGGTGAACGCGGTAATCTACTATATCGCCTCCATTAACGGCATCCTGGCAGTCTTCAACCTCCTGCCGGCCTTTCCGTTGGACGGCGGCCGGGTGCTGCGGGCCATCCTCTGGGGTTATAAAGGCGACCTGCGCTGGGCCACCCGGGTCTCCTCCACGGTAGGCGCGGCCTTCGGGTTGGGGCTGATGTTTGTGGGTATCCTGCAGTTTGTCGGCGGCAACCTCATCGGCGGCATGTGGTTGGTGCTCATCGGCATGTTTCTCCGCCACGCAGCCCAGACCTCGTACCAGCAGCTCCTGGTGCGCAAAGCCCTGGAGGGCGAGCCGGTCCGGCGTTTCATGGTAACCGACCCCATCACCGTACCGCCTCAGCTGACCGTGCGGCAATTGGTGGAGGACTACATCCTCACCCACCAACACCGGATGTATCCCGTTATGGAGGGTGACAACCTGGTGGGGTTGGTCAGCACCCGGCAGGTCCGGGAGGTGCCCCGGGAGGTCTGGGACCGGCGCACCGTCCGAGATATACTCCTGCCAGTCTCGCCGGAAAACAGCATCCCCCCGACGATGGACGCTGTGCAAGCCCTGGCCACCATGAATCAATCGGGCTTTACCCGTCTGCTGGTGGTGGAAAACAGCCGCCTGGTGGGGCTCCTCACCCTTAAGGACCTGCTCAATTTCTTCTCCCTGAAGGTGGAATTGCACCCGTGAGAAGATATTTTTTCTTGTAAACTTATGGGTGGACCGAACCATGTGGATATGCACCGAACTTTCGTGTGAATTGCTGAAACTGGTGATCGCCGCGCTCATGGGCGGCATCATCGGTTTTGAACGGGAAGTCCACGGCCAGGCGGCCGGCCTGCGCACCAACGTCCTGGTCTGCACCGGCGCCTGCCTGCTCATGATGCTGTCGTTATATATCGCCGTCCTCTACCGGGATGTGCCCATGGCCGATTCGGTCATCCGCCTGGATCCGGCCCGCATCGCCTCTTATGCCATTGCCAGCATGGGTTTCCTGGGCGCCGGGGCCATTATCTCGGGCAAGGGCACGGTCAAAGGCCTGACCACCGCTGCCAGCATCTGGCTGGTCACCGGCATCGGTCTGGCCATCGGCGCCGGCTTTTTGCTCCCGGCCCTGACCTGTGTGGTCCTCAGCCTGCTGGTGCTCTATGGCTTCCGGAAGATCAAAAAATATCTGCCCCGGGATGAACACACCCTCCTGACCCTGGTCTTTGACCAGGATCAGGTGCATCTGGAGACTGTAAAAAGCTATCTGGAAGCCCACCACTTCATAATCAATTTCATCAATTACTACCTCGACCACCAGACCCAGACCCTGACCTATAAACTGCGCCTCCAGTCAAAGATGGACATTCCCTGGGGCCACGTGGTCCGGCATTTTCAGGACTTGGCCGGCTGTCGGCAGATCTCCTGGGAAGAAGCCACCGTACCCTAAGGAGTGGTCAGGGGTTAGGGGTCAGGGGTTGGGACTATCATCAGGGCGGGGCGGCGGCTCGTCCCCGTCAGCGCCACGACTGTCAGGGAGTGGTCCGGCCCGCCCACCATTCGCTGACGCTCGTGGCTGGGATTTTTTGGCTGATGCGGCGCACCGTCAACAGGAGTTCGCCCCTGGACTACCGCTACGACCTGTTCATCTCCTACGCCCGGGCCGATAACGACCGGGACCAGGTAACGGCGCTCAAGGAGCAGATTGAGGAGGATTACCGGACCTTTGTCGGCCAGGAGCTGCGCTGCTTCTTTGATCTGAGCGACATCAACGGCATGGAGGACTGGCAGCACCGCCTCCTAGGGGCGCTGCAGGGCTCCCACCTGCTGCGGCTGGTCCTCTCCCCCGGGTATCTGGCCAGCGACTACTGCCAGTGGGAAGTTATTGAGTATCTGAAGTATGTCCATGCCCGGGCCGTGGGCGGCGAGGGGGGTGGCGCCCGTCTCTTTTGTGGCGATCCCGGGGCTGGACAGCCCGGGGTTCATGGCCAGGCGGCCCAGTGGGTCAGGCAGGCCCGCTGCTATAATCATTTTAACCTGCGGCCCTGCGGCGCCAGGATGTCCGGGAGCGGCTGGCTGAGCTCAAAGAAGCCCTGAACCAGCGCCTCACCCGGCGGCGCCGGGGCCTGGCCATTGACGAGGCCAGCCACGGGCCGGAACACCCCACGGTCGCCATCCGCCTCAACAACCTGGCCGGGCTGCTCCGGCAGACCTACCGCCTAACCAAGGCCGAGCCCCTGTAGCGCCGGGCCTTGGCAATCCTCCTACTCTTTTACCGCCGCACCGGCCATGAACATCCATATCTTGATACTGTGATAACTAATTATGTCGGCCTGCTCCTGGAGCTGGGCCTAAATGGGTCCCAGGTGGAGGCCCGGCGGCAGGCCCTGGTGGAGGAGGTGTTGAGGGGGGATTAAGCCGGAGAGGCCGGCCTGGAGGCCTGCCCCACCAAAAAAGGCAGGGAGGCCGGCTTTGGTAAGGTGAGCACTGAGCCGTCAGGGGAAAAAAGGTCAAGGTCAAGGGATTTCTTTTATTACCTTTGACCTTCGACCTTTGACCCCTCTTCTATGTTAAATACGCATGCAACCCCGGCAGCAGGAAGCTGACGCCGAAGTAGGTGAACAGCACCGCCGCAAACCCCACCACCGCCAGGAGGGCGATGCGTTTCCCCTGCCAGCCCCGGGCGAAGCGGGCGTGCAGAAGTCCGGCATAGACCAGCCAGGTAATTAGGGACCAGGTCTCTTTGGGGTCCCAGCTCCAATAGCGCCCCCAGGCCGATTCGGCCCAGACCGCGCCGGTGAGGATCCCCAAGGTGAGGAGGAAAAAGCCGATCATAATGGCCCGATAGATGAGGTCATCCAAGTCCTGGGCAGTGACGAGCAGCTGGGCCTGTCGTTCCCGTTGTTTTTTAACAGTGGCTGGCCGGGAAACAAAGAAGTAGAGCAGCGCGGCGCCAAAGCCCAGGGCAAAGGCGGCGTAGGCCAAAAAGCAGGTGATGACGTGGATGATCAGCCAGTTGCTCTTCAGGGCTGGCATCAGGGGCATGATGTCGCTGGCATGGCCGCCGAAGGAGGCATAGGCCAGGATCAGGCAGGCCAGTATGGCCACGAAGCTGCCCAGGTAGTCCCGCATCTGCCGCCAGAACGACAGATAGGCGACGCAGATGACCGCCCAGGAGAAAAAGACCAGGGATTCATAGAAATTGGCCAATGGTGCGTGGCCGATGTTTAATTGATGGGATTCAACCCACCGCCAGATGAGGCTGAGGGTATGGAGGCCCCAGCCGCCCAGCACTGCCCAGCGGGCCGGGAGGTTTAAAGGGCGCTGCTGGAAGACTGCAGCCACCAGATAGAGCAGGCTGCCGCTGAAATAGAGCAGTAGGACCCATCCCAAAAGTTTGGCACTCATACTTATTCCTCAAACGCGGCCTGGAGTTTTTCCAGACGCCGCTGCAGTACAATTTTGTGGCGGTCGCCCACCCCGGCGATGGTCAGACGGTACTTCCCTTTCCCCTGGGGTACCACGGCGATGGCCCAGCGCTGCCGGGGCACGAACAGGGCCAGCCAGAAGCCGGGCAACATCAACAGGAAACCCAGGTAGACCCACCCAACGCCGGGATCATATTTGACCAAAAGGCCCGAACTATAGGTTAAGGCCAACTCTTTAATGCGAAAGGTAAGAGGACCGGGCTGAGGCGGTTGACCCCGGCTGGTATCGGCCAGCACCCAGAACAGGAGGGGGTGGCCGCCGCCGGTCGGCCGATAGGCCAGTTGCACGGCCGGGCCCAGGCCCATGATGTTGCTCTCCACCTTCCAGACCATGATCATGCCCTGGTCGTCGGGCAGGGGCAGGCGTTGGCGCAGAGATGCCTCTACCATAAACGTCTTTTCCCCCAGAGTCGCTTCCAGGACCACTGGCCCCTGGGGCATGGCCTGGTAGGTGGATTGGTAAAAGGTCAGGTGGCCGAAGGTCACCGGATCATTGACCCGAAGGATGGCTGTTTTAACGGGCTGGCCGCCCTGCAGGAAGGTGAGGTCGGAGCGGAATTCCTGGGGCGTGCCATTGGGGTAATAACTGACCTGAAAATTGTCCAATCGGATGCTGAAATCCAGCTTTTTGTCCCCGGGCGGGTCAGTGAGGCGGAGGACGTCGGTGGCTTCGCCGGGCATGAGGTTGATCTGCCCCTGAAACCCACCCAGGTTGCCGATAATGGCCCCGATGATGACAATGATGATGCTCAGATGGATAATATAAGGTCCCAATCGGCCCCAGCGGCCCCGGCGGATAAGATACCAGGTGGTGCCGTTGTCCTCCACCACCTTTGGCCGGCCGAGCAGGCGGGGCAGGGCCCCCATTAGAAATTGCTGGGGCGACTGCTCCGGCCGGTTCCAGGTGAGCTGCAGCCGGGGGGGCAGGGTTTTATAGGCCTCCAGACCCGGCTGGCTCTGCACTTGGCGCCAAACCTCCGGCAGCCGTTTCAGAGAACAGGCAATGAGGTTGAGCAGCAGCAGGGCGATGAAACTGAGAAAGATGGGACTGCGATAGACGTCGTCCAGACCCAGGCGGCCGATGAGGGCAGCGCCCACGGTGCCGAAGCGCTCCTGATAGAACTCCAAGGCCTGCCGTTGGGGCAGGAGGGTGCCGAGGATAGAGCCGAGGCCGACCAGGAGCAGGGAGAGGAGGGCCAGGCGGACGGAGGTAAGTCCTTGCCAAAGAGATAGCCACATAAATTTAATGATACCTTATTTTTGTCGGGAAGGGGCGGGGTCGGCCCAAAAATCACTCCCAGCCGGAGGCGCCAGGAGAGGCAGGAAGAGGAAGCGGCCCGGCCACCAGAGGCCATAGCCAACACTAGCCGCTTACCGACGGATTTAAGACCTGACTGCAGTTGACCAAATCCGGGCCAACCTGGCAACCGGCGGCTGTCTAGAGCAACGGGGAGCCAGGCAGAACTTTAGCCTTGGACCTCAACGTCTGGACGGCGGATACCGCCACACGGGCAAGGGGCGGCAGGCCAGAGTGTGGCTGGCAACCGAGATTAAAAGGAGCTATTAACTTATTCGTCCTCGTCTTCCTCCAGATATTCTTCTTCCTCGTATTCTTCTTCGAAATCGAAGTCTTCCTCTTCTTCTTTTAAATATTCCTCGTATTCCTCTTCGGTAAGCAATTCGTTGAACTCGCCGGGGACAGTCATGTCCAGACGGAGGATCCAGCCCTCTTCATAAGGGTCCTCATTGGCCAGTTCCGGGACATCGTTCAATTCATAATTGACTTCGACCACTTCGCCAGAAAGGGGCGCCAACAGCTCCCGGCGGCCGCTTTGCGCGTCAATGACGCTGAAGGCCTCGTCTTTAATGAGTTCCTCGCCCTCTTCGGGCAGGTTGATATTATAAATCTCCCCCACATCCTCTTGGAGAAAGTCGGATATGCCGATGGTGACACGGCCGTCTTCTTCCAAGCGGGCCCAGAGATGATCCTGGCTGAACCGGATATTACCCACTTCTCTCACTGCAATCCCCCCCTGTGACATGGCGTTGGCTGAAGGTGACGAAAGTGATATATAAACGGCGGTTTGTGATTTTGCAAGGATTTTTTCCAATGTCACGGACACGCCGCCGTTGCAATTTTTGATTGTCATCAGAATGTATATATGGTAATTCAAAATCCTGGTTTGGCAACACCCAACCGGGAGAAAATGAGCGGCTCCGGTCCGGCCGGAGTTCGGATCGGGCTAACAGCAGGCGGGGCAGGTCCTCTGGCGCCTCCCCGTCACATCTTTGAGGTATACTATGCACCCATTACTTTCCGGTCAACCGGGGGAAAAACGCCTGTTGTTGGGAAACGAGGCCATTGTCCGGGGGGCTCTCGAGGGAGGTGTGGCTTTGGCCACCCAGTATCCGGGCACGCCATCTTCGGAGATCGGCGATCGTCTATATCAGATTTCCCGGGAGACCGATCTGTATTTTGAATATGCCACCAACGAAAAAGTGTCGTTGGAGGTGGCGGCTGGGGCTGCGGTTTCTGGTTTGCGGGTTCTGTGCGCCATGAAACACGTGGGGGTGAACGTCGCCGCGGACACCCTCATGACCCTGGCCTACAGCGGCGTCAAAGGGGGGCTGGTCCTGGTCTCCGCGGACGATCCTTCCCTGTTTTCCAGCCAGAACGAGCAGGACAACCGCTACTATGCCAAGCTCTCGGGTCTGCCTATGTTGGAGCCTGCCAGCGCCCAGGAAGCCAAGGAGATGACCACCTATGCCTTGACGCTTTCCGAAGAACTGAGTCTGCCGGTCATTCTCCGCACCACTACCCGGCTCAACCACAGCCGGGGTGTGGTGGTTCTGGGGGAGCTCAAGCCCCGGGTGCGCCAGGGTCACTTTGCCAAAAACCCCTTCCGCTATGTCATGGTACCGGCGGTGGCCCGCCAGGCCCACGGCATTCTGCTGAGCCAGCAGGCCAAAGCGGCCGAGGTGGCGGAAACCTGTGGGTTGAATACGGTGCAGGGCAACGGCCCCTGGGGCATTGTTACCAGCGGCGTCAGTGCCGCCTATGTCACCGATGCCATCGCCGATCTGGGGATCGGGGATCGGGTCACCCTCCTGAAATTGGGCTTCACCCACCCCCTGCCGACCCGTCTGATTCAAAATTTTCTGACTAAAGTAGAGAAGGTCCTGGTGGTGGAGGAACTGGAGCCGTATTTGGAGGAGGCGCTACGGGCCATCGCCGCGGGGCTGAGGCAGCCGCCGCCCATTCAGGGTAAGGGTCCGGGCCTCTTCAGCCGCCTCTTTGAATACCATCCCGGCCTGGTCCGGCAGGTCGTGGCGTCGTATTTCGGGGTGCCATACAACCCCCCGGCGCCTTTGGACCCGGCGGCCCTGCTGGGGCGCCCGCTGCCCGAGCGGCCGCCCAACCTTTGTCCGGGCTGCTCCCACCGGGCCACCTACTATGCAGTCAAGATCGCCCTCCGGGACCTGGGCGTGGAGGGCATTTTTCCCACGGATATCGGCTGCTATACCCTGGGTCTGCTGCCGCCGCTGAGCATGGGGGATTATCTGTTGTGTATGGGCTCCAGCGTCAGCACCGCGGCCGGCATCGCCACGGCCACCCGCCAGAAGGTCATCGCCTTTATCGGCGATTCCACCTTTTTTCACTCCGGCATCCCGGGGTTGGTTGACGCGGTTCATAACCGGCATAATTTTCTCCTCATCATCCTGGACAACGGCACCACGGCCATGACCGGGCACCAGCCTCATCCCGGTGTCAGCCCGCCGCCAGCCGGTTACGGCGGCCAGACCATTGACATTCATCGGGTGGTCCAGGCCTTGGGCGTCGAGCAGGTGAAACTGGTCAACCCCCTGCAATATCGCCTGACCCTGGCGGCCATCAAAGAGGCGGTGGCGGCCGAAGGTGTGCGGGTCATCATCTCCCGGGCGCCCTGCATTCTTTATATGCAGCGCTTGGGGCAAAAAAAGCGGGCCAAGAACTTTGTGGTGGGCCCGGAATGCCGGGACTGCCGCCACTGTCTGGATTACTTCGGCTGCCCGGCCTTGCAGCCGCCCCTCGAAGGCGAAGGCCCCCTGGTGATCGACGCAAACTTGTGCAATGCCTGTGGCTTCTGCCTGCAGCTCTGCCAGAAAAAGGCCATCCGGGCCAAGTCCGCCAGCGGCGCCTGAGAACGGCAGCCCAGACATAACAATCGAAGAGGTGAGGCGATGACTCATGACCTGCAACTTCGCATCTATTGCACCGGCGTGGGCGGCCAGGGGACGCTCCTGGCCACCCGCCTGCTGGGCGAGGCGGCCATGGCCGCCGGCTATCCCGTTCAGGTAGCCGAGACCCATGGTATGGCCCAACGGGGCGGGGTAGTGGAATCCACCGTGGTCCTGGGGTCTCTGGCCAGCCCCATCATCTCCCTGGGCGAAGCGGATATCCTCCTGGGATTTGAGATCTTGGAGACCTTTCGCTCTCTCAACCGCTGCCATACCGGGTCGCTGGTGGTCACCAACACCGGCGTCAACGTGCCCTACACGGTGGCCACGGGCCAGTCCACCTATCCGCCGGTCGCCCAGATGTTGGAGCTGCTCCAGACCCACAGCGGCCGCCTCATCGCCCTGGATGCCAATGCCCTGGCCCAACAGGCCGGCAGCGCCCTGGCGGTGAACATGGTCCTGTTGGGCGCCCTCATCAGCAGCGGCCGGGTGCCCTTTAGTGTCGACACCATTACCGAGATTATCGCCAGCCGTACCCCCAAAGCCCACCTGGAGAGCAACCTCAGGGCCTTTCACCTGGGGCGGGAAGCGGCGGCGTTATCCTAGGAATCTCTTGACAGGTATGAGGGAGAGGGATATATTGTAAATTCGTAAGTTGCGCAATGCTGGGGGGCAACCACAGACAGCGCTGCTGCAACCAAGGATAAACAAGTCGGGACGTGGCGCAGACTGGGAGCGCACCTGAATGGGGTTCAGGGGGTCGGAGGTTCAAATCCTCTCGTCCCGACCAGAAATTAGCCGGAATTTCAAGAGGTTGGCAATCAACAGGTTGTCAGCCTTTTCTTTTGGGGAGGGAAATGTTCCCACTTCCCAAGCTATTGAGGGTGGCGACGGCATCTTTTAGGTGCGCTTGCAACAGGTGGGCATAACGCATGGTCATTTATTGTCGATGTGGCCTAATCTAATTGGAAAGAAAAGATTCTTCGCTGCGCTCAGAATGCCACGGAATCCGCTTTCAGGGTTTTGCCACAGCTTCCAAGCCCGGCTTTGCGGCAGGCAGTGGCAAAGGCCGGGGGCAGCGAAGATTGCAGGGGTTCTGTTCCAACCCAAAGTAAATGGCGCCACCAGGAAATTTGCTGGGAACATGCTGGTAGCCCTGAATACCAAAACCATGATAACCATACTGGTGGACATGTCTGCTCCCCCTTCCTGGACGACTTTGGCGGGTCGCCTTGAGGGAATCACATGTCCACTTTTTTTGTCAAACGGACGCGAAAATGGAATGCACCAATTTTACCGGACCCTCCTGAATTAGTTGATCTTTTTATAGATATACCTGGCTTGATCGTCGGGCAGGGTCATGATTAAGTTTTCCCCGGCAATGGCGAGGAAAAAAGTGCCCCAATACGCGGAGAACACTTTGATGCGGCCATCAGCGAGGAGCTGCCATTGTCCCTGGGTCCCGGAAGAATAAAATTCCAAGGTATGATTGGGAAAGATCTCCAGGTTGCCCCACTTTTTTTCGGCGGTCTCATGAGGACGCTTAAACTCGCTCTGTTCCAGCATTTCCTGCAACTGCCATTTGCCGATGAGGGCGGCTCTCAGAGATGCGCTCTCGGCCCCGGCCATTCCCGAGGTCTCCTGCTTTTCCGACCCGCAGGCCAGGGTGAGAGATAGGAAGAGCCATAAAGCCCAGAGCGCATCGTTTCTTTTCATTTCTTTGCTCTCCTTCACGCAGTTGCCTCTCAGCTTACCGCTCGGCCAGGGTCTGGCGGAGCTCGATGAGGCGCTGTTGCCCTACTTTGATGAGCCCGCGGCGTGGGCGTTCAATATCGATAATGACGTGGATTACGGCGGCAATGAGGAGCGGCAGCAGCATGATCATGAAAAAGTTGCGGAGCCCGGCCAGGCCGGAGGCATAGCCCACCAACCAGACCGCCAAGATGGCCAATACATAGAGGAGGATCAGGGCGCTTTCGGGCACATGGTTTTCCATGGCGGTCAATCTCTTGGCGTGCAGATCAATCATCTCGTTCAGAGACAGGAGAAATAAGCCGGTGGTGACCGCCCGGGGATCTCTGTCCCCCAGGGCGGTGGTGAAGGACCAGATCTGCTGGTGCAAGGTCTGGGTTCGGGCAATGGCCTGATGCAGCCTGGCCGCATCGATGCCGGCGTCGTAATATGCCAGCCGGGCGTCGACGTATTGCCGCAACAGGTGGGAAATCTCCTGGCGGGGCGGTTCCGGCAGCAGTTGAGTGCGGAGAAAGGTGGTGCCGATGGCATTGGCTTCTTCCAGGATCATCTGCTTGCGTTTATCGTAGCGGGACATACTCATGGCAAAGGTAAAGCCGAGCAGCAGCGCCAGCAGCCCCAGGAGGGCGGCTTGCATCGTGGCCAACTGGGATCTGGCCGAGTCGCCGGCGCCGGACTGCGACGCCCGCCGGCCCATGGCGAAGCCGAGCCAGGTGGCCCCGAGGAGCAGCACGATACTGGCCCCGAAGATAAACCAGATATTGATGTCATATAACAATTCTTGGTTCATAGGCGGACTCACCAGATTATGGTTCCACTACGAAATTATCCGGCTCCGCTGTGGCGCGCTGCCGGTCGATGGCCCCGGCGCTTCTCGTCTTGCCGGAATCATTCTTCATGGCCTGCCCCCGCCATGGGGTGCCGGGTAGTCCCGCAGCCAAGCCAAGAGATCGGGCTTATAGAAACGCCAGCCCTTGCCTAACTTCCGTCCGGGGAGAATCCCTCGCCGGGCATAGTCCCGCACCGTAAAGGGCGTAAGTTTTAAAAACTCTGCCGCCTCGGTGGTGGTGAGCACGAGATTATTTTCCATCACTGCCCTCCAGCCTGCCATTTGCTTTTAGATAAGACCATAGGTATATATAATTATTAAATAATAAAATATTATAAAAGTCAATATAATTTATTGTTAAAATATAAATATAATCAAATATTATTATAAACCTTGACATTATTATACATAATAATTATCTTATATATAAAAATATTTATTGTCTAACGGGATAATAGATTTAGCCAAACCGGTGAATATAGTCACAGGTGCTGATTGTCTCAAAAGAAAGGAGGATATTATGCCTTTAATTCAAGTAATTATTGTCCTGGTCGTCGTTGGTGTCATTCTTTGGCTCATCAATTCCTACATTCCCATGGCCGGTTCCATTAAAATGATTTTGAATGCCGTGGTCATCATTGCCGTGGTTTTGTGGCTCTTGAGCGTTTTTGGGATCATTGGCAATCTCGCCCAGATTCGGGTAGGGAGATAACCACCCGGATCTGTCCCTGGCGCGACTGCCGGGAACAGTAGCTGGCCCAGGTTTGCAGTTTACCACCAACCTGAAAGGAGAAATCATCATGTTAGGCACCATCTTAATCGTCGTTCTTATCCTTTTTCTCGTCGGCGCCCTGCCCACCTGGCGTCATAGTCAAAGTTGGGGGTATGCCCCCAGTGGTCTTTTAGGGACGGTCCTGATCGTGGTTCTGATTCTGTTCCTGCTGGGGCGGCTCTAAAGTGCGGCAGTTGACAGATAAAGATGCTGGCGGGGGCTGCAGAGGACTGGCAGGTGTGGCCCTCCCTAGGGTATACTCGAGAAAGAAGAGAAGGTTAGCCAACGGCAGGAGGCAGCATGGCAGATACTGTTCGTCAAGAAGAGCTTGAGCAGCTTCTGGCCGAGGCCGAAGAGCTCCTGGGACAGCTCGATCCCGAGATTCTGGCCTACTTGGCAGAAGAAGAACGGGCGCTCCTGGAGGAGCAGGCCCAGAGCTTAAAAAAACTTAAGGCCGAGGTTCAGGACCAGATCAGCAAGCAGGAAGGCGCCAAGGTCAGTTCATATGGCGAGGGCATGCACGAGGCCATTGCGGATATTGCCAAGGCCATGAAGGCCCTGGCCCGCTATCTGGCCTGAAGCGCCGGCCAGTGCCAGCCAGCCAATATCCGGGCCACGGCGCAGCTGGCTTGGCCGGCGGCTAATTCCTGAATTTCCCTATGGCCTGGAGGATACCCGGTATCCGCAGTTTCCAGTTTCTAGACGGCATGAACAGCCTCTTGCAGGATGCGCTCCCGCCACGCCGGGCGGCGGGCCTTGGGGGTGGCCAGGTCCACCCGCCAACCCAAGATCTCGGCCTAACGCTGCTTCAAGGCGAATAAAGGTCAACATCCCCACCGGGCTTTCATCACCAGGAGTTCAGTGCCTCGGTCGTCAATCACCTGCACGGCCGCCTGCCCGTGCTCCCCGCCCTCAAAAAGGGCGCTCACGGTCCCCCGGCCAAGTGGTACCCCACCGAGTCATCATACACCCCTGGCAGGGCCTTTTTCAGGTTCACCCAGGCGGCGGTGCGAGGGAAAAACGCCTGGCAGACTTGGAAACACCTACCGTTATAATCGGTGTCCAGGAACCAGGCGGGCACATCGTCGCCCTGGCATATGCCACAACCCTGACCTTCCTGCGCCTTGAGGCCTTAGCCTTCGCCAAGGCCCAACGGGACGCCGCCCAGACCATGGCCGGCCTCTTTCGGGAATTGGCTGAGGAAGTCGGGCGCCTCCCGCTCCAGGAAAAGATCATCGCTTATTTTCGCAAGTTCCTGCCATCCCTCTGGCAATTGCACGACCAAGGGGAGCCTCCCTTGGAAAGTTTCCGTGATTTCATAGATAATTTTGATATTACTATTAATAACTTAGAGTAACAATTCAATTATTTGGGAGGCCAATATGGTCGACAGGTCGACCCCCCTGTATCCCCCGTCCACAGGGGGAAAATTCCCTCGCCGATTCCCGGGAGGGCAAGGTTGGCATTGTTTTTAATCTCTGGTCAGACGGCTGTGCGGAAATTTTTGGAGAAAAATTTACAATAATTTGCTATTAACCGCAAACTATCTCACTGGCCAATTTTCATGACTGCGCGGTCTTCTGCACTGCAAGCAAATTCACGCTTCCCTCAGCTGGCGAGCTTGGGCGGGCACAGAGGCCCGCCCCACTAAGGGAGAACCCCCTTGGGAAACGAGCAACCGGAAAGAGATTTCGCTAACAACGGTCAACTAGAAATCATCGCGAAACTACTGCCCATTTAGCATATATCTAGCTGAATTAAAAGAACTATATTTATTGTTAGAAAAAATCTTTCTCATCCCCGTTCCACCTCCCCCAACTCCTCCCGCACCACGAAACGGGGGCGGTGGCGGACTTCCCGGTAGATGCGGCCCACGTATTCGCCGATGAGGGCCAGGCCGAACATCTGCAGGCCGGCGAAGACGAAGAGGATGGCGAAGAGGGTGAAGACCCCTTCCACTTCCGGGCCCACCCAGAGGCGGCGGAGCATGAGGAAGACGCCGAAACCCAGGCCGGCCAGGGCGATGAGCAGGCCGGTGACGCCCACGAAATGGATGGGCAGGTGGGAAAAGCCGGTCATGAAGTCAAAATTGAGGCGGATGAGCTTCACCAGGCTGTATTTGGATTGGCCCCGGGTGCGTTCGGCGTGCTGCACCGGCACTTCGGTGATGCGCCGGGCGAAGCTGTTGGCCAGGGCCGGGATAAAGCTGGTGGATTCGTGGCATTGGTTGATGCTGTCGATGACGCTGCGGCGGTAGGCCCGGAGCATACAGCCATAATCCCGTAGGTAGACTCCCGTCACCTTGGACATGAGCCAGTTGATAAAGGCGGAGGGCAGGCGGCGGAAAAAGGAATCTTGGCGGATCTCCCGCCAGCCGCCCACGGTGTCGTAGCCTTCCTCGATTTTGGCCACCAGTTTGGGGATCTCTTCCGGCGGGTTTTGCAGGTCCGCGTCCAGGGTGACGATGACCTGGCCGTGGACGGCCTGAAAACCGGCGAAGATGGCCGGATGTTGGCCAAAATTGCGGATGAACTGCAGGCCGCGCACTTTTTCGGGATGTTCCTGGTGCAGGCGGCAGATGATCTCCCAGGACCGATCGGCGGAGCCGTCATCCACAAAGATGATTTCGTACGAGTAGGGCTGGGTGTCCAGGGTGGCAAAGAGGCGTCTGGCCAGTTCGGGGAGATTTTCCTCTTCGTTGTACACGGGGATAACGACGGAAACATAAGGAGAAGCACCGGTGCTTGATTCGACCGGTGAGGTGGCTTGCTTCATTTTGCTGAACCTTCCACAACGGCGACCTGTCGCCGGGCTGAATGACGGTCAAAGGTTGGCTTTCCCTGATAAAAAAAACGGCCCGCGGCCGCCTGAAAAACAAATCATCGAGAGCAGGCCATAAGCCGAGTTCTGTATCCGGAAATGCCGGTGATGATCATTCCTCTCGGACCGGCGTTGCCGACGGTCTCCAGCGGCCTACCCGGGAGCTTTGGGCGGGCCGCCCTCAAACGCTCCCCTATTTGGCCTTGCTCCGGGTGGGGTTTACCGAGCTTCCGGTGTCGCCACCGGAACTGGTGAGCTCTTACCTCACCGTTTCACCCTTACCGCCGCGACGCGGTCGCGACGGCGGTTTATTTTCTGTGGCACTGTCCTTAGGGTCGCCCCCACTGGGTGTTACCCAGCACCCTGCCCTGTGGAGCTCGGACTTTCCTCCCGCCAACCGATGGTTGGCCAGCGATCATCCGGCCTGCTCTGATGATTTATCTAATAATATTATAAGATTTTTCTGGCGGCTGGTCAAGAACCAGATTTCTCCGCTGGTCCGGCCAGGGAGGGACTACCCCGGCACCGGGGAGCAGACGCGACGTGCTTCTCGGGCCGAGGGCGGTTGGCAGCCGGGCTGTCCTCCCTGACAGCCTCGGGATTGGCTTGAGCCGACCGGCTCAGGCGGCTTCGGCCGGATTGGCGCTGCTGTTCTCCTCCTGGGGGACAAAGTAGATGATCCGCTGGCAGTGGGGGCAGGTCATCAGCTCCAAATCCATCTGGAGTTCTATGAACTTTTGGGGCGGCAGATTCATGTGGCAGGCCTGACAGACCCCCTGGCGCACTTCGGCAACCGCAATCCCCTGTCGTTTTTCTCGGATAAAATCATAGCGTTTTAATAGGGACGTCGGGATGTTTTGCTGGATCTCCAGACGCTGGGTCTGCAACACCGTAATTTTCGCCTCCTGTTCGGCCAGTTCGGCTTCGACCTCGGCCCGCAATTTCTTCAGATGGGCCTGCCGGGTGTCGATCTCCTCCTGGAGAGCGGCCAATTCCGTGGTCAAGGCTTCCACCTGCTCAATGATCTCCAGGATTTCCGTTTCCTTCTGATCTTTGCGGTCCTCTTTGAAGGCTATTTCTTTCAGCATGGCCTTGTATTCGATATTATCCTTAATCTCCATAAGGCGCTGCCGGCTGCGGGTAATGCCCTCATCCAGCATGGCCATTTCCTGTTCCAGTTGGCGATGCTGTTTTTTGGTTTCTTCCAATTCCTGCTGTTTCTCTGCGGCGCTGGCCAGGAGTTCGGCCAGCTGGGCTTCCAGTTCCCGCATGGTCTGGGGTAATTCATGCTGGATATGCAAGAGGCCGCGGATCTCCAGATCCACTTCTTGCAGAGAAATGAGCTTGTGCAGTTCCGGTAACAAGGGGGTTTCCTCCAGTTTAAAAAGGTCTTCAGAGGCGGTGGACGACGGGGCCCGCCAAGATGGCGCTCTTGAGGGCCGGATTACCGGTAGCTGAAGGGGTCGGTATCCTTGGCAGCTACCGTAACTGCCACGTTCAGGCCGGCAGCCTGCAGGCCTGCTTGCAATCGTCGTCCCCACTCTGGGATAAAAAGCACTTCGGTGGCATAATGCCCCAAGTCAATAATGGCCATCTCTTCCTGGGCGAAGGGAGCGGCCTGATGATAACGGACATCTCCGGTGAGATAAAGGTCAGCGCCCTGTTCCCAGGCCCGTGGGATGAGATCGCCGCCGCTGCCGCCGCAAACGGCCAGGCGTTGGACGGCCGGACGAGGTTTGCCGGCGATTTTCAGGCGATCCAGGTGAAAGAGACGCTTTAACTCGGCCACCACCTCACCAAAGGGCCGGGGCGCCGGCCAGGTGCCGATCCGGCCGAAGCCGTAGGACACCCCGGCGTTGGCCAACGGATAGAGATCGTAGGCGACCTCCTCATAAGGATGGACCGCCTTGAGATTAGCCACGGCGGCCGGGACTAAGCCTTCGGGGAGCACAACCTCCAAGCGGATTTCCTCAGCCCGGTTCAGGACTGCCGCCGTTCCCTGCCAGGGGCGGGCTCCGGCCAGCGGCAGATAGGTGCCTTGCCCCCGGACCTGAAAGGTGCAGTGGGAGTAGTTGCCAATAAGGCCGGCGCCGGCCTGGCAGACGGCTTGCCGGACCCGGTCTTCATAGCCCACCGGGACAAAAACCGCGAGTTTTATCAAAGGTTCGGTGCGCGTGCGGGCCAAAGGTTCCGGGTTGCTCAGACCGAGAAGCTGGGCCAGATAGGCATTGAGACCGTCGGTCGCAGCATCCAGGTTGGTATGGGCGGCGGCCACCGCCAAGTCGTGTTTGATGGCCAGGGCAATGGGTCGATGCAGCGGGTTGTCTGGGTTGAGCTGCTGCACGGCTTGAAAGAGGAGAGGGTGATGGGTCAGGAGCATCTGGGCTCCTGCCGCCACCGCCTCTTGGATCACGGGGCAGGTGGGTTCCAAGGCTACCAACAGGCGTTGCACCGGCTGTTGGGGTGAGCCCAGCTGCAACCCCACCCGATCCCAATCAGCCGCCAGGACCGCGGGGGTCTGTTTTTCCACAAGAGAGAGGATGTCTCGGACAGTAGCGGGCATCGCAAGGCAAGATGGGGTGCTCTCCAGCACCCCATCCCTTTCTTTTGACTCTGTTATCTCGATACAGCTGTCTTGATGAATTTTAGATCCATAAGCATGATCCTGGTGGGCCCACCTGGATTCGAACCAGGAACCTTCCGGTTATGAGCCGGTGGCTCTGACCGTTGAGCTATGGGCCCCCGCGCTCGTCTTGGCACCACGTTAAGCATACTCATAAAATTATAATACACAGAAAAAATTTTTCGACCCTTTTTTGGGCCTGAGGCCGGCCGCCCAGCCGCTCAATTTTCGGTAAAACTCTGCAGGCGTTTAACGCGGGAGGCATGCCGCAATTTGCGCAGAGCTTTGGCTTCAATCTGGCGGATACGCTCCCTGGTCACCATAAATTTCCGCCCCACTTCTTCCAGGGTGTGGTCGGTTTTTTCGCCGATGCCAAAGCGCAGGCGGATGACTTTCTCCTCCCGGGGGGTCAGCGTGGACAGGACCGTCCGGGTAATTTCGGCCAGATTCAGGTTTTCAATGGCCTCAGTGGGCAGGGCGATCTTTTTATCTTCAATGAAATCGGCCAGGTAACTGTCCTCTTCTTCGCCGATGGGGGTCTCCAGGGAAATGGGCTCTTTGGCGATCTTGAGGACCTTGCGCACTTTTTCCAGAGGATATTCCATTTTTTCGGCCAACTCTTCGGGAGTGGGTTCCCGGCCCAGCTCCTGCACCAAATAACGGGAGGTGCGCAAGAGTTTATTGATGGTTTCGATCATGTGGACTGGAATGCGGATGGTCCGGGCCTGGTCGGCGATGGCCCGGGTAATGGCCTGGCGGATCCACCAAGTGGCGTAGGTGCTAAATTTATAGCCCCGTTCGTATTCGAATTTTTCCACGGCTTTCATCAGGCCGATATTGCCTTCCTGGATGAGATCGAGAAACTGCAGCCCCCGGTTGGTATATTTTTTGGCAATACTGACCACCAGGCGCAGGTTGGCTTCCACCAACTCCCGTTTCGCCCGGGAGGCCTGCCGTTCGCCCCGCTGCAGCCGGGCCTGGATCGCCTGCACCTGGCCTCGTTTCAGCCCCGTCTCTTTTTCAATGGTGCGCAGCTGTTCCTGGGCTCGCCGCCACGCCATCGCCAATTGCAGCTGTGCCGAAGAAAATTCGGCTTGCCCAGGCCCACTGTGGCCGCAGGCCCGGATCAAGCGGCGAAATGCCAAGGGAGGCAGGCCGGATTGGCGCAGGCAGTTCCTCATCTCTTGCCGGCAAGACCGGACGGCATAGCCATATTCGTTCACTTGGCGGATGATCCGGTTGAGATGGCTTGGCGGTATCTTCATCTCCCCCAAAATCTGGCTCAAGCGCTGATGATATTCTTCCTGGCGGACTAAGAGGCGCTGCCGTTTTGCGGCCGTCAAGGTTCTATTCTGCAGACAGGTTCGCAGTCGTCGGGAAAGCGTCTCCAGACGACAGGCCTCATCTAAGAGGGGCCGCCAACGGTCCCGCCCCTGGTCTAATTCCTCTTCCTCCAGCAGTTCCCCCGGCTCATCAGAGTTGTGCACTTTACCTTCGGCCATCTGTTGGGCCACCTGCAGGAGTTCTTGTCGACCGCGAGGAGTCTCTAAGAGGGCGGCAATCATTTCTCGGGTACCCTCCTGGATTCTTTTGGCAATTTCAATCTCGCCTTCCCGGGTCAGCAAGGAGACCATGCCCATTTCTTTCAAGTACATCTTCACCGGGTCATCGAGGCGGGTGGCAGGACTGGCCTCCAACGGGAACAACGGCTCCTCGGCGGTCGCTGTCTCTGGAGCGGCCATCTCCATATGGCCCGGCATCGTCATTAACTCAAAGTCCAGATCCCCATACGCCAGGAAATCCTCGGCGTTGGCAGGGAAAGCCAGTGGTGAGATGTCCTTGTCGGTATAATCCTCATAGCCAAGATAGCTGTGCGGCTCATCCAAGGAAATGTATCCCCCCAAGTTATCATGCGATACTCCCTTGCCCATCCATTTTCTCCTTCTACCCCCAAGGTTAATGAGCGCTTGCCAATTCTTTGAGCCTTTGCCTGAGATTCTGCAATTCGGCCTGTAAGGCTAGGACCTCACCTCCTTTGCCATTTTTATAAGCCTGCTCCATCTTCTGGCGCAGATGTTGATAATCCCGCTTCAGGCGGATCTTCTCAAAACTACGGGTATAATCAGCCAATTCTGCCTCGAGATTCTCCAGGCGGTAATTTTCGGCGGCCAAAGCCAGGGAACAGATGCGCCGGCAGAGATCCTCTTCTTCGATCTGCATCACCAGGAGGCTGTGATCCAGATAGCCCACCTGCTGATAACAGGCGTGAATGCAGCGGGCGATGGTTTGCATCTCCGGATTGCGGAACTGGTCTAAATATGCGGCCAGATCAAATTTGGCCAGCACCTCCGGGTAGGTCAGCAGCAGTTTGATAAATCTCTTCTCCAGGTTGAAACTGTCATCCTGGGCCGGCCTGGTCAGCAGCGGCGTCGGCCGGGCCGCTTGACAGGAGGCGGCCAGGACCGATTCGGGCACGCCCAGGCGTTTAGCTGCCAGTTGCAGCCAAAGGTTTTTTTCCACCGGATCGACATCATCCTGCAGATACGGTTTTAGGGTGTTAAAAGCGCTGAGTTTGCCCTCGAGACTGTCAGCGGCCCCCACCATGGCCTGATCCAGGATAAATTCAAAGAGGGGTTGCGCCTGGTCCCAGGGGTCCTGAAAGATCGCCACGCCATATCGGGCGGCGTAGGTATCCGGATCCTCGCCGGCTGGCAGGGTCAGGACCCGGGCCGGCAGCCGCTCCCCGGAAAAGAGGGGCAGACTGCGCTGCATTGCTTTGAGACCGGCAGCGTCCGCATCAAAGACCAAGACCACCCGGGAGGTGTAGCCTTTGAGCAGGCGGAGCTGCTCCCGGGTCAGGGCCGTTCCTAGGGTGGCCACCACCGGTCCAATCCCTCGGGCCCGGAGGGCCAACAGATCCATGTAACCTTCCACGACGATGGCCAGATTCTGTTGACGGATGGCGTCCTTGGCCTGATATAGGCCATAGAGGTGCCGACCTTTGGTATACAGGCCGCTCTCCGGCGAATTGAGGTATTTGGGCTCCCCTGCGCCGATGATGCGGCCGCCGAAGGCGATGACCCGGCCTTGCAGGTCAAAGATGGGAAACATGAGGCGACCCCGGAAACGATCGTAATTCCCCCCGGAATTATTCTGGACGAGCAGGCCCAACTGCAGGGCTGCCTCCAGATTGGCCCCGCGCTCCGACAGCGTCCGAACCAACAGCCGCCAATCATCCGGAGCATAACCGAGCCGATAGGTCTTGGCCACTGCTTCGGGCAGACCCCTTTGGGCCAAATACTCCCTGGCAATCTTGCCCTGCTGGGGATGGGCCAAGGTTTGGGCAAAAAAAGCCGCGGCCATCTCATTGACCTCAAACCAGGTCTGGCGCTGGCGACTCAAACGGGCCGGCCCCGGCCCCAGGTCTTTTTGCCAGTTCAGGGCAATGCCAAAGCGCTGGGCCAGTTCGGCCACGGCTTCCGGAAAGGTCAGACGGAGATGCTGCATCAGGAAAGAAAAGACATTGCCGCCGGCGCCGCAGCCGAAGCAATGAAAGATCTGACGTTCCGGATAGACGGTAAAAGAAGGAGTCTTTTCGGCATGAAAGGGGCAGAGGCCCACCAGATAGCGACCCCGCGGGGTCAATCTGACATACTGCCCGATGACTTCAGCGATGGGAGCTGCGTCCTTAATTTCCAGGATCTTAGCTTCGGAAATCAAAGGTGCCATGAATCCAGTTGTTATTTTATAGTTGTTGGTTTATAGTTGTTGGTTGTTAGCCAAAAGGGGTATGCGGTTTTTACGCCTCACTGTTTTCCTTCTGCACGGGTGATTTATCTAGTCCTGGCAATTGGTTTTGCCGGTCTCACTGCTAAACAACTTAATCCCGCAAGTTGACGATGGTAACGCCGCGACCTCCCTGATCGGCCTCGCCGGCGTGGTATTCAGCCACCAGCCGGTGTTGTTGGAGATGTTGCCGCACGGCCTGCTGCAGTCGGCCGGTGCCGAGGCCGTGGATGATTTCCACCTGGCGGCAGCCGTGCAAGGTGGCCTGGTCCAGGAGGCGGTCGACCAGAGGCAGGGCCTCATCCACCCGGAGACCGATGATATTGAGGGAGGGCGATTGCCAGGTGGAAGCCTGGGGCACCACCACGGTCCCGCCCCGGGCCCGGCTGCGGTAGACCCGGCCTTCTTTGGCCGGCGGTGCAGTGGGCTGCAGGTCTTGGCGTGCTACCCGGATGGTGGCGGCGCCCAAGCTTACTGCCACCCGACCGTCCCGGTCGGGCTCGGAGGCGACCACGCCTTTTTGTCCCAGGGGCACGACCCAAACGTTCTGCCCGGGCTGGGGCTGAAACTCAGGGGTTGGTTCCGACGCTTGGGGGCTCACCAACAGCTTCAGACGGCGCTGGCCGGCGGAAAATTCCTGGCGTAGGCGGCCCCAGGAATCCTGGCGATTTTCCAAGCGTTGCAGGATTTCCTTAAATTCCCGCTCGGCTTTTTGAATGGCGGCGGTGATTTCCCGGCGTTCTTCCTCCAACAGACGGCGGCGTTCGGCCTCTACCTGCTCTTGTCGGGCTGCCAGGGCCGCCTCGCGGCGGGCCAGCTCGGCCTCGGCCCGCTGCAGGTCCTGCTCCCGTTGGGCCAGGCTTTGCTGGGCCGCTTCACAGCGGGCCAACTGCTGCAGGGCCTGCAGCCCTTCCTGGCCCAGAAACGATTCCGCCTCGGCAATGATCTCGGGCGGCAAGCCCAACTCCCGGGCAATCTTTAGGGCGTTGCTGGGACCGGCCACGCCGTAGGCCAAGCGATAGAGCGGCTTGTGGGTTTGTTCATCAAACAAGACCGCCACGTTGGCAAACCCCGGCTCCTCATGGGCAAAGGCTTTCAAGAGATGGTAGTGGGTGGTGACCACGCCGTAAGCGCCTTTGCGGGCCAAGGCCCGGAGCAGGGCCAACGCCAGGGCGCCGCCTTCCGTGGGATCGGTGGCGGTGCCCAATTCGTCCAACAACACCAGGCAGCGGCCCTCGAGGCGCGTCAGGATCTCCCCGGCCCGTTTGATATGGGCGGAAAAAGTGCTAAGATTCTGGGCCAGGTCCTGGGTATCGCCGATGTCGGCATAGATGCCGGAAAACACGCAGACCTCGCTGCCTTCCGCCACCGGCAGGGGTATCCCCGCCTGGGCCATGAGACAGAGCAGCCCCAGGGTTTTTAAAGTGACGGTCTTGCCGCCGGTATTAGCACCGGACAGGACCAGAAAACGGGCTTGGGGCGTCAGCTCCAGATCCACGGGAATCGTAGGCTGATACCCCGGCTCTGTTTTGTCCCGATGCAGCAGGAGGGGGTGACGGGCTTCTTTGAGGCGGACCCGGCCGCTGTTGGTCAATACCGGGGGGCGGGCCTGGTAAGCTTGGGCAAATAACACTTTGGCCTGGAGCGCGTCGGCTTCGCCCACCAAGGCGAGATTGGCTTGCAGGGCGTCTAAATGCGCCCGCACCACATTGGACAGATGCAAGAGGATGCGCTCTTCTTCCCGTTTTTCTTCGCCGATCAAGAGATTCAAGGAATTATTCCAGGCAACGATCTCGAAGGGCTCAATGAACAGGGTGGCCTTGCTCTGGGATTGATCGTGAATGATGCCGTTGAGTTTGCCCTTGCAATCGGCCTTGATGGGGATGACAAAGCGGCCGTGGCGCTGGGCAATGATCTGATCCTGGAGAATATCCCGGATGGCCGGCTGCTGAAAGAGGGCATGGAGTTTTTGGCTGATCTGCTGACGGGTGGCTTGGATTTCCTGGCGGATGTGGGCCAGGGCGGGGCTGGCCTGATCCAGGATATGGCCATGGGGGCTGATGGCAGTCTGGATGGCGGTCTGCAGGACGCTCAGATCCCGCATCTCCCGGCCATAACGGCCGAGGCGCTCGTGCCGGGTTTGGGCTCCCAGAAAATAGCGCTGCACCCGCTTCATCAGGCGCAACGCCGCCAGGATCTGGTTGAAATCTTCGGGGATCAAAATGCTGCCGGGGACGGTCACCCGGGGCAAGACGGTGCTGAGGTCAGGGCAGCCGGAGAAATTACAGGGGCCTTCGACGACCAGGAAATCGGCGGCCTCCGCCACTTCCGCCACCAAGTTCTGGACCTCGGCCAGGGTCCACCGTGGCTGCAACTGGTCCAGGTACTGACGCCCCAAGGGAGTGCCGGCAAACCCTGCAACAATCCGCAATACCTGGGGAAATTCCAAAACCTTTTGGGTCTGTAATGCCATAGCCCTCGCCAGCTCCCGGCCTCGCGACCGCGGCGTTTATCCTGCCAGCATCTTTTTTGCTAAAGCCTGCACCTGACGGCCGTCCACCCGGCCGGCCAACTGGGCCATGGCCGTCTTCATCACGCGGCCCAGGTCCTGGGGCCCGACTGCCTGCAGTTCTTTGATAATGCGGGCTAATTCCCGTTCCAGGTCTGCGGTCGCCAATTGTTGCGGCAAAAAAGAAAGGAGGAATTGTAATTCCTCCTGTTCTTTTTGGGCTAAATCGCTCCGGCCGACACGTTCGTACTCTGCTACAGAGTCCCGCCGCTGTTTCACCTGGCTGGTAATGACTGCTACCACTTCCGTATCAGTCAAAGGTCGCCGCTCCTGCACCTGCCGGTTTTTCAACGCCGTCTTCAAGAGACGGAGCGTCGCCAGTTGCATCTGGTCCTGGTTCTTGAGCGCAGTTTTGAAACAGTGGTCAATGTCTTCCAGAAGCGACATTATCTGGCCCCTAATTTCCGGATTCTTTTTAGAGCCCGCTTCTTGGCCGCCAATGCCTTTTTCTTCCGTTTGATGCTGGGTTTTTCATAGTGCTCACGTTTCCTGATTTCCGATAAAATCCCAGCCTTCTCACATTGTTTTTTGAATCTTTTTAAGGCGATCTCGAAGGGCTCATTTGGTTTGACCCTTACGCCCGGCATCCATTTTCGCCTCCTCCCTTGTTAAATCAACCTGACGGGGAGTAGATGAAGTAAACCTCGTATCTACACAAAATTTTATCCAGTTTTGGATAAGATAGGCATCCGTCTGGCTGTCGAGAATTATAAGTCTATCTGATTTTTAATAGCTGTCAAGTTCTTTCCCCACAAAATCTAAGGAAACCAGAAGGCCAGCGCCACTCTGCTGGATAATTTCTCCTGCCACATCAACCACTTGGTTGCAGCGGTCAATCAGGTCGGTATCACTGCTGGCAATGACGCCGCGGTGGGCCAGGAGCCAGGGTTCGGGCACGGGCACGGCTTGGGCCGAGCCGGCAAGGCCGGCGGCGGAGAGGATGGTGCGGGTCAAGTCCGCCAATTCGCCGCTGCGGCTCATGGGGGCATCGTAATAGATGGTGAGCGGGCCGACGTCGTGATCAGCCAGATAGTGGGCGATTTCCTGGAGCACTGACGTGGTTAGCGGTGAGGGCCGATAGGCCCGGGAGAGGCGGCCGATATCCCGGATAAAACCATCATCTGCGGCCACGAGGGGCAGGCCCCGCCGGGCACATTCCAGGGTAATGACGATGTTGTGGCCGTCCATGGCCAAGGGTCGACCCCGGAGACGGGCCACTGCCACGAGTTTCGCCCGTCGCTGCCGGGCCACTGCCGGCGCACAGACGCCCCGGTGCAGGATCTCGCGGCCGGCTTGGGACAGATGGTAGCGGTTGCCCACCAAGGTCAGGCTGGCCTGACGAGGATAGCCCCTGGCCAGAAGATAGCGGTAGTCGCAAGCGGCATCCGGCAGCAGGGCGATTTCCTCGACCGGCAGGCACGAGGCACCGCCAGCCGGCGGCGGCGAGGTGGTCATCATCTGCGGTGGTTTGGCAGGCCCCTATCCCGCCGCGGCTACATCCCCTCCTTGGCCAACTCTTCGATCAAGGCTTTCTGTTTTTTGGTAATGGCGGCGGGGATATCGACAAGAATACGGACATACTCATCCCCCCGGGCCTTGCCATTGCCCATGGGCAGGCCATGTCCTTTGAGACGCATCTTGGTGTGGCTGTTGGTCCCGGGCGGAATCTTCAGGCTGAGGGTCTTGCCATCTAAAGTCGGCACCGTCACTTTGGTGCCCAAGACCGCCTCGGAAAATTTGATGTGTTTATCCACATAGAGATCGTGTCCCTCCCGTTTGAAGACCGGATGGGGGATCTCCTTGATTTTTATATACAAGTCACCCGGCTGGCCACCCCCCGGATGGACGCTGCCTTTGCCGGGGACCCGTAGTTTTTTGCCGTGCCCCAGGCCAGGGGGGATCTTGACGGCTACCTTTTCGATCTGGCCGTCACGGCGGAATTCCACCATTTTTTCGGCGCCGAAGGCGATTTCATGGAGGGTCAGCGGCAGCTCGAGCTGTAAATCCTGACCCTGGGGGACCTGATCGCCGATGCCAAAATCGCCGAAAGAGGAAAAATCGAAGATCCGGCCCCGGCCTTTCTTGCCAAAGCCGCCGGCCGTCCAAGCCTGACCGCCGAAGAGCCGGGAAAAGATATCTCCGGAGAGGCCGACGTCGCGGAACATATCAAAGTTGAAATTGCGGAAAATGTCTTCCTGGGAAAATTTCCCATGAAAGGCCGAGGAGCCCAACGAGTCGTATTCCTGGCGTTTCTCGGGATTGCTCAGGACCGCGTAGGCCTCACTGATTTTTTTAAACATCTCTTCGGCCTGTTTATCACCCTTGTTTTTATCCGGGTGATACTTATTGGCCAGGGCCCGGTAAGCCTTCTTCAGATCCTCTTGACTGGCGTTGCGGGGCACCCCTAGAATGGTATAATAATCCTGTTCCATCATAACCTTATCAAAACCGCTGCTGTTAGGATTGCTGGCGAGAACTGCATGAAAAAAGGTATGAACTAAATAAATTTATTGTAATATTATAAAAAGTAGGCGGCCGTTTGTCAATGTGCCTGATCCGGCCTGCCATCCAGCAGCGAGGTGCAGTGCCTCGGTGAGCCGCCCCACACCGCCTGGCCCAGGGCGACGGGACTTGAGAAAAATGGCACATCCGCCGCTTGCTTAAATTTCCAAAGTATGATATTTATCGAACGTTATTGCCAGCAACACGACATGCCTGCTGTCGGCAAAAGAAAGGTGTGCCTAAATTCATAGCGAGTCAGGAAAAGTAAGGAGGTGACTGTATGACAGCTTTAATTGGTGGTTTAGCGGCGGTAGCCCTGGGTCTCATCGGGCTGGGCATCTGGTGGAAACAATTCCTCAATCTGTTGGCCGGTTCCATCCCGTTGCTGCTCCTCTTGGGCGGCGCTCTGGCGGTCTATCTGGGCTACGAAGAGGCCAAGGACAAAATCTTTAAGAAATCTGAGACGCCGGCCCCGACCGCAACGGCTACGACGGATACCGAAGTGGAAAAATATAAAGCTGAAGTGGAGCGGCTGAAAGCGGAAATCGAAGAACTCAAAAAATAGCCTGCCCCCCAGAAAAATAGGGCCTCCTGCTGATCAGGAGTAGGAGGCCTGTTGAATTTCACCCGAGAGGATCTTCTCTATCGTCCCATCCGCCCGGGCCAGGAGCAAGGCGCCGTCTGGCGCCACGTCCAGGGCCAGGCCGCTATACACGTCATTGCCGCGCCTGATGGTCACCGTTTTTCCCAACGTCACCGTTAACTGCCGCCACTGATCCAGAATCGCAGGAAACTCCTGATTTAAAAATCTCCCATAAAGACCAGCCATGGCCGCCAAAAAGGCCCGGACCGTGGCCAGCCGAGAATAGGTCTGGCCGGTGCTGGCCAAGGAGGTGGCGATCTCCCGCAAGTGGTCCGGAAATTCTGGGGTATTCAGGTTGAGACCCACCCCCAGGACGACATGGCGCATGGCATCGCTTTCCGTCTCCATTTCCGTGAGAATCCCGCCCAATTTTTTTCCCTGGAAGATAATATCATTGGGCCATTTGATCCCAGTGATCAGGCCGGTCGCCGCCTGAATGGCCTCCACCACAGCCACTGCGGCCAACAAGGTGAGCTTGGGCAACTCGGCCGGCGGCAGCGGCGGCCGCAACAGCAGGGTCAGATAGATACCGGTACCTGGGGGGGATTCCCAGGTCCGTCCCAACCGGCCCCGGCCGGCACTCTGGGTCTCGGATAGCACCAGGGTCCCCTCGGGAGCACCCTGCCGGGCCAATTCTTTAGCCGCGTCATTGGTGGACGGCAGGCTGACAAAGTGGTAGACCGGTGCCTGGAGCCATCGTAAGGGCAGCGCGGCGCTAAGGTCGGCGGGCAAAAGTAGGTCCTGGCCCGGGGCCAGCCGATAGCCCCGCCGGGAACTGCCTTCCACCTGATACCCCAAGGCCCGCAGCCGTTCAATGCGCTTCCATACGGCCGTCCGGCTTAGACCCAGACGGGCGCCGAGCTGCTCTCCAGAAAGATGGGCCGAAGTGGTCTGGAGCAGGCGCAGGAGTTCTTGCAGAACGTCATCGAGCCTGACGGCCCCGGGGATAAGGGACGATGCCTCTATTACCATGGTGCCTCAAAATATTTTGCCGGCGCGGGTGGACACTGAAGACCTGCCCCCTCACCGTTGCTGCCCTCATCGGGGGAAAACTGGTAGCGCCGACCTCCAGATCGGCATGCGAGAGGCACAGATCTAAAGATCTGCGCCTCCCACAGAGATGAATATTATCCCCATGGCTTCCCATTTGTTGGTAAGGACAAGGTCTTTAGAGGTTTTGCAACAACCTCTAAACAGGCTGGAAAGCCTGTTCCACCAGTCCTAATGCCGCAGCATTGCTTCTAACCCCTCCCTCGCCCCCAACGCAGTCTCGTGGCTATGCCAAAAGGCAAAAAGAAAGGCTCTTGCTGCCCCCCTGAGCCGACGGTCAGGTGCCATCCGGGTCGCTGCGGGGCCAATCCTGGCGCTCCATGAGGTCGGCTTTCAGGGAGTTATTATACACCGCAGCGCCGATGATGCCGCCCAGGACACAGCCAATGAGGGCAGCGGTCAGAGAGGGCGACACCAACAGGGCTACACAAATGCCGATGCCGGCATAGGCCAGAGGTACCAGCACTTGATTGATATTAAGGCCGCAGCCCGGCAGGAGCAGAAAGATGAGGGCCAGGGCCAGGAGGCGCGGCCCCGCTCCTGGAATTTTCCGTAAAATTGCCATTCGTTCTAAAAGTCACCAGCAAAACATGAAAATATGGGTGGGATGCCGCTTGGGGGGCGGTCATGCGGGTCCGCCCCTACAAGCTACCAACCATGGGGCGGGCACGGAGGCCCGCCCCATTACAGATATTTTCTGACAACTGACCACTGCGAACTATGAACTGTATTTTCTGACTATACCTAGTCATAACCATAGGCGGTTTGTGGGGAATCCCGCCTAAGCGCTGGCCCGCCAGCTAAAAACCAGGAGCAGCCAGGCGGTCAGGAGCAGATGGAAACCGGCCGCGCTCCAGGCCAAGATGAGGCTGCCCCGGGGGGAAGTGTAGTATTTGCGCTTGATGAGCTCCTGGTTGCCCACAGCCGCCAGGGCCACCAACCAGGCGCCATCCCGGCCCGGCAGCGGGTTAGCCGGAAAATACCAGATGAACACCAGTCCGGTGAGGAGGACGATGTTGATCAGAGTGAAAACCAGGGCTCGCGGGGCGCCGCCGGGCGGTGGCGCGGTCGGCGTCGCAGTCAGCTGCTGCCATTCTTGGTGCCAGCGGTAGGCCAGCAGGGCGTTGCCGGCCGCCAGACTGAGCAGCAGGCCCAGTATCCAGACCTCGCTGACCCAATGGCCGCTCTGCCCGAAAAACCCCAGATAGAGGGGCAGCAGGCCCAAGGCCAGGCCACCCCATACTTCCCGGCCCCAGGTCAACCGCCAAAGTACTGCGGCCTGGATTGCGGCCTGGAGCAGCGCCAGCCCGCCACTGCGCCAGGGCTGCAGCGGATAGCCGTTTATCCGGGCCAACAAAATCCCGAGGCCGAACGTCACCGCGCCGCTGCCCCAGAGGACCACCAATACTGCCCACTTTTCCGTCACTATTGTCCGGCTTGCCATGCCTTTTTATTGTATAGTAAACTGCGGTAAAATTCAAAAGCGGCGGGAGGAGGAAAATGGCCCATCCTGAGTCAAGCGAGGCGCCGGAAACAACCAAAGACAAAAGCATACCGCCGGAATTGGCCGCCCGCCTGGAACTGTTGGCCTCTTTGGGGGCTGCCTTGGGGGCCCAGGAGAGGGAGCTGGTGGCCGCAGCCGGCGCAGATATCGGTACGCCGTGCCGCGTGGCGGCCATGGAAATCCGCCTGGCGGTGGCGCATCTGCAGACCATGCAGGAAGAAGTGTCCCATGTCTTAGGGAAAAAACCGTATGGCACCGTGGCGGCCATTTTTCCGTATGATGCGGCGCCGGTGATGTTGGCCCGGGTGGGCGGCGCCGCGGTGTTGGGGGGCAATACCTTCCGGTTCAGCTTTTCTTCCCAAACTCCGCGTACCGCCGCCTTGCTGGCCGACCTCGTCTCCCCCTGGTCGCAGCTGCAGCCCAATCTGACTTTGGACAACCGGGCCTTTGGTGCGGCCTGTGTGGCCGATCCGCGTGTCCAGGTCTTGTTTATCTCCGGCGGCGGGGAGGTGGGGCGCCTGTATGCTGCCCGGGCCGGGAATGTGGCCAAACTCTTTTTTGCCGGACCCAGCGGCATGCCAGCGGCCATCCTGGCGGCAGACAGTCCGGTGGAGGCGGCAGCCACGTTTCTGCTGCGGCGTGCCTTTATCAACGGCGGCCAATACTGCACTACCCTGAAAAAAGCTTATATCGCCGCCCCCATCTACACGAGGGTCAAGGAAGCCCTCCTGGACCTGCTCCCCGAGATCAAGGTGGGGGACCCTCAGGATCCGGAGGTCTGGATTGGCCCCGTCAAGGTCCAGCGCACCCGCCAATTGCTGCAGACCGCTCTAGCCCGCCTGGAGCAGCCCCATTATGTAGCGGCCCCGGATTTTTCGGGGGAGTATATCCGCCCCATAATCTGCGAAGTGGCGGCTGTCCCTGATCTGGAGATGTTTGGGCCCTTTTTGGCCCTGATAAAAGTCAAGGATGTCACCGAGGCCGTGACCCGGGCGGTGCGGACCCGCTATCCCTTCGCGGTTTCTCTCTTCGGATCGGCGCCGCTCGACCACCTCGACCTTTTGCGTCAGGCCTTTGGCATGGTTTACCTCAACCCCGATTTTACCTTTACGCCTCTGCGACTGCCCTTTGGCGGCAAAAAAGACAGCGGCTGGATTCTCGAAAAAAAGGCCGGCCGACTGCTCCGGCGGGATGGGGCCTTTCTGTACAGCGCCGAACTGGTCCAGCCGGTCTAATGCCAGGATTTCAAGGGCCTCTGGATCCGGAAACGAAAGGCGCTTGTTCCCGAGAACCACCCCCCAGCAAGGCAGTCTGGCAATCTTAAACCGCACAGAAACTCGAGACTCCCCTCTTTCCTCAGCTTGGGAGCCAATTGTGGGCAAGGCGGACCCTGTTGCGGCAGCGGTGCCAGCAGCCGACCCTGCTTCAGAGCCTGACACCCTGGCCGGCCATAAAAAGGCGTTTAAAGGTCAGCACCCGGTTGCGGGTCCGAGGCAGCACCTCTTGAAGAAAAGGTGCCTGTGACAAAGCGGCCAGGGATTCTTCAACGTGCTGGGCCTGTTCGCAGATCAACAGGACATCGTGCCCCGCCGCGGCAGCCAGAGTGGCCGCCTTCGCTATGGGATAGTGCTTGCGGATCGCTCCCATTTCCAAATCATCGGTAAAGGCCAGGCCGCTGAAGCCCAGGCGTTGCCGCAGAACCTGGGAGACGGCCACCGGCGACAAGGAGGCGGGCAGGGTATCCCACTCCGGCACCACCACATGGGCCACCATGACACCGGGGACGCCAACCGCCACGGCCCGCCGGAAGGGCAAAAGATCCCTCCCCCGCTCCTCCTCTCCGGCCGCCGCGGTGGGCAGGTCCAGATGGGAATCCAAATGAGTGGCGCCCAAGCCGGGAAAATGTTTGGCGACTGGCAGGACGCCGCCGGCCAGGTAGCCCTCCATGGCGGCCAGACCGAAGGCAGCCACCTCCTCTGGGTCGGAACTATAGGACCGTTCCCAGAGGGGGCAAGCCGCCGCCCGGGGCACATCCAGCACCGGGGCGAGATTCATGGTGATCCCCAAAGACCGCAGAGCCCCACCCACCTGTTGGGCCGCAGTCCTCACTGCCGCCCGGTCGCCCCTGGAGCCATAATAATGGGCCGACGGCATCTCCGGAAAGGGTTGGCGGAGCCGTTGCACCGGGCCGCCTTCCTGATCCACGGCCACCCACAGGGGGAAGCCGCTGGCCGCCAGGGCCGCTTCCTGGCAGGCGCGCACCAGGGCCGCGACCTGGGTCGGCTCGATGATATTGCGTTGAAACAAAATGATGCCGCCCACCTGCAGATCCTGGATGAGCCAACGGGCCGTCTCATCCATTTCCGGGCCGGGCAGGCCCACCATGAACAGCTGTCCCCACAGGGTTTGCATATTGATTTCTCGCCTCAAAGGTACCAGATTAGAGCAGTTTTTCTTTAAGCAAATACTCCATAGCCCGTTGGGCATAGGTAGTCATGATGGTAATCATCCAGGTCAGGTTTGTTTGGATATCGGCCAACTGCCCTTCGGCCACCAGGCCGCGCAGTCCGGTGAAGACCGTTTTCAGCCGTACCATCTCCGACTCGCTGATGATGGATTGGCACAGAGTCATATCCTGATCCAAGGACCGCAAAAATTCCATATAGAGGCGGCGGGCCCCCAATTCTTCGGGGCCGGTCATCTCCCGGAGACTCTGCAACAGGCTGGAAGCCACCTGCAATTCGGCCTTCAGCCGATCTGCCAGATGAAACCCCAAGATGGCCTCCCGGCTGCCAGCGGGGAATACTTTTTCCATACATTTCTCCTTGTTGGATAAATCAATCAAGCCGAGGCTTGGCAATGCTAATAAATGGGAAACGGGCAACCGATCACCGGTCAGGTTGCGGTGGGCAGATTAGCTACCACTCCCTGCAGAAGCCGGGCCAAAGATTCCTCGGCCTGCTGGACCACGGCAATGATGTCGGCGATGGATACGGGCTGCATGGCATCAGGAAGATTGACATTGCTGATGACCGAAATCCCCAACAGCCGCAGGCCGGCATGGACCCCGACAATGGCTTCCGCGACCGTGGACATGCCCACGGCATCGGCTCCCAAGAACCGCAGCATCCTGGTTTCTGCCGGCGTCTCCAGACTGGGGCCTCGCACCCCCACATACACCCCTTCCTGGAGCCGCAGGCCTGACTGCAGGGCGGTGGCCACGGCCAAATCGGCCAGCTCCCGGTCGTAGACTCGGCTCATGTCAGGGAACCGGGGACCCCAAGTCTCGATATTGGGCCCGACCAAGGGATTATCCCCCAGCAAATTGATCTGATCCCGGATGACCATGAGATCGCCGGCCCGGAAGGTGGGACGCAAACCGCCGGCGGCGTTGGTCAGGATGAGGATGTTGATTCCCAAAGCGGCCGCCAAGCGGACTGGAAAGGTTACCTGACGGAGATCATGCCCTTCATAAGCGTGAAACCGTCCCTGAAATAGGAGCACCGACCGTCCGGCCAGGCTGCCGAGCCGCAACTGGCCAACATGGCCGGGAGCGGAGGCCTGGGGGAAATGGGGGATGGTGTGGTAGGGGATGGCGACCGAGTTTTCCAGATAGGCGGCCAAGCCGCCAGCGCCAGTCCCTAAAATAATGGCGCACTGCGGCGGCTGGCGCAATTGCCTCTGCACCCAGGCCGTAGCCTCAGCCACCTGCTGTTCATACCTCTGCATGTCCATAAGCATATAACCTTTTGCAAGTTTTTCCCATCTCGGGCCGCGGCCCGAAAGGTCTGGCGCCGGCGGCCGGGCGGTGACTTCGGCCGAACGGCAAATATTGGCCGAGAAATCAGCCACCCAACCAAGCAAAGAAATAATATTAGATATTTATCAAAAATTATGGTATTTTTAAAAATCAAAATAGAGCAAGGGGTTATTTTCTATTCATGGCGCGTCCGCGAAAATGCCGCTGGGTTGCCTCAGAACCGGGGGTGACGTTCTTTAAGCCGCAAGGCATACCCATGCGGGGCTTGGAGCAGGTGATCATCAGTGTAGATGAACTGGAGGCCTTACGGCTGTCAGATTATCTCGGTTTGAATCAGGAAGATGTGGCCCAGGAGATGAACGTCTCCCGGCCCACCGTCACCCGGATGTTAGCCAAGGCCCACAAAGCCATCGCCGAGGCCCTGGTTTATGGGAAGGCCATCAAAATCGAAGGGGGAGATTATCAGGTGGCCCAGCCCCGTTTCATCTGCCAGCAGTGCCAGTATACCTGGGACGACGCGACGGAGGCGGCCGCAACCACGCGCACCTGCCCGAAATGCCACGGTTCTGCCATCCAACGCTTTTGGCGCGGCCGTGCCGGTCTGTAATGCCCTTACCAGAGGTTGGCACCACCTGATGGCAGCCGAGGTGTAGGCAGGGACAGTAATTATTGGGGGGAAAGAATCAATATGGCGGTGACCTATCGCGATGCCGGGGTTGATATTGCTGAAGCCACGTCGCTTCTGCAAAATATCCGGTCCCTGGCGAAAACTACTTTTCGCAGTGGCGTCTTGGGAGAAATCGGCGGTTTTGGCGCTTTTTTCCACCTCAATGTCCATAAGTATACCGATCCGGTCCTGGTCTCCTCTACGGACGGGGTGGGCACCAAGATAAAAATCGCCGTGGCCATGAACAAGCATGACACCATCGGCATCGACCTGGTGGCCATGTGTGCCAATGATATTATTGTCCATGGGGCTACACCCCTCTTTTTTCTGGACTATCTGGCCATGGGGCGGCTGCGTCAGGAGGTGGCCACCCAGATTATAAAGGGAATCAGCACCGGCTGCCTGCAGGCCCGCTGTGCCCTGATCGGCGGCGAGACCGCAGAAATGCCCGGGATGTATCAAACCGATGATTACGACTTGGCCGGGTTTATCGTCGGGGTGGTGGAAAGGAACCGGATTATCGATGGCTCCGAGATCGCCGTGGGGGATCGGCTCATCGGCATCGCCTCCAGCGGTCTGCACGCCAACGGTTTCTCTCTGGTGCGCAAGGTCCTTCTGGAGCAGCACGGTCTTTCCCTGGAAGAGTATCAGCCTCTCCTGGGCCGCACCTTGGGTGAGGAACTCCTGCAGCCGACCCGGATTTATGTGGATGCCATCCTCAATCTGGTCAGGGACTTCCCGTTGGCCGGCCTGGCCCATATCACCGGCGGCGGCTTGACCGAAAACCTGCCCCGTATCCTGCCCCAATCCTGTCAGGCAGTGATCCACCGGCGGCAGTGGTCGCCTCCACCGATCTTCTCGTTTTTACAGGAAAAAGGCGATATCCCTGAGGCAGAGATGTGGCGGGTCTTCAACAATGGCATCGGCATGGTCATCGTCGTGGGGGAAGAATACGTCCAGGACGTTTTGCAGCGTTTGGCGGCCTTGCAAGAGACCGCCTACATCCTGGGCGAAATTGTCCGCCGCAAATCGGGGAGCGAACCGCTCCTCTATGCCTAAAACGGCGCTAGGCGCGGCGCACCGGGGGATAATTTCTCCCCGCGGTCAAACCGGGACCTAAGGAGATAACAGGTGCTGCGGGAGGGAAGGATAAAATTGCTCTTCTGCCGGAAGCGAACAACTTCCTCCAAATTACAAAAAACTCACCACTCCGTCAACATTTTGACTTGAGCGTCAAAAAATATCATTCTTTCTTACAGGAAGTTCTCTCAGGCCACTTTTTGTTCCTGGGCAGTGCGCTCCTCTTCGGGCTGTTCAAAATAGGGCCGAAAGGCATCGTCGTTCAGGCGCAGCATGAGATTGCCGCATTCCAAGCATAAGGCGGTGTCATCGTCCAAGCCGCCCAGTCGTTCATCTTCGGCCTGGCACTGGATACATTTGTATTCATACATAGGCATAGTCCACTCCTCCTTTCTTGTTCGTTGGACTTTTCACAATATTTAATGCAAATTATATGCCGCTTGCTGACCCCCTGGCGTCCTCTCATGCCGTTTAATCTACGCACCGGTTATGAGAAACCTGTGTGGATTTTCCTCTCTTTTGATTTTTAATATTATTTTCAAGCCTTTTGTCTTGGGCAAGCAGCACCCGGTCGGCTTTTTTAAGCCTGTCCGGTAACTGGAGAACCTGCCGGCAGCCAACCCCGACTCGGCACCTTATCTCGGCCGGGACCTTGCCCAGACCCAGGCAACCCCGACCGGTCTCGGTTGCATGGGGAATTTTTCCCCTTTTGAGGGGCAAATGGCACCATCTTGACAGGCTTTCTCAAGATGAGAGGGCTTGAGGGCGGCACGTCTAAGTCCAGGTTCTGAGACCGCAAGCTTCTCCTGCCCCTTGACTCGGAATTCTCTTGCAGATAAGTCTCAAAAGACATAATCTAATAGTATGGCTGAGAACTTTCAATTGGTCGTGCCCTTTGCCCCCAGTGGTGATCAGCCCCAGGCCATAAGCCAGTTGGTGGCCGGGGTCAAGGCCGGTGCCCCACACCAGGTCCTCCTGGGGGTGACTGGCTCTGGCAAGACCTTTACCATTGCCAACGTTATTGCACAAGTCAATCTGCCCACCCTCGTGCTAGCCCCCAACAAGACCCTGGCGGCCCAGTTGTATGGGGAATTCAAAGAGTTTTTCCCCCACAATGCGGTTGAGTATTTTGTCAGCTACTACGATTATTATCAGCCGGAAGCTTATATCCCCCAAAGCGATCTTTATATTGAGAAAGACTCCGCCATCAACGAGGCCATTGATCGCCTGCGTCACTCCGCCACCCGCTCCCTTTTGGACCGCAATGATGTGATCATTGTAGCCAGCGTCTCCTGCATTTATGGTCTGGGGTCGCCGGAGGCCTATCAGGGCATGCTCCTTTATCTGGAGACCGGCATGACCAAGGGCCGGGAGGAGGTGCTGGCCAAATTAGTGGAGATTCTCTACGAACGCAATGATGTGGATTTTCACCGGGGGACCTTCCGGGTCCGGGGAGATCGGCTGGAGATCTTTCCGGCGTACGAGGAGGATCGGGCCATCGCCGTTCATTTCTGGGGAGATCAGGTGGAATCCATCCAGGAGATCGACCCGCTGCGGCGCCAAAGCCGGCGTTCGCTGGAAAAAATCGCCATTTATCCGGCCAGCCACTATGTCACCCCTGAGTCGCAGCGGGAGCGGGCACTTCTGGCCATTGAGGCGGAGTTGCAGGCGCGGGTTGCCTGGTTCAAGACCCAGGGGAAGCTCTTGGAGGCCCAACGTCTCTGGGAACGGACCCGTTTTGATCTGGAGATGCTGCGGGAAGTGGGATTCTGCCACGGCATCGAGAACTATTCTCGGCATCTCACCGGCCGCCAACCGGGGGAACCACCTCCCACCCTCCTGGATTATCTGCCCCGTCGGTCGCTGGTGGTCATTGATGAAAGTCATATCACCATCCCCCAACTCCGGGGCATGTACAACGGCGACCGCTCCCGCAAAGAAACCCTGGTGGAGTATGGCTTTCGACTGCCCTCGGCCCTGGACAACCGACCGTTGAATTTCCAGGAATTTTCCGGTCGGGTGCAGCAGCTCATTTATGTCTCGGCCACCCCTGGCCCTTATGAACTGGAACAGGCGGCCGGCCGGGTGGTGGAGCAGATCGTCCGGCCCACCGGCCTCATGGACCCCAAAATTACCGTCAAACCCGCGACCAACCAGGTGGATGATCTCCTGGGCGCAATCAGAGCTCGTCTGGCCCGGCGGGAAAGGGTCTTGGTGACCACCCTGACCAAACGTCTGGCCGAGGACCTGACCGAATACTTCAACACGCTGGGACTCAAGGTGCGCTATCTCCACTCCGACATTACCACCTTGGAGAGGATGGAGATCTTGCGGGATCTGCGCCTGGGCGTGTTTGAGGTATTAATCGGCATCAATCTCTTGCGGGAGGGCTTGGACCTACCCGAGGTATCCTTGGTGGCCATTTTGGATGCCGATAAAGAAGGCTTTCTGCGCTCCGAACGTTCGCTTATCCAGACGTGTGGCCGGGCGGCCCGCAACGTCCATGGCGAGGTGATCCTCTATGCCGACACCGTCACCCCATCTATGCAGCAGGCCATCCAAGAAACCAATCGCCGGCGCCGCCGGCAACAGGCCTATAACCGCCGCCATGGGATTACGCCGACGTCCATTCAAAAGGGCATCCAGGACATCCTGGCCTCGGTGTATGAGAAAGACTACGTCACCGTCCCCATGGCCGCCGAAGAAACAGTGCCGTATCTCCTGCCCCAGGATATTCCCCGTCAGATTGCCAAGTTAAAAAAAGAGATGCAGGCTGCCGCCAAAAAGTTGGATTTTGAGCGGGCTGCCAGCTTGCGGGATCAGATTAAAAAACTCGAGGAAGCCGGCTTGCGGTAAAGAAGCCTGGGCTGCACTCTGACTGCCGTTGGCTTGGTGCAGCTGGTCAGGCCACGGCCTTGGTGGCAGCTGCCTGGCGACGGGAGGATTTGCCTTTGCCGGGGCGGTTGGTGGCTAAAAATTTGCGCAACAGCTCCTCCTGGCGCGGCGTCAGGTTGGTGGGGGTCCGCAAGTCCAGTTCGACGATGAGATTGCCCCGGCCGTTGCCCCGGAGAATGGGCACCCCTTCGCCATAGATGGTAAACCGGGCGCCCGGTTGGGTCCCCGCCGGGATGACCAAGGGCACCGACCCGGTGAGGGTCGGGATCTCCACTTCCGTCCCCAGGGCCGCGTCCACGAAGGATAACTGGGCCCGATAGATCAGGTTGTTCTCCTCCCGTTGAAATAGGGGATGTTGCGCTACTTTTAGGTCGACGTAGAGATCGCCGGGCGGGCCGCCGCCCAGACCGGCGTCGCCCTCGCCCCGCAGCCGCAGCCGCGTGCCGTCATCTACCCCCGCCGGAATTTTCAGGGTAACCCGTTTCTGCTGGCGCGCCAGCCCCCGACCGTCGCAGGCCAGGCAGGGCTCGCCCACGTCGCGGCCGGTGCCGCCACAATGGGGACAGGTGGTATTGATGCGGAAAAATCCCTCCAGCCGGGTAATGGTGCCATAACCCTGACAGCAGGAACAGGCCCGCACCCCCTGGCCGCCATCCCGGCGGCCGCTGCCTTGACACTCCTGACAAGGGACGGCTTTGGAGATGTCGATACCGGTCTCCAGACCGAAGACTGCGTCCTGAAATTTTATTTCTAATTGATAATAAAGGTCTCTTCCAGGCTGGTGGCGGGGGCGGGTTTGGGCAGTGTTGCTGAAACCGAAAAAATCATTGAAGATGTCACTGAAACTGCTGAAAATCGAGTCAAAGGTAGAAAAATGGTTGAAGCCCGTTCCCGCCAAGCCCGCATGGCCAAACTGATCGTAGAGCAGGCGTTTTTGGGGATCACGCAAAACCTCGTAGGCTTCGGCCGCAGCCTTGAATTGGTCCTCGGCCGTTTTATCGCCCGGATTTCTGTCAGGGTGATATTTTAGAGCCAAACGGCGATACGCTTTTTTTATCTCCTCCGGATCAGCATCCCGAGCAATTCCCAGGACTTGATAATAGTCAACATTCTCCCCCATAAAACCAAGGCCCCCTGCTTTTAGCGATTTGGTGTTCCACTTGCTCCGTGCCCGTGGCTGCCAAAAGCCCTGCACTGCATACAGGAAATATTGAACACAATTAGCCCTTTGTCAAGATCGGGACCAAAAGACAACCGCTTGCAAGTTTCTTAAAGTTGCCATGGTCTCCGGATCTAACCGGCTGTTGCAAAGCTCTCCTCTTTCTTGCTTTGGGGCGTAACCACAGGACCGTGCTGGGGTTAAAAGTGCCAGGCTTACCCCGGCGTTGCCAGGTCCTGCAGTCGAGCCCGGAGTTCGGGCTCCAAACCGTCGATCTCCACCACCTTCAGGCGGTCGCCGGCGCCGCTCTTCAGGCGCAGGTGTTGTTTGGCAATCCCCAGACGCTGGGCCAGGAACTCCAGCAAGGTCTTATTGGCCGCGCCTTTGGCCGGCGCCGCGGCAATGCGGATCTTCAGTCGATCGCCGTGCGGCCCGACGATCTGATTCTGGGCTGCGCCCGGCGAGACCTGTACCTTAAGGAGCCAACCGGTGCAGGTTACCTGCAGCCAAGCCGTCATCCTGCCCCTTTACTCCGCGGCCTCGATTTCCGCCAATAGGCGTTGATGGGTTTCCAGGATCCCCCGTACCTGGGCCGCCAGGGTTACTTTGAGCCTTTTCAGTTCGTCGATGTCGGTGCGCACCTTCCCCTGCCGGGCAAAGGCTTCCTGCAAGAGTTTTTCCGCCTTGATCTCGGCCTCATGAATGAGCAACTCCGCTTCCTTCTGGGCGTTGGCCTTCATGGCCTCGATGACCTGCTGGGCGTTGATCAGGGTATCTTTCAGAAGCTGTTCCCGTTTCTTAAATTCCTGCAACTCCCCCTGCTGCCTTTCCAGGTCTGCCCGAAGGGTGTCATTCTCCTGTTTGCTGGCGGCCAGCGCCTCGGCCAGCTGCTCCAAAAAGGCCTTGACTTCTGCGGGGTCATAGCCTTTGCGCACGATGGTAAATTGCTTCTGACGGATTTCTGCCGGAGTAAGGTTGTCCATCTGCTCCATACGACCTCTCAGCCCCCCATACCGATCCGGAAGGCTAAATCAAGAAGGGTTGCCACCAGGAATTTCTGCAAAAAGACGATGACCAACAGCACTGCCAAGGGCGTCAGGTCCAAACCGCCGAACTGCAGCGGCAGGAGGCGCCGAAAGAACCCCAGGACCGGTTCCGTAACATTATATAAAAAGCGGACAATAGGGTTGTAGGGGTCGGGACTGACCCAGGAAAGAAGGGCCCGGCCGATGATCAGCCACATATAAATACTCAGAACAATATCAATGACCTGGGCCAGGGCCTTGAGGAAATGTGCCAACGCAAACATCTGGACCTCTGTGGTTAAGGGAGGGGTTAATGAATTTTCCTGACCTGGACGTCCGGCTGCCGACCTGGAGGTCGGCGCTCTGAATCTAGTCCACTCGTTCCTGTATAAGCCTTGCCCATAATAGCCATCTCATGAAGGTCATAACTTCTTTCCCTCTTCCCCTTGAAGGCAGATCGGCCGATTGGGCATTTTCTCGAACCTCAAAAGGGTATTTTCTTAAGTGTCGGTTGCACGTTTTAAAAGCTTGAATCTTTTGGTTGGGTTGTAACGTTGGCAGAATGCCCCTGGTTTTTACAGCCTGCCAAGCCTGCCGTTTGGTCTTACTGTCACCATTGGGCCAGGATCTCCTTGGCCTTGCGCCGATCCGCTTCCAGACCCCGGGGACCGTCGGCATTTTGCGAGGCCGTGAGAACTTTTTGGAGTTCGGCCTGGGCCTGTTCCCGTCGTCCGGCTTTTAAGAGGGCTTCCCCCAGATACAGGTAATTGGTGGAATTGCCGGGGGCCAATTGGCTGGCCTTTTCTAACAACGCCACAGATTTGGAGATATCGCCAACCGAGAAGGGTCTGCCCGGCGCCTCGTAATAGATGCGGCCCAGGACCCGGTAGGCCCCGGCCTGATCATAGGCGGGATCGATGGCCGCGGCCCGCTCCAGAGCCGCCATAATCTTGGGAAGCAGCCGCATACCCTGCATGCGGTTGACGTCGGCCAGGCCGGCCAGGTTCAGGCCCAGCCAATAATGACCTTCCACCCGGTCGGGAAATTCCCGTATTATGGTTTCGGCATAGTGACGGCCCTGTTCATAATACAGCCGCCGTTGTCCGCCGTCCGCCAGGTCGCCCAGAAAAAATCCGGCTCGGGCCAGACGCGCCAGCACCGGCAACCGCTCCGCCCCGGCTGCCGGCAACAGGCTCTCATAGATGCTTAAGGCTTGGAGGGCCTTGTCCTTGGTGACCTGGGGGTCAACCAGCAGCCGGTCGGCCTGCTCCAAGGTGGCTGCTGCCATGGCCGTTCCTACCAGGAAAACCAAGAGGATGCTTATCTGCCAGCTGCCGCGCCCGAGGCGCGGTGGCCATTTAGGCACCTGCAATGCTCATGCCCTCCAGACGCAGACCCAGCGGTCCCAGATACGCCTCCCGCTGTTCCGTTTCCCGGGAGAGGGTTAAGAAGCGGAAGGCCTCTTCCAGATTGCCGCTGACCGAGCCGCCTTTCAGGGGCACGACCCGGCCGTGTTGGTGCAGGTAGCCGGTGCGAATTTCCCCGGAGAGGGCGCCGGTGACCGGATTGGGCTCCAGGGTGGAGAAGCGCAACAGGTGCAGCACCGGTTCTGCGGCCAACATCTCTGCCAAGGTGGCCCGCCCCGGGGCCACCTGCAGGTTGGTGAGACCTCCGGTCGGTTCTGCCCCAAGATAAGCGGCATAGCGGCAATCGGCCAGGGGCTGTTGAAAGATATTGTCGCGTATAAACGTTAAGGGCCGCAAAGCTAGCCCCTGTTGGTCAAAAGGTCGGGAAGCCAGCCCGCCGGGCAGCCAGGGGTCGCTGGTCAAGGTCAGCAGGTCCCGCCGGGGCTGAGGAATCACCGGTTTGCCCGCCTGCAGGCGGGACCACCCTTGAAAGGCCGCTTCGCCGCCGGCCTGGGCCACGAGGTGGTGAAAGATAGTATCTAAGGCCTCCTCGCCAAAAATTACGGGATAGCTGCCGCTGGGCGGCAGTTCGGCCCGGGCGTTGTCCATGGCATAACGGCGATAACGGGCTAGAACGTCGCTGATCTGCAGGTCCCGCCTGAACCTGGCCCGCCGCACGCCGAGGCTTTCCGCCTCCTCACCCGCCACGGCGGCCAACAGCACAAAGTGGACCTCCAACTCCGTTTCGGCATAGCCACCGTGGAGACCTGTGTGGTTGGCAAGTTCTATCTCCCGATAATGGCAAAAAATTTCCGTAGAGGCCAATGCCACCGGCTCGGCCCCTGCCATGGCCAGCTCCAGATCATGGCGCACCTGCCACAGGACCTGGCGGGGCTGGTCCCGTAAGTCGCTATCCACTAATTTCAGGGATTGATACCGCTGCCCCGGTCCCGGCAACGCAAAGACGGGGTTTAAAGCCAGGACCGCCCGCTCTTTGGCCTGATCCACCTCCGCGGCCGCGTCATCGCCCGGATTCAGCGTAAAACTGGATTCCCCCAGCCAAGTGCGGTCATCCTTGGCCACCTGGAGATAAATGGTGACGTGGCAGGTTTCGGTTTCCACCCGACGGAGCGACTCCACTTGGTCAAAGTTTAGATAAAGCTGTTCGCTTACCTGCCGCAGCCGCCGCACCTGCCAGCCGTCGACCCCGGCTTGCGCCAAAAGGCCCGTCAACTCAGCCAAGGTATTGGCTCCGGTTTTAACTCCCGCCATCACTATATCATCTCCCCGGTACCATCCAGAGCAACCGTCAAGATGACAGCAGGCTTCTGAAAATCGCTCTTCATCCTGTTTCAGTGGGTGAAAATCCCTTTTCCAGCCTTTTGGCGTGGCCAAAAAGCTGCGTTGGGGTTGGGGGAGGGGTTGGAGGGGAGGGGCAGCGTCCCCTGGTCCGCTCTCCTCAAAGCACTTTTGGCACAAGCCGTTCGGCTGCATGGCCCCAGCTGGCCGGCAGCCGCCCACTCACAGCTCCCCCTGGACATAGGCCTCCACCGCCGCGCTGATATCGAACCCACCCGGAATCAGACGGTCGCCCTGCTTGACACCGGCCGGGGTCAGCACCAGGGTCCCGGTGGCCAAATCTCTTAAGGTCACTAAGATCAGAGGGAATTCCCGGCGCAGTTCTTCGGCCCGGATGCGGGCAAATAAAGGCTCCTGATCCCCTTCCTGGTCTTTGATGTCGGCCTGGCTGAGGCGCCGCCGTTTTTCCCGATAAGCCTGCCAGAGTGGGTCAAAGTCCGGACCTCGCAGGGAAAAATGGCAATAGGTCACCGGCGGTCCTTCATCCAGAGCCGGCGTGGCCAGGTGCAGCATGGCCCCGGCCTCCGCGGCCTCGGTCTCCATGAGCTGCCACATCACCTGCCGCCAGGTGCCCTTGGGTCCGCCAGGCACGGCCGGGTGCAGATTCAAACAGAGGAGATGCTCGCAAAGCAGGGGACTCAAGACCAACATATAGCCGGCCAACACCACTACCTGGGTATTGTAGGCGGCCAGCTTGGCCAACACCTGGGCGTCAAAATCCCGCCGCCGCACCTCCATATCGTTATCCCGCCGCCGGATGGCCTCCCGCAAGGGCCGGGAGGATAGGGTGATTAAGGGCAGGCCCAAGGAATGGACCACGGCGTGGAACCGGTCCGCCGCCGGGGTCTCGCCCGGCTCCCGGTCACAGAAGACATAGGCGATGCGCCCCGGGATAAAGCCCTCCGTCATTTTTTGGTGCGCGGTGGTCAACAGGGCAATGGAACCCTGGCCCCGGCCGCTGGAAAACCATCCGAATGAAAACATCCAGCCGGTCCTTTCCGAGAAGATGGCAAGTCGACATTGCAATCTTAGCAGATTACCAAGAATACTCGCAGTGGTCAACGGCTTTTTGCCAAAACAAGCGGCCGCGGCAACCCCAGACAGCAGGACTGCTGGCTGTCTCTTTTGGCCACCATCCAAAGGGATTAGGTTAGTTAAATGCTCACCAGGATTATTCCTGTCCTCCCGGGGAGCCTGATTGGTCCGGACCGCCGGGCCCCAGGCCGGAGGCTGCGCCCGGCTTGGACGGCACCGGCTTGAGCTCTCTGAAATGGAGTGTTCCCCCTGTCCGCGCACATTGCCAGCCATCTCTCCGGTCAGGGCACAGGATAGGGGGAGAGGAATTGGGTGAGGTGGTTAAAAATATAATTATTTTCATCAGAGAAGATAGTCCGTCTGCCTCTCCCTCCTATTTTGCGGGCAAGGGCGAGCCCACCCCGATGGGGGGAATTGGCTGCGCCAAAAGGCCAGATAGCACGGGAAAACGGTGTCTAAGGATAATGCCAGTGGGGCCGCCCGGCGAAACAGCAAGGCGAGAAGCACGTTCGCTTCTCGCCTTCTCTCTGTCCGCACCAGACCGCAATTATCTCTATTTTAAAAATAAGATCCCGGCATAACCCACAAAACTATGGTCCGGCCTGATGTCATAGCTGGTGTAGTAATCCACCAACGTGGCTTTGCCGGCCCCCTGGGTCTGGGCCGCGCTGATGGCTGCGGCCGTGGCGCCGGCGCTGCAGGAGCTCTGGTCCCTGGCCGCGGCTTGGAGGACGCCGTTGGCGTCCAGCCGCAGGGCCCGGTCCACATAGGTCTTGTCATTTACCTCCTTGACCCATTGCACCGCCTTGTCGCCATAGCCGTGGGGGGCCCAGCCATAATTGGGGCCGTAGTGGGTCAGGTCCGAGGAACCGAAGGCCAGGAGCGACAGATTCAGTTCCTGGGCCGTTTGAGCCACCGCCTTGCCCAGGTCCAGGGCCTTTTGGGAGTGGGGCGCCCGCACCGCCAAGACTTTGGCCTGGGGGAAGAAATACTTCACCATGGGAAGTTGAATTTCTATGGTGTTGTCCCCGGGGTATTCGGGCGCGCAAGGGATTTTGCTTTTCAGGGGTTCGTACATCTCCGTGGCCAGGGTGACGGTCCCCAGCGGCGTCTCCCAGGCGGCCTCCTCCACCAATAGGGGGGGTGAATTGCTCCCCAAATGCCCGCCAAAGATGCAGACCACCTGAGGTTGTTTGGTCTGGGCGGCCAGAAAAAAGACGCGCGCCGCCAGACGGCCGGAGAAGTACCAACCGGCGTGAGGGATAACGCCGCCGTAGGCGACGGTCCCGGCCGGCAACGGCTTGACGCCGGCCACAAAGGCGGCCAATTCATTCTGGCACTCCCGGGCCGAGCCGGGGTACCAACCGACAGGGAGGGTGCGGGGGCGGATCTGCATGGCAGTCTCCACAAAACCCCGGGAGCAGAGCCCCGGGCTTTAATCGATGTGCAGATGTTTGATGAGGAACTCTTCCATTTTGTCGTCAATCTCTAGAAAAATGGGGGTATATTCCTCTTCTTTGGGAAAGACTTTCTTGATCTTGAGGCGATGGGTTTCGCCATGCAGGGTGATCAGGTATTCGGGTTTGGCATCGCCGCTGGCGAGGAAGGTCACCTCAATCTCTTCGGTCATATCGCCAATATTTATAAACAGCGTCTGTTTATTGCCGCGCAAGGGGCCGATGGCCTCCAGACGGGCCCCCACTTCTTCACCCTTGAGGGTCAGACTGAGTCCCCGGGGCATGGCTTGGGTCAGGCGGGTGGCCGGGGCCGTGGGGGTTTTGGGCGCCGCGGGCTTGGCAGTCGGGGGAGCCGCCGGTTTCTTGTCCCGCTGCTGAAAGAAATAGGCCGCTTCATCGGGAAATAGGGAGTAGGTGAGGATATCTTCCTCCTGGGTGATGCCCGGTGGCTGCCGGAGACGGCCCTCCCAAGGATGGCTGCGCTCCCTCTCCCGCAGCATCAGGGCAAGGTGGCGCAGGGTCTCATCAGCGATGGAATAGAGGCTGCCATACCGCCCCCTGATCAGGTCCTGCATGTCGTCGGTGAGGTTCTCATAACGCTGGGCCGCAAAGAGATTGGCCAGCGCCTGGTCCCCGACGATCTCCAAAATGCGGCCTTTGAGGGGCGGGAAACCCAGGTCCTGCCAAACCCGATGGGCCTCCTTGAACGCGGCCTGCAACCGATCCCGGGCCTGACGGCTGCGGAGTTCCTCCCGCAGATAATCCTTGAGCAAGCCGGGCAGATATCCTTCCGCTCCAGTTTCTTCGGCTTTCCGCCGCGGCGGTTCTTGATAGCGGTGCGCAGCCTTTAATTCCTCGAGATAATCAGTGACCGCCGCGAGGGCCCCCGTGTCAATCTGGGGATCAAAAGAGGTCCCGGTCAGGGCCGCCACCAGCTGTTCCGCGGCCGGCGGCGAATCGGACCAGACCAGGGGGGCCATGACGGTGTCCACCCGCTCGGCCCCGGCCTGCACGCCCACCAGATAGGCCGCCACAGCCTTCCTCTGGCTGTCGTGCAAATGCAGGCGCAAAGGTTGATGAAAGTTCCACTTGTACGTGGTGACCAGGGAGGCCACTTCTTCCGGGGTCATGGTCCCCAAGGAATCGTTGATGCAGATGCAGTCCGCCCCCACATTGATGAGATCCTCGGCCAACCGCAGATAATCGGCCTGGGTGACGGTGGGGCTGCGGGAATAGAGCACCGTGGCTTCCACTTCCTTGCGCAGTTCCTTGGCAATAACGATGGCCGGACGCATGTTGGCCAGATCATTGAGCTGGTCATAAATCCGGAAGATGTCCATGCCCAAATTGGCCGCTTTGGCTAAAAATTTCCGGACTAACTCTTTCTGGTAGGGTTTGAAACCCACCAGCATCTGGCCCCGCACTACCATCTGCAGCGGCGTCTGGCGGATGGCCCGACGCAGCCGTTTTAACCGTTCCCAGGGGTCTTCCAACAGGCCGGTGAGAGCGTTATAAAACGTTGAGCCTCCCCAACAATCAATGGAGTAAAAACCCACCCGGTCCAGCAATGTCCCCAGGCGGCTGACTTCTTCGTGATGCATCCGCTTCAGGACAAAATCTTCCAGACCATCCCGCAGGGTGGCGTCGGTGACATGAAACGGCAGCTTCATTCTTGGCCTTCCGTATAGAAATAATTCATCTCAAAAAATAGGGCGGCAGCCGCCAGATAATAGATATCAAAGGGTTCCTTGACGTCTTCGTAAGTCAGCTCCTGGATCTTTCTCTCCATATATTCCGTGGTGTAGCGCCCGCAGCGGAATTCTTCATCCTGTAACAGCTTCTTATACAGAGGTATGGTAGTTTTGATGCCCCGGATAATATATTCGTCCAAAGCCCGGGCCATGCGGTTGACGGCCTCCTCCCAAGTCAGGCCCCAGGCGCAGAGTTTGGTCAGCAAGGGATCAAAATAGGGAGGGACCTCATAGCCGCCGAAGACGCAGCCGTCGATGCGGATGCCGATGCCCCCGGGGGATTGGTATTTGGTGATCCGGCCGGGTGAGGGAAAAAAATTGTTGCGGGGATCCTCGGCGTTGATCCGGCATTGGATGGCATGGCCCCAAAACCGCACATCCTCCTGACGAAACCGCAGGGGCTCCCCCGCGGCCAGGCGGATCTGCTCCTGGACGATATCAATGCCCGTAATAATTTCCGTGATGGTATGCTCCACCTGGATGCGGGTGTTCATTTCCAGAAAATAAAAATTCAGATCCCGGTCCACCAGAAATTCCACGGTACCCACGGTATGATAGTCGATCTGCCGGGCTGCGGTGATGGCGATTTCGCCCATCGCTTCCCGCTTTTCCGGGGTAAGCACCAACGATGGGGCAATTTCAATGAGCTTCTGATGCCGCCGCTGAATGGAACAGTCCCGTTCCCCCAGGTGGATGACGTGGCCGTACCTGTCGGCCATAATCTGAATCTCAATGTGCTTGGGCTGCACAATGAATTTTTCCAGATAGACCGCTTCATCCCCGAAGGCCTTTTTGGCCTCGGCCCGGGCAATGGCCAATCCCTGGCGCAGTTGTTCATCGCTGTGGACCAGCCGCATACCCTTGCCGCCGCCGCCGGCCTTGGCTTTGATCATTACCGGATAGCCGATCTGCGCCGCCCAAGCCAATGCGGCGTTTTCGTCTTCCACCACCGGGGAACCTGGCACTAAAGGCACCCCGGCCTCGGTCATCACCTCCCGGGCCCTGATCTTATTCCCCATGGCCCGAACGGCCGATGACGTCGGGCCGACGAAGGCGATGCCAGCCTCTTCGCAGGCATGGGCAAACCGCCAATTTTCCGAAATAAAGCCATAGCCGGGATGGATGGCATCCGCTTCGGCCCAACGGGCCACCCTGATGATCTGCTCATAATCCAAATAGCCGGCAATCGGCCCCGGTTTCACCAGAATTGCTTCATCCGCTTTGGAGATATGCAAGGCGTTGGCGTCCTGCTCCGTGTAGATGCTCACCGTCTTCAGACCCAGCTCTTTGCAGGCCCGGATGATGCGGATGGCGATTTCGCCGCGATTGGCTACCAGGATTTTTTTGAACATAGATTGAGGCCCCTTACCACTGATTCTGCCTTAATTTAAATATATTTGACAGGTTATTGTCAAGGTTAAAGCTGGTCAGGGCAGGACGGCGGGAAAAGAGGAAAGAGAAGAGTTTAGCCTAGATTAGGCCTGTTTGCGGCAAAGGTCTGGACTCCGCAACATGTTGCCTACCACCAGTGCTTGATATTCTCCCAGAGCTGCTGGAAATAAGCTACTGCCTCCGGATCCTGATGATCAGGGGTCCAGATGGCCCGGGCGAAGCCCATCTGGGCCAGGCCGATGTCGGCGAAGACAAATTGGCCGATGGCGATATAGCCAGTGGCAATCTGGCCGATGCCGAACCAGAGAGCACCGGCAAACTGGGCCAAGGCCGTGAAGCCCAGGATGAATTGACCGAAGCCGAAGAGCAGGCCCACCCCAAATTGGGCAATGGTGATCACACCCAGGCCGAATTGCCCGATGGCGATGATGCCTTTGGCCACCCGCAACTTGCCCTTTTCATCTTTGCCAAAGGCGATGTGCACCAACGGGTAGCCAAAGAGTGTCTGGGAGGAGCGCCAGTCAAACCCCGGTCCCCGCCAGTTCAGGTTGGTGGGCTGCGGCGCGCCGCAGTGAGGGCAGAAGGCCGCCTCGGTGCTGACCTCCCGCTGACACGACCGACACGGCTGCAACGCCATTTCCCCGATCCTCCGGCTCTAAAATGATCTTTTGCCGAACGCCGCCACTTAGTAGCGCCGATCTCCAGATCGGCAAGCAGCGCCGCTCTCCAGATCGGCAAGCAGCGCCGCTCTCCAGATCGGCAAGCAGCGCCGCTCCCCAGATCGGCAAG